>DFLF01000007.1 GCA_002373675.1 Pseudobutyrivibrio sp. UBA3626
CAATGCTTGCTCAAGCTAACCAATCAACACAAGGTGTACTTTCACTTCTTCAGTAAGGAAGTGTTATAGACTAAGACACATGATGTTTGGAAGACCACAGGAATGTGGTCTTCTTTTTATATAAAATATACGACATATATGATAAAATATGAATATATGTTAATATCGGTTGGGAAGGGGATATAATGAGAGTATTATTATATGATTGGAATCAAAATACAAGCTATTATTATAAACTGGATATCAGAGATACATTCGATGCATTAAATATTAAGTATGATGCGTTTGAATTTGACTTTGAGAAAGATGATTTGGATGTATTATATGGTTTCTTTGATAAAATAACAAAAGAAACATATGATTTTTGCTTTTCTATAAATTACTTTCCGGAGATATCTAATAATTGTCATAGGATAAATCTAAAATATGTTTCATGGGGATATGATTGCCCGCTCAATGTGGTGGATATAGAAAAAACATTAGGAAATGCGTGTAATTATGTATTTTGTTTTGACAGAGTACAATGTCAGGGGTATCGCAATAAGGGATTTGATACAGTATACCATTTGCCTTTGGGAGTTAACGTAAAAAGGTATAAGAATATAAACTATGCCGGTAAAGATAAGAATAAATATAAGGCAGATATTTCATTTGTCGGCAGTTTATATGAAGGACAATATAATCCGGTAGCAGAAATATGTGATTCATATACAAAGGGTTATCTGGAAGGAGTTATTAGTTCTCAACAGCAGCTCTATGGAGCATATGTTTTAAATGACGTAATAGATAATAATTTGATTGAAGCAATTAATAAACATTTTAAGGAGTTACAAAGTGATACGGAGTTTGCCTTGTCAAAAGAACAGTTAGTCCATGTTATAGATCAAGAGACAAGCAGGAGAGAAAGAATTATACTTCTTAATTTGCTGGGAAGAAGATATGATACGCATCTGTATTCATTCAAAGGATATAAAAAGCTTGACGGAGTTCATTGTCACGGAACAGTAGATTATTATGACGAAATGCCATATTTATTCAACGAATCGAGAATAAATCTTAATATGACGGTTAAAGGAATTCAAACAGGGGTTCCGCTTCGTGCAATGGATATAATGGCATCCGGTGGATTCTTGCTTTCAAATTATCAGGTAGAGTTGATGGAATACTTCGAATATGAGAAACATATGGTAGTGTATGAAAGCATGGCAGATGCCGTTGCAAAATGTGAGTATTATTTAAACCACGAAGATATTCGAAAGAGTATTGCTACCAATGCTCAAGAAAATATCTTTCTTAATCACAGTATGGTGGACCGAATGAAACTTATATTAGAAACTGCGGGATTAAGCGCTTGAGAAAAGAGAGGGATAATAGATTTAATGAGTAAGATAAAACTATCTATTTCAATATTGGTATCCAGAAATTATGAAGGCGTCAAGAGATGCCTTGATTCATTGCAACCTATTTTAAATCAGGTGTCATCAGAGTTGATTCTCACTGATACGGGATGTGGCGAAGAAGTTCGTGGTCTTATAGAACAATATACTGATAATATAATTGATTTTGAGTGGATTAAAGATTTTTCTGCGGCTAGAAATGTTGGATTAAAAGCTGCAAAGGGTGAATGGTTCATGTATATGGATGATGACGAATGGTTTGAAGATGTAACGAAGATTGTTGATTTCTTTAATTCCGGGGAATGTGACAGATATAATATTGCAACATATGTTATAAGAAATTATCTCGATATGAACGGTGACAAATATGGTGAACAAAATGCTGATAGAATAATTAAAATCACGCCGGAGTTACATTTTGAACATAGAATTCATGAGGCATATACGGGTGTTGGTGTAGGAAATAAAAAGAAATTGAATACATATGCACATCATTATGGATATGTATATAAAGATGAAGAAGAAAAAATATCTAAAATAAAACGAAACAGAGAATTATTGATCATGGAGTGCCGGGACTTTCCTGACGATATGAGGATGAGGTATCATCTTGTAAAAGATTATTGTCGAAGTAATGAATACGATGAAGCAATTAAGACTGCACTTCAAGGAATAAAGAAAAAAAGTGACTCGGAGTATTGGGATGCATTACATACGGAGATATTAAGTTGCTGTCAATATAAAAAGGATTGGGATAGTCTTATTAAATATGGAGAAGATTTTTTGAAAGACAATCTTTTTCCAACTGATGAGTTCGGGGTTAAACAATATTTAATTTGTGCTTATTGGAGCAAAAAGAAGTATTGCGAGGTATGCGGTATTGCATCAAAAACAATATCGACGTATATAGATTACAAGAAAAACCCTGCAAAATACGATCCTAATCAATTAATGAGAGATGAATTCTGGCAGGAAGAAAACATCTGTAAAATGTTTTTGTTTATTATTGATAGCGCAATCGCGACAAAGGATAGAGAAATAATTGAAAAGCTATTAAACCATAATATAAGAGAAGAACTTCTTAAGATTGCTAATAATGAGACATACAAAACTTGGGCAATTCAGATGATGAGCGCCACATGTCAAGATGAAGAGCAGTTAGAATTATGGGAAAAGCTTCCAATTTCAAATGGTATTGATCTAGATATTATGATCAATGTTCCGGAAATAGAGTTTGAGAGATTACAGTTTGAGCCAGAATTTTTCGAGCCTGAAATGAGAGATGGATTCTACATTGAACCTCTTATAAAAAATGCATGGGCGGCGCAGCTTCAGACGCTATCAATGTTTGATAAAATATGTGAAGCTAATAATTTAAAATATAGCTTAGACTGGGGAACATTGCTTGGCGCTATAAGACATAAGGGGTTTATACCATGGGATGATGATTTGGATGTGTGTATGCCAAGAGAGGATCTTATGAGATTCTATAAGATAATCCAATATTACCCACAACTAGAATGTCTTAATCCTTATAATACGCCGGACCTTGGTATTCACGCTTCGCGATTGATGTTATCTAGGGATTTTACTGTTGATAGGGACAGGATTAAAGATTTTCATGGATTTCCATTTCCTGTTGGAATTGATATATTCAACGTAGATTATGTTCCTCGAGACAAAGTAAAAGAAGAAGAGCAGATTGAGCTTATGGAAAAAGTGAATTACTCTGCTAATCTTACAATTCTTATTGATGAGCATGATGAGAAAGAGGAGGAATATAAGAAGGCATATAAGAAATTCGTTAGAGAGATAAAGGAATTAACAGATATAGAGTTTACGAACGAAGATCCGGATTTATACGAACTAACCGTTCTGTATGATGAGATTCAAAGCACATATAATGAGGAGGACGCTGATTATATATCGGAGCTTCCTAATATTATGATTGGAAGAGAATATTATCTTCCTAAAGATACATATGATAATTTGATAAGGGTTTCTTTCGAGAATCTTATGGTACCGGTGCCTAAGAATTATGATGAAGTGCTTAAGATTAAATATGGTGATGATTATATGAAGCCGGAGTATGTAGGTGGAGGTCATGGGTATCCATTTTACGATGAGCAGATAGAGGATGTTATGAATTCAATGGGCTCAAATTCTTTTGATGAGACTAAAGCACACATTGAGAAGCTTTCCAGTGAATACTATAGAAATTTCTTGAATAGAACATTAGATTCAACAGGACATTTTGAAGATGATATCCTAGATAGAAATGATAATAGAATTAGAGCAGCTTTACTTGAAGTATTAGATGAGATAGATAGATTATGTAGGAATCATAATATAGAATATTTCTTTGTTAATGAAACAAAAGATGAAATAGAGGATATTAAAGCGTTAAATAGCGATTCTTTGGATATCCATATTGCAATGAATCGAATTGATTATATGAATTTTCAACAGATTCTTCAAGAAGAATTAGGCGTATGGTTTGATTATAGAAGTATCTATTCTAACGCTGACCATACGGACATGAGAACGTATATTATTACAGATGCGTATGAAACGAATGAAGGCGAGTATGAGAAGAGATTCTTTGGATGTAATGATATTGTTGGAATTGATATTGCATCAATAGATTATGTTAATGATGATAATGCGGTAGAAGAATTGAAGAAGAACGTTATAGAACAATTGTTAACGATTTCTGCAAGTATGCCTACGAATCCGCCTTATGATGAAAGTATAATTGCAGTAGTAAAAGAATGGGAAGATTTGCTTCACGTTGGCATTAATATTGAAGGAAATCTCGCAAATGAATTTGTCAAGGCGGCTGATAGTGTTGCGATGTCTGATGCAAATAGTTCATATAATAGAGTGAGAGTTTCAGCCGATATAGGAGATGATAATTATAAAATATTTGAAAAGTCTGAATTTGATTTATAGGAGAAAAGCATGTTAGATTTTGATTTGAAATATTTTGAAGAAGAGACAAGGGATGGATTCACGATTCCTGCATTTATGAAGCATGCGTGGGCTTCTCAGTTAGAGCTTCTTAACAAAGTAGATATTATATGTGAAGAAAACGATATACCTTATTTTGCAGATTACGGAACTCTTCTTGGAACCATCCGACACAAAGGATATATTCCCTGGGATGATGATATTGATTTATGTATGATGAGACATGATCTGGAGAGATTCTGTGAGGTTGTTGACAATTATGATGGAATACTAATTCACACATGTTATAACGCACCGGATCATGGATTTCATGCAGCACGTGTAATGAATTCAACAATGTTTACGGTAGAGAGAGATGTATACAAGGAATATCATGGCTTTCCGTTTCCGGTGGGACTTGATATATTTACTCTTGATTATGTGCCGAGAGAAAAAGAATTTGAAAAGGAGCAGATAGAGGCACTTAAAGTTTGTTCAACTGCGTTTCATTCAAAAGAATGGCTAGACAAACATACTCCCGTAGATAAAGAGTACGTCCAACAATTTGCTGAATATAAGACGGCGGTAAAATGGTTAGAAAAAAACTGCGGTATGGAGTTTAGTGATGAGAATCCATCGCAGCAAGAAATACTTATACTGAATGAAGAGATTGGCGGATTGTATGGAGATGAGGAATCTGACTATATCACACAATTTGCGTGTTTGTGTGTGGGTTGGGATTACTATATTCCTAAAGATGCTTATTCATCTTCTATAAGGATGCCGTTTGAGAATACAACAGTGCCTGTTCCGGTGGGTTATGACTTGCTTTTACGTAAAAAATATGGCGATGAATACATGACACCAATACAAGCCGATAGCGGTCATGACTATCCGTTTTATAATACATTCATAAGGGCAATATTTGATGAAAGAAAGCATAAGACTTTTGAAGGGGCTTGTGAATATATTGAGAATATTTCAAGTAGATATTATATTAAATTCAGGAACAAAACGACAGAGACTTCACTAGATATTGACGAGGATTTCTTTAAGGAAGAAGTAGTTGAAGATAAGAAGATTACTGAAGAAGAAAAGAGAAAGATTGCCGCGCAGTGCGAGGTATTAGAAGAGTTTAAGAGACTATGTAAGATTACTAATACTACTTATTATGCAATTGATGATACTCTTACGCAGGCTATAACAGAAGATAAATATTTGTGTGATGATTCTAATATTCATGTAGCTATAAAAAGAGAAGAACTAAATAATTTCTTGCTATCGCTAGGGCAAGAATTAGATCCATGGTTTAATTACTCATGTCTTTATTCTAGCGAGAAACATGAAGATATGAGAATCTTCATATGGTCAGATAATTATATGTGTGGTGAAGAAGAGTTTAGTCAGAGATTTCACGGGTATAAGGATAGAGCAACTATTGATATATCTATTATAGATCTGGTAACTCCGGATGCTTCCAAAGATGAAGTGCGAAAGATGTTAATAGAGAATCTGATTACAACATCAAGAAGCATGCCAAGTAAGCCACCATATTCTGATGAGGTAATGGGAATTGTCAATGAGTGGAAGCGTATAGCTGATGTGACAGTTAATACTGAGCTGAACTTGAGGCGTGAATTCTTAAGAGCAGCAGATAATATTGGTGGTGCAGTAGCTGATGAAAATGTTACTAGGGTTAGAATCACGGCCGATATACAGGATGGCAAGATTACAGAATATGATAGAGAATGTTTTGATGATGTTCTTGAGAAAGATTACTATGCAACAACAATTAATGTGCCATGTGGTTATGATAAAATGATGGATTAGTAATTGTCTCATGAGAGCAATGTAGACTTTTGTGATGGAGAAAATATATGTCGGATATTGAAAGACAACTTGATGTAATTAATAGAATACTTAACGCAACAGATGAAGAGATTCATGATATGAATTTCATGACTAGCACCATTAAGGAGTATGGAGTGACGCCCCTTGCATGGCTAATGGAACTTGATGATACAGCTAATTATACTGAGAATGGGATGATTCAGGTTCCAGGAGAATTTGCAACCTTTTGCCATTATCTTATAGATATGAAAATTGAATCCGCCATTGAGGTAGGTGTGTACAGAGGAAGAAGTTCTTACTTTATGTGCGCTGTTCTCTATAGGAACAATCCTGACCTTATTTATGATATGGTTGATATTGAAGATTATCTTGATGGATATGATGATTTTCGTAGAATACTTCCTTGTCTGAATAAATGTATTCCTAATACGTCAGATGATTTTACTGGTAAGAGTTATGACTTTGTATTCATTGACGCAGACCATGGATATGATGGGGCTATAAATGATTATCTTAATGTTGGTAGATTCGCGAAGAAACTAGTGTGCTTTCATGATATTTTTGCTCATGAATATGACACATGTAATGGAGGAATCGTACGATGCTGGGAAGAAGTAGGAGCTCTTACGCCTAATCATCCTAAGATGGTATTTTCTGAGTTTCCTAATCGCTGGATGGGTATAGGTGTTGTTATTAATGAGAACTCTTCTGGTACTATTGGTAGTGAGGGCGACTACGAGCAAATTCAGGAAAATGTTAAGAAGTTTCTTGAAGAGATAGATGGTAAGGATAATATATATGTATATGGTGCAAGAAATGACAGTAGAAGGATGTATGATGCATTAAAGAAAAAAGGCATTAAAGTACAGGGCCTGGTTATATGTGATGAGGCAGAGAATCCTGAGCAGGTGACGGATTATAATGTGGTCCTGATGGAAGATATTATAGATATAAGTGTTACAGTTGTTATGTGCTTTAGAGAAAGCTTAAGAGAGTATCCAATGCAGCAACTGAAGAATTATAATAATGTTAGTGTGGTTGTAACAGCCGATAAGACGGCGGCATTTATGTAGATAAAGTACGTCGGTGCCGTGGCAAGAATGACATTGTCATGTATGTATGATAGCTATAAGGTGTGGTATATGTTGGTATTTTCTAATAATTATTTTGAAGAAGAGACAAGAGAAGGATTTGTAGTATCTAAGATGATGAAGCGTGCATGGGCTGCACAACTTGAAGTCTTAGAAGAGATTAAGAGAGTATGTAAGGAACTCGATATACAGTATTTTGCTGACTGGGGGACTATGCTTGGTGCAGTAAGACATAATGGGTATATTCCATGGGATGATGACCTTGATATTGGAATGCTTCGTAAGGACTATATGAGATTCTTAGAAGAAGCTCCAAATTATCTTGACAAGTGGTTTGAGCTTAAGAGTGTATATAATGATCCAACAGATGATATTGTTAAGGCTCGAGTAATTAATGAGAGGCATATTAATTTCGAGCCAGAGTTTCTAGCAAGATTCCATAATTGTCCGTATGTAGTTGGAGTAGATATATTCCCTGTTGATAACATTCCTTCTGACAAGGGCGAGCTAGACTCTATGGTTGATACGTTGAAATTCTTACTTAAGGTTGAAGCGAGTATTCCAGATGAAGATCCATATGATGATGACGTAATGGACTTGATGAAACAAATTGAGAACACATTAGGAATTGAGATTGATTATAACAATAGGTTGCGTCATGAGGTTAAGAAAGCATTCGATATTGTATCCACAAGATATATGAATGAAAATACGTCAGAAGTAAGTTGTATGCTGGCGCTTGCAATTGATTGGGACTACTATCATTGTAACAGGTCATGGTATGATGAATACATAGAGATGAAGTTCGAGAATACAACAATACCTGTTCCGATAGGCTACGAGAATCTGTTGCGATTTAATTATGGCGACGATTATATGACACCGAAGAATGTGGGAGCATCTCATGATTATCCATTTTACAGAGAGCAAAGAGATTCATTTAAAGAGGTAATGGAGAGAGAGTTCAATACTGTTATTAGTGATGAGATGATGGATGAATTAATAGAGATGAAGATACAGGGAGTTTAGGAGAATGTTATGAAGAAAGTTATAACATATGGTACATACGATTTATTTCATAATGGACACTACAATCTATTGAAGCGTGCAAAGGAGCTTGGTGATTATCTGATTGTGGGAGTCACAACCGAACATTACGACGAGGCAAGAGGCAAGGTCAACGTAGTAGACTCTCTTATGACTCGAATTGAGAATGTTCGTTCAACCGGATTCGCAGATGAGATTATTGTAGAAGATCACGTGGGCCAGAAAATTGAAGATATTCAGAAGTATGACGTGGATATATTTACACTTGGGTCTGACTGGGTAGGTACATTTGACTATCTTAAGCAATTCTGTGAAGTGGTATATCTTGAAAGGACTCCCGATGTATCATCGACGCAGATAAGAAATAATAGTTTCAAGATTATCAATCTTGGAATTGTGGGTACAGGTAGAATTGTTCCCAGATTCTTATCCGAGGTTAAGTATGTATCCGGTGTAAATGTAATATGCACATTTAACCCTGAAGTAAAGGAAGATAAGTTCCTAAAGAAGAGATATGTGCTTGATAATTATTATGAGTCCTATGATGAATTCGTAGATAAGGTTGATGCTATATATATCGCATCGCCTAATGAGACTCATTATGAATATGCTAAGAAGGCGCTAGATGCAGGTAAGCACGTCTTATGCGAGAAGCCACTTTGCTTTAAGAGGGATGAGGCAGAAGAATTATATGTTTATGCCAAGGAGAATGACCTTGTATTAATGGAGGCTATTAAGACGGCTTACTGTCCAGGATTTCAACAGTTAATGAATGTTGCAAGTTCTGGTGTAATAGGGGATGTTCGTGATGTGGAGGCGGCATATACCAGATTGGCAGAGCCTAATTCAAGAGAAAGAACTTCTAACATATATGAAGGAAGCTTCTTGGAATTCGGAAGCTATACTTTGCTTCCAGCCATAAAGCTACTTGGCAAAGAATATAAGGATATTAGATTCAAGACATTATATGATGATAACGGAGTAGATATATATACCAAGACGGAACTTGAATACGATAATGGTATGGCTACATCCAAGAATGGTTTGGCTGTTAAGTCGGAAGGTAATCTTGTAATATCTGGTACAAAGGGGTATATTCTTGCACCATCGCCTTGGTGGTTGACAAAACATTTTGAGGTACATTTTGAAGACCCATCTAAAGTGGATGTATATGAGCCAAGCTTCCAGGGTGATGGTTTCAGATACGAGATAAGCGAATTCGTCTTGAAGATTAATGGAGCTGGAAGAAACAGCTATAAATACACAGCTGGCGAGGCTGTAGGTATGGCTGAGATTATTGAGAAGTATATGAAGCATAGGAAAGGGGACTAGGATTATATGTTACGAATCGGAGTTCAGTCAAGTATAGCGGTTAATCATGAAGAGCCATTAGAAGACTTGAAGAGACTTAAGGAGATTGGTTTTTCAAGTATTGATTTCAGTCTGCACTCATATTTTACCAACAAGGATTTATACAAGACTAAGAAGAATCCCTTTTTTGATAAAACTGAAGAAGAGCTCTGTGACTATTTTTCTGCTTTAAAGAATGGTTGTGAAGAGACAGGAATTGAAATCTTTCAGATGCATATGCCTTATCCTAACTATGTGCCCACTGCGCCCGGGGAATTCAATGACTATCTTCGGGAAGTAATGGCAGTTAAGAGTATGAAGATATGCAGTTATCTTGGATGTAGATATATTGTTATTCATGGTTTCAAACTGTCAAGGTTCCTAGGCTCGGAGGAATTAGAGTGGCAGGAGACACAGAAGTTCATAGAGTTTTTGGCGCCTTTCGCAGCAGAACATGGAATAACAATATGTATTGAGAACATATACGAGAGTGCAGGAGCACATATTATAGAAGGACCGTGTTGCAATGCAGCCAAGGCTGTTAAGAGAATAGACGAGATTAATGTGAAGTACGGGGCAGAAGTGTTGGGCTTTTGCTTCGATACAGGGCATGCTAATCTTGTTGGAATTAAATTCCAGGAATTCATAGAAACACTTGGGCCTCGCCTCAAGGTACTCCATGTTCATGATAATGATGGAATGGCTGATCTTCATCAGGTTCCATTTACATTTACCAGATCGAGAGAGAACAATCCTAGTACTGATTGGGATGGCTTTCTTAAGGGGTTATCTGCAATAGGTTATGATGGCGTAATAAGCTTCGAGACATCACCTGTCCTTAAGTCCTTTCCACCAGAACTAAGAGAGGACGCACTTAGGATGATATACAAGATAGGATGTTATCTAGGTAATTGGTAAATGGACTTAAAGGGCGTATTGCGTTGAAATAATTTCAGATTAATAATATAATTAATTTGTATTAGTAAAAAGTGAAGGATAATTGTAGATTATCGGTTGTTATTGTGGGAGGAGTTAATTTATGTTGTATTATGTTATATGTGATTTCAGAGAAAGTTTTTTATCATCTATTGATTCAAGTAAAACGTCTTATAATGACCACCCTGAACGCAAAAACATAGAAGAGTTGTTACAAGCAATGCAAATACTAGGGTTAGACTGTGAATATTTTGGCGGAATCCCCGAATTGATTCACGCCGTTGACAATAAAACTGAACTAAAAAACTGTTGTTTTATCAATTTTACAGACGGGATGATTCAACCATACAGTCGAACTCAAGCCCCTTTACTTCTCGACATCTTAGATGTTCCATATACCGGTTCAGATGTTTTTGTGGTTTCACTAGCAAGTAATAAACATTATTGTAAATTAGCTTTGTCCGATTGTGATTATATTAATATTCCCAAATCTATTCTTGTTAGTGACAATTCTCCATTTTCTGAAGAAGAAATAAGCAAGATAGGGTACCCCATAATAATAAAACCTAATACGGAAGGTTCATCATTAGGGATATCTCAAAAGAACATATGTCATTCATTTGATGACGCAATTAATATTATTCATAGTCTAAAAAACAATTATCACGAACTGATAGCCGAGGAATACTTACATGGTATAGATGTTACTAATTACATGATTGGCAATTTCCCGAATTATAAAATAAATGATGTAATTGTGTCAAAATTGCAAAACACCTCTAAATACGCTGTGTATGGAGCAAATGAAAAAAGAAACAGACTACGCACGTTATATTTTAACACGGAGTATCTTAGTGATGAAATTGTAGAAAGGATACGTGAATCGTCAATAATCATAGCAAAAAAGCTCGGTCTAAAAGACATATGCCGTATTGATTACAGGTATAATGCGGACACAAACAAGCTATATTTTATAGAAGTTAACACTTCGCCTCGTTTTAGTACAGAAACGGAAATTGGCTTTATTGCACAAAAAAGAAATCTGTATTTTCATGATATGGTAAAACTATACTTAGATTCTTTTTGCGAACGTTTTAATCGTGAGCATGTACGATAAGCCAAGGGTCAAATATGCAACAGCCAATATACGGATTTATCGGGCTTGATGAGACGGAATCTTCAAATATATATTTGTATCTATGTTCGCTGGATGTATTAAAAACATATCCTTGAAGAGCATTTTTGCATCTTTCATATGCTTCGCTTTTATTTAATGATTTGTATACTATAGATAGATTGACGCATATTTTCCTAATTATTACCGGATCCGAGGGATTTTCTTCGTCCAGATATCTCTGAAGCTCTTTTGCAAAATATAAACACTCTGTATGGTGATTCAGATATAAATGACATATCATCATATGTGTCTGTAAAACTAACCTGCCATAGTTAGTCCTATTCCAATACAAAGATTTCTCCAATATATCGAGCGCGTATTTAAATGCCTCTTGCGTGTTTTTTAACATATAACAAACTGCCATATCATTTGCCGGATAAATGCTCTCATGTTTTTTGATTGGGAAAATACTATCATATGATTCTTCAAAGTATTGTAACGCATTATTTTTCTCGCCCGCCCTAAAACAAACATACCCCATAGATGTTTTAATAAACGCCTGCTCAGTCTCCTCATCTGTTGTTTTTAGTCCTTCTTCGAGCATAAGCATCGCTTCATTTTTCTCAAAAATATAGTTGTGACATCCTCGTATAGTACCTGCCCATACATCAGGGCATGAATCTTTATAGTTATTTTTTACGTCTTCAAAATAGCTCTTTGCAGTTTCAAAGCCTTGGGGTCTTTCCCACCAATACATTTGTAATGTATTTTTTATCTTGGCCTCTGTATGCAAATCTCCGGCTGTATATTCTAACGCTTCAGTTATATATGATATTGCAACATCTATTTTTCCGGAATTATTATAGACACTTTTGCCATAATAATATAAATAGTTGCAGAGGGATACTTTTTTTAACCCCAATCTATCTATTTGCGAAAAAAACTCATTTGCTTTTTTAAAATTTCCAATCTCATATTCATTTAATGCAAACACTAAAATTTGCTCATCATCAAAGATATCGTCGCACGAGTACAGCTTTTCAAACATTTTTTTTGCAGAATAAAAGTCCCGACTCTGATACAGTTTATATCCATAATCAAATACACTTTGCCTCCAACCTGTAACATTACCGTTAGACATATTGGATAGCAATATTATATTATAGTTATAATTGAGATGGTTCATAAGCAAAAACTCATATACATTTTTAGAGAATAAAGAAAAAATGGTTGATTGATGAAACATATCAACATATTCTATGTAATCCGAATCATCTATATAATATATATATACCCCATCACTTTTTAGGAATCTTTTGTCGACCAATTCCTGTAAGTTGCTATAGAATATATCCTCTACAATAGTAGAAAACAACTGAATGTGTGCGGCCAAATAAATTACAAGGTTCTTAATTATTTCTATTGAAACACCATTATAAAGAGAAACAATAGAGTATATAATGATTTTCTGTGGTGTAGAAAACTCATCGGATGAGAACCGAATATGCTCACGTTTTAGGATTTTTCGTAGAATATCCTTATCAATTACAGCTTTTGAATAACTATCATAATCGATAGCATCCTTTTCTAGCAAGATGCTAATGAGCATGGACAAACGTTTGGGCTCACCTTTACATTTTGTGTAGATATACTTTATATCATCATCCGAAATTCCTTCGAGATCAAAAATCGGATACAAAATCTCAAAAAAGTAACGATGTTCATCAAATTTACCAATAGGTAAATATGTCAAAGGGATTGAACGATGTATAAATTCTCTTGTTTCATCATCAACATATTCTTTGTCGGTAATGATTATAATATAACAAAGAGAGTTCTCTCTTAGATAATTAAATACTTGTATCATAAAGTCAACAAGTTCATTGTCGCAATTAGAAAATCCTTCGACACAAAATACTATATTTTTTTCTGCAAAGGCATCTAATAAATATTCGCTCACAACCGTACTTGGCTCGATTTTTTTCTTACGGTTATTTATAAAAAAATTAGTTGTATCTAATAATAGTGCAGCAATAATTCTAAGTGGTGCCGGCAATAATGAAGTGATTGCCGTGGCTGTTTTATCATATGTGTTTATTATCTCAAGGTAGTTGTTTTTTAATTCGTTGGGAAAGGTTTTTTCGGTTTCCTTTTGAACAACATCTAATATTCCTGATAGATTTTCATCCTGTGGGCAATCTTTATGAATGACACAGTTAATAAATTGGTATTGGGGATATCGTTGTAGAGATTTTTTTAGAAAAAACTTTTTCCCAAAACCACTATATCCGTCTAACCACAATACAGAATCAGGCTCGCTCGCCATATATTTATCAAACTTAATCGTCTCATTAGCTCTATCAGCAAATGGAAAATCAAATAAATCCGTTGTTTTCATATTGATACTGTCTCCAAATTATATTTAAAATATAACCGATAATCTACAATTATCCTTC
>DFLF01000004.1 GCA_002373675.1 Pseudobutyrivibrio sp. UBA3626
AGCTCGACGAGCAGAGTGCGTGGGGCAAAACCTACAGCTACTACTGGTCGTATCCGGGCAGCAATCCTGATGTGGGAGCAGCTCATTCCGTGGAACTCATATTCGTGTTCGACGTTCGCTGTATCGGGACGAGCAGTGCTTTCAACGGCACGAACATCCCCGATGAGATTTTTGACACCGTTCAGCAGATGTGGACCAATTTCGCGCGTTGCGGCAACCCATCCACAGATAAGGTTGAATGGAAGCCTTACTCGGCCGGGGAACAGAACGTTCTGGATATTGCCGGACCTGATGACATACGTATCAAACGTGATCTGCTGGCTGACCAATACAAGGCCGTGCTCCCCCTGGTAGATTACTATCAGTTCATGGACAAGTACTTTACGCCTACCTACATGTTTGATATCCTCGCCGCACGTGAGCAGAAATCATAGGCTCTGTCGGTACTTCAGACAGAACAAGCCGAAGGAAGTGTATTTTTGGATAGAAGAAAAATGAATCTGTGAAAAGGAGATTGAAGCAATGAGTGGAATGGTAATGATGGGATTGGAAGAAGCGACAGCGAAGATGTATGCTCTGTACGGAGAGAACAGAAAAATTACAGACGGGAATTATGACCGTTCGCTGGGAGTCAAGTGTATCAACGGCACTTTTGTCGGAAAGAAGAATGGGAATATCATTGCATACAAGGGTATACCCTTTGTGGGAAAGCAGCCGGTCGGGAACCTGCGCTGGAAGGCGCCGGTGGATGTCACTCCGGACGACGGTGTGTACGAGGCGTACTACTTCGGAAAGGCTCCCTGCCAGGTGGGAAGTCCCGGTCAGATGGGAGGCCTCTACCCCCAGGGTGAGGACTGCCTGAATCTGAATATCTGGAAAGCTGATGAGAAAGGGACTCAGAAGAAACCGGTCATGGTGTGGATCCATGGCGGCGCCTATGAGCTCGGCGCCACACCCGAGCCCCGCGAGGAGGGTACCAGCTTCGTACAGGAGAACCCGGACATCATCCTTGTCTCAATCGAGTACCGGCTGAACGCGCTCGGATTTCTTCGCCTTTCACACCTGCCGGACGGAGCGGATTACCCGGATTCACAGAACCTTGGCCTTATGGATCAGCTGGCGGCGCTGAAGTGGGTTCACGAGAATATTGCCGGATTCGGCGGCGACCCTGACAACGTGACTATCTTTGGACAGTCAGCAGGAGGCGGATCCGTATCCCTGCTGCCTTTGGTGGAGGGCTCGCATAAGTATTTCAGGCGCGTCATCGCCCAGAGCGGTTCGCCTGCGTTCTGCAGGTCAACGGAACAGTCGATCTGGTGTACGAATACGCTGATGGAGGAGCTGGGCTGCAAAACCGTTGCTGACCTCATGAAGACCGACGTAGACAAAATCGTACAGGCTGCGTCGAAAGTGCTTACGATGCCGATCACCACACCGGAGCGTGACGGCAAGTTCCTTCCAAAAGATGTATTTGATGCCTATGAGAAGGGTGCGGCAAAGGATCTTGACATTATGCAGGGCTGCACGAAGGACGAATGCAGTTACTTCGTGGCCGGGTTCGGCGCGGAGAACTTCATGCCGTGGGCGGAGAACTGCTATGCCGAGAAGCTCGCGCAGTTCACCGAGGAGGAGAAGAAGCTTGCTGAGAGCTATATAAAAGATTTCCCGGGCGAGGATTATGATAAACTCAGCCACTTTATGGATCAGTACTGGTTTAACGCACCGCTTATCAGAACGGCAGAAAACCAGGTCAAGGGCGGTGGAAAGACATACGTCTACTATTTCAGGGTAGAGTCTTCCATTCCAATGATGAAGAGCGGACACGCGATAGAACTCTCGGAGCTGTTCAACCATGCTGAGGAGACCTTAGTCACGGGAAGACAGTTCGACAAAACTTTTTCCAAGACGATGCGGAAAATGTGGGTGCAGTTCGCTAAGACCGGCAATCCCTCTCTTTCTGCTGACATTTCGCCTGATGGCAAAGCTAAAGAATGGCCGCTTTATGATCTTACGGATAAGTACGTGATGGTCTTTGACGAGTTCGACATCCGTGCTGAGAAGGAGTCCGCCATGAGTATCGTGGATTGGGACAGAACCTACTTCATGACCAGGTACTACGTCCGTTAGAGAGAAGTAAAGAAAGTCAATTAACATATCATATCTTCACTTTTTATGTACATTGTTGTGAGGTGTTGAAAATTTAGGAGGTAATATAATATATGAAGGTAGATAAGATTATTAAAAATGCAAAGATTTTTACTGCAGACAAGAGCAATCCTATGGCAACGGCTCTTGTGGTAAAGGATGGCAAATTCGTCTATGTAGGCGATGAGAGTGGTCTTTCGGATTATGAGGGAGAAATCACAGACCTTGGCGGCAAATTCGTTATGCCCGGTATTATTGACAGTCATGTTCATGTGACAATTCCTGTTGGATTTGAATATGCAGACATGGGAGAACGCATTGAACCAAACGGCAAACAGGAAGCACTTGACATTATGGCAAAGCGTATCAAAGAAAATCCCGGGCAGAAGCGTTACAGATTCCTTTTGGAGAAAAAATTCCTTAATGGAGAGGATATTGTAAAGGAGGATCTTGATGCCATATGTCCGGATGCCGAGCTTCAGATTCAAGAAGGAGAAGGACACAGTATATGGGTTAACTCCAAGATACTTGAGAAGCATGGTATTAATGACGATACTCCGGACCCAATACCGGGACTTGCTATTTATGTCCGAAAAAACGGACATGTTACCGGAAACTGTATTGAAGGCGCAGCCGAGATACCTATCATTCTCGATAGTTCTATGGAACTTACAGATGAACAGGTTGATGCTGCACTTAAGCGTTGGATAGATTTTTCTGTTGATTACGGAGTTAGCGCAGTATTTGACGCCGGACTTCCGGGAGATCCGAAGTTCCATGAGAAGATATACAAACGCCTTCGTGCTCTTGATGAACAGGGTAAGCTGCCTATATATATTGACGGTAGCCTTGTTGTTAATGCTGAGCGCGATGCCAATGAGGGACTGGCAGAAGTAAAGCGCTACAGAGATGAATATAATACTGAGCATCTTAAAGTTCATACTATGAAGATTTTTATGGATGGAACCCAGAGAATATTTACAGCAGCTATGGTAACACCTTATGTGAATACAGGAACAACAGGAGCTACAGCATTTTCTGCAGAAGGAATCTGTGAGCTTGTGAAGAATCTAAATGAGGCTGGATTAGATCTCCATCTGCACACAGTTGGTGAGCGTGCATCCCGCACAGTATTAGATGGCTATGAAATGGCTAAGAATGAGTTGGGAGACAGTTTAAAGGTAAGAGTTACATGTGCCCATCTTGAGATTCAGGATGATGCAGACTTAGATCGTTTTGCAAAGCTTGGTGTCATTGCGAATTTCACACCACATTGGCATGCTGATGATCCTAAGTTATATTATCATTTCCTTGGTGAAGAAAGAGCTAAAAAGCTGTTCCGTTGCAAGACACTCTGGGATAGCGGAGCATTGGTTGCATGGTCAAGCGATAATATTACCTTTGAGGATTTCACAACATGGAATCCATATCTTGGAATGGAAATAGGAATGACAAGATTTGCCGGTGAGAAGACTAGGACATATGAATTCAATAAAAATCCGGAAATTTGTCCTCCATTAGATGAAAGAATGAATATAGAAGAGATGCTTATTGGATTTACCATCAATGGAGCAAAGCAGCTTGGTATAGAAGATGTGAAAGGCTCAATTGAATCAGGCAAGGATGCAGACTTCTTGGTATTTGATAATGATCTTCTTACGGCAGAGAAGGAAGGCTTTAGTAATAACAAGCCTTCAGAGGTATACTTTGGTGGAAAGAAGATGAAATAATATGAGGAAATATGAGGACAATGATTTAATGTAAAGGAGATTATATGGGGAATAATATTAAGGCAGATTTGGTGGTACTTGGAAAGATTTTTACCTCCGAAGAGAACGGAATTGTAGAAGCTTTGGCTATAAAGGATGGAAAGTACATCTATGTAGGTGACAGTAAGGGAGTTAAGGAGCTAATAGACGAAGGCAAGACGAAGGTGATTGACCATACCGATAAAGGTCTTGTAATGCCTTCTTGTGGTAACGCTCACGCACACTATTTGTTAGGATATGCAATGCTTGCTGTAGGAGCGCATATTGGGCCTGATGATACTCCGGAGAAGTTCCTTAATGATATTCTTCCTGCGGCAGTTGAAAAGGCAAAGGCTAACGGAACGAAGACTGTATTTGGTTTTGGATGGCAGTATATAAAGTTCCTTGAGAATATGCCTACACGCCAGCAGATGGATGCTGTATGTCCGGATATGCCGGTTTATTTTGCTGATGAGGAAGGGCACAAGGGTCTTGCTAATACTAAGTGTCTTGTTCAAGCCGGTATTATGTCAGAAGACGGAACTGTGCTTAAGAGCGAAGTAAGGGGAGGCGAAATCGTAATGGGTGACGATGGCACCCCTACAGGATTACTCAAAGAGCAGGCAGGAACTTATGTAAGGTCTTTTATAGATAATGACAATCTGATACCAATGGACATTGTCAAATCCAATATGTATGCAATTCAAGAGCAGTTATTATCTGAAGGATATACCATGTATATGGATGGATGGTCTTCTTACTTCAATGATGAACGCTTTTATAAGGCTGCTCAGGAAATAGACAAAGCCGGTGAATTTCATTTTGTAATGGGAATGAGTCGTGAGATAGAGAGCTGGATGGATGTAGATAAAACCATAGATCATGCAGTTGAAGTTCGAAAATATGCTTCTAAGCATATAATACCAAGATGGGTGAAGCTCTTTATAGATGGAACTGTAGAAGGCACAACCGGATTTGTAGATCCTCTATATCCTGATGGACACCAGGGGCTTATTAACTGGTCGGAAGAAGAGGTTACTGATATTACAAGAAAGTCCAACGACCTTGGTCTTAGTATGCATATTCATACAATGGGCAATATGGCGGTTAATCGTGCAGTTAATGCATATGCTAATGGTGGTAAGGACGAAATGCGTAACACATTAGTCCATGTTTATAGAGTTGAGCCGGCTGATTATCAACAGATGGCAGATCATAATATGTGTGTTGCTGCCGGAACAGTATGGCATAGTGCATCAGATGAATTAGTAGAGGCATTGAAGGTAACTGTTCCTGAAGGAATGGCGGATGGATCATATCCTTTGAAGTCATTCTTTGACTATGGTATTAATATGTCATCTCATACTGACTTTCCTGCAACAAGTGGTGGTCCTGATGACCCATTTGGACTAATGGAGATTGCCGTTACAGGAATTAATCATGCTATGCCAGGAAAGCCTTGGTGGCCAGAAGAACTACTTACTCGTGAGCAGATGTTATCGGCACTTACTATTAATTGTGCAAAGCAGATGTTTATTGAAGATGAGAGGGGTAGCATTAAAGAAGGCAAATATGCTGATTTCATATTGATTGATAAAGATGTACTAACCTGTCCGGCTGATAAGATTCATGAGACAAAGGTAAATGCGACCTATTTTGAAGGTGCTAAGGTATTCTAATGCACTATCATTGGACTAAATACTTCTTGTTTAAAACTTTTTATACATAATAACAAACACCCTTGTATATCAATTATACAAGGGTGTTGCTATTATCATATAATAATTTGTTATCAACTTATTATAATGTATCCTTAGCTTTCTTTAGGAATCCAAGATACATAAAGTAAGATACTATATCCAGTACAAAATCTATAACAAGGAGTACCAGTGATATTACAGCAGAAGTTGCTGTGATACCAACTGCTCCGAGAATAGCGCCTAAAACAGCGAGTATTATACTAAGAATAATTACTATTAAATACATCTTCCATACACTATTTGCCTTATCAGATAATTCGGGTTTAAGTCCTGCACATCCAAATAGAACATTGTATGTTACAAGAAGAGCAAGAATAGTAGCAACAATATCTCCTATTTGCTTAACCCATGCAACTCCACCAGTAAAGCTTGTAATGATTGCAATTATTAATTCAACTACTATGCTTACAATTGTAATTGTAAAAGCTTTCTTGAGTTGCTCACTATCTTTTCCTGCCTTGTTAAGTCCTACAAGTTCAAGAATAAATGCAATTAATATTAGTACATAAGAACCAACAGTGAACAGTACTCCTCCTATACCAGATGCGGCAACTCCTCCTGCAGACTCGGCTGATGCAGCACCAATCATAAGTGCAGCCATAATGCCGGCAATTAGAGTACATACTGCGGCAATAATAGCAAGTATCTGAGAGGTAAAGACTTTTCCTATACCATTACGTGCGTTTTCGTATGACATATTTTCTCTCCTTTCTATAACAAAATCTACACATTTATTTTAACAAATAAAGAAATCTAAGGCAACTGATTTTTTTCTATATTGCTTTAGCAGACCCTTTTAGATGAACCGTTTCCAAGGCGCTTGGCCCAAGACATCATCAAATCCTCTCGTTTTCCAAACAGGTCTTTTTGCATACCAATAGTGTCGTCGAAGACCATGGTCTGGCGGTCGTTTTCCGAGAACTTTTTCCACTCGTATTTGTCAGTGGAGGGGTTGCCCGTCCTAGCAAAGTTGGTCCACATCTCCTTTGCGACGTGACGGAACTCGCACTCGTCAGTTCCAACGATTTCTCCGCTTCCCATCGGATCCTCTAAGCGAGTGTCGAACAGGTACGGAACCTCAGTTGCATGTATTGCGCCAAGGTAAGGGGTTGTCACCGGCTTCTTTATGAAGTACATGTATGTGCTACCACCGGCAGCGGAGTGACGGATGGCCATATCGGTGTTGCCGGCACGGAAGTTTATGTCGTTGCAGTATTGCTCCAGCCTACTTCCTTCGCTTTCATTTGATAACGTGGCCATGAACTTGTCATACATTTCCTTTTCCTGATCATTTAACATAGCGCGATCTTTCTTTGCAATCCACCTAAGCGTGTCCAGGAAGCCTTCCTCGCCACCTTCAGATGGAACGAAGTACCGAATCTCGTCAAGGTTGGATCCAATCATCATTCCAATCTTGGCTCTTTTCTCGTCTCCCCACATCGTGTATAAGTCCGCTCGATCCTCAGGTAACGTTACTCCGTCAAGGAGTGGAAAGTTGGCAGCTCCAAGAAGGCAGTTCTTGTCAATTATGCATGCTTTCATATATGCATCCACGAGCTGCTCGGTGGTGAGCTTCATCAGCTCGTCCATGGTATTGCATCCCGTTGCGGTCAGGAAGTTCTGCGTGACGTGTATACCATGCTCCATCGTGTCAGTGTAGGCGATATTAGCACTCTGGGCGATAATCCTCTTGAAGAGTCCTTCGCTTCCGTCGATGAGTGGAAGGAACGTGGTGCTTGCCGAGCCTGCTGACTCGCCGAAGATTGTCACGTTGTCTGGATCGCCACCGAATCCGGCGATGTTTTTCTGTACCCATCTTAAGGCTTCGAGCTGATCGAGCAGTCCTAGGTTTCCGGCATCCTTGAAGTTCTCTCCGCCCGGAACCCGTTCAAAGTTCATGAAGCCCAAGAATCCAAGCCGATAATCAATGGACACGAATATGATATCAGGATACTGTTTGGAGATATTTGTAAGGTCATAGAGGGGAGATGCCTGAGATTCTGCACAGAACCCACCACCGTGAATCCATACCATAACCGGCTTTTTGCTGTCATTGCAAGAGGTATTGCAATATATGTTCAGCACGAGGCAGTCCTCGCCGAACTCTGCTGTTCCTTCTGAGTCGTTCACAGGTCCGATGGGAACATGCCCGGGCTTTATAGCCTCGTACACGCCGTCATCGTCTGCGGCAGGAAGAGGCTTCTGCCAACGAAGCTTTCCTACAGGCTGGGTGGCGTAGGGGATACCCTTCCAGATAATCAGCCCGTCTGTTTCCATGCCGACAAAACTGCCATTGTTACATTTGATCTTAGTTTCCATGTTTGTTCCTCCTTTTTACGCACTTTATATTATTCTGTCTATTTATGATTGATTCTATCATACTGACAAATGTCATTCAAGGGATTTTGGCAGTGTCAAACTAAATGTAATCTGTTCTTGTTTTTTGTATTTTCAACAAGTAAGTTAATAGTGAAAGATTAGCTTATATAGTATATAATGTATACTATGAACATACTAGAGATTATGCCATTAAGACTATAATAAATAAAAGAGGAGTGAAACGATGGATTTATTGCAAGGAAGCGTTAACAAACATTTTTTTAGATACCTTTTTCCATCCATAGGTATTGCTTTATCTGTTGCTATTTATGGATTTATAGATACTATTGCCATCGGACAGGGAGTAGGACCTGACGGAGCGGCTGCATGTGCTGTTGTCCTTCCTATATTTTATCTATCGGATTTTATTGCAGGAATGTGTGGTGTTGGCGGTTCGGTTCTTATGGGCAATGCCCGTGGTGAGAAAAATCCGGATAAAGCTAATGCTTATTTTACGGCTGCCACCGTTATGGGTGGTGTATTAATAGCAATAATCTGGATTTTGGGAATGGTTTTTCAGGACCAATTCTATGTTTTGTTTGGTGCGGATGATGTAATATTTCCCATCGCAAAGGAGTATGGTTCGATTCTGTTTGTTTTTCTGCCCTGTATGGCCGCAGTGGTATTTCTTGATTTATTTATAAGGGCGGATGGTTCTCCTCGTATTACTTTGATATCAACATTAATTGGTGCGGGAATTAATATTGTCGGAGATTATGTGCTGGTTTTTCCTCTTAATATGGGGATGCGTGGTGCTGCAATAGCTACGGTTGCCGCAAGTGTTTTTCAGGCTTTGTTTTTAATTACATTTATTCTAATGAAAAAGACAAAGCTAAAGCTTGTAAAGCCGCTCAAATGGATAAAGGCTTTTCGCAGAATTGCGTCTACCGGATTTGGCTCTGCAATCGGAGCATTGTCAATTATGGTGGTATCCCTTATAGCAAACAATCAGATTATGACCTACTTAGGCGATACAGCCCTTGCTATTTATGGAATTCTCGCTACGATTTCAGCCACATTCATGGATATTTTCGTGGGAGTAGGAGAGTCTGTACAGCCACTGGCATCTCAAAACTACGGCGCAGGTAAAAATGATCGTTGCATCAAGGCTTTGTATATAGGGCTTAAGACGACCGCATTACTTGGTCTTGTATTTGCCGCTATATGTATGATTTTTCCTAATCAAACCATGTGGCTGTTTGTAGATATGACCCCTGAAATCACAGAAATGGCTCCATATATACTTCGTGTGTATTGTGCATCTTATCTTCCGATGGCAATCAATGTATTTATGGTTTTCTATCTGCAATCAGTCGGGCAACGTCACAAAGCTACAATTATTTCCTTGAGCAGAGGACTTGTTACGAGCAGTGCCTTGTTATTATTGTTCCCGATTTTCTTCGGTGGAGACGGAATCTGGTGGGCAGTACTTGCAGCTGAGATTATTACATTAATAATAACTATTATTTTTACTATAATTTCTAAGAAAGCCTTAAGGTGACGTTACTAATGAAAACAATTACTGGTAGAAAGGCAGAAAATAGAATTATTCATAAATTGTTTCTCAGGTCAGAGGTGTCGTGGGCATTATCAGATATTTCAAAACAGATCGGTCCCATGGTTGATTTGTTCTTTGTAGGTGCTTTTATTGGTGTCAATGGTGTAACTGTATTGGGATTCGTGGCGCCATTATTAATGATGATGGAACTTGTTGGAACAATGATAGCTAATGGTACGCGTAACAAGGCTTCTTCACTGATTGGTGTAGGCAAGTTCAAGGAATTTAATAGAGTTTTTTCAGATTCACTGATTTTGACAGGGGGCTCAACTATTGCCATTGGGCTTTTGCTTGGGATATTTAGTTCTGTAATATCAACTGTTCTTGGAGCAAGAGATCCAGAGATTTCGGGAATGACTAGTCAGTATATCCTTGGATTAATAATAGGATACCCTTTCGCTACACTTACAAGAGTGCTTACTCCCTATTTACAGATAGAAGGTCAGTATAAACGTGTAACTGTAACTGCAATATCTACTACAGTTATTGATATTATATTAGATGCACTGGTTGTTTTTGTATTAAAGGGTGGTATGTTCGAAATTGGCTTGGCAACGTCAATTGGTAATATTATTCCTTTTTTTATTGGTGCTGCATTTTTTATGGGCAGAAAGAAATCTGTTGATTTCCATCTGTCTTTTCAGGGGTTTTGTCCAAAGCTATGTAAGGAAATAGTTAAACTAGGTGCACCTAATGGAGTTTCACTAGCATGTAATTCAATCGGTGGAATGATGATTAATAATATGCTGGTAAGCCTTAATATGCCTTATCTTGTTGCAGTTAATGGGTTGTTTAATCAGATTCAAGGTTTCTTGCTATTTACCTGGCTTGCACCTGCCGATACATTACTGGCATTTGTCCCTGTTTTTCTAGGAGAGGAAGATAGGGGCTCCATTAAGCTGGTACAGAAGCTTGCGTTAATACATGCGTTTATAATGACAAGTATCGTCACCGTTATATTATACTTTGGTGCTGAATCTATAGCCACAATCTTCCTTAAGACTGATGCTCCTGAAGCTTTCAGATTGGCTTGTCAGTGTATTAGGATATGTTGCTTTGCTTTACCTTTTTATACAGTGTTCGATAATTTTAATAATTATTTGATGGCTAATAAGAGAATTCGTACAGCCAATATACTGGGCTTTCTTAACGAGATAGGTATCTTAGTACCCCTTGATTATCTGTTGATAAAGCTTGTGGGTTATACAGGTGCGTGGTATGGTAAAGTATTTAACATGGTTTTAATTACTTTGATTATTATTATATATATATTGTATAATAAAGAGGATAAGAAATTTGTTGATAAGATGCTTTTGCTACCTCGTACTTTCGGTGTAAACAAGGACGATGAAATCTCTGTAATAGCGACTTCGACTAAGGAGATTATGCATCTGTCACAGATTGCTATATTATTCGCAGTTGAGCATGGCGCTGATGATGAGAGGGCGAGACTCTATGGACTTATAACAGAGGAATTATCAATTTTTTTGTCGAATCATGGATTCAAGGATGGCAGAGAGCATTATATCAATGTCAGGTTAGTTGCGAAAGATGATGATTTTATTATCCGTATGAGAGACGATTGTAAGCTTCTTAATCTAAATGACTACTATCAGCTGTTTGGAGATAATATTCCTTTCAATAAAGGTGGGGATATTGGCTTGCCAATCATCTTCAAGGCATCTAAGGATGTAAAATACACATCAACATTTGGCGCTAACAATCTGATTGTTAGGATGTAGAGTGGATTATAGGATTGAAGTTATTAGGAAAAGAGGTAATATCATGAATGTATACGATTTTGATAAGACAATATATCCAACTGATTGTACAATAGATTTTGGCTTTTGGTGTATGAATCGTCATCCTAAGATGTGGTTTACGTTCTTTCCCCGAATGATTGGAATTTGTATTAAGTATAAAATGGGTATTATACCAGAATATCTCATGCATCGAAATTTTTTTCAATATCTTACTATGGTTGATGACCTTGATGAGCTTATAAAACTATATTGGGACAAGAATGAAAAAAGGATTGCGCCTTGGTATCTTAAGCAGAAAAAGGATGACGATCTTATTATAAGTGCATCCCCAACATGTATTATTGAACCTATCGCTAATAGACTAGGCGTTAGATTTGTTGCGTCGGAATTTGATACAAAATACGGAGTGTTTACTAATAATCTAATGTATGCAAAGGAGAAAGCACGTTACATTATAGAACAGGGATTCCCGTTGATTGAGAATGTCTATTCTGATTCTCTTTCGGATACGCCTATTGCATTACTTGGTGAGAAGGCACATTTAGTATCACATAGAGCTACTAAGATATCCGACTGGCCTAAGCTGGACCGAGACACCATGAAAGTAGTTAAGAAGAAGATTGATGTAGGATGGAAAGTTCATATAAAGAATTAGTCTGTTAAGAAAAAAGTCGAATTAACTATGGCTTTTTTCTAACAGTAAGTATATTCTTGTTATCCAGATATTCATACTGTATGTCGTCCATAAATTTCTTGGTCATATATATTCCAAGACCACCAGGAGCTCTGTCTTTACCTTTAAGTGTTATGTCTGGATCTTTATGTTCTAAAGGATTAAATGGAATACCTGAATCCTCGAATGTTATTCTGATTTCTTTTTCCTCCTTAGTGATTTCGTATTTGATATTAATTGTTTTGGTCTCGTTAGAAGGAGAATCGGCATAAGCATAACTCATAATATTAACTAGTATTTCTTCACAGGCTAATCGTACATGCATTATTGACTTTTTATTAAATTCCAATTCTTTTAATGGATTGCATATGAATTCAATTACTTTATCAACATTCTCTAAGGTTGCTTTAACAGTTATCTCGTTCATTTTTCCCCACCTTTAATTGATATTATTGCCCTTGTATTCAAAACAAAGCATAGTAAGATCATCGAACTGTTCAGCATCTAATACGAAATCAGATACGCTTTTAGTTACGTTATCAATAGCTTCTTTGACAGAAGAATCAGGATTCTTATTGAGTGCATCAATAGTAGGCTCAATATTGAATCTTTCACCTTGAGCATTTTTTGCCTCTGGGACACCATCTGTATAAAGGAATAGTTTTGTGCCAGGTTGTAATATTAATTCATAATCTTTGAATTTTGTTTTCTTTTTGCCACCAATAACAAAACTGTGCTTATCTTTATAGAGTTCGAAGCTCTTGCCAGGTTCTCTAATTATTGGAAATTCGTGACCAGCATTAGATGCTCTAAGAATTCCCGTATTAATATCTAATATTCCAAGCCAAACTGTAACAAACATTTTGCTGTCATTATTCTTACATATTAGCTTATTAAGATTATCTAGAATTACAGCAGGGCTATCTGAGTTAGTGGCAAGACTTTCAATCATAAGCATTGTTCGCATCATAAATAGCGCTGCAGGAAATCCTTTGCCTGATACATCTGCAATGACTATAGCCAGCTGGTTGTCATTAATAAGAAAGAAGTCGTAGAAGTCACCACCAACTTCTTTTGCTGTATTCATAGATGCATATATATCAAATTCCGTTCTGTCAGGGAAGGGAGGGAAATCCTTAATAAGCATATCTGCTTGAATGCCCGTTGCCAAATTCAATTCTGCCTTAATATGTTCTCTCTCGACAGTTATAGCATTATTTTCAATTATATATTTTCTAAGATTCTCTTCCATTGATTCAAATGAATGGGAGAGGGATTCTATCTCGTCATTAGTATGAATGTTAAGCTTCTGAGTATCTTCATTTCGTTTTAATTTATCAACAACATTTTTTGCGGCATTATTCAGCTGGAGAATAGGGCGCATTATTTCTCGTTTTGTATAATAGAAAAAGACATTTAATGAAAAAGCTAGAGTGAAAATAATGAAAAATGCTATTAGTATTGCTATTTGTAGAATTGAGTATGTAATCTGAGATATATCCAGATCTAATTCTTCTATAGCTATAACATTGTTATTATCATCTAATATGGGTTCGATTATTGTACCTATGGTTTTGCCGTTTTTTCTAAATACAAGAAGGTTATCAGGCAAATAATTCAATCTGTCGTCGTTTGTATTAGAAAGTGCGGTGATTAATGAATGCTCAAGGCGATTTAATGTCACCAAAGACATAGGATTTCTGTCACCTTCAGCATATCTCGATGCGTGCCATACGCTTATAAAATGGTCACCATCAGGTATTAAAATTTGAAATCTGGTAAAGTCATCGTAAAAGAAGAATGTGTTGTAAATGAAGTTATCAATTTTAACCCATTCTTCATATTCATGTTTTATATTGTCTGAAATGCTACCTGCATCAACACTGTCTATTTTTATCTTTGATAATTCATCTTTCTTATTAATAATAGAGATGAGAGTATCTTTATTTATCTGAGATTCAATCATATCTATATATGTTTCGCCTTCATGTCTGAATGTTAATTGGAATTTATCATATATTTGAAGAGAAGAAATAATCGTTATTCCAAAGAGAAGTGCTATGCCAAGTAAGAGAAGCCTATAAAAATATTTTTTTACCAATGACTTTTTCTTCATTGTATGTCAAGAACCTCCGAGAATCCACTAACTTCAAAGACATCCATAACGTCTTCGTTGACATTTATTACTTTGAAACTACCTTGGTCTTCCATTGTCTGATCAATGAGTAGAAGAACGCGAAGACCAGCTGATGTAATGTATTCAAGATTCTTCATATCAATTGTAAGATCTGTCAAGTTGTCAAGGAAACCCTCAATCTCTTTTTGGAAATTAACAGAAGATGTTGTGTCAAGTTCTCCTGATAATTCTATTACTCCAATACCATTTTCTGAACGTTTTACTATATCAAGCATATTAATTCTCCTTTATTTTTATTTTTGAAATTATTATACAATGTGATTATAAATATCTCAACAATGAATTAATAATATTAAAAATAAATTTTATATATAAAAATTTGTTTTTTTTGTTATAATTATAAAAGATTTATCTAACCTGAGGATGATATATTATGGATTATTCTGTTGCTTTTAAAAGCGTAAAAGGTTTTATAGTTGGAGAAGTATTGGGTATGATATCAAGTGTTCTATTTGGCTTTTCCAGCTTTATGGTACAGGCTATTACTTATGCTTTTCAGTTTGAAAATGCTAATATTGTATCGTATCTGGCTATTGGTGTAACGTATTTTTTGGTTATTTCTATTGCTTTATATTTTGTGGCTATAGTAATACAGGTTATTTCGCTTTTTAAACTGAGAAAATATGATAATCAAATAAAAGGTGCGGTGATAATATTAATACTTGTTTTTGTCGACGTCTGTATGTCTTTGATATTTCCTAATTTTGTTGTAGTTAGTGTTATTATGAATGTAGTTGAAGAATTAGCTGATATGTGGATTGCAGTTGCTGTTATACAGGCTTTTATTAGTATTACGGACAGTTTGGATGAGTATGAATTGTCAAAGAGAGGCCTTAAAGTTAACAGAATTGTTATAACTCTGCTTTCAATAACTATTCTTGGCGATGTAGTATTCAGATATCTACTATTTAATCCTTCATTTATTCTTGGAACTATTATTACACTAATTGTTATTTCTGTAATTAAAATATTTACTTATGTACATTATATTAGCTATTTGAAAAAACTTGAAAAACTATTTAAAGAAAAATCTATGTTAGTAGTTACATAGAAAAGGAGGCCGTTTTCTGTGATTAAAAATATGAGAATGAAACCAATACATCTGATACCACTTAGTTTTCTTGCGGTAATTCTTATTGGTGCAGTGCTTCTTACATTACCGTTTTCTAGTGCTAAGGGAGAATGGACTGACTTCATAACAGCTTTATTTACCTCCACTACTTCGGTATGTGTTACGGGACTTGTTGTTGTAGATACTTTTGCACATTGGAGTTTCTTCGGTCAGCTTATAATTGTATTATTAATACAAATCGGTGGTTTGGGAGTTGTAACTGTAGCAGCTATTGTAATGCATGTTGCAAAGAAGAAATTTACACTTGGACATAGAGTACTTCTTGAAGATTCACTTAATCTTGATAGAAAAAGAGAAGTAAGCTCGTTTATTATAAGAATTGTTGCCGGAGTGTTCGCAGTGGAAGAAATAGGTGCAGTCATATATGCTATAGAATTCATACCGCGACTTGGATTCTTTAAGGGAATCTGGGCAGCTATTTTTCAATCCGTATCGGCTTTCTGTAATGCTGGTATGGACGTTGTTGGACCTAATAGCATGATTGATTTCAATGATTCGCCAGTTCTTATGATTGTTACAATGGTTCTTATAATTGTAGGCGGTATAGGATTCGTCGTATGGTATGACATAATAGACGGAGTTAGAGAAGGAATTAAGAAACGCTTTAGTATAAGGACGATAATTAGACGATTGTCAGAACATAGTAAGCTTGTTGTATTGCTGACAATTGGACTTATTCTAATTGGAGCATTATTATTCTTCATTGTGGAATATGATAACCCTAATACTCTAGGTGAAATGGGCGTGGGAGATAAGATCCTTAATAGTTTCTTCCAATCTGTGACGCTTCGTACTGCTGGATTTGTATCTGTGCCTCAGGATGGCCTCACAGATATATCGTGCATAGTGGGATGCGTTCTCATGTTCATAGGTGGTTCTCCTGTTGGTACAGCAGGTGGTGTTAAGACAGTTACAGCGTTCCTGTTCTTCTTAAATGCTTATTCTTATGTGGTTGGTAAACCTGAGAATGTTATTTTTAAGAAAAGAGTATCAGAAGAAGGAATGAGAAAAGCGGCAGCTATCGTATTCGTTAATATGACTATAGCCCTTGTTATGACGCTTCTTGTATTACTAAGTGGAGAGATTCCACTAACTGATGCGATGTATGAAGTGTTTAGTGCTATAGGAACAGTAGGAGTATCAAGAGGTCTTACGCCTAATCTTAATGATTTTGCAAGAATTGTTATTATATTAACTATGTACCTTGGAAGAGTTGGACCAATTTCTATGGCAATCTTTTTCTCGAAAGGGAATGATACAACTAATAGGATTAGACATGGCGAAGGTAATTTCTATGTTGGATAGGAGGATTATATGGATAGTACAACAGAAAAATCAGTAGCGGTTCTAGGACTGGGTAAATTCGGAAGAAGCTTGGCACGTAATTTGTATAATTTAGGTGCGGACGTGTTGGTAGTTGATAGTGATGAAGATGTAATATCGGATTTCTCTGCTAATTCTACGTCAGCTATTAAAGCTAACCTTAATAATGAAGATGAGGTTGTCGCTTTAAGACTTGAGAATATGGATGTTGTGGTAACTGCTATGGGTAGCAATCTTGCAGCCAGTATCATGTGCGTGTCTGTTGCAAAAGATCATGGCGTTCCACTTGTTATAGCGAAATCAGACTCTAGCAGAATGGGCAGTATTCTTAAAAAGGTGGGTGCCGATAGAATTATTGATCCTGAAGAAGAGGGAGGAGCTCGTGCTGCGAGAATTCTTGTATCATCATATCTTAATGAGTGTTTTAAGTTAGATGAGAATATGATGATGGTTGAGATGGTTCCAAAACCAGAATGGTTAGGACATAGCCTGAATGAACTGGATTTAAGAAAAGCTCTGAATATTAATATAGTTGCTATGCGTCAAAATGGCGGATTGTGGCATTTTGTAGAACCTGATGTGCATCTTGAGAAAGAAATGAACCTATTAATTGTAATGGAAAGAAAGACAATGGTGAAGCTTCGCGGAGGTAAATAGCATTGAAGGATTACAATGAATTCTGTCCTAATTGTGAGGCTGATCTCACGTTGCAACGGGGTTATTCTAATGAATTGCCTTATTGGATATGCCTTGGCTGCGGTCAGATGCTTATTAATCCTGAGCTTGATACTGATACTGACATTATATGGAGATGCGATAATTGCGGGGATCTTCTTAATGCTCAGGAGGGCTTTGATGAGGATTTGCCATTATGGAAGTGCAGTAAATGTGGTTATGAGAATAGCCTTGATGATACTGCCGTCTATGAAACTGAAGACGAGAGAATTAGTGATGAAATGAGTCCCTATAAGGGACTTAGTGATGAAGAAGTTCTTGAGCTGTCCCAATATAAGGACATAGTCTTTGTTGGAGACAGAGATAATGTAATTCTTATAGAAGATATAGAAAGCAATAAGATTTATATAAAGAAATTATTAGAGACTTATGATAGAAGTGTGTATGATTATCTGATTGATAATCCTATAGAGGGCATGCCAAGAATCAAGTCGCTGTATGAGAGTAAGAATTGTCTTATTGTATTAGAGGAGTATATTCAGGGATGTACTGTTGACAGAATTCTTAGTGAGGGTGTTGTATCTGAGGATGATACAATTGATATTATAATCAGTCTATGTACTATCCTTGATTCATTACATAATCAGCCCACTCCGATTATTCATCGTGATATTAAGCCTTCTAATGTAATAGTATCATCTGACAATAAAGTATATCTGTTAGATGTTAATGTGGCAAAATTCTTTGATTCTAATAAAAACGATGATACAAGGTATCTTGGTACGGAGTACTATGCGGCGCCGGAACAGGTAGGATTCGGCTTTACAGCTTCTAATCCCAAGTCTGATATATATGCTCTTGGCGTTCTTATGAATGTAATGATAACAGGTGCATTTCCAAAAGAAAAAAGGGTATCGGGCAAGCTGTGGCATGTGATTGAGAAATGTATGAGTTTAGAGGCTGACAAAAGGTATACTGCAAGTGAACTTTCCTTAGTGTTGAAGAATCTTAGATTTGAATAGTATTAATGTTATATATTGAGTCCTGATATTGGAAAAGGAATTTCATATGAAGGAAAAACCTACTAATGAATTGGATGAACTGTTAAAGAATGCAAGACCAAAAGATTTAGATACTTATCTTAAGAAGAACAGAGAATACATGGCGGATGATAAGAAAGCTTTCTATTATTATTTTAAGGACGTCTTAGATGAAAAGAATATTAAACTTAAGGATGTCTACTCATTTGCCGGAATTTCGGAATCTTACGGCGGACAGATTATAAGAATGGAGAAGCATTCAGCTAATCGCGATACCATAATTAAGCTGTGTATTGCAGGGCATTTCTCGTGGGATGAGATGAATAGAGCTTTGAAATTGTATGGATATAATGAGCTTTATTCTAAGAATACAAGAGATGCCTGTATAATAACTGCTGTGAATAGCAGGGTATTTGATTTTGCAAAGATTGATGATATGCTCACAGAGCAGGGGTTAGACAGATTATATAAGGAGTGACTATTATAAATACAGTTCTTACTGTTAGTATTATTGTATATAGATGATTGAAGGTTCCCACCGTTTCGGTGGGGATTTTTTTGTATAAAAAAGTATATCATTAAACCATCATATCCTGATGGTTACGCAGAGTAAACAAAAAGTAATTGGATATATGAAAGTCCAATAATTACAATAGAAGTGAGGTGAAAAATGGAAGAAAAAGATAATCTTGGACTTTATATTGCAAACAGAAGAAAATTCATGGGCTTGACACAAGAAGAGATGGCTGAAAAGGTGGGGGTATCAAAGTCTGCCATAGCAAAGTGGGAGACAAATAGAGGCTTGCCTGATAGGGATAATCTTAAAAGTCTATCTGAGGTGATAAATGTATCTGTTGATGATCTGCATAGACTGATTGAAAAGCCTAATCAACTAGAGGATGATTTTCAAGTTAATATAACTGGTGATGTTATATCGACGCTAGAGTCTTATGGCTATAAGGTAATAAGACCTGGAAAATAAATACTAAATTTAGAGAGGAGAATTGTATTATGAAAAAACGATTAATGAAGAGAAGGATGTTAATAGTGAGCTTAGTTATGACACTGTTGCTATCAAGTGTATTGGTGCTAGGTGGATGTGGATGTAGTAATGATAATTCCAATACCGAATCTTCAAATGCTTCGGAAACGACATCGTTACAGAAGAAACTTGATATTAAAGACTTTGTCTGGAATGTAGGACAAGGTAAGAAAAATGGTAAAGATGTATATGTGTTTAATCTTACGAATAATTCCAAGTACGATTTGTTGGGAGTTGATATTAAGTATAAAACAAAGAGTGGTTTGACGCCAGAACAATTATCTGTGTTTGACGGGTTTATGAGTAAACATGCATCTTATATTAAAGAAGGTCAAACTACAGCTGATGTTAACCTTCAAGGTAAAGATGAGGCATATGTACCTTCGAAGGGGGCAGTTGAAAATGTTCTTGTTGCTCTTGGAATAGGGGATAGTAGTTGGAGAGAAAGCCCAACAACTCAACAGTTCGATTTGATGGAACCAAGCGAATTGCAAATAGCAGTTGTTGATGGAGATACATTGTATTTTGCATATTATGATTTTGCATCGCAGACATGGAAGATGGATTCCAAAACTGTAGAGCTTAATAAGTGGCCGTCAAGTGAAATTGCTAAGAAGATTCCTAAATTAGATGGGCATGTTTTTCGAAGTCAGTCATATGATAGCATAGGTACAATGGATATAGATGTATATAATGTTAATTCAGAGGAATATAACGAATACATAGAAAAACTTAAGTCGAATGGTTTTACAGAAGATATTAAAGAAAATGATTACAACTCTAGTACTACTTGGGAAGCAAAAGACAAAGATGGGAATAAAGTAAGATTAGAGTATGATAAAGAAAAAAAGCAATTAGATATTAATGGAACTGGAAAGAAAACAGAGAAATAAAAATTTTATAGTAAAAGAGGAGAAATGATATGGGAATAGCAATAGCAGCTCTTGTGGTTGGAATATGTTCATTACTCGCGGCAATTATCGGAGGATTATTTGGAGTAGGAAATATAATTGCGTCAATAATACTTTTGTTAATAGCGGTTATCGGTGGAATAGCTGGAATTATTCTTAGTTCACTTACCTTGAAGAATGTACCTGAGAAGAAAGGCTTTGGAGTAAGTGGTTTAGTTACTTCAATTATAGCTCTAGTATATGGAACAATTTGTCTTGTTGCTTGTGTAGCTTGTGCATATGCATGTGGGACAGCAGCATCGTCGATTGAAAAAGCAGCATCAGAGAGTAGTCAAGAAGCAAAAAATGATGATAAAGCTAAAATTGATAACCTTGAAAAGGAGTTAGATAAATATAAGAATAATACAACAACTCAAGGTCAAGATTCGCAGAATAACAATCAAATTAATGAACAAAGCAGTGCTTCAAACAGTTCACAATCAAGTATGGATGATGCATTAAAACAGTCAAAAGAATTAATGCAGTACTCTAGTGATATGCTTAATCAAGAAAAGGAACTATTAGACTCATATTCTAATGCAATGGATTCATATTCTAATGCAATGGATTCACTATCTCAATATAGGTAGAGCAAAACAAGAAATAAATATGCGTGTCTAAAATTGTGAAATAGGGTTAAATGGAAAAGTGGTTGCTTTTTAGTGACCACTTTTTGTGTCCTTTAAATAATTATAAGTATTAAATAACTACGAAAAATAGAGTGATGAAAAGTATTTTATTGTGCAGAATAAACATATTTGGTAAAATTACATATGTATAATTATACACACAAAACAAATAGGTGACTATAACTAAATGTCAAAACGTATTGTGAAGGGGGATAGTATGACAAAAATAAGAATTCGTAGTAATCCATATACTAGAAGAATTGAGTATTATACATCAGATAACGAAATGGATTGGTCTAATATTAGTAGTAAGGAGGAAAAAAGCGCATTAAGAGATATCAAATTCGAAAAATCATATTTTCCTTTTAGAACTAAGGAGATCATAGATATAATTATCAAAGAATATTATGTCGGAAGAGACAAGGTACAATTATGCTTTGATGGTACGTTAGATGAGTATAAGTGTGTACAGAAATATTGTGAAAAAGAGGGTGTTAAGGATAAGATAGAGTGTACAAAAACAACTTCAGAATTGAATGATGCTAACACTATTTTAAATGATATTGAAAAGAGCTTCGGTATAATAAGTGAACTTTTAGATGATTTGGGAATTAAGAATAACAAAGAATATTTAAGAGTAAAACAGACATTAGAAAACGTTGTCCCAATTTGTATTTTTGGCGATAAAGGAGTTGGAAAATCAACTTTTATTAATACTATTATTGGAGTTGATATTTTACCTTCAGGGGTGGATACAACAACTGCAAAGGTATATGAAATAAAAAAGGCTAATAGTGATGTTGGAAGAATTATATTTGAGTATAAAGGTGATACTGTTACTTTAATTATTAAAGAAGATGGTATAAGGCAAGTGGGAGATGAAGCGAATACTGATTTGCTTGACAGTATTGAAAAAGAAGTTAATAAGTGTTTAAAAAATAATGTGTTAAGTACTTTAGGAGCTACGCTTAATACAATTAACGCTTTGGGAAATGAAGATAAGGAGAATTTAATAGGGGATTTAGTTGTAGTTGAAGTGCCTTTTGAAAAGAAAGAAGGAATATATATTGATGATAGTGTAAACTATATTGTTTTTGATATTCCTAGTTTTGACGATTGCAATAATAAAAAAATACTAACAATTATTAATGATGAACTTGAAGGATTAAGAAACGCAATTCCAATATGGGTAACACAGTATAATGAATTGGGAAAAGATAAAAACAGAGATGCATATGAAAAATTATTATCTTTGAACTGTATGGATCGAAGATTTTCAAAGATTATATTTAATAAAGCTGATATTTCTAATCTGCCTGATGATAGACTATTCGAAAATGACGAAAGAAATATAATAGAGGATAGTATTGTTGAAAAAATATTTGAGGAAGGAATTTATTTTGTTTCGCTATTATCTTCAAGTAGTGAAATAAAAAAAAGCAATAAATTGTATAAGTATAATATTGCTCCTGATGTAGTTAAATCAGGTTTTAATCAGTATTGCTCTGAGTGTAATGACTCTTTTTTAGTTGATTCTGGCTTATTATGTGTAGAAAAAGAGTTGGATAAATATATTAATTATTACTCTTCATATAATAAATGTCAGTGTGTATATGACTATATGAACTACATGTTTGATGAAGTGATTAATGATGTAAAAAAAGAAGCAGATGATCAAAAAAATAACATATGTATATACGAGAAAGAACTTGGAGATAAGGAAATTGTATTAAAAGAAACGTTGGATAAAATATCAAAAGAAGTAGAAAATGTTTTCTACTCTGATTCTAAAAACGAATTACGTATACATGTTAATGCGGGATATGTGTATAAAATATCATTAGATGAACTTTCTGAGGTTGCTTCTGAAGCACGTACACTATGTCGTAATGCTAATTCTATTGATGAATTGGGAAAAAAGGAGTATGAAGAATCAAAGAATAAACTATGGGAGAGATTAAGCAAAAACGGACAAGAAGTATTTTCAAAAAAATTCTTTGGTGCAGTAAAAAATCTATCTGATGATTTGTTTTATGATATAAAGGATGTAGCTGATAAAAAAGGTAGAATGGATGATTATAAAAAAGGACTCGATATAATTTCTTCAGAAGCTATAATGAATTACATTACTGGACAGTATCGAAGAAGCGTGTGTGACTTTTATTCAGATATAAAAATGTATTTAGAGAAGTATTGGGAGAAGAAAGAAAATCAGTTGAAAAAAGAAATAGAGAAAGAAATTACTAAGCTTGATATATTATCAAAAGAACAACAATGTGAAATGGTTGAAATGATATCTGTGTACAAGAGTACAGATTATTATTATGACATTGATAAAGTATTTGTTAAAAAAGATTTTCTACAAGGGTCTTTTTTGGGAATTAGATTTTTTGATTCAGAGAGATTAGATTTAAAAAAGTTGGTTAATAAGTATAATGATGAAATTTCAAATGTGATTATACATACTTCATCAGAAATGAATGATAGATACTATGATAGATTCTTAAAGTGGAAATATAGAATTATTGAGGACATTAAGTTGAATATAGTTAGATACAATCCGGAATTAAAACAAATAGCTGAGAAGATTGATGCCGCAAATATAAAAATATATCAACTTGAAGATAATGAACATAGATTTGTAACTGAATATAATAAAGTTAAGGATATGGTAGATTATAGATGAAAGAGTGAAAGGAGATAGGATGGGGGTAGTTAAAAATTTTGTAAAAAAAGTAGGTCAAAAAGCTGGTGATAAGGTTGCTAAGCTTTCGGAGTTAAGTCCTGCTCAATTGGAACAGATTGAAGAACTCAGGAACCAGTATCTATTGGAGAATCCTGACCCTAATGATCCAACACAAACAAAACAAACGGAGAGATTATTAGCCGCGAGTAGTGTGGAAATATTTAATGCATATTTACCACAAATTAAAGATTTGTATCTTCCTATTGATTCTAATGCCGAGCATGGGGGCAAAGAGTTTGATGATGCTCATAATATTAGATATATTAATATTACTAAATGGGTGGCTGATAAGAAAGAGAATAATCTTGAGAAACTTGTTAATGTATATGCAGTTTTATCAGATGAAGATTGTAATATTGCTTTAGTGTTCGATAGAAAGCAAAATACAACAAATGTATATCTTGCTGTAGTTAATAATAAGAATTCGTCTAATAGTACTGATGTTGATATTTATAAACAACAAATAATTGAAGCTATACGAGGCAATTTCCCTGGAGCTGAGTGGGATGAAGGTGAAGGGATAGGAGTGTTGCCTTGCTTTCAAAATAATAAGAATTATTCTGTTTCTATGGCGTCTAACATACCTACAGAAAAATCTGAGAAGTTTGTTAGTCAAACAATAGAAAAGTTGATAGATGGTATTATACCTGAGACACGTAAAGAAGAATATACAATAGTATTACTCGCAACACCTATTAGAGATGTTGAGGAAAGAAAGCTTGATTTAGGAGAGTTTTATTCTGGATTAGCACCTTATGCATCGTGGTCAACAAGTTTTCAGAGAACAGAGAACAAAAGCGTTAGTTCGAGCGCAACAGTGGGAGTAAATGTTGGAGTTAGTGCTGGACTTCAGAATACAGATTCGGCTGGATTTAGTAATACTGATAGTGAGGCAAATAGTTCGTCTTTGACAGGACAGAAGAGTGTGAGTGATCAGCTTGGAGTAAATGCTTCTGTTAATGCAGGAGCGCAGATAGGATTTGCTGGTTCGGGTGCTACATTAGGGGCAACTGTCGGTGGAAGCTACGCGCATACAACAGCTAAGAGTATTGCGGGTACATTAGGTAGAGCTGTTACGAAAGCTGCATCAACCTCTGCGCAAGTTGCGAAAGGGGCAAGTTTGGGTGGTAACCTAGGTGCCAATTTTGCTCGTTCTTCAACTACAACAGTTCTGGTAGGAAAAAATGAAGGCATCACTCAGAGTTATACTAATTTCAATGTACAACATGCTCTTGAACTTCTGAAGGTACAAATGAAAAGGCTTGAACTTAGTTCGTCATTAGGAATGTGGGATTTTGCTACTTATGTTCTAAGCGAAGATTTTAATGTATCAAATAATGTAGCCCATTCATATCTGGCACTTACATTAGGAGAAGAATCATATATGTCTAAGTCTGCGATAAATACATGGCGTTCAGGCATAGAAAATGAAGAAGGACAAGCAAAGGTTATTTGTGATTATGTTAAAATGTTACGTCATCCTAGTTTTGGACTTAATCCTGAAGTTGTAGGAAAGGATTATAATGATAACTCTCATCTTGAGGTAGATGATGAGTCAGAATTCATAGTATATCCACCTATTGTTACTGCTACCACAAGTTTGTCAGGTAAAGAGTTGGCATATTCACTTAATTTCCCACAAAAGTCTATTGCAGGATTACCAGTTTTGGAATGCGTTGAATTTGGAAGAAATATTGTTACGTTTGGTGGAAAGAACTCCGATGATGAGACTGTTGAATTAGGTAAGATTTTTCATATGAATCATCAAGAGAACACGGATGTTAGTCTATCGAAAAAGTCTTTGGCATCTCATACCTTTATTACAGGAAGCACTGGGTCTGGAAAAAGTAATACGGTTTATTATATGTTAGAGGAATTGATGAAGAAAGGCGCCAAATTCCTTGTTGTTGAGCCGGCAAAAGGAGAATATAAAAATGTATTTGGAACAAGAGATGATGTTAGCGTATATGGCACCAATCCATTAATTAGTCCATTGTTAAGAATTAATCCGTTTAGTTTTCCTAATAAGATACATGTTCTAGAACATATGGACAGATTGGTTGAATTATTCAATGTATGTTGGCCAATGTATGCTGCAATGCCTGCTGTATTGAAAGGAGCGGTGGAGAAGTCATATGCAGATTGTGGATGGGACTTGGTTAAGTCTGTTAATAAATTTGGAGAAGAGATTTATCCGTCTTTTAGTGATGTTGCTAGAAATGTAAAATCTATAATAGACACAAGTGAATATGATGCTGAAAACAAAGGAGCATACAAAGGTTCTTTACTTACAAGACTTCAGTCATTATGCAATGGCATTAATGGTATGCTATTTTGCTCTGATGAAATCAAAGAAGAAGATTTATTTGATGAAAATGTAATAGTGGATTTAAGTCGTGTTGGTTCTAGTGAGACTAAGTCATTAATAATGGGTATGATGGTACTTAAACTTCAAGAATATAGGATGTCTAGTGCATCCGGAATGAATTCTGAGTTAAAACATATAACTGTATTAGAAGAAGCACATAATTTATTAAAAAGAACTTCAAGTGTACAATCATCTGAAGGAAGTAATCTACTTGGGAAAAGTGTAGAAATGCTTTCTAATGCAATTGCTGAAATGCGTACATATGGAGAAGGATTCATTATTGCTGACCAAGCACCTGGATTAATGGATATGTCTGTAATAAGAAATACAAATACTAAGATAATTCTTAGATTGCCTGATTTATCAGATAGGGAGCTTGTTGGAAGAGCGGCGAATCTTAATGAGGATCAGATATCCGAGCTTGCCAAATTGCCATGTGGTGTAAGTGCAGTATATCAAAATGAATGGATTCAGCCAGTGTTATGTAAGGTTAATTTGTTTGATACATTCGGCACAGATTATTCATTTTCTCCTGATGAACATAATATTGATAAATTCAATAAAACGGAAATTGAGGAATCTTTGTTAGATTGCATAATGAATAATGAAATACTATGTAAGGGGAATAAAACTGAACTACGAGCTTTGAAAACTAAGATTATTAAATCTAAACTAGAGACAAAAGTAAAAGTGGATTTTTTAGACTACATTGATTCGGCTGAAAAGGACTCAATAGGGAGGTTAAGAGCGTTAGTATATGATATGCTATCAGCAGAAAATGCAATTATAGAAGCAAAACAGTGTAGTGATATTATTGAATGGACTAGAACAGTTGTAGACAGATTAGAGCCATCAATAAAACAATACTCTAATAAACAAATTGATTTGGCGTTAGCGCTTATTCTTTATGAGCAAACTGAAAGAGATTCTCAATATAGCAATATATTCTGTAGGTTTACTGAAGTATATCAAGAGAGAGGAGGGGTATTGTAATGAGTGAAATCAAACCCAATGATATAAATGAGGTACCACAACACAAAATAGAAAATCAAATACAACCTGAAAATGGTATGACACTACAAGAGTCAAAAGGGTTTTGGGATAATACATTTCAAGATTTGAAAGGCAATAATATAGAAAGTAGCGATGAAAAAGATGTTAATGACAGTATATGTGGTGGTGAATATACAACATTCGAAGAACGGATGAAACAAACTCCTAAGAATGGAGAGAGAGGGAAATTTGAAGGAGAGAGGGCGAATTCAAAGTTTGTGCCCTCTGATGAAACCGATGCTGGTGCGAGATGCAAAGAAAAGTTAGCTGAATATGGACTGGATGGAATTGAGTATAAAAATGGTGAAGCCGATTTTTCAAAAGTTTCAGAAGCAACTTTGCAGATTGATAAAATGACCGAGAATATGCATGATTATTATGATAATGATGGTAATAGGCAAGAAGGAAATTTTACACAAGCAGATAAAAAACTAGCAGAACAATGGAATATGGAAGCAAAAGATGGAAAAACGGATTGGACTGAAAAGGATGTGGCGGAGTATCGAAGTACGAATAATCTTTCATGGCATGAAAGATGTGATACTAAGACTATGGACTTAGTTCCTAGAGAAATACATGAGTACTGTAGCCACTCAGGTGGACGAGCAGAATGTAGAATAAGAGATAATAACAATGGAGGAAGTTTTGATGAATAAACAAAAGATTAAGATATGGGGAAGAAGTTTTGATCTCCCAGTTATGATTAAAGAATATGATAATAATGGTGCTACGGATGTACAGAAAGATGCTTGCAGTAAGATGGGTGATGGTAGCATTTTGTGGGATTCTTCTAAAGATGGTGTAGAGAAGTATATAATAAAAAATGGTTTAAAAGAAAATGGAATTAAAGAAGTAGATAACATATTTAAATATGTTATGCCTAAAAGCATTTATATACCCCAAACATCAAAAAGAACTGTAGGAATACTTTGCGATTACAAATTTGATAAGGAACATGGGTTAGCGATTGTTTTTGAAAATGAAAAATATAAAAAGGTTGGTTTAGAAGATATTATTATTTAGACTTAGTATAGATAGATAGATTTGTTAAAAGCTCATTTGCTTAATTAGACAAGCAAAGATAGAGTCGGAATAATAATAGAATAAAGGTATAATATGTTTAGATTTGATGATAATATATCAAATGAAATTAATAATGTAGAAACTTTCAGTATTGATATGTCTTCGTTTGATACAGAATTTTCCCTTGAAGAAGCAAAATCTTTCTGGGAAGCTCATTTCAAACAAATCCCTGAAATGTCGATTTTGGACATACTCTGTTATTCAGAATATGATTTTAGTTTCGATGATTTTGATATTTCGGATATGAGTGATAAACTCAGCAGATTTGATGAGGAGCGTTGGAATGGATATTCTAAAAATGAAAAGCTAGATGCTGTTGAAAGTGTTGTAGTAGATATTTCAAGAAAGCTTGGGTTATCTGAAATACCTAAAATTTGTTGTTTTGAAGATGAACCGGAGAATTGTGGTTGTTATTATGAGGGGCAAAATGTTCTAGGTATTAATTATTTGCAACTAGAGGATCCTAAGGAGTTACTTAATACAATTGCGCATGAGTTAAGGCATGCATTTCAAAGGCAAAGGGCAGATGACCCTCATAATGATATTGACTATATTTACTTAATGAATTTAAAGAACTATATATCTCCAATTATTCTACATAATGGGGAATGCATATTGTATACAGACTACTATAATCAATTTGTTGAAGCAGAAGCCAGGGCGTTTGCTAACTTGTTTGATAGAGAGGAGTAGTTTTTATGAGTGATGTTATAAGAGATTATTATGAAAGCATAGGTGTTAAAGCTTTTATAATTGATGAGAAGTTAAACAAATTAGAAAAAAATAATGATATAAAAATGGAATTTGAATATTGGATAAAGAACAATTCGTTTCTTGATCGTTTAAATGTTGAAGGTTATTTTGCCTCAGATATCGCAGCTATGTCTTCATATATGAATGGAGAGGGCGCGTTTATGATGCTAATTGAATTGCGAGAGTATCCTGAAAAAGCAAAGAAATTAATAAAAAATGGTTTTCAAATTAAATGATTATAAATGTGGGATATTACATTATATTTGACGGAGTTATTACAATGAGTAGTTATAATGAGTATAAAAATCAAATGCTAAAAAATGAAGAAGTTAAAACAGAGTATGATGCATTGCAACAAGAATTTGATAATATACAAGAAATAATTAATAAAGGCTACGTGAATGATAAAGAAACTAAAGAACATCACACCAGAACAAATAAATAACATTTCTAATATCATCGGTGAGGCCTTCGTTACCAACGAAATGTTCCATAACTGGGGGAGCATTGAGGAAAGACATGATGATGTGATTACATATATGTCCATATATGTGGATTATGTCTATCATGCAGGTGAGCTTTATTCTAACGAAGATATGACAGGCTTTATTGGGCTTGAGGATACTGCAAGGAAGCATGTTTTTCTCAGATTCAAGATGCTATTTAGAATGATAAGAAGGCTTCGGTTCTCAAGAATCAGAAGCCTTATTAGTTTTGTAAAGCAGATTAATAAGGCTGATAATCTGTTTGTCAATAAAAGGCACATAGATACTCTCATGGTATGTGTTAAGAAGGACCATCAGGGTCAGGGAATTGCCTCTGAACTTGTAGAATTTGCCAAGAGAAAAGCAAAGATAGAGGGCATACCACTATTGTTTCATACTGATATGGACGCTTACGCCGAAATGTATCAACACCTTGGATGTAGGCTATATAACAAGGTAACTGCAGATAATGGCGTCACAAGGTATTGTTTGTGCTATAACACAGAAAAAAGGAGTTAATATGTGCCCAATTATAATACTAATGTATCATGGATATATTCGTAATAAAAAAAGTCTATGTAGACAGCTTGGTGTTGAGGACGCGGGAATTCGTGAAGAGGTAGAGAAGAATTTATTAATCGAAGGTTATAAGAAGTGGGGGGAAGAGGTTGTTAATCATATCTATGGTTCATTTGCATTTGTCATACATGATGATGTGAGAAATGAGACCGTATGTGCAAGAGACCCATTCGGAATATGTTCCTTCTACTATTGGATAGGGAGTTCTGGTGAGCTGGTATATTCTATAGATGTTAGAGATATAATTGATAACGAGGGATATAGTAAGGAAATGAACCTGAAGGCTTTTCAGTATTATACTATGCTCGGATATATGGCTGGTGAGGAGACGCTGTATAAGAACATATATAAATTGATGCCAGGACAAATACTGATATGTAAGAATAATAAGATAAAGAAAGAGAAGTATTTTGAATTACATTATGCTCCAGAATACAATATATCTGAAGAGGAGTGGATTAGTAGAATAGATGGTACCTTAGATTGTATTTTGACAGAGGATAGAAATAATATAGATTTAACAGGATGCTACTCTCTTCTGTCTGGAGGAGTAGATTCTTCCTTTTTACTTGCCAAATCAGGAGTTAATAAGGCGTATACTGTTGGATATGATATGAAGGACTACTCTGAATCGGATGATGCAAAGGAGACTGCAAGGGCATTAGGAGTGCAACTTGAAGAAGAAGTTATTTCTATAGAGGATTATTTTGATAGTCTGTATGGATATATTAAGAAAATGGAATTTCCTACAACAGACCCATCAACTCCTGTTTTCGCATTAGGTATGAAGCATTTATCCAAGGTGTCAGACTGGTGCTATTCAGGTGAAGGGGCTGATGAATTCTTCGCAGGGTATCATGTGTACAAGAGAAAAGAAGAGTGGAACAGCAGTGGTGCCCCTTTGTATGTAGGGTGTGATGGCGTTATGGGTGCTGAAGATGCAAGAGTATTTCTTGGGTTGGATAATATATTTTCGTTAGAGGAGTTGGTAGAAGATATATACAAGGGCACCAAAGGAATGGATGCGCTATATATGATGCTTGGAGTGGATAGTACGGTTTGGCTTGAGGGCGACATATTGTTTGGAGCAGGAATATCTGCACGAAAGAATGGGGTTAATCTTGTTCTTCCTTTCTTAGACAGAAGGTTTTTTGAGCTGAGCTCAAGGATTCCAGCTGAACTTAAGTTGAAGGATAATTGTGGGAAATATATTTTTAGGAAGACTGCAAGCAAATATCTGAATACCAATATAGCTTATAGAAAGAAAGTAGGCTTCAAAAATCCTGTCAGACAATGGATTAGGGATGAGAGATACCGAGACAAAGTAGAGGATGTGCTGTTTGGTGATAATTCGAAAGCACTATATAATCAGACAATGTTACAGAAGGCTTGGTCTAATTATCTTAATGGCTCGGATACCGATTTTAGAATAATCTATTCTAGCTATATGTTGCTTATATGGTATGAAAATGTTTTTCCTAGAAGGTAAAGGTATTGTTTGTGCTATAATGTAGGGAAAAGGAGTTAACATGTACCTGATTACAGCATATTTTGACGACAATACGAATAATAAACTGCAGAACATAATAGATGAGATTGCAACAGTAAGTGGCAATGATTTCATGATTAAGAACAATGTTGTCCCACATCTTACCATTAGTGCATTTGATGAAAAAAGCACTGATAAAGCGATAGAATTATTTGATAAGATAGAAGATAGATTGCACTATGATGAAATTCTAATTCCGTCAGTAGGTGTGTTCCTGCCATATGTCATATATGCGCAACCCATCAAGAATCAATATCTTACGGAATTAAGTGACGATATATATGGTGTCCTAAGTAATGGACATGATACCAGAGTCAATAGATACTATATTCCACCAGATTGGATTCCCCATATTACACTTGGTAAGAAGCTTGGTAGTGAAGAGATGCAACAGGCTTTTAAGGTTGTACAGGATAGGTTTCAGCCTGTAAACGCACACATTACTTCATTTGGGTTGTCGAAGCCTAATCCACTAACTAATCTAAGGAGTTATAACTATGATACAAGACATTTATCCTAGCAAATTACATAATGAATATCACAATAATACAATAACAGAAGATGACTATCTTCTTATCTTCAATGATAAGGGGGAGACCTTGATTGGCGGTGGCTCATCAAAGTCCATATTCCCTCAGGGAAAGGATGTAGATAAGGGGGATTCTATCTACTTATTCTCCGTGGATGATAAGAGATACTTCCTGTACAATAATTGGGACATATCTTCGGAGGTTAACCTTGACAACTATTCTTATTATTCTATCAAGGATGTAAGAGACAGGGTGACTGGTGCCGATGTGTATGCAGCATTTACAGCATTCCATCTGTGGAAATGGTATGTGGATAATCAGTTCTGTGGCAAATGTGGAGGTAAGCTTCACCACCACGATAAGGAGCGCGCTCTTAAGTGTGACTCATGTGGTAATATGGTATTTCCAAGGATTAATCCAGCTGTAATTGTTGGTGTGACTAATGGTGATAAGATTCTTATAACAAAGTATCGGAAAGGATATGCTCATAGTGCGCTTATTGCAGGCTTTACAGAGATAGGGGAGACAGTAGAGGAAACCGTATCAAGAGAAGTTATGGAAGAAGCCGGAATTAAGGTTAAGAATATTCAGTATTACAAGTCGCAACCTTGGGGTATGGCACAGGATATTCTTATGGGCTTCTATTGTGAAGTTGATGGTGATGATACAATTCATATGGATAAGAACGAACTTAGATATGCTGAGTGGGTTAACAGAGAAGATGTAGAGCTACAACCTAACAATTTAAGCCTTACTAACGAAATGATGAAGCTGTTCAAGGATGGCGATTGACAGGGGTCCTTTTGTCAACCCAAAATCTATCAAAAAGTTGTTGACAAGTACTACTTTGAAGTGATATTATATCAGAGTTGCGTGTCAACGCAACGAATTTAACAAGGAGCGTCGCCTATTTTGGTTCCGACTTCGTCGGAAGAGGCTCCGCGTGTAGCATTTTGGCTTCGCCAAAACGCAACGAACATTGAAAACTAAATAGTGAAACAAAGCATAACCAAATTGGTAAGATGCAAACCTGAAATATGCAGTTAGCTTACGAAGTAAGGTGACTGCACGCAACCGCCCTTTTCGCGAAGCGAAAACTGATAATGGGCGTGTTGCTCCTTTGAAACAGGGAACACAGTAAATGAAGCTTAGCTTTATTCTAAGCAGGATTATAACACAAGGAGCGTCGCCCATTTTAATCGACTTCGTCGATGGGGGCTCCGCGTGTAGTCATTCGTGTGACGAATGACAACATATAACATGAGAGTTTGATCCTGGCTCAGGATGAACGCTGGCGGCGTGCCTAATACATGCAAGTCGAACGGAAATCTTCGGATTCCAGTGGCGAACGGGTGAGGAATACATAGGTAACCTGCCCCTCCGAGGGGGACAACAGACGGAAACATCTGCTAAGACCGCATAGCCACAGGGAAGGCATCTT
>DFLF01000013.1:0-86876 GCA_002373675.1 Pseudobutyrivibrio sp. UBA3626
ACATAGGGAATTAATCCGACTTTCGCCGGGCTGTGCCCTACTACGGGGAAGGTTGGATACGCGTTACTCACCCGTGCGCCGGTCGCCATCACAGATAGCAAGCTACCTGCATGCTGCCCCTCGACTTGCATGTGTTAAGCCTGTACCTAGCGTTCATCCTGAGCCAGGATCAAACTCTCATGTTAAAAATCTGATCCAAGTTCTTCTGAACTTGGCATTAGTTCGTTTTACTGTGTCTAAAATTAGACGTAATTTCTATTCAAAGAAATCTTAGGTTTGCATCTTACCAATTTGGTTATGCTTTGTTTCACTATTTAATTTTCAATGTCCGTTGCGTTGACACGCAACTCTGATATAATATCACTTCAAAGTAGTACTTGTCAACAACATTTTTCAAAAAATTCACACATAAATTTTTGAAAACAAAAATTCGTGTGTGCAAGTGTAATTTTATCAAGATAATTGGTGAGTGTCAACTGGTTTTTCCCTTATATTTTCAAGGGTTTTGACATAAAAATAGATATTGTATTTGTACAATATACAAACCACAATATCTATAAGTTAAAAGAAAAAAATATTAAAAGAAATAATAAAACAATGTAATAAGTAAATTGTTCTCGTAGAGATAAGTCAGAAACGAGCTCTTCTCTATCATAGGTATAAAATATTGTCCAAATGATGTGGATGCAGTTATGGATACAATGAACAAAAAGAGCCATGTAATAAAGAATCCTTTTACCACACCAAGCAACATTCCTATCCATGAAGTCACGCCATGTATAATAGGAAGATCTTGCAAATGCTTAATAATTGCATACACAATCCAGCAGATAATCTTGGCTATAACAAATGCAATTAAACAAGCAACTCCTCTTAGTATATAAGAAGTGACTGTATCTGCTACTCCATTTACAACATTATCCTTTAGCTGTGTGACCTGATTAGAAGCATCTCCAATTATTCCATTTGCAGAATCCTTTATAGAACTGCTTACATCAGAAACCACATCCGTCGAAAATGAATCTGGCAAGGTAATACCGTTTTCAGCAAGAAACTTCTCTATAGAACCCTCATTTACATCATTAATATTCGCATTAGATACAGCATTTCCAGAAGAGCCGACAGCTTTCTCGATTGTACTATCAACATAGGTCTTGGCAGAACCTGATATAGTATTTGCCCAACCAGTGTTTTGCACTATGAAGGCATAGATGTATGGGTTGGTTACAATCACAAAAAATGCAATAAATATCCAGGAGAATATATTAAACAGCACTCCCAACAAACCTTTTACATATCCAATTACCGCAAATATTACAATTACTGCTATAACAGCAATTAATAAAATACTCATATCTTATCCTTATTTCTAACGCAATCTTACATCTTGAACCATACCATTTTGAACAAATATATAATCCTTACTACTATTGCTTGGAAGAATCTTAATTATACTATTATCAAATGTATGCTCAAATCTCTTAATACCTGATATTCTATGAATCTCGGCTGTCTTATCTGATGATATAACTACGTCATCATTTTCCAGCATATACACATTGGTATATGATCCGCTTATCTCTTTATCAAGCTTTTTCCATCCGGACATACCATAGACGTACATCTTCTTAACTGTCTCACCTTTGTCATTAGTCTCCGGACCGATATAGCCAAAGTTATTATCATTGTAGAAGATACTATCTATGTTGCCTTGAGAGAAAATCTCCTTCTTAAGCTTAGGTTCCGAACTGTCATTGAATAAGGCAATCTCATGATCTCCAAACGCAACGAGATTACCATTAGACATAAATTCTACTCTAGGCATAACCATGTCCGAGAAGGAGTAGTTTCCTGTAATATTGTCTTTCTTATCTTGCCCTGATGATCCAAAATCATAGAAAGTAAGTGTTGTCTGTACATTTCCCGTATTAAAGCAAATCGAAGAGACAGCAAGTCTCTTCCCATCTTCTGAGAATGAAATATCAATAGGTATACCTGAATTCTCAACATGCATTTCACCTGATGCAATTAACTCTCCTTCGATATCTCTAATCTCAAGATAACTTGCGTCATGCTGATTCATTAGAACAGCAACGCTTCCATTATCAGCAACACATGCTCTAAGAATCGGCTTAGAAGTTGTAACCGAGCCCTTACGGCCAGTTGAATTCATAATATACACATTCGTCCCACCCCGATCGTATAGAGCAACGTAGTCATCGCAAATGTCTATACTAGGTGAAGACATATCAAAGGCCTCATTCCATATAAGGTCACCATTTTTGCTAACATAGAAGGCGCCGTCGGAATTGTATTTTATGATATTACCATGGAAGGATTCATAGGCAGTGCCATCTGAATCCTCCATCTTGACATCATTTTTAATTGTGTAGTCTGAATAGGTGCGAAAATTGCTAATGGTATACCATACCAAAAGAATAAGGAGTGTAACACCAACACCTATCGTAAGTTTCTTATGTCTCTTCACAAAGTCTGTGACTTTATCAAAGACATCCATCAATTTGTCTTGCATTATATATCCTTAGTACTTAAAGATTGCTACTCCATATGGTGCAAGAGGATATCCAAGAGAGTGACTTCTTCCGTCACATTCTTGCTCTTCACTCTTATAATTAACCTTTCTACTTGTAGATTCACCACCGTACTTTGTAGATTCACTATTAATAAGTAGTTTATATGTACCACTTTTTGGAACACCTACTCTATAATCATCATACTCAATTGGTGTAAAGTTAACTACACACAGAATATTATTCTTGCCGTCTTTTGACTTACGAACAAAACTAAAAATTCCACGATAAGAATCGTTAGCATTAATCCATTCAAATCCTTCCCAGCTACAATCAAGTTCATATAGCGCAGGGTTATCTTTGTACATATGAAGTAAATCTTTCATAAATACATTAACAGACTTATTGTTTGGATTATCAAGTAAGTACCAGTCGAGTTCTCTCTCTTCTGACCACTCCTGATATTGAGCAAAATCCTGTCCCATAAATAGTAGCTTCTTGCCTGGATGACACATCATAAATGCATATCCGGCTTTAAGGTTCTTGAATTTGTCAATCTCGAAGCCAGGCATCTTATTAATCATAGAACACTTGAGATGAACAACCTCGTCATGAGATAATACAAGAATATATTTCTCATATTGGTTATAACTCATGGCAAATGTCATCTTGTTGTGATTATCTTTTCTAAAATATGGATCAAGCTTCATGTAATCCAAGAAATCATGCATCCATCCCATATTCCATTTATATGAGAAATTAAGACCATTCTCTGTCACGTCACCTGTAACCTTAGGCCATGCAGTTGACTCTTCTGCAATCATTAGAACACCCTTATTACGTCCAGTAATAAGTGTATTAATATGCTTGAAGAATTCTATTGCTTCAAGGTTCTGATTACTTCCATACTTGTTGGCAATCCACTGGCCATCTTCTTTACCATAGTCAAGATAAAGCATTGATGCTACCGCATCTACACGAAGTCCATCTATATGATACTTCTCAACCCACATAAGAGCGCTTCCGATTAAGAAATTCTTAACCTCATTCTTACCATAATTGAAAATCTTTGTTCCCCAGTCAGGGTGTTCTCCCATCTTAGGGTCTGGATACTCATATAGAGGTTCCCCGTCAAAATCAGCAAGGCCATGGGCATCTTTAGGAAAATGTGCCGGTACCCAGTCCAGGATTACTCCAATATTATTCTTATGGAATGTATCAATTAAATACATAAAGTCATCTGGCGTTCCATACCTTGATGTAGGAGCGTAATAACCTGTTACCTGGTATCCCCAGGAACCATCAAATGGATATTCTGATACACCCATAAGCTCAACGTGAGTATATCCCATATCAACAACATATTTAGAAAGCTTATCAGCAAGCTCTCTATATGTGTAGAATCCGTCATCCTCACGACCAGGATGTCTCATCCAGGATCCTAGATGTACTTCATAGATAGTCATTGGCTGTTCAAAATAATCGTCACCATGCTTTTCTCTTTCCTTAATCCATTCCTGATCCTTCCACTTGTATTTGTCAGCATTATATATAATTGATGCTGTACCAGGTCTAAGTTCACAAGTTGTTGCATATGGATCTGACTTATAAATCTTTCTTCCTTCTGCAGTATAGATTACATACTTATAAAGCTGTCCTTCCTTAGCATCCGGAGAGAACACTTCCCATACACCCATCTCAGTTGGATCAACCCTTGTCATCATTGTTGCAGTCTCATTCCAGTCATTGAATTCACCAATAACCGATACAGCAGCTGCATGTGGCGCCCATACATCAAAGACTACGCCCTTCTTTTTCTTACGTGTCTTAATATGCGCACCCATTTTCTTGTAAATGTCATAATGTGTTGATTGTCCAAATAAATAACAATCCAGGTCTGTAAAATTCTTCATATCTTTGTCCCCCATTTATATTGATTTTGGAAATCCTTCTCCCTTAATATCATGAATCCATTATCATCATACTTCTTATTACCAAATCTTTCAAACATCTTCTTCATTCCACCCCTGTCGGCATTCTCCATGGCTTCATCCATTATTTCTTTGACTTCTGCTATGGCAGTTGGATGATCGAGAGATTGTATTATATTAATTCTATCATATAATGCCAAAATTCCCATCTCTTCTATTACGCATTCGCAATCCTCGGCGTATTTCTTAGCAAACTCTACTAATTCATCAATAGTAAATGGTGGAATTACTATCTTCTCAGTAAACTCTTTGCTAAGTTCTCCTGACGTATTCATGATTCTTTCTATTCCAATCTTAGAATCTTCTAATATAATAAGAATTCCACTTCTATCATTCTCAATCATAAGAAGGAGTCTAATTAAGGTCTCGCGATTCATCTCGCCGGCCTTCTCAATAATTAGACAACCACCCTGTATCTTGCTAAACAGTGTTGCAATATCTTTGCCATTTAACTTATCACCATCTACTTTACCAACATTTCCAGCAGGAAGATTAATCTGGCTCTGCAATACCTTAACAATAGATGTGGCAAGCATTGTCTTACCACTTCCTGGTATGCCCTGTACGATTATATGGCCACCCTTTTCTCTCTTACCTTGCAAATACACCTTCGTGTTGGTAAGTGCTTTACAAAGGGTTCGCTCCATACCTTCAATAGGCATAAAGTATGAGAATATATCCTTCTCTTCTTTGGTTAGATGAACCATAGTTTCTTCATCGAAATCATCTTCATCCTCTTCTATTTCTTCGACAGGTGCAATCTGTGGTAAGTCATCCTCTTCCTCCTCTACATCTGTCTGTGGTTTGAATAAGTCATCATCAAGTTCTTCGCCAAGCGTAGCTACAGCAAGACGTTGAGTGTCATCAATTGACTCCTCTTCTTCAGCACCTATATCATATATATCATCTAAATCATCTGATTCTTCTGTCTCTTCGATGTCTTCTTCAACAGGCTCTTCTATTCTTGGTAAAACTCTAGTCTTAGACTTCTCCCAGTTAGATGGCATACGTTCTACTTCTGGCTTACTGACTTCTGGAGAAATCTCAACCTCAGCCTCTTCTAATTCTTCATCATCTGTTATAGGAGTTATCTCCGGCTCTTCACTCTTTCCTATCGCCTCATCAATATGACTTTGAAGTGATTTATTAATATCTTCAACAATCTTACTTGCTTCTTCTAGCTTAGTCTGTCGACTCTCATCCTGGTTTCTAAGAATATTACTATTCTGAATCTCTTCTTCACTAAGAACCGGTGGCTTCCATGAAGACATTCCTGACTTTGAATCAACAACTGTTTCTTCTTCTGGTTTTTCTTTACCTATTATGTGTTCTTTGTCTATCTCAACTACAGGAAGTTCTACTCCCTTTTCCTGCTGTGTTCCGTCAGCTGTAAATTTAGGAACGGTATACGTTTTTTCCTCACTTTCCACAGCTGCTTTCGCATCTTCAACTACTTTTGCTTCTGCATTCTTCTTAAGTCTTGCAAGTTCTTTGAGCTTAGCTTCTGTCTCAGCTTTAATTCTTGCTCTTTCTTTCGCCTTCGCTTCTTCTCTCGCCCTGGCTTCCTCTTCCTCCTTCGCTTTGGCCTCTGCCTCTTCTCTTGCCTTAGCTTCTTCTTCAGCTTTTGCTTTGGCCTCTTCTTCTGCTTCTTGCGCCTGAGTCAACACTTCTTCCTTCATAAGTTCTGAAGGGGTAACTCCTGCTTCCAATCTTGGCATGGCATCTTCAAGCTTATCCATGATTTGATTGGCTTCTTCAATAGCATTTTCTTTTGCCCGCTTAAGCTTCAAATCCTCTGCTTTCTCTAATGCTTCTTCTGCTGCCCTCTGAGTCTTAGCCCAGCTATCCATTACATCCTGAATAGTAATCTGACCTTCTATCTGCTGCTCCTTCTCGCCTTCTTCTGGAACAAACAGACTAATCTGACCGTCATCTTCTTCTAATAATTCCTGGAATTTATTCTTAATAGAAGCATCTATTTCTTTGCCTTCCTGCTTCTGCTTAGTTGCAACTTCATCAAGGGTTTCTTGTACCTGAAGATAAGGAATATCCTCTATTAATTCTTTAATGTTCTCAAGGTTATCTTCTACATCTCCTTCTTTTGTTGCCTCCATTATCTCTTCGATATTTCTCTTAATCTCCGCCTGAAGATTAACAGTGTTGAAATGTTCTGGTGACTCTTCTACAGTTGCAATATCGATGTCGTGATGTAGCACCTCGCCAGATTCAAGCATTTCATTCGCTTTGAAATGTGTTATTCCTTTCCTCTGGTTCTTTAACTCTTTGTACTTCTCTGCCTGCTCATCATCTAGTGGACTATATAACATCTTAAGCTCTAAAGCTTTGGCCACATAAGGACCATCACCGAACCATATAATGATCTCATCACATAACGCAATGCAGCTGTCAGCATCTCCAGCTCTATGATATAGATAAGCAAGTTCGAACGCCCACTCCTCGATGAAATCGTTATTCTTCATTTCCTCAAGAATAAGAATAAGTTCTCTTATATCGGCATTCTTTGCTTTGGCAATATTGTATCTAAGAATGTATTTCTTACTATCATGTGGAGCAATCTGAACAAACTCTTCAACATATTTTTCAGCCTCTTCGATTTCGCCCATTTTAACGCACACCAAAGTCAGATGATATAATATCATCCTTCCTATTGGCGATCTGTCATGAGCAAATTCAAGTAAGGTCTTACTATCTTCTATATGTCCGAGCTTCTCGTAGAGATTACTTATCTCAATTAACGCATTGACGTTACGAATCTTACGCCAGTTAACGCTATCTAGAAGGTCTAGCGCATCTGCCTCTCCACCTGATTTAATTAGAGCTTGTGCTTCGTTGATTAAATTCTTGTAATCATTTCTATCCAAATCTCTATACCTCTTCACTGTGTCTAAGACAACTATTATTTCTTCTTCTCTTTATCTTTTGCTTCTATTCTAGCCTCTATAATAATTGATTAAACAACCCTTAAGTATTATGTCTCTCTCGTCATCTGTCAATTCACCAATTTTTAATGTGAATTTATTAAGCTTACCTTCTTTTACAACATAAGCTTCTACTTCTGAAGAAGCATTTTCAATTGCATCTCTAATATCTGGAACAAAGATATAATCATCAACTGTAAATGGCAAGTCTCCCTCATCAATAATGAATGGAATCATACCCCAGTTAATAAGATTAGATCTATATCTCTTGGTTGCGTAATCGTTAGCAATATTAGCCCAACCACCGAGGACTTTCTGACAAGATGCTGCCTGCTCTCTTGCTGACCCGTCTCCCGGTTTAACTGCGAAAATCGTACTTCCAACTCCAAAGTTATCATGATTAACATCTGGATAGGTCTCTTTAACAGTATGAACTATCTCTCTAAGTTCAGGAACCGCTTCTCCAGCACACTCACCTGCCTCAAGAGCTTTCTGGGCCTTCTGAATCTCTTTTGCGCGTCCCACATACTCAGGGTCTTTTCTAGATAATGTAAATTCTGCAAGTCCAAGAGGATTGGAACGATATGATGATGTTTCTCCAGAAGGAATAAGTTCATCAGTTGTTGTTACCGGATCATGTATCTCTGATACAACCTTTAAGAATAAATTCTTAGGAAGCGGACTCATCTTAGGCCAGTCTTTGATATTTGGACCAAATTGAATCTCCTGATCTGGATCTGCCTTTCCCTTAGAATCAAATACTCTATTCTCATATATACTCTTATCAAAGAAATACTTTGGCTTAGTGTAGTTAACATCAATATCAGTTGCCGCTGTAAGATATCCCTTGTTAGCAGCTGTAGCTGCAATAGATCTTGCATCCATAAGCGCAACGGAAGCAATCTGTCCACTCTGTAGCTTCGAACCTTCTCTGTTAGGAAAATTACGAGTTGAATGACGAATTGAAAATCCATTATTGCTTGGTGTGTCGCCCGCTCCAAAACAAGGACCACAGAATGCAGTCTTAACAATTGCACCTGTTGCCATAAGATCTGCAACACAACCATTCTTAACAAGTTCCATATATATAGGTGTACTTGCAGGATATACAGATAAAGTAAATTCATCTGGACCTATAGATGCTCCTCTTAAGATATCAGCTGCATCTGTAATATTCTCATATCCACCACCAGCACAACCTGCTATGATTCCCTGATCAACATATAGCTTGCCATTTCTAACCTTGTCCTTAAGAGTGTAATCAACCTGTCCATCTAGACTTACCTTGGCTCTCTTCTCGCAATCATCTAATATATCCATTAGATTATTATTAAGTTCTTCTATTGTATATGTGTTGCTTGGATGGAAAGGCATAGCAATCATCGGCTTGATTTCACTAAGGTCGATTTCAATCATGCCATCGTAATAAGCTACTTCACTAGGATTCATCTCTTGGTACTCACCTACTCGTCCATGGATATCATAGAAATCCTTTACCTTGGAATCTGTCTTCCAGATTGATGATAGGCATGTAGTCTCAGTTGTCATAACGTCAACGCCAATTCTGTAGTCAACGCTTAAGTTATCAACACCCGGTCCTACGAATTCCATAACTTTATTCTTAACATAACCCTTGTCAAACACTTCGCCAATAATAGCAAGAGCAATATCCTGTGGACCAACACCTGGTGCAGGAGCTCCCGTCATGTATATTCCAACAACACCTGGCATGTTGATATCATAAGTCTTGCTGAGTAATTGCTTAACAAGCTCAGGTCCGCCTTCGCCCATTGCCATTGTTCCAAGGGCGCCGTATCGTGTGTGTGAGTCTGAACCAAGAATCATCTTGCCGCATCCTGCAAGCATCTCTCTTGCAAATTGATGAATTACAGCTTGATGTGGTGGTACATAGATTCCGCCATATTTCTTAGCACATGTAAGTCCGAACATGTGATCATCTTCATTAATTGTTCCTCCTACAGCACAAAGGGAATTATGACAGTTAGTGAGTACATATGGGATTGGGAATCTTTCGAGTCCAGAAGCTCTTGCCGTCTGAATAATTCCCACATATGTAATATCATGACTTGTTAATTTATCGAATTTGATCTGAAGCTTATCCATATTACCAGACGTATTATGGTTCTTGAGAATAGCATAAGCCATTGTATTCTCTTTTGCTTCTTCTTTAGATATTTCTTTTCCTGTTTCTGCCTTTATTACATTAAGAGCATCGTTATTATCTTCAACAACTTTGCTGCCATTAACTAAGAATGCTCCGCCTTCATGTAACTTCATATATGTCCTCCTCAATAATAGGGCTTAAACCCTTCATAATTTATATCAATGCGCAGTATGCACACAATATCATTTTAATTATATTGATTCTTGACATAAAAAGCAAGACAGACGCTTTATTAATTATTTATTTTATGATTTGTCAAAGCTTTCTACTTCTTTCCGAAAAAGCTTCCAAAACCACCCTTCTTCTTACCTTTATCTTCTGATTTTGAAGTAGCATTTTCTTCATTCTCTTTCCATCCAAAATATTCTGCATCTAAATCATCAGACAGAGCGGCAGAAGCTTCTTCTCCCAAGCTATCTCCAAGTGGCGTTCCATCAGGATTCATACCCTGAGCTCTGAAGTACTCTTCATTAACTCTAATCTCAGGTTGTACATTGGCAAATACATTTTCATCAGCCCCGGTACTAAACTGCCCTGACTCTTTCTGCTTGGCAATACGACGATTCTCATCCTCTATAAGATGCAGATACTTCTGTGTATCAATCAGATCTGATAAGCTTGCTTTAAGATCTGACTGGTTCTTCTTAACAGATCTTATTTCTTTGTCAACTCGTTCTTTGGTCTCATCGTAAATCTTATCAAACTTAGATATGGCTTCTTTCATTATATCCTGTATCTCATTTAATGTATTGTCAGTATACATTACAGATGCAGCATATATATCTTCTGCTTTACGAGTGGATTCGAAGATAATATCGTCTCCCTCTTTCTTCATTTCACGCTTTGCCTTAGCCTGACTTTGAGTAGTCAGTTCATATTCATCCATCATTTCATACATACAAGAATTAAGTTCTTTGAGCAAATCCATAACGTCATTCTTGTTAACAACTACATTGATGGCACTACCTTCAAAGGGCTCTGCTTTAGAGAAAAGTACATGTATATCCCTTAAGACTTTCTCAGTATTATCTTTCGCCGACATAATTTATCCTCCGTAAATGTACTTATTATACATACTCACAATTTACTATATAAGAAATTGTACAATAACATTTACATTTATTCAAAGACTTTCATACATCTATCTAGTATATTATTCATATAAGCGATGGCAGTTCCATAATTAGTAATAGGGACTTTTTCTTCTTTTGCTATCTTAATTCTGTGTTTCATTTCCTCTGCATTAAGAGTACATGCACCACAATGAATTATTAGCTTGTACCCTGATAGGTCAGTTGGGAATTCTCCTCCACTTGTAAATGTTAAATCAACATCAACTCCCGTAAATGATCTTAGCCAATTAGGAATCTTAACTGTTCCTATATCATTACATTGTCTGTGATGAGTACACCCTTCTGATATAAGTACTTTATCACCATCTCTTAATGAAGATATGGCGCGGGCACCTTCAACCTGCCAATACAAGTCACCCTTGTATCTTGCCATAAGAATAGAGAAAGAAGTAAGCCTAATGTTATCTGGAGTAAGTTCTGCTATCTTCTTAAATGTCTGACTATCAGTAACAACCAGAAGATTCTTAGCATCTGTTAATGAATCAAGCATCTCTTTATATTCTGTATCTTTACATACATGAATTAGTGCGCCAGCTTCTAAGGCATCTCTTATAACCTGCTGTTGAGGAAGAATAATTCTTCCCTTAGGTGCGGATTCATCAATAGGAATAACAAGAAGAATATCTTCTCCTGCACCTACCAAATCAGAGACAAGAGGAGGCTCTTTCTTCTTAGGAATGATATGGGCTATAGCTTCTTTCAACTCCTCGATACCATCTCTATTAAGGGCCGAGACCATATATACTTTATCTTCCGGCTCTCCAATTCCTGCAGAGATATGTCCCTTTAATGGTACAATAGTCTCTTCGTCGATTTTGTTAACTACAATAATATATGGTATTGATTTCTCTCTAATTTTACTTAATAGAGCTTTCGTATTAGGACTACTTATCTCAGAGAAGACATCACTACAACTAAGAACTATAAGAGCTATGTCACAAGTATTAAGAGCCTGCATAGACTTATCTACTCGAAGAAGTCCAAGTTCTCCTTCATCATCAAGTCCTGGTGTATCAATTAATACAACAGGACCAAGTGGAAGTATCTCCATGGCTTTCTTCACAGGATCTGTTGTTGTACCGGCAACATTGGACACAACAGCCAGGTCCTGATTAGTTATGGCATTAATTAATGTTGATTTACCTGCATTTCTATTGCCAAAAATACCGATATGTATTCGTTCTGATGATGGTGTTAGGTTAAGTGACATATATTCCTCCTAATTAATAAGTCAATATCTCTCGCCATTTCTAGAATCTAAAGTCACGTTTTCCTTCGTGAATATTCTCAATATATTCTCTTGCTTTCTCTTTGACTGTTGGATTAGTTATTACCTCTAATTCCTTCTTAATCATTTCTTCACCTATTGCCTTTGTCTCAGGTGAAGCGTAGTCTTCAAGATATTCTTTCAAAGTCATAAGCGCATTAGGATGACAGCAATTGACTATCTGCTTACTCTTAAGAAGACTCATGAATCTGTCTCCTGTTCTTCCTGCTCTGTAGCAAGCCGTACAGAAAGAAGGAACATATCCTGACTCCATTAACCATCTAACAACTTCATCTAATGTTCTATTATCACTTACATCAAATTGTGATGTGTTCTCTTCTTCTGGCTCTGGCTCACAGTATCCTCCCACTGATGTACGAGAACCTCCTGATATCTGGGATACACCCATCTCAAGAACCTTCTCTCTACATTCTTTGGATTCTCTTGTAGAAATAATCATACCAGTATAAGGAACAGCAATTCTTATACAAGCCACAATCTTCTGGAACAAATCATCTGTAATACCATTATCGAATGCATCAGGATCAATATCATCTGCATGACGAAGACGAGGAACAGAAATTGTATGTGGACCAACTCCCTTGTATGCCTCTAAGTGTTCTGCATGCATGATTATTCCTGTGAAGTCATAACGATAATTATTAAGTCCGAATAGTACTCCAAGACCTACATCATCAATGCCACCTTCCATGGCTCTGTCCATAGCTTCTGTGTGGTAAGCATAATCGGACTTAGGTCCTGTTGGATGAAGCTTCTCATAAGACTCCTTATTATATGTCTCCTGGAATAGGATGTAAGTTCCAATTCCAGCGTCTTTGAGCATCTTATATTCTTCAACTGTTGTAGCTGCAATATTAACATTTACACGACGAATATCTCCATTCTTATGGTGAATGCTATATATTGTCTTAATACTCTCTAATATATATTCGATAGGATTATTCTTAGGATCCTCTCCGGCTTCTAATGCCAGACGCTTGTGTCCCATATCCTGAAGTGCAATAACTTCTTGTCTTATCTCTTCCTGAGTTAATTTCTTACGCTTAATATTCTTGTTCTTTGCATGATAAGGACAGTATTCACAACCATTAATGCAATAATTAGAAAGGTATAGTGGTGCGAACATTACGATTCTGTTACCGTAGAATTCCTGCTTGATTTCTCTTGCTAATTTGTAAATCTCTTCATTAAGATCTTCCAATTCACAATCAAGAAGTACTATGGCCTCTTTATGGGACACCCCTTTTATATCTCTTGCCTTCTTAAGAATTGATTCAATCAATTCTCTGTTGTTCTTGTTCTCTTCTGCGTACTGAAGACATTCTCTGATCTCTTCATCAGATATGAATTCTTCTGCTTTCGGACTCATTACGTTGTACATGGCTTACCCTCCTAATATTAACTTATTCTAATCTGTAAAATGTTACTTATACTTTCGAGTATACGGCTTTAGCCGATATTCCTTCTATACTTCCTACTTTACCTGACAATGAATTGATTACATCCTGTGGCGCATCAAGTGCTACACTAATAAGTGAGATATTCTTCTTATCATAAGGCACCCCCATACGACCAATAATGTACTCTCCAAATTCTGTAAGAAGACTATTAAGCTCTGCTGCTTTGCTTTTATCTTCTACTACTATTGCAAGAATAGCTACTCTGGTATCTCCCATATATCCTTCCTCCATCTTGTTCTGATAATCTAATATAATAAAAAAGACCCTATCTATAGATAGAGTCCAATCATTACATAGAAATTATTAATCTTCTCTGTCAGGTTACCCTTTCAGATTAGACTCTTCTTCATTATTATAACATAAAAACTATCCAACTTCGACCTTGGGAAGAAAGACGTTACCTTGGTAGTTAACTCAACCCAGGCTACCCCATGTCACTCAGATAATCAAACTTAGTGCTGCTCCATTCCTGACCTGACACGATTCGTAAGCATCCGATGCACGGGACCCAAGTCTCAACGCCACTTGCCAAGGGCAGCTCCTGCCGCCACAAGGCCTCAGAAGGATATCGCTCCGGCTATAGCTACCAGTTACAAGACGCTGCTAACGCCCCAGCTAGACTTTTATTGTATGGTAAAACGTCGAAATTGTCAACGATTTGACAATATAAGGGCAGTTCCTGTTGGGGGCATAAAAAATTAATAAAAAGTTAATAATGAAGACTGGCGAAACGCCACAGGAAAGATTGACTACTGTATGACCAAATGACAATTCCATATATATCCGAAATCCTGATGAGACTGTCAGAGCTATGTGTTAGGCTAGATAAGAAGGACAAGCAACTAACTCAAAAGGATACTCTCATTGCAGAATTACAAAAAATATAATTTATTTAAGGGCCGAAAAGAAAACCGACGCCGACTAAATCGGCATCGGGGTATTACTTATATTATTAAATTATAATTAGGCTTCTATTAGCATTTTCTGCTCAATCTTTCGAACCTCATCAACGCTCATGTCAAAGAAATCTGCTATCTCTTCCGGACTCTTTCCTTTGATAAGATTCTTTAGTATCAATTCCTCTCTGTCCTCTTCTACTCTTTTATCCGCATATCTTTCAACCGCTTCACTCATAGATTTTCTCCTCTCTTCTTCCATCTTGAAATGTCTTACTCCGTCCTCTAGTTCCTTATAGTAGAATCCATCTGCTGTTCTATTCTTCATGTCTGAAAGCAGATGACCCAATTCATCATCTCCATCATACTGTCCATTGACATATATTATATGACTGCCGTCGATGAACTCAGCTCCAGATGGCAGCTTCCTCTTAACATTATATATGGGTTCATTCTCTTGAAAAAAGTCATTCTCTGTTATAAATATAACATATGAATCTCTTAATTTTGTAAAGCTCTGACTCTTATTAAGCATCCGCGTATCAAGCATGCTCGAATTAAATCGCGCTCTTCTCGGATCAGCTCCTTCATCTCTTCTCTGAACTTCACAGTCGAAGTATTCTCCATCAGAATCTCTCGCAAAAACATCCAATCTAATGCCTCTCCCCTCTGTCAGAGAATTCTTAATGTCCCATTGACCTTTGGCTTCTACAACAGTAACTCCTCTGCCAATAATCGTCTGAATTAAAACCTGTGTCGCCGGTATGTTCTCATCAAATACCCTTGACATCAAATCGTCATCCATTAAACACATATTGTCGACTATCTCTTCGACTTCCTTTGCATATTTCTTATCTTGTCTCATAGGCATCTCTCCTCTCTTCATAAGCAAGAGCTGATGTGCCTATATAAAACAACTCCTGCTGTATTATTGTGTGGGGCAATAAGCAGGAATTTCTGAAATGATCATATGTGAAATAATGAATATTAGAATCTTATGAAATTATCTGCTTGAGAATATATTAACATCTAATTATTGGGGAATCAATATGCGTTTTATGAAAATTGTTATCCTAAGAAATTCTTATCGCAGTAGACCACGTTATATTTCTTCTCGTAAATAACAATAAAACTGCTTGGCAAGTTCACCAGTAATAAATTAATAAAAAGTTAATAATGAAGACTGGCGAAACGCCACAGGAAAGATTGACTACTGTATGACCAACGACTATGTGACAATTCCATCAACTTAGAAATGCAGGTTACTGATTACAGTAACTGGACAAATAGGTCTCTTAGCTATCTATGCAGAACATTTGACAATGTTCAAAAAGGAGAAGACTATAATTCTACAATTCCTGTAACACATATTGGATTTCTAGATTACGATTTGTTCCCTGATGAATTAGAATTCTACAGTAAATATATGCTCCGGAACATGAAAACCGGGAAAATATATAATGACAAATTCAGCCTATGCGTGTTATCATTTGCATAGAACCCAAGTCTCAACGCCACTTGCCAAGGGCAGCTCCCGCCACCTCAAGGCCTCAGAAGGATATCACCCTGGCTATAGCTACCAGTTACAAGACGCTGCTAACGCCCCGGCTATTTGTCTATTCTATGGTATTATATTCAAATTGTCAATGTAAAAAAAGACTAAGCATAACGCTTAGTCTTTCGTAAATCTTAATTATTATTTAAGAAATGGACATGGATGATTCTTTGGTATCTTAGGGCATTTACCAGTCTCAAAATACTCGATAATCTGCTTACGATGTACTCCAATAAAGAATCCTACGCTTACCCAGAAGCAAATGAAGATAAGTCTGGCAAGACGCTTGAAAAATTTCTTTCTTCTCTTCTTTTTTCTCTCTCTTCTCTCAAGCTCAAGTTTACCAATGATAACAGACTCTACTGCTTCCTTAGCTTCTTTCTTAATCTTGTCTTCCATTTCATTCTTTTCCCACATATATCTCTTCTCCTTTCGTTCAAAAGTCTCTACTCCGACTATAACACTATCTTGTGATTTTGTCTAGATTCATGACTATCAAAAGGTGTTTTTTAATATCTCATTTATAATTTCATGTGCAACATCTGCTTTGGACATGATATCAAGTTCCTTCTGGCTACTTTCTGTAATAAGAGTCACAACATTAGTCTCTGTTCCGAAACCAGCCCCTTTAGTCTTAAGATTATTTGCAACTATCATATCTATATTTTTATTTTTAAGCTTGGAACGGGAATTCTCAATCATATTCTCCGTTTCCATTGAAAAGCCACAAATAAACTGATTATCTCTTTTTGTCTTGCCGAGATAAGCAAGTATATCATCTGTCTTTTCAAATTCAACTTTTGTATCAGCATCCGATTTTTTAATCTTTTTTTCTAAGATATCTTTAGGTCTGTAATCGGCTACAGCCGCTGACTTAATCACTATATCAGCGTCTGGGAAATATTTAACGCACGCCTTGTACATTTCCTTTGCGCTAATGACATCCACAGTATGTACATATGGAATTCCTGATATATTAACAGGTCCTGATATAAGTACAACATCAGCCCCTCTTGCTGCTGCCTCTCTGGCAAGTGCATACCCCATCTTACCGGTAGAATGGTTGCTTACAAATCTTACAGGATCAAAAGCCTCTCTTGTAGGTCCGGCAGTGACTAGCACCTTTTTGCCTATCATATCCTTATCTCTTAATACAGCTTTATAAATATATTCGATTAAAACCTCTGGATTTGGCATTTTCCCCTTTCCAACATCACCACAAGCCAAATATCCTTCTGCCGGCTCTATTACCTCATATCCATAGTCTTTAAGTGTGGCGATATTATCCTGAGTCACCTTTTTCTCATACATATGGGTATTCATGGCGGGTGCTATAAGCATAGCTTTTTCCATTGCAAGCGCTGTTGTTGTAAGCATATCATCAGCAATGCCACATCTAAGCTTCGCAATTACATTTGCAGTGGCTGGCGCTATCATCATGCAATCTGCCTTAGAAGCAAGTGACACATGTTCAACATTAAACTCAAAATCCCTGTCAAATGTGTCTACTAAACATTTATTATTTGTAAGGGTTTCAAATGTAATTGGATTAATGAAATTAGTTGCATTCTTCGTCATTATCACATGCACATCTGCATGCTGTTTTACAAGCATTGACGCAAGATTTGCGATTTTATATGCGGCAATGGAACCGCTTACGCCTAGAATAATTGTTTTTCCTTTAAGCATCTTAACCTCTAATAATTCTTTATTTCTCCGTGTTTTTCATATCTTGCCATAGAAACTATCTTGTTGTCGGAATCCACGAACACAACATGCGGCTTATGAGACGCTGCTTCTTCTCTATCCATCTGGCAATAACACATAATGATAATATGATCACCCTCCCTAACCATTCGGGCTGCTGCTCCGTTAAGACATATCTGTCCAGAACCTCTTTCGCCCTCTATTGTATAGGTTTCAAATCTATTTCCATTTTCCACATCTACGATCTGAACCTTCTCATATTCGAGAATATCGGCCGCTTCAAGAAGCAACGGATCTACTGTAATAGAACCTACATAATCAAGTTCTGCCTGTTTTACAACAGCTCTATGTATCTTTCCTTTTAACATTGTAAGTTGCATTTTTATACCTCATATATAAAGTTATCAATAAGTCTTGTATTACCTATATAAACAGCTATTGCACATAGCGTGCTTCTGTCTATTATATCAACAGGTTCAATAGAATTCCAGTCTGTTATTTCTACATAATCAATCTTGGCAAGTGGTTCCTTTGAAATTATTTCTGTAATCTTAGATTTCACAACCTCAGCGTTTTTTTCTCCCGATTCAATCATCTGCTTTCCAGTCCTTAATGCCTTACTTAGCACTGTAGCCGCTTTTCTTTCGTCCGGATTAAGATATGTATTCCTGGAGCTTTTTGCTAATCCATCATCTTCTCTTATTATAGGACATCCGATGATCTCTATATTAGCATTTAAATCTCTTACCATCCTTCTTACTACAGCAAGTTGCTGAGCATCTTTTTGACCAAAATACGCTCTGTCTGCTTCTGATAGATTAAAAAGCTTTGTAACAACAGTACATACACCATTAAAATGTCCCGGTCTTCTTGCTCCGCATAGATTCTCAGATACTCCTGCTACACTTATAGTTGTGGAAAAATCTGGTGCATACATGTCGGAAGGCTCCGGATGAAATACCATATCTGCTCCAAGCTTTTCTATCATTTGAAGGTCCGCATCAAAATCGCGAGGATATGTCTCAAGATCCTCATTCGGTCCAAATTGTATTGGGTTTACAAAAACGCTAACCATAACCTTGTCATTTTCCTTAACTGCCCTCTCTATTAATGAGCCATGCCCTTCATGAAGGTATCCCATTGTTGGGACAAGTCCTATGCTGTATCCTTGTTTTTTCCAATCCCTGATTATTTCCTTTACCTCTTTAGGCGTTCTTGCAACTATTACTTCCATTTATCTATACTCCTTATATAATTCTTCCATTATTTCATCTTCAATCTTAAATGTGTGTTCTGCAGCCGGATATGCTTTTGATTTGACTTCGTCTCTGTAGGATACAAATGCCTTGGTCATTTCTTCTCCAATATTGCCAAAATGCTTTACAAACTTAGGTTTGAAATCTGTAAACATACCTAACATGTCATGATATACCAGCACCTGACCGTCACATCCATTCCCGGCACCTATACCTATGGTCGGTATATCAAGAATATCTGTAATAAGTGATGCAAGCTTCTCTGGAATGCACTCAAGAGTAACCATAAACGCCCCTGCCTCTTGCACACTTAAGGCATCCTCGACTATCTGTTTTGCCCTCTGCATATTCTTACCCTGTACCTTAAATCCGCCAAAGGCATTGGTGGACTGAGGCGTTAATCCAATATGAGCACACACCGGAATACTCGCCTCAGTAATAGCTTTAATCTGCTCACAGACACTTGCTCCTCCTTCAAGTTTTATTGCATGAGCATGTCCTTCTTTAATAAGTCTTCCTGCATTGTAAACTGCATCATGTACTGATGTCTGATATGACATAAATGGCATGTCAGCAATCACAAAAGCATCCTTTGCACCCCTAGATACACACGCTGTGTGATGTATCATATCTTCCATTGTAACTGGAAGAGTATCTTCATATCCAAGCATAGTCATTCCAAGTGAATCCCCCACAAGAATAACATCAATTCCAGCCGCATCTATAAGCTTTGCAACCGAATAATCATATGCTGTAAGCATAGTTATTTTGTTCCCTTCTTCTTTTTGTTTTTGTAGTGTTAATACTGTGCTTTTCACTCTAAAACCCCCATCATATTATTGTAGTTTCTCTCTGGGTTCTTCTCTTTTGCAAGACGAAGTGTCCTTCTAGCTAACGACTTATAAAGCAAAAGTTCCTCTCCAGAAAGTACGCTCATATGTTTCTCTACAGTTTGTACATCTCCTCTTTCAATAGGTCCCGTAAGTGCCTCTATGGTTCCCTTTCTGACAATGTTATCAGCGTTTTTAGAAATAAGCGGTCCCATAGCTTCAAAAACCGTTTTATCGTCAAAACCACATTCTTCTAACATTTCCTTTGCTATATCTGCAAGGGTAACTGCAAAGTTGCTCACAATACTGCATGCAACGTGATATTTTATCTTCTCAGAAGAGTCAATTATCTGCACTTTATTATTACATTTACGAAAAATATCGGCTACTTCGTCGATTTTTTCTCTACTTCCTTCAATTGTAAAAAAAGCTGATTTTATATCCTTATACGATTCGTACTTACTCGAAATCGCCAGGATAGGATGAACAGAAAAACCATAGACGTTCTGGTTCTTCATATCAGAAAATACTTCGGAGCCAAGAGCTCCGCTAGTATGACAGATTATTTTGTTATTAAGGTCAATCTCTTTAAGTCTTTCCCATACCACAGGTATCTCTCCATCCGGTACGGTAAGAAACAAAACATCACTCACTTCAACAAGTTGTTTCATCGTGTTGTATCTTTTTGTTTCGGTAAATTTGGCAGCATCTTCAGCCGATGCCATGCTTTTGCTGTAGTATCCGCTTACGGTATACTCATTTTCTTTAAGGTATCTGCCCAGAGAAAATCCCACTTTCCCTGCGCCTATAAATCCTATTCTCATATCATCGCCTCCTTAATAGGAAGTGATGCTGTTTCGTAAAGACTTTATTCCGGTACGGTTCTGTCACAGATACCGTCCATCCGCTAATGACTATACCATTTACTCATGGATTGTTCAAGAACTTATTGTATTTAACGCACTCAAAATCTCTTATATCTGAAAAATCATTATTCTATTCCTAGTTGTGTCCTCATCAAAAAGATCTGTGCAGTCTATCTCATCAAAGAATGTTATCTCATCTAGCCTCATTAGAAATGCAACATACTCATCAGAAGGATAATAGAATAAAAGCTTCATATCACGAGGATTCCTGTGATAAGATTCAATAATGTTCTCCATTACCTGCTTGAATATTTCTTCTGAAAAGGGGTTAAAAAAATACATTACATTGGAATCATCAGGTAAAGGGTAGTCCTCCACTGAACATTTTACAAATTCCACCTTCAGATCCTTATCCGATAGATTCTTAAGTGAAGCCTGGTAGAATTCGTCTACACACTCTATACCTGTGCACCTACAACCTGTCTTCTCGGCAAGATAAAGGCACGCCCTACCCATTCCACTTCCGTAATCAATCACATGGGAGTCTTCATCTATAATACCGCTATCTACTAACCTCTCTAACACAGAATAGGGTGTAGGTTCATAGGGAAATATGTCATCGTCGGAGTACTTCTCACTCCTACCTTCTGTGTCTATATTGTGTAACTTGTCCTTGTATATATCAGCAAATTCCAAGGTGATATCTCCTCGATCTGAAAATGCGTATCAACTAGCACTTCCTTAATACTGTCTTCCGTCATATCAGAGAAATGCCTCTCTCTTCTTACTGCGTCTTCCTCACCGTATTTGAAAGAGGTATACATAACTCCGCCTTCCTTCAAAGCCTTGTATGCAAGATTGAAAATGTGCGATAGCTCATGCCTCTCTACATGCAAGATAGATGCGCAGGCCCAGATACCGTCGTATCTGTTAGTTGCATCCAACTCATCAAAACGCTCTACCCTAACTTCAATCCCGGTCTTGTTGCTTGCATACTTCGCAAGCTCTGCGCAAGCATCCGCTGCTTCTACCTTATATCCTGCTGCAAGAAATGCTCCTGTGTCTCTGCCACTTCCTGAACCCCAGTCTAGAATCATTCCACCTGCAGGAATCTTGTTCAAAAACTTCTCTCGCATCACAGACACATCGGCGAACTCCGTCCCTGATACGAATTCCATTGCGTTGTTATTATAGTATTGTAAGGTGTCTAGTTTGTTCATAATAGGTTTACTCCTGCCACACTCTTGAAAATGAGGACAACACGCCCATGAACGTCTACTTCTATTTGACAAATCCTAGAAACGTGTTACAATTAAATTGTAAAAAGGCGTTGCCAAAACGGCTGGCCTAAGTTATAAGTTACTAAAAAAGCAACCTAGCTTTGGTCCGCGCGGTTGCTTTTTTGTTTGCGACGTTTTATCACATCGCGAACCACATCATACACTGCTTTCGCAGCACATATCGTGGATGTTACACAAGTTAGTATAACAAACAAAATGTTTCCCTTCCATTCATACTTTCCCATAGGCAACACCTCCTTTTAATGGGAAGCTCGCACTAGAAAATAGTACGTTTGCAAGGCCAACCGCTGTCTTGTCAACGCCTATATTAATTATAATATACGAACATAAGTTCGTCAACATCTTTTCTAAATTAACTCTCCGCTAAAATGCTGTATCTCATGCTGAATAATCTGTGCTGTAAAATCCTTATATGTGCCATGCTTGGGCTCAAAGTTTTGGTCTAAGTAATCCACTTCTATTTCCTTATATCGTATACAAGGTCTTACTCCATCTAGTGACAGGCAACTCTCTTCTGTCTCGTACCTTCCACTCTTAGAAGTAATTACAGGATTAACCATCGGTATAATAAATGGTCCAACAGCTACAACAATAATCTGCTTCTTCACACCAATCATGTTAGCTGCCATACCAACACATCTATCACTATTCGCTTTTATTGTATCCATCAAGTCCACTATTACCTGCGCGTCATCTTTTGTTGCAGGTGTTGACTTCTGTTGTAGGAATAGTGGGTCTCTTACTATTTGCTTTATCATGTTATGTTTCCTTTTCTAATTCTAATTATACATTAAAAATCACCTGTGATGTTCAACCACAGATGATTTTTTTGAGTATTTTGTCGCTAGTATGTTTTTTGATTATTCAAAATCATACGGATTAGAATAACACATCCAATCAAGCGGATACATTACACCGTATTCAGATTCATGCTTTGCTTGTTTTTTAGCCTTATTCTTTGCTATAGACTTCGCGTGTTTAACTGAAGACTTCATATTGCTTATTCTTGCTTGATATGCCTTATTATTAGGGTTATTCTGATTTGCATAATCATCAAGTTGCTTCTGAGTATGTGTTTTTGATGATACACCTTTCCCTTTGCCCATAAGCGTTTCCTCCTTTCCCCTTGACACATTTAATTACGCACTGGATAGCGGACTTTCGTCACCTTCTTAGCTGAATCCAATAATACATTATTACTGAATTATCCCTGCATTTAATTAATCCTCAAGGTTGGAGAAAGTTTTTACGTATACACGTAAAAACCTCATAATCATTATAGCAAAAAAACAAGTACAATACATCTAGATTTTCTAAAAATATACAGGCTATCTCAAAAACATATTTCACAGTTTTCAATCTATTCTTCGATCCATTTACCACAAACTCCGAAAAACAATAGCCCGAGTTTTCTTATTTTCCTTGCCACAGCAATGTCCTCCTTATAAAGCAATGCTATCAATCAAATTATAGTAGCTTTGGACACAGCGAGCAATAAAAGCTGTAATTTTCTCACATAATGACATATCCAGCAAAAAGTACCACACCAATAAAAAGTGCAATCGAACCCAAGCAACTGCCTTTCGGCTTGTTGCCATTGCCCCCACCTTTATCATCCTCGAGAAGAACATCTGTAAGGAATAAGTCCTCACCATCTATTTTTCCGTTATTATTCCAATCTATCATTAGTTATCCTTTACATTGTACTGAGTATTTATTGCATTTAATAGTTCCAGTTCCACTTGTTTATAATTATTTGTATTGAAGAAGTACAGTTTTACCGTCTTCCCTATCTTCGAAAGTTCCAAGACAACCTTGTTCATTTTACAATTGGTCACTTGTCCTCCCACATAACAATTTCTAGGTGATATAGTGCCGTAGCCAGTATTAAAGCGCCGTCTCAACTCCACAGTCTCACCAATATAGATGATCTCGTCATCGACTACCCAAAGGTATACTCCCGGCACTTGCCCAGCATTAATGGAGAACTTACAGAACATCCCGCTTCCATAATTGTGTAAAGACTTACCGTTTTTATTGTTATATTCTGATTGAGGAGCATACTCGATAACCTTTCCGTTCCCGTCTCTCTCGGGCTCCAGATCTTGAACATATAAAAAGTCATATCCACAAACCTTAATGGCATCACTATTTTTTATTTCATTTGATGAATTTCCCTTTGCTTTTTTCACACTCACATGAGTTTCTGTTGTCATATCTTATTCCTTTATCTTATAAATCAATCATTTCTTTAATAACCGCTCTCAAATCCTCTGCTCCCGAGTTTTCTTCAGGCACAAGAAATCGGATCTTACCGTCAGGATATACAGCGCGACCATCTTGTACAAATCTAAAATTCATAATAGCCCTCCCATATAACATATTAATATTATAGCATAATCAAAAACTCAAAAATCCATTACTTTTCTATATCATTTCTTAACTCAAAAATCACATAATCGTTGAAACGTTTAATACATATTTCCACTTCAAAAATACAGTCCCCATACCTTTCCACATATACTACTTAACACCTGCAAAGTACGATTTTAAGCCATTTCTGTGATGTATATGTATCGACACGTCTATTCTTTTATCAGACATATTAATAAACTATTAAACACTACCTGTTCTCAATAAAGATAGCATCTGTTCTTTATTATATTCATAACGAGCAAGCACGCCTTTATCAGTATCAAATAATTCTTTTATATTCTTATAAAAGAAGAGAAAAGACCTCTCTGACATTACACGCATTATCACTCCTTCAACTCCTCAAACTTCGCTCTCATAGTTGGATTGTTCTTGGTTAGTCTCTTAATGTTGACTTCATCCACCTTATTGTTGGCTATACGAAGCTGATTGTCAGAGCCCTGTAATTCTTTTTTAACTTTTTCAAGGTGACTAATTGTCTTATCAATTTCATCAATAGCTTTATCAAAATGTTTATGTGCGATATCGTAATTTCTACTGAAATCATCTTTGAATTGCAATAGTGATTCTTCGAAATTAGATATGTCGATATCTTGATTCTTTACTAGCGCAAGTTCTTGCTTATACATTAATGCATTCATAGCAGCGTTACGAAGCAATGTAATAATAGGGATAAAGCACTGAGGTCGTACAACATACATTTTCTCATATCTATACGAGACGTCTACAATTCCTGCATTGTAGAGTTCGTTTTCAGATTCAAGTAATGATACAAGCACTGCATATTCACAATTCTTCTCGCGACGATCCTTGTCAAGTTCCTTGAAGAAATCTTCGTTCTTGTGCTTTGTTGCGGTAGTATCCATCTCGTTTTTCATTTCGAACATAATTGATATTATCTCGTTATCATATTCATCAGTTTCTCGATAGATATAGTCCCCTTTACTTCCAGAACGGGCATCGTTATCTTTTTCGAAATACGCATTAGGAAATGCTGTTGCACGAAGTTGGTTGAACTGCGTCTCGCAATGTTGTTCTAATGTCTCTCCAACCATCTTAGTTGACATCTTAGTCTTTAAGTCCTTATAGAATTCTATTTGACTATCTTTTTCTTTTAGAAGAATCTGAGCCTTTTCCTTCTCTGATTGAATGTCTTTCTCTAATCTATGCTTCTCTTCTTCTACATCTTTTACAGCCTCTAAAACTGCAATTTTTTGTTTGTCTTTTGCATTATCTATTTCGTTCTGTAATTTAATCTTGTCATTTTCAAGTTTAGTCTTATCTGATTCAGCTTTCTCTATTTGCTTCTTGAGTTTATCTAATTCTTTACTATGCGACTCGTTTATTTCAAGGATAACCTGATTGCGAAGTGAATCTAATTCAATCTTATGTTTTTCTTCTAGATTATTCTCTAGCTCCTCTATTCGCTTTTCAACATCCTTATTAAATTCCTTGTCTCTAATCTGACTTATGATTGAACTTAACTCTGCATCATCAACTGTAAATGCTTGTCCACAATGTGGACATTTTAATTCCGCCATAACTTATATCCCCCTTATAATTCCTACAGATTCTATTACCTTCCCCATATTACCACAGACCCTGTCCTATTATTGGGACCGATTTTCGAACGCCTGTGCTCGAACATTAGTGCTATTCTTCATAGCTACACACTTTGTGTATTATTATACAACAAAAGCGTGGCTGTGCCACGCTTTATTAGAGAATATGTTAATTATCTACACCTCATAATCCATACACACCCTATTTGCAGTATAAGGTCTTACCTTACCGTCTGCTACCGCAACGTGCTTAGGGTGGATCGCGTATCCCTTCAGAGCTTCTTCTGATTCAAATGTGGAATCAAGCATAACATCTGCATTAGAAGATGCAAGGCCTTCTGTAACTACATTTATATCAATCAAGCCAGGTATCTCACCCTTAAGACCTTCTAAGCCGGACTTAATTCCGGCCTTGACTTTACTTATCTGCTCCTTAGTTAATTCATCCTTTAGTTGCCATAATATTACATGTTTTACCATGGTCGTTCCTCCTTTTTTCTACCATCGTCACGACTTTGACGATTCTAACGAATCTTTATCATTGGCAAACCATTCCCCTGCTATATACAGCGGAACATTTGTCATCCAATCCTGTGTTCGATAATTTGACATAGATATCCTTACAGGCTTTAATGTCTCATTGTTTTCATACACTGTTCTTAGACTTTTTGATTTGAGATTTTCTTCAGCTTTAACCTCGATAGGATATATCTCTGATTCTTGCATTACAAAATCAATCTCTAGGTTAGATGTATCTCTGGAATAATAGTATAATTTATGTCCGCCCGCAATCAACTCCTGTAATACATATTGCTCAGTAAATGCTCCTTTGTATTCTTTAATTGCTTTATTCTTTATTAATACATCTTTTGCATCTATTTCTGATAATGCTCCTAGTAGACCTAGGTCTAATATAAAGAGCTTAAATGATTCCAAATCTTCATAGAACTTTAAAGGCTTTTCAAGTTTTGAAATATTTGATACTTTATATATCAAGCCAGCATCCATTAACCATTGTATTGCATTTTCAAATTCTTTTGCTCTGCCACCTTTCTTTACCGCACTATATATAAATTTTTTATTTTCTTTTGCTAGTTGACCAGGTATAGAATCCCATACCATATTTACTTTAGGTAATACTTTTTCAGGAACATGTTTTGAGAAATCGCGACGATAATCAGCTAGAATCTGATTCTGTAATTCTCGAACTTTTTTTACATCTTGTTCCTCTACATACGTCTTTACAACCTCAGGCATTCCTCCCACATAATAATACTGTCGTAATAATTCAATATAGATATCAGATGTTGGTGCGAATTCATCCCATCTATGCTCTTCTATGTTATTTACAAGATTCTCTTTTCCTAACGCCAGTAAAAACTCTTTAAAACATAACGGATATAGATTTATTTCATTCACTTTTCCCACAGGAAATCCTGTTCCTTCATGTAGTCCTATCCCAAGTAAGCTACCGGCAACTGCAATATGATACTGAGGTGCTTCTTCACAAAAGTATTTTAGGGAAGTTAATCCAATTGGAACCTCTTGTATTTCATCTAGAATAATTAGCGTTTTATCCGAATTAATTGTAACACCTGATATAACAGAAAACGTTCTAATTAGCCTTTCTATATTGAAATCGTAAAATGCTTCCTTAATAGACGCGTCTTCGTCGCAATTTATATAAGCAACACTCTCATACTCATTTTTTCCAAACTCTTTAAGTAGCCATGTTTTTCCTACTTGTCTCGCACCGTTTAATATCAGTGGCTTTCTATCTTTTTTCGTCTTCCACTCTAACAATGTATTATACGCGAATCTTTTCATAATAATCCCCCTATATTACATTTATAATACATTTTTTACAGCGAATATTCAAGCATTCTTACATTTTTTACAGCGAATATTTCTCGATTTTTACATTTTTTACAGCGAATATTTCTCGATTTTTACATTTTTCATAGCGAAAGTTGACTGATTTCTAAAAAAAACAGCTACCCCTCTTGGGATAGCTGCTTTATTATGTCATCCTCTTATAACTTGAACCTACTTACGATATTAGATAAGTCACTAGCTACATCTTTCTGTTCTGTAGCCATATCTTCCACATCATCAACCATAACAGATACTTGATCAACAGTCTCTGTGATATCCGCAGAGTTTGCTGATGTATCCTGTGCCGATTCTGCAATATCTGCAACAGCAAGGTTGACTTGTTCCATAGAATCTGTAATTGTCTCTACAAGTTCACCTATTGAATCTGCCAGATTCTTGAATGCTGTTGCATCCTGTCCATATTGAACACCGATATTAACGAAATTGTCGTAATCTGGTGCAACAGTCTCCTGTACGAAATCAAGAAGTTGGTTGGCTCCGTCACTCATTGATCCGAATGCTGACTGAACTCCTTCTATTGTAACCTTGATTCTCTCAACAGCATCACCTGTCTCAGTAGCAAGCTTATTTACCTCCGATGCAACAACTGCAAATCCTCTACCATGTTCACCAGCTCTTGCTGCCTCAATAGAAGCGTTAAGTGAGAGTAGGTTAATCTGATCTGCTATATCGGCAATACTATTAACCATTTCACCGATTTCACTAACAATCTTAGCTCTTTCATTTGCTTCTTTAAGTTCTTCGCTATATTTCTCAACGATTGCTATTGCATGGTCGTATGCCTTACGTGAGCTCTCTTCTACTTCTGAAGCCCTCTTAAGTATTTCATTAACTTCTTCTGAAGTCTTAGATGTTTCGTCTGCTAAATATTGAACTGATTCATTTACTTCATTTACAGAAGCTGATACTTCCTCGGTAGCAGCACCGGTAGACATCATAGCTTCATTAACCTTACCCATATTGTCATGGATATCGCCGAACTTCTCTGATAGTTCTGTAGCTACCTGATTCATTCTCTGTGAAGAATCATTTACATTTGCAGAACCGGTTGAGATTCTACTAATTACATCACGGTTACTTTCATACATTTCATTAAGTGAACCACTCATTAAGCCAAGCTCATCTTTACCCTTAGCATTAATCTTATCAACTGTGAAGTCACCCTTCGCAAGGTCTCCTGCAAATGCTTTAACTCTATTAAGTGTCTTAGATAAACTGTTGGCAATTAGTATGATTACTATTGCACATACAATAACTGCTATAGCTGCCACTATGATAAGAATAATTGTTAACTTCTGAACAGGAGCATTAATCTCAGATAATGGCATCTTAATCATAAGCTTCCAGTTTACGCCAGGAATAGTTGCATAGTATAAGTTGTATGTCTCGCTATCACCTTTGTATTCTGTAAGTCCAGATTCATTAGCCAGAACATCTTCTCCTGCTTTAGCAAGGGATGCGTTCTCATCATCCTTGATATTAACACCATTCTGAACCTTCTCGTTATCATCTGTATAGATATATGTGCCATCAGATGCCAGAAGCATAGCTGTTCCATTCTCTCCTACTTTGATTGACGATACAATATCTACCATGGTATCAAGGGAGATGTCACAAGTAACACATCCTATATACTGACCATTACTAAAGATTGGTGCCGAACAAGTCGCCATAACTGTCTTAGATGATTCATCATAATAAGGATCTGTTATCTCAGCAGTTCCTTCTTTCATCTTGGCTGCGTTAGTATAATACTCCTGACTAAAGTAATCATACTCCGCATTACTATATTCCCAGGTCTCTACGATATTGTCACCATCTTTGTACCAATATGGTCCCATATATCTCTCTGCTGCATTATAAGCATTTGGTTCAAACCATATTCCAGCACCATTAATAATACTGCTAGACTTAATAGCGCTTGAGAAACTAATCTTGAATACGTCCATTGGTGTTGACTTGTAGTAGATTGATACTTCTCTTGCAAGATTGATTGCCTGCGACCTTACGATTTCAAGATCAGCATTGATCTCGTTACTATTGGACTGCAATTCAGACTTCATTGTGTTCTGAATCTCGTTATTAATAGTATTCTTACTATTAATCGCGCTCACAACCGTAAGAATAATTGTAGCAATGACAACCGTTGGCAAAAGCTTTATAAGCATTTGACCGCGAATTCCCATGCCTCCCTTTTTCTTAGCTTGTGTTTGTCCAGTCTGCTTCTTTGTTTTGTCGTTACCCATACTTTACCCTCCTGACAAACATTTTATATAATTTCGCTATTTCTTATATACATTATTAAATAGTAAGGAATTATTCTGACTTTACTACCTACATTGCTTTTCTCTCTCGTATTATTTCGTTTCCCGATACACTTATAAGCTGTATTAATAGTAGAGTCATTAATAATACCTTCCATAGATACCGAAATCCTATTCCCTACTTTTACTTCAATAGGAACTACTTCGCCATCCTTCTCTATTATAAATTCTACTTCATGATTATCGTCTGGTTTGTAATAGTATAAATCATATCCATTATATGTAAGACATTGGGCAATTACATTCTCGTAGATGGCGGATCTAACATTTCCCTTAATTGTATCATTAAGGATTCCTCTCTTAGTCTCGAATCCGTACATACATGTAAGAAGTCCAGTGTCATTTATATATAGTTTAAATTGATCTTTCTTCGCATTTTCTAATGGTAAAACGCGTGTATTGTTCACATTATAACATGAATAACACATATACGCATCAATTATCCACAAAATGCTACTTCCATATTTTCTTTTTGTCTGGCCCTTCTCTACCTTAGAGTACTTGAATTTCTTCAATTCATTATTAAGCTGATTAGGGATAGAGTTATAACATCGCTTAACAAGGGTACTTTTCCTGCTGTTAAGACTTGTCTCTATATCAGTCTGATATGCACTAATTATCTTCTTCTGAATCTCAATTACTCGGGAGAAATCTTTGTTCTTAGCGAAGTCCTGTACCGCTTCTGGCATACCACCTACAACTATATACTCTCGAAATAGATTCTGGAATTTGTTATGAATGCTTTCAGGAATCTCTGTCGGCTCTTCTAGGTATTTTGCCATACTATTAATCGTCTTAGAATCGAATCCATAAGACCACAAAAATTCCTCAAATCCCAAAGGGTACATTGTAATCTCCTTTATGAAGGAGTTATTTTTAGTAGAGTCAGAATCAATTTTTCCAATAGCAATAGTGTCATATCGCATATCATCTGATAATACCTGTAATACTTCTTTAGCATTATCAATATAGTGTATCTCGTCTAATATTATTAATGTCTTCTTGGGAATAAGAATTACGTTAGGAATATTAGCAGTAATTCTCTTAATTATCTCTTCTGATGTTATCTCCCCTTCAAATACACAATGAAGTGATTTCATTTTTCGAAGATTTATATAAATATAAGATTCATATTCTTCTTTACCAAAGCTTTTAGCTATAAATGTCTTCCCAACCTGCTTTGCTCCTTTTATTAGCAAAGATTTGTGTTGGACTTCTTCTCTTCTTTGATATTTCCAGATTAACAGCTCAGAGTATGCGCTTCTTTTCAGCATATCGTCTTACCTCAAAATGCATAAAATCGTATGTTCTAATTCTATAATATAGTATGTTTTCGTAGCTATGTGACTCATTTTCGAGCTTTATCCGTACTTAAGTGCAATTTTAGCCATTTAGTCCGTTGTGATTTTCCGCTATATTTTAGAACACTTCACAATTTTCTATAAAATCAACTATATTTTTATGTTTTATACCACTTCTCTTATGTAAGGCTTTATCTAATGTCAACACGTATTTGGGGTAGAAATCCCTGATATTCTCAAGGGGTTTGTATTTATACTCCTCTTCCTTTGAAGTGCCAATTCCACCACGAGTATTGCTATTGATGTAATTTGCCACTTGTACATAGACATAGTCCATTTCTGAATCTTCAAGAACAAAGTCTATCTCACTTTTATTATTCTTCACCCTTCCTATTGCCACTTTATAATCCCACAGGAGTGAATAATTGTATATAACATTCTTTAGAGAAGTTTCTATGTCTAAAGTATTATACAAATCCACAGCATAATAGAAACTTAGATCCGAGAGATAATACTTTTCTTTCCCCTTAATGATTCTTCTCTCAGATATGTCGAATCGTTGGCACTTATAGACTATTCTAGCATCCTCTAGAATCTGTAGATAATTATAAAGAGTCTCTTTTCTAACTGACATATGAAGCGTCTCAGAAAGGAACTCTTGCATATCTTTTATTATAAGGGCTTTACCAAAACTATTAATAACATATTTTCTAATTGCGAAAAATAGCTCTCTATTCTTTATTCTCTTATTCTTCCTTATAATCTTCTCAAATATGTCTTCAAGAACCTTCTTAGAATAAGCATGCATATTATCATGACCGCTATTTATAACTGTATATGGGAAACCACCCTCCATCATATACTTTGTAAGTTCTTCCTGAAGGTTATCAGACACTTTCTTACCATAGAACTTCTTCATATCGAGGTATTCTTGAAAGGATAAAGTTAGCATTTCAACTGTAATGTAATGTGCCTTAAGTCTTCTTACATGCTTTGGCTTTGTAGTGTAACCATTACTTGATGTTACGAATATAGAATAGCTGCTATCCTTAGTAAATTCGTTAAGTGCACGTTCAAAATCATTTACATTAAGAAGTTCATCAAGAAACAAATACTTCTCACCTGGTATCTCTATACTCTGTCTATCAACAATATCAATGAGTTTTTGGGCAGTATTTATTCCTTTGTAAGGTCTCTTATTGAAATTAATACTAATGATGTTATCTTCAGGAACGCCCTTTTCGATAAGCTCCTCAATAATGTTTTCTATAAGAGTTGTTTTGCCACAGCCAAGTACACCTGTTATGAATTTGATAGTACCTGTTTCATCATATAAGGGGCGAAGCTTATTAAGATATATCTCTCTTCTATATAACTTATTCATATTATGACTCTAAACCTATACGCAATGCTTTAACTAACTGATCTGCACAAGAGGTATCTCTTGGTCCACAAGTATTACCTGCTAATTTACTCTCTATATCACCTACTGTCATGCCGTCTACCAGCTTGCCAATAGCTTTGAGATTGCCATCACACCCTCCTGTGAATCGCACATTATATACCTTATCTCCATCTAAATCATATTCTATTAATCTTGAGCATACTCCTATTGGTTTGTATTGTAAGTGTTTCATTCTTTACTTCCTTTCTGCTTTCATCATCTATTATTACATATCTTGTCCTATAGTTCACTACCATGTCGTAATTCTTCGAAGAAATCACTCATAATAGCAGAACAGTCTTCTTTCATTATTCCAGTCTCTACTTCAACTCTATGGTTAAATCCCTGCATCTGAAGTAGGTTAATTACTGAGCCTACACAACCTGCTTTAGAATTCATGGCACCAATATATACTTTCTTCATTCTAGCCTGCAGAATTGCACCTGCACACATAGGACAAGGTTCAAGTGTAACATACATTTCACATTCCTCTAATCGCCAGTCTCCCATCTTCTTACAGGCCTGCTGTATGGCAAGTATCTCTGCATGGCTTGTGGTATTGCCATCTTTATTTCTTCTATTGTAAGCCTTGGCAATAACTTTGCCTTCATCACTAACGATTACACATCCTATAGGAACATCTCCATCTTCATAGGCTTTCTCTGCTTCTTTATATGCCATTGTCATGTATTTTATCTTCCTGTCCTCAGCTCTTTTTTCTTCTTTTTCCTGTGCATTACTTTTCATTCCATTAAAGAACGCCATGTGGATTTCCCCCTTGTAATCTGATATAATATGCAATGTTATATGTATATAAGCATTACACATTTTAGATAAAATATCAAGGAAGAAGCGTTTGTTATGAGAATTGTTGGATTAATGAAAACAACCCTGCTAGATTATCCGGGCAAAGTTGCATCTACAATATTTACTGGAGGATGTAATTTCCGTTGTCCTTATTGCCATAATGGTGATCTTGTACTTAATCACACTACTATGGAGCCATATAGCGAAGAAGAGATATTTTCACACCTTAACAAGCGTAAGAACATCCTTAACGGTGTATGCATAACAGGTGGTGAACCTACTCTTCAAAGCGAACTTCCTGAGTTTATTCGTAAAGTAAAGACGCTTAATCTTCTGGTTAAGCTTGATACTAACGGTACGAATCCTGCTATGCTTCGTAGCCTGTTAGAAGAAGGACTTCTTGACTATGTGGCAATGGATATTAAGCATTGTCGATCAAAATACAATGATGTGGCATGTATGAATCCACTTGATATACAGAGCATAGAAGACTCAGTAGAAATCCTTAAGAATTCTAGTATTGACTACGAATTTCGTACCACAGTAACAAGAGAACTTCACAAGATGGAAGATTTCCAAGAAATAGGTAAATGGATAGAAGGCTCCAAAGCCTATTATTTACAGCCTTACAAGGAATCAGAGCAGGTTATAAGTAAGATATTTACAACCTATTCTGCTGCTGAATTCGACGAAATAGTCAATATACTTAATAATTATAATATTGGAAATATCAAAGTTAGAGCCTTAGATTAACAGGAATACAGGTAGTATTATTATGAATTTTGTATACGAAACAGATAGATTAATTCTTAAAATATGCGGTGAAGAAATTGCAGAAGATGCTCTAGTATTCGATTTACATAACACCAGGGAATTCGAGGCAGTTGAGCCAATCGACGTAGATAATTTCTATAATATTGAGCATCACCGCAATATTCTTAACTATGAATATAAGAAGATGCTTCAACTTGCCGTAGTTAGATTCTGGTTATATCGTAAAGAAGATCCAGATACTATTATCGGTACAGTCTGCTTTAGAAACATTGCAAAACCTATCTACTCTTCTTGTCAGGTGGGATATAAAATGGACAAAGCCTTCACCAATAAAGGCTATTGCACAGAAGCTCTTAGAGCTGGAATCAATATAATGATAAAAGATCTGGAATTGCATAGATTCGAAGCCTTGGTTCTTCCGGAGAATGCCCCATCTATAGCAATTCTTGAGAGTCTTGGATTCAAGAAAGAAGGACTCCTTCGAGATAAAATAATGATTCAGGATAAATGGAGAGACCACTATCTATACGGATTACTCTCAAGTGAATTTGTTAAATAAAAACTTCAAGTTCCTGCGTTGAACTGTTCTTGGTTCTCACAAGACTTGAAGTTTTATATTGCTTAATTATTCTCTTATAATTTCTTATTTATGCTCTAAAGCAAGTGTTCTGGTTGTTATATCACATACAGAGCTTGATCCGTAATACTGTATAGCTCCTGGATATGTGTAAGCAGTTTCAACAGCCCATGTATCTCTCTTCTGAGCAAAGTATCTAAATGGTGCGCCATCAAGATCTACTAGAGCTTTTCTTATAACTGGCTTATCTTCACCATTTCTTCTCTCAATATTCATCATCTTGGTAATTGGCATTCCACCTGCAATCCATTCCTCAGCAGGCTTAGCAAGGTTAGATACCTTAGATAAATAACCTGTATAACCATACTGGATAAGCATAAATGCGTTATATCCCAGTGAATAGCAGTAATCTGCATCAAAGTTAGATGGGAATGCACATCTTCCTTCATATCCAAAGAAGTGATGAAGTGGTGAGAATTTACCTTTGTATTTTCCCTTTGCTTTTCTCCCATTAAGAGTATCTGCTACAAGTGAAGAGATTAATTTCTCTGACTCGATTAGTGATACCTGTACATTTCCATGAGGATCTCTCTCAAGGAATAACTGCTTCTGTACAAATTCAGGAAGAAGCGCGAATACCTTCATTGACTTATCTGAAAGTCCTCTTTCGATAAAATGTTCCTTAGAAGCCCAGTCAACAAGATTATTAAATTCTTCTGCACTTTCTCCAGCAAGTAATTCGTTAATCTCTGCAATAAGCTTAGAGAATTCAGGAACGAACTCAATTATTCCTTCTGGAATAATAGCTACACCAAAGTTGTCTCCATTATTAGCTCTAGCTTCTACAGAATCTGCAATCTGATTAGCAATATCTTCTAGAGACATTTTCTTAGCTGCAACTTCCTCTCCGATTAGACAGATATTAGGTTGTGTCTCAAGAGCACATTCTAGTGCAACGTGAGAAGCAGAACGTCCCATTACCTTGATAAAATGCCAATACTTCTTAGCAGAATTAGCGTCTCTTTCGATATTACCAATAACTTCACTATAAGTCTTAGTTGCTGTATCGAAACCAAATGAAGCTTCAATATCTTCGTTCTTTAAATCTCCATCAATTGTCTTAGGACAACCAATTACCTGTACACCAGTATTGTGTGCAGCCATATACTCAGCAAGTACTGCTGCATTAGTATTAGAGTCGTCACCACCAATGATTACGATTGCTGTAAGACCATGCTTCTTCGCAACTTCTGTAACAATTTCAAATTGCTCTTCTGTCTCAAGCTTAGTACGACCAGATCCAATTATATCGAATCCACCTGTATTACGATATGAATCAATATATTGATCTGTCATCTCGATGTAATCATCTTCTATAAGACCACTTGGACCGCCTTTAAATCCTAATAATACATTTTCCTTATTAGTTGCTTTAAGAGCGTCATATAGACCACAGATTACATTGTGCCCACCTGGTGCCTGTCCACCTGATAGAATAACACCTACAACCTGCTTCTTGTTATCTGATGTATTCTGGCCTTTTTCAAATGTTATCTCACATTTTCCATATGTATTAGGAAATAATGCTGCGATTTTCTCCTGATCTGCTACGCTTTTTGTCTTCTCGCCAGTCTTTACACCAATCTCACTAATACCATTTCTAAGCATTCCTGGAAGCTTAGGCTTATATTCATATCTTGCTTCTTGTAATGGTGATAATTTCATATTAATTTACTCCTTTAATTATTTTAACCTCATATATCCTATTATATTTATTAGAAAAAGTAAAGTACTCTCGACCATTATATCCCTTTATTATAATAAAAAATCCAATCCCTTAATTATATCAGGATACTACCTGATACAATTAAGCAGATTGGATCTTTCCTTTTATATTAAACCAAACCTATCCAAAATATCTGTCTAAAAGACCTTTGAATGCCTTACCATGTCTGGCTTCATCTCTAGCCATCTCATGAACTGTGTCATGAATTGCGTCAAGATTAGCAGCCTTAGCACGCTTAGCAAGATCAGTCTTACCTGCAGTTGCGCCATTCTCTGCATCAACTCTTAGCTGTAGATTCTTCTTAGTAGAGTCTGTTACTACTTCTCCAAGAAGCTCTGCGAACTTAGCAGCATGCTCTGCCTCTTCCCATGCAGCCTTCTCATAATACATACCAATCTCTGGATATCCTTCTCTATGGGCAACTCTAGCCATTGCTAGATACATTCCTACCTCTGAGCACTCTCCTTCGAAATTAGATCTTAGGTCTGCTAAGATGTCTTCGCTAACACCCTTTGCAACACCTACAACATGCTCTGCTGCCCATGTCATCTCGCCTTCCTGCTTATTGAATTTCTCTGCTGGTACATGACATACTGGACACTCTTCTGGTGGCTCATCTCCTTCATGTACATAACCGCATACCGAACAAACCCATTTTGCCATAATGTATACCTCCTATTATCTTAATATTTATCCCTTTATCAACTATCATCGAATAATCTTACGATGATATTCTTATTATAACTTAATTGTTCGCAAATGGAAACTTAAAAATTTATTATTCATTGTCACTGACATATTTCTTAATAATTTCCAAATTCTCTTCTCTTTCTATTCCCATCCCTCGTCAGTTCGGGCTGAACCCTCCGGTATACCCGGCAGAATTAATCCGCCATCAACTCTTAGTGTTATGCCCGTGATATACGATGCTTTGTCCGATGCCAGAAATGTTACTGCATTAGCAATATCCCTGGGTGTGCCTGCACGACCTAAGGGCACAGTATCTTTTAGATTGTCCCAAAAGTCAGGAACGGTATTCAGTGGGCTTTCGGCTATTCTCTTATCCCAATAATATTCCATATCAGAAGGTTTATCAATGAATGCTATCTCTTCCTTAGTTCTTATTCTTATGGCCCCGGGTGCCACATTATTAATTCGGATTCCGTATTCTGCAACATCAAGCGCAAACGCTTCAATCATCTTGTTAAGACCTGCTTTCATACCGCAATACAGTCCACAATTAGGATAAGAGCGTTCTCCTCTTGAGGAGGTTATATTAATAATATTACCTTTAATCTTATTATCTATCATATATCTCGAAGACAGATGCATCATCTTGATATATGTACGAAAATCAAGATTAAGAAGAAAATCAAGATTGTCGTCAGAAAAATCCTGTATTGCACGGGGTTTGTTAACACCGGCATTATTAATGCATAAGTCTAATGAACCTAGAGAGCTTATCGCTTTATTAAAAAAAATATCTGCGCCGTCCTTCTTGGAAAAATCAGCATCAAATGGATAACACTCAGCTCCCAGACTTGTTATAAGACTTGTTGTCATATCTACATAATAATCACTATTATCTGCACCACTATAGTAAGAGAAGGCTATATCATAACCTTCTTTTGCAAGTGCAACACATATTCCTCTTCCTATTCCTGATTCTCCGCCAGTAATAATTGCTTTTTTTCTCATCTTTATACCCCTATCTTAATAATTACGCTTTATATTCTACATTGTAGAACCTTAGTAGTTTAATTATAATTTAGTTAGAATTAAAATGAAACCATAAAACCTTCATAAATATTAATTTTCTTATTCTTAAAATATTGTTGTATAATAGCCTTATACTAATAACACATTTACACCATACATATGAAAGAGGTGAGCGTTCTTATCCTTCCTGGTATTCCGGAAGGATCTGCTAGAACTGACGAAGGATGGAGCTAATATGAATACTAAGAAGATTAACAAAGAACAAATACTTGCTGTTTTACTTTTTGCATTTTTCTATATTATACAGTTATGCCTTATTGGATATACTATTACATTCTTCAAGGCGTGTGGCGCATCAGAACAGATAGCAGGAATAGTAGTTGCCATTGCATGTGCTATAGCAACATTTCTTCAGCCTGTTCTTGGAAATGTTGCTGATAGAAGTAGAAGGTTTAATTGGAAGATAATACTATATATACTTACAATAATACTTATTGTTATATCAGTTAGACTTATATTCTTCAATGCTTCCATGCTTGATATAATACTATTCTGTGCTGCCATTGTTATAGCTTTCTGTATGTCACCACTTATTAATGAGAGCTGCTTCTATTACAATACTAAGGAGCATCCAGTAAGCTTTGGCCCTGCAAGAGCCGGTGGTTCCCTATCCTATGCACTAGTATCCTGGTTAATTGGAAGCCTATTGGAGAATATAAGTCCTGCAGTGGTTCCTACTGCTGCCTTGATTGCTGGAGTTGGTACACTTGTAATTCTTCTTATAATGCCTAAGGTAGACCATATAACTAGAGAAACAACTGACAATTCTTTAACTACAGAAGAAAGTAATTCATCGAAGATATCATTTTTCGCATTTATTAAGAAGTATTCTGTCTTCTTTATTTTCTTCTTTGCTTTAATATTTATATTTACATTCCAGAATCTCTTCTCTGCTAATCTTATTAACATTGTTAATGACGCTGGCGGAAATTACAAGACATTCGGAATAGCAACAGCCATTGCTGCAATTGTAGAACTACCTATTATGTTCTTATTCTCCAAGATTCTGAAGAAATTCTCTTCACAGTCTCTTATTGTTTTTGCAGCAATCTGTTACATAATTAGAAGCATACTATTCATTATGGCAAGTAATATTGCTTTAATTATTATTGCCCAGATTCTACAAGCACTAACATATGCTATTATTATTCCATCCATGGTCTACTTATCAGACGATACTATGTCAAGAGAAGACAAGAACAAAGGCCAGACAATAATGGGTATGACAATATCTATAGGAACAATACTTGGTTTCCTACTAGAAAGCTCACTTGTTGGAAATGGCACCCAATTTGTAATGATAATAGGTATGGTAATTACTTCAATTGGTGCACTACTTGCTGTAATAGCATATATTCTCTACAGAAAGAAAAAGGGAACAAATAATAATGAATAATGATAATATACTACTGTCAATTATAATACCTACTTATAATTGCGAAGAATTCATTGATGAAGGAATTATATCAATACTTTCACAGCTTCCTGATAACTGTGAGCTTATACTAGTTGATGATGGTTCAGAGGATAATACTAGAGATGTTATATCTAAGTATGAGAATTGTAAGAGTAATGTAAAGGTTATATATAATAAACATCAGGGTGCATCAGGTTCTAGAAATCTTGGTATTGATAATGCTAGAGGAAGATACATTACTTTCATGGATTGCGACGATATGATGCAAGAACATTTCCTAGAGAATAGTCTGCCATTGACGGACTCTTATGAGGATCTATACATATTTGGCATAGAAAGATTCCCTATTGATGGAGATAGTGAAGTGTGGGGCGTTAGAGATAATATCTACGAATCAAATCACACATTTGCAGATGCATTTATTAGAGGCGAAAATCTTATGACATACTCTAATTGCAATAAATTCTACAAGAAGAGTATCATTGACTCTGTCAATTTGAGATTTAGAGAAGGCATGGAATTTGGAGAAGACCGTCTCTTTAACTTCGATTACTTTAATCTGTGCACCAGAAGAATTGTTACTTCATCTCTATTACAGATTAAATATCTGCAAAGAAGTAAGACTTCTATGTCAACTAAGCCTATTCCTGATTACTATAATATAGTTATGGGCTTACATAAGGCTAAGGTTGATTGCTTTACTACACTATCTCTTAATACATCTGCAGAAGAAAAAGAAGCCTTCATTAGAAAAGACTTCGAGAAAGAAAAAAGGGACGCGCTTGAAAGAGAAAACTCCTAAAGCGCGCCTAAATTTATTAATTCATATGTCTAGCCTATTACATCCTGCTCTTCTAACTTCCTCTCAATAAAGGCTTCGAATTTCTTACCTCTCATTCCAATTAATCCAATTAAGAATGATACCATAACATAAACCAGTAGTCCCAGTAATGCCCATAGGAAGTCATACTTATATAGTCCTCCTATTGCTTCTCTGAACGCTGATAGACCATAAGCAAATGGCATGTATTTATATAGTACCTGGAAGAAGCCTGGAAGAACTTCAACTGGGAAGGTTCCACCACTTCCTGCTACCTGTATAACCATTAAGACTACACATATTGCCTCTCCTACCGAGCCAAAGGCATAGGTTAGAGAGTATAATAAGAATGTAAATGAGAAGCTTGTAAATGCGCATCCTATATACAAGAGAACTGGGTGTTCACAATTAATCTGTACGTAGAACATGCAACCAGCGTATGTTATTATTGTCTGAAGCTGTCCCATAAGGAAGAATAGTACGTATCTTCCAAAGAATTCCTGGTATGGTTTAACATTCATAAGCCCTACAATTGGCTTAACTTTAGTCTTCATTATGGCAACAAGTATAAGCGCTCCAAACCATATAGATAGTACAATATAGAATGGCGCTGTTGCATCACCATTAGTCTGCATTGGGAAAATTGGTTGCTTATCAAGAGACACCGGCTCTACAATAAAGTCTGCAATAATCTCAGGATCAGTCTCAATAATCTTAGCTAGTAGCTGATATTGCTCATTATTCTCTAAGTCTTCCATGTCCTTAATTAAATCACGAAGACCTGTCTGCATCTTAACTACTTCTGCCCTTGTAGATAAGAGATTACCCTTACCTAACTTCATCATATCAGGATAACTATGAAGAATATTGGCAAGGTCGTTAATTGAATCTGATGAATAATTAAGCAAATTCTTAACTTCAAGTAACGAATTCTCAACGGAATTCACTGACTGTCTAAGCTGTGGTTTCACACTATAGGTATAGTTTCTTGATAAAGTCTTAATACCATTTCTACATGCATCAATATCTGCTCTTGTAGCATCAATAGCATTTCTTGCATCTTCTAAAGTCATACTTGGAAGAGGTTTGAGTGAATTAAGATCACTCGATATCTTGTCCATATCAGCATCAACCTTAGCCGCATCAGAACTAATAGTTGGATTAGTAGTATCCCTGACATTTTTTATTCCAAGATCGTAGGCATTCTTAATTGCTTCCAGGGCTGTTATAATTGAATCTATCTGCTTATCTGTGATATTCGTATTAAGATTGATTGAATTATATAATTCGTTCATCTCATCATATAACAGAGACAATTTACCTTCTGTCTGATTCATTGTCTGCGTTGCAATATCAGATACTGTATCAACTGTATTCTCAGCAACATTTGTTGTAGCCTGAGCTGCATCAGCCATAGATTTACCTGTCTCCTTCAAGGCGTCTAATTCGCCTGTTACTTCTTTGGCAGCATCCATAACAGCACCTGCTGAATCTATAAGGCTGACATAGGAATCAATTATTGTAATACAAGTTGTTATATCTCCATCTAGATCATATAACTTGTTAAGCGCTGTATTAGTGAGATTCGTACCTTGATTATCTGATATAGCATACTCACTGACTTCTAATAATATCTTAGCTAATGTACTAACGAATGCCTTATCTACCTCAGTTTGAATAGAAGTCTTAACCTTGCCGGTTATTTTAGGGGCAATGGCATTCTTCTTCTCATTCTCATAATAATGAATAACCGGATTGTTAATATCTCCACCTAGGAAACTTATCATATCTTCTGAGAATCTCTCATTAACCACAAGGGCGGCATAATATTCTCCAGAATATACACCATTAATGGCATCCTCTGATGTATCTGTAAATACCCAATGAATTGCCTTGTTCTCCTTGAGGTTAGCAATAATTTTATCACCTATATTAAGCTTCGCATCATCAATAGATATTCCAAGATCATCTGAGGCTACAGCAACAGATATATTGCTTGTTGCACTCTCTGAATAAGGATCCCAGTTTGATAGTGTATTAAACCAAGCATACAGACTAGGAATAACAGCAAGTCCCATAATTACGACTACTGCTACAACATTTGTATATAATCGCTTGGCATCATGCATAAAGATTCTAAAGATATTTTTCATGAATCTTTCCTCCTTATCTTATCGCCAAGCTTATTAATTTTCTCTTGAGTCTCTTTTCCTGCTTGCTGACGTTGTTGATGAATTTTCTCTAATTCTTTCTCAAGACGTTCTTTCTCTGCAGTAATCTTGGTTTCTATATTATCTACCTTATCATTTATGGCCTGATCTATATCATCACCCATTAAATTACGATCTAGATCATCATCTATTACGCCAAATTCTTTCATTTTGTTAAGGACTTTATAATCAGTATATTCCACATATAGCAAGTAAAACGCTATACCAAAAAGGGACACTATCCATAGCATAAGGAATAGGAACTTTGTGCCTGGAATAATAAAGCATAGGAATAAGAAGACAAGAGGAAGGATAATATTAACTTTAAATCCCATTCTTATCTTTCTTTGATTCTTCTCATGTAGTTGTGCCTCGTAGTTTTTGACCTGCTTATAGATCTCCTCGTAGTCTTTAGACATAACTATAGCACCTCTGTATCTTCCATTCTCTTGTTCATATATTTCTTAAGTGACTTAAATGGCTTTCTAATCCATACTCCAATTACTAGAGCTAATATAATGAATATAGATAGCTCTAATAGATATACAAGATAATCCATCTCGTATAATCCTCCTACACATTCTCTTAGTGCATTTATTGCATAAGGGAATGGGAAGAATAAATATACGTTTCTAAAGAACTCTGGTAACAGTTCTATAGGATAAGTTCCACTTGATCCGGCAATCTGAATAACAAGTATTACTACAGATATCGCCTTTCCAACATCTCCGAATGCCTCCACAAGAGCATATATTAGTAGTGTAAATGTTAAGCTTGTGAATGCAGATGCAAAGTAGAATAGGAAAGGATGTAAACACTGCACCTTAAAGAATGCCAAATCCCCTACAACTGTAATAAGCGCCTGTAATTGACCTATTATAAAATACATTCCATATCGTCCGAAGAAACGCTGTGTACTTGTCATATCAGGATACTTCTTAGAACTTGGAGCCGGACGAACTATAGCTGCAAGAATAATTGCACCAACCCATATAGCAAGTACTGTATAGAATGGTGCTACTGCAGAACCATAATTCTCAACTGGGTATATATTAGTTGTCTCTATCTGAACAGGTTCAGAGAAAAACTGACCATAAAGCTCAGGATCTCCATTAAGTGTATCAAGTAGTATCTGAACCTTTTCATTATTAGATGCTTTATCAACCTTATCAATAATCTTACTCAGGCGTGTATTAATCTCTCCAAGAGCCTGGCTAGTCTTATTCAAACTTATTGTTCCTGCATTAACCGCAGTATTAAGTGATGAGAACACCTTATCCATTCCATTAATTGTCTGTCCCGTCTGTCTCATCAATGTACTTGCATCAGTAAGAACTATTCTAAGGTCATCCATGCATTGATTAAGTTGTGGTATTAACTGACCGTTAATAGAACCCTGGGTATCATTAATAGAATTAATACATTCATTAATTGATCTCTTAGCATCCGCTTCTCTAGCCTCAATATTAGATATAATGGTATCTCCTATTCCATCAACCTTAAGGGCACTTACGACTCCATCTACTTTATCTACGGAATTTCTCACCTTCTTAATTTGACGTTTTGCTTCTTCTAATTTTATTTTCTCAGCTGGAGTTGCACCTTGAATTGTTGCATCAATTGCATCCTCAAGGGCTTCTATATCTGTCTTTGCTAATTCCACATCACTTTGAGTAGAAGATATAGTACTACTAATAGCTTTCATGTCATTAAGAACAACAGCCTGGTTAAGTTTATTATTGATATTACCTAGGCTTGTCTGAATTGTCATAACAACAAGATTGACCTGATTAACATAATCATTAAGGGTATCTTGTGTAGCACCAATACTATTATTAGTATTCTCAAGTGCATCTGCGCTAGCTATACTTCTCTCCCCTATTACTTTAGAATCAGCATTTGCAGTTTTAATAGCCGCTGTAAGAACCTGATTACCTGCTATAACAGAATTAATAGTATTCTGATAATCCTGCATCTGATCGCTGACTCTCTTCATCTTATCAATAAGACCATCTATTCCGCCTTCTTCTTCTATATCATCTGACACCTTATTAATATCTTTGAATACTTCAGATGTCATAACCTTAACGAACTTGGAATTAATCTTTGTCTGAATTTTCTCAACAACAGTATCACTTATCTTAGTAGCTACTGGATTCTTCTTCTGATTCTCGTAGAATACAAGCTGCGGTTTATTGACTTTCTCTGTAAATACGTTGTACATATTATGAGTAAAATCTTCACTTATTACTATAGATGCATAGTATTCACCTGATTCTACTCCTTCTTTCGCTTCTTCTGGTGTATCTACAAAATGCCATCTTACGCTATCACTTTGCTTTAAGTCTTCAATTACTTCATTACCTACATTTCTGTATACGCCTTCATCATCAACATAACCTTTGTCGAGAGAAACTGCTGCCAGGTCAAGATTACCAGTATTGCCGTATGGATCCCAGTTGGCATAGATATTAAACCAGGCATAAAGCGCCGGCAGAATACATATACCTATTGCAACAACAAGTGCAAATAAATTATGTGTGACACTTATAATGTCATCTTTTATAATCCTCTTAATATTCTTCATATTATCCTCTTGATTAAACTATAATCTATTCATCATAAAATCCTAGAGATAACGTATTACGGGACACTTCCTTAGCATTATATAGAAGTTCGTCTGCCTTATGTAGGTATTCGTCTAGTGTGTCTCCTTCTTTTGGATTACCATAGCATATTCCTTGAGATATTGTAACTACATCACTGGCCTTGGAATATTCATGCTTTATTCTTTCTGCCTCTATTCTATCCTTTAGTTCATGAGCCATCTTATCAATATCTGAATACTCGAAGTCCTCGTAGATAATAATAAACTCATCTCCGCCATAACGGGCGCAGAATACTTTACCATATTGCTTCTGCACTAATATAGCATTTGCAACAGATTTGATACATTCATCTCCGGCTTGATGACCATAATTATCATTGTATTGCTTGAAATAATCAATATCTAATATCTCTATTGCAAAGCTTGTATTATTAGTAATTGCATTAGAAAATGCTTCTCTTCCATGTTTCTGAAGTCCGAATCTATTAGCCATTCTAGTCATAGCATCCGTCTCTGACTTCTTCTGTAATGCCTTATTTTCCTTCTTAAATTCTTTAGTAATAGCAGTAAGATCATTGAAATTATTACGAAGATTTATCATATTCGTAACCATATTGTGATTCTCCTGCTCCATGTATTCAGTTAGCTCATAATAAAGAACTGCAGAACGCATATATTCAGCACGTTTGTTAGTATTCCTGTAATACTTTATCTTAAGAGATAGTAGTTTTCTCTCAAGATTCTTAACAGCAGTGACCTTCGTGAGTCTCTCAACTGTATCTAATACAATAAAGAAATCATCATAATACTCTATCTTGAGAAGCATTGACAAATACTCGTATATATCATCAAAGAAATCCATAATTGGTATATGAGAGTCAATGATTTTATTCATATCGTAGATAACAACATCACGCTTACTGTAGTTACCCTGTTCCTGACAGAGTCGCGCCTGAAAACTATATACTACAATTTTATCCATTTCATCAAGATCCTGCATACATTCGTATTCAATCTTCTCCATGAATTCATTTGCTTTATCAATTTTATCAAGATACATATATGCCTTGCCCATTCCAACATATACATTGGTCAAATTCTGTATATATCCCGATACATTGCTATTATTGATAATGTAATTATATGAGGACTTAATATGTTCTAAAGCCTTCTGGTACTCTTCTATATTGAGATATAATGCTCCCATATTCATATTAACAATCCACTCTAGATTAGGTAGCTTGTATTTCTGACAGATAGACAAAGCTTTAAGGTAATAATCCATTGCAAAAGGAGCATTTCCACGGTTAAGAGACATTATTCCAAGCATGTTATTAGCCATTACAACATAGCCCCATTCACCAATCTGTTCCATGAGACTCATACAGCTTATCATCTCTTTGTAGAACTTCATCACATCATTAAGAAGATAATAGGTCTCACCTCTGGAAAATTGTGCAAATCCTACTAATGCTTCATCTTCTAAGTCATTACCAAACTTTTCTAATTTGTTACAACTATCCAGAACTTCCTGAGGATCCGCTCCACGATACTTCTGTATCTTATGTATTAAGTTTTGTACGTCGTCCTGATATTTTAAAATATCCAAAATAGTACCTCTAAATCATTATTTTGTCACTAGAACTAGCTGTTCTTTATTTCATAAATGCAATTTGAAAGTTTTGCAAATTCTTCTAATGTTAGGACTTCTCCTCTAATATCCTGCCTAAAGTTCGCTTTAACAATGGCTTCAGTAACCTGCTCCTTACTTAGACCAAGCTTAGGATAATTCTTAAGGCCATTAGCTAGAGTTTTTCGCCTCTGATTAAATGAAGCTCGTATACAATCGAATAATAATTCTTCATTTTCAACCTTAACCGGGCATTCTGTATTAGTAACAAGCTTTATTACTGCAGAACCCACATTTGGCTTGGGCATAAAACAATTTGCCGGGACATCACATACAATCTCTGGAGTTGTATAGTAAGAAACTGCAAGAGATAAAGCGCCATATTCCTTTGAGCCAGGACCTGTCATCATACGACTTGCAACTTCTTTCTGCACCATAACAGTTATTGATTCAATAGGAAGCTTTTTCTCAAGTAATTCCATAATAATTGGCGTCGTGATGTAATAGGGAAGGTTAGCAACCACTTTAATAGGCTTTCCATCGTTATATTCCTCAGCAATGCTCTCTATGTCTGTCTTAAGTATATCGTTGTTAATAATAGTTACATTATTATGGTTAAATAGTGTGTCTTCTAGAATAGGTATCAGATGCGTGTCAATTTCTACCGCGATTACTTTAGATGCTGCCTTAGATAATTCTTCAGTCATTGTTCCTATACCTGGACCAATTTCTAACACCACATCACCACTTCGTATATCGGCATTTTCTATGATTTTAGATAGTATATTATCATCAATTAAGAAATTTTGTCCGTATTTTTTTTGAAATGTAAATCCAAATCTGTTAAGTACTGCTGATACATAAGTTGGATTAGTAAGATTTCCCATATTATTTCCTATATCTTGGTTCTATTACAAAGCATTAATTTAATATCCAGTCTACATACCTATTCCATAAAACGAGCATGCATTTTGCCAGGTTATTTCCTCTACCTGTTCTTTGGAAATGTTCTTTATATTCGATATTCTCTCTACAATATATGATAGCTTCGTGGAGTCGTTTCTCTTACCTCTATATGGCTCCGGAGCCATATAAGGACAATCTGTTTCCACAAGAATACTCTCGAGTGGTATTTCTTCTACAGTCTCTCGAAGCTTTCTTCCATTTTTAAATGTGACAACTCCGCCAACTCCTACGTAATAACCAAGCTTTACATATTCTTTCGCCATCTCTGGACTTCCTGAATAGCAATGAACTACTGCTCTTGTATCAAGCGTTGATTTTGCTTCTTTAAGTATATCAAATGTGTCTTTACTAGCCTCTCGCGAATGAACTATAACAGGTTTATTCACCCTGGATGCCAATTCCAATTGTACTTTAAACCACTGTTTCTGAAGATTATGATTATCCTCTTCTTTATCCCAGTAATAATCCAGTCCAATCTCACCTATGGATACACATTTTCTATTAGTCGAAAGGTTCTTAAGTTCTTTTATGACTTCTGGCATTACATCTACACTTTCCTTAATTGATAAAGCATTTCTCTCTTCTCCATCTATTGGAAATGCAACTTCACTAGGATGTATACCAACTGCTGCATAGATATCTTCATATTGCCCTGCAAGTTCCACTGACTGCTTAGATGTATCAAGGGTCGAACCCACATTTACTATTCGTCCGATATTATTCTCTCTCATAGCACAAAGAAGTTCGTCCCTGTCCGGTGCGAACCTCTTATCTTCATAGTGGGCATGACTATCGAAAATCATACTTTACCTCTCTTAACAAATTTCTGCTCCATTAGGCATATCTTTCTCAGGAGTGACTAGTGATAAATTACCATTTTCATCTTCTGCGCATAGAAGCATTCCTTCTGAAAGCACTCCAGCAAGCTTTGCGGGCTTAAGATTAACCAGAACCATTACTTTCTTACCAACCATCTCTTCTGGTGAATAATACTTCTTAATACCTGATACAATTTGCTTTACTGTACTTCCTATCTGTACCTGTGAACAAAGAAGCTTCTTTGACTTTGGCACTTCTTCGCACTTAATTATCTCTCCAACCTGGAATTGCATTTTGCCGAAATCATCAAATGTAATCTCATCCTTTGGCTCAATATCAATACCTGGCTCAACTGTTTTACTTTCGTCAGAAGGATGTAACTCTTCAACAGTCTTAAGTACTTCTTCCATATCTAGTCGCTCAAATAATATCTCCGGCTTCTGTGTAACACACGTGCCTGTTGGATAATTGCCAAATTTGTCTAAATTATCGTACTGTACAGGCTCCGTATTAAACTGCTCTAAGATTTTATCAGACGTACTTGGCATAAAACTATGAAGAAGTGTTGCACCAACAGTAATTCCCTCTGCAAGATTGTATAGTACTGTTGCAAGTCTATCGTTTTTGTCATCATCCTTTGCAAGTGCCCAGGGCATTGTCTCATCAATGTACTTATTACAACGACGGAATAAGTCAAATATTATAGATATTGCATCAGCAACTCTAAGTTCTGCCATCTTAGCCTCGACTCTTGCCTTAGTTCCTGTTATAACTTCTTTCAAATCATCATCAACGGGCTCATTTACTTCTTTATCAAAGATAACGCCGTCAAAATACTTGTTACTCATAGACAGTGTACGATTAACAAGATTACCTAATATATTGGCAAGTTCAGAATTAGTACGCTCTACCATTAATTCCCATGAAATAGCACCATCATTCTCGAATGGCATCTCATGAAGAAGGAAGTAACGAACTGCATCAACGCCGAATATATCAACGAGTTCGTCAGCATATATAACATTTCCAGCAGATTTACTCATCTTGCCATCAGCAAGTATTAACCAGGGATGTCCAAATACCTGCTTTGGAAGTGGCTCATCTAAAGCCATTAAGAATATAGGCCAGTAAATAGTATGGAAACGAATAATATCTTTACCAATAAGATGCAAATCTGCTGGCCAGTATTTATTATATTGTGGAGTAGAATTGCCCTCTGCATCATAACCAATTCCTGTAATATAGTTTGTGAGTGCATCAAGCCATACATATACTACGTGTTTGTCATCGAAATCAACTGGTATTCCCCACTTAAAAGATGTACGTGAAACGCACAAATCTGTTAATCCAGGAAGTAGGAAATTGTTCATCATCTCGTTCTTTCGAGACACTGGCTGAATAAATTCAGGATGAGTATTAATATGCTCTATCAATCTATCAGCATATTTGCTCATTTTAAAGAAATATGCCTCTTCCTTGGCTGGCTGAACTTCTCTACCACAGTCAGGACATTTGCCATCAACAAGCTGGGACTCTGTCCAGAAAGACTCGCAAGGTGTACAATACATTCCTTCGTAAGAACCCTTGTAGATATCACCTTTATCATAGAGCTTCTTGAATATCTTCTGAACCTGCTTCTCATGATCTTCATCTGTAGTTCTGATGAATTTGTCGTAACTTGTATTCATCATATCCCAGATATTCTTAACAGTTGTAGATACATCATCAACGAATTCTTTTGGTGATATTCCTGCTTCCTGTGCTTTACTCTCAATTTTCTGACCATGCTCATCAGTTCCAGTTTGGAAGAATACTTCATACCCTTCCTGTCTTCTGAATCTCGCAATAGCGTCAGCAAGTACTATCTCATATGTGTTACCTATATGAGGTTTTCCTGATGTATATGTAATTGCTGTTGTTATATAATACTTACCCTTATTTGACATCTCTTATCCTCTTACTATTTATTTTTTGAAAATGTTTATTTTGTCTTGTCATCTTCTTCAACAACTTCAGCATCTACTTTCTCAGCAGTGTCTTCTTCTGTCTCAGCTTCTTCCTTAGTTCCATCAAGTCTTTCGCCACATTTATTACAATAAACTGCTTCAGCATTATTGAGTGTGCCGCATGCAGGACAGTCAACTCCGCCTTTTAATTTATCAATTTCAACCTGAAGAGCATCCATTCTGTTTAGCGCATCTGTAATATCTGAAAGATCCTTTTTCTTCTTGTCTTTATTCTTCTCGTAGAAATCTCTTCCAATTCCTTCATAGCGACTCTTAACGAACTTCTCAGCGTCTCTATATTCACGCTTAAGTCTTGCAATCTCTTTCAAGTCCTTTGCTCTTTCTTTTACATCATTTGAAGCATCAACAATTGCTTCTGAGATATCATCTATAAATCCCATTTTGTTCCTCCTTATTAACTCATTTTTCTTATAAATATATACTATGTTCAATTATAGAACTTTTCTATACTAATTTCCATAAATTACAATATTTTTTGCCTTTATTAGAGTACCGGGAAAATCCCTGTTTCCCTAAGGCATACATACACCATAAATAGCACGTATAGCGCAACCATTATAGCACCTTCTATTCTGTTAATTCTCTTCTTGGTAATACAGAAGATAAATATTAGAATTGAGAAGAATAATAGTACGCATATATCAATTATATTCTCTACAGCAAATGGAATCGGGCTGATTGTTGCTGCAATACCAAGTACAAATAATATGTTAAATATGTTAGAACCAATTACATTTCCAATAGCCATATCAAGCTGCTTCTTTCTGGCTGCAACTATTGATGTTACCAGTTCAGGAAGAGATGTTCCTATTGCACATATTGTAAGACCAATAATTGTATCTGATACTCCTATAGCTCCTGCTATTGCAACAGCGCCATCTACAACCCAATCTCCACCAAACTTAATGGCAACCATACCGATAATAATAAATATAATGGACTTCCATACAGGTAAATCCTTTACCTCTTCTTCCATTTCATCGGCTAATGAACGTTCTGCTGCAACACCTGTCTCAAGCGCCCTTTTACGAGCTTTCATGGCAGATACTATTAACACAGTAATGAACCCTATAAATAGAACCAGATATATAATTCCTGCAAGTCTATCTATCTCCCAATTCATTCCATAGCTTCCATCTTCCTTAAGTCCGAAGACACCAAGGAATATCATAAGGATTGCACAGAATATGGAAAATGGATAATCTCTCTTAAGAACATCTTTACTAACAGAAAGATTATTAAATAAAGCACATATACCAAGTACCATCATTAGATTGAAAATGTTAGATCCCACAACATTACTTACTGCAAGGGAGTTAGCATTATTCATGGATGCAGATACTGAAACTGCGGCTTCTGGCAGGCTTGTTCCCATTGCTACTATAGTCATACCTATTATTAATGGGGGAACTTTGAGCTTCTTCGCAATGGATGAACTACCCTCAACGAATATGTCTGCTCCTTTAATTAGTAATACGAATCCAATGATAAGTAGTATTATCTTGAATATTAATGAACTTGTTATGGCTGTTAATGTTGCCATTCTTTTTCTCCTTTATATAAATTATATTATCGACAAATCAATGAATCCTAATCCTTCTAATAGTATCTTTATTCCAAGTAGAACAAGGATAATTCCACCTATTAGAGTTGCTACAAATCTATATCTACTTCCAAAGATATTACCTATTAACACACCTATTGCAGATATAATTAGTGTTATAACACCTATTATTACAATAGCAAGGACTATATTAATATCCTCATAGAAAGAAAATGTTACTCCAACAGCCAGTGCATCTATACTTGTTGCTATTGCAAGTAAGGTTATTTCCTTGAAGCTAATAGGCTTGTCTTTTTCTTCTGCTATATCTTTCTCATTTCTTTCTTTTATAGCATCTATTATCATTTTACCGCCAATAAAGAGAAGAAGTGCAAATGCAATCCAATGAGAGAATTGCATAACGTATTTTGCAAATATATTGCCAAGGAAGTATCCTATTAATGGCATAATCGCCTGAAATCCACCAAAGAATGAAGCAATGATTATTAGCTGACTTTTATTTACTTTAGTCATTCCTAGGCCTTTGCAGATTGATACAGCAAAGGCATCCATTGCTAACCCTATTCCAAGTAAGATAAAATCAACTATTCCCATTTTTTCTCCTATTTCTTACGAATCCAGCTTGCAACAATAGCAATTATTTCTCTTGTAAAATAAGTAGGATACATGTATTTTGTAGTGCTTGCATTTATCGCCTTAGCCTTAAGACCACATCGAGATGCATAGAGAGAAGCTCTGTATTGATGATATTCACTTGTGGCAATTGCTACTGATTTAGATAATCCCTTCTCATCAATGATTCTTTTCGAATTTTGAATATTCTCACTTGTGTTCTTAGACTTATTCTCTACAATAATCTTACTTTTTGGAACACCATATTTTGCAAGCTCAATAGCTATGTATTCTGCCTCAGAATCATAGAATTCTGTTGTATTTCCTCCACTGGCAATGCATACGCTATCCGGATGCTTATCAAGATATCTTGCTGCTGCTTTAATACGTTGATTAAGTGCTTCGCAAATTGAAGATTTACAACTGCATCCTAGTACTATCACAACATCTTCATTTCCAGCAATATTATTCTTGGCATTGACCATTTTCATATTAATCACAATAACAAGAATTAGTATTAGAAGTACAATTACACACAGAACTATCTTGAAATTCATTGAAAACAGCCATGAAAACGTTCCAAATAATAATACCAGAACACTTACTATCATTCCTACTGCATTTCCATAATTGATTATTCCCTTCTTACCAAGTGGCAGATAGAAAAGAATAATTCCTGTTATACCAATTACCATAAGTAATATTCTTAATATCATTGCGTCTCCTTATTAATACACTAATAAGCTAATTTACCCCTTCTATATATTATATAGAAGGGGTGAAGTAAAGTCTAATCTATTCTTGAGTATTTTTAGCAGCTTTTTTCTCTTTAAACTCAGTAATCTTTTTGTCAATGAATTTCCATAATGGCTTTGCAATAGCCCAACCTGCAACACCACAGATAACACCTACAACCAATCCAGCAATAACATCTGTTGGCCAGTGTACGCATACATATAGTCTTGAAATACCAATTATTGTTGCAAGAACTAATGCTCCAACGCCCCACCATTTATATTTACCCTTAAGTGTTGCGAAAACAGCCACTGCAGAAGCAAAACTTGCTGCTGTATGACCTGAAGGGAATGAGAAATCATTAGGGAAACTAACAAGCATTTTCATATTTCTTATCCAGTCAGGACCACCTTCAAAGAACATAAGCCATCCCGGTCTGCACCTGATAAATATTGGCTTAATAATTCCGTTACACAGAATTATATCAAGAAGCAATGCTATAAATGAAGCCAGCCCGATATGTCTTGTCTTAGGAATAATTAAAAGGACTACTGTAAGTATAATCCAGAATATTCCTGCATCTCCTAATTTTGTTACAAGTGGCATAAATACATCAAGAAACGAATTATGAATATCATAGAACCACTTCAGTAATGATAATTCCCAATCCCAGTAGAAAATATTGGATTTCTCTACTAAGGAAACTAACTTTTCTGATGCGCCAAAAGCCATCAATGCCGCATAATCAATTGTCATTTTTCTCCTCCTTTTGCCATTTTTTATTAAGAATATATAACTTTACAGAATTTCTTCTTACCCTTCTTAATAATGAACTCTTCACTAAATGCTTCAGGACCATAATTTGTATGAATATCTGTTATTTTATCTCCATTAACAGATACACCGCCCTGCTGTACATTTCTTCGTGCTTCAGAACGTGATGGAGCAAGCTCTGCAGCTACAAGAATTCCAAGAATATCTATTTTACCATCTCTGAAATCTTCTTCTTTTAATTCCACACTTGGCATGTTCTCACTAGAACCATTTCCAGAAAATAGCGCTTTCGATGCATCTCTTGCCTTATCAGCCTCTTCTTCTCCATGAACAAGCTTAGTTAACTCATATGCAAGAATGTCTTTTGCTTCATTAAGCTGACTTCCCTCCCAGCTTTCCATCTTGCTGATTTCATCTAATGGTATGAAAGTAAGCATTTTGATACATTTAATAACATCTGCATCATCCACATTTCTCCAATATTGATAGAATGTGTAAGGTGGTGTCTTGTCAGGATCTAGCCAAACGGCTCCAGACTGAGTCTTACCCATCTTCTTTCCTTCTGAATTCAGTAAGAGATTTATTGTCATGGCATTAGCTTCTTTACCACGCTTTCTACGAATAAGCTCCATTCCACCAATCATATTAGACCACTGATCATCTCCACCGAACTGTAGTACACAGCCGTATTTATCAAAAAGCTTAAGGAAATCATAGCTTTGCATAATCATATAATTAAATTCTAAGAAGCTTAATCCTTTCTCAAGACGTTGCTTATAACATTCTGCTGCAAGCATCCTGTTAACTGAGAAATGTGAACCTACTTCACGAAGAACTTCCACATAGTTAAGATCAAGCAACCAGTCTGCATTGTTAACAAGAAGGGCTTTATCATCACTAAAATCGATGAATCTTGCCATTTGCTTCTTAAAACACTCAACATTTGCATCTATGGTCTCTTTTGTCATCATCTGTCTCATGTCTGTTCTACCAGATGGATCACCAATCATAGCAGTTCCACCGCCAATTAAGGCAATAGGTCTGTTTCCTGCCATTTGTAGTCTCTTCATAAGACATAAAGCCATAAAGTGGCCTACATGAAGACTATCTGCAGTTGGATCGAAACCTATGTAAAATGTAGCTTCTCCTTTATTTATCTTATTTTTAATCTCTTCCTCATTAGTAACTTGAGCAATTAATCCTCTCTTAACAAGCTCATCATATAATTCCATTATGTCTCTTCCTTTCGACGCTATAAATATAGCTTAACATACCAACTTATTATACCTAAATGTGTATAAATCGTCAATAAAATAGAAAAGCGAATCCCTTAGGATTCGCTTGAGAGGCGCCAACCAGATTCGAACTGGTGATAGAGGTGTTGCAGACCTTTGCCTTACCACTTGGCCATGGCGCCATATGTCATAAGGTGACATTCGCTTGCGAATGGCGGATTCCTTGTGACCAGGCGACATCTTCACGTAGTGAAGATGTTGTTTTCTTAATGTCTACATGAATCTACGCAATGGGGCGAGACTCATTATTATGTCTTGTAACCTAGCGACATTTTGCAAAGCATAGTATAGCAAAGTGCGCAGTTTACGTCAAGTTTTTATTTTTTTTACTTATAAACGGTTACAAATCATAGAGATTTCCACCCTTGTCATCACATACAACAATAGCAGGAAAGTCTTTGACTTTAATCTTTCTAATAGCTTCTGCACCTAAATCTTCATAAGCTATTACTTCTGATTCAACTATACATTTAGAAAGCAAAGCGCCTGCTCCACCTACTGAAGCAAGATAAACGGCATGATTTCTTATAATAGCATCTCTTACTTCCTTAGAACGCTTTCCTTTTCCAATCATACATTTTTGCCCCTTATCAAGAAATGTAGGGGCATATTTATCCATTCTTGACGCTGTTGTCGGTCCTGCCGAGCCTATCACTTGGCCTTCTCGCGCTGGTGAGGGCCCCATATAATAGATACATGAATCTTTCAAATCAATGGGAAGAGGCTCACCCTTCTCAATTAGCTCATATATTCTCTTATGTGCAGCATCTCTAGCAACATACATCTCACCTGATAAATATAGATAATCTCCGGCATTAAGCGATGATGCAACCTCTGAAGTTATTGGTAATTCGATATGTCTTTCCATAATTATATCCTTATTTAATAATTGTACTTTGCCAAGCGTCATATTATATTTACTCTACACTATATAATCTCCGTAACATGCCTATTAACATGACAACATATATTAACCGCAACCGGAAGTCCGGCTATATGCGTAGCGTAAGTATTAATATTAACGGCAAGTGCAGTTAATTTACCTCCAAGTCCACCCGGTCCTATCCCCAGCGAATTAATCTCATCAAGCATCTCATCTTCAAGGCTTCTAACCCACTCTATATCAGGCCTATCATTAAGATTACGAGTCAGCGCCTTCTTAGCCATAAGCGCCGACTTCTCGAAAGTTCCGCCGATTCCTACTCCAACAACCATCGGAGGACAGGCATTAGGTCCTGCATCTTTAACAGCTGTAAGAATCGCTTCTTTAACTCCTTCTATTCCATCTGCCGGCTTAAGCATGAATACTCGTGACATATTTTCAGAGCCAAATCCTTTAGGAGCCACAGTAATTTTTACTTTGTCTCCCGGTACAATATCGTAGTGAATAACTGCCGGCGTATTATCCTTTGTATTTACACGCTCTATCGGGTCTGATACAACCGACTTTCTAAGATATCCTTCAGTATACCCTTTTCTTACACCCTCGTTTATGGCATCTGTAATATTTGCCCCTTGTAGTGATACTTCTTGGCCAATCTCTACAAATATCACGGCCATTCCTGTATCTTGACAGATTGGAATCTTATCTTCTCCTGCTATTTGTAGATTTTCTTCTAATTGAGAGAATATTTTCTTTCCAAGTTCTGATTCTTCCCTGTCCATAGACTTGTTGAAAGTCTCCTTCATATCTTCGGAAAGATAATAATTAGCATCTATGCACATCTTAGAAACTATCTGTGTAACCTCGCTGGTATTGATAATTCTCATATTATTAACTCCTGATTGTATTATTATATATTAGATGAAATTAAGTAATCGACAATATAATATATGTATATTTATACATTACATCAAGCTTAGAAAATAATAATGATTGGTTAGTTAAGGAAAATTCGTGCCACGGATGGCACGAATAGGCGTTCACTGACTGGATGGAAGATTGAACGCCGGTTTCCGCCATATGTTTAATAACAAGACTACACCAATCATTTTTATTTTCTTAGCGAAGATGTAGTTTTAATATACATATATTATATTGTTGATTACATAACTTTTATAATAACAAAAGCCCAAGTATAAAACTCGGGCTTAAATATCAACGCAGAAGGAGGGATTTGAACCCTCGCACCGGTCACCCGGCCTATACCCTTAGCAGGGGCACCTCTTCAGCCACTTGAGTACTTCTGCATATAGTGCGTTGCTGAATCGCACTACACTCAACGTTGTTTATTTTATAGGATTAGCTTAACTGTGTCAAGAAAATATGGGTAAAATTATTACTTAACATCAATAACTACAATCTCAGACTTGGTTCCTGTCTTAAACCTAATTGCCCAAGAAGAAATTCCTGAAGTTACTATAAAATCAGTATTATCAATCTTCCTATGTCCATATGTGTAATCATTTGCGCCTATTATTTCACCAATGTTATTAATTGGAAGGAATTGTCCGCCATGGGTATGACCTGAAAGCACAAGGTCAACATTAGCTGCAACTTCCGCATCATAATCATTAGGCTGATGATCCATTACAATTGAATATTCACTTGCAAATGTATTAGGATCTATGCTGTTTACCAGTTGTTGCATAGTAATTCTGTCTGTCTTTGTCTTGTCGGCACGACCTATAAGTAAATATTGATTGTCAAGGTTAACTATCTCGTCTTCAAGAACTCTTATGTTATTCCCCTCAAGAATCTGTTCCAACTTTGCTTCATCATATCCTCTATCATTACCTGTAAGTCCTTTGTCGTGATTACCATAGCTGTAGAATACACCGTATTTACAATTGATTGTGGATAAAGCCTTAGTACATTCTTCCAGCTCGTCAAGGTAAGAATCATCATCAACATAATCACCTGTGATTAATACCATATCAGGATTAAGTGACTTAATCTTCTCAACTTCTGCGGGAAATGTGTCTTTTCTCATGCTGACTCCCAGGTGCGAATCAGCTATCTGAACTATTCTTACAGGCTCTATATTCTTGCTTGTGTCAATTTCATAATTGGTAATATACACATTTGACCCAAGAATATAGCCAACTATCATATATACTACTGTTATTCCCACCGCGCATATTCCGGCGAGGTATACCTTAAAATGGGCAAGATCTATGTTAAATGCTCTGAAAATTACGACTATTAATTCACACAGCAACCAAAAAACAGCAAGATGAAGTAACATTACAAATGCTTCAACAAAGCTAAATGCCAATACAAGTATCGCCATAACAACCACGAATAATAATACAGCAATTAATCTTCTCAGCCATGATTTCTTAGGTACATTTTTCTTATCTACCTTAACTCCTTTTGATGGCATTGCTAAATCTATCGCTTTTGCTCTGTCTCTCTCCCTGTTTTGGAAAATGGTCTTGTCTTCTATATAATCAATGAATCGAAATCTCATAATTCTGTTGATTACATACAATACGGCTGCAATGATACCAATAGATGCAACTATTAGTATTATTATCCACATAGTCATAATCCAATCTCCTTTTTATGTAATTCTCATTGCCCTTACTATTCCTCTCCTTTATTAATACTTATTCTCTTATATTTGTATTATCAGTTTTTTTCTTGCTCTTCAGACTCTGTATTATCAGCATTTTCAGCTTCTTCAAGTACTTCTGATTCTTTGATTCTTGCAATACTTGCAACCAAGACTCCTTCTTTTAAGTTAATTAACTTAACACCTGAAGTAATTCTTCCTAGAAGTGCCGTATCTGACACCTTAATTCTAATTATGATTCCTTCAGTCGTGATGAGCATTAACTCATCTTCTTTCTTAACAGCTTTAACACCTATAAGATTACCTGATTTCTCCGTAACTTTATAGCATTTAACACCTTTACCACCACGATGTTGTGTAGTAAATTCACTGAACAATGTACATTTACCAAGTCCCTTTTCAGAAGCAATTAGTACACTCTCGCCCTGAGAAATAAGCTGCATTGCTATGACTTCATCCTGATCCATTAGATTCATACCAATTACACCCATTGATGTTCTACCAGTAGTTCTTACATCTTTCTCATTAAATCTAATAGACTGACCAAATCTGGTAAATAACATTACATCATCTGTGTTATTAGTCTTCTTAACCTCTATTAAGAGATCATCATCGCGAAGATTTATGGCAGCTAACCCGTTTTTTCTAATATTGGCATACTCAGTAAGCTTAGTTTTCTTAACAATTCCTGACTTTGTAGCCATAAGAAGATATTCATCATCAAGGTATTCTTTAATTGGAATTATTGTTGTAATCTTCTCATCTGGCTGAAGCTGTAATAAATTAACAATAGCAACTCCACGACTTGTTCTACTTGCTTCTGGAATCTCATAAGCCTTAAGACGATATACGCGTCCCTTATTAGTAAAGAACATTAGGTAATTATGAGAACTTGTCATGAGCATTTCTTTGATGTAATCGTCATCAATAGTCTCCATTCCCTTAATTCCCTTGCCACCACGATGTTGAGCCTTGAAGTTATCCATATTCATACGCTTGATATATCCAAGTTTTGTAAAAGTAACTACTGTATTTGTTACAGGAATTAAATCCTCCATTGATATATCATATTCATCGAAACCTATTGTAGTTCTTCTATCGTCAGCGTATTTTGCAGAAATAGCAATTATTTCTTCCCTAATTACGCCAAGAAGAAGCTTTTCATCAGCAAGAATTGCCTTAAGTCTTTCAATTGTGGCCTTGAGATTCTTATATTCTTCTTCAATCTTGCTTCGCTCTAATCCTGTGAGAGTTCGAAGCTTCATTTCAACTATTGCATTAGACTGAGCTTCAGATAAGCCAAATCTCTTCTGTAACTCTTCTTTGGCAATTGCTACTGTTTCAGAGCCTCTTATTATCTTAATAACTTCATCAATATTATCAAGAGCAATTAGATAACCCTCTAATATATGAGCTCTTTCCTCTGCTTTATTAAGCTCATACTTACATCTTCTTGTTATAACATCACACTGATGTTCAAGATATAATGAAAGCATCTCCTTAAGATTAAGTACTTTAGGTTGATTATCAACGAGAGCTAGCATTATTACGCCAAATGTATCTTGAAGCTGTGTATGTTTTAATAATTGATTAAGTAAAATGTTAGGATTAACATCACGTCGAAGTTCAATTACTACTCTCATTCCTTCGCGAGAAGATTCATCACGAAGATCTGTTATTCCATCAACCCTCTTATCTCTAACCAGTTCACCAATCTTCTCTACTAGTCGGGCTTTATTAACAAGATATGGTAATTCAGTAACAATAATTCTATTCTTACCATTATCCATTGGCTCAATATCAGTAACGGCTCTTACTTTAATCTTGCCACGTCCCGTTCTATATGCTTCATCAATACCTGAACGACCAAGGATTGTACCTCCTGTTGGAAAATCAGGACCTTGAATAATTCCCATTAATTCATCAATTGATGTTTCTCTGTCTTCTTCAACCTTGTTATCAATCATTTTGACAACTGCATTAACTACTTCACCAAGATTATGAGGTGGAATATTAGTTGCCATACCAACAGCAATACCTGTTGTACCATTCACAAGAAGATTAGGATATCTTGCAGGAAGTACTACCGGTTCTTTCTCAGTCTCATCAAAGTTAGGTGCAAAATCTACAGTATCCTTATCAATATCCTGAAGCATTGTCATAGATATCTTAGAAAGACGGGCTTCTGTATAACGCATAGCAGCAGCTCCATCTCCATCTTCTGAACCAAAATTTCCATGACCATCTACTAAAGGATATCTAGTTGACCATTCCTGTGCCATGTTAACGAGAGCTCCATAGATAGAACTATCTCCATGAGGGTGGTATTTACCCATTGTATCACCTACAATACGTGCACATTTTCTATGAGCTTTGTCAGGTGTATTATGTAATTCACTCATAGAATAAAGTACTCTACGTTGAACAGGCTTTAGACCATCTCTAACATCAGGTAGCGCACGACTTGCGATAACCGACATAGCATAATCTATATATGAAGTTTCCATTGTCTTCTTTAGGTCAACTTCATGTATCTGATCAAATATCTTATCATCCATCTATTTATATCTCCTAAATATCAAGGTTTTGTACGTATTTTGCATTCTCTTCAATGAACTCTCTTCTGGGTTCTACTTTATCTCCCATAAGAGTTGAAAATGTCACATTAATTTCTGACTCGCTTTCGTCATCAATTATTACTCTCTTAAGAATACGTTTCTCAGGATCCATAGTTGTATCCCATAATTGATCTGCATCCATCTCACCAAGACCTTTATAACGCTGAATTTTATTATTTTGGTCTCTACCTACTTCATTAATTATATTATTAAGCTCTTCATCTGAATATGCATACCATACTTTCTTGTTCTTCTCTAATTTATATAGAGGAGGCATAGCCAGATATACATATCCTCTTTTTATTAATTCCGGCATAAATCTATATAAGAAAGTAAGCATTAGAGTTGCTATATGCGCACCATCTACATCCGCATCTGTCATAATAATAATCTTATGATAGCGAAGTTTCTCAATATCGAAATCATCCTGTATTCCAGTTCCAAAAGAAGTAATCATAGCCTTAATCTCAGCATTTGCATATATCTTATCTTCTCTTGCTTTCTCAACATTAAGTATCTTACCACGAAGTGGGAGAATTGCCTGGTTATTTCTGTTTCTTGCTTTCTTGGCAGAACCCCCAGCGGAATCTCCCTCGACTATAAATATCTCACATTCTTCAGCATTCTTAGAAGAACAATCGGCTAGCTTTCCTGGAAGTCCTCCACCTTCAAGGGGAGATTTTCTTCTTGTTAAATCTCTTGCCTTACGAGCGGCATCTCTAGCTCGTTGAGCCAGAATAGACTTCTCAACAATGGACTTTGCAACGCCGGGATTTTGCTCAAGATAATATGTTAATTGTTCAGATACAATTGAATCAACTGCACCTCTTGCTTCTGAATTACCAAGTTTTTGCTTAGTTTGTCCTTCAAATTGAGGTTCTTCAATCTTAATACTTACAATTGATGTAAGACCTTCTCTTATATCATCACCAGTTAAAGCCGGATCATTATCTTTTATTAATTTATTTTCTTTTGCATAATTATTAAATGTTTTAGTAATTGCAGCTCTAAATCCTGCAAGATGTGTTCCACCTTCAGGTGTAATAATATTATTAACAAATGTATATGAACTATCATTAAATCCATCATTATGTTGCATAGCAACTTCTACATATACATTATCTTTATATCCCTCACAGTAAATAACATCAGAATATAATGGCTCATTTCCTTTATTAAGATATGTTACAAATTCTTTAATACCACCTTCATAGTGATATGACTTCTCAACAATGTCCTCTCCTCTATTATCTATAAGAGTAATTCTTAGTCCTTTAGTTAGAAAAGCAGTTTCACGAAGTCTTGTTTTTAGTGTATTAAAATCAAATTCTACTGTTTCAAATATAGTATCATCAGGAACAAATGTAACTCTTGTACCAGTGCTTTCTAATTCGCAAGTACCAATTTCTTTAAGAGGATACATTGTTTTTCCACGTTCATATCTTTGCTTATATCTCTTACCATCTCGGCATATTTCTACTTCTAACCAATTAGATAGAGCATTTACTACAGAAGCACCTACTCCATGAAGTCCACCAGATACTTTATATCCTCCGCCACCGAATTTTCCTCCTGCATGAAGTATTGTAAATACTACTTCTACAGCTGGAATTCCTGCTTTAGTATTAATACCAGTTGGTATTCCACGACCATCATCTTCAACAGTACATGAACCATCTTTATTAAGGTTAACAATGATATGAGAACAATATCCAGCTAATGCTTCATCTACAGCATTATCAACAATTTCATATACCAAATGATGAAGACCACGTTCTGATGTTGAACCTATATACATTCCAGGTCTTTTTCTTACAGCTTCAAGTCCTTCTAATATTTGTATTTGATCAGCACCATATTCTTGATTTTGACCCATAATTCCTCCATATTGTTTTAATATATATTTATATTAGTATTTCACTTACAGTTCCATTAACTACTTTAAATACTTTATTAACATCAAATCTATTATTAATAAAATCATCAAGACCTGTACAGGTTATAATAGTTTGAATATCTTCTATACTGTCTAATAGCATTTTTTGCCTGCTACTATCAAGCTCAGAGAGAACATCATCAAGAAGTAATACCGGTTTTTCTTTAATAATATTACTTACTATATCTATTTCTGATAATTTAAGAGATAAAGCAGAGCATCGTTGTTGCCCCTGTGATCCAAATTTTCTCATATCTATTCCATCTATTTTGAAACTAATATCATCTCTATGAGGACCAACAGATGTCTGACAGTATCTTAAATCATTTTCTCTCTTCTTAATTAATTCATCTTCAAAGAAAATATCATCAATATTAGGCTCATAATTAATAATTAATTCTTCTTTTCCGCCAGAAATACTTAAATGTTTTTCTTTTACATAATATTTTAACTCATCAATGAACTCTCTTCTTCTTTTAATTATCTTTTTTCCATACTTTATAAGCTGCATATCCCAGACATCAAGCGTATCTTTTAAGCTATTATCGAAGCTTATATCTTTAAGCAGCTTATTTCTATTATTAAGAAGCTTATTATAATTACTTATATCTGATAAATATATACTGTCTATTTGACAAAGTTCACTATCAATAAACCTTCTTCTTTCAGAAGGTCCATTTTTTATAATATTTAAATCTTCCGGGGAAAATAATATAACATTTAAAAGACCTAGTAATTCAGACGATTTTTTAATATTAACCTTGTCAATTGTAATAGCTTTCTTTTTACCTTTTTTTATTGAAATATTTATTTCATATTCTCTATTATTTTTTTCTATAATTGATTTTATATTAGAATAGTCTTTATCGAATTTAACAATATCTTTATCTTTGCTTCCTTTGTAGGATCTGCTTATAGCAGTATAATAACAAGCTTCTAGAAGATTGGTTTTACCTTGTGCATTATCTCCATATAGAATATTTATATTATTATCAAATTCAATATTTAAAGATTCATAATTTCTAAAATTATTAAGCTCTATTGATTTAATTATCATTTAACAACCTTAATACTTTCACCATTATAGGTTACTATATCATCAGGATATACTTTTCTTCCTCTTCTTGTATCAATTTCATTATTTACTTTAACAAGACCATCACCTATAACATATTTGGCATCAACACCACTTCCAACAAGACCTGAAAGCTTTAATAATTGGCCAAGTTTTATATATTCATCTTTTATCTTAACATTTTCCATAGTATCTATTATCTTATCTATTATTATTAATATTGATTGGAAGAATCATATACATAAATGTTTCTTTATCATCTCTAATATAGCAAGGAGCCTTTGGATCAACCATATATAGATTAATCTCATCATCATCAATTACTTTAAGAGCATCCATGAAGAATTTAGGATTAAATCCAATAGTCATATCAACACCTTCTTTTGTTATGTTAATATTCTCATTCATTGTTCCAATAAAAGATGTTATTGACATATTAAGATTATTATCACTAATATCCATTATAATTGGTTTCTTATCTCCTTCTTTTGCCATAGAAGAAGCTCTGTCAATTGAATCAAGAAGTATTCTCTTATTAATTCTAACTTTCGTCTTATAATCAGTAGATAACATCTGATCAAGTTTAAAAAACTCTCCATCTATTAATCTTGAAACAACTACAGTATTATCAAATTCAAATATAATATTATTATCAGTAATAAATATATTTACCATATCTTCAGCAAAACCTGGAATTATTTTACTTACTTCATTAAGGGTTTTGCCTGGAACTACTACTTTCTTATTATCATAGCTATTCTTTAATTCTATATTTCTTACTGCAAGTCTATGACCATCTAATGCAACAACTTTGAGATTATTATCATTAATCTCAAATAATTCACCTGTCATCATTTTATTAGAATCATTATCAGCTATAGAAAAAATAGTTTGTTTAATAAGTTCTTTTAATGCAAATTGTGATATTTCAATTGGTTCATTTCTTGATATAAAAGGAATATTTGAGAAATCTTCCCCTGATTTACCAACAATATCATAGTGAAGGTTACTTTCTTCACATACAATACTTGTTTTAAAATTATCAGAAGTAGAAATAATAACATCTTCATCAGGAAGTTTTCTTACTATATCTGATAAGAACTTAGCATCTATTGCTACTATACCGGGTTCATCTATTGAACCATTAACAACTGTTTCAATTCCTATTTCCATATCATTAGCTGTTAATTTAATCTCATCACCAGATGCATCAATAAGAATACATTCAAGAATAGCCATTGTAGTTCTAGTAGGAACTGCTTTTTGTACAATGTTAACTCCTTTTACTAATTCTGTTTTAGAACAAACTATTTTCATCGTCTTTCTCCTATATAAATATTATTATTAATTAGTATTAGTATTAATAGGGGGTGTTTATTAGTTAATAACCCTTATAATAATTATTATTTAAGCATTTATTTGAAATGTTAAATCTATATTTTTAGTTAATTATTAGTTTATTTAATATGGACAGATGTTAATTAATTAGTATTTATCTTCTTCTTTATTGTTTCAATCTGGTTCTGAAGCTCTTTATCTGTCTTTAATTGTTCAATAATGTTATCTCTTGCGTTGATAATTGTGGAGTGATCCTTTCTATCAAGAAGTTTAGCTATTGTATCTTGTGAACAATCTGTTTCTTGTGTACACAAATACATTGCAACATGTCGTGGTCTAATTATATTTTGTGATCTATTCTTAGAAATTAGTTGTTCAATAGTAACACCATAATGTTCACATACAACTTCAATTATTAATTGTGGTGTAATTTCTTTAGGTTTTTCCGGACTAATAATTGAATCTAACAAATCTTTGGCATTATCAATTGTTATCTCAGTATTTTCAAGATTTGAATATGCATATAATTTATTGATAGCACCTTCAATACTTCTTATATTAGATTTGATATTACTAGCTATATAATCTACGACATCATCTGGAAAATATGCATTTTTATTTTCCATTTTATTCTTAATAATTGCTACTCTTGTTTCATAATCAGGGATTTTTATTTCAGCTGTGATTCCCTGTTCGAATCTAGTTATATATCTATCTTCAAATCCTTCAATTTCATTAGGCATTTTATCGGAACTTATAACTATTTGTTTACCTGATGTATGTAATTTATTGAAAGTATTAAAGAATTCATCCTGAGAACTTTCTTTTCCAACGAAAAATTGAATATCATCTATCATAAGCACATCAGCATTTCTATATTTATCTCTAAAATAAGTCATATCATTTTGTTGTGACTTATTTCTTGAGTTTTTAATACATTCAATTACCTCGTTAGTGAACTCTTCAGCTGTAACATAAAGTACTTTCTTAGTATTATCATTTTCAATTATTTGATTACCTATGGCATGCATAAGATGTGTCTTACCAAGTCCTGGTCCTCCACATATGAATAATGGATTACATATTTCACCTGGCGCTTCAGCTACAGTATATGCAGTTCCTTGTGCAAATTTATTATTTCTACCTACTACAAATGTGTTAAATGTGTATTTAGGATTAAGATTAGAATCAATATAATTACTTGTACCAATATAAGATGAATTATTATTAGTTGGTAAATCTACATTATTTGTTTTAGCAGAATTAATTCTAAGAGCTTCATCAGGAAGAATTATTTTAATATCATATTGGTTTCCTGTAATATCTTTTATTACATTTTTGATTATGACCTTATATTTCTTCTCTATTAAAGCAATCATTCTGCTTTCTGAATCTTCGCTATAAATAATATAAACAGTTCCATCAACAATATCATATACATCTAAAGGTTTAAGCCAAGTGTTATATGCTATCTCTGATGTCTCTGTTTCTTTAGTAACTATTTCTTTAATTTCATCCCATTTTTCAATTAGTGTCTGTAGTTCCATTTTATCCCTCAATTAAATAATACATTATAATAGGAAGAAACTAATCATAATGTGTTATAAAAATATTCATCTTATGTAAAAAAATTCCACGTATAATTTTACCTTAAATAAGCCTTTTTATCAACCGTCAGTAACAATTATTAACCTTAAATTATTATATTAATCTATTTATTAACTTTATGTGAGAAAATGTGAAACGTATGTATTTATGCGTAAAACATATGATTAAATTGTGATTAAATATAAACTTTTCCACAAACTTATCCACAAATTGTTAATTATTAACATAAAGTGATTATAGTTATCCACATTATGTTTATATTATTATTGTTATATATATAAGAAAAACATTGACTTAGTAAGGTTTTATGTTATAATTGTAGCGATGTTTTCGACAATATAAGGAGGTGAATCTAATATGAAGATGACTTATCAACCAAAGAAGAGACAAAGATCTAAAGTTCATGGTTTTAGATCAAGGATGAGTTCTCCAGGTGGAAGAAAAGTTCTTGCAGCTAGAAGGGCAAAGGGAAGAAAGAATTTATCTGCTTAAATAAACAGACCACATTTTGTGGTCTTTATTATTTTATATTAAGCAGAAATATAAGTGGGCAATATTATGAAATTTAGTGAATCATTAAAGAAAACATCAGATTTTCAAACTGTTTATAAAAAAAGAAAATCTAAAGCTAATAAATATTTGATAATGTATGTTCATAAAAACGGTTTAAATATTAACAGATTAGGAATTTCATGCAGTAAAAAAGTTGGAAATTCCGTAGTGAGACATCGTATGGCGAGACTGATAAGAGAATCATATCGGCTACATGAAGAGTATTTTAACACTGGGTTAGATATGGTAGTCGTTGTTAGACCAAGTGCAAAAGATATTGATTATCATAAAATGAGTAGTGCACTTATGCATCTTTCAAATCTTCATCACATAACTTGTAAATAATAGCTTAGAAGAAGGGTTTATGTTTAAGAATATTTTTTTAGCAATAATTAAATTTTATAGAAAACATATTTCACATCTAAAAAGAACGAAATGTCCATATTATCCTACCTGTTCAACATATGGTCTTCATGCAATAGAAAAGCATGGAGCATTTAAAGGTGGGATTCTTACAACATGGAGAATTTTAAGATGTAATCCTTTTTCAAAAGGAGGATTTGATCCTGTACCAGAGGAGCTTTTCTTTCAAATAGGAGGTAAAAGATTTTGAGCGAAATTTATTTAACTGCTTACGATGGTTTTATATTAGGACCAATCGTTAAGGTATTAGGTTGGATAATGGATAAGATTTATCTTTTCTTTTATTCAGTATTTGGTATTGAGAACGTAGCAGTTTCAATTGCGATATTTACCTTATTTATTTATTTATGTTTATTTCCTTTAACTTATAAACAGCAGAAGTTTTCTGCACTTAACAGAATAATGCAACCTGAAATCAAGGAAATTAATAATAAATATAAAGGTAAAAGAGATACTGCTTCAATGCAGGCTAAGCAAGAAGAAACTCAGGCAGTTTATGATAAGTATGGCGTATCTACAATGGGTTCTTGTATACAATTACTTATCCAATTACCAATTTTGTTTTCTCTTTATAGAGTATTCTATAATGTACCAGCTTATATTACTTCAATTAGAGAAGTATTTACTGAAAAAGTTGGAAATGCAGCTAGTTCGATTGTAGATGCTATTGTTAATTCAGATGGATTCATGGATAAAATGCAGTCCTTATATGAATATGCAGAGCTAAAAAATGTAACTGCTGATTTTACAGGTACTTATACAGCTGACAATGCTGAAACAATTAAGAATTATATTATTGATGTATTATATAAACTAGGAGATTCAGGCTGGGCTAAGCTTGCTGAGAGTTTTCCTAATATTTCTGATTCTATTGATGCAGTTGTTCAGAAATTACATGATATTAATTATATTTTTGTACTTAGTATTTCTGATACACCTTGGAATCAGATTAAACAAGGATGGTCAGGAGACAGCAAAGATTTTGTTTTAATTATTTGTTCACTTCTTGTTCCATTATTAGCCTGGGGAACTCAGATGATTAATATCAAGCTTATGCCTACTGCTAATAATGATAATGATCAAATGGCTAAAACAATGAGAACAACTAATATGTTAATGCCACTTATGTCATTATTCTTTGCATTTACTGTTCCTGTAGGTCTTGGTTTTTACTGGATTACAGGTTCTGTAATAAGAATTATTCAACAGATTCTTTTAAATATGCATTTCAAGAAACTTGATCCTGAATCAATTATTGAGAATAATAAGGAAAAAGCAGCTAAAAAAGCTGAAAAGCGTGGTAAGAGAAAAGAAGCTATTTATAATTCAGCACACATTAATGCTAAAAGTCTTTCATCTAATGTTTCTACTAACATTTCGAAAGATAATCAGGAAAAACTTGATAAAATGCAAAATGTAAGAAATAATCCACCTGCTGGATCTATGGCTAGTCTTGCAAATGCAGTTAAAGCATTTGATGAGAAGAATAATAGCAAAAATAATAATGGTGCTAAGAATAATAATAAGAAGAATAATAAAGGTAAAAATAAAAAATAATATTTTGTAGGAGATTTCAAGATGGGTTTAAATAAAAAACAATTTGAAGCTAAAACCGTTGAAGAAGCTATTACTAATGCAACTGTTTCTCTTGGAATTACAAGTGATGAACTAGAATATGAAGTAGTTGAAAAAGGAAGTAGTGGATTTCTTGGTTTAAATTCAAAAAATGCAGTAATAAATGTATGGAAAAAATCGGACGTTTCTTTAGAAGAAGTTAACTCAAATGAAGAACCTGTAAAGGATGATATTAAAGAAGCAGCTTCTGAAGAAATACCGGAAAATAAAGAAAAATCAGAGAAGAAAAATAATGTAGTAGATCCTAAAGCTGCTGAAGAAGCAAAGGTATTTCTACAGGATGTATTCTCATCAATGAACCTTCAAGTTGATATTTCTACTAACATTGATGAAGAAAATAACATTTTAGAGATTGAACTTGAAGGACCAGAAATGGGTGTTATTATTGGAAAGCGTGGTCAAACACTTGATTCACTCCAGTATTTAACAAGTCTTGCAGTTAATAGAAAAGTAGATAATTATACTAAGATAAAACTTGATACTGAAGATTATCGTAATAGAAGAAAAGCTACTTTAGAAAACCTTGCTAAGAATACTGCTTATAAGGCTAAGAGAAATAAGCGTTCAGTAAGCTTAGAAGCTATGAATCCTTATGAAAGACGTATTATTCATTCTGCACTTCAGGATGATAAATATGTTAATACACATTCTGAAGGTGAGGAACCTTATAGACACGTTGTTGTTGTTCCTAAGAATAATTAATGATTAAGGTAAGTGATTGATATTAAAACAATGTAATATTTGGACAGAAACCAGCGGCTGATTCACCATCCAGGTGACAGCCGCTTTTTCTCGCTCCCCTCTCACACCAAATAATAATTGTAAAATAAGTAATAATCTAATATTATATATAATGGTGTAAATAGTTTGAGGAAATGATTATGTCAAATAATGATACAATTGCTGCCATTTCTACTGCTCTTAGTAATTCAGGTATTAGTATTATTAGGGTCAGTGGTGATGATGCAATTACTAGTATTGATAAAATATATAAAGGTAAGAAAAAACTTGTAGATGTTGAAAGTCATACTATTAATTATGGCCATATTATTTATAATCAAGAAATCATTGATGAGGTGTTTGTATCAGTATTTCGTGAACCTAATTCATTTACAAGAGAAAACGTGGTAGAAATAAATTGTCATGGTGGTGTTCTTGTTACTAGAAGGATTCTTGAAATAATTATTAGAAATGGAATTAGAATTGCTGAACCTGGAGAGTTTACCAAGAGAGCTTTTCTAAATGGCCGAATTGATTTAAGTCAGGCTGAATCTGTTATGGATATTATTGAATCTAGCAATGAATATGCTCTTAATGCCTCTATTAATCAATTAAATGGTAGTGTTTCTAGAGAAATTGTATCGCTTCGTGAGAAGATTATATATGAAATAGCATATATTGAATCAGCACTTGATGATCCTGAACACTATGATCTTAATGGTTATAATGATAGACTCACTAATGTTGTTAAAGAAGTCATAAATAGGGTTGATAAATTAATTAAGAGTAGTAATAATGGAATTCTTCTAAAAAATGGAATTAATACAGTTATTGTTGGTAAACCAAACGCAGGTAAATCTTCCCTTCTTAACATTTTAGCTAAGAAAGATAAAGCTATTGTTACTGATATTCCAGGTACAACAAGAGATATAATTGAAGAACAAGTAAGTATTAATGGAATTGTTCTTAATATTATAGATACTGCCGGAATTAGAGAAACAGATAATGTTGTTGAGAAAATTGGTGTTGATAAATCCATATCTGCTATAGAAGAAGCTGATTTTATTATTTATGTTGTTGATTCTTCAATTGAATTAGATAATAACGATTATAGTATTATTGAAAAGATTAAGAATAAAAAGCACGTATGTCTTCTTAATAAATCAGATCTTACTAATGTTGTTAGTGAAGATGATATCAGAAATCACATTAATTCTAAAGTAATATCCATTTCTGCAAAAGAAGGTAAGGGTATTAATGATCTTGAAAATGAGATAAAGGATTTATTTTTTAATGGTGAAATAGAAGATAATAATGAAGTTGTTATAACTAATATAAGACATAAGGATTTACTCTGTAAATGTGATGAATCTCTCAAACTTGTATTAGATAGCTTAAGTCAGGATATGCCTGAAGATTTTTATTCCATTGATCTTATGGATGCTTATAAATATTTAGGTTTGATTATAGGTCAGGAAATTGAAGATGATTTGGTAGAAGAGATTTTTTCTAAATTTTGTATGGGTAAATAAAATAGATTAGGATGAAAAATGCAAGAATTTGAAGAAAAAAAATTTGTTGAAGAAACATATGATGTTGTAGTTGTCGGTGCTGGTCATGCCGGATGTGAAGCAGCACTTGCTTCTGCACGTCTTGGAATGAATACAATTATATTTACTGTTAGTATGGATTCAGTTGCCATGATGCCATGTAATCCTAATATTGGTGGAACTTCTAAAGGCCATCTTGTTAAAGAAATTGATGCTCTTGGTGGAGAAATGGGTGTTAATATAGATAAGACATTTATTCAATCTAAGATGCTTAATAAATCAAAAGGTCCTGCAGTTCATTCTCTTAGAGCACAGGCAGATAAAGCTATGTATTCTCTTGAAATGAGAAAGACTTTACAAAGCCAGGAAAATCTTACTTTAAGACAGGCAGAAGTTACTGAACTCATTATTCAAAATGGGAAGATTAAAGGTGTTAAGACATTTTCTAATGGAACATATTATTGTAAAAATGCTATTCTTTGTACTGGAACATATCTTGCTTCAAGGTGTCTATATGGTGATGTAATAGAACATACCGGTCCTAATGGTTTAAAGTCAGCTAACTACTTAAGTAAGTCACTTACTGACAATAATGTAGAAATATTACGCTTTAAGACTGGAACTCCGGCAAGAATTGATGGAAATTCTATCGATTATAGTAAAATGGAAGAGCAATTTGGTGATGAAAAAATTGTCCCATTTTCATTTACAACTGACCCTGATTCTATTCAGAAAGAGCAGGTTTCATGTTATCTTACTTATACTAATGAGAAGACGCATGAGATTATAAGAAAGAACCTTGATAAATCACCAATTTACGCAGGAATAATTGAAGGTACCGGTCCTAGATATTGCCCCTCCATTGAGGATAAAGTGGTAAAATTTGCCGATAAGTCACGTCATCAGTTATTTGTTGAGCCTGAGGGACTTTATACAAATGAAATGTATATTGGAGGCATGTCAAGTTCAATGCCTGAGTCTGTTCAGTATGAGATGTATAGAACAGTACCGGGTCTTGAAAATGCTAAGATTGTAAGAAATGCTTATGCAATTGAGTATGATTGTATTAAGGCTACTCAACTAAAGCCTTCTCTTGAATTTAAGAATATTGAAGGTTTATTTGCTGCAGGACAATTTAATGGAAGCAGTGGTTATGAAGAAGCCGCTGCTCAAGGAATTATTGCCGGTATTAATAGTGCCAGAAAATTACAAAATAAAGAAGCACTTATTCTTGATAGAAGTGAATCTTATATTGGTGTTCTAATTGATGATCTTGTTACAAAAGAAACAAGAGAACCTTATAGAATGATGACAAGTCGAGCAGAATATAGATTATTACTTAGACAGGATAATGCAGACCTTCGTCTTACTAAGATCGGTTATGAAGTAGGACTTATTGATGAAGATAGATATAATAAGCTTTGTATTAAAGAAAGATTAATCCAAGATGAGATTGAAAGAGTAAAAAATGTTAATATAGGTGCTAATAAAAAAGTACAGGATTGTCTAATAAGAAATAACAGTATTCCCCTAAATTGCGGAGTGAAACTTTCTGATCTTATTAGAAGACCTGAACTTGATTATGATAAACTATCAGAGATTGATGTAGATAGACCTGACCTTCCTTCTGATGTTAGGGAACAGGTTAATATTAATATAAAATACGAAGGTTATATCATAAGACAGATAAAACAGGTAGAAGAATTTAAGAAGCTTGAAACTAAGATAATACCTGATTCTATTAATTATGAAGACGTTAATTCTTTAAGACTTGAGGCAAGGCAAAAATTATCAGAGCTTCGTCCAAGAAGTATAGGACAGGCTTCTAGAATATCTGGTGTATCACCTGCTGATATTTCTGTTCTACTTGTTTATCTTGAGCAAGGTAAATATCTTAATAAAGATAATGATTAATTATTAGAGAGTTATTAAGTATGAGTATAAAATATAATTATGATTTAATAAAATTATATAACGGTTTAGATTCATTAGGTGTTTCCTATAACAGAGATAAAATTGATAAACTTGTTAATTTCTATGAGATGGTTATAGAAAAGAATAAGGTTATGAATCTTACTGGTATTATTGAATTTGATGATTTTATTAATAAGCATTTCCTTGATTCATTGATTTTAGAAAATGTTTATCCTGATATTAATAGTAATATCTCTGTAATTGATGTTGGTACAGGAGCTGGTTTTCCTGGAATACCCCTTGCTATTATGTATGAAGAAGCTAATTTTACTTTACTTGATTCTTTGAATAAGAGAGTTAATTTCCTAAATGAAGTTATTAGTACTCTTTCTCTTAGTAATGTTAAAGCATATTCAGGTAGAGCTGAAGATTATGGTAAAGATTCGTCTTATAGAGAGCAATTTGACCTATGTGTTACTCGTGCAGTGGCAGAAACTAATCTTTTATCTGAATATACTCTACCTTTTGTAAGAATTGGCGGTAAATGTATAGCATATAAGTCAGTTCAGCTTAATGATGAAATTGAAAATGGAAAAAATGCAATCAGTATTCTGGGCGGAGAAATTGATTGTATTGTTAAGATTGATATTCCCGGTACAGAATATAATAGAAATCTATTGTTAATTGATAAAAAAAATGAGACACCTGCAAAGTATCCTAGAAGGGCAGGTGTCCCAAAAAAGAAACCATTATAAAACTTTATTAATTGCCTTAAGGGTGTCTTCAGTATTTTCAAGATGTGGAAGTAACTTAGAATTATTTATTGTTGTTACTTCTATTTTAGAATTTACTTCTTTATAATTATTTGCTATTGCTCTACCAACTTCACTACCTGTCAGTATATATATATTCTCTTTATCTGATAGTGCAAGTCGTACATCACATGTTAGATAACTACATTTCTTACAAGCATATAGAAATCTTCCCTTACTATTATTAATATGTGATGATTCGTAATATGCATCTACTGATTCTCCAATATCATCTGAACTCATAAAATAAGAATTTAATGTAGATTTAATATTTGATTCACGTATATAATAGTTATATAATGCGGTACCAATTACAGGTAGGAATAGTATTTCTTTTTCCAGTAAATCAAGTCTTGTAGTTTCAAGTGCGAATAAATCAAATTCTGCTGGATTAATAAGTATTGTTTTATTGAATACTTTATTAATATGATTGGCCATTATAACTATTGATGATGCATCGTTACTTGCTATAACATCACATTTTTCCTTGATAATGTCTTTGCAAAAATCAGATATTAGTTGTACAAAGGTATAGTTTGTATAAGTAATTGCAGGTTTATCTGATAGACCGCATCCAAGTAAATCTATAGTATAGACTTTATGATTCTTTGCTAATTCATCTTCTAATTTATTCCATTCGTAGCTTGACGATATTACGTTAAGATCATGTACTAATAGAATGGGACTTCCTTCACCTTTTTCATTGTAATGTATTGAGCCTTCTTTCCAGGTGTAGTAATATCCTTCTTCATATTTAATCTTATATCTTTTTGCATTTTCGTTGATTGCTTTATTAATTACTTCGATGGATGCAACTGACATAAGACCGATTCCAAGTCCTTGTAGAAATTTCTTATTAATCATAATCTACCTCACTAATATTTTCTTAAAATAATTATATTCTATGTTAGGGTATTTTACAAATTAACTTCCCAAAATTTCATAATTTAAGTTATAATCAATTATGATAATGAGTTTTAAATATTATAATAACAAGGTGGTTATATGAATCTCAATCAAAGTAGCAACAATACTTATATTGTTAAAAAATTGACGAGTGTTATTTTAATACCTTTACTTGTCATAGTATTCCTTAGCGGATGTGTCACTCCTAATAATAATGACAATAAACCCAAGGTTGCCATAGCATGGACCGACAGACAGGATGCTTATAGTATTCAGTGTCTACTTAAGGCAGTTGAAGCTGCGGGAGCGAAGCCTGTTGTATTAGATATGGTTCGTTCTTATGATTTAGAATATGATGATTCCGGTATGATTGTTGGTAATAAGGATGAGCATGGTATCCTTACTCCGGAAGCTACCAAGCTTGTTAAAGTTAATACATGGCAGAATTCCAATGTCAAAGATGTTATAAAAGATTATGACTGTATCATATTTCCCGGAGGTACTGATTTATGTCCTACTTTCTACTATAATGAGCAGCCATGGCATGGAATCGAAGGTGACACGGATTATTCTGCAGAAAGAGATGTGTCCGATTATCTTCTTATGTCATATTGCTTAGAGGAGAATATGCCTATACTTGCAATTTGTCGAGGCATGCAACTTTTATCTGTTGTGTCCGGAGCAGATATGATTGGAGATGTTGGACAATATATGGAAGGTCAGGGCATTACTTATACTAATGTTCATAGAGATCCGAACAAGAAGATTTTCGCCTCTCATGATGTTAATGTACTTAGTCATGACTCTTATATTTATAAGATTGCCGGTGAAGATGTTATATCCAAGGTTCCTTCATGGCATCACCAGATTGTAGGAAATATTAATGGAACGAGACTTGTTGTAACTGCAACAACTATGACTGATGGGATTCCTATTATAGAAGGTGTTGAAAGAACTGACAAGGATTTTGTTATTGGCGTTCAGTTTCATCCGGAAGTTGCTGTGGCAAAGGTTATAGATAAAGAAGAGGATGCCGGCAACTTTATGAGTTATGATAAAGCAATTTCTTATTTTAAGATATTAATTGAACAGACTCAGCGTAATAGTAAGTCTGCTAATGAATAATTAAAAAATATTTTTATTATAGGTAATATATTATGGAAGAAATAAGAACTTTTTTAAAAAAACTTTTGGATGAGTCAGCTGCTAATCTTGCAGAACTTGAACGAATTAATGATGATTTGGATATAAAAATTAAAGAAAATACCAGATTTCTAGATATTCTTAAGAAAGAAAATGAAGAACCTTTTTCAGAATTTTCTCCAAGAAATGTTAATTATAAGAATGGAGAACAGATTGATAAATTAGAATTAACTACGAACAACCAAATTGTTGAGAAGAAAAATACAGAGATTAGAATAGATCAATGTAAGATTAAGATACAGGATATTAAAGATATGTTAGGTAAACTTGATAGTTATGATAATACTTTTTCTGAAAAAAGGAATGTTATACCTAACAATGATAATTCTTTTATTAAAGAAAGCCTGGATAATATTATTTCATATCTTCCTGCAGATCCTATCAGAGCAAGAATTGAATTAGAAAATTTAAAAAATAATTTATAATTTGTTATATACAAGATGTAGGAGTTCATTGTAGAGATGTTTCACGTGAAACATCTCTATTTTGTTTTACGTTTAATAATATTTCAACACTATATTTAGTATATAAAATAATAAAAAATAGAGTTGTAATCATAAATATAGAAAAATGTTCCACGTGAAACATTACAAAGAGACTCAACTGATAAACTGATAAACATCTACATATAGATAATAATTGGAAAAAGCAAAAAAATTTATAATTAAAAATAGGTAGAATTGATAATATCGTAATGATATAATATCAAAAGCACAAGAAAGGAAAGAGAAAAATGGGAAAAATTATAGCAATAGCAAATCAAAAAGGAGGAGTAGGAAAAACAACTACTTCTATTAATTTGTCAGCATGTCTGGCTGAACTTGGAAAGAAAGTTCTTGTAATTGACCTAGATCCACAGGGAAATTGTACTAGTGGATTTGGTATTGAAAAAGAGCAGATTGAGAATACAGTATATGAATTAATGCTTAATAAGTGTTCTGTAAAAAACAGCATGATGAAGGTTGAAGGAATTGAAAATGTTACAATAATACCTTCTGATGTAAACCTAGCAGGTGCCGAGATTGAGTTATTAGAATTTAACGAGAAAGAATATATTCTTAGAAATTCTATAGACTATGTAAAGGAAGACTATGATTATATAATCATTGATTGTCCTCCATCACTTAATATGCTAACAGTAAATGCTATGACTACAGCAGATTCAATGTTGATTCCTATTCAATGTGAGTACTATGCACTAGAAGGTATTGGACAATTAATAACAACAATTGGTCTTGTACAGAAGAGACTAAATTCAAGACTTAAGATTGAAGGTGTTGTATTTACTATGTATGATGGAAGAACTAATCTTTCAAAAGACGTAGTAGACAATGTAAAGAATAACCTTAATGCTAACATTTATAATACAATTATTCCAAGAAATGTCTCACTTGCTGAAGCTCCATCTCACGGACTTCCAATTACATTATATGATAACAAATCAACAGGTGCAGAAAGTTATCGTAATCTCGCCAAAGAAGTTGTAGAAAAGAGGGTAATGTAATGGCAAGAAATAAAGGTGGACTAGCTAAAGGACTGGGTGCAGGAATAGATGTATTAATTCCTGATAATAATGAATCAGATAATGCTAATGCTGGAATCAAAGAAGTTGATATTAACAAAGTTGAACCAGATAGAAATCAGCCTCGACAGAACTTTGATGAAGATGAATTAGAGAATCTTGCAGATTCCATAAAACAGTTTGGTGTAATCGACCCATTACTCGTTCAAGATAAAGGTGACTATTATGAGATAGTTGGTGGTGAGAGAAGATGGCGCGCATCTAAGATTGCCGGTCTTAAGAAAGTACCTATTATTGTAAGAGAGTTTACCAAACAGGAAAAGGTACTTATATCTCTTATAGAGAATACTCAGCGTCAAGACTTAAATCCAATTGAAGAGGCTACTACATATAAAAGACTCATGGATGAGTTTGATCTGACACAAGACGAAGTTGCAGCTAGAGTATCCAAGTCCCGACCAGCTGTTTCTAATGCTTTAAGATTATTAAACCTATCTGAAGAGGTGCAACAGTTACTTGCAGAGAAAACGATTTCGTCTGGCCATGCAAGAGCATTACTTGGAATCAAAGATCCAGAGAAACAATCAGAATTTGCGAATGCAATTATCGATAAGAGATTAAGTGTACGTGAGGTCGAAAAAGAGATTAAGAAAATGCAAAGCAATAAAGGAGATAAGAAATCTTCTAAGAAAAATGAAATTGACCCTCAGCTAATTGCAGTATACTCTGATCTTGAAGAAAATTTAAAAGAGTCAATCGGTACAAAGGTATCAATTATTCCAAGAGATAACAATAAGGGTAAAATTGAAATCGAGTATTATAATCAAGATGAATTAGAACGATTGGTTGAAAAACTACAAAAATAATAATACAGAACATATGTTTGATAGAGGTAGGTAATAAGAATGGATATGATTTTAGATTTGGCAGAGCAGAATATAGTATATATTGCCATGGCACTTGCTGTACTCGTTGTAATTTTATTAATATTAACTATTGTTAATAGTGCAAAATGTTCTGCGCTTAAAAAAAGATATAATGCTTTCATGGAAGGAAAAGATGGAAAGTCTCTAGAAGATAATCTAATATATAGATTAGAACAAATCGATGAATTAATAGAAAGCAATGCAACTAATGAAAGAAATATTGATTTAATCTTTAAAAGGCTTCAGGTAACATTCCAGAAATATGGTATTGTTAAGTATGATGCATTTGATGAAATGGGTGGAAAATTATCATTTACTCTTGCAATGCTTACAGAGAATAATGATGGATACGTGCTTAACGTCGTTCACAGTAGAGAAGGATGTTTTAGCTATGTAAAAGAAATAATAGCAGGAAATCCAATACTCTCACTCTCACCAGAAGAACAGGAAGCTTTAGAAGACGCATTATCAAAGGAACAGTAATAATTGAATCGTGTCTCAACAAGAAGCAGAGTTTTTTGCAAAAACTCTGCTCTTATTATATAATGACATTATCGAAATAGCGACAGGAGAATTATGCATAGTTATTTAAGATCAATAGGATTTAAAAATATAACTAAAGAAGAATTATCTGATTTAATATATCAGGCTTCAAAGGATCCAACAGCTTATGAAATGGCTATGGATTCAGAAGGAAATGAGTTCTCTGAGATTCGCTATGAAGTATGTCCTGGAGCAGGCATTGCAATTAGAGGAAACTATGATGAGGATGATAACTTCAAGATGGATTATTATTTTCCATATTATGAGGCGGTTCTTAATTCATCAACATCTACGGTTCATATAATTAAGGAATCAGATAGAGAATGTTTCCAGGGTGTATGTGAAGATAATAATGTTGCTATAGACGTTATTTTTCATATGCAAAATATGCTACCATATATGCAATCTTTTGAGAAAACTACAAGCGTTACCCCAGCTAACGTTAGTTTGTGTGGTCTCTCATTAGAAGGTAAGATAATTATGCCAGTGTACTCAGATGAGACAATTAAGGCAAAAAGATATAAGGCCAAAGTCACTAGAGATAAATTGATTGCCAAAGCAAAAGAAGGCGACGCTGATGCATACGAGAAATTAACCATTGATGATATGGAGAAATATACCATGATATCAAAGCGCATTAGGAATGAAGATGTGCTTTCAATCGTGAGTTCAACATTTATGCCAAGTGGTATTGAAAATGATAAGTATGCAATTATAGGAGATATCACGGATTATACTTTACTTGTAAATACGATTTCTAAGCAACGGCTATATGTTTTGACGGTTGATTGTAGTGGTCTTAAGATAGACGTATGCATTAATGAGGAAGATTTGCTAGGAGCTCCTGCTGTGGGAAGGCGTTTTAAAGGAGTTCTTTGGATGCAAGGAAAACTTAACATTTAAATATAATATTGATAACATCAATTTATATTATATATTTGCCCTCTTAGTTAAATGGATATAACAAGTCCCTCCTAAGGATTAGTTATCAGTTCGATTCTGGTAGAGGGTGTAAAATAATATGAAAGGCTGGGGATTTCATATGAAAAAGAAAAATGATACACCAGAAGTTGCTGTATTAAAGGACAAAATGAAAATTGCTTTATGCGGCATAATAGTCGTACTTCTAGTTCTAATGGAAGTATATTCTATGATTCACTTCGGTATTGTAGTGGATATCATAGTAGGAATACTTATCGCTATAGATGTATTCTTCTTAATTACTTTTGCTCTCGATTTAAGTCAGAAGAATAAAGAGGCTGAGAGGAAAGAATATCAAGATCTTTACAAAGCACAGAAAGCATCCTATCTTGTAATAAGAAAGAGTTTTGATGAGTTGCAAAATAGGATAGATATGCTTGAGGAAAAGACAGCTATTCCAGCAGATGAAATAATAACAGCTCAAAAGGCAGTTGCAAAGGTTACAATCAGCCGTAGCAAAGAAAACACCGATGCGCTAATGAATTCTAATGATGAGCTTATTAATCATTTATTCTCATTTGAAGAAAAGCTAGATGCTAACAATCAGGGCTTAATCGAAAAACAGGAACAACTACTAGACGCAACAAGGGAAGAAATACTAGAAAAGAATAAAGAACTTGAGGCAAAAGTTGAAGCGCTTAATACAATAATTGATGGGATGCAAAGTTCAGTTACGGGAATGCAGGATACTGTAACAGGAGTCCAAAATTCTGTAATTGATATAAAGAAAGATATAGAAGTACTAGAGTCTAAAGAGCCGGTTGTGCAAATGGTTGCAGCACCAACGCCAGCACCAGAGCCTGCTCCTGTACAGGAACCAGTGACAGAAGCAGTAGTGGAAGAGCCTGTAGCTACTCAAGAACCAGAGCCGGTAATGGAAGAGCCTGTAGCTACTCCAGAACTAGAACCAGTAGCAGAAGCACCAGCTGAAGACCCATTTGCAGGAATAGATACGTCAGATCCTAATAAAGAAATGAGTCCAGATGATATAGCAGCACTTCTTGAAGCTGCTAACAGTGCAACAGAAACGGCGCAAGAAGTAGAAGAGAAGACGGAAGAAATATCAGACGAGGATTTTGAAAATGCTGCAAAAGAATTAGAGGAAGCTATGGCTGAACTTGAGGCTGCTGAGGTAGCACCCGAACCAGCACCAGCACCGGAACCGGAGCCAGCACCCGAACCGGTAGTAGAAGCTACACCGGAACCTGCGACAGATCCATTCGCAGGAATAGATACATCAGATCCGAATAAGCAAATGAGTCCGGATGATATAGCAGCACTGCTTGCGGCAGCAGAAGCAGCAGCACCGGCAGAAGAACCTGCCCCGGAGCCAACACCTGAACCAGTAGTAGAGCCAACGCCGGAACCAGAGCCTGAACCGGTAGTAGAGGCAGTACCGGAACCGGAACCCGAACCGGCACCAGCACCGGAACCGGAGCCAGAACCCGAACCGGTAGTAGAAGCTATACCTGAGCCGACGCCTGAACCTGCGACAGATCCATTCGCGGGAATAGATACATCAGATCCGAATAAGCAAATGAGTCCGGATGATATAGCGGCACTGCTTGCAGCAGCAGAAGCAGCGGCACCGGCAGAAGAACCTGCCCCGGAGCCAACACCTGAACCCGAGCCGGAGCCTGCATCAGATCCTGCTACAGATGCTTTAGCAGGACTAGACACTTCAGACCCTAACAAGATAATGAGTCCAGAAGAGATACAGGCATTATTTGCTAACTTATAAAACACAAAAAAAGCGCCACAAATGTGGCGTTTTTTTGATATTGACAAAAGGAACGGTTTTTATCAACCTTTTATTTCTTTAATCAGTCCACGAACTGTGTCTTCACTTTCCTCTAACTCATCCGCTATCTGTGCAATGGATTTCCCTTTAGAAAGTTTTTTTGATATTTTTTCTAGAAGCATTGCTTTATGTTCATCTTCTCTACCCTCATTATAATTAAGAATCATCCTTCGTTCATATGTATAATCTACAGCCGTCACATCTAACACCTCCGTCCTTCTTTCTTTTAAGAACTCTCTTAGAATGTTATTCTTTATACAATAGTCAATGGCTTTTTCGATATCCTGATGTAATTCTTCATCATTATGATTCTTATGATATTCTCTGACCTTATCAACAAATACCATATAATCCGAAAGCCATTTGCATTTATTTAACAATGCACTACTGTGTCCTTCATTTATATTATACACCCTGCAGATAAGTTCTAACATATCTTTTTCATTATCTTTATCATTTTTTATAAAGCAATCTGAAAGACGCATCTCCTGATAATCAGGCTGGGATTCTACTCCATTATAGAATACTACAAACTTAGGTCGCGGTATCTTAACAAGTCTCCTGCTGAATATATCCTTATCTTTATAAATCTTCTTGACAAGAGTTGTAAAATAAATCAGACTCCTAAGCGGCATGTTAGGGCAATAAGTAGATTGATGCTCGTATATAGACAAGGTATTATCAAATATAAATGATGCGTCATTTTGGATTGACAACTCAAATCCCCCTTCAATCGTGTTTATAACCACCTGCTCCGGGTCGCCATAATCAGAATCATTAACAGCATTATAAAGTTCTAGCGCTCTCCTCTTTTCTTCTAATAACATTACAAATACATTACTCTTATAGTTTCTCTCATTGGACATAGTTTCTCCTTTCTGCGAGAAAATGACCCCAATGAAAAAAGCATAAATATCATAATCTCGCTTTAATAAATTTAATACTGGATTTAGCAAGAATCTTGAAATCTTGACATATTTAGAAATAAAATATTAGAATTAACATATCTTAAATGTGTGCATAGCACACGATTCTTGCATGAATTGTAAGAACATAATATCACTATGAAAAGTTATTTTCAATAAAAATGTCGCATACTAATCACTAAGGGTGTATATATAAGTGAAAGGTAAATCCACATAAACAAATCTAATTAAAATGTGGTATATTATTGATAAGAATAACAGGGGGTAATTACTATGAAGAAGGAATTATTAAAGGGATTAACAGAAGAGCAAATAAAAAAGGTTGAAGATTGCAAGAGTTCAGAGGAAATCTTAACACTTGCCAAGGCTGAAGGGGTACAGCTTAGCGAGGAACAACTTGCAGCAGTATCTGGTGGTGGATGTGGAAGCACAGCAGACCCTGTAAAATGTAATCAATGTGGTTCGCTAAATTGTGAAAAGTATGGAAAAACAAAAAATCTATGGACTAATGAATGGAATTACAAATGGAGATGTAATGATTGTGGTAACAAGTGGGTATGGGAGTAATTAGGTAACGGAACTTTTGCCATATCGCTAAATGGAATATAAGTAAGGAGGACAATACAATGAGAAAAGAATTATTACAGGGATTATCAGAGGAGCAAATCAAGAAGGTTGAAGCTTGCAAGAGTTCAGAGGAAATATTAGCTCTTGCCAAGGCAGAAGGTGTTGAACTTACTGATGAGCAGCTAGAGGTTGTTTCAGGTGGAGGATGCTTTTACACCATTAAATGTATTAAGTGTGGTTCTGATAATTTGAGTGATGATGAATATAAAGAACTTAATCATGTTGAGTATCAAATGTTCAAATGTAATAACTGTGGTCATAAATGGAGAGAAGAAGTATAACCTTGTTCTGTCAATTTTTTTGTTTACAGATGTAGAAAAATGTCGCATTTTACATTTTAAATGTGTATATATATGTGAAAGTTAAATTCGAACAAACAAATCTAATCTAAATGTGGTATATTAACTATAAGACTAATGAGGGAGGTAACTACTATGAGAGAAGAATTATTAAAAGGATTAACAGAGGAACAAATTAAGAAGGTTGAAGCTTGCAAGAGTTCAGATGAAATCTTAGCACTTGCCAAGACTGAGGGAGTTCAGCTAAGCGATGAGCAGCTTGAGGCAGTTTCAGGTGGCGGCTGTGGAGGTGGAGATAAATGTCCACAGTGTGGTTCTAAGGACATTACAATAGATACGATGGAAAATAAAGGTAGTGGAGGCAAAGTTTATACACGCAAATGTAGAAAATGTGGTCATAAATGGAATGCCACAAAGTATGTGTCCTAAGCATATAGAGGACTCGCAATGCGAGGTTGACAGGGGGATGTTCCTTCTGTCAACTTTTTTGTTTACAGATGTAGAAAAATGTCGCATTTTACATTTTAAATGTGTATATATAAGTGAAAGGCAAATCCACATAAACAAATCTAATTAAAATGTGGTATATTATTTATAAAAATAACAAAGGGGGAAGTACTATGAGAAAAGAATTATTAAAGGGTTTATCAGAGGAACAAATTAAGAAGGTTGAAGCTTGCAAGAGTTCAGAGGAAATCTTAAGTCTTGCTAAGGCTGAAGGCGTAGAGCTTAACGATGAGCAGCTTGCAGCAGTAAGTGGTGGCTGTGGAGGTGGAAAGAAATGTCCAAAGTGTGGTTCTACCAACGTTGAAAGAAGGACCAAGGATGTGCAGCTTAAATCGGGTGTCAATGCAATTGCTTATGATTGTAAAGACTGTAAGCATGCATGGGTTGTATATTAGATTGACAATGTTGACAACACATGGTTGACAACACAAGGTTGGCAACATTATAAATAAGTAAGGAGGACAATACAATGAGAGAAGAATTATTAAAGGGATTATCAGAGGAGCAAATTAAGAAGGTTAAGGAGTGTAAGAGTTCAAAAGAGATACTCGCACTTGCTAAAGCAGAAGGTGTTACATTGACAGAAGAGCAATTAGAAGCAGTAAGTGGTGGTATGTGTAGCACTGATGAAAAACCAGCTAAGTGCCCAGAATGTGGTTCTATGGATTTAGAGTTTGCACATTCTCCAGTTTCACCGGCAGGAATATATATTTGTAAAAAATGTGGTAACAGATTTGGTAGAGAAGTACCTCTGGCTCCATGGGCCTAGTATTCTTGAAAATCAGTTGACAAATAAGGGGAGGTAACAACTATGAGAGAAGAATTATTAAAGGGATTA
>DFLF01000013.1:86918-230496 GCA_002373675.1 Pseudobutyrivibrio sp. UBA3626
TTATTAAAGGGATTAACAGAGGAGCAAATAAAGAAAGTAAAAGCCTGCAAGAATGCGGAAGAGATTCTAGCACTTGCCAAAGAAGAAGGAGTAACCCTTAGCGAAGAGCAACTAGAAGCTGTATCAGGTGGTTGTGGAATCAAAATCAAGAGTCCCTATGACTATGCTGTAGAGCAGACACTTGATCAGGCTTCTCCCTATAAAATCAAAACGGAATGTCCTAGTTGTGGTTCTCGTAATTACACACAAAAACATGAGACCCAGATGACCAATATTCAATATACTTATGTCCATTTCACATGCAATGACTGTGGTTGCACTTGGAGTAAGGATCTAATGAAATAGAAAGAAGATACAATAAATTATGATAATAATATTAAGGTCTTCATTGATAATTTAACTTATCAAGAGGAGACCTTTTTAATATAATGAAAATTTCTCTTGCAATTTTAATCCCATTCTTATATAATAGTCTTTGCGTGAAAATAAGATATGCGCGATTAGCTCAGCTGGCAGAGCACCTGACTCTTAATAAAGATATATTAGAAGCCTATGCGCTTCTTTTTTTTTGCGAAAAATCGAAAAAACAATCATCAATCTTATATAGATCTACTTTCAACAGATCGCAAATTTGAGCAACGTGCAAATAATTAAGAGTGACATTATAAGAGCTATGTCCCATAAGTAAGCGCAAGAACTCTAAACTTCCACCACCAGCAATAAAGCTGGTAGCAAAAGTATGACGCAACAAATGAGCAGTAAGACGCTTAACACCTGAAGCGGTTTTTAGTCTTTGAATCATCATTTTAACAGTTGAATTATTTATAGGTTCATTATCATTTTTAACAAAAGCAAATTCACAAGAATGAACACTATCAAAATAAAGTTTAAAATAATCAATAAGAAACTCAGGAAGAGGAACAACACGCTTTTTACTTCCTTTACCAATAAAAGAAATAAAAGCTAAATCAAAATTAAAGTCGCTTCTTTTTAAATTGACTACTTCACCACGTCTAAGACCACAATCAAGCATCAAATGAAAAATTAAATAATTTCTCAAAGAAATCATATCAGTAAAATCAAAGCACGCGTCAATAGAAGCGACATCTGAAGCAGTCAAAGGTATTTTTTCTTCATGATCAGATCTAAGACTTTTAACAGCTATACAATAATTTTTATTAATATAGCCATGATCATACATAAAAGAGCAGAACGCACGAACCGCGCGAAAATATGTATTTATACTAGTATTCTTGATATTACAATCACGCAAATATAACATATAATCTTGAAAAACACTTAAATTAAATACAGAAGTAGAATCTAAATTATAATTCAAGCTTAACCAATCATAGAATTTTTTAAGACTATCATCATAAAAAACAACAGTCTCTGGAGAACAATATATAGATCTATTAATAAGAAATTCATTTTTTACATCTAAACAATTCATTTATAACACCTCACAATCAAAAATATTAAGATTAAGACACTTTTTTAATTCAGTTTTATTAGTTATAACAGTAAATCCTGAAGTTTTACTTTTATTTTTAAGTAAAAAATCTTTCACAACAATAATAGGAACAACAAAACAATCAAAAGTATCATTATCAATAAAAATATAACTTTCAATACAAGATTGATTCAGATCAACAAAAACATTAATATCCATAAATTAAAACCTCATTTCTTGAAAAATAGTAAATATCTTGTTATAATCACTCATATAAAGCACCGTCTACTTTGTTTACGATAGCAAAGTTTGACTTATCAACTTTAATTTTAGGCAACTCTTTTTGTTGGAGTTGTCTAATTTTTTTAACTTTATAATCATTTGCAAACTTTATATCATTATCATTCAACGAGCAAAGAGCAACAACAACATCTTCATAAAAGCTATTATCATTATTTAAATTATGATAAGCAGAATAAGTTATAGTTTTTCTTAATAAATCTTTTTTTACAATCTCAGCATTAAGCTTAGAATCATACTTTCTAACAAGCTTAAGATCACGTTTTTTAACATTACAATCAACCAGCTTTACAGATTTTAAGCTTTTCCAGAAAGCACAATCAGGCGCACGCGATTTATTATGCAAATTATCTTTATCAGGATTAAAGCTGGTAAGCCTTAAGACATGATTAGTAAGATAATCAATAATAATAGGTCTATTATCTAGAAAATCATATACACGTCTATTTACACCAGCATTAAATTCATTAAATGGTATAAGCATATAAGATTTACTATGTTTTCTCATAACCTGATATTCAACATTTGTTATCAAATTAATCTTTGGTGTAAGACGATCAGCAAGAGCTTTAACCTCATCATGAGTATAATTAACACGATCTTCTAATACATCAGAGCATAAAGCTTTACTTTCTAGATCAGAACCAAAATCATAATAAAATTGTAACCTTGCATAATCAATATACTTCCAATCATGCTTTAAAAAAGCTTTTTCATAAACATATAGATCATAACGATTAATAAGACCATTGAAGAACCAAAGCTTGAAGAAAAAACTCTTATATCCCATTTCAACAACTTCTTTAGATTTCAAATAACATCTTACAAAAACTTTGTCAGACCGCTTACCCAGTGCTACATAATCAATATCAAAATCAGCTTTACCCTTGAAAGATACGTGCATATTACAACCACGAAATCTAGAAACTTGCATTTTAGCGAAGTTATCAGGACTAAAAAACTTTTCAGGATTAAGCAAATAATTAGAATGAAAAGCAAAATCTGCACGATTTTCTAAAGTATAATCTATTTCTAGATTAAAGAAATCAGCTATAATCTTTACATATTCAAAGCTTTTATCAAAAGCCTTATTTACTCCATAGAGCCAAAGAGCATAAGATCTAATTTGCACAATGCACTCAGGAGTAACAGAAGAATCTTCGTCTTTATCCTTTGGCGGAACGATAGGTGCAAAAATCATATCAAAAAAATCATTTTTAGTAAGCCAAACATTATAATACTTACCAAAATGCATATTTTTTAGATCTAAAGCACTATCAAAACCAAGAAGATAAAAAGGCACAGTGCCAAATTCTGAACAATCTTCTTTAAATTTACTAAAGAATCTTCTAAACTTGATAACATTTAGATCAGTAGTTTCTTTAAGAAATGAATTCTTAAACTTAACCGAATAATAGAACGTGTCTATATTATGCAAAAATTTCTTTTGCTTAAAATCAAACCAATAATTGTTATTATCAGAATCAAATTCTTTAAAAATCAAACAATTATTTATTAATCTATCGTCTAACATTTCAACCCCTTTCCATTTTTTCGCGAAAAGGCGATTTCGCGAAATTTTAAAAATGGCTTTCAGCCTTAGAAAACACTAGCTTTGTAGTGTTTTTTCTATGAGTTTTGAGACCACCTATTAGAGAAAGGTGGCGCAAAACTTTGCAGCTTTTGAAAAATATTCTTATTTCGGCGGTTGTTCGCCAGCTGAAGCTGGCGAACTTTCCGCCGAATCTTCATCATTTTTTCCAAAAAGAATATCAAAAGCTTCTTTGCGCTTGTCTTTCTCCTGCTGGGCATTCAACTTCATTTGATCTACTTGCTCAAAAGTATCATATAAATCATAAAAATCATCATCAGCTATAAATTCCCTAATGAATTTAGCCTTTGCTTTCTTACCAGCAAATACAGAATCGTAATCGTCCTTTTGGAAATAGTAATTCTTAAAGTATCTATCAGCAGAAAGTACGTTCCTACATATAACTGTATAATTAGCAATATCCCTGATTTTTTTAGGTATTCTTTCGTAGATCTGAGCAGTACATAAGAATTCAAGCTCAAATTTTCGATTGAAGCTTAAAAGAGCTAATAGCTCCGCAGGGAAGCTGTGCCAATCAGAAGAATCAAAAGTTACGTGTATTTCGTCCATCATAATAATACAAGGCTTCTTTAATTTACGCGCTTTCATACTGATTTTTATAATATCTTCCCAATGTTCAATATAATCCGTAGCGTATTTATAACCAAAATTAGCACCAATAACCATATCAGGATAAGCTTTTCTTGCACGTTCGCAATGAGCTACCATTGATAGCGTCTTGCCCTCACCTGGTAAAGCTACAAATTGATAGATTCCCCAGAATCTTCTTTGCTTTCCCTTATAAAAATCAATAAGCACCCAGCGAAAGAAATTCAACCACTTAGGTAAATGCTTAAATTTCTTAAGATGTTTAATTCTTTTACGACAAAGCAAACGAATTTTATAGTTTTCGTAATTTTCTAAATACCACTTTTTACGCTTCTTAAGGTTTAGATCAGAAAATTCTAAAGCTTTATTTTCATAAAAACTATACTTCGCGTTTTTCATTCTTAGTAGCCTTTCTAATCTTCTTTAGATCTACTCTAGAAACAAGCTTCATCATCAGGCCATAAAGGATATATAAACCCCTAATAACAATAACCATAATCAAGCCAGTAATAGCAGAAATTAAGAAATTTACTCCCAATATCCAAAATACAAGAATGAAAATAATAGCTAAAAACAACATAAAACCATTAAAATATTTATTAAATTCCTTATTATTAAGCATTTCGTTCATATAAAATTTTTCCTTTCTTACTTAAATTATTACAATTAACTATTGCTGCATTTGCTGATACTTTCGAACAGACGGAATAACAAACGAATTCCAAATCACAGTAAAAGCAACATCTATTAGAACCACTCGGACAACAGTTGCAAGAATTCCTTTTTTTTTACAATCATAATATTTATATACCTTAATCATAAATAATCCCCTTTCTATGGAATAAAACTTGTAGTAACGCGTCTTACTTTATCTGTAAAATAAAGCATAAATAATACTACCTGTATTGAAACTTCAATACCCAAAATAACTAAACAAGTATCAAGCGGAATGAAGTAATTAACATTATGGATCCAAGTAACAACAGTATCAATACTATCAGTTACATTTTCAAAAGCCTGATCTAGTTTAGAAGTATCAGGAATAGCGCTATTAATGAAGTTAAAACCAAAATCAATAATAGAATTAATAAAATTAGTTAGCATATAAACACCCCCTTTTACATAGAAAATCTAACTTTAAACTTACAAAGACACGCATAAGCATAAGCAATAATAATAATTGCATTAACAATCATTCTGATAATTTTAAAGTATTTATCATAATTTCTAGCGTCAAATATAACAATCTGATCTTTATCATAAAAACCACGAACAACATCTGGAGTATCAACAACCAATATAGGCGGTTCATTACCGAATTCATGAGCAAATATAAAAGGCTTAGCATATTTATTGATAGAAAAATTAGGAGTTTTACTATTCCAATTATCAGCAATAGCTTCAGTATTAATGCTAAAAAATTCTTTAATAGCTTCTAAAATTTCTTCTAAAAGTCTTACAATCTCAGCTAATGGGTTAACTAAAGGCGAAAGCTCTATATTAGGATTAACCTCAATAGCTGGATTAACCTCAATATTAGGATTAAGCTCCGGTTGAACAATCGGCTGTATTAAAGGATTAATCTCAATTTTTGCAAACTGATCGGCAATTATATCAGCAAGAGCTTGCGGAAGAGCTTGTAATTGCGTCAATATATCAAATACATAATTAACAAGCGTTTCAATACCTACTTTCATAGCTTGAATAATATCTACAACCGCTTGATAATAAAATTCAATGCCAGCTTTCCATTCATTAAGAAAATCTTTAAAAGCATTAAATATAGCTACAGGTAAAGCTTTTATAGCTTCCAAAATAGAAGAAACAAACCCTTTAATAGAATCAATAGCATTACCAATATTCTCGAACCCAGTATTAACACCACTTTTTATACCCTCCAAAATATCATTTGAAACACCTGAAGAATCTAATAGATCTTCTGCAACCATAACCAAAGGCGCTAAAAAAGCTAAAGTAGCCCATTTAGGACGCTTATTGTTGTTATCATCATCATTCTTAGGGTTGCCCCCTTGACCTTCGACAACTTTCCATTGACTTTCCTCCAGCTCTAAAGCTGAAGAACCTTCAGTAATAGGCTTAGACAAAGAAACAGTAATAGAATCAAGCTTTTCAATAATTGTAGACAAATATTGATTAAGAATAGAACTTATTTCAGCTGTAGCAACAGCACTATTATTTTCTAAAGCTTCTATAGCTCTATCTAAAGCTTCAGCGTCCGTAGCACCATCAGAAATAGAATCTTCATAAATAGTAGTCACATTATTTCTAGTAACTGGAAGGTTAGGAGCTAATGTTCGAGCTTTACCATCACCAACAAATGAAGTAGATCCAGTAGGATAATAAGCACGCATAGCTTGATTCTCTGAATCAACGTCCCACATGGAATAGCTACCAGCATTTAATGAAACAACACGCGAAGCGTCAAAAGTAGGACCTGAAGTAGAATCATAAAACCCTGTAGTCATTAAACCGCCGTTATACTCGTCTTTATAAATAAAACCATATTTACAACGACCAGGAATAGTATAAGAGTTATTAGCTTTTCTTATAGAAGTTGAAGATTGTTCTTTAGAATAAGTAAAAGCATACAAAACATATTTTAGCTCACGTACTCCACCAAAATCTTTAATTGACCTTTCAGAAGGAGTAACTAAAACACTACCGCTAAATAGATTAGTTGAAGAATCAGGACTATCAAAAGTTTTATAATCACTTCTAACTTTATGAATACCATTAAGGGAATAAATATCAGCCTGAGTTAAATTATTATGTTCAGAAACACTATTATTAGAAATAGTATTAGGATTACTTTTAAAAGAATCCGTAAAATCTTTTATTACACCTATTAAAGCTGGAATAGTATTAGTTGCTATGCTTGCACCTATACCAGTAGCACCGACAGCTTGACGCTGTTTAGCCACATCTGAATCACTATCAAAGTTATCACTTATATATCTATCAATAGACGAACCTAGAGCAGATAAGCCATTATTATTAGTAACTACATAACCTGAAGAAGCAACAACACCAGCCAAAAGACACATAAAAGCAACATCATCAACGCCAGCTATAGCTTCAGCTTCAGGCACTTCAAATGCACCAAGAATGTTAAAACTCAATATAAAACACAAGATTAATGCTAAAAAACGTTTTTTATTATTTTTCATATCTTAAAATAAAGGTAACACCCAACATATAAGGAAAAGAGCCGAAGCTCTTTCCTAATGAATTATGAAGCCTTAGAAATAACGCCCTTAATCTTCTTAAGTGCATAGTTAACACCAGCTGTAAGAGCAATTACACCAACGCAAGCAACAACGGAAATTCCAACAACCTGAGTAACTGTAGCACTTAAATTGTCAAATCCGCCTTGTACGTATCCAAGCATAGCTTCTGATAATACAGATGTTCCCATTTTTTCCCCTTTCTGTAACCTAAACAAAGTTACTAAAATGTTGTTTTAATATTTTATATAGCAATGCGAATACAAGCGCGCCTATCATTAATAAATTAAGATAGAATATTTTAGGAAGGTAATCGCATACTACAAGCATATAATCATGTTGCAAGTCTTGAAATTCCTTTACTTGCTGAGCTTCCGCTTCCAGCTTCTCTAAGTCAGCTGGAAGCGTAGTATTGTTTTGCGCGTCTTGCGACGCTTGGGCTTGAAGCGTTGAATTTACAACACGTTGTATATCTTCTTCATTCATAGCCTAGACCTACTTTGTAGCCAAAGGCTTAATTGTTACATCAGACACATATTTAACGCCTACCAGCTTAAGAACTGGCTTTCCATCAGCACCTATAGACATAGTGAAATCACCATCATAAATTGCAGGAACCTTAGAAAATTCAGATCTAGAATCATAAGGAAGTGAAACCTTTGCACATCTAGAACCTGAAGAACCGGTAAGATTAGTGCTTACATCTAAAGAATCAGACTTATTCAAAAACATATACTGAACGGAAACACCCTTTGCACCGTTCTCGATCTCATACTCATTAACAAAATTTACTAATATTCTACTTTTACTTTCCATTTATAAAACCTCTACTTTCATTCAATACGTTAGTTTGCTACAAATCCATTGATAAGTGAATAACGCTGTGCTAGTTGATAACGTGCATAAGGGTATAGGGTTTTTAATTGAAGCCAAAGGCTAAGAACCTTATACACTGTTACCAACTTGACGCACCGAGACGCGTTATTAACTTACCAACGGACTACTATTGCGGGCGCTCCCCGCGCGTATGTATGTTATTAAACATAGATCAGACATGATCAGGACTTCTTATTTTCATATGAACCACCTTTCCGAATACGTATAATCTAAAAATTACACACATTCAACATATTTTCGTGATATACTCTAAATAACTAAAGCATGACTATAAAATACTATAGTTTACTAGAGCTGTCAAGAGAAAACTATAAAATATTAGAGTTTTTTTAGAAAGGAGACTAATATGTTAGATAAAACTAGAATAGAAACAAGATTAAAAGAAATCAAAATGACAAAAAAAGAGCTAATAAACAAGATAGATGTATCAGAAGCACAATTTTATAATTGGCTAAATAATAAACATGACGCTAGTGTTGAAAAAATAGTGAAACTATGTGATATATTAAATTTAGATCTAAATGATGTAATAGTACGCAAAAAAAAAGAGAATCTTTATTTAGAAGCTTCAAAAGAAGAAGAAATATTAACAATATATAAAAATCTTAATGAAAAAGAAAAAAATCTACTTTTAGCACTTGCAAAAAATATAGAAATACTATACAATAACGATTGTGTGCAAAACAAAGAAATAAAACAAGCGCGATTAGCTCAGCTGGCAGAGCACCTGACTCTTAATCAGGGTGTCCAGGGTTCGAACCCCTGATCGCGTACTATAGAAGTAAAAAACCCTTGAATTACCAAGGGTTTTTTATTATCTAAGTATATTCTATTTTCTAATCATCATAAGTGTAACAATTATCAGTGTAATTGCAGAGAACCATATTGTCTCCATGCCAATCAAGCCGGATAATAATCCACCGCAGCCTGCGCCTATGGCAAATATAAGAATAATCCCGAAATAATGCAGTGACTTATAGAAGAATTTGTTGTTTTTGGTTCTGAAATACTGGGACAGGCTTGTAGCCGCATTTCGCATATTGCCGATACACATTGTACTTGCATAACCGTATCCGTGAACTGTTCTGAAAGACTGAACCTGCATTGCGCATGAAAAGGATACAAGAGCATTTGCCAGCATATTAAGAGATGTGGGTATAAAGCCCACAGCTATCAGTACCACAATCTGAATAAGCAGAACAATCTGGCGCCAGTGTATCTTCTGATAAGTCTTGAACCTGCCCTCTATTATATTTGCCAGAAAAATTCCGGTTATAAAGGAGATAAGCGGAATCAGATATTGTAAAGCCACCTTCCAGTCTCCCTGCATAAGGCTTTGGCTCATAAGTACAATATTACCAGTCTGGGCATTGGCAAAAACTTCATCTCTGACATTGTAAGTGTAAGCATCCTGTAACCCTCCTGAAAAAGAGAGTAAGGAGCTTAATGTAAAACTTTCTGACTTTTGCATAATAAATCATCTCTCAATCAAATATTATTTATAATAGGTTTAGCAATAAGTTTATGTATAGGATTTCCCATATTTGAAAATTTCTCTTCATATTCTGTCATGATATTACCTTCATTCATGGAAGGTTCATTATGTAAATCATAGGTATAATTAAGCATTTCCCATAAAGAAGAATTATCTATTGTAGAAACTGAATAGTTAAAAAGATCAGTATTATCTGTTTTGAATTCTAGTAAACCATCTATATTAATAATTGAATGGTAAATTTCAAGAAAAACTGGAGAGGTAAGTCTTCTCTTGGCATGTCTGTCTTTAGGCCATGGATCAGAGAAGTTAAGATAGACCTTGTTGATTTCATTAGAGTCAAATATATCTGTTAACTTCCTGGCATCAATACATAGAAATCGAAGATTATCGAGTGGTTCCTTCTCAAATTTAGTTAAGGCTCTAAGAAGAACTGAAGAGTATCTCTCAATACCAATATAATTGATATTAGGGTTTTGCTTTGCAAGACGAGTAATGAATTGGCCTTTACCCATACCTATTTCAATATGAAGAGAGTTATTATTTGAGAAGATTTCCTTGCACCAATTGCCCTTCATATCTTCAGGGTTCTTAATAACGAATTCGCTATTAGATATATACTCATCTGCTCCTGGGATATTTCTTAATCTCATTCTATACTCCTTGAATCTGTTTTCTCCGAATTGGTATTATATCATAAATTCTATGTTAGTATTTATAGAAAATGTATATTGTTAAAAAAAAGGATATTATATATAATAAAAGACAAATATTATTGTCGTAAAAGAAGAATACGACAATATTTAAGTAAATATACCTGAAATGTAAATGATATAGACAATAATTAAAGAGGAGAAAAATGGAAACACTTAGGAAAAACCCCTCAAGAAAAGAATGTGAAGAGCAGATAAAAAGAATATTAATGACAGAAGTCTTAGAAAATGGTAAGAATTCACATTTTAAGTCTGCAAAAGACTTTATGAAGTATTTTGAATCACTTTATCCGGTGGGAGAAAGCTTAAATAAGCAGGTTCAACGTGCAATAAAGGCACTTGATATGCCAAGAGACGAGAGCGGCTATTTTATTATTAATAAGACCAGCGCTCAAATGGATGAAGACAGGGAAATTGGACGTATTCTTAGAAGTGCTAAAGCAGAGTCAGTTGATTTAGAAAAATATGATAAGCTGTTTCTTAGAATGGATGAGAAATACAGAGAATACTTTGTCAAACTTCTTCAGGAATCTAAGACATTCGAGGGAAAATACGTCACAATAGTGAACTCTTCAGATGGACTAATTATTTATACTGAGAATAAAACAAATCTGGTGACATTAATTAATAGTTTAATGTAAGAATATATACCATATAAGGAAGATATTTGATATAATATGTCTGCCACTTATAGAATTTTAAGTTGGCAAAAATATTGCGAGCAAAGGTGAAAAATGTATAAAAGAAGATTTAAAAGAATAAAGAGCAAATTAGCAGTGCAAATTACGTCACTTGCTATAGGAATTGTAGTCATAGGAAGTACGCTTTTTAGCACAAAAGTACAGGCTGCAGAAGTCTGGCCAAGCAATGTGGATACAGCATGTAGTGCTGCGATTGTAATGGAAGCAGAGACTGGGGCAATTCTATATGAGAAAAATATAGATGCACAATACTATCCAGCTAGTATAACTAAGGTCTTAACGGCACTTCTTGCCATTGAGAATAGTAATCTCAGTGATGTAGTAACATTTTCAAGTGATGCGGTATTCAAGAATGAAGGCAACAGTTCTCATATAGGTAGAGACCTTAATGAGCAAATGACCATGGAGCAATGCTTATACGCAATGATGCTAGAATCGGCAAATGAATGTGCCTATGCTATAGCAGAGCATGTGGGAGGCGGTGATGTTAACAAATTCATCACTATGATGAATGATAAGGTAAAAGAACTTGGATGTACAAATACACATTTTACAAATCCTAACGGACTGCCTGATCCTAATCATTACACATCAGCGCGGGATATGGCTCTTATTAGTAAAGCTGCATACGAGAATAAAATATTTGACAAAATAACTGGAACCAAGACTTATACTATTCCACCTACTAATAAACATGCGGAGCCAACACCTCTCAATAATCATCATGCAATGCTTAATTTCTATCAGACGAATAAGTATCTCTATGAACCATGTCTAGGTGGTAAGACAGGATATACAGTAGATGCCGGTGCAACTCTTGTAACATATGCCAGGAAAGATGGAATGACTCTTATATCAGTAGTCCTTAATGGACAGACTGAGAATTATTATACTGATACAACTAATATACTAAACTATTGCTTTGATAATTTTACTGCTTACGACCTTTCTTCTGGCAGTAATACTTATGAAGAGAGTCTGGTTGGAAAACTAGGATCACTTAATAATGATAAAAAGTATATTAAAAGGGGAGAGAATTCAACAGTTATTCTTCCTAAAACAGCGGATTTTAGTGATGCAACATATAAACTTGTTCCTGTAAAAAAGGGAAGCAATGATGTTGTAGGTCAGATTCAATACTACTATGCTGATAGATTCGTAGGCTCAGCTGATCTTATATTTGAAAAGGAAGATAAGGTGCCATATCCTTTCCATAATATAGATGAGGAGAATGGCGGAAGTGATATAACATTTATAAGATTTGATTTTAAAATAATAATAATTGTAATAGTGGCAATTGCAATTCTTTTCGGACTTATTCAATTATTTAAGAGTAAATCCGACAAGATTCTTCTCAAAAAGAAAAGAAGAAAAGATAAAAAAAGAAGAAGAAAACCAAAGTATACGGTAATCGATAGAAATAGAAATCGAAGAAGAAGAAATAGAAGAAGATAAGACAGATTTAGAAAGAAACGACATAATTGATTTTGAAAGTAATACATAACGACAATATTTGCTAAGAAATTGTCGTAAAGTTATCAAAACAGACAAAGTGTAAAAATGCAACAATTGTCAGATAATTCTATAAATTGAGCAAAGTATTCTGACAAAAGGAGGTTTTTATGGAAGCGCCATTTCCAATGGACCGAAATGAAAAGAAAGAGTTCGAGTTCGAAGTAATTGAGAAATTGATAGAAGAAAACAATGGTATTGTCAGAACAAAACAGATAACAGAACTTGGAATAGATTATAGAAGAATAATATCATATGTTGAAGAAGGTCGTCTTATTCGTGTAAAGAGCGGATACTACGCAATTAACTTAGAGAATCAAAGCGAAGAAGATCTTGTGGCCGGAATGTTTCCTGATGGAATACTAACAATGGAGTCAGCGCTTTATTATTACGGTTATCTGGAGACAAGACCTTTCGTGTGGAAAATTGCAGTGAGTAAGAATACTTCGAAATCTCGATTCAAGATGGATTATCCTGCACTTGAGCCATACTATTGCGAGAAAGATGTAATGACTCTAGGGGTTACGACAACTAAAGTGGGAAGCTCATCTATGAATATTTACACGAAAGACCGTCTAATATGCGATGTATTAAAGTATGAAGATAAGATGAATAGAGAAGACTTCAAGAAAGCGGCGTTGTCTTATATACAAGATGAAGATAAGGATGTATCTTCTCTTATGGAATGCGCAAGCAAGCGTAAAGTATTAAAGAAAGTGCAGAATATGATTGGTGTGTGGTTATAGATGCTAAATCCTAATTTGATTAAGAAAAAGTCAACTGAATTAGACATACCATTTGATAATTTGCTTCTGGGCTGTCTCCTGGAAGAATTTGTAGTGTTCATCTCTGAGAATAATCTTGAAGATTTGTGGTTAATTAATGATAAGACATTAAACATTGATTCATATAAGAGAGGTATGAAAGATACGCTAATTCTCGCTTATTCTGGAAGCGAGGAGATAGATGTTTATCTGAGGAAGCTGTCTTTATCAATAGTGTCTCATTTTATGAATCTAGGAGTTAAGGTTACTACGAACTTCCTATCTAATAACAGAGTATGTTTTGAAATAAATCTTCTTAAGATGAAGATACCAATAATTCTTTTTCTTCAGGAAGCAGGAGAAGTTCAGACATTTCCAAGAGAAAAAGAGTTAGAGCTGTCCCTACAGAATGGCAAAACTGTAACTTACTTAGAATATCCTTTAGAAGAGAGGATTTCGGAGCTTTGTTTTGATATTCTAGATAAGCTAGAGTTACTTAATGAGATGGAAAAGTATATTGATTTATACGATATCCTACAGAATGAAGCCATAGAAGGTCGTAAGGTAAAGGATTGTCTGTCGGATAAATGTGTAAGCAAAAAGGGCTTTGACCTAAACCGATTTGAAAAGCTTAAAAGCTACAAGAATTATACATATATGAAGAAGAAGTGGAAGAGAGTAGTTCGTCATACTAAGAGAAGTGATTTAATCTGGGAGGATGTGCATACACTTATAATTAGATTCTTAGAGCCTATTTATAAGGCATATGTTGAAGATACGGTATTCTTCGGGGACTGGATGCCGGATATTCTAAGGTTCTTAGATTAAAAAAATTAATAAAGAATTATCTGGAGAAATAAATGGAATCTCTTCACAAAAAATTAGAACAATATAGAGATAAAGATGTATATCCATTCCATATGCCAGGTCATAAGAGGCAATTAGATGGTGCATATAAGATAGACATTACTGAGATTGATGGATTTGATAATCTTAATAATCCTACAGGAATCATTAAGGATTTGAACGAAGAAATTGCAAGAATGTATAATTCGAAGAAGAGCTATTTTACAGTAAATGGCTCAACCTGCGGAAATCTAAGTGCCATATCCGCAGTAGCAGACGCAGGGGACTATATAATAATTTCGAGAAATTGTCATAAAAGTGTATACAATGCAGCATTTCTTAGAAAGCTACATGTAGAATACATAATGCCTGAAATGTATAATGATACTTTGATTGGTGAGGTTACTATAGATTCTGTAAGAGAAGCTGTACAAAGATTAGAAAAGTCAAGTATTGAGCCGAAGGCTGTAGTTATTACAAGTCCAACTTATGAAGGAGTTGTATCGGATATACCTGCAATATCAGAATATCTTCATTCAAAGAAAATAGCATTAATTGTGGACTCGGCTCATGGAGCACATTTTCATTTCCATGAAGCATTTCCAAGAGATTACCTAGAACTAATAGATATTTGTATAATGAGTGCCCATAAGACGTTGCCGGTTCTCAATCAGGCAGCTATAGTCCATGTGAATTCTACCTTAGTTGATGCTGAAAATGTTAAGAGATATATTAGTATGTATCAGACAAGTTCTCCTAGTTATGTAATAATGGATAGTATGAGTAGAGCCATAGAGTTACTTGGTGAGAATGATTTGCATAAGAATTATGTAAAATGCTTATACGATTTCTATGGGGAAACTTCGAGCTTAAAAGCCCTGTCAGTGGAACCTATATCTAATAATCGAGACATTAGTAAGGTTATAATATATACCAATGGATACTTAAAAGGTGAAGAGTTATGCCAGATATTAAGAAGTAAGTATCACCTTGAACTAGAGATGTGTAATAGAGAATATGCTCTTGCTATGACAAGTTGCATGGATACAGAGGATGGATTAAGAAGGCTATCAGGTGCTCTTACTGAAATTGATGGAGAGCTTGATATTTCTAAGAAGGACAAGAAAACTAATATGAGATTTCTTAGGGATCATACTAAGAGATTAGAATTATATGAAGTGTCTAATAACTATGAAGAGTTACCTTATGAGAAGTGTGAAGGAAAGGTACTTGCAGAAACAATAATTGCTTATCCCCCTGGAATTCCTCTTATTGTATCAGGAGAAGTTATAGAGAAAGAAGACATAGATTACATTAGAGAAAACTATAATAGTATAGAAGGAATGCGAGATGGTATGATTCGCACTACCTTATAGAATCAGGAGAAGAAATGCTATATTGTATTATTGGTAAAAGTTCTACAGGAAAAGATACTATATTTAAGAAGCTTCTTGAAGAAAAAGAGCTTCATCTTGAAAATGTGGTTAGCTACACTACAAGACCAATTCGTGAGAATGAGGTTGATGGTGTGGAATATCATTTTGTAGACGAGAAAAGAAGAGATGAGCTAGAAAGAAGCGGGAAGATCATAGAGCTAAGGCGCTATAACACATGTTATGGGCCTTGGGATTATTTTACTGTGGATGATGACAATGTGTTAATTGATGAGAAGGATTATATAATAATTGGAACACTAGAATCCTATGAAAAAATCCGAAAATACTACGGAAAAGAGCGTGTCTGTCCGATATATATAGAAGTAGAGGATGGTCTTAGACTGCAGCGAGCACTTGATCGAGAAAAGAAGCAGAAGAATCCAAAATACAATGAACTTTGTAGAAGGTTTCTTGCAGATGATGAGGATTTCTCAAAAGAAAAGCTTAATGCAGCAGGAGTTAAAAAAATATTTATTAACGACAGCATAAGTAAGACAGTAAATGAGATATCAGAGTACATAGAAGCTCACAGGTAGGAGAATGCTATGGATCTTAAGGTTAATAATGTAGCACCTGTTAATCAGGTAACGGAAACTGAACAAGTACAAAAGAGTGATGATACATTCAAGTTCACACTTGTGTCGAAGATAGATGATGCGAACTTAAAAGAAAAGCTCTCTGGGCTTATGGATCAAATCAATGATCAAGGTAATAAAATCGCTAAGCACATGGATATTTCTGACATGAAGAAGTATCGTGAGCTTGTTAAAGAGTTCATGAATGAGGTAGTTAACCGTTCTCATGAGTTTTCAAGAGAGAACTTCCTAGACAGAAAAGGTCGTCACAGAGTATATGGTATGATTCGCCAGGTTGATGATAATCTGGACAACCTGGCAAAAGAACTTGTTAAGGAAGAAAAGGACCACATTGCGATTCTAGGTCACATCGATGAGATACGTGGACTACTGCTTGATATTTCGACCTAGAAAAAGAATATAGAATGTATATATGAAAATGTTATTATCCCCACCGGTTGGTGGGGATTTTTGTTTGTATCTTTCGCACTCCGCACATTTTGAGAAAATTATATCTTTCGCACTCTGACATTATGGGTAAAGCAATTAAGAAATGTACAAAAAAATGAACATTAAATAATATAAGATGTAATCAGAAACAAGAAAAGAAACAAGCTTACAAAGGAAAATTTTAAGAATATAGGAGAAAAGATATGAAAAAGTTAAAAAAAGCAGAAGCGATAGAAATAGTAAAAAAAGGAAAAAGGAATTTGTTTAGTAGGAAGAGGATACAATTAAGCTTAATTTTGCTATGCGGTGGTAAATGTTATGGTATTAAGGATTATAACGACGAAGAATACATTAAGTTGTTAAAGGCTATTAAGATGAGAAATAAGTCAAATCCAAGTAATGTATATGTTTTCTACACAACAAAAAGCAATGATGAAAAAGAATCGTTATGTGATAAGTATTTTGAAAACACGCAGAATATTTTATTAAACACTTGTGTAAATCTATGTGAGCAAATAGATTCTAATTATAAGGAGAATAAAATAGTCGTGGTAACTGATTATAATATTAATAGTTTTGCAAGGATTATTGAGTATATGCACAAAAGAATTAGAGATAAGTTAGGTCTTAAAATGGCTATAATAGATATTTATTTAATGAGATGGAAAATATAAAATGCTAATAAAGCAAATAAGGGAACTATTATCTGGGGAATAAGATTATGACGATAAAAAAGGGACATTTCGGTCAGATAATAACCACGAGAAAAAATATATTAGAGTATATAAAAGAGATAGAGTCAGACATAGTTGAAGGAATGGTGTTACTAATTTTTAGAGGACTAGAAGGGAGTGTTGATAATATTCGATTATACTCTGTCTGTTCAAAGATATACTTCTTAAGCAAACTAGTATATTTTGGTGAAGGTGAGATAAAAAAACTTGAAGAGATTCAGTATATGAATAATCTTTTTAACCTTATGGAGTTAGAAATAGACGATGTTATAGAAATATTAAGACTAAATAATTTCAAAACAGCTAATAGTAATCAATTAAAAGAAATATTGGATTGCTACAATATTCTTAAATTAATATGGTGCAGGGAAATAGCATGTCTTAATGAACAAATATATATATCGGAATTGGCATATGCATATGATTATGTTGTAAAGAGAAAGGGAAAACTACCCAAGCCGGAGTTTCAAGGAAAATGCAGTTTATTCCCTATTAATTATGAGAATTATAATTATGAAGAATCGTATATGAGTTATTTTAGTAATATAGACTGAAAGCAAAATGCAGTCGTTAGATTAAAGTGCGAGTATCCGGAACGGAAGCCGGAGGATTCGGTATAAGGGATGTGTGGTATAATGGATTATGTAGTGAATTATGTTTCATAAAGAAGGGAGTATAGCAATGGGAGAAAATAACAACAAACAAAACAAGTTAGATAATTTATTTGTAGAGTGGCAGGAATGGTGGGAAAGTAATGAATATAAAGATAAGACAAAGTATTGTTTTAATGAGGATAATAAAGGACGAGAAGAATGGTTTTTCCCCGATGGCTTTTTAGGTAACAATAATGAGTGTGAGATACTGTTTATTTCAAAGGAATCACATGAGGAAGAGGCGCCTGATAATGATGATTATACAGATTTTTGGATGAGAAGGATGGTAAGCGGTGAATATAAGGAAGTAATTATAGATGGGAAAAAAGTATCAGATCGAGGTGATAAACAAATCAAATATCCTCGATACCTGACAGCAATATACAATAAATTAAATAAAGATGTGGAAGATGATAATTATGTTGAGGATAAAGAAAATCAATTTAAAAAGCTATTTAATTGTGGATATATGAATTTAAATAAACATGGTGGAGGAAGTAGTATAGGGAATCATTTTAAAGAACTAGTTGAATCAGATAAAGAATTCATTAAAAAACAAATTGAGATAATGAGCCCAGCCCAAATAGTATTATTGGGCGCAAATTTATATAGAGATTTTTCTAAAATAGGAATATTCGGCGATTACGATATATATGAAGTAAACCATCCATCAGTTGGAAGTTATAATATTATATTTAGAAATATATAGATAGTTTATAAGTAAAAATGTTTAGAAAGGAATCCCATAATGTACGCAACCGGTAACAAGAAAATGCTCAACATGTTGATACTAGAAATATTACGAAAATACACTGACGAAGAGCATTCACTTACACAACAAGAAATACTTAAGCTTCTAAAGCAGAACTATGGAATGGAGTGTGACCGCCGTTCTGTTAAGAACAATGTCTTGTCGCTTAAGGAAATGGGATATGATATTTCGATGGAGAAAGGATATCGTCTTCTTTCCAGAGAATTTGACGATGTGGATCTTCGTATTTTAATAGATAGCGTACTATTTTCGAAGTCTATTTCCACAAAACAGGCTAAAGACATAGTGAATAGACTTAGAGATATGGGGAGTAATTATTTCAGTGCAAAAGTAAATCATGTCAGCAATCTTCCGGAGCTTAACAGGACAGATAATAAGCAGGCGATGTACACGCTTGATACGATTAATGATGCTATATCATCAAAGAAGAAGATCGAATTTACCTATAATGAAATGAAAACCGACTTCAAAATGCATCCTAAACGCGAAGAGAAATATATTGTTAATCCGTACCAAATAGTCGCAAATAATGGTAAGTTCTATTTAATAGCAAATTATGATAAATATGACAATGTTGCACATTTTAGAATCGACAGAATGACAGATGTCGAAATGCTCGATGAAAAGGTTAAACCAATGAAGCAGGTTAAAGGACTTGAGAAAGGGCTAGACTTACCAAAGCATATGGCTGAACACATATATATGTTTAGCGGAGAAAGTATACCAATTCGTCTTAAAACCACCGCTAATATGATGTCGGAGTTGGTCGATTGGTTTGGAAAAGACTTTACCATCCTTAAAAAAGAAGATGAAGACATAACAATTAGGCTTAAGTGTAATTATGAAGCAATGAGATTCTGGGCGCTTCAATATGGACCATATGTGGAAGTATTGTCGCCGGATAATCTGAGAAATCAGATCAAAGAAGATGTAAAGAAAATGCTGGAAAAATACAAGTAAGGGGGATTTCTTATGAGATTCTTAGCATTTAATCTCGAAACTAATGTAGATAAATCAGAATTAAAAAGCTACGGAAAACATGAAGAAAGCTATGATTATTTATTCGAAAAACGATATGCAAAGTCTCTATCTTTAAGCTGTGAAAAATACACTGAAGAATTAGATTATAAGATATTTATTTTCCTTTATGGATTGGCATTTAACGCTTGCAGACTTTGTATGCTTATCACAGAGAATGTAGATTTCGAGGAAATAATACGAGATATATTCGATGATGAGGGATTAGAAATTAAAAATTTAAACGGCCGTGAAATAACCATAAGTATGTTTGCGAGAATGCTTAGCGATGCAGAATTTAATGACTATCTTAGCAATAAACGCGATGTTATTGAAGAAGAATATGGTATTTATGAACTGATGTGCGGAAGACCATTTGAACGATTTGTCTCGTATGAGGAAAAGATAATTAGGAGAAAGGAAAGGGAAGAGATATATTGTTCTGCAAATAGATGTGCAACAAAAAAGCTATTATCGGAGGAGCTTAATCGCATATTTTTAGATAAAACAAAAAAGAAAGCTTATGGTCATCCAGTTCAATACATGATAGAAAGCAATGACAGAAGAACTATTAATGAAACTGTAATTGCTATTATTCAGTCACTATATGCTGTTGGTCGAATAGAGAATCAAAGATATTGCGAAGTTAGATTTGACAGAAGATGGGGTTTTGAAATGGGTAAGATTCTGCCTTTATTCAATAGTTGTATAGGTGGAACCATAGTAGTATCGTTTGATGGAAAAAAGCAAGATGATTCAGACATATCATATAGCGATTATAATTTCCTGGATAGTCTTTGTAAGGTGATGAGGCGATACTCTAAAGAGGTTCTAACCATCATATGTTTACCTCGTGAGAATAAGTATTTTAAGAAAAAAATCCATGAAAATATGGTCAACATTACATATGTTGAAATAAAAGAGGATGAGATATGTGGTGACGAGATAGATGCGTATTTTAAGGATAAGGCTAAAGAAAACAACATTAGAGTTGATAAAAAACTATCAGCATGTATTGATAAGGAGAAGGGATACGATGTATCGACGCTTAATGAAATATTTGATGAATGGTATATGAAAAAGCTAAAGACTTCTATTTATAGCCAATACAGAGAGTTTTCAACCGTAGAAAAAAGTATTAAAAAAGAACAGCCTGTAAGCTCAGCATATGATAAATTAGAGTCGATGGTAGGTCTTGATTCCGCAAAAAAGATTATATATCGAGCGCTCGATAATTATAAGGCACAAGTAATTTTTAGAGACAAAGGGATTAAGAAAGAGACCTATTGTAATCATATGATATTTACCGGTAATCCCGGCACTGCAAAAACAACGGTAGCAAGGCTATTTGCAAGGATACTTAAAGACTATAAAGTTCTTTCCATAGGTCATATTATAGAAGTGGGAAGAGGAGATCTTGTCGGAAAATATGTAGGTTGGACAGCAAAGATAATAAAAGAAAAATTCAAAGATGCAAAGGGTGGAATACTATTCATTGATGAAGCATATTCTCTTGTGGATGATAGGAATGGTTCGTTTGGTGACGAGGCAATTAATACCGTTGTGCAGGAAATGGAGAATCATAGAGAAGACGTTATCGTAATATTTGCAGGATATCCTGACAAGATGGAGGAATTTCTTAATAAGAATCCGGGTCTTCGTTCCCGCATAGCACACCATATACATTTTGAAGATTATTCGTTAGAGGAGCTTTCTGAGATAGCACGTCATATTGCCAAAGAAAAAGAGCTTGTAATAGATGACGACGCTATGAATAAAGTAAGAGATATAATTGAGAATAATATGAGTCAGAAGGATTTTGGCAATGGACGGTTTGTTAGAAATCTGATTGAAAGAGCTAAAGTAGCACATAACAGCAGACTTGTTCATTTGGATTATGACGAAGTAACAGTTGATGATGTTAAAACAATTCGTGCTGAGGATATAGAAACACCTGAAGTTTACACACAAACTGCAAGGGTGATAGGGTTTTAGAGAGATCAGTCAGAAAAAATGTTAAAAATGTTAAGGGATGTGCAAAATAATGCACATCCCTTTTGTTATTATTTAATAACGTAGAAAGAATTATAGTAAAGGAGGAGAATACAATGAGAAAAAAACTAACAGCTTTAACATTATCATTCGTGCTAGCATTATCTATGGTGGCAGCAGGACTTGTTTTCTGTGATATTAGTGCAGAGGCGAAGACCTATTCATCTAAGACAGGAAATGGGATTGTTGCAACGGTAACAAATCCGGGAGAGACTCTTAATCCTTTTACAGATGAGGATGCAAGGTATATCTGGAAGGGAAATTATGAGGATTCTTTTGCTAATTATCCGGAATGGTATCGTTGGGATTTCATAGGATTTGATAATTATGATAATACCGGAAAGCAAGAGACAATAAAGAAGGATTCAGTAATTAATATTGATTTTGAATCATCAGGTATATCTAAGGATAGAATAACGAAAGTTGAAGCATGGTGGAGTCAATATCAGAGAACAAATTGTAATCCGTCAAATTGGGATGGAAATTATGATGAAAATGGTACATATCTGATAGTAGCTGCAGATTCGGACCTTAACAATAGACAGTATTGGGATGGAACATGTGGATGTGATGATCATGGAAATGCAACTATTAATGGCGAAAGAGCTGATATTGATAGGGAAGATGTAGAAGGACTAACAAACTGGGTTAAGTCAGACGAGTTCAATGGTTTCCATGTATTTGGAAATATGTATGGACAAGGAAATACCACACTTACAATTTATATTACATACGTTAATTCAGAGAATAAAACTGTAACAGATGCGGTAAACTTAGTATATGAATACGAAAAAGAAAAAACTACGAGAGATTATTATAACTTCCATTTCAAAGACAACGACGGAATGGAGGGTGATGAGGTTAATCCAACACCGGAAAGCGATGCTTCACAAACGAATGCTCCGGGAAGTAGCTTAGATGACTTGATTAATAATGCAGGAATTCCATCGTCAGTGGAAGCGGCTTCTAGTGGAGTGAATATTCAGAGCATAAAGACGATTACCAGTCCGGAAGTTATAAAAAGCTATATAGAATATGCAAAAGCTACTAGGCTAAATACAGCAGTGGGTGTAGATGGAAAACCTATTCATTGGCACGCATGCTGGCTATTTGATTTGTATGCAACAGGAAGTGGTAAAATATCTATATATGTTGGAACGGAATATGTAGGTAAGATAGCTGTTGTAAGTCATTATAAGAATGGACAATGGACGACTCAACAATGTAAAGTTCAGAGTGATGGAAAGATATATCCGTATTTTGCAAGCTTTTCACCAATAGGTGTTCTTATGTCTGACCAAACAGAATATATAGCTTCTATTCCGACAACAGAGTCAATGAAGGTAACTGCACCTAAAACAGGAGATAACTGGCTAATTTATTTATTATTACACCAAATAAATGATATAATAATAAATCATGCGAAGAACATTATTTATAATACTTACAATAGTATGGATGATAGTAATATTTGCATTTTCTGCGAAGGATGCGGATGCGTCCCAGCAGGAGAGCTATAAAGTAGGATTTATTATAGGGCGAATTGTAGTAGAAGACTTTGAGAATCAGACCTATGATGAACAATTAGAATTTGCAAAGTTAGTAGATCATCCAATTAGAAAGACAGCCCATGCAATGGAATATGCGATACTAGGTTTTCTTGTATTGGGTGCTCTATATAGTTCATCAATGAGATGGTATCTTCAGGGATTAATAGCTTGGGGCATTGCCACTTTATATGCTGCAAGTGACGAGTTTCACCAGCTTTTTGTACCAGGTAGAAGTGGTGAATTTAAAGATGTATGTATAGACAGTGTGGGAGTAATAATAGGTGTTCTTATAGGACTTCTCATTTTCTCAAAGCACTATAAAAATAGCAAAGAGTAATAATTTCTACTACACGAAGAGAAGAAAATATAGTATTATACTATATTGTAAATGTATTTACGATTATTGAGGTTATAGATGAAATTTGAAGATGTTATAGGTCAAGAGGCGTTAAAAGAGCACATGCAAAGCGCCATAAGACTTGGTAAGATAAGCCATGCTTATATTATTAATGGTGAAGCGGGGTTTTTTAAGAAGCTTCTAGCAGAAGCATTTGCCCAGGCTTTACTTTGTAGTAAACTTAATCCTGATTATGATAAGAATCAGGTATCTTTCCCAGGACTTGAGGCTTATGAACCTAAGCTTCCTGAGGTAATAGAACCTTGTTGTGAATGTATTAGTTGCAAGAAGGCAAGTCATCATAACCACCCGGATATAATCTACATTTCCCATGAAAAACCAAATCTCATATCGAAGGAAGAGATTCGAAATCAACTGGTTAATACTGTTGATATTATTCCCTATGAGAGTAAACGTAAAATATACATATTAGAAGATGGACAGTTCATGAATGAGGCGGGACAAAATACCCTTCTTAAGACTATAGAGGAGCCGCCGGATTTTGTAACTATAATAATTCTAACAACCAATAAGGAGAAGTTACTTCCAACGGTGCTATCTAGATGTGTATGTCTAGATGTTAAGCCAGTTGAAAAAAGTGTCATTAAATCCTATCTTATGGATAGGGGAATCGTGGATTATCAGGCTGATATGGCAATTAATTTTGCAGAAGGAAATCCCGGTAAGGCATTAATGATAGCCAGTGATATAGAGTTTCAGAATCGAAGAAAGCTAATAATTAATACTATAAGGGATTTTGATTCATTTAATTCTAAGAGAATAGCCGATATGGCAAAGAAAATAGAGGAAGACAAGGATAACATAGATAGTTACTTTGATCTTATAATGGTATTTCTTCGAGATGTACTTGTATATAAAACAACTGGAGATGAGAAGAGAGTTCATTTTCGAGAAGAAATATCTGTTATACGAGATATATCGAGACATAAACTTAGCCAGATAAATGAGCTTATTAATATCACAAAGGATGCCAGAGAAAAAGTTAATTATCAGGTGACTTTGGGATTAACAATAGAAATGATGCTACATAAAATGAAGGAGACAGTATAAATGGTAACAGTAATAGGTGTAAGATTTAGAAATGTTGGAAAGATATATTATTTTGATCCAACAGGATTCGAACTTAAAGTAGGAGATAAGGTAATTGTCGAGACTGCAAGAGGACTTGAAATAGGAACAGTTCTTCTAGCAGCAAGGGAAGTAAGCGAAGAAAGCATTGTAAGTCCCCTAAAGGGAATAGAGAGAATTGCCACAGAAAAGGATGTGGAACATGCAAGAGAAAACAGAGAAAAAGAAAAAGAAGCCTGTAAAACCTGCAAGGAAAAGATATTAAAGCACGAACTGGATATGAAGCTTGTTGGGGCAGAATACACATTTGATAACAAGAAATTACTCTTCTACTTCACATCAGAAGGAAGGGTTGATTTTAGGGAACTTGTTAAAGATCTTGCTGCTGTATTCAGGACAAGAATAGAGCTTCGACAAATTGGTGTAAGAGACGAGGCAAAGATTCTTGGAGGTCTGGGAATCTGTGGTCGTGAGCTATGTTGTGCATCTTATCTTTCGGATTTTGCACCTGTGTCAATTAAGATGGCAAAAGAGCAGGGACTTCCACTTAATCCAACGAAGATTTCTGGTAATTGTGGAAGATTAATGTGCTGCCTTAAGAATGAAAATGAGACTTATAAATTCCTTAATAGTAACCTTCCTAATAAGGGAGATACAATTAAGACACCTACTGGACGAGAGGCTGTTGTTGAAGATGTAAATGTACTTAGACAGCAGGTTGTTGTTGTAGTTGAAGGAGAAGATGACATTAAGGAAAGACAGACTTATCATGTAAGTGAAATCAACTTCAAAAACTCTAAGCGAAAGACAATAGAGGTCACTGATGAGGAGGCAAAAGAGTTAAAAGGTTTAGAAGATGGTGATGACTCTACTTTAGATGAAAAGGACGAGAAGAAGCAGAATAAACACAACAATAGAAGAGATGAGAGTTCTGATAAATCAGATAATGAGAAATCGGGCAGTAATAAGAAAAACAAGAGAAAAAGGAACAGAAACTATAATAAAAACCGAAATAAAAACAAGGACAACAATTAATATATAAACTGTATAGTTATTAAAAAGGGGAACAGCATTGATTCTAGAGAATGAGCGATTAGATGAACTTCATAGGAAGGGATATAAGATAATACAAGATCCTAATCGTTTTTGCTTTGGAATGGATGCTGTTTTGTTATCTGCATTTGCAAATGTAAGAAAAAAAGAGAGAGTCCTAGACATAGGAACTGGAACAGGTATTATTCCTATTCTTATGGAAGCACGATATGGGGGCGAGAGCTATGTTGGAATTGAAATTCAAGAAGATGTAGCAGACATGGCTAGTCGTTCAGTTAAGTATAACAACCTGGAGGATAAGATATCTATTGACAATTCAGATGTAAAAGATGCTTTAAAACTCTATGGTTTTGGGTTCTTTGATGTAATTACCACTAACCCTCCTTACATGACAGTTGATAAAGGAATTGTTAATCCTAATGATACTAAAGCTTTATCAAGACACGAGCTTTCAGTAACACTAGAAGATATAGTATCTATCAGCTCTAAGCTTCTTAAGAATAAGGGACGTTTCTACATGATTCACAGACCGGCACGTCTAGTGGAAATCATGAATGTAATGAGGAAATATAATCTGGAAATAAAGAGAATTAGAATGGTTCATCCATATATTGATAAAGAGGCTAACATGGTTCTAATAGAAGCAATGCACGATGGTAAGCCGTTCTTAAAAGTTGAAAACCCGCTTATAGTATATGAAAAAAGTGGAGAATATACCAAAGAAGTAATGGATATATATTACGGAGGATAAGAATGTCAGGAATCTTATATCTATGCGCTACACCAATTGGAAATATGGAAGATATAACATACAGAGTGGTAAGAATACTAAAAGAAGTTGATTTAATTGCAGCAGAGGATACACGAACTTCAAAGAAGTTGCTTGATAGATATAATATCAACACAAGAGTGACCTCTTATCATGAGCACAACAAGATTGAAAAAGCTAAAACTTTAATAAATAAATTACATGACGGAAATAATATTGCGTTAATTACTGATGCCGGCACACCGGGAATATCCGATCCTGGAGAAGAGTTAGTAGCTATGTGTTATGATGAGAATATAGAAGTTACATCTCTTCCCGGGGCGGCTGCCCTTATTACTGCAATAACTATGTCTGGTCAGTCATGCAGAAGATTTGCATTTGAAGCATTTCTTCCAAAAGACAAGAAGTTTAGAAAGCATATCTTAGAAGAGTTAGAGAGAGAGACGAGAACTATAATAATATACGAGAGTCCTCATCATCTTAAGTCAACTCTAAAGGAATTAGAGAGTGTACTAGGAAAGGATAGAGAACTAACTATTACAAGAGAGCTTACTAAGAGACACGAAGAGAAGAATAAAACCACATTTGAAAAAGCCTTAGAGTACTACGAAGAAAATGAACCAAGAGGCGAATATGTTCTTGTAATTGCAGGTAAGTCAAGGGCAATGCAAGAAGAGGAAAAAAGGGAAATGTGGGAAGAAACAACTATTAAGGAACATATGGATATATATTTGAAGAAGGGACTTGACAAGAAAGAGGCCATGAAAGCAGTGGCAAAGGACAGAGGCGTAAGCAAAAGGGACATATATAAAGAACTAATTGACTAATTACATTTTCAGGAAAGAGGTTACTTAGATAATGAAAATAGATGCAATTCTTATTGACTTAGATGGAACTATTACAGATACAGAGAGAATTTACCAGAAACATTGGAATAAGGCTGCAAAAGAGTTAGGATATGATTTCTTTACAAAAGAAGATGCACTAAATCTTAGAAGTGCCTGGGGGCCTTATGCAGAAAAAATGTTGTATGATAAATATGCAGATAAATTAGACTTCGAGAAGCTACATGACCTTTGTGCTGTTAATACTAGAAAAGAACTTGAAGAAAAGGGTACACCCCTTAAACCTCATGCAAAAGAATTTCTCGAAAAGGTAAGAAAATGCAATAAGAAAATTGTTCTTGTGTCATCTTCTAAGATGGAGACTATTAAATGGAGAATAGCAGAGGTTGGATTAGAAAATGCCTTTGATGATGTTGTATCGGCCCATGATATGAAAAGAGGAAAACCTTATCCTGAACCATATCTATATGCTTGTGACGTTATAAATGTAAAGCCTGAAAATACAATTGCTATTGAGGATTCGCCAAACGGAGTGTACTCAGCAATTGCAGCAGGATGTAATACAATAATGGTGCCGGATATGACTGAGGCGGATGAAGAACTTAAATCAAAATTATATGGATATGCAGAAAACTTAATGGAAGTTCTTGACATTTTGGATGTATAATAGGATGTAACCAGGAAATGCCTATGTAAAGATAATATATTAAGAACAAGAAGGGGGTAGAATTATGGATATGGAAAAGGTAAAGAAGCTACAAGAGTTCATTGATGAGTCGAACCACATCGTATTCTTTGGGGGAGCAGGAGTGTCGACAGAAAGTGGAATTCCTGATTTTCGTAGTGTTGATGGTCTGTATAATCAGAAATACGATTATCCACCTGAGCAAATATTATCCCATACATTTTTTATGCATAAAGTAGAGGAATTCTATCGATTCTATTATGACAAGATTATGATTACGGGAATAGAGCCAAACCCGGCACATAAGAAATTAGCAGAGCTAGAGAAAGCAGGAAAACTTGATGCTGTGGTAACACAAAATATTGATGGGCTTCATCAGAAGGCAGGAAGCAAGACTGTATATGAGCTTCATGGAAGTACACTTCGTAATTATTGTATGGATTGTGGAGAATTCTATGATGGGGATTATATCTTATCTTGTAAGGATAAGCCTGATTTTAAAGGAGTTCCTCGTTGTGAGAAATGCGGTGGCATTATTAAGCCAGATGTTGTTCTATATGAGGAAGGACTTGATGATTATCAGGTTAGCGGTTCCGTAAATGCTATTTCTAATGCTGATATGCTTATAATAGGAGGAACCAGTCTTGCAGTATATCCGGCAGCAGGGCTCATTAACTATTTCAATGGTAAGCATTTGGTACTTATTAATAAGGGAGAAACTAGTAGACAAACATCAGCAGATCTTGTAATAACAGATCCTATAGGACAGGTTCTAGACCAGATAAAATGCTAATTATTAAATTTTTATTAACTTTTTATTAACTTTTTAATATTTCTCTTGTAAAATCCTTGTAATAGTGATATTATCTAGTCTCGTGGTATATAAAAATATCCTTAGATATGTCAAGGCATATCTCATTAGTCCAAAAGGAGGTAAGAAAGCATGAACAAGTATGAATTAGCACTCGTTGTTAATGCGAAGATCGAAGACGATGTAAGAGAAGCTACAGTAGAAAAGGCTAAAAGCTACATCACACGTTTCGGTGGAACAGTAACAGAGGTTGAAGATCAGGGAAAGAAAAAGCTTGCTTATGAAATCCAAAAGATGTCAGAAGGCTATTACTACTTCATCCAATTTGATGCTGAACCAGAGACACCTGCTCAAGTTGAGAAGAGTGTTCGCATTATGGACAACGTTCTTCGATTCTTATGCGTTAGAGCTGACGAGGCATAAGGTTTAGTTAAAGGAGAACAAATATGAATAAAGTAATATTAATGGGACGTCTTACAAGAGACCCTGAAGTAAGATATGGTAATGATAACAAGCCAGTTGCACGCTATTCTATAGCGGTTGATAGAAGATATAAGGATCAAAGTGGTAATTATCCTACTGATTTCTTCAATCTTGTATCATTTGGTAATACTGCGTCTTTCGTTGAGAAGTATCTTAGAAAAGGTACAAAAATCGTAGTTGACGGAGAACTTCGTAATAATAACTATGAAAAAGATGGAAAGACTGTATATCAGGATCAAATTGTTGCAAATTCTGTGGAATTTGCAGAGAGTAAGAACGCCCAAGGTCAAGGTGGAGATTATTCTAATGCACCATCTAATCAGCCTACAGGCGATGCAGGTGACGGATTCAATGCAATAGAAGACGCAACAGAAGATAATCTCCCATTTGTATAATAGGAGGGAATAATCATGGCTTATAATAAATCAGCTGGTGGAAGAAGACCTATGCACAGAAGAAAGAAAGTATGTGTGTTCTGTGGAAAAGATAATGTAATTAGCTATAAAGACACAGCAACACTTAAGAAATACATTTCTGAGAGAGGTAAGATTCTTCCTCGTCGTATTACAGGTAACTGTGCTAAGCATCAGAGAGCTCTTACAGTAGCAATTAAGAGAGCTCGTCACGTAGCACTTATGCCATACGTACAAGAATAATTGTTTAAGACCCTTTCGGCATCAACCGGAAGGGCTTTTTTGTGCATATTTCACAGGACGACAAACGGTGATGCCACGAAAAAGTGTTGACTTAGAACACGGCTTTTGGTAAAATTTCTTTCGTAAATTATTAAAACCTTGAAAGGAGAAAAATTATGTCATACGAAAACGCACGTAATGGTATAGGTAAAGTCTTTACATCGCAGATATTAGCAATCATAGCTGCTGTATGTACTTTAATTGCTGGAATCATGGCAGCATTACTAATTGGTGCTGCTGCAGCTGAATCTGCCGGAGGAGCCGTTGCTTCTGGTGTCGGTGCAGCGATATTAGGAATAGCTGCTACTGTTCTTGGTATTATCGCTTATATCCTCAATCTTGTAGGACTTAACAACGCAGGAAAAGACAGCGAGCAGCTTAAGAAGGCATTTACAATTTCTATTGTTAGCTTAATTGTAGCAATCGTATTTGGTATTATCCAGGGATTGGCTTCTGCTACATGGATTAAGAATCTTGGTGATATTGTTGCTACTGTATTAGGGCTTCTTGTTACTTACAACGTATTATATGGTTGTGCAGGACTTAAGTCAGAATTAACAGACAAGGCTAACAAGACATGGAAGATGTACATGATAGTAGTTATTCTTGACATAGTTATAGCTTTACTTGGAGTTATCCTCGGAGCTATTGGTGTTACAACAACTTCTGCTGTACTTTCACTTGTAATTGTAATCGCTGACTTTGTATTTGATATCATTGCTTTCTTCATGTACTTATCATTCTTAAGCTTAGCTAAGAAGACATTATAATAGACATGGAATACTAATAAGCTAATTAAGGCATCCTTGTATGTTTATACGGGGGTGTCTTTTTTTGTTTATAATAAGTTCAAGATATAGTGGTGTACGGTGAAAAACATGGCATATTATGTACGCCACTTTTTTATGAAAATATAGTAAAATATAGTTTGGTATTTTATATATGATTAACATCAGGAGGGTATTTGATGAACAGCAAATTGTTAAAAGAAAGGTTTATTAAATTATATGGAGAAGGTGGCGACATAAGAGAATACTTCTCTCCGGGCCGTGTTAATCTAATAGGAGAGCATACAGACTACAATGGGGGTCATGTATTTCCATGTGCACTTACAATAGGTACATATGGAATAATGAGACGCCGCAGTGATAAGATAATGAAATTTTCTTCTGCTAATATTCGGTCAGGAAGTGTAGTAACTGTTGATATGTCTGATATTAGCTACAAGAAAGAGTATAACTGGGCTAATTATCCTTTGGGAATAGTATGGGCATTTAAAGAAAAGGGAATAGAGTTAGAATCAGGATTTGAAATGATTATCTGGGGTAATATTCCTAATGGCTCTGGACTTTCAAGTTCCGCAAGTATAGAAGTTCTTATGGGTAAGATGCTACAGGATCAATATAGTATTAAGAGTCTAAATATGCTTGACCTGGCTCTTATTGGACAGTATTCCGAGAATAATTTTAATGGTTGTAATTGCGGAATTATGGATCAGTTTGCTGTGGCAATGGGCAAGAAAGATAATGCTATGTTCTTAGATACTAGTGATTTATCTTATCAATATGCTAAGATTAACCTTCAAGATGAGAAGATAGTAATAATTAATAGTAAAGTAAAGCATTCTCTGGTTGACTCTGCTTATAACGAGAGAAGAGAGCAGTGTGCTAAGGCATTAGAGCAATTACAGAAAGTAGTTGATATTAAGACATTAGGAGACCTTGATATTAAGACATTTGAAGCAAATAAAAATGCTATTACAGATGAAATAGTAAGAAAACGTGCCAAACATGCAGTATATGAGAATCAAAGAACAATTAAAGCAGTTGAAGCATTAAAGAGAAATGATGTGGAGTGTTTTGGACGTCTGATGAATGAGTCACACATTTCCCTCAGAGACGATTATGAAGTAAGTTGTAAAGAGATAGATATATTGGTAGAACTTGCCGGGGAGACAGAAGGTGTAATTGGTTCTCGAATCACTGGTGGTGGTTTCGGAGGCTGTACAGTAAGTATTGTAAGAAATGATGCAGTAGATGTTCTTAAAGAGCATGTTGAGAAAGAATATGAGAAAAGAACTGGTCTAAAACCGGAAATCTATATTGTTGATATAGGTGATGGTGCAAGACGAATCTAATTACTTTATAGAAAGATTGTGCTATACAATTTTGAGGAAGAAAGATGGAGAAATTACAATATAGTGGTATGCTAAGGCATTATCTTAAACTGCCGCTGTATCTAATACCTGTATTCATTCTAGGAGATATATTATTATTTATATATAATCACTATCTTATGGGATATATATTTACAGGATGTCTGGCTTTATACATAGTAGGCGTTGTAATACTATATGTATTAAATAAACGTTCTATAGACGATTCTGTAATTAATTTTGCAGTATGTTATGCCGGGGTACAGAAGTCAATACTAGATAATCTTGATGTTCCATATGCACTTGTATCTTCGGATGGAAGATTTCTTTGGATGAATAAGGAATTTGAGATTACGACAGGAAAGACCAGAAAATACCAGAAATCTATTACAACAATAATACCACAGATCACTAAAGAGAAGATTGCAGGATATCAAACTGATAAAGTTGAGACATTTCCTATAAAGTTCGAGGATATGTATTATCGTGTGTCTATTCATAAATACGAGGCAAAACCTATGGAGAAAGGGGATATGGTAGGCTTCAAAGAAGGGGAGAATACTATATATGCCATTATGCTTTATGATGAGACGAGACTACGCACGCTTCAGATTGCCAAAAAAGAAAGCGAAATGGTAGTTGCACTAGTCTATGTTGATAATTATGAGGAGATAGTGGACTCAGTAGATTCAGTTAAATTATCTGTAATTCGTGCCGTAATAGAAAGAAAAGTTTATAAATATTTCCAAGACAAGAAAGCATTGGTGAGAAGAACCGATAGAGATAAGTATATAGTTGTAACGGACCGAAAAGGCTTAGAATCTATGGAAGGGGATAATTTTGCAGTCTTAGAGCAAATTAAGACTACAAAGGTTACAAGTGATGTAACGCCTACACTTAGTATCGGTATAGGAACCGCTGCAGATGATTATATGCAGAATCTTGAAAGTGCAAGGGCTGCAATAGATATGGCTCTGGGACGTGGTGGCTCACAAGCTGTTATCAAGGAAGAGGATGAGATATCTTATTACGGTCAGTATGGTAAGGAGCGTGAGAAGACTACGCGTGTAAAGGCGAGAGTTAAAGCTCAGGCCCTTCGAGAACTTATGCAGACTAGAGATGACATAATTATAATGGGTCATTCAATAAGTGATATAGACGCATTTGGTGCAGCCATAGGTATATATTGTGCAGCGAATTCTTTGGGAAAAGAAGCTCACATTGTACTTAACGATGTTACAAGTTCTCTAAGACCTATTGTTGAAACATTTTCTAAAGAAAAGGGATATCCTGAGAATATGTTCTTAGAGAGTCCAGAGGCACTTGTTATGCAGGATAATAACACTTTAGTAGTTGTTGTTGATACTAACAGACCAAGTTATACAGAGTGTCCAAAGCTTATTGAACGAAGTGAATCAATAGTAGTATTTGATCATCATAGAAGTTGTAAAGAAACTATTGAGAATACGCTTCTTTCTTATATAGAGCCATATGCATCATCGACTTGTGAAATGGTTGCAGAAATGCTTCCATATTTTTCAGATAAAATTGAGCTTAAGACGCAGGAAGCAGATGCGATTTATGCAGGAATTCTGATTGATACTAATAACTTTATGACAAAAACAGGTGTTAGAACTTTTGAAGCTGCCGCATATCTTAGAAGAAATGGCGCAGACGTTATACGAGTAAGAAAGCTTCTAAGAGAGGACATGAACGCATATAAGACAAAGGCTGAGATTGTAAGACATGCGACTGTATATAGAGATGCATTTGCAATATCAGAGTACTCAGGAAAGAACACTGAGAGTCCAACAATTGTTGGAGCACAAGCAGCTAACGAACTGCTTAATATTGTAGGAATCAAAGCATCTTTCGTACTTACAGAGTACAATGGTAAGGTATATGTTAGTTCGAGGTCTATTGATGAAATAGATGTACAACGCCTTATGGAGAAGCTCGGTGGAGGTGGTCATCTTAATGTGGCAGGTGCCCAGATAAAAGATGGTAGCCTTGATGAAGTTAAGAATATGATTACAGATATAATAGACCAATCTATAGAAGAGGGAGAGATTAATCTATGAAAGTAATACTTACAGCTGATGTAAAGAACCAGGGAAAAAAGGGCGATATTGTTGAGGTGAGCGATGGTTATGCGCGTAACATGCTAATAAAGAAGAAGCTTGGTGTGGAGGCAACACCTAAAGCAATTAACGATCTTAAGCTTCAGAAGAAGAATGATGAGAAAGTCGCAGCAGAAAATCTGGCAAACGCTAAAGAATTTGCAAAAGAAATATCTACGTGGAAGGTAGAGACGAAGATAAAGACTGGTGAAGGCGGTAAGACATTTGGTTCGGTTTCTTCTAAAGAGATAGTTCAAGCTGTAAATGACCAGTATGGTAAGACTATCGATAAGAAGAAGATTGTACTAGACGAGCCAATAAAAAGCCTCGGAACATATGAAGTTAAGATTAAATTGCATCCTGAGGTTATAGCAACAATGAATGTTCACGTGTCGGAGAAATAGAAATGGATGAAGTACGGGAAAATCAGATAAATCGTAGTATGCCTAGAAGTGATGAGTCGGAGCTTGCGGTAATTGGTTCCATGCTTCTAAATAAAGAGGCTGTAACACAGGCTTCAGAGATCATTACTAAGGAGGATTTCTATAATAAGCATTATGCCATAATGTTCGAAACAATGCTTGATATGTATAATGACGGCGAAGAAATCGACGAAGTTACATTTCAAAACAGGCTTAAAGAAAAGGATTTACCACCAAGTGTAACAACAACTGAAAATATAATAGATATAATGAATGCCACACCTACTTCTGTTAAAGTAAAAAATTACGCAAGTATTGTTAAAGAAAAGGCATTGCTTAGAAATATAATCAAGTTTACACAGAGAATAGAGGAAGAATGTTATTCAGGTAAAGAAAGCGTAGAGAACATTCTTGAGGAAACAGAGAAAGGTACATTTGACCTTGTAAAGAACAAAGGTGCAGATGATTATGTGGATATTGGAACAATTGTATTCAATGCTCTCCAGAGAATCGAGGCAGCAAGTAAGAAAAAAGGTCCTGTTACAGGTGTACCTACAGGATTTATTGATCTTGATTACCAAACGGCGGGACTACAGCCCTCTGATTTGATTCTTGTAGCGGCAAGACCTTCTATGGGTAAGACGGCGTTTGTCCTTAACATTGCGCAGAATACAGCTGTTAGGAATAATTATCCAACTGTTATATTTTCTTTGGAAATGTCAAAAGAACAGTTGATAAATAGAATATTTTCACTAGAGACCGGAATAGATGCTCAAAAACTTAGAACCGGTGATTTAAACGAAGAAGAATGGATGATCCTTGCGGAAGCTTCTTCTGTTGTAGGTTCTAGTGGATTAATTATAGACGATACATCAAGTATCTCAATTAGTAATCTTAAGAGTAAATGTAGAAAGTATAAGTTAGATTATGATATTAAACTAATTATTATTGACTATCTTCAATTAATGGAGACAGGTAATAAGAATGAATCACATCAGTTAGCAATAGCAGAAATATCAAGATCACTTAAGTCTCTAGCCAGAGAATTGAATGTTCCAGTCGTTGCATTGTCTCAGCTATCACGTAATGTTGAAAAGAGAGATGATAAGAGACCAATGCTATCAGATTTACGTGATTCTGGAGCTATCGAGCAGGATGCCGACGTAGTTATGTTTATCTATCGTGATGATTATTACAATAAGGATACAGAGAGAAAGAATATATCAGAAATTATTGTTGCGAAGCAAAGAAATGGTCCGGTTGGAACAGTTGAGCTGGCATGGCTACCTGAATTGACCAAATTTGCTAATAAAGAAAGAGAACATGGATAGTATAAAAAAGTTCAAGTACTTGTGCGCCACTAAAAATGTGGATTAACAAGTCTTGAACTTTTTTTGTTATTGCTATATAGAATGTGGCTTAGCAAGTCTTTTAAGATGCCTGGCTTGCTAAGAAGTCATTAATGTCATCAACAAGACCGTCTGCATCAATACCATGAACAGCTGCTGCTTGTTCAATTGTTTCCATTTGGCTTGAAGGACATCCTAGACAATGCATTCCAATATTTAATAAAAGTGGTGCAACGTTTTCATCAATCTGAAGAAGTTCACCAATCATTGTATCTTTAGTAACTTTTGCCATTACAACTACCTCCTTTATAATATTAACATCTGTATTATAGTATGTTTGATATCAGTTTACAACAAATATTTGTACATAGTATGAAAATAAGCAAGTTGCTAATTGTTGAGGAAAAAATACAAACCAATACTATAAATTGTGGTTGTTAAATGATTAGATTTGCGATAAAATAGTTGTAGCGAAATTAATTTCATTAAATGAGGAGGTTACAATTATGGCATACGTTATTTCTGATGAGTGTGTATCATGTGGAACATGTGCTCCAGAGTGTCCTGTAGATGCTATTTCTGAGGGCGATGGAAAGTACAATATCGCAGAAGATGCATGCGTTGAATGTGGAACTTGTGCTGGCGTTTGTCCAACAGGCGCAATCAAAGAGCCATAGAAGGATAATAAAGAGTATGAGAGCATTGGCGAAGGTCAGTGCTCTTTTTATTTTGTAAAAAAGTGTAATTCATTACAAAGAAAGTATTGAAAAAAACATAACCCTGTGGTAAATTAATTAAAAGGTTTAATTAATTGCAATTTATAAAAAAAGAGGATTTGTGATGAGTGTTAAGAAAAGGGTAATAAATCTTATAATTGGTTTCGCATTGTACCTTGCGATAGCGTATGGATTAGGTCTTACAGGAGTAATTGACCTTACTGCTGCCAAAGGTATAGGTGTTGCAGTATGGATGATATACTGGTGGGTTACAAGACCTGTCAATATTACTGTAACGGCTCTTCTACCTGCTGTGGTAAATGCGCTATTTAGCATAGTTCCAATGGAAGATATTATAAGTCAATATTCTTCTAGCAGTATTATTCTTATATTTGGATCATGTTTACTTACAGCACCTTGGGCGTCTATAGGACTTGATAAGAGAATATCACTTAAAGCACTTTCTCTGATAGGACCATCTATGAAATCTCAGATAGCTGTATGGCTTCTGGCAGCAATTGTACTATCTAATATGATGCCAAATGTGGTAGTTGTTGCAATATTTACACCAATAGCAGTATCAATGCTCAAAGCAGCAGGTTACGAAGATATTAAGAAATGTGAACCTGCCGTTCCCATTCTCTGTGCAATCGCCTGGGGATCTCAGCTTGGTGGAGCTGGAACACCACTTGGCGGCGCAATGAATATTACAGCAATTGATTTTATAGAAAAATACACAGGAGAGGAATTTATGTATGTGGATTGGATTATAAGAATGCTTCCATATACAATTATTGTAACAATTGTTGTTCTTCTTATGATGATGTTTAAGAAGAGGAAGGTTAATAGACTTGAGGGAACAAAAGAATATTTTAAAGAAAGTTATGCAGCACTTGGACCTATGAAACGTGAAGAGAAGATAAGTCTGGTATTATTTGTTGTTGCAATGCTGGGATCTTTTCTTCGTCCACTCTACGCAGATTTACTTCCTGGACTTGTGCCAGCATATCTATTCCTAGCAACAGGACTTATTAACTTTATTATAATTGCAGCGGATAGAAAGAGTATGTTATTAGAATGGGAAGGTGCTCAGAAAGAAGTTATGTGGGGAATGCTCCTTCTCTTCGCAGGTGGACTTGCACTTGGACAGATTCTAACAGGTTCAGGAGCCAATGATGTTATTGCAAATGTGATATCTAAAATAAACCTTGGTGAAGGACTTGGAACAATCGCAGTATTCGCGGTATTTGCATGTATCATATCCGAGATGACCAACTCTACCGTATCAGCAGCAGTAACAATACCAATTGTAATTGGTGTAACCACTAAGATGGGACTTAATCCTATACCATATATCTTCACAACAGCAATGGCAATGAACTATGAATCGCTATTGCCGGTAAGTGTAAGAGCTATAACTGTAAGCCATGGAATTGAGCCAAATGCTCTTATTAAGACGGGATTTCCGATAACAATCGTCCGTATGCTTGTAGCCATTGTGTGTGGATACTTAATGATGCTAATCTGGCCTGGCTTCGGCGAGCTGTAGGTAAGGTGGCGCGAGAGAAAGAATAAGTCAAGAGGCAGCTAAGACCTTGAAGCCTTATGTCAAGGTTAGAAAATATTAGAGATAACCAAAGAAAAAATTTTTCAACAGGACGTTGAAAAAAGGCTTGCATCGACAGGATGTCGAATTGCAAGCCGTTTTTTTGTATTTATTTAATTAACCTACACGGTTATCTCTTATATATTCTTACCGAAGACATACCAGCAAAAGGTCTTGGCTGTCCCTTGGCTAAATTCTTTCTCTTGCGCCACCCATACTACAGCTGTTGCAAGGTTGACAGAGCATTCTTAAGGATCACCGAAGAATAGTGCTCTGTGAAGTATGCATCGCTTCCAAGTGATAAATTCTCTTGCTTACCATATTCGGAAATGATATTACATACTTTATTAAATTCTTCTGGCGTGTGATCGGACTTGCTAATTATAAGATAATACTTATTGTTGTGTTTGTTCTTATAAAGCGCATTTTCTCCATGATAAAAGTCACCAAGTACGGATGAGAGCTCAATTACATCATCAAGCGTATCAAATACGAACAGTTTTGTTATATCAATAGGCATCTCTACTTCAGCCTGGGTACCACCATCTTTTGTTAAAGCATCTGATACTTCCTTTGCCTTCTTGAATAAATCAATAATATCACTTGCAGAAGAACGTTTGTCTGCTTCAAGAGGTTGATATTCTATCTCTTCTTCGTCATAATCGTAATCCATGAAATCATCAAGTTCATGTTCATCAGCATCAGCGTCCTCAGTGAATCGCGAGAATCTTGTGTCTAATTCTTCCGGATATTCTATTTTAGTAACAATAAGTACAATGCTCTCATCTGAAAGAGGAACGGCTTCTATCATTAGAGGAATGTCCTCTGCTTCGAAGCCGTATTTGTATGAGGCCCATTTAAGCATTTCTCTAAAAAGTGACTTTGCTTTCTCTGTACCATAAGCAAGCTCGCTAAGCTTTATATGGCGTAGTTCCAAATCTTCTTTTGTTAAAGTACAACGAATCTGGTTATCATTTATCTTTTCTATTTTCATGAACCTCACCTCCTTACATTACTTCTTCTAATTTTAATTATAAGGTAGTTAAAAAATGATGTAAACATAAAAACATTAATTCATAAAAGATACACATATTAGTCATAAGTATCTGAGACGAAAGTTAACAAATTATGAATTTTATTAACAAATTATTAACACTTTATAAAAGTTTTATTAATTTTTTCTTAAGAGTATTGAATAGGTAAATGAACTTTGTTATAACCTCTTTTAGAGATGCTTCTTTCGAAAGAAGGGGGCGGTAGAAATTAATATTTCACAAAATTTATCTAATAAGTATGAGGAGCTATCGGTTATATACGAATCAGCAGCCAGCTTAGTAATACTTGTCAGACACAAAGGATTGGATCACAAGAGAATAGTAAAAAGGATTCCGAAATCGGAATCTGCTATTAATAGTGATTCGTCTTCTATGAAAGAGGCAGAGATCCTCTTGAATCTGAGACATCCTAACATACCAATACTATATGATTTAGAAGAAGACGAGAAATACTTCTATATAGTGGAGGAATATATTGTTGGAGAGTCTATGGCAGATTATTTATATCTGCATCAAAGCATTTCCCATAGACAGCTTATGAGAATAGCAATAGAGATATATGATGTGCTGGATTTTCTGCATAATCTAAATAACCCTATCTGCTATCAGGACATGAAGCTAGAGCATATATATTTATCAAATGGACGAATTGTTCTAATTGATTATGGAATTGCATCTTATCTAAGGGATAATGAAATCTCAACTTACGGAACGCTATCATATGTATCAAAAGCACAATTAGACGGAAAGTGTAAATTAAGCAGTGACATTTACAATACCAAAGTGATGCTTAAAAGAATATATGATAGTTCAGAGGAAAATAGAAATCTATTGATTGAGAGGCGTCTTAATCTTCTAAAAGAAGGAAGCGCTAAGGAAGAAAAAGAGAAATGGATTTCCATTTATGAAAGAAAAAATAATAAGAAGAAGCATCTCGATGTGAAAATAGGAGTTGTAGGAAATGATATAGGAATTGGGGTAAGCCACATAGCAATATCTCTTTGTTCATATCTTAACAACATAGGAATCTTAAGTTATTACAGAGATTGTTGTGATGAGAAAATACTAGAGAATATTATGGCGAGAGATAAGGGCTTTTTTAAGAGGGATAATGTTATATACCACGATAGTTTTAAGGGAGTTTTAGTATCAGGAGAAGCTGTCTTAGAAGAAATACCTCCTAAGGGGCTATATGTTATGGACTATGGTACGAATGTAAAAGATGTACAATCATGTGATTATGTAATATATGTTGTTTCGTCAAGAGCGTATAAAAGTAATGAGATTGATGAAATAGCGAAGGATAGTATAACATGTGTAATTATTAACCCGGCTCGAATGTTAGTTGGAGTGGAAGTTGCTAAATTTGTTCAGAAGAAAGTATACGCATTTCCAATTGACGAAGATCCATTTACTATAACTAAAAAGAAGGAGAAATTGTTTAATCGTATAATTGAGAAGTTGTTAGGAGATGTATGAAGAGCATTTATCAAGAGAAAAAAACGAGAATATATGCGTTACATGGTATAGGAAGTACTAGATTTGCTATAGCAATAGCTAATTATTATTGCAGTTATTGTAAGAAAAAGGTAGCAGTAATAGAAGCTGGAGAAGGAACTCTTGTAGATGTTTCTAGAAGTAAGGATAGTAAAGTTTCATCTTTTGTAAAATACGAATTGGTTGGATTTAGTAAGATGAAAGTAGACTATTATCCGAATCTTTGCTATGAAGAAATATTAAAGCTACTAAAAGGAAGCTATGAGGTTTTAATACTGGATGTAAAGGATATAAGCCATGATTATATCAACCTGTATAGAATGAGCGATAAAAGTATATTTCTATGTAATTTAGCGGATTATAACAGAAGAACATTTTGTGAAACATATAGTTGGTTTGAAAATGGCATGGTGGAAGTGGAGCCATATGCATATCTGTTACATAATCATGACAAGGCATGGTATGAAAAAACGTATAGTAAGTCGAAGTTTTATAAAAGAATTAGAGAAATGCGATTAATACATAATCCGAATAAGTTGACAAAAGATGATATAACGTTTCTAAAAAGAACAGGCTGCTGATAATTTTTATTATAAATATGAAAGGAGGACGAAATCCACGTAGGGATAGAATTGTAAGAATAGAAGATTCTAATGTCTGCTTCCCTGCGAATAAAGAAAATTAAGTAAACATTTTGAGATTAAGTAATAATAAGTTTAACTATAATAAAGTGCCGCCAGGAAGTCTTTCCCTGGCGGGCTTTTTTTGATATAATTAGTGCATTACATCAAAACAGTGGGGGGTTTTATGGAAAAAGCAAAAAGATTATTAAAAAATATTTTCAAAGATAAAAGATTTGTAGTAATTCTTATTATTTTAGTAATTCTTGTAGTTCTAGGAATAATTATCTATAACAAAAAGTATTCCCCTACTACGGAGACAATGACTCTTGATGAATATTATGAGGTGGCAGATGGAGAAACAGCTGTCATAATTGATGGTGATTTGATTACTAAGACAGATGCAAATGTATTAGGAATTGTGAGAGATAACAAGCCGTACGTGGAAATAAAACTTCTTAATGATGCTATCGGTGACGTATATGCATACGATGATGTGGAGCATACTATATGTTATACAACGAAGGAAGGCATATATAAGGCAAATGCAAAAAATAAAGGATATACATTTAACGCACAAAGCGTAAGTAAGGACTACACACCATTTGTAGAAGAATCAGGAAGAGCATTCCTTTCACTAGAATTTGTTAAGGATACTAACGGAGCCGAATATACATTTAATGAAAATCCTTCAAGAGCGGCTATCTATACAGCTGGAAAAGAGCGCACAACTGCAACTGTTGAGAAAGATACGCCAATGAGAAGATTTGGTGGTAATAGAAGTAAAATACTTAACACTGCAAAGGAAGATGAAGTAGTTACTGTTGTAGAGAATTATGGTAGCTGGAGTCAGATTCTTACTAAGGATGGAGTCCTTGGCTGTGTTGAAAATAGCTATCTTGAAGATAAAGAGACAAGTAAGAATAAGACAGGTGCTGCACAAGAGAATCTAAGTCATAATCTAATGAAAGAAAAGATTAGAATGGGGTGGCACCAAATCTTTAATAAAACGGCAAATGAACAGGTTAGTAGCGTTATTGCAACAGCAGAAGGTATGAATGTAATAAGTCCGACCTGGATTCAGATAAGAGATAACAATGGCAACATAACAGACCTGTCTTCGGCGAATTATGTTCAGTTTTGCCACGATAAGAACATTAAAGTGTGGAGTCTTGTAAGCAATATTGAGAAGGATGTTGACGAGGGATCCTTATTCAAAGTTGCGCAAAACAGAGAAAATCTTATTAACAATATAATTAATTCAGTTACAGCAGTAGGTGCTGATGGAATTAACGTGGATATGGAATCAGTAGGTGATGCCAATGTTGATGGATATGTAGAATTTGTTAAAGAACTTGCAATTAAATGTCATGAAAAAGGACTCATGTTATCAGTTGACAATTACAATGTGGATTCTGCCAACTATAAAGTAGGAATACAGGCAAGATATGCTGATTATATAGTCATGTTTGGATATGATGAGACGTGGACAGGAAGTCCAACAGCCGGTTCAAATAATTCTATGGGATTTGTAAAAGAAGGTGTTGAAGATATGCTAGACGAAGGTGTTGATAAGAATCAGCTTATATTAGCAATACCATTCTATACGCGACTTTGGACTCAAATTGGTCAAAATGTTACGAGTGAGACAGTAACTTTGAAAGATACGCCTGGAATACTTACTGCAAATAACGCTACTCCTACTTGGCTTAAAGAGAATAAGGAAAATTATGCAGAGTGGCAAAAGGGTGATGGAAAATGTATGATCTGGATTGTTGATGATAAGTCATTAAAGGAGAGATGCGATTATGCTATGAGTAAGAATATAGCAGGTGTTTCTGCTTGGAAACTTGGAAATGAAACAGTAGATACATGGAAAATGATTAAGGAAACTATCAAATAAAGTGAGAGTTTTCCTGAAAACTAAAGTTGCAAAATATAGTTTTTCGTTGAATAGAAATTGAAAAATGATATAATAACCCTATGGAAACTCTTATATTAAAGGTTGATAGATCAAGTGAAGGATATGATAAACTTGATAAAGCAGCCAGAATTATAAAAGAAGGAGGACTTGTAGCATTTCCAACAGAGACAGTGTACGGATTGGGAGGAGATGCTAAGAATCCACGTTCCTGTAAGAAAATATACAGGGCAAAAGGACGTCCAAGTGACAATCCTTTAATTGTACATATAGCTGAGTTTAGTCAGCTTGAAGATATAGTTGAAGAGGTGCCTGTTTCAGCGAGAGAATTAGCAAAAGAGTTCTGGCCAGGCCCTTTAACTATGATACTTAAGAAGAATAAAGTCATTCCCAGGCAGACGACTGGTGGATTAGATACTATAGCAATAAGAATGCCGGATGATGAGATTGCAAGGGAGCTTATATTAAGAAGTGAATGCCTTATTGCTGCTCCTTCTGCAAATGTGTCAGGAAAACCAAGTCCTACAATTGCTGAACATGTATATAAGGATTTGTCAGGCAGAATAGAAGCTGTTATTGATGGTGGACAGGCGATTATTGGATTAGAGTCTACCATAATAGATTTGACTTCTGATATTCCAACAATATTACGGCCGGGTGCTATTACAAAAGAAATGCTTGAGAGAGTGATAGGCAGAGTGGATATTGATGCATCCCTTATTGGGGAAGGCGAGGATATAAGGCCTAAAGCTCCTGGAATGAAGTATAAGCATTATGCACCTAAAGCAGAGCTTACAATTGTAGAAGGCAATATATCTAAAGTTGTAGTATATGTTAATTCTAAAGTTATAGCTAATAAGGACAGAGGTCTTGTAACAGGAGTAATTGCAAGTTCAGAGAATGTCACAAGATATTCTGCTGAAGTAGTTAAAACAATAGGATCAAGTGAAGACGAAGAAGAATTAGCCCATAATTTATATAGCATTCTAAGAGAATTTGATGAAACTAATGTAAGTGAGATATATTCGGAAAGCTTTAAAGGAGATGGAATCAGTAAAGCTTTAATGAACAGGCTTCTTAAAGCAGCAGGGCACAAAGTTGTTAATGCTGATAAAGAAGCAATTACAAGAATAATATTTGCAGGAAAGAATGGTTCATCAAGAAGTCCTATGGCTGCATATATATTAAAGTCAATGGATGCAACAAAGGATTATGAGATTCTTTCTAGAGGGATATTGGTACAATTTCCAGAGCCACTTAATCCTAAAGTAGAAGCAGTTCTACTTAGTAATGGCATAGAAGTTGGGGATTTTCATGCCGTTGAATTAACTGATAATGATATTAATTCATCTACAATAATTTTTACGATGGAAGAATCCCATAGGGACAAAATTATTGGTAAATTAGAAAAGGCAAATGAGGAAAATACATTTGTTCTACCTGCATATGTGGGAGATGAGTTAGATATACTTAATCCATATGGTGGTGGATTACAGTTATACGGGCTATGTTTTGAAGCGTTAAAAGATACGCTAAATAAACTAGTAAATATTCTTAATCAGGAGAGGTAATATGAGCGACAAAAGAAAAGATTACATAAGTTGGGATGAATACTTTATGGGTGTTGCAGTGCTATCGGGTATGCGTTCGAAAGACCCTAATACACAGGTAGGAGCATGTATCGTAAGTAAGGATAATAAGATTTTATCAATGGGTTACAATGGTTTTCCTACAGGTTGTTCTGATGATGATTTCCCTTGGTGTCGTGAAGGAGATCCCCTGGATAATAAATATTTTTATACAACTCATTCGGAGTTAAATGCTATTTTAAATTATCGCGGAGGTAGCCTGGAAGGGACAAAATTGTATGTATCCTTATTTCCTTGTAATGAGTGTGCCAAGGCAATTATTCAGGCCGGTATTAAGACAATAATTTATTCTAGCGACAAATATGCCACAACACCTTCTGTTATTGCATCTAAGAGAATGCTTAAAGCAGCAGGCGTTGAATTCTATAAGTATGAAGAGTCAGGAAGAGAGATTAAAATGACTCTATAGGGAGAAAACTTGAATAAGAAGAAGAATGAAGTAGCAGACATGCTGGTTCTACTTTTGCAAATTGGAATCAGCATGATAGTTCCTATTGCGCTTATGGTTCTTTTGTCAGTTTTTATTGTTAATAAGACAGGAATTAAGTGGATAAGCGTAATTCTCTTTATAATAGGGGCTGCAGCAGGTATGAGAAATGTATATATGCTGGTTAAGAAATATCTAAAAAAGCAAAAAGAACCCTATGAGTTAAAAAGAGAAGAGGAAGAGAGTAAGGGAGAAGACCATAAGAATGAATTTAGTGAAGAGAATGAGACAGATTAATAGTTCTTTACCCTTATTGCTCCTTGGTATTGTGATATGGGGATGTCTGGTTCAATTAGTAGGAATATGGTTTGTTGAGGATAAGTTAAGATATTCTACAGGAACCTGGATTGGTGTGAGTCTTGCTGTGTTTATGGCGATTAATCTTGCATTAGTAATAGAATCAGCAGTTGACAGGGGTTCAAGTGTAGGAGTTCTTCGTTTTAAGTCAATACTAAGATATCTGGTTGTCATTATAGTATTTTTCGTAATGATATATTTTAATCTTGGTAATTGGATTAGCGCATTTATTGCTGTTATGGGGCTAAAGGTTAGCGCATATGCACAACCTTTTATTATAAAGATAATTCATAAAGAAAGGATCTAGAAAAGGAGGTGAAAATGTGAATGGACTTATTTTAGCAGATGCGTCAGCAGATAATATAGATTTTATGATACATGGGCTTTTTTCATATAATCTATTTGGACACGAAGTCTGGATTACAACAAGTCATGTATGTATATTAATTGTTATGCTGGTATTGATTGGTTTTGCAATTGTAGCCAATCGTAAATTAAAGCACGCTAAGGAAGTTCCAGAAGGCTTACAAAATGTTGTTGAGCTTATGGTGGAGAAACTCCAGGGTATGGTTGGCAATACCATGGGAAAACACGCACCAAAGTTCGCAAATTGGATATTTACCATATTTGCATTCATACTCTTGAGCAACATATCAGGTCTGTTTGGACTTAGACCGCCAACAGCGGATTACGGTACAACGTTGGCATTAGCGTTAATAACATTTGTGCTTATATGGTTCAATACATTTAAGCATAATAGCTTGAAAGAGATTTGGATTGATAAGTGTTCACCACTACCACCTTGGTTGCCAATATGGTTGCCAATTAACTTGATAGGAGATATTGCAGTGCCAATATCTTTATCACTTCGTTTGTTTGCCAATGTGCTTTCGGGAACTGTTATGATGGCCCTCGTATACGGTTTGTTAGCAAAGTTTGCATATATTTGGCCAGCAGCACTTCACGTATACTTTGATTTGTTCGCAGGAGGAATTCAAACATACGTATTCTGTATGCTCACTATGACATACATTTCTAATGCAATCGGAGACGATGATTAATTATTATTAGGAGGATTTAACAATGAATATTACAGGTGAGGAATTAATTTTAGCATGTTCAGCAATTGGTGCAGGTCTAGCTGTTATGTCTGGTATCGGTACTGGTATTGGACAAGGTAATGCGGCTGGTTCAGCTGCTGCAGCAGTAGGTAGAAACCCTGGTGCAAAATCAGATATTACAGGAACTATGTTACTTGGACAGGCCGTTGCCGAGACAACTGGTTTATATGGTCTATTAGTTTCTATGTTACTTCTCTTCGTAAAACCACTTGTAGGCTAATTCCTAAAGATGGTATAAAAAGGAGGTACGTAGCGAATGGAAAGATTATTTAATCTAGATGCCCAGCTACTACACGATAGCGCATTGCTTGCTATATCAGTATTTGTGCTGTTTTTATTCTTATCATATCTATTATGGAATCCGGCAAAGAAACTTTTGCAGGATCGTAAAGATAAGATTGCAAGCGATATAGCAGATGCAACTAATGATAAAGAAGAAGCGGCTAAGCTTAAAGCTGAATATGAGGCAAAGCTTAGAGATATTGATAAAGAAGCAGATGTAATTCTATCAGAAGCTAGGCAGAAAGCTTTAAAGAATGAAACTAATATAGTAAATGATGCTAAGGAAGAGGCTGCACGTATAATTGCAAGAGCTCGAGAAGAAGCAGAACTTGAGAAGAAACGTGTTGCAGATGAGATGAAGCAGGAAATGGTAACTGTTGCAGCTATGATGGCTAAGAAAGTTGTATCAGCTAACATTGACACAACTGTTCAGGAATCCTTAGTTGATGAAACATTAAGAGAGATGGGTGATTCTACATGGCAAAGTTAGTATCAAACGTATACGGTGATGCATTGTTTGAACTGGCTTTAGAGCTGGATAGAATAGATGAATTTACTGACGAAGTAAATGTAATAATTGATATTCTAGAAGAGAATAAAGACCTATCTAAGATGATGTGTCATCCGAAAATCGTTAAAGAAGAAAAGATTGAAGTGGTTGAAAATATTTTCAAGGGTCGCGTCAGTGACGAGATTGTTGGACTTATGGTAATGGTTATTGAGAAAGACCATTTCAAGGATATGGAAGCTGTATTCAATTACTATGTTGATAAAGTAAAAGAATACAAGAAAATTGGTGTTGCAAAGGTGCAGACGCCAATAGAACTTACAGACGCTCAAAAGAAGAGTGTAGAGAAGAAGCTTCTTGATACTACAGATTATGTATCCTTCGAGATGCATTATGAAGTAGAACCCGATTTAATCGGAGGCATGGTAATTCGTATAGGAGACAGAGTTGTGGATAGCTCAGTCAGAACCAAGATATATGAATTATCGAAGGAACTGTCCAAAATACAATTGAAAGTAGGTGAAACTGCTCCATGAATTTAAAACCAGAAGAAATTAGCTCTGTTATAAAAGAGCAAATGCAAAGATATGCTTCTCAACTTCAAGTGGCAGACGTTGGTACTGTAATTCAGGTTGCTGATGGTATTGCCAGAGTTCATGGACTTGAGAAAGCAATGCAAGGTGAATTATTAGAATTTCCTGGCGAAGTATATGGAATGGTATTGAACTTAGAAGAGGATAACGTTGGAGCCGTATTACTCGGTGATAATCGTAATATCAATGAAGGAGATACCGTCAAGACAACAGGACGTGTTGTAGAAGTACCAGTTGGTGATGCAATGCTTGGTCGTGTTGTTAACGCACTTGGTCAACCAATTGATGGCAAAGGACCAATTGAAACAACAAGATTTCGTCAGATTGAAAGAGTTGCGCATGGTGTAATTGACAGAAAGTCAGTTGATACACCGTTGCAGACAGGTATTAAAGCTATTGACTCAATGATTCCTATTGGTAGGGGACAAAGAGAGCTTATTATCGGTGATAAGCAGACAGGTAAGACTGCGATAGCTATTGATACAATTATTAACCAAAAGGGTCAGGGTGTGAAATGTATCTATGTAGCAATAGGTCAGAAAGCATCGACAGTTGCAAGTATTGTTAAAGAGTTAGAAGAGTTCGGTGCAATGGGTTATACAACGGTTGTAGCGTCAACTGCTTCAGAACTTGCACCACTTCAATATATTGCTCCATATGCAGGATGTGCTATTGGAGAAGAGTGGATGGAGAATGGTGAAGATGTTCTTGTAATCTATGATGATTTGAGTAAACATGCCGCTGCTTACCGTACACTTTCATTACTACTTCGTCGTCCACCAGGACGTGAGGCATACCCAGGTGATGTATTCTATCTACATTCAAGACTTCTTGAAAGAGCTTCAAGACTTAATGATAGTTTAGGTGGTGGTTCATTAACAGCTCTACCTATTATTGAGACGCAGGCTGGTGATGTTAGTGCTTACATCCCTACAAATGTAATTTCTATTACTGATGGTCAGATTTATTTAGAGACTGATGCATTTAACGCAGGATTCAGACCTGCTATTAATGCTGGTCTGTCTGTATCCCGTGTAGGTGGTGCTGCTCAGATTAAGGCTATGAAGAAAATTGCTGCTCCTATTCGTGTGGAGCTTGCACAATATAGAGAGCTTGCAAGTTTTGCTCAGTTCGGTTCTGAACTTGATGCAGATACAGCTGAGAAGCTTGCACAAGGTGAGAGAATACGTGAGATGCTTAAGCAACCACAATATGCACCAATGCCTGTTGAGTATCAAATTATGATTATCTTCGCAGCTACACAGAAGTATTTACTAGATATTCCAGTCGAAGATGTACTAGGGTTTGAGAAGGCTTTATTTGAATTTGTTGACACTAAATATCCAGATATTCCTGCGACAATTCGCGATAAGAAGGAAATTGACGATAATACTAAGGCAGCATTAATAAAGGCTATTGAGGAATGTAAGGCTGATTACAAGTAGGCAAGCAGGCAAGGAGGTAACGTATTATGGCTTCTATGAGAGACATAAAACGAAGAAAACAGAGTGTATCTAGCACTCAGAAAATCACTAAAGCCATGAAGCTTGTATCTACTGTTAAATTGCAAAAAGCAAAACAGAAAGCTGAAAACACTAACCCGTATTTCAATTATATGTATGCTACAGTTTGTTCTATGCTTGATAAAGCAGGAGCAATTGATCATCCATATCTTAAGGCAGGAGAATCTGAGAAGAAGGCAATAATTACAATTTCTTCCAACAGAGGACTTGCAGGCGGATATAACAGTAATATTATTAAATTAATTACAGGTAGTGAAATCGCTAAAGAAGAAATTTTGCTTTATACAATTGGTAAGAAAGCCCATGATGTGCTTGATTCTAGAGGCTACGAGGTAGCCAGCGAATATGATCAGGTTATGGAAGCGCCAACTTATGAAGATGCCATGAAGATTAGCAAAGAAGTTTTAGACGCATTTGTTAATGGCGAAGTTGGAGAAATATATCTAGCATATACACATTTCAAAAATACGGTAAGTCATGAACCGAAGCTGTTAAAGCTACTTCCTGTTGACATATCAGAGGAAGAATTAGCTAAGGATAAGGATGAAAAGGATAGTAAAATGCTTATGAATTTTGAACCTAATCCTGAAGAAGCTTTAGATATGATTGTTCCTAAATATGTAACAAGTCTTATATATGGAGCACTTGTTGAGGCAGTTGCCTCTGAAAATGGAGCCCGTATGCAAGCCATGGATTCTGCAACAAGTAATGCAGAAGACATTATTAGTGATTTAACATTGAAATATAATAGAGCACGTCAAGGATCGATTACTCAGGAACTTACAGAGATTATTGCAGGTGCTGAGGCTATATCGTAAGACGTATTAAGTAAACTTAAGGAGTAAGAAAATGGCAGAGAATAATATTGGAAAAATCACTCAGATTATTGGTGCCGTACTTGATATTAAGTTCCAGGAAGGGTATCTTCCAGAAATTAATGATGCTATTAAAGTAAAAATGAAAGATGGTAAGACTTTAGTAGTGGAAGTAGCACAACATCTTGGTGATGATACTGTTAGATGCATTGCCATGGGTTCTACGGACGGACTCGTTCGTGGTATGGAGGCAGTTGCAACTGGTTCGCCAATTACTGTTCCAGTAGGAGAAGCTACACTTGGTAGAATCTTCAATGTACTTGGAGAGCCTATTGATGAGATAGAGGCGCCAAAAGTTGAAAAACATTTGCCAATTCACAGAAAAGCACCTTCATTCGAGGAGCAGGCAACATCACAGGAGATGCTTGAAACTGGTATCAAGGTTGTTGATTTGCTTTGTCCTTATCAGAAGGGTGGTAAGATTGGATTGTTTGGTGGTGCTGGAGTAGGAAAGACAGTACTTATTCAGGAATTAATTCACAATATCGCTACAGAGCATGGTGGATATTCAGTGTTCACAGGTGTTGGAGAGCGTACTCGTGAAGGAAATGACTTATACTTCGAAATGAAGGAATCAGGAGTTATTGACAAGACTTGTATGGTATTTGGTCAGATGAATGAGCCACCTGGAGCTCGTATGAGAGTAGGTCTTACAGGACTGACTATGGCTGAGTATTTCCGTGATGAAGGTGGTAAGGATGTGTTACTGTTTATTGATAACATTTTCCGTTTTACTCAGGCTGGTTCAGAGGTTTCAGCGTTACTTGGACGTATGCCTTCAGCCGTAGGTTATCAACCAACACTTCAGACAGAAATGGGTGCTTTGCAGGAGAGAATCACTTCAACAAAGAATGGTTCTATTACATCCGTACAGGCTGTATATGTGCCTGCCGATGACTTAACTGACCCGGCGCCTGCTACAACATTTGCTCACTTGGATGCAACAACAGTACTTGAGCGTTCTATCGCTGAGTTAGGTATTTATCCGGCTGTTGATCCTCTTGGTTCAACATCGCGTATCCTAGATCCTCGTATTGTAGGACAGGAACACTTTGAAGTTGCTCGTGGAGTACAGGAGATCCTTCAGAAGTATAAAGAGTTACAGGATATTATTGCAATTCTTGGTATGGACGAATTATCAGAGGAGGATAAACTTGTAGTTAGCCGTGCTCGTAAGGTACAGAGATTCTTATCTCAACCTTTCTTCGTGGCAGGACAGTTTACAGGTCTTGAAGGTAAATATGTACCAATCAACGAGACAATTCGTGGATTTAAGGAGATACTCGAAGGAAAACATGATGATATTCCAGAAGGACATTTCCTAAATGCAGGTTCTATTGATGAAGTTCGAGCTCGTATGCAGTAAGGAGTGAGACCATGGCAAAGAATTTGGTAGATGTTGAAATCATTACGCCAGATCGCGTATTTTATACAGGCGAAGCAACAATGATAGAGTTTAATACTACTGAGGGTGAAATCGGTGTATATCCTAATCATATTGCGCTTACAACTGTAATTGCACCTGGAATTGTTACAATTTCAACGGAAGAAGAACAGGTTAAAGCAGCTGTTCACGCGGGCTTTGCGGAGATTCTTCCAGATAAGGTAACACTTCTTGCAGAAATAGCGGAGTGGCCGGATGAAATCGACGTAAAGAGAGCGCAGGCCGCTGAAGAGCGCGCAAGAGAAAGACTTGAGAAGAAAGATGCAAACCTTGACGTTATGAGAGCGGAAATTGCGCTTAAGAAGGCTTTGGTAAGACAAAACCTTAAAGTATAATATTCATTGTTTTATATATTCCCAGTTTAGCGTTATATCGTTAAACTGGGTCTTTTTTTATGTGCATATAACATCTTGTGTAAAAGTATTTTTTGTGGTTAAATAATGGCTATGGATAAAGTCATAGAAAAAGTTGATAAAACAAGGGCTATAGTATCCTTTATATTGGGAATAATATGTAGTGTTGGAATACAGCTATCCCTAGTTGCCAAAGCGACAGAAGAAAATTCAGAAGGTGTAGACCTTACTAACGAATGGATTCTAGCTGTAAGAACATTATATTTATCAATGAGAACATCTAAGATAACCACTGTTCTTCTTGCAATTTGTCTAGCTGTTATTATATATAAGGGGAGTAAAATTGTATTAAAGAAGTGGCAGGAAGTAGTGCTTATCATTTTTTCTGTTGTATTTTCATTTATGCAACTTCTAGCTTTATCATTAAAAGAAGATGATGATTTAAGATATATATTTGGGTCAGGAATAAATGTACTTAGATCTTTAATACATGGGATAACTCTTGCGTTAGTATGCTATATGGTACTTAAGCTAATTACAGTTCTTATTAGGAGATACTGTATTCAAAAGGAGCTAGAGCAATATAAGATATCATGGAAGAATAGTTTAATAATGGTTATGCTGTTCTTTGTAGCATGGTTTCCATATTTTATATTGTTTTATCCTGGTACGGCAAATGTTGATACTGTGGTACAGCTAATGCAAAGTTTTGAGATACCAAGTTATATAAATGAAATTACAACGGTGCATCCACCAGAGGCGTATTATACAAATCATCATCCATTTGCTGTAACAAAGCTATTTGAAGTATTTTTTAAATTAGGATTATATATTTTTGGAGACATCAGGATTGGAGTTGCAATCTATGTTGTACTCCATATGCTGTTCCTTGCCACTGTATTTACCATTGCGTTGCAATATTTACGCCATATAGGAATAACTAGAATCAGAATAATATTTATTCAAATTATTATAATGTTTCTACCAATCTTTCCAATGTATGCGATTTGTATGGTTAAAGATACGTTGTTTTCTTCATTCATACTTCTTTTCATAATAATGATGTATGAAATTGCAAGAACTCATGGTGATTGTTTTAAGATATGGTGGTTTGACTTGTTATTAGCTATCAACTGTGCTTTTATAATGCTTACGAAAAATTATGGAGTTCATATATTAGTTATAGTAGCAATAGTATATGTGATAGTATATAGAAAGTACATTTTACAGATTATTGTAACATTCGTTCCGGTGATATTACTATATCAATTGTTATGGACTATGATTCTTCTTCCATTGTGGAATGTAGCCCCTGTTGGGAAGCAGGAAGCATTAAGCGTGCCATTTCAGCAGACTGCTAGGTATGTTAGTGAATACGGAAGTGAAGTGACAGATGAAGAAAAGAAGGCTATAAATGGAGTTCTTCCATATGATAGGCTTAAGAAATTATATGAGCCGGGTCTTAGTGACTGGGTTAAAGAAAAGTATAATCAAAATGCATCAGGTGAGGATATGAAGAATTATTTTGCTGTGTGGTGGCAAATGTTTTTGAAACATCCAGGTGTATATATTGAATCTATACTTAATAATACATATGAATACTGGGATATGGATAAGATATCAGACCTTGAGTATTATGAGTTTGAACCATATCTTCAAAAACATGATCCGGACAGGGAGCATACTGAGTTATATGTTACTAATAATTATAATACCGGTGGCGAAAGATATGCAGTATATCAATTGATACTAATGCTTGAAAAAACACCAATTGTGAATATATTTGCATCACTTGGTCTTTTGCCGTGGCTAATATTATATATGATTATTTTTAGTATTTTCCAGAAAAGGAAGGACTATATACTTGTACATCTTGTTCCGGTTATAATATATGCAATATGTATGGTGGGACCGGATAATGGTAATTCAAGATATATAATGCCTGTTATATTCGCGATACCCTATCTAATAGCATTGCTGTTTCGACCGGTAAGTGAAGAGGATAATATGCAATAAAACTGTGCGACCAGAATAAAATCTGTTATAATGTTAAAGAATATTTTGAAAGTGAGTTAAAAAGATGGATTTAGATAGAGAAAAAGAAAGAGAATTAGACGAATTACATTCACAAGTGCGAAAAATTGAATTTGAGAAGAAACAGCTTAAAGAAAAGTTGCAACAGCTAGAAACAGCAGAACATAAGTTGAAAGAAAGAATAAATGAGATGAATGATGATGACTATGTGGAGAGGAAGCTGCAATTGTTGTATGATCAGAAGAAAGAGCAGAAGAAGTAGGGGATGATGAGAAGATGCTGATTATGTATTGTAATAGAGCATCTTCTTTATTATTTAGATAAAAGATTTTTTCTGAAAAGTATAAGCAATTGATGTTGGAGAGGGTATGAATTATTTAAGTTTAGCATTTTTTGTTTTTTTTATAGTTTTTTTTGTAATATATTATATAGTCAAACCACCTTATAGGTATATTGTTATTTTTGCGGGTAGTTATGTTTTTTATGGATATGCTAATCCAAGTATGCTTTTTGTTTTAATGGGTGTTACAGTTATATCCTATATAGGTGGTTTTGTTTTAAACAAGAAAAAATCAAGATGGATATATGCTGTTTTTTTTATACTAGAAATCCTATTTTTGGCAACATTTAAATACTATGCTTTTATTGTTGATAACGTCAATTTTTTGTTAGATAAAATATTTTCTATTGAACCTATAGTTACGAATTGGAACATCGTTCTTCCTATAGGGTTGTCTTTTATGGTTTTTCAAGCATGTAATTATCTTTCGGATGTGTATAGGAACAAAATGTCTGCAGAAAAGAATATCATAAGATATGCAGCGTACGTGGCGTTTTTTCCAACGGTGTTATCTGGTCCTATACAAAAAGCAAGAAATCTTATTCCTCAAATAGCTAATCCGAAGAGATTTGAAAGTGAACAGGCAAAAAAAGGTGTAATTTTATTTGCTTGGGGTGCATTTGAAAAAATAGTGATTTCGAATAACTTAAGCGAATTATACTATAGTATACTATCGGATTATAATAATCGTTCTTCTGCTGAAGTAGCAATAGGTGTGATTCTGTTTTCAATATACATATACGCTGATTTTTCATCTTATTCTGACATGGCTAGAGGAGTTGCTAAAATACTTGGAATAGAAGTAGGGAAAAACTTTAATAACCCATATTTGTCTCAAAGCACTTCTGAGTTTTGGAATAGGTGGCATATAAGTTTAAATGAATGGTTTATAGAAAATATTTATATTCCTCTTGGTGGAAATAGAAAGGGTATTATTCGCAAGTATATTAACGTAATGATTGTATTTATTATAAGTGGATTCTGGCACGGAGCTGCTTGGCACTTTGTTGTGTGGGGAATAATAAATGGCGTATTTGTTGTTATAGGTGATATTATTAAACCTATAAAGAGTCAAATATATAAAGATATTAAAATTGATGAAAAAGCAGAATACATTGTATATATAAGAAGAATAATAGTCTTTTGCTTGATAACACTTTCTTGGGTCTTTTTTGCATCGGGAATCCAAGACTCAATTGAAATATGTAAAAAAATAGTATTGTTTGATAATTTAAGTATTTTTGATAAAAACTTATTAAATATAGCGGGAAGCACAACACAAACATTTTTTGTTTTAATTATGCTACTAATCTTTTGTGCAATTCAATTAAAAAGACAGAACGAAGGAAAGGTATATGAAGTATATAGTAAGCAACCCTTTTTGTTACAGTGTTTACCTATAGCGATTCTTATATGTGTTTGTATATTTGGAGCGTGGTCAACAGATACATATGTTAATTCTCAATTTTTATATTTTCAATTCTAGGGAGTAAATATGAAGCGTTTTATAAAATACATAGTAACTATTATTGTTATAGCTGTACTAATAATGATATCAATTTTTGTTGTGATTACCACTTATCCTAAAGGCGTATTTCATGATTCTTATCAGAGTGTGATTGTAGATAAATATAGAAGACTTCAAAAAATAGATGATCCTAAAATAATAATTGTTGCCGGAAGTTCGGCAGCTTTTGGAATTAATCAAGATATGATGGAAGATGAAACGGGATATAAGGTTGTAAATTTAGGACTTCAAGCAGGATTTGGAAACTTGTTTCCTTCAGAATTATCAAAAGAAAACATAAATGAAGGGGATATAGTGTTATTGGCATATGAATACGACTGGGTCAATGACTTCCATTCAATGGCACAAGATTTAATAATGTCTGGCATAGATGAAAATATTGATATGTATAAGCATATACCGATAGATCATTGGAAGGATTTTGTGGGATATTTACTTAAGTATGCGGAAAAAAAGAAAAATTATGAAGGGTCTGATAAAAATGGGATATATAAAAGATCGTCCTTTGATCAAAATACAACACAGATGATAGCACATAGAGAATATACTCTTGAAAATCCTGAGATATTGCCTATGATGCGTGATCAAAAATTGGATTTATCTAATGTATCCATATCTGATGAGACGAAAACTTACCTAAGAAAGTATAAGAAATATGTAGAAGATAGAGGAGCTAGAGTTTATTTCGTTTCACCTCCAGTACTAAAGAAAGCAGTTATATGTGATTATAAAGAATTTGAAAATTTAAAAAATCAAGAAGAAGAACAGATAGGAATAATGTATATCACAGACGCCCTTGATTATTTATATGACAAAGAGTATATGGCAGATACTATTTATCATTGCAATAATGAGGGAGAATACATTAGAACAAAACAATTAGTAAGGGATTTAAAAAAAATATTATAAATATATAATAAAACAAGCTTTAATAATTAATAAAGTTTGTATAATTTATCCAAAGCTAATTTGTTGAAAATGCGTGAAATACATTGTATACTTAATAAGTTGCAGTGTGTAAAAATAAAGAATTTATAGTGGGAGAAAAAAAATGGGAATTAGTGTAGCATTGCTAGCCTACAAAGAAGAAGAGAATCTTAAGGTTTTGCTTCCACAGATTATTGATAATATCAAAAAGTGTGGCGAAGAGTATGAGTTATTAGTGGTTGATACAGAAAAACCGCTAGATAATACGAAGGACGTATGTGAGAAGTTCGGTGCAAGATATATTAATCAGGAATTACCAGGTTTTGCAGGAGCCTTTAAGACAGCAATAAAATATGCAAAAATGGATAAATTTTTGATAATGGATTCTGATGGTTCACATCCACCAGTTGTCATCCCAGCTATACATAAGAAATTTGTTGATGATAAATGTGATGTTGTGATTGGTTCTCGTTATTGTAAGGGTGGAAAGACAAATGATGTCAAGTCATCTCAAATAATGAGCCATTTGCTGAATTTTGCATATAGAGTAGTGCTTGGATTACATGCGAAGGATTTATCTACAGATTATCGTATGTACCACACAAAGCAGTTAAAAAGGGTAAAGCTTAAGTGTAAAAACTATGATGTGTTAGAAGAAGTATTGTTGATGCTACAGCTAAACAAGAAGAATCATAGATTAAAATTTGGTGAAGTTCCAATTAACTTTCAAAAAAGGATGTATGGAGAGTCAAAAAGGAGATTATTACCATATATCTGTACGTTTATATCAACACTCGTAAGATTATTTTTTGTTAGAATTAAGGCGGGTTTGCCAAAAAAGAAGGTAAAAAGATGAGTAAACTATTTAAACAAATATTAAGATTTGGCGTGGTTGGTGGAATATCGTTTGTTGTTGATTTTGTTATAACGAATGTAGTGGCGTTGTTACTTAGAAAAATCGGCATCGAACCTACAACTTCAGCCATGATAGGTGCTCTATTCGGCTTTGTTGTATCTATTATTGTTAATTATATATTAAGTATGCATTGGGTCTTTGAAAGAAAAGACGACATGAATCGCGGCAAGGAGTTTACGATTTTTGTTGTTTTGAGTCTTATAGGATTAGGATTAAACGAGTTAATAATCCTAGGGTGCATGATGCTAATTAATAACGTGGGTTGGTGTGCTGATTTTACACAATGGTGTGTTGATGTTGTAAGCCATGTATTTAGTATGACATTTGAAGGAATGGCAACAGCAGGTTCTAAGATAATTGCGACTGCTATTGTTATGGTGTTTAATTTTGTGACTCGTAAGATTTTTCTGGAGAAGAAGGATGGTGAAACAGATATCGAGAAAAAGATATAAAGGAGTTATGATTTGAAAAGAATAATAATCACAGGTTTTTCGGGTTTTGTAAGTAGACATTTTTTGAATTATTTATATGATAACAAGAAAGAATATCAAGTTTTAGGAGCAGATATTAATGAACCTAAATTTGATATAAATAATTATTCAGATGTATTAGATATTTCATTTAAAAAATGTAATATGCTAGATGAAAATGTAGTAAGTGACATGGTACAGGAGTTTGCACCTGATTATATTCTTCATCTTGCAGCTTTTTCTTCTGTAGCATATTCATGGGAACATCCAGCAGAATGCTTTAATAATAATACGAAAATATTTTTAAATGTTACTAATGCAGTCAGGGCACTTAATAAAAAATGTAGAATACTTTCAGTTGGCTCGTCAGAGGAATATGGAAATGTTTCTAAAGAACAATTACCCCTTAAAGAAAGTATGAACCTTAATCCTGTTAGCCCATATGCTGTTGCAAGAGTATCACAAGAGATGATGTCTAAGGTGTATGTCAATAGCTATGATATGGATATTGTACTTACAAGAAGTTTTAACCATATGGGACCACATCAAGATGAAAGATTTGTTATTCCATCATTTATAAGAAAAATTCTTGATGTAAAGGAAAGTGGAAGAGGTACAGGTACAATTGAGACGGGTGATACAACAATTATTAGAGACTTTGTTGACGTAAGAGATGTTGTTAGAGCATACTATGAGCTTTTAATGGAAGGCACACCTGGGGAAGTATATAATATATGCGGTGGAAAAGGTGTGGAATTATCTGAAGTATTAGAAGAGATAGCAGATATTATTGGCGTTGATATAATTGGTAAGGTTAATCCAGAGTATGTTAGACCAGACGACAATAGGCAGATAATAGGTAGTGTAGACAAAATAAAAAGAGATATTGGTTGGGAAGCAAAGATTCCACTTAGACAAACGTTAACTGATATGATAGAGACAATGAGAAATAATTAAAAGCATCAATAGGAAAGGAAGAAGAACATGGCAAAGAAGGCACTGATTACAGGTATTACAGGTCAAGATGGAAGCTATTTGGCAGAATTTTTGCTTGAGAAAGGATATGAAGTTCACGGGATAATTCGTCGTTCATCAGTCCATTCTACAGAAAGGATTGACCATCTTCTAAAAGCAGGAACAATTACAATTCATGATGGAGATTTGTCAGACTCTTCTTCAATAGTTAAGGTTATAAGCATTGTAAAGCCTGATGAAATATATAACTTGGCAGCACAATCACATGTAGGCGTTTCTTTTGATGCAGCTGAATACACAGGTGATGTTGATGCCATAGGTGTTCTTAGAGTGCTTGAGGCAGTTCATATGCTTGGAATGGATAAGACGTGTCGAATTTATCAAGCATCTACCTCTGAACTATATGGTAAGGTTGAAGAGGTACCTCAAAATGAGAATACTCCATTCCACCCATATAGTCCATACGCTGTTGCTAAGCAGTATGGTTTTTGGATGATTAAGCAATACAGAGAAGCTTATGGTCAGTTTGCTGCAAATGGTATTTTATTTAACCATGAGTCAGAGAGACGAGGAGAGCAGTTCGTTACACGTAAGATAACAAGAGCAGCTGGACGTATTGCAGTAGGTATACAAGATAAATTATATCTTGGCAATTTAGATTCTCTACGTGACTGGGGATATGCAAAGGATTATGTTGAGTGTATGTGGTTAATCATGCAGCAGGATGAGCCAGATGATTATGTAATAGCTACTGGTGTTCAGCATACAGTTAGAGAATTTACTACACTTGCATTTAAGTATGTTGGTATTGAACTTGAGTGGAAGGGAAAGGGAGTTAACGAACAAGGAATTGATAAGGCAACAGGCAAGGTACTTGTTGAAGTGTCTGAAGAGTTCTATCGTCCAACGGATGTAGTTAATCTTTGGGGAGATCCAACTAAAGCAAAGACAAAACTCGGTTGGGATCCTCAGAAGACAAGTTATGAAGACTTATGTCGTATTATGGCTGAACATGATTATGAACTTGCAAAGCAGGAAGCTAAGCTGACAAAATAAAAAGGAGACTATTGTGGATAATTTATATATAGTGATGCCTGCATATAACGAGGAAGATAATATAGAGATAGTTATAAAACAGTGGTATCCATTGCTTGAAGGAAAAGGCGAGAATTCGAGGCTAGTGATTGCTGATTCAGGATGTGTTGATTCAACTCATGAAATAATAGAAAATTTGAAAAAGAATGGTTATTCAAAACTAAAAACATTTTCAAAGGGCGATAGACAACACGGACCCAAAGTTTTAAATCTTTATAAGTATGCTATAAAAAACAAAGCAGATTGGATTTTTCAGACAGACTCAGACGGCCAGACGAATCGAGATGAGTTTAACAGATTTTGGGAGAGTCGTAATGATTATGACGTAGTACTAGGGTATAGACCAGTTCGTGGAGATGGGAAAGATAGAAAATTTGTAGAAAATGTGGTGTGTCTAATCGTCCGGTTATTCTTTGGCGTTAAAGTTAAAGACGCTAATGCTCCATTTAGATTAATGAAGACAGATGTTGTTAATAAATATATAGGTAGATTTCCGAAAGACTACAATATACCTAATATTATTTTTACTACTTTTTTTGTATATTATAAAGAAAAAGTGTTGTTTCTTCCTATAACCTTTATGCCAAGGCAGGGAGGAAAGAATTCTATAAATATAAAATCAATTGTCAAAATAGGAATAAGAGCTCTGGGCGATTTTTATAAATTTAGAAAAGGACTTAAAGAGTAGGAAGAAAGAGGAATAGACTAGTTAGGAAGGATAAAAAAATGGGAAAAAAATTAACGATAGTAATACCTTGTTACAACGAGAAAGATTCATTGCTTCAAATCTTGGAAAAAATTAACAATTGTCCTATTAAGAATAAAGAGATAATAATTGTTGATGATATGTCAACGGATGGAACACGTGAACTTCTAAAAAATGAAGTCGAGAAGATGGTTGACAAAGTAATATATCATGAAGAAAACACTGGCAAAGGTGGAGCTTTGAGAACAGGATTTATGGCAGCCACAGGCGATGTTGTTATCATTCAGGATGCGGACATGGAGTATGACCCTAATGAGTATCCTAGAGTGGTAAATCCAATAGCTAGAGGTGAAAATAAAGTTGTATATGGTTCGAGATTTTTGAAGCAGAAAGCAAAAGGATATTTAGCAAATAGACTAGCTAATAAAGGGCTTACAATGCTTTCTAATATTATGACGCATCAAAGATTAACGGATATGGAAACATGCTATAAGGCATTTGATAGGGAGTTAATACAGTCTATCGATATAGAAGAAAAAAGGTTTGGGTTTGAACCTGAAATAACTGCTAAGATTTCGAAGATGGGAATAATTATTAAAGAAGTGCCTATATCATACTATCCAAGAAGTAATGAAGAGGGAAAGAAAATAGGAATAAGTGACGGTTTTAGAGCACTTCATTGTATTTGGCATTATAGTAGATAGAATAAAAAATAAAAAGGAACTCATATTGATGAGTTCCTTTTTGTTGAATTCGAAGGTTAGTAATATTTATGAGAGAGAGAAGACTATTTATACTATTTTTATCGGTATTTGCAGCGTTAACATCAATATATTATTATGAGGGAATGGTTGATGCTATGAATACCACAACAATGGCTTTTTCATACAAATATGGTTTTATTCCTAGAGCATTTTTGGGGTCGCTATTAAAAGCAGTAGACATTCTTCCAGGAGAGCAATATACATATGAAGGAGTATGTATTTTATCCTGGATATTGCAGGTTGTTTTTTTATTAGTGTTAATATTGTTTATTAATTATATTATAAAAAAAGCAGGAGAAAAGATGCTTTTTAAGCTTGCTCCAACAATAATTGTATTTGTTATATTTGCATTTCCTGAATACGTAACTGAGGAAAACTTTGGTAGACCAGATGTAGTTATGGTTATACTTACAATTATTGGAGTGTATGCATTAATAAAACAAAAATTTGAATGGATCGTTGTTCCAATCGCCATTATTTCAATGTGTAATCATCAAGGATACATTCTAATGTTCTTGAATGTATTATTAGTATTGCTTTTTGTCGGGTGTTTTGATTATAAAAAGAAAAGAAATTACTATATTGTGTTAATAGTTTTATTGATAATAACGTCAATATCACTATTCGTTTATTTGAATTTTTATAGTCATAATAATAGTGTTGAAGAATATAAGATGATTTATTCTGATGCAGAAAAACTCTCATATTATAACCTTGTACATAAAGAAGTTATGATGCATGAGATACTTGGTGAATCACCTTTTGTTGACGAGTGGCCATATCATATAGTCAATTTTGAAGAATTTGGTATTTTTGCTTTGTTGATGAGTCCGTATATATATTTGGGCGGTAAATTTTTCGTTAAATGTGTAATGAAAGCACAAGGAATTGAAAAGTTGAAATATTTAGCATTGGCATTTGGATCATTTACAATACTTCCAGACATGATAGTAAAAATTGATTATGGAAGATGGATGTTTGCCATACTTACTTATTATTTCTTAGTTGTCATAGCGATGATTGCAAAAAAGGATATTATATGTGTTAATGAATATAATGCCATTTCAAAGAGTTTTAGTAATAAGAAATCCGTTGCCTTGGGAATGATAGTATATCCATTTTTGTTTTCGCCTTTTTTGGCAAATGGTATAACGACATTAACAGGAATAATTGTTAATTATTTTAGAGGTGTGTAATGAATAGTATCATAAAAAAGAATTATATGACAATTATTTGCCTTGTGCTAATTATTATTGGGGAAATAGTTTTTTTTAGAAATATACTATTTACAAGTGCATTAATTGGCGATGGGACAGATGGTATATTGAATACATTATTTGCTGAACATTGGTATCAAGTTTTGCGTGGACAGGAAAAATGGTCTGAACTTACATGTTTTTATCCTGCAGAAAATGTTTTATCGTATTCTGATATGATGCTTGGTGTTGGAATACCCTATAGTTTTTTTAGACTATTAGGATTTAGCAAATATATTGCGGTAGAAATAGTATATGTGCTCATTCACGTTGTAGGAAGTATAGCAATGTACTATTTTTGCTTTAAGTGTATTAATTTAAAAGAATTAGTATCGTTAATTGTTGTTTGGCTATTTTCTTTTTCAACTAGTTATTATGCACTAACAACTAATCCTCAAATGTTTACGGTTAGCTTTATACCAATTCTTCTTATAATGATTCATAAATACTATAAGAATATACAAACAAAGAAAAGATGGGTATATGGATGTTTAGCTGTAATATTTTTTGAGATACTCTTTTACACGGCATTTTATGTTGGCTTTTTTATGTCTTTAGTTTTTATGTTTTCTTTGCTTTCGTATTTTATTGTTGCCATAGTAGTCTATTTGAGAAAAAAGGAAAGGGTAATAGATAAAGAGTTGGTTGCTCACTGGAAAGACTACATAGTGCTACTCTTGTTAGCAATAGTATTAATAGGACCTTTTGTTTATTTATATATCCCAACAGTTCAACAAATAGGTGGAAGAGAGTGGGAAACGGTACTGCAGCTAATACCGACGCTTAAAGATGTATTTAATATAAGTGATTATACGACAACAGGTTATGATTCAAAATATTATAATTGTCATATTGGAATAAACATTATACTATTTGTGCTGTTAGTTGGACTTGTAATATACAGTTTCGTATTTAATAAGAATAATAAAAACAAAAAAAATCAGCTATGGTTATTGATATTGTTTATAACATGTTTTTTGATATCAATAAAAATAGGAAATTTTTCTTTATGGTATGTTATTTGGAAAATAATACCAGGTGCATCAGCCATTCGTGCCCAGGCAAGATTTATATTTATGACAGTAATGATTCTTGCTTTTTTGATAGGCGTATTGATTAATAAAATAAATATCAAACGACGGTACTTACAAAACATAATATATGTGGTAGTTTTTGTCGTTGTAGTAGTATTAAATCAATCAAATATAGGAAATACTTCTAACTGGACATACGAGGAAATTCAAAAGATAGAGGATAACACATCTCAACCACCTAAGGATTGTGAAGCATTCTTCGTAACAGTTGATAAAGAAACAATTGATTTATATGATTCAAGAATTGAAATATATGCTTGGGTGATTGCAGAAAAATATGGATTAAAGACTTTGAATGGTTACTCGGGCCAAAAACCAATAGGATGGGATTTTGATGTTTATGCAGACAATTACCTTGAGAAGGTAAATGAATGGATAAATCTCAATAAATTAGATAATATTTATAAATATAGCTTTAGAACAAATAGCTGGGAAAAATACAACTAAGGGATAATATGACTAGAAAGAGACTGAATACACAATCGATACTTTGCTTATTAGCTATTATTATAGGTGAGGTGATATTTTTTAGAAATATTATATTTACAAATTCTATAATAGGCGATGGAACAGACGGGTTATTGAATATACTATTTTCGGAACACTGGTACCAGGTGTTTTTAGGAAAGGAAAAGTGGTCAGAGCTTCCGTTTTTTTACCCGGCTGACAATGTTTTGAGTTATTCCGATATGATGCTTGGAATGGGGATACCTTATAGTTTATTAAGAGCATTTAATCTTAGCATGTATAATGCATCAAATATAGTCTACATCGGGATTCATATATTTGGTAGTTTTACTATGTACTATTTTGCAAGAAGATGTTTAAGGTTTAAAGAGACAGTTTCCTTGATAGTGGTATGGCTATTTTCTTTTTCTAATAGTTATAATGTACTTACATTTAATCCTCAGATGTTTACTGTAAGTATTTTGCCATTTTTGTTTTTGCTTTGTTTTAGGTTTTATGAATATTTAGATAATAAAAAAAAATATGTATATGGTATAATCGCAGCGCTAGTGTTAAGCTTGATCTTTTATACAGCTTTTTATGTTGGATATTTGTTAATACTTGCCGTAATGCTATGTGTTGTAACATACTTGATTATCGAAGGAATTTATTATTTAGTATATAAGAAATCATTTGGTACTCATAAGATAATAAAACATATAAAAGATTTAATAATAGTATTTGCTTGTTTTTTAATTTTTATGACTCCATTTGTATGGTTGTATTTGCCTGCTTTAAGAGAGGTTGGGGGAAGAACTTGGCATGAGGTGCAAGCATTAATTCCAACGTTGGGAGAAATATTAAATCTAGATGATTATATTATAATTGGATTAGATGCGAATTTATACAACAAACGTTTGGGAATAAATATAATAGAATTGGTTATTCTTATACCTTTATTTGTATATCAATTATTTTTTTTGAAGAATAATAAAAAAAAGAAAATACAATTAGTATTATTTATGTGTTTCTTGGTTTGTTTTGCTTTTTCTTTTCAGTTTCATGGGTATTCTTTATGGAAAATAATATGGAGAATAGTACCAGGAGCATCTGCAATTCGTGCACAAGGAAGATTCTTTTTTATGACATTTATCCTTTATACGTTGTTAATGGGATATTTGTTAAACGAGATTAATAATTCTAAGGCATTAATAAATAATGCAGTATATTTATTGGTATTTGTGGTTGTGACAGTTACTAATTTTTCGCCTATTGGAACATCTACAAATTGGAACAAGGACGAAATTAATAATGTGATGGAATATGTAGAACAACCGCCAAAGGATTGTGATGTGTTTTTCGTGACGTGTGATCAAAATAAGCTTAAAATAATTGAGCCAAGAATGGAAATATATGCGTGTGCTATTGCAGAAAAATATGGAATTAAAACTATAAATGGTTATACGGGAAAGAATCCTAGTGGATGGAAATTAAATGCTATTGAATCAGATTATTATGAAAAGGTAGATGATTGGTGCAATTCTAAAGAAATAGACCATATATATAGATATGATTATTCAGATAATAGTTGGACATTATATTGATAAGATAGGAGTAGAGGATGGTTCAGAAAAGAGAGAGTCAATATGAATTAATGCGAATTGTATTGATGTGTATGGTGCCAATATTCCATCTTATGATATATAATCTTATGCCCTTTGTGGAATATAATGGAAGCAATACGTTATTGTCCATAGCACTTAGTGTTGGAACTGGAATACCTGCGGATTATGCATATATGGCATTGAGTGCGTATTTTTTCATTAAAATGAAAGATAAACCTGTAGTAAAAAGATGGTTATTATTATTGTTTCAAGTGGCGTTTGTTTATATTATTAGATTTGCATTTGTAAGAGGAATATATGGATTTGACAATCCAGATTATATGATAGAAGGGTTTATAATACCTGGCGCGTGGTGGTATATTAAAGCATATTTAGTTATATCACTAATATATCCCTTTTTGAATTATCTTATCTATAAAATGAGTAAAAAGGCTTATATAGTCGTGCTGTCTATATTATTATTATTATTTCTAGTTATTAATTACTTTAAGACTCCTAATTTTGGAAGCGATATGATTGCATTTCTTTTCACATATTTTGTCATGGGTTTTTTGATGAGGTTTAACGGATATGAAAGGTTTCTTGGAATAAAAACAAAACCAATATATATGTTTGGAGTATTTATATTTGTATATATTGTTCTTTTATTAATTTGTATTTATGTAAAACATCCTAGATTTGGTGTTGATGTGCAAATTGCAGAAGATGTAATACAATATGCTATTAATAGATATAATATAGCGGGATTTGTAATGGGGTTATCGCTATTTTTTGGTGTAAGAAGCATAAAAATCTCATTCAATAAAGGAATAAATACATTGGCAAAATCTACGTTTTATGTCTTCATGTTACACGAGACCGTTATGAGTGCATTTTGGCTAAATGAATGGTGTTGGTTTCCAATGCAGGAATACTCCTTAATAAAGTTGATAGCGTGGATTATAATATATATTTTAGCAGTATATATGGTAGGCATAATTATATGCTTAATATATGAAAAGATAATAAGAAAGTTTGTAACGAAATTTGTTAATTACATTATGAAGAAAAAAGCGTTTGATAAGTTAGAAAGTTCATTTCATAAAATAGGTACAAATAATGAGTGTAAATAATAAGCGAATAGAATGGATTGATATAGCAAGAGGCTTTGCAATATTATTAATAATACTGGGCCATTCTAATATATTAAATGGAAGTATAAATGGTTTTATTCATTCATTTCACGTACCTCTATTTTTTGTTGTTTCTGGATTGTTGTTTAAGGGTGAAGACTTGGCTAGAAGTATTAAAAAGCGCGGAAAGCAGTTGTTAATACCTTTTTACATTACAGGAACTATTGTTGTTATAGGCAAGTTAGTATTTACATATGTTTCAAACTCGGAAATCCATATAAAAGATATTATTAATTGGATAGTGGCTTTAATATGTGGCTATGGATATGATTATGATTTTTTTGGACATACAATATACGCCATTGGAGCAATATGGTTTTTATGGGCCTTGTTTTGGTCATTTGTGACACTTCAAATAATTTTTAAACTAACTAAAAGAACTAGTGAATGGATCAGGGCTTTAGCAGTTATAATAGTGTCAGTCATTGGATATATTATTGGACAGTTTTTTTGGATTCCAACTAATATAGATTTGGGATTATATTGCGTTATATATTTGTATTTCGGATATATATTAAAGAATTATCTATTAGATTATTTAAAGAATAATAGAATAATAAACTATTTGATAATAGCATTATGTATAGCTATATATGTATATGCCTCTATTATTAATGGATTATATATAACAACAAGGCAGACAGATACAATAATAAGTGTATTAGGAGCATTAGCGGGAAGTTTAGTGTGCTTAGAGATATCGATGCTATTTGAAAAATTGCAATATGTCTCTAAGGTTATTATCTGGTATGGAATGAATTCTCTTTTGATTATTTGCGTTCATAATATTGAGATAATGCTTATTACTTGGGATAGAATAACAGTACAGGGTATATTACAATATGGTTTTGTAGTATTTATAATTAGATTACTAGTGATAAGTGGAATAGTCGCAATTATAAATATGATTAAACAAAAAAGGAGAACTTAATGGATAAAATAAAAAAGTGTATTGATAGAATTATTCAATATATTCTTTTAATACTAATGCTAGCTATTGTAGCAATAGTACTTGTAGTTGATCGGTTCAACCAGGATTATTTGTATTATGATATGCCAATTCATAATTGGGTAATATTAATTATAGTTGTATTAATGGTCTTTTTTTCAATTTGGTTTTTTAAAGGGAAAAAAGATATAAATTTGAAAAAATATTGGTTGCTGATTGCAACAATAGCTCTTTTTATTGTTCAATTAGTTGTTTATAGAAGCATAAAATTTGCAGTTGGCTGGGATGTGGATTTTATGAATCAGTTTTCACATGAATATGTAAATGGTGCACTATCTGATTTTGGAGATCACTATTTTAAAATGTATCCAAATAATGTACTTATTTTTTTTGTTTATGTTACATTTGTTAAAATCGGTGATGTAATAGGAATTAATGGTATTTCTTTGTTGGAAATATTTGGAATAATGTGCGTAGATTTAGCAATAATTTTTTCAACTTTAATTGCAAAAGAAATTTTTAAAAGAAAAGGCGTTGTGATAGCAACGTACATTATATTAGTTCTTTTTTTGGGGCTTTCACCATGGATTATTGTTCCTTATACTGATGTGTTATCCTTATGGATACCAGTTGCGTCACTATATTTGTATATAAGGCTATCGAAGCAGAAAAAAAATGTAATTCTTTGTGTCGTTGCTGTATGTGTGCTACCTGTACTTGGAATGTTAATGAAGCCAACAAATATTTTTATACTAATAGCAATAGTTGTTCACTGGCTTCTCAATAATAATGATTTAAATAACATAAAAAAATGGATACAGATTATATTGGCGGTACTAATAACTATAGTCATATATTTTTCTAGTAGATGGATAGTATACAAAAGTATTGACTATGTACCCGATGATTCTCAGGCAAAAGTTGCAGCCCATTTTTTGCTTATGGGTTCAAATCCTGAATCGCATGGTATTTTTAATTTTGATGATGATTATTATACTAGTCAATTTCCCTCAAAGGAGGAAAAGACTAAGGCAGACATGGAATTGTTTAAACAACGTATAATAGATATGGGATTTGTTAATACTATAAAGCATTATACAAAAAAGACAAATTTTATTTTTAATAATGGAATACTTGGGTGGGGTAAAGAAGCTAATTTTATAAAGGAAATACCGCAGATAGAAGGAGAAGGAATTAAAGAGTTCTTTAGGAATATATATTATTTGTCTGGAGATTATGTTAATGAGGCAAATGATTTTAAGAATAATGGGAAATATTCAATAATATATGTGGTTTTTAATCAGTTTATATGGATTTATATATTATTAATGTGCGTGATATCTTCATTTTTTAGAAGTAATAATTATGATATAATTCTTAGGATTGCAGTAATAGGAATATGTATGTTTGCAATATTATTCGAAGCAAATACACGTTATTTAATTAATTATATGCCGGCATTTATTTTGATGGCGTTTGTTGGTTACGAGAAGCTATCAGATAAGTTGGAAAAATATATAAAAAAGACTGGTAGAAGTGGGATAGAAAATGAAAACAAAGAATAAAGATATATTGAATTTTGTGATTTTAGTTTTGTTTGCGGGAGTATTATTTATTAGATACTTCGAACATAGAATAATAAAGATTAATAGCACGGAATTAGCGTTTTCTTATAAATACGGATTTATTTCAAGAGGATTAGTTGGAACAGTTTACAGAGGATTAGATAAAATACTTCCTTTTAATATAATGACGTATGATGGTCTGTATTATTTCTTTATAATATCTACTTTTTGTTTATATGCTTTAATTTTTCTATTTGCATTTTTATGTTTAAAAAGAAGTGGTAATGAAAGTAAAAAAGGAATTATAATTATTTCGCTAATATATATAATATATGCAATTCCTATGTTTGCTGCTAATTATAATTTTGGAAGATTAGACCTTTACTGTTTAATGGTAACAATCATAGCTGTCATTTCAATAATAACCGGTAGATTAGAGTGGATTGCTATTATTATGTCCGCATTAGGTGTGATGATTCATCAAGGATATGTTTTTATGTACTTTAGTATAGTTCTTGTATTATTGTTATACAAGGCTATGTCAGATGATAAGCGTGATAGAAAGAAATCTCTAATTATATTAATAATAAGCTTTACAATAGGTTCTGCGCTATTCTTGTATTTTGAGTTGTTCAGCCATTTGAATGGAGAGGGAATATATGAAGAAATAGTTGGTATAGCCTCAAAGATTTGTGCTAATGGAGATTATCACGCTGATGTTATTGATCATGAAGTATTAGGAATAGATTTATCAGATAGGGAAATTGTTTGGAGATGGCATAATGGCTTACAATTACCATTTTATATACTTTTTATGCTGCCATATATTGTTATAGGTGTAAGATTTTTCAAAGGACTGATTACAAAATCTGTAAATAAAGTTGAAAAATATAAATATATATTTGTTGCTATTGGATCATTAACAATTCTACCAGATATGATATTTAAATGTGATTATGGTAGGTGGATGTTTTGTATAACAAGTTACTACTGTATTGTTATAATGGCTCTTGTTGCAATGGGTGACAAATTAGTGATAGAAGAGATGAACATAATAATAGAAGAATTGTGGGGAAATAAAATCATCTTATTTTTGATATTATATCTATTATTATTTCAACCTTTGGCAGATGTAAATATTTGTCCAATAACAACAAAAATAGGTGACACAATTAATGGTGTATTTCACTTTTATGTAGATCCGTAAATGTGAGTGTGAAGCAATGAAAAATGATTTAAGAAAAAAAATTATAATTTTGTTAGGCTTTTGTGTAATAAGTTCAATTGTATTCTATGAGGGAATTGTTAACTCTATGAATACTACGACTTACGCTTTTTCGTATCAGTATGGATTTAAAGCAAGAGCATTTATGGGTACGATTTTAAGGATATTTAATAAAATATTCCCTTATGATTTTATGTCTTATAGAGGCGTAGTTGTTTTTTCCATAATGTTGGATATATTGTTTATAGCAATACTATTTGTATTTTACATAATTATCTTCAAGAATGCAGAAAAAAAGCAGTGGAATAAACTGTATTATCTTATGATAATGTTTTCTATATTTGCATTCCCAGAGTTTCTAACAGAAGAAAATCTAGGAAGGACAGATGTATGCCTAGTTATTATATCAATATTAGGTTTGATTCTCTTGTTAAAAGACAAATGGGAGTTTCTTATTATTCCGCTATCAGCAATAGCAGTGTGTATTCACCAAGGATATGTTTTGATGTATTTTAATGTCTTTTTAGTAATATTATTCAGTAGAATAATAGAAAGGCAGGGAAAAGAAAAAACGAAAAGTATTATGGTATTTGCTTTAAGCGTAATAGTTGCTGCAATATTGTTTATATTCCTTAATTTTTATAGTCATGATAATGGACATGAGATTTTTGATGAAATATTTTCAACAGCAAGCGGTCTTGCACATGATGGAGCTGTTCACAGAGAACTAATGATGCATGAAGTATTAGGAGAAAATCCTTTTACAGATGAATGGAAATATCATGTTTTCAATTTCAAGGAAATGGCTTTATTTATAGTATTCTTTATACCATATATTATTATTGCATTTAGCTTTTTTAAAGGATGTATAAAAGATGTAAAAGGCATAGACAAGTTAAAGTATTTTGCTATTGCACTTGGCTCTGCAACATTGTTACCAGACTTTATAGTAAAAATAGATTACGCAAGATGGATATTCGCAGGATTGTTTTATTACTTCATGATTATAATGTATTTTGTTGCATTAAAAGATGAAGTGATTATAAAAAATATAAATGTTTCTTGGGAGAAGCTAAAAAGAAATAAGGTTTTGGCAATTGTATTACTTGCGTATCCAATGTTATTTATGCCACTTGGAGACTGGAAGATTTCGCCCGTTACAACAGAAATACTGAGGTTATTAGGACAAGGGAAAGAGGTTTTATAAGATAAAAAATGAAAAAGCTTTTTTTGAAATGTTTTTATAATAATAAAATATTGTTTTTGGGAATGGTTGCTGTAATTGCTATAGTTACAATTTTTCCATATTTCAGGTCGGGAATATATGGGTTTAGAACAGATTTGATATATCATTTACTTCGAATAGAAGGATTAAAAGAGTCGTTATTGAATTTGGATTATCCAAGTAGGATTTATTATAATATTTTTAATGGATATGGATATGGAAGTCCAATGTTTTATCCAGATATATTCTTAATAATACCAGCACTGTTTAGAATTGTGGGCTTATCAGTAACTCTTTCTTTTAAGTTGTTTGCGCTTATTATAACTATTGTAGCATCTATAACTACTTTTTATTCAATGAAAATAATAATTGGAGATTATAAGCTATCAATATGTGCGACAATGCTGATTATGTTAAGTCAGTTTTATTTGACGGATCTCATGAATCGCGTTGGTTTGAGTGAGTATCTTGCATATGTTTTTATTCCGCTACTTTTTGCAGGTGTTTTTGATTTTTTTGCTAAAAGTGGAAAAAAAGTATATTTGATAGGAATTGCATTAGTCGGATTACTGTTATCGCATACTATAATGTTCTTTTTGGGAGTGTTAATAACAGTAGTATTTATGATAGTAGGATTGGTAGTTGAACTCGTTAAGAAAAAGTATAATGGAGTAAAATGGCTGAACCTGATTATAGTAGGTGTTGTTTCGATTTTGATTTCCTCCTACTATTGGATGCCTCTTTTAGAACAGGTTTTTAATTCTAATCTACACTATACAGAGCCTTGGGCGCATATTGGTGAATATACTCAGCCTTTATACACATTTTTCTTGGTTACAGGACACTTTAATTATATAGCGTATGTTGGAATTGGAATACCAGTATTACTTTTGATTGTTGTAAGGTTATTTATAAAAAAGACGGAAAACGTATGGAATGATGTTTTTTTGTTGGGAGGAATAGCATTAATCTTATGCACGACAAGAATTATTCCGTGGGGTATTTTAGAAAAAACAATATTAAATTCGATTCAGTTTACATATAGATTTTATCCATACGCATTATGTATGTTGTCAATAGGTGTAATCTTGTCATTGAAGCAGTTATTGACAGATATTGATTCAAGAAAAATATATAATCGTGTATTTGTAGTGGTTTCTGCAATGGCTGTTGTTTTCGGAGTATGGCAGAATTATTCGATATTATCTAGGGAAACAAATACGAATCTAGAATATGCAATTGAAGAAGAAAACAATTTGGTGGGAGAAGGAAAAGAGTGGTTGCCACTTAATTCGAAAAATCCGGAAGAATATAAAAAGGATGATCCTGTAAAATTTGATGATAATAACGTAACAACCAACAAAGAAGGAAATAGAGTGGAGTTTGAAGCAAATCAGAAAGGTGAGTACGAAGTGCCATTTGTGTACTATAAAGGCTATTATGCATATAAGACTCTTTCTGATTATTCAAATGAAGAATTGACTGTTGAAGAATCAAAAAATGGTTTAGTAAAAGTTGTTAATGATAGTAATGACGGAAAGGTAGTTGTATATTATAAAGGAACTATTATACAGAAAGTATCATTAGTTATTTCTATTGTGACAATAGTTGTTGTATGTATATTTTTATTTTGGAAGAAGAGAAAGAATAAAAATGGAGAAAAAGATGAAAATATCACAAATAGATAAGAAAAGGTGGATACAGTTAATAGAAATAATATCTTTTATTGCTGTTTTAATATGTATTGCCTGCAGTGTATATGTAAATATTACTGGAAGAACATTGTGGTTAGATGAGGCAATGTTAGCGGTTTCTATTAATACAAGATCTGTTCTAGAAATATTACAACCACCTTTAGCATGGAATCAAAGTGCACCTGTCGGATACGTCTTATGTGTGAAGTTAATAACATTATTGTTTGGAAATAGTGAGTTTGTCCTAAGACTATTTTCTGTTCTTTCTTATATAGGTGTAATAGCATGTTTTTATTATCTAATAAAAAATGTTGCAAAAGCAAAGTTACCTTTATTATCAACAGCTGCTTTTGCTAACATTGCATATTTGATAGAATATTCGGATATGCTCAAACCATACATATGTGATGGTTTATTTGTAATGCTTGTTATTGTTGTGTTTCATTTATATGTTGAAGGGCATATTAAGCTTTGGTTGGCGTGTTTGATGCTTGCTGTTATGATTTGGTTTTCCAATCCAGTCGCTTTTTTCGCCGGTGGAGCAGCTTTATATTTAGTTTTGGAATCTCTAATCCAGAAAAAGTTTAAAGAATGCTATAAAGGCATAGCAATAGGCTTAAGTAGCGTAATTAGTTTTGGCATAATGTATTTAGTATGGTTAAAGCCTACAATTAATAATACAAATTTAAGCGATTTTTGGTTAGATTATAAATTTCCAATTATTACAAGTATTGGTAAACTCAAAGAGGCAATGCATTTGACAAAATTTGCGCTGCAAGGATTGGGAGATTTATGGCTAACATACCTTGTTTTAGCAACGATTATTGTAATAGCAAACTTATTTATTATTAAATCAAAAGAAGTATACGTTATTACATTAGGAGTAATAATCACATTGATGGCCTCTGTTGCAGGTTTTTTTCCTATGTCAGATCGTCTGTTTGTATTTATGGATTGCATACTTGCTTTTTTGGCAGCGTATATGATTTTTTGGTTAGTAGAAAGAGTTGTTGTAGATAAATACAAAATATTTGTTTTGGTAGTTGTTTTTGCTATATTGTTGTATTTTGGTGGTGGAATTCAAAAATACCATTCTGGAAAAGCGTATAGAGAAGGAGAAGAAGCTAATGAGGCAATAGAGTATTTAGAAAAAAATATTAAGGCAGATGATAATTTATATGTATACTATGCGGCAATTCCAGTATTTGAATATAAAGAAGGGTATGATAATCCGTCAATAGGGGATTGTAAAAATGTATATCTTGGAACAGCAATGCTTTATGATAAGCAAGCGCTAGATGATGTGAGATATGTGTCAAATTCTAATGGTATATATGTATTATATACGCATGTTGTTGATTATGAGTCTAGAGAAGATATGACAACGGTATTAAATGCATCTGGAAGTTATGAAAAAATTGTTGATGAGTATTTGTATTATTACAGTTGTGACATGAGTAAGAGCAAAGGTGATTTTGCTATAGATTTAATATCATCAGAAACAAATGCGCAGGATGAAGGTGTTATAAAGGTAAGAATTACTAATAATGGTGTGACACATCTTAATAATGGGGAAGAAGTGATTCTACTGCATCCAGAGGATTATGATGAGAATTATAAAGGAAAAGAAGCTATAGAATTGGGAGATATTCTACCAGGAGAATCAAAAGAATATGAGATTAAAATTAATTGGAATGGAAAAGACTCAAGAAAGCTTCAGATATATAATTTAGGAAAGTATTCATTTGAAAAAATTGGTGTTAATTCTATTGAAGTAGGAAGATAAAAAATGTTATTTAATTCGGTACCTTTTTTAATATTTTTTCCCATAGTTGTTGTAATATACTTTATCTTGCCTGATAAGATAAAGAATATTTATTTGTTAATTGCAAGCTATTTTTTCTATATGTGTTGGAATGCAAAGTATGGGTTACTTATCGCTTTTTCCACGATAGTAACCTACGCTGTGGGATTATTAATAGAAAAAGCAGAAAAGAAAAGAAAAAAACAGTTAGTGCTAATATTGGGAATTATTGTTAATATTAGTATCTTGTTCTTTTTTAAGTATTTTGAGTGGTTTATTGATAATATTAATCAAATAACCGGAGGAAATTTTCAACTTCCCTTTAGTATAGTGCTACCTGTTGGAATATCGTTTTATACTTTTCAAGCATTGGGATACGTAATAGATGTTTATAGAGGAAATGTAAAAGCTGAAAAGAATATTGTTACGTATGCCTTGTTTGTTTCTTTCTTTCCACAATTAGTGGCGGGACCAATAGAAAGATCTGGACATTTATTGGAGCAGTTAAAGAAGAATAAGAAGTTTAATCCTGAAAATGTCGTTATTGGTTTAAGAATAATGCTTTTGGGCTATATAGAAAAAGTTGTTATAGCGGATAATATATCAATAGTTGTTGACACAGTATATGATAATTTAAGTAACTATAGCGGAAGTGTAATACTTGTAACGTCTGTGTTATTTGCCATTCAGATTTATTGTGATTTTGGTGGATATAGTCATATTGCAATAGGTGCAGCAAGGGTGCTAAATGTAAAACTAATGGATAATTTTAGACAGCCTTACTTTTCGGTTAGAATTAAGGATTTTTGGAATAGATGGCATATTAGTTTAAGCTCCTGGCTCAGAGATTATGTATATATTTCTTTAGGCGGAAATAGATGCTCAAAATTAAGAAAGCACTTTAATATAATGGTCACGTTTCTTGTAAGTGGATTATGGCATGGAGCAAGTTGGCATTATGTTTTGTGGGGCGGAATTAACGGCTTATATCAAATTATTGGTGATTACACAAGAGTGGGAATTAATCGCATAGAAAAAATCATGAAAATAAGCAAAGAAAACATAGTATGGAGATTAGCGCAGATTTGTGTGACATTTGTACTAGTAATCTTTGCTTGGATTATGTTCAGATCAAATAGTTTAACTGATGCTGCATATGCGTATAGCAAAATATTCACAGATTTTAATATTATGAGTGTTTTTGATTTGTCAGGTTGGAAGCCAAAGGATTATTCTAAAGCACAAGGGATTCTTGCCATTGTAGGTGTGGTTATTTTGCTTGTTGTAGATGTATTAAAAGAAAAAGGGAAAAAATTGCAAATCCTTATTGAGAATATGAGGATAGTTCCAAGATGGATAATATATTATGCAGGAGTATTGTTGATAATTGTAGCGGAATTTCAAGTGTATGGAAAGAGCGCTGCAGCATTTATATATTTTCAGTTTTAGAAGGAGATAGTTTTGCAAGATAAAAAAGAAATAAAATATGGCGCTATAATGCTTGTTGTCTTTTATTTCATATGCTTTTTGAGATATTATGATGGAGGTATTAATCTACAAGCAACTACGGTATTTGCCTTTTCATATAAATATGGATTTGTGTCACGAGGTTTTATGGGAACGGTCTTGCTAGTTCTTAATAAAATACTACCTTTTGAGCTACTTAATTATGATGGAATACTTGCGCTATCGATGATCGCGACAATAATTTTAGGAGTATTATTGTTTGTATTTTTTTATGCAGTAATAAGAAAAAGTCAAAATAATAATATAAAATATCAACAGTATTTGATGATTTTTTGTAGCGTTTTTTCTTTTACATTCTTTTGGACGGAACAAAACTTTGGTAGATTGGATACATATTTAGCAATTGTAATGCTTTTATCAATGATTTTACTAGTCATTGAAAAATGTGAGTGGCTGATAATACTGCTAAGTATAATTGGTGTGTTAATTCATCAAGGATATGTATTTATGAATGTGGGTATTGTACTAGCATTTTTGTTGTATAAAGCGGTGTTCAAAGAGAAAAAAAGGTATTATCTGTTATTATTTTTTTGCACATTAATATCTGTCTCTATTTTGTTTTTGTATTTTGAATTTTTTAGTCATATTAATGGAAACGTTTATTATGATGAAATAGTCTCTTTTGCAAAAAGTCTGTCCTATAATGGAAATAGTTATTATGAAGCATTAGTAAATCACGAGTTGTTAGGTCAAGGAGTATTTGAAGAAGAATGGCCATATCATATTGTTAACTACATCGAAAGTGTTCAATTTGTGATACTTTGGATACCATATATTATTTTGGGATTTAAATTCATAAAAAAATGTTATAACCATATAGGTGAAAAAAAAGACAGATTAGTATATCTAATTGTATTTTTAGGAGCATTTACAGTTATTCCCGAAATGATATTAAAGGTTGATTATGGAAGGTACATATACGAAATTGTTTTTTATTATATAGCAATGATAATGATGTTAATAGTTGTGAATGATAGAGTGGTAATAACTTCTATTAGTGATATTAAGAAGGAAGTGGGTGGAAAGGCGTTAGGTATTCTTGTTGCATACTCTATGATTTTTATGCCGTTTTTGGATGTTTTGATTTCTAGAGCTAGTAGAAACATGTTATTTTGGATGGGATTGTCACAGTAGGAGAATGTATGAAAGCAGCGAATAAAGATAACAATATAAATTTTTTCTTGTTTTTAGTGCTTACAGTATTAGCATTATTTTTTACTTATTTTGATGCGATAGTAAATAAAATAGATTCAACTATGTTCGCCTTTTCTTATAAGTATGGGTTTATTTCAAGGGGCTTCGTTGGAACAGTTTTTCGAGGAATAAATAATCTTTTGCCCTTTGATATTATGAATTATAAAGGTGTGTTCGTCTTTTGCTTAATATCAACGTTTATATATATAGTTTTGATCTTTTTGTTCTACATATTAGTATTAAAAAAGAGTGATATAAAAGTAAAAAAATCATTAAAGTATATGATGTTTTTCTTTTTGTTGTTTGCCATACCTATTTTTGCTGGAGAAGAAAACTTTGGTCGCTTAGATATCTATATGATTATGTGTTCAATCACTGCCGTTATGCTAATATTATGTGAAAAGATTGAATGGATTATTATACCTATTCTTGCCATAGCAGTTATGGTTCATCAAGGGTATGTTTTTATGTTTGCAAACGTTGTTTTAGTTTTGCTTATGTATAAAGCTTTAATGGGAGAAAAGAAAGATACGAAAAAACACCTCTTTTTATTTGTGTTAACTTTTATTATTATAAGTGGTCTTTTCCTATATATGGAATTGTTTTCACACTCCACAGGAAAGGACGTATATGAGGAGGTCGTAAATCTTGCGCAATCTATGAGTCGTGATGGTTATTCGATTCATGAAGATGTTATAGATAAAGAAATATTGGGTATAGATATTTCGGCGAATGAAACGGCGTTTCATATAAAAAACATCTTTGAATTCGGAGTATTTGTTGTAATGATGTTGCCGTATATTATTATTGTGGCAAAATTTTTTAGTAGATTAATAAAGAATGCAAATGATAAAAAACAACGATGGGTTTACATTATAGTACTTATTGGTTCTGGAACAATTCTTCCAGATATGCTTTTTAAAATTGACTATGGAAGATGGATGTTTTCAGTTATTTTTTATTATGCTATTACGATTATGTCATTGCTGGCATTAAGAGATAAGAACGTTGAAGAACAATTGGTAACGGGAATGAGCAATATAAAGAAAAAAGGACCGATATCATTACTACTTTTAATATATCCTATAATTTTTCAGCCTTTTTTGGCTATATATATAAGTGATATAACATCTAGAATAGCTGATGTGATTATGAAAACATGTCATGTTTGGTAAATGGGAGAATATATGAAAAAGTTGTTATTAAGGATAGGATTATTCCTTGTAATTCTTGTAATAATAATCGTTGGAATTTTAACCCTGTGTGTTATGTTTCCGTCTGTAGATAACTTAATCGGTACAGTTACATGCAGTGAGGGTTTTGATGGTTACGAAGAAAAAACAAAAACAGAGGCAATAGAAAAAACGCAAAATAAAAACGATGGATATACAAAACTATTTGTTGACGATAGTGTGTGTGCGTCAATGTTTGGTAGACTTCAAGACAAAAATAGTGTTTATCTATTTGCTGGAACAAATAGAGCATTTCTTGTTGCAGGTCAGTATGTGCAAATAAGAGAATTCTTAAAAACACATGATAATGTATCGGAAGTATATATGTTTTTAAGCAAAGGAACATGGGAATCTACAATAGATGTTCAATATGGATATCAATGTTTTGCGGTTCCGATTATATCAACAAATACATTCGATGATTTGGAGAATAACACAAAGCAAGAAATGAAGGACACATATAGTGGAACACTAATCCAACCATGGTTTGTGTATATATACAATAAATCTTGTGTAATAAGAAAGCTCACACTGAATCTTCTTAATACATATCATGAAAAAGTTTTAAAAGAAGATATGTCTGTAAATTATGTACATGAGGAAAATAAGGTTTCAGATGTTAATCAACAGTATTTAGATTTAATAATAAATATGTGTGAAAATAATAATATTGCGTTACATATTTTACATGATCCTATTGCAGATACACCGGATAATAGAGATGACTATGATAATGAAATAAAAATGATTAATGAAATCTCAAATGATAAAAATAAAAAATATCTTGATGAGTATTTGAATAGTGTTTTATTCTATCCAGAAGATCTTTTTATTGATGGAGTACACTTTAAGGGTGATGATGCATTAAATAATCAGATTATTCATGACATACAAGGCAAAACAAATTTGTTATATGACGTGGTGGTAACGGAGAACAATTAATGAAAAAGAAAAAAAATAAAATCATTTGTGTTGTAGGCTTTATAGCTCTTTCAATAGTTATTTTTGGTGTGGTTGCTGTTATAACGACATATAATGAGCCAATTAATCAAGTTGTAGCGAAAGTAACCTTAAGCGAAGAATACACCGCAGAGGAAGGACAAGCACGCGTAGAATCAATTAAGAGAATTCAAGATACGTCAAAGGATTATAGTGTTATTGTAGTAGGTGATAGTGTTTGTCAATATTTGTTCGAATCAGTAGAGGAAGACAATCCAAGTTATTTATTTGTTGGTTCGAGTAGACCATTTACTATTGCAGGACAATATGTTCAAATTAAAGAATTCATAGATTATCATCCAAATGCGAGAGAAGTATATATGGTAGAAGGAATATCAACTTGGGAATCTATATTAGATACTCAAGGAGGATATCAACAACTAATGGTTCCGTTGATTGAGACAGAAACGATCAATGATTTAGATGAGGAAACCATTGATTATGCCAAGCATAATTATAGTAGCTTATATATGACATATCCCTTTGCAAAGATGGTTAATCATTCAAATGTTTGTAGAAAGTTAATCCTTAATTCAATAATGTTTTATCATCAAGACATACGCGGTGAAGACACATCTGCATTATTTGAATCTACGCCTGGAGAAATATCACCTCTTAATCAGCATTATTTGAAGAAGATAATTCAACTTTGTGAGGAAAAAAATATCACGCTTCATATAATACATGATCCAGTATCGAACACTGAACAATCTAAAGAGGATGTTTCAAAGGAAAGAGAAATGTTTGATAATGCAGGGTATTCAGATAGTAAGTATGCTGATGAATATATTAATAGTGTGCTATATTATCCAGAGGAATATTTTGTGGATGGCACGCATATTGTTAGAGAGCGCGAATTAGAAAATACAATTGTTCAACAGATGAAAGACAAGACGCGCACAATGAATGATTTGGTTATTAAGTAGGAATTTGTTATGGATATAATATCGTTAAGATTTTTAATCTTGGTTATAATTTCGTTGATTGCCTTTTATATTACGCCATTACGAGTTAGAAGGTATATAATAGTTATTTTCAACTTCGCGTTTTTGTTTTTGGCAAATGATTTATACCAGGTAATAGGAATAGTATTATGTATGGTTATTACATATATATCTGCAATTATAGTTGAAAAGAAGGGTTCGTTGCCCTTAAAGAAAACGATTGTTGTTCTTTCAGTTGTAATTATAGCGGGTATGATGGTTCTTCTTAAAGACAGTAAGTTTTTTGGACTAAGCATAGATTGGGTAGCACCTCTTGGCATTTCGTATTATACGTTATCATGTATAGGCTATATTCTTGATGTTTATTGGGGAGTGGATAAAGCGGAAAAAAACCCTTTAAGGTTTTTTATGTTTGCTGGATATTATCCTATAATGACATCTGGACCAATCATTTCATATAAAGATAGAGATAATATTTTTTCGTTTGATAAAAGATTTGAATATGAGAAGTTTTGCTTTGGAGCGCAACGCGTCCTCTGGGGGCTTTTTAAGAAAATGGTAATCGCCGCAAGGGTGGCAACATGGGTAGATGCTATATATGGGGATTATCATAAATACGCTGGAATATATATTTGGATTGCCGTAATTCTTTTTGTTATTCAATTATATGCGGACTTTTCTGGTTGTATTGATATAGTCCTTGGAATTTCAGAGATGTTTGGGTTTAAGTTACCAGAAAACTTCAACTTGCCATTCTTGGCAAAAAATCTGTCCGTGTTTTGGAGAAAATGGCATATTACACTTGGAGAGTGGCTTCGCTCATACATTTTTTATCCAATATTAAAATCTAGACCATTTCAAAAGATTGGAAAAACCACAAAGAAACGATTTGGAAAGCGGCTAGGGAAAAAGATTCCTGTATGGTTAAGCCTTGTCATCACATGGTTTTTAATTGGATTTTGGCATGGAGGCGCTTGGAACTATATTTTTGGCGTAGGGCTTTTTATGGCAGCTATAATAATTCTCGGAGAAATGCTAGAACCTTTGTGGAAGTATATTATAAAGGTTTTACATATTAACACAGATACAAAAGCCTTTAAGGCATTTCAGATTATTAGAACATGGATATTTTTCACATTTGGACTATCTTTCTTCAGATCATATAATGGTTTGAGAGAAGGATTTGATATTTGGAAAGAAGCTTTTTCGACGTGGAATATAAATGTTTTGTGGAATGGAGACCTTTTAGAGTTAGGCTTAGATTTGGGAAATATAATAGTGATGTTTTTCTCAATTCTAGTCTTAATTATAATAAGTATTATTCGTTCACGCAGTGATTGTTCGGTTCGCCAATTGATCGCTTCAAAAAACATAGTTTTTCGTTGGGCTTGTTATCTTATATTATTAGTTGTGGTTATAATATATGGACAGTATGCAATAGAGTTTGACGCATCTGCATTTATATATGGGAAATTTTAATTCATTTTAGAAAGGGTATATAAAATGCTAAAGACTTTAAATTATAAGCGAATAATAGGCTTTATTATCTGCGTTATACTTGTTGCATTTGTGGGATATTTTATTGTGACAGATCTTTTTTATAAAATTAGTACTGATGCGCAAATAGAATTGTATAATGACGACGGACAATTATTAGAAATACAACCTAACGACAATAAAACCTTTGAAATCACTAATCATAAATGTCCTTTTGATAAACTTGAGATATATTTTGCAAAAGATGATAATGGTCCAGTTAGCATATCGATTATTGATTCTCAAAACGAAAGTGTAATAGGAAATTTTGATTTTGACAATGTTGAAGAGTCATCAAATGGAAATAAAGTTGCAAGTCTTTCATTTGATGAAGTAGTTGATAAAGGAACATATAAAGTTATTGTTGAAAATAAAGGGGATGCCCCCTTAAATGTTTGTACAAAAGGAGAAGAATTAAATGTTTCTATAATTAAAAGTACAAAAGTAGGGTATTATATAGCAATTTTCGTAATAGCAATACTCGTTGTGTATTTGGGATTAACAATTTTTCTCACAAGAAAGAGCAAGTCATTTAATATAGAGAAATTTTTTCTAATAAGTGTTATTTGTCTTGGGGCCTGTTATTTTGTATTATTTACTCCGTGGAATACAGCGGATATAGGAGCACATTATCAGGCGACTTATCGTTTCTCTAATATATTGCTAGGACAATCACCAGATCAATATTGGCTTGGAAGGGCAGAGGACGTAAACTTCTTCTTTATTGATAATCAGGTATTTTTGGGAGTTTCACCAACAAGCATTAAAGACTATGCTGAATATTTATATAATTTTACATTTTTATGTAATGATACGACGCTTTTGGATTTCCCATATCACGAAGTGAGAATGGAATACTATTCAATTTTTTGCTATTGGCCGCAGATACTTGGGATAACACTAGGACGCCTTTTTTGTGTTAGTGCTATTGTAGCTGCGTATTTTGCAAAACTTTTGATGTTTGGTTTTTATGTGTGGGGGTGCTATAATGCAGTGAAGAATGCGCCAATTGGTAAAGGAGTTTTTGCTTTTGTTTCTTTATTGCCATTACCGTTGCTTTATAGCAGTGCAATATCTTATGATTCGTTAGTATTTGTTGTAACGCTTAATTTTATAGCAGGGATTTTTGCTTTGTACCATGATTCTTCGTCAAAAAAGATGTTAATACAGGTTATTGTTTGGGCATTTATGTTAGGAGCAACAAAAGGCGGAGGATATTTGATCCTTTTGCCAATAACTTTAATACTGTTTAATAAAAATAAAATTAAAGAAAGCTGTATTAATTGCTTTAGTATATTGGGAAGCGGGATTATTTCTGTAATCCTTTTCGATAAAGTGTTACAGATTGGAAAGGTCCTGTTTCAGTTCCAATCACAGGCAGAGAATCATTTAGAAACTTCATATGCTTTAGGGCACCCTTTGAAATATTTGCAAATGGTGATGACAACATATTTTCAGAATGCGGATGAGTTAGTGTTTTGTACTCTGGGAGCTTTAAGAGATTTTCAACAAAATTATATACCGCATTTTGTTGTGGGGGTGCTATTTGTTATTATTATCTTTTATGGGATTACGGAGAAAGACAAGTGTGCGTTTGATAATAAATCAAGGTATATATTTTTAATTACGATTATCATCGCGTTAATTTCTACTCCAGCAATGTTATTAAGAGAAACTAAAATGGGAGATGAAATAATTAATGGACTACAGGGAAGATATTTTCTTCCAGTATTGTCTGTGGTAGTCTTTTTGATGACAAAGTTTTCGCTTCATAATAAGTGTTTTAACGCTATAGACAATGATAAAGCATATTATTTAGGAAAAAAATGTATTGTTTGTTTTTGCATTTTTTCTTGTGTGGCAATATATTACTTGATGAGAGTGTTTTTAAGAGGATAAATAAAGATGATACCTATAATAATACCAGCTTATGAGCCAGATGAAAGATTTATTGGACTTTTGTCAAATCTTGTAAAAAGAGAAAATGTATTTATAATCGTTGTTGATGATGGAAGCGGTTCCGATTATGAAAATATTTTTTCTCGTGTAAAAGAGATGATTGTCGACAAGGGAATATTGCTTACACATAATGTTAATAAAGGAAAAGGTAGGGCGTTAAAGACTGCTTTTCAGTACGTTCTTTATAATATGTCTGATGTAATAGGTGCTGTGACAGCTGATTCTGATGGTCAGCACACGGTAGAATGTATTGAATCAGTTAGTAGGAAACTAGAAGAGAAGCCAGAGGCACTGATTTTAGGAGTCAGAAGGTTTGATGCCGAAGACTTACCTTGGAAAAGTAAGTTTGGCAATAATCTTACTTTAAAAGTTATGAAGCTTGTATCTGGTCTTAGTGTTAGTGATACACAGACAGGGCTTAGAGGAATCCCAAGAAAGTTTATGGAAGAATTGCTTGATGTTGAAGGAGAGGGGTTTGAGTTTGAGACGCGCATGTTACTTGCGACAGTAAAAAAGTACGATATATGTGAAGTTCCAATAAAGACTATATATGACTCAAAGGAAAATCATCAAACGCATTTTCATCCAGTAAAGGATTCATTAAAAATATATAAAGTTCTTTTTGAGAAGTTTTTTAGATTTGCATTTACGTCTGTATCTTCTTTTATGATAGACATAGCATTGTTTACTGTTTTTTGTATGCTATTTAAGGTATGGAATGGCATATTATATGCCACAGTAGCCACGATCCTTGCAAGAATAATTTCGGCAATTTATAATTACATGATGAACTATATGTTTGTTTTTAGAAGCAAGGAATCAAAGATGGTATCTGCAGGTAAGTATGTGCTATTATCTGCTGCACAAATGGGTTGTAGCGCAGCACTTGTTACAGGTGCAGTATATATTTTCTCTGGGGTTAATGAAACAATAATTAAAATGATAATAGATACAATACTATTCTTTGTTAGTTATCAAATACAAAAGAAATTTGTATTCTAATTGATTGCTTTAAGCGGTGTGATATCGTTGAAAAAAGAAAATGATTATTGTAGAATACATATGGTAAATTAAGCAAAAAAGGATATCTATATATAGAATGAATGATTATAAGTTTAGTGAATTGGAAATTGGCTTAAAAGAGAGTTTTTCTAAGGAAATTACAAGTGAAATGATGGATATGTTTTACAAGATAACAGGTGATTGTAATCCCCTTCATTGTAACGAGGATTTTTCTATAGAAAAAGGCTTTAGAGGAAGAGTAGTATATGGAATGTTGACATCCTCATTAATATCAACACTTGGTGGAGTGTACTTGCCGGGTAAGAATTGTTTAATACAAGGTGTGGAGACAAAGTATAGCAGACCGGTTTATATTGGGGATGTGCTAAATGTTATGGGTGAAGTTGTTGAAAAGCATGACTCTGTTAAGCAAGCCACAATTAAAGTTATTATTCGTAATCAAGATAATAAGGTTGTATGTAAAGGGAAACTAAGAGTAGGAGTGTTAGATGAGGGATAAAACGCTATTAGTATTGGGAGCTTCCTCAGATATGGGGCAGTATCTTATTAAAAAAACGTATAAGAATTATAAAACAATAATTGTTCATTATAATTCTAATAATAGTTTTGTAGATGATTTAAAGAAAGAGTGTGATGCACAAATTGTTGAATATCAGGCTGATTTCTCTGATTCGAAAAGTACAGAAAATTTTGTTAACAAGCTAAGTGAGGGAGGATATTCCATTGATCATGTAGTTCATTTTCCAGCTACTGTAGCCAATCCATCAAAGTTTCATAAAAATGATTGGAAGGATTATGAAAACGCTATAAATGTATCGCTTAGATCAGTTGTAATGGTATTACAAAGTGTAATAAAAGGAATGTTGAAGAAAAAAGAGGGTAAAATTATACTAATGCTTACTTCATATGTTAACAATATTCCACCTAAATACCAATCAACCTATGTTACAATAAAATATGCTTTGTTAGGACTAGTAAAAGCTTTGGCAGTTGAATATGCGGATAAAAATATACAAATAAATGGGGTTTCGCCAGAGATGGTAGAAACTAACTTTTTGTCAAACTTGCCAGATTTTGTGATTGAAAAAAATGCAACGCAACAACCACTTGGAAGAAATTTGAAAGTTGATGATGTTATTCCTACAATTGAATTTTTACTTTCTAGTGGTAGCGATTATATAACAGGGCAGAACATTTCTATAACGGGAGGGAAATAATATGAATAGAGAAGAGGTATACGCAAAACTAAATGAGATTTTTGAAGATGTGTTTGATGATGAAGATATTGTTGTGTCTGACAATACAACGGCAGATGATATAGAAGATTGGGATTCATTAGAACATATTAACCTTGTTGTTGAAATAGAAAATCAGTTCGGAATAAAGTTCAACATGGGAGAGGTTAACAGTTTTAAAAATGTTGGTGAAATGGTAGATGCCATATTAAATAAAATCTGATTAAAGAATAGGAGAGAGTAAATGAGAATATCAGTAATTGGAACAGGATACGTTGGATTAGTTACAGGAACGTGTCTTTCTGACTATGGAAATGATGTATATTGTGTAGATGTTGATAAAGAAAAGGTAGATAACCTAAAAAAAGGAAAGATACCTATTTTTGAACCAGGATTAGAAGGACTTATTATCGAAAACTACGAGGCAGGAAGATTAGATTTTACGACTGATATTAAGGAGGCGTTATATAAGTCTGATATTTGTTTCATTGCAGTTGGAACACCAATGGGAGAGGACGGTAGCGCTGATTTACAATACGTAACAGCAGTAGCTGAAAGTATTGGAAAGAATATGAATCATCATATGTATGTAATTGACAAATCTACTGTTCCAGTTGGAACTGCTCTTGTTGTTAAGGAGACAATTCAAAAACAACTAGATAAAAGAAAGAGTGATTTAACTTTTGATGTGATATCTAATCCAGAATTTTTGAAGGAAGGAACAGCGGTTGAGGATTGTTCTAGACCAGATAGAATTGTAATAGGAACAGATAATGACAAAGCGGCAAAAGTAATGAAAGAATTATACATTCCTTTAGTAAAGAATACTGAAGCTATAATTTTTATGGATATTGCAAGTGCAGAAATGACTAAATATACTGCAAATGCAATGCTTGCAACGAAGATTTCATTTATGAATGAGATGTCAAATATTTGTGAAAGAGTTGGAGCGGATATTAATAAGGTTCGTGTGGGAATTGGAAGTGATAAACGAATAGGATATCAATTCATATATGCAAGCTGTGGATACGGAGGAAGCTGCTTCCCTAAAGATGTTCAAGCATTGATAAAAACTAGTGAAGAGTTTGGCTATAAATCAAGAATATTAAAAGCTGTTGAAGATGTAAATAATGATCAAAAGCTTGTTATTCCCCAAAAAGTCGTAAAAAGATTTGGAGAGGATTTGACGGGAAGATCCTTTGGAGTATGGGGGCTTTCATTTAAACCGAAAACTGATGATATGAGAGAATCTTCGGCTATAACTATTATAAATGAGTTGACTAAAAGGGGTGCTAAGATAAAAGCTTACGACCCTAAAGCTGAAGAAGAAGCTAAGACATGTTATTTAAAGGGAAATGACTCTGTTGAATATTGCGATAGCAAATATACGACACTAATCGATTCTGATGCAATGATTCTTGTAACGGAGTGGAAAGAGTTTAGAGCACCAGATTTTACAGAGATGAAACTAAGATTAAAAACGCCTATTATTTTTGATGGAAGAAATCAATATGACAAGGAACGTCTAAAAGAGCAAGGATTTGAGTATTATCAAATAGGTGTTGCTGATGATATGACTAATAAATGATTTTTTAATAGAGGATAAGGGTGGAAAAGAAGAATACTAACTTACAATTTCAATTTATGTACGCAATAAGCATGATTATGGTTGTTGCAGGTCATTGCCTTGGCGGCGGTATATTTTTTGAAGAAAGTGTTTTAGTTCAATTTGCCACAACATATTTTGTATTTTCATCTGGGTTTTTTTATAAAAAAGAGGATGAAGACAATGTTTTAAAAGCTATTATAAAAAAAACAAAGAAATTGGTTGTACCATTATACATATGGACAATCCTTTATGGACTATTTGTAAATTATTTATGTGTTTACGGATTTACGATTAATAGTCAATTCACGGATGGAAGGTTTACACTTTATAATATAATACTTGGACCAATTCTAACAGGACACGAATTTGCACTTAATTGTCCAAGCTGGTTTGTTATGCCACTTTATACGACATTTATAGTGAATTTGCTTTTGTCAAAGCTTCTTTCAAAAGTAAAATGGAATGTAATAGTTTTAGAAGTGTTATATTTATTCTTCGCGATATTTATGCTGTGGGTTAAATGGGATTCGGTATGGTGTTTACCAATACAAAGGATGGCTATTTTTCTCTCGGTATATGGAATGGCCAGGGTATACAAAGAGTACATATATGGTAAAATAGAAAATACTGTATATGTTTATATCGCATTGTTAGTTTTGCAGGCATTATTGTTGTGTATTAATGGTGGACATATGGCAATAGCTTTTGTTTCATCGGGTATTTATGAAAGACCATATGTTTCTTTTATACAAATGTTTATTGCTATATTTTTTGTTGTTGTTTTATCAAAAGATGTGCAGCAAATAATGAAAAACTCAAGGATACTAAAGTTAATAAGTAAACATACATATGGAATAATGATGCATCAGTTACTTGCCTTTTTTTGCTTCAATACATTACTATTTTTTTTGAGTAAAAATAATTTGTTTGAAGGATTTGATGTCAATGCGTTTAAGTCAAATGTATATTATCAATTTACATTTAATGGTAATAGATTTATGCTGATGGTATACTTGTTATTAGGGATTTTTATTCCAATTATTATAGATTTAGTGATATATAATATTAACAAAATGGTAAAAAAATCCCTTTATTTCAAAATAATAAAATTCGGAGGATGAAAGGTGAATAGAATACTTGTAACAGGAGGCGCAGGTTTTGTAGGAGCGAACTTGTGTAAAAGATTATTGGAGGATGAAAATAATTATATCATCTGTGTAGATAACTTTTATACTGGGAGAAAATCTAATATTGAAGGGTTGATGAAGTCTGATAGATTCGAATTTATTGAGCACAATATCATTGAACCACTAGATATAGATTGTAATGAAATATATAATTTGGCATGTCCAGCAAGTCCACCACATTATCAAAAATCACCTACATATACGACGAAAACGTGTGTATATGGTGTTATAAATATGCTTGATTTAGCAACAAAAAATGACGCAAAAATAATGCAATTTTCAACAAGTGAAGTGTATGGAGATCCTTTTGTTCACCCACAGGAAGAGTCATATAGAGGAAATGTTAATCCAATAGGAATACGTTCTTGTTATGATGAAGGAAAAAGAGTAGGAGAAACGCTATGTTTTGACTATAATAGAGAATTTGGAACAAAGATTAAAGTTATTAGGATATTTAATACTTATGGACCATTAATGGATCCAAAGGATGGAAGAGTTGTTTCGAATGTGGTATTACAGGCTTTAAAAAATGATGATATAACTATTTATGGAGATGGAACGCAGACAAGAAGTTTTTGTTATGTTGATGATTTAGTAGAAGGAATAATCCGTATGATGTCAAGCCGTGATGATTTTTTAGGGCCAGTTAATTTGGGTAATCCTGGAGAATTTACAATAAAAGAACTGGTGGATATTGTTGTTGATATTACGGGTTCAAAGTCGAAAATTGTTTATATGCCTTTGCCAAGTGATGATCCACTTCAAAGGAAGCCAGATATTTCTTTGGCAAAAAAAGAACTTAACGGATGGGAACCAAAGGTGCCACTGTCGGAAGGAATTAAGTTAGCAATAGATTATTTCAAAGAGTTTGTATAATAATAGTTTGTTTAGGGTGTACATATAGTGCATCCTTTCCTTGTTTATAAATGTGAAAGGGAAAAGAATGGAACAAAAAAATCACAGAAGATTGTTTATTATTGAATATATCATAATTGTTGTTGCAGTTGGCATATTAGGGTTGGGATATGAGATATGGTTTGATGAGTCATTCTCTATATTAATAACGAGAAATAGTATTAGTGATATTATTTCTTTTACAGCGTCAGATGTTCACCCTCCTTTATACTATTTGTTTTTGAAATTATTTATATCTATTTTTGGAAACTATATGCCTATATATCACCTTGTATCAATAATCCCGTTTTTATTGATGATTCTTATTGTGGGTATTTTTTCTTATAAGGAAATTAGTTATAAGGCTGGACTATTATCTATGGTTGTTTTATGTGCTGCACCACATATGCTTACATACGCCATAGAGATAAGAATGTATTCGCTTTGTCAATTATTAGTGGTGTGCAGTGTTATTCTTGCTTACAAAATAGGAAAGTCCACTGACAAAGAAAAATGGACTCTTTGGATTGGATTTTCTATTATAAATGTTATGGCTGCATATACACATTATTTTGCGGGTGCAGCTGTTGCCATTGTGTCTGTTTGTCTTTTTGTATGTATTCTTATAAGCAAAATAGAAAAAAAGAGAAAAATTATTCGATGGGTTATTGCTAATGCTATAACAGTTATTTTGTATATACCATGGCTTGTTGTTTTTTATAAACAGTTTGAAAGTGTGAAGAGTGATTATTGGATAACTAGTTTTACGGCAAGAGACGTTGGAAAGATTGCTGAATTTTTATTTGGAAAATTTGACGAGACAAGCACAATATTTGTGGGAGCGGCGGTATGTATTGCCATTGTTCTTTTTGTAATCAGATGGAAAAAGAACAGTAAATTGTCAATTATACTATTATGTTTGACAGTATTTTTGGGATTTATTGCCCTTGGTGTTTTACTTTCAATAATAATAACTCCTGTATTTGTTCAGCGTTATATAGCAATTGTATTACCGTGTTTCTGGATGGCTATTACATATATTTTTGTAGGAGAAAAAAACCAGAAATTGTATTACACAATGTGTGTACTTTCCTTACTTTTGCTTGTAAAGACATATTGTTCAGAATATCAGTGGAGAGTATATGATAATAAAACCACATTATTTGATACTATAAAAAAAGAAGCACAAGAAGAAGATGTGATATATAACGATAATCCATTTTCTATGGCTATATTGAGTTGTTATTTGCCAAATCAAAAAGTGCTGGTTAGTCAAGAAGGTTTATCTACTGAGAAATTTACACGTTGGGATGAGATGTCGCAAAATATTACAATAAGTGACGAAATCAATCCTTTAGAACAAGGGGATGTATGGGTTTGCCTGTACTATGAAGATGACTCTGCATTAAAAGCGTTGGCTGCAAAAGGATATGATATAGAATATGTGGGAGAAAAAGAATTACCCGGCGATAAAGTCGTAAAGAAGTACAAGGTTTATAAATGCTCACTTAAGAAATGATGGAATAAGATTTGGTAGAGAATTAATGAAAAATAGAAATTTGACAGTTGATTGTGCCAAAGGGTTTACAATTATTCTAATGCTATTAGATCATATTGAAGCTGTAGGGTATACAATTACATCTTTTCACATGCCTTTGTTTTTTATTCTAAGTGGATATTTTTTTAAAGAAGAAGCCATTTGGGTGGTAATAAAAAAGAAGGCGAAAGGTCTTTTGGTGCCATATGTTGAGATATCTTTTGTCACATGTCTTTTTGAAGTATTACATAAAAAATACTATCTTGGTATTGATAATGAGGAAATAATAATCGGCGTTAAAGATAGGGTTCTTCATTTTCTTATGGGAAATGATTTTTCGTTAGCATGGTTTTTGTTGGCGTTGTTTGGTGGATCTGTAATATATGCTGTTATTTGGAGGATTTCTTCGAACAAAAAACTCATATATATATTGTTGGTCTTGTCTGTTTCTGTTGCTGGATATTTATTGGGCAACGAGTTTGAACAGAAAGTATATCAATGTGACTTGATGCTTTTTTGCGTATTATTTATTGCCACAGGTCATATGTTCAAAAAATACAGTGAACAGATTAATAAAATTCCAAGTTACGTAATATTGCTAGTATCTTTAGTTGTATGGATTTTGGGAATTGAAATGCATGGATTAACTATGGCATTAAGGATATACAATATGTATCCTTTGTGTGTTTTTGCCGCAATTGCAGGGACATACTGTGTTGTTAAACTTTCATCATATATGAAATGTATACCATACTATGGAAAATATTTAATATGGTTGGGTGCTAATACGTTGCCATTTATGTGTTTGGGGAATATTACAAAAAATGTTTTGGATTGGAATAGCATTACAAATATAAATAATCGATACATTTCTTTGATTATTCAGTTGTTGGTTTTTTCTATAATAGTTTTATGCCAAAAAGCTATTAAAAAGCTATTTATGTACATCAAAGATAAAGGAAAAAGCGAAAAATGAAGGAAAAGAAAATAGAATTTAAGTATCTTGATTATCAAAGTACTAGAATACAGATTATAAGAGGGATATGCATTTTTGGTGTTGTTTTAATTCATTGTACGGTTTTGAATCAGTATGATTTATTTATTCAGCCATTTGCTTTTTTTTGTGTATGGATTTTTTTGTTTTTGTCGGGAATATTAACTTCACCTTTTTCTGAATCATGGGGAAAGCTTATATATAAACGCATAATGAAAGTAATAATACCGTTTTTTGTTTGGTCATTGATTTATGAACTGTTTAATGGTATAGATAAATCAACAATTATTAGGATTTTAACGGGGCAAAGTTGTAGTATATATTATTATATTCTTGTATATATTCAAATTGTTCTACTGACGCCATTAATTGCAAAATTAGTTAAAAGTAGGGTGTATTGGATAGGTTATCTTATTTCTTTTGTTGCAATTATTGCTGAGTATTATTTGGCTTTGAATAATAATTATCCAACGTATCCATTCAATCTAAATAATTGTTTTGTTTGGCTTACAATTTTCTTTTTTGGGATGAGATGTAGATGTAGACAAGAAACGGAAACAATAAAAGAGAAAAGTAAAAAGCAAATAAATACTTATTTAGTGTTAGGAATAGTTTTGTACCATATATTAATTTTGTTAATGATAGGCGAAGCATTTATTTGGCGTGAAATGGGCCAAATAGTTTTAGGAAATTGTATAGTAAAACTATCTACGTTTATGGGTTCAATGGTACTTGCAAATGTGATTTTTTGTTATATTAATTATATTCCAAAATCCGCTAATACTAACGAATTATCAAAACTATTTGTTGAAGTTGGTAATGCTTCATTTGGAATATATTTGATACATCAACTAATAATAGGGTTTATTAATAAATTACAAATATGGCAGGATGTTAATTTGGTTATAAAGACATTGATTATTCTTGCAATAAGTTATTGTATTGTCAAAGTACTTCATTTGGTCATGGGAAAATTTGGGAAAATTTTAGGCGTATAATAGTTGGTTATAGAAGGGGATTGAGATGAAAGCTATAATTCTAGCTGGAGGTACAGGAGATAGGCTTTGGCCATTATCTCGAAAGAATTATCCAAAGCAATTTATACAATTTAATAATGAGAAGTCTTTGTTTCAAGATGCAATTATTAGGAACATGCCTTATTGTGATGAATTTATTATTGTTGCAGGAACAGAGCATGAAGAGATAATAGAGGGACAGTTAAAGCAATTCCAGTCTATACAATATAAGTTGTGTCTTGAAGAGAAGAGTAAAGGAACAACTATGGCTCTTGTGAAAGCGCTAAATGAAACAAACGATAATGAGGAAGTTTTTGTTGTTCCATCAGACCTTCTTATTTATGGTAATTCATATTCTAATCATATTTATGAGGCAAAGAGTATTGCAAAAAAAGGGCGCATATGTTTGTTTGGTATTATACCTAATAGTAGTAATAATTCATACGGGTATATCCGTCACGAAGATGGTATCGTTAAAAGATTTATAGATAGTCCGACTGAAGAAATAGCTAAAACGTTGTTTACTGAGAGCGATGTGTACTGGAATTCTGGAATGCTTATTTCTAAAGCAAAGGTTCTAAAGAATGAGATAGAAAAGTATTGTGGTGATGTTCTTAGATTAGAAGAAGATCAGTTATACGAATTGAAAAATTTTGATAAAGCAGTTTTATCTAAATCAAGCATTCTTTACGTTGTAGAATTTAGTTGTTCTTGGAAGGATATATGCGATTTTGGCACATTTAAAGAATCTATAGGAACAAGCCAGGATAATGTGATTACGTCATGGTGTAATAATGTGGATGTGTTTAACACGACATCTAATCAGTTGGTTGTTACGAATGGTATAGAAGATGCTTATATAGTTAATACACCGGATGCTGTGTACATAACGGATAAAGAAAAAGCGGGACGTATAAAAGAAATACTTAAGAAAAATACAAGAAAAGCAAGAGCATACGAGCATAGTTACATTGATAATAGACCATGGGGCATACGCGAAATTCTTAAGAAGGAGCCAGGATTCCGTGTTAGAAAGATTACAATTTTTCCAGGGTTAAAAATCTCTAATCATATGCACAATAAAAGAAATGAAAACTATACGGTGGTGTCCGGTATACTTACTATTGAGTTGGAAGAAAAGGTTCTAGAATTGCAAGAAGGAGAATCTTACAATATTGAACCTAATGTTATGCATTTGCTTAGAAATGACACAGATGAGGATGTTATTCTGATTGAAGTTGATACAGGTGGCGAGATTGACGAATGGGATATGGTTCATGCTGATGAATTTGGAACTATAAATCAAACGCAAAACGAAAAAAGTAAAATGCCACATTTGTATAAACTTAAACCAAGTTATAAGGATTACTTGTGGGGTGGAAGTAGATTAAAAGATTTATATAAAAAAGAAACGCCATATGATATTACGGCGGAGTCGTGGGAGCTTTCTGCGCATCCAGATGGACCATCATTAATTGCTAGTGGCCAATATGAAGGCGAAAACTTTAAGGATTTTATTGATAAAAACAAGCAATATGTATGTGGATGGAAAGCAGACGTATTTGATCGATTTCCGATTCTTATAAAGTTTATTGATGCAACTAATCCTTTATCTATACAGATTCACCCAGAGGATGATTATGCATTTATAAATGAGGACGAATTTGGAAAAAATGAAGTATGGTATGTTCTTGATTGTGAGAAAGATGCATATCTTTTCTTAGGGCTTAATAGAGATTCTTCCGAAGAAGAAATAAAAGAACGTGTTAGAAATAAAACAATAACTGAAATACTTAATAAGGTATATGTGAAGCCGGGAGATGTGCTATTCGTTCCAGCAGGAACTATACATGCTATAGGAAAGGGGATTTTGATTTGCGAGATACAGCAAAACTCTAATAGTACCTATAGGCTGTACGATTATGATAGAAAGGATAAGAACGGCAATCCAAGAGAGTTGCATATGGAGAAAGCCATGGATGTTGTTGACATCAAAAAGTTTGAAGTTAACACTGATGGTGAGGGAGAAGTAATTAAGTATGCTCGTTCAAATCAAAGATTGCTATGCCAGTGCAAGTATTTTGAAGTTAAATACTATGATATTCCTAAACATGAAATAATCATGATAGACGATTCATCTTTTAAATCAATAATTGTTATTGAAGGTGAGTGTGATATAACATGTGGCGATGAAATAGAAAAAGGAAAACCGGGTGATAGCTTTTTTGTGTCAGCTGGAAGAAAAAGAGTACATGTCACTGGAAAATGTAAATTAGTGGTTACGAATATTTAGAAAGGAACTAGTATATCAATGTTAAAGGAATTACAATATCCATTTGATGCTAATTATATAATTTCAAAAAAGAAAAAAATCAAAAGAGAATTATTGCAAAAGGAAGAAAATTATACTGAAAAGAAAATAGCAATTTTAGGTGGATATACTACAAGTAATATAAAACTAACACTAGAACTATTCCTGTTAGACAAAGGTATTAAGCCTTCTTTTTATGAGTCAGAATATAATCAGTATTATCAAGATGCGTTATTTCCAAACGAGGAACTAGAGACTTTTAAGCCAGACATAATCTATGTGTGTACAAGTAACAGAAATATTATGTACTATCCTGATATTAATAGTACAAAAGAAGAAGTGCAAGAATTGTTACAACGTGAATATGAAAAATACTTGAGCATATGGGAATCCCTAGAAGAAAAGTATAATTGTCCTATTATTCAAAACAATTTTGAGATGCCATATTATCGTCTTTTAGGTAATAGAGATTCTTACGATATTCATGGAAGAACCAACTATTTAACAAGATTGAATATGTTGTTTTATGAATATGCATATGAACATGAAAACTTACATATTTGTGATATAAATTATATTTCTGCTGACTATGGTTTAAAGGAATGGAGTGATCCATTTTACTATCATATGTATAAGTATGCTGTTTCTGTTCCGGCAATTCCCTATCTTTCACATAATGTTGCTAATATTATTAAATCTATTTTTGGTAAAAATAAAAAAGGATTTGTTCTTGATTTGGATAATACATTATGGGGTGGAGTAATAGGAGATGATGGCGTAGATAATATTGTCATTGGTCCTGAAGAATCAGAAGGACAAGTTTATTCAGAATTTCAACAATATATTAAGTCTCATAAGCAGCTAGGAATCATTCTTAATATTGATTCTAAGAATGATTACGATAATGCTATAGCAGGACTAAAGCATCCAGATAGTGAACTCGTCCTAGATGATTTTATTTCTGTAAAAGCAAATTGGGATCCAAAGGATAAAAATTTTATTGATATAGCAAATGAATTAAATCTTTTGCCAGAAAGTCTAGTCTTTATAGACGATAATCCTGCAGAACGACATATAGTTACAGAACAATTACCTGGAGTGTGTGCTCCAGAAATAGGTGAAGTGCAAAATTACATATGTAATATAGATAGAAATGGTTATTTCGAGACAACATCAATTTCAAAAGATGATGTAAAAAGAAATGATATGTATAAGAAAAATGCAGAACGTATAAAAATGAAATCTAGCTTTGCGGACTATGGAGAGTATTTAAGATCTCTTGATATGAATGCTGTAATAAAACCATTCGAGAATATATATATGGCGAGAATAGCGCAATTATCTAATAAGAGTAATCAGTTTAATTTGACGACACGAAGATATACGCAATCGGAAATAGAAGCGATATCAGAAGACAATAACTATATTACGCTTTATGGAAAACTCGAAGATAAATTTGGAGATAATGGCGTAGTGTCTGTTATTATAGGTCATAACTGCAATGCGTCGGAAGTGAATCTTGATAAGGACTTAGGGGAATGCAAGATATGCGATATAGATTTATGGATTATGTCATGTCGCGTTCTTAAGAGAGATATGGAGTATGCTATGATGGACACCTTGGTTCATAGAGAACAAGAAAAGAAGGTTGACAAACTAGTTGGACATTATTATCCCACGGCTAAAAATAATATGGTGAAAGATTTTTTTAAACAGATAGGATTTAACAAAGTGGCAGAAGATGATAGGGGTAATTCATTGTGGGAATACAATTTGACTACTACATACACTAACCAAAACAGATATATTATCGTTGAGGAATAAACTTATAGATAAGGTATAGGAGATGGAGGAAAAATATGAAAACATACGGCGTAATTATGGCAGGTGGCGGTGGAACAAGATTCTGGCCACTTTCAAGACATGAGGTTCCAAAGCAGCTTCTCAACTTATCCGGAAAAGAGAAGATGATTAATGAAACAATTGATAGAGTTGCAACAATAGCAAATAAAGAAGATATATTCGTAGTTACTAATGTAGATCAGGTTCCTGGAATGAAGGCTGCCACATCAGGAAGGCTGAGAGAAGATCATATTCTGTCAGAGCCTTCTGCAAGGAATACTGCTGCATGTATTGGATATGCGGCTTATGAGATTATTAAGAAATACGGTGATGGAATAATGTGCATTTTTCCGTCAGATCATTTTATCAAGGATGAGGCAGCATTTACAAGGATTCTGAAAGAGGCTATTAAAGTGGCTGAGAACGATTCTCTTGTAACCCTCGGAATTACGCCTACGTTCCCATCAACAGGATATGGTTATATTAAGTTCGATAAGTCTGAGACAACTCTTGACAAAAAAGTAGTTGAATTCAAAGAGAAGCCTGATGAAGAGACTGCTAAGAAATATGTAGATTCTGGAGAGTATGCATGGAACTCGGGTATGTTTGTGTGGAAAGCATCAGTAATTCTAGATGAATTCAAAAAACTTCTTCCAGATGTATATGAATGTATAGAGAAAATTGGAAAAGCTCTTGGCACAGATGAAGAAGTAGAAGTTATAAATCAGGTATACCCAACAATTCCAAGCATATCAATTGATTATGGAATCATGGAAAAATCAGATAAGGTAAGAGTTATATCAGCAGAAATGGGCTGGAATGACGTAGGAAGCTGGGATAATCTAGGTGTGCTTTATGATGAGGATGCTAATGGGAATATTACGGCAGGAGATTTCTTGGGAATTGATACTAAGAATTGTATCACATATTCTAGTAAGAGACTTATATCTACTATAGGTGTAGAAGATCTTGTCATTGTTGAGACTGATGATGCTATTATGGTAATTGATAAGAATCGCGCCCAAGATGTTAAGAAGATAGTGGATGCTTTAAAGGAGCATGGAAGGGAAGAATTATTATAATATTCTCTTTATACATTCTCCAAAATCTAGTATTATATATAATATGGTATATTGTGTACAGGTTTAGCCTTAAGCACCCAAGTGCTTATTCTTGTAATTGCGCTGTGGCTTTTAGCGACTAAACCCAAAAACGGATATTGTAACACACAGAAAGGAACATTACACATGGGATACAAAGAAGAATTTAACAAATGGAGTACTGATCCATATTTTGACGAAGATACGAGAGCAGAGCTTGCTAATCTTCTGGGTAATGAAAAAGAGATAGAAGACAGATTCTACAGAAGTCTTGAGTTTGGTACAGGAGGACTTCGTGGGGTAATTGGTGCAGGTACTAACAGAATGAACATTTACACTGTTAGACAGGCAACACAGGGACTTGCTAATTATATTGTTAAACAAGGAGCACAGGATAAAGGTGTTGCTATAGCATTTGATTCAAGAATAATGTCGCCTGAGTTTGCGAAGGAAGCAGCCCTATGTCTTAACGCTAATGGAATTAAGACGTATAGATTTGATACACTTCGTCCTACTCCGGAGTTATCATTTGCAGTTAGATATCTGGGTTGTACAGCAGGAATAAATGTTACTGCCAGCCATAATCCTAGAGAATACAATGGATACAAAGTATATTGGGAAGATGGTGCACAGATTACGCCTCCTCATGATAAGAACATCTTAGCTGAAGTTGCAGCAGTTACTGACTTTAATCAGGTAAAAACCATGAGCGAAGAAGATGCAGTAGCTAAGGGTCTATATAATACTATAGGTAAGGAAGTTGATGATGCATATCTTAAGGAAGTAAAGGCACAATCAATACATCCTGAAATCATTAAAGAAATGGCAAAAGACATTAAGATTGTATACACACCTCTTCATGGTACAGGTCTTGTTCCTGTAACAAGAGTGCTTAAGGAACTTGGTTTTGAAAATGTGTATGTTGTTCCAGAACAGGAGAAGCCTGACGGTAATTTCCCAACTGTATCTTATCCTAACCCGGAATCACCTAAAGCATTTGAATTAGCTATAAAGCTTGCAAAAGAAAAAGATGCTGATATTGTTCTTGCAACAGATCCAGATGCTGACAGATTAGGTGTATATTGTAAAGATACTAAGAGTGGTGAATATGTATCATTTACAGGAAATATGTCAGGAATGCTAATTGCAGAATATATCCTTAAGGAGCGTAGAGCTACTAATACTATGCCTGAGAACCCGGCACTTATTGAGACAATCGTTACAACTAATATGGCAAAAGCAATTGCGAAAGCTTATGATGTAAAGGTTATTGAAGTTCTTACAGGATTTAAGTATATTGGTGAACAAATTAAGTTGTTTGAAGAAACAGGTTCTAATAATTATGTATTTGGACTCGAAGAAAGTTATGGTTGTCTTGCAGGAACATATGCAAGAGATAAGGATGCTGTTGTTGCAGTAATGATGCTTTGTGAAGTTGCTTCATACCATAAGAAACATGGTAAGACATTATGGGATGCAATGCTTGATATGTATGATAAGTATGGATACTATATGGAAGGTCAGGAAGCTATTACTCTTAAGGGAATGGAAGGTGCTGAGAAGATTCAGGAGATGATGGCAAATGCCAGAAAGAATGCTCCAGAGGAGCTTGGTGGTAACAAAGTAATTTCTATTTCTGATTATAAGAATGATACTAAGACAATTACAGCAACTGGTGAAGTTACCAAGACAGGACTTCCTGAGTCAAATGTATTATATTATGAACTAGACGATGATACATGGGCATGTATCAGACCATCTGGAACAGAGCCTAAGATTAAATTCTATTATGGAATAAAGGGTGAGTCATTAATGGATGCAGAATCATCACTTGCAGTATTACATGACAACCTTATGGATATGTTCTCTTAATACGGAGTGTAAAATGTCTGATAAGGATTTATTAAGCTTAATAGTACCTTGCTATAATGAAGAAGAAGCTCTTCCAATATTTTATGAAGAAGCTTGCAAGGTAACAGCTACAATGACAGAAGTAAATATTGAGTTTATGTTCGTAGATGATGGTTCTAGAGATAATACAATGAAAGTTATTAAGGAACTTGCAGAGAAGGATGAGAGAGTGCACTATGTGTCATTCTCTCGTAACTTCGGTAAAGAGTCTGCAATATATGCAGGACTTGATAATGCAATTGGTGATTATGTTGCAATTCTAGATGCAGATCTACAAGATCCACCAGCTCTTCTTCCTGAAATGATGGAAATTGTTAAGACAAAAGATTGTGACTGCGTAGGAACTCGAAGAGTAGACAGAAAGGGAGAACCACCAATTCGTTCATTTTTCGCTAGAAGATTCTATCGAATTATGAATAAGATTAGTCATACAGAAGTTGTTGACGGAGCAAGAGATTTCCAGCTTATGAATCGAAAGGTTGTTAATGCTATTCTCAGTATGGGAGAGTACAATAGATTCTCTAAAGGTATATTTGGCTGGGTCGGATATAAGAAGGAATGGATAGAATACGAGAATATTGAGCGCTCTGCAGGTGAGACTAAGTGGTCATTCTGGAGTCTATTTGTGTATGCAATTGATGGAATAGTAGCATTTTCTACTGCACCACTTGTAATAGCAAGCATCTCTGGAATAGTATTTTTCTTTATTGCAATTATAGGAATAATATTTATTATCGTACGAACACTTATATATGGTGATCCTACTAGTGGATGGCCATCAATGATATGTATAATGTTATTAATAGCAGGCATACAGCTTCTTTGCATGGGAATACTTGGACAGTATCTGGGTAAGACTTACCTTGAGACAAAGAGACGTCCATTATACTTAGTTGAAGAAAGTAAGCTAGGAATTAAGAAATAGGAACTTTATGGATAATTTTAAAGATACGAAATTTGCCAAGAAAAGTAAAAAGGGAATACATAAATTCATTTTTGGAAGAACTATGTTTATAGTTCTTCTAATTTTAATTCAGGTTCTTATTATCCTGGCTTTATTTCTCTGGATGAATATCTACTCAAGAGTAGCATATTACATTTTTATGGGAATTAGTGTAATTACAGCAATAGAGATATTCTCTAACGATTCAGATCCTACGGTCAAGCTAAGTTGGATGCTTGTAGTACTTGGTTTGCCGGTATTTGGTACTTTTTTTTACTGGTTTGCCCGTTTTGACGTGGGACACCGTAAGCTTAAGAAGAACATTTTCAATGTTACAGAAGAGGGAATGAAGAAGCAAAAGCCGCCGGAAGACGTAATAGAGGATATTGAGGTTAATGCAAAGAGTCTCTCTAATAGAAGTAACTATCTGATTAATATCGGAGGGTATTATCCATACAAATATAACAAGTTTAAGTATTATAGATTCGGTCAGGATATGTTCCCTGATTTCTTACAGGATTTGAAGAGGGCAAAGGAGTTTATATTTCTTGAATATTTTATAATAAAAGAAGGGGAAATGTGGGGACAAACCCTTGCTATACTTGAAGAAAAGGCAGCGCAGGGTGTAGATGTAAGATTAGTATACGATGGAATGAATGAGTTTCTTAATCTTCCCCATAAGTATCCAAAGTTCCTTGCAGAACTGGGTATTAAGTGTAAGACATTTGACCCCATAAAACCTTTTGTATCAACAGAATTTAATTATAGAGACCACAGGAAAATAATGGTGGTGGATGGTGAAGTAGCATATACTGGCGGTGTCAATCTGGCAGACGAATATATTAATATTGAGCCTCCATTTGGTGTTTGGAAAGATAATGCTATAAGAGTAAAAGGCCCTGCTGTTGCCACATTTACAAGGTTATTCCTAGAATGTTGGAATAGTAGAGAAGAAGAATATGATTTTGGCGACTTTATTGAAGTGGCGGAGAAGACCAAAAAGTACAGAGATGAAGAGGGATATGCTATTCCGTTTGGGGAGAATCCATTAGATAAGGATAAAGTTGCTGAGCAGATATATCTTGAGATTATTAATACGGCAAAGCAATATGTTCATGTAATGACACCGTATTTTGTAATAGACGAAGTTGTATCAAACGCTCTAATATATGCGGTTCAACGCGGAATTGATGTAAAGATTATAATTCCACATATTCCTGATAAAAAGAACGCTTATGCAATTACAAAGAGCTATCGGAAGAGACTTGTTAAAGCAGGAGTTAAGTTTTACGAATACATGCCGGGATTCGTACATTCAAAGGCAATTGTCAGCGATGGAAAGAAAGCTGTTGTAGGTTCTATCAATATGGATTACAGAAGTTTCTATCATCATTTTGAAAATGGAATGTATCTGTATAACACAGAAGTAATTAAAGATATCGAAGAAGATATAACAGAATGCCTAAAAGAGTGTCGAGAAGATACTCTTGAAATTATTATGAATGAGAAGCCATGGGTTAAATTTGTAGGGGCAATAGGAAGACTAATAGCACCAATGATCTAGGAGGACATTATGGGGATAAAGTACAGAGACATAATTGATGATATGACATTAGAAGAGAAGGCGTATCTTTGCACAGGCAAGGATATGTGGTCTACATATAATATAGATAGACTTAAGATTCCTTCAATGGTAACTTCTGACGGGCCTCATGGTCTCAGAAAACAGGTTGAAGAGGATGAGAATAATGTGGGCTTCGTAATGGGAGCGCCAGCTACTTGCTTTCCAACGGCAGCGACTATGGCAAATAGTTGGGACGAGAAATTAGGTGAAGAAGTAGGAAAAGCCCTAGGAGAAGAAGCCCTATATTATGATGTAAATGTTCTTCTAGGTCCAGGTCTTAATATCAAGAGAAGTCCACTTTGTGGTCGTAATTTTGAATATTTCTCAGAAGATCCATATCTTTCTGGCAAGATGGCTGCTTCATATGTAAGAGGAATTCAATCTCAGGGTGTTGCTTCCTGTATTAAGCATTTTGCGGCTAATAGTCAGGAGTATCAGAGAATGTGTAATAATTCCGTGATTGATGAGAGAACATTTAGAGAGATATATACTACGGGATTTGAGATTGCAGTTAAAGAGTCTAATCCTCTAGCAATTATGTCTAGCTACAATATGGTAAATGGTATATATGCCTTTGAGAATCGTCATCTTATTAAGCATATCCTTCGTGATGAGTGGGGCTTTAACGGATGTGTAATCTCTGATTGGGGCGCATGTAACGATATTGTTAAAAGTCTTAAAGCCGGCGGAAATCTTGAGATGCCGGGATGTGGTTTTGCCACAGCTGAGGAGATAATTAAGGCGGTACAAAATGATGAGCTAAGCGAACGTGTCTTAGACAAGAGAGTAAGTGAGCTTCTAGATGTAATACTTTGGACTTATGAATTCAAGAATTATGGAGATAAAGATATTAATCTTGACTCGCATCACGCCCTTGCTAGAAAAGCGGCAAGAGAGTCAATTGTACTTCTCAAAAATGAAGGTGCGATTCTTCCACTAGACAAAGAGAAGAGAGTTGCTGTAATTGGTGAGTTAGCAGAGAAACCACGTATTCAGGGAGGTGGTTCTTCAATTGTCACAACCAGCAGACCAGCAGAAGCGATTATAAGTGAAATCAAGAAATACGATATCAATTACATTGGATACGAAAAAGGATACGAACTGGGCAAGAAGATTAACATTTCCGAGGAAGAAAAAGCTATAAATCTTGCCAAGACTGCTGATATAGTACTTCTATTTGCTGGACTAGATGACTATACAGAATCAGAAGGATTTGACAGGACAAGTCTTGACATTCCTAAGAATCAGACATCACTTATCAATAAGGTGTGTGAAGTTAATTCTAATGTTATTGTAGTGCTTGCCGGTGGAGCTCCATTTGTTATGCCTTGGGTAAATGGTGTTAAAGGAATTTTACATGGGTATCTGACAGGACAGGCAGGAGCGTCTGCAATCCTGGATGTTATATCTGGTAATTTCAACCCTTGTGGAAAGCTGGCAGAGACATATCCTCTTAACCTAAGTGATGTTCCATGCAGCAATTATTATCCAGAGAAGAGAAGAGACGTTGTATACAAAGAGGGATTGTACGTAGGCTACAGATATTACGATTCTACCGATACTAAGGTATTATTCCCATTTGGATTTGGGCTTAGTTATACGCAATTTACATATGCTGACTTAAAGGTGTCAGAGGAAGAAGTTTCTTTTGATATAACTAATAGTGGTGATAGGGATGGCGCAGAGATAGCGCAGATTTATATAGGACGCGATGCTGGATGTGTTTACCGCGTCAAGAAGGAACTTAAGGGATTTAAGAAGGTATTCCTTAAGGCAGGCGAGACAAAGCGTGTTACAATAGAACTTGATGATAAGGCATTTCGTTATTATGATGTTAATACCCTTAACTGGGTTGTTGAGCCTGGAACATATACCATATATGTTGCGTCTTCTGTAAATGATGTGAGACTTAAGGACTCTATTGATATAGGACCATGTCGCTCTAATATTCCTGATTTCTTTGATGGAAATGTTAAGAATATCAGCGACGAGGAATTCGAGAAGCTGTATGGCACACCAATAAACGTTAATGAAGAAAGTGAGCTTCTTGTAAGAAATGACAGTTTATCAAAGCTTTCTCGCTCTAAAAGCCTTATGGGAAGGATTGCTGTTCTTGTTGTTAAATCTAAATACAAGAAAGCAAAGACTGATATGAAGAAGAGGGCAGAACTTGCAGGAATTCTTGACATGCCTTTTAGAGGTTTAGGAAAGCTTGCATCTGGAACTATTAATTCGAAAATGGTTGATAGTCTTGTGGATGTGGCAAATGGTCATCCTATTAGGGGATGGAAGGCATTTTTTGAAGAAAGAAAGCGCCTAAAAAACGAGAAGTGAATTAAGGTCACTAAATTTACATAATTTTTGTCTAGTAAAAGTTTGTAATTGAGATATAATTGTTATTAAGAAGTCTTGTTAAGAGACTAATAATGAGGAGGTTTAGTATGGATAAAGTAGAGAATCAAGAAGCATTTGAAGATGAAGATTTCTTCGAAGAGGACAATGTTGCAGAGGGTATAAAGGAAAAGGTTGAAGAAGCCAAGAAGGATTTGGCAGAGAAGAAAGAAGAGATAAAAGATATAGTTGAGGATTCGAAAGAGTCCATTATAGAGAAGGTTAGTGCAAGAAGAGAAGAAGTTCATGAGAAGGTAGGTTCTGCAAGAGCTGAGCTTATGGCAAAATTTGCAGAGGATACAGCTGATCTAAAAGAAACATTTAGAGAATATGTTGACAGCGTTAAAGAAGACATAGAAGCTAACAGAACAGGGTTCAACATACAGGATAGATCCAAGAATCAGTATATGTTAGAGGGTGACTTGTCTGAGGAAGGCTACGACTGGTGGTGGCATTCATTTACTGGTTATAATAAGGAGACAGGTGAGCCTAAGACATTCTTTGTAGAGTATTATCTTATGAATCCTGCATTAGGTGGAAGCGAAGTAATATATGGTCAGCTTCCTGATAACAAAGATATTGGAATTAGACCTTCATATATGATGGTTAAGGCTGGAGCTTTAGGAGAGAAGCCAGTTCAACTTCACAGATTCTTCCCATGGGATGAAGTAGAAGTAGACAAGGGCATACCATTTAGCATTAAAGCCGGCAACTGTGAATGCACTGAGAATAGAATCACTGGAAGTATTAAGCTTACTAAGAAAGAAGCAAAAGAGCATCCTGAATATATGTGTGATGGAGGTTCAATGTCTTGGGATCTCTACATTGATAAGCAAATAGCATTCAATGTAGGTATTGGAACAGATAAGGCAATCAGGGATGTTGCAAAATATGAAATGGCATGGCATGCTGAAGGTATTAAGAGTGCATTCGGTGGCTCTGTTAAGCTTGGCAATAAAGAATATGTAGTTCGCCCTGATGATTGTTATGGATATGCAGATAAGAACTGGGGCAGCAGCTATACAACTCCTTGGGTTTGGCTTTCATCTAATAACCTTTACAGTAGAATCTCAGGTAAGAAGCTAGAGAATTCAGCATTTGTAATAGGTGGAGGAAGACCAAAGGCAGGTCCGCTTGAAATTGATAATCAGCTCCTTGGAGCTTTCTGGTATGAAGGATATCCATATGAATTTAACTTCACTAAGGCATTAACACTTCCCAAGACACAGTTTAGGGTAGTAGAAGGAAAGAATAAGGTTACCTGGAAGATAATTCAGCAGACACCTGCAACCAAGATATATACATCTATTGAGTGTCCTAAGAAGGAGATGATTAATAATAATTATGAGACTCCAAATGGTGATATTTTGCACAATAAACTTTGGTGCGGTGGAACTGGAACAGGATACGTTAAGATTTATGAGAGAGCAGTTGAAGACTTTAAGCTAGAGTGGAAGATGGTTGACTACATTGAAGTTGCAAACTGTGGATGCGAGTATGGTGAGTAGATGATAAATTAAATAACAAAACCAGCGTCCAATCTGCCATTCATGGCAGTGGACGCTTACCCTTACCGTCCTGGTAAGGGTTTTTGTTTGTAGAGATAATCACTAATTACACATCCCTACTCTTGTATAACCCCTTGATTTATCATATAATAATGAAGTATGAACTATTATGGGATAGAAGGAGATTAAGGTGTCTTATACAGCGCTATATCGCAAATTCAGACCAACAGAATTTGACGAAGTAAAGGGACAGGATCATATTGTCACTACATTGAAAAACCAAATAAAGACTGGTCGTATAGGACATGCTTACCTTTTTACAGGAACCAGAGGAACAGGTAAGACTACTGTAGCCAAAATAATGGCTAAGGCGGTTAACTGTGAGAATCCTACAGATGGCAGTCCTTGTAACAAGTGTGCAATATGTTCTAACATTAATGAGAATACATCAATTAATGTTAGAGAACTTGATGCTGCAAGTAACAATGGTGTAGATAGTATTAGGCAGATTATAGAAGAAGTCGAGTACCCACCAACAGAGGGCAAGTACAAAGTCTATATTATTGATGAAGTACATATGCTTTCAACAGGAGCATTTAATGCACTTCTTAAGACTTTAGAAGAGCCACCAAGTTATGTAATATTTATCCTTGCAACCACAGAAGTTGCCAAGATTCCTATTACCATTTTATCAAGGTGCCAGAGGTATGATTTCAAGAGAATTACAATTGACACTATAGCAAAAAGGCTTAGAGAACTTTGTGATAAAGAAGACATTACAGCAGAAGATAAGGCGATTAATTATATAGCTAAAGTGGCGGACGGTTCAATGCGTGATGCCCTTAGCTTGTTAGACCAGTGTATAGCGTTTTATCTTGGAGAAGATCTTACATTTGATAATGTCTTATCCTGCCTGGGTGCAGTTGATACCGAGATTTTCTCAAGGCTTCTTCGATATATTATTGATAGAAATGTGGCAGGAACCATTGAGATTGTTGATGAGGTTGTTCAAAGTGGTAAAGAGATTGGCCAATTTGTAACGGACTTTACATGGTATCTTCGTAATATCATCCTAATCAGAAGTTCTGCAGATATGGCGGATGTAATTGACGTATCCTCAGAGAACCTTAAGTTACTACAAGAAGAGGCGAATCTTGTTACTGATGAAGATGTAATGAGATACATAAGGATATTATCAGAGCTTAATAATCAGATTAGATTTGCAAGCAGTAAGCGTGTTCTTGTTGAAATAGCTATGATTAAGCTTTGTAAACCGGCTATTGAGCCTGATGTATCGAATGTGCTTGAGAGACTTGAGCATCTTGAAGATGAGGTAGAGAACGGTATTAAGATTAATCCAGCTAACGTATCTAACATTAACCTATCTAATAATGGAAAGGAAAATACAGAGAATACACTTGTTAAGGTTCAAAAGGCGCTTCCAGAAGATATTAAGAAAGTCGTAGAGAATTGGAAAAGCATTATAGACAGCATGCAGGATAAGAGTATCAAGATGATACTTCTTCAGACGAAGCTTAATATTACAGAAGAAAATGGTCATCTTGTAATTCTATATGATGATAATAGAGCTGGCAGGGAAGAGAAATTTGCTATAGAACGAATAATGGATGAAGATAGCAACGTCAAAGAAGCGATAGAATCCACTATTGAGAAGGTTACAAACAAGAAAGTGAACATTATTGTGAAGCCTACAGATGATTCAAATTCAGGACATATCTTAGATCCAAGAAAAGACTTCAAGTCGAACGTTGCAGACAACCTTAATTTTGCAATGTCGGAGGAATGAATTGAATAATTTGAATTCATATATAATAAATGTTAAGACGAAATGGAGGAAACTAAAATGGGTAGAAGAGGTGGATTTCCAGGCGGTGGCGGTGGAATGAACATGAACAATTTAATGAAGCAGGCACAGAAGATGCAACGCCAGATGGAGGAAGCTACTAAGGAGTTAGAGGAGACCGAGGTAAGCGCAACAGCAGGTGGCGGAGTAGTTGAAGTAACTGTCTCTGGTAAGAAAGAAGTAACTAAGATTAAATTAGACGAGGAAGTAGTAGATCCTGATGATATTGAGACATTAGAAGATTTAATTATGGCTGCAACTAACGAAGCTCTTCGTAAGATGGAGGAGCAGTCACAGGCTTCTATGGCTAAGATTACAGGTGGAATGGGAACAGGAATGCCATTTTAACAGGTGATTAGATAAGGATTAGTAATGGAGTATTATAGCAAACAGATTAGCGATTTGATAGGAGAATTGTCTTCTCTTCCAGGGGTTGGTTCTAAGTCGGCCCAAAGAATTGCATTTCACATACTTAATATGCCAAAAGATAGGGCGAGTAGCCTTGCATCAGCAATAAGTAATGCCCGTGAAAATGTTAAATTCTGTAAGACATGCTTTACCCTTACGGATCAGGATATTTGTCCTATATGTAGTAGCAACAAAAGAAACAAGAAAGTAATAATGGTGGTGGAAGATACAAGAGACCTTGTTGCCTACGAAAAGGTTGGCAAATACGAAGGTGTGTACCATGTCTTAAATGGTACAATGAACCCTATGCAGGGAATTGGACCAAATGATATCAGGCTTAAGGAGCTTTTTGAGAGACTTGAGGGTGACGTTGATGAGGTTATAATTGCTACTAATTCCACAACCGAAGGCGAAGCTACAGCTATGTATATTACCAAGTTGATAAAACCTACCGGAATCAAGGTGTCAAGGATTGCCAGTGGAGTCCCTGTTGGAGGGGATTTGGAATGTATTGATGAAGTTACACTTCTTAGAGCATTAGAAGGCAGAAAAGAATTATAGGTTTACTATTACTAACTGACAAGTGAGAAAAGTACATTTATGGCTAAAAAAAGAAAAAAGTCAAAAAGAGAAAAAAGAATATGGAGATTTCTTAGAGTTCAAATATTTCTTATCTTGTTGGTTCTTGGAGCAATATTATTCTATTATCTAAGTGGATATGCTGCCAAGGTTTCTAAAATGCGAAAAGAAGCATCCACATTTGTATCTAAGTCCACAGCTGAGACCTTTAAGCAGAGCCAGACAAGTATAGCATACGATAGTGATGGCAATATTATATCGATACTTAAAGGAGACAAGGATTCATACTATGTGCCATTATCTGATATGCCACCATATGTTGAACAGGCATTTATTAGCGTAGAAGATAAGAAATTCAAAGAGCACCATGGAATTGATTACAAAGGAATTGCCAGGGCTGTATGGGGAATGATTAGAAATGGGCGAGTAACAGGTGGCGGTAGTACAATCACGCAGCAGCTTGCGAGAAACGTATTCTTAAATCAGGATATAACTTGGGAAAGAAAGCTTGAAGAGATATTCATTGCCTCAGAATTAGAGGAAAAATACACTAAGAATCAAATATTGGAATTCTATATTAATAACATATATTACGGAAATGGCTTCTATGGAGTACAGGCAGCTTCTAAGGGATACTTTAACAAGGATGTAAAAGATCTGTCACTATCGGAGATAGCGCTTCTTGCAGGAATTCCTAATAGTCCTACGGAGTATGATCCATTACTCCATCTTGATAAAGCAATTGCCAGAAGAAATATTGTCCTTAATGGAATGTTAGAAGACAGAGTGATTTCCAAGAATTCCTACGATAATGCCATGGCAGAGTCTATAGTCCTAAGTCAGCCAGGCAAGATACATAACAATTATCAGGAGACATTCACGTTCTATTGCGCAACAAGAGCCCTTATGGAGAAAGAAGGCTTCAATTTCAAGTATTCTTTCAAGAATGCTGCAGAGAAACAGAAGTATGATGCCCAGTATAACGAGACATATGACAGGTGCAATAAACAGCTCTATAATGGTGGATATCGAATATATACGTCCTTAGATAGTAAGATGCAGGCTATACTTCAAGATGCTGTCGATACAGGACTTGCAGAATTTCGTGACCTTGGCGAGGATGGAATATATGAATTGCAAGGTTCTGCAGCGTGCATTGATAATGATAATGGCTTTGTCAAAGCTATTGTGGGTGGAAGAACTCAGGATATATCAGGATACACCCTTAATAGGGCATATCAGAGTTATAGACAGCCTGGAAGTACCATAAAGCCACTTATCGTATATACACCGCTTCTTGAAAGAGGATTTACGGCAGATACAATTGTCGTTGATCAGCCAATAGATGGTGGACCTACTAATGCAGACAAATCATATTCAGGAGAAATGACATTAAGACAAGCGGTTCAGTTATCTAAGAATACGGTTGCCTGGTCCATGTTCGAGAGAATAACGCCCAAGGCTGGAATTGCATATCTTCAAAATATGGAGTTTTCGGGGCTTGATGAAAGGGATGAGACATTAGCGGCGGCTCTAGGAGGCTTTACAAATGGTGTGTCAGCGGTGGAAATGGCTAAGGGCTATGCAACTCTTGCTAATGACGGCATGTATAGAAATGCCACGTGTATTAAGAAGATAACGGATTTTGAAGGTAATACTGTATATCAAAGTGAGCAGCAGGAGAAAGAGGTATATAAAGAAAATGCTTCTCGCGCCATGACAGATATATTGCAATCTGTAGTTAGTGGCGGTACAGCAGCTGGACTTGGTGTAACTAATCAGGCGACAGCAGGTAAGACAGGAACAACTAATGACAATAAGGACGGATGGTTCTGCGGATACACCCCGTATTACACAACGGCAGTTTGGGTAGGATACGATATGCCTAAGAAGCTTCCCGGATTATATGGTTCTTCTTATCCTGGAGAGATATGGCACAACTTTATGAATAGTATACATAATGGGCTAGAACACAAGGATTTTCTTGGAGTTACGCAGTTTATAGGTGAAGTAAATACAGAGGGAAATGTTAATGGAGTATAGAGATGAGATATAGAGTAGGCGTTGATTTGGGTGGCACAGCAATCAAAATGGGACTCTTTACCAGTAAGGGAGAATTGCTTGATTGCTGGAGTATTAAGACTGACAGGACAGATAACGGCAAAAGAATACTAATTGATATTGCAAAGTCTGTATCAGTAAAGCTTGCAATGAAGGGAATAGACAAAAAGCAGGTGGAAGGACTTGGAATAGGAATCCCGGGTTCTGTAAATAACGGCGTAGTTGACAAGTGCATCAACTTAGGTTGGGGTATGGTGAATGTTGAGAAAGAACTAGGAACTTTATCAGGACTTAAGGTCTACGCAGAAAATGATGCCAATATAGCTGCACTTGGAGAATACGAAGCCGGTTCTGGCTCTAAGTATTCAAGCATAGTATTTATGACTCTTGGTACGGGAGTAGGTGGTGGTCTTATAATAGATGGCAAGATTATCCATGGCTTCTGTGGTTGTGGCGGAGAAATCGGCCATATTACTGTAAATCCCAATGAGAGATTAAGTTGTAATTGCGGCAAGAAGGGCTGTTTCGAGCAGTACACTTCTGCAACGGGAATAAGAAGAATTGCCTTAGAAATGCTAGAAGAAGACAAAGAAGAATCTTCTCTAAGAAAGTATGGCAATAATCTTACAACGAAAGAAGTATTCGATGAAGCAAAAAATGGTGATATAATAGCTAATAAAGCCATTGATTATTCAATGACGATTCTTGCAAGAGTTGCCTCTAACATTTGCCACGTGGTTAATCCGGAAGCGGTAATACTAGGCGGTGGTGTCGCAAATGCAGGGGATTTTCTTGTTGAAAAAATTAAAAATAGATTTGATGAGGGGAATATATTTATAAGTGGTGACACAAAAATATGCCTGTCATCTCTTGGTGAGAAAGCAGGCATATATGGTGCAATTTATTTAATCAAGAAGTGATTTACAGATCCGCGTGTCCGTAACCATTAATGATTAAATCAGTTGAGTAGTCAATTAATTCATTAATAGGTGTTGGCTTTTCATTCTGTAGCCAGCTTCTATAGATAGAAGTAATTGTTACACAATACGCTCTTACAATGTAAGGATGCTTTTTCTTTTCATAGAAGCTCTTGAAAGCAGGAGTTTCAAGAAGCATGTTAGTTACATTGTTGTAGAAGAACACGTAGTTCGGGTCACACATAAGCTTTTGTTCAACTTCATCACATTCATCCAGATAATGATAGAACTTAGCGATACAGCCGGCTACATCGAGGTCATTAATCTCAGGCTCTACGTAGTCTAAGAAATTGTCTACGATTTCGTTCTGTAGCTGTTCGATTAAGTCATCAAGAGATGAAAAATGTAAGTAGAAAGTTTTTCTGTTAATCTCCGCTCTTTCAGCTAACTCAGTAATGGAGATATCAGAATAATCTTTCTCTAGAACTAGTTGGCAGAAAGCATACTTAATTGATTTGATGGTTCTTCTAACCCTTAAGTCATTGCTTGTTTGTCTCATTTCATTTCTCCTTCATTGTTTAAAAATACGAACATAATTTACACTGACAATAGTTTGTGTATTTTGAAGAAATTATACATTAACTAACGCGAATTATCAACATTTGTGTAGGAAAAAGGACAAAAAAATGATAAAAACTTTATTAAAAGAAACAAAACAGTATAAAAGTGATGCATTAAAGACACCTCTATATATGTTATTAGAGGTTGCAATGGAGATGATAATACCTCTTCTCATGGCTGTTATCGTTGATGATGGCGTTAATAAAGGGGATATGAGCGTGATTCTTAAAATGGGAGCTGTTATGCTTGTAATGGCGGGAATAGGTCTGTTTGCCGGAATAAGAGGAGGTACCGTAGGTGCAAGAGCAGCAACAGGTCTTGCCAAAAACCTTCGCCTTGCTATGTTTAAGAACATTCAGACATTTTCCTTTAAGAATATTGATAAATTCTCTCAGGCAAGTCTGATTACAAGACTTACAACTGATGTTACCAATGTGCAAAATGCTTACCAGATGGCCCTCAGACTTGGTACGAGAGCACCGGCAAGTCTTATTGTTGCAATGATTCTCTCATATTCCATAGAGCCTGAACTTGCCAATGTATATCTTGTAGCAGTTGTAATACTTGCTATAATACTTACCATTGGACTTTTTTCTGTATTCAAGATTTTCTCGGTGTTATTTGAGCGATACGACAAGCTTAATAACAGTGTTCAGGAGAATATCACAGGAATGCGCGTAGTTAAGGCATATGTACGAGAGGCTTATGAGAAGAGCAAGTTCGCTAAGGCATCAAGAAACCTTGCTAAACAATTTATAAAGGGAGAGACAATAGTGGCATTTACGGCACCTGTAATGATGCTTGCCATATATGGATGTATCCTTCTTATTAGCTGGTTTGGCGCAAATATGATTGTTGTTGACGAATTAACAACTGGTGAACTTATGAGTATGCTTGCTTATTGTATGAATATTCTTATAAGTCTTATGATGCTGTCTGTGGTATTTCTTATGATATCTATATCAACAGCTGCTTCAAAGCGTATAAGCGAAGTATTAGAAGAGAAGCCTGATATCGTTAATCCAGATAATCCTGTAGGGGAAGTAAAGGATGGATCAATAGATTTTAATTCAGTTGACTTTAGTTACAACGAAGATGGAAGCGGTAAAGTCTTAGATAATGTGAATCTTCATATCAAATCAGGTGAGACAATCGGTATTATAGGAGGAACAGGTAGTGGTAAGACTACATTAGTAAATCTTATCTCAAGACTATATGATGTTAATAAGGGAGAAGTTCTAGTTGGAGGGGAAAATGTTAAGAATTATGATTTAGAAGTACTTAGAAAGGAAGTTTCTCATGTGCTTCAGGCAAATGTGTTATTCTCCGGCACAATATATGAGAACTTAAGATGGGGCGACATTGATGCTTCAGATGAGGAATGTAAGAAGGCTTGTGAACTCTCCTGCGCCAGCGAGTTCATAGAGAGAATGCCAGATGGCTACAATACAAGGATAGAGCAAGGTGGAACCAATGTATCCGGTGGCCAGAGACAGAGACTATGTATAGCAAGAGCTCTTCTTAGAAAACCGAAGATACTGATTCTTGATGATTCCACATCAGCAGTTGATACTGCTACAGATGCGAAGATTAGAAGGGCGTTTAGGGAAGAAATACCTAATACAACGAAGCTGATAATAGCACAGCGTGTATCTTCTGTACAGGATGCAGACAGAATAATTGTAATGGATGATGGCAATATAGATGGCATAGGAACGCACGAGGAACTACTCGCAGGTAATGAGATATATAAAGATGTATATGAATCTCAGACCGGTGCGGGAAGCGGTGATTTTGATGAGGAGGAAAAGGATGGCTAGACCAAGAGGACAGATGTCTAAAGAAGAATTCAAGAAGAATTCAAAAGCACTTGGACGATTATTTAAATTCTTATTTAAGAATTATGGTTTTTTGCTGATTGTCGTCCTTATATGTATATTATTATCGATATTTTCTACGATTCAGGGAACATTATTTATCCAGAATCTGATAGATGATTATATTACACCAATGATTAATAGTGGTTCAAGAGACTTCTCAGAGCTTCTTGCAGCAATTATTAGAGTCGCTATATTCTACGGAGTCGGAATTGTGGCTACATTTGCATACCGTCTTATTATGGTATATGTAACACAGGGAACCCTTGATAAACTAAGAAGACAGCTCTTCGTTCATATGGAAGACCTTCCTATTAGATACTTCGATACGCATGCACATGGAGATATAATGTCTGTCTACACTAATGATATTGATACTATGAGACAGGTAATAAGCGAGAGCTTACCACAGTTTATTAATAGTCTGGTTACAATAGTTGCGGTAGTTATCTCTATGTTTACGCTTAATTGGGTTCTTACACTTATAACCCTTGGTATGGTAGTGGTAATGTTCTATGTAACGAAGATTCTTGCTGGAAAGTCTGGTAAATTCTTTACTTTACAGCAGAAGAATATTGGTATAGTAAATGGTCATATAGAAGAAATGATGATGGGACAGAAGGTTGTTAAAGTCTTCAATCATGAGAAGGAGTCAATCAAAGAATTCGAGAAGCTTAATGAAGAACTATTTGATAGCTCCAATAAAGCAAACAAATACGCCAACTTGCTCATGCCGGCAAATGCTCAGATAGGAAATCTTAGTTACGTTATTATTGCTGTAGTAGGTGGAATCCTTGCCCTTTCTGGAATTACAGGATTTACACTTGGTGGACTTGCTAGTTTCCTTACATTTAACAAGAGTCTCAACATGCCAATAAGTATGGTCTCACAACAGTTTAGCTTCATTGTAATGGCATCAGCCGGTTCGAAGCGATACTTTGATGTAATTGATGAGAAGCCTGAAGTCAATGATGGTTATGTTACTCTTGTAAATGCGAAAGAAGAAAACGGAGAACTGGTAGAAACAAAAGAGCGTACAGGAATCTGGGCGTGGAAGCATACACATCAGGCAGATGGCTCTGTTACTTATGTCAGACAACAAGGTGACATACGATTCAACGAAGTTGACTTTGGATACAACGAAGACAATATTGTGCTTCATAATATTAAGCTCTATGCAGAACCTGGTCAGAAAATAGCATTTGTAGGTGCAACAGGTGCAGGTAAGACCACCATTATTAATCTAATTAACAGATTCTATGATATTGATGATGGTAAGATTCGTTACGACGGAATAAATGTCAATAAGATTAAGAAGGAAGATCTTCGTTCGTCTCTTGGAATTGTACTACAGGATACGCATCTGTTTACAGGAACAATAGCGGATAATATCAGATATGGTAAGCTTGATGCTACGGATGAAGAGGTTATCGCAGCGGCAAAGCTATCTAATGCACATTCCTTTATAAAGAGGCTTCCCCAGGGGTATGATACATTGATTAATGGAGACGGCGCTAATCTCAGCCAGGGACAGAGGCAGCTTCTTGCCATATCAAGAGCTGCTATAGCAGACCCACCGGCATTAATACTTGATGAAGCTACAAGTTCTATTGATACAAGAACAGAGAAGAAGATACAAGACGGAATGGACAATCTCATGAAGGGAAGAACAACATTTGTAATTGCCCACAGGCTTTCAACAATACGTAACTCCGATTGTATAATGGTTCTTGAGAAAGGTAGAATTATTGAGCGAGGCTCCCATGAAGAACTTATGGAAGAGAAGGGTAAATACTACCAGCTCTATACAGGAAAGATAGTAAATGCTTAGTTGAAAGAAAAAATAACAAAATCAAAAATTTTTTGAAATAGGTATAAAGTATTGAAAAATAATTCCGATAACTACATAGAAAAAGTGTATCTATGGGGATTTTATGTTTATTTTTAAGTACAATCCATGCTATAATTAAGGTAACTATAGGTACAAATAATAAATAAAAAATATTTAGTCAATTTATAAATCAACTATTTCACCAGATAGTTCGCAAATGGCTATAATTAGCCACTTGCAAAAGGGGGAAAGGAGTACTTTATGGCAAAGTACAGAAATTATGGAAAGAAAATACTTGCAATAGCTCTTGTGCTGGCAACTGTTCTTACAACAGGATCTTTCAATATGGAAGCGCTGGCAAAAGAATATTCGGATGTGCCAGAAGATAGCATTCCTTCAGGAGGTTATATTGGGCAGATTACGACTAATAGTCAGGCGAATAACCAGCAGGTTAATAATATAGGCTTTAAGATTGTTAAAGAAGCTGGAAAGCCTTATAGCTGTACTGTAGATATCTACGAGAATCCTACGGATGAGAACGCCCCTGAATCTGGTGTACATAGAGTAACTATACCGAAGGATGTGGAAGCATCTCAGACACAAGAAGAAGCAACGATTGATATTCCTGTGGGAAATGGAGACGACGGTAAGCCAATTGTTCTTACTCCAGGTGAGAAGGTTGGTGTAGCAATTAATATATTAAGTTTTTCTGAGAATCGTACACTGTTCTATGATAGTGATGAAGGAACAGGATTTACAAAAGAAAGCTTCACATCTAGTTGGGTATCAAGAGATAAAGGAACTATGTTGATTGATACTTCAACTTACACAGGAACATTAAGTGACATTAAAAACATCACAATGAGTCCAGAGAAGACAATCTTAACTGTAGGTGATGACCCAGTTGATCTTAATGTTAAGATTGATCCTCTATATAAGAGAGATATTAATATTCAATCTAATAATACTTCGGCAGTTACAATTGATACTCAGAAAGCAGTAATGGCTGGTTCCGGAGAAGCAAAGGTTACAGCAACATGTGCAGGAAAATCTACAGATGTAACATTTAAAGTATTAGAACCTAAAGTAAATAATTCAGATCCAAAAAATATTGCAAATCAGGATTATACAGGATCAGCAATTACTCCGGATGTAAAATTATATCTTGGAACAACAGAACTTGTTAAAGACACAGACTATGTAGTTAATTACAAGAATAATATTAATCCTGGAACAGCTACAATTGAGATTAGCGGAAGAGGAAGTTACGTAGGATATAACAAGTCATATGACTTTAAGATTGTAAAAGGAAAGTTAACAGATGAAATGGTACAGGCTGGTGAATATACAGTTAATACAGCCACCGGCGAAGTATCAAGCGCATCTATAACAGGTCTTACATATAATGTTGATTATGAAGCAACGGCCGAATATAAATCAAGTACAGCAACAAGCGTTACATATGATGTATCAGTAAAAGGTATAGGAAACTACGAAGGGGGACCATATACAAAGGAAGTAACAATGCAAGGTACTCCAGGTACCCCAATAGACATTAATTCTGTGGTAATTGCGGAACTTGAAAAGACTAGCTATGAATATACTGGTTCGGATATAAACCCTCCAGTTCATTTCTATAGTAGAACAGCCACTGGTAAAGGCGAGGAAATCCCAACCTTTAAGAATAATGTTAAAGTAAAATATCCAGATGACAGTTCTGCATCAACAACGCCTAAGACAGTTACAATTACTGGAATAGAGAATAATGGATATGTCGGAACAATAGAACTTAATTACACAATTACTCCTCTTAATATTGGTAAGAGTGGAAGTGGAGTAACAGTAACAGTTGCAAAAGAGCAAGGACGAACAGACAATAAATGGACTCATACAGGTCAGGAGATTTTTCCTGGAGTTACAGTTGAGCTAACAAAAGGTGAAATTACAAAGAACCTTAATGAGGGTACAGATTATACACTTAAGTATAGAAATAATACAGATATAGGAACTGCTAGAATAACTGTTTCTGGTAAAGGTAATTATTCAGGTTCTATTAATGAAGAGTTTGAGATTATTGCAAGCTTTAAGAATGATGCAGAAGTAACCCTTGGGGGATATACAACAGACGCAAGCAGAGATTTTGTTACTGGATACAGTGTTGCCTATAATGGTAATGCCCATGAACCAACTCTAAGTATTACGCTAGATGGTGATCCTATTGAACTTGGAACAGATTATTCCATAGCTTATGTTGATAATACTAATGCAGGTACCGCCAAGGTACATGTAACTGGACTTCGTGATTATTCAGGTAGTGAATTCGACGTAAAATATACCATTACGAAGAAGCAACTATCTGGTAGTGTAGTCGTGAGTCAACCAATATACACATACACAGGAACGGCTATTCCTCTGCCGGATGGAGCATATGATGTATATGATGGTTCTAAGAGACTTACACCAGGTGTTGATTATGATGTAACATTTACTAATAATACAAATGTTGGAACAGCTAGAGTAACAGCTACTGGAAAAGGTAATTATCAGGGTTCTATAAACGGTTCTTACACTATAGAAGCACTGTCACTTCAATCGAGTGATGTTGCTATTGATGCGATTCCAGATGAGTCTTATACAGGCGGTGAGCATAGACCGGTTCCTGTAGTAAGGCTTAATGGTAATGCCATTGATTCTAGTAACTACACAGTTACATATGCTAATAATATAGCTGTTGGAACAGCAACTGTTACTATAACAGGTAAGAATAATTTCAAAGATACTAAGCAGACAACATTCAAGATTAATCCTAAGACATTAGCTAATCTTACATATACACTAGGAGGTCTTACTTGTACACCTACTAGTTCTGCAGGAACATCCTATGTTGCAGAATATAGCGCGTCTTATAATGGTTTATATCAGAGACCGCCTGTGCAGGTATATGATAATGGTGTGGTTCTTACAGAAGGAACGGATTATAGAGTTATATACAATAGTAATCTTAAGGCAGGAACAGCATATGCTTATATAAGTGGACTAGGAGGATATAAGGGTTCCTGGGTAAGTATACAATTTACAATAACTAAGAAATCCATTACTAATTGTGAAGTTATATATAATGGCAAGACAGAGAAACGCTCAGATGGCAAGACATATCCTAAATTAGAAGTAAGAGATCCGTCCGCTTCTTATGGAAAAGATGTATTGGTGGAAAATGAAGATTACACATTAGTTCCAGAAGAAGCAGCATCCACGAGCGGGCCTAACAGAAAGTGTTCAATTGTTGGTAAAGATAATTTTATGGACGAGCAGGAAGTATACTATGATGTGGGTAATAACATTGCATCAGGTACTGTTCTTCTATACTTGCATGACAGCACACAGATTCAAAAGACAGGAGATCAATATCTTGTTGAATATATGGGGGAGACACCTCCTATAGTTAACGTAGTCTATAATGGTAGTGCTCTAACCGAGCATACAGATTATGAAGTGGCACTTACACCTGTTAGCGGAACACTATATGATGCAGGCTCAGTAGTTAAAGTTACAGTAACAGGTAAAGGAGAATACTACGGAGAAGCAACAGAGCAGTATACGATTACACGTAAAGCAATAGATACGATGACGTTAACAGATGGTAATACCTCTACCTCTAAGATATCTGATTGGACATACGAGTATAATAGCTTAAAGAAAGAGGTTAATCCTGTTCTTACATATAATGTACCGGGAGTCCCAACTCCTATTGTGCTTAAAGCAGGAACAGATTTTACGGTAGATAAGACTGAGATTGGTCCAAACGTAACAGATAGCGAAATTGTAACGATTACAGCTACAGGCAATTATATTGGTACAGGGACAGCCGATTATAAGATTAATCCGTATAATGTTAATACACAAACGGGCATTGTTATAGGTGATATACTTGATCAGGAATACACTTCAGAGGCAATAGAGCCTCATCCAACAGTGCAACTTAAGTTGAGTGATAATTCAACCGTGAAAATGTATGAAGGTACAGATTATACACTTGACTATGACAATAACGTTAATGTTGGAAATAAAACAGCTACTGTTATTATCAAAGGTATTAATAACTTTACCGGTGAGAACAGGTATGCGAAATTCAGCATTATAAGGAGAACGCTTACTAAGGATAATACTAAGGCAGAAGGGCTTAATAACGTATATTATACAGGCTCACAAGTGAAGCCTACTTTTGACCTTCGTTATAATGATGATATTTTGCTAATTAAAGATACTGATTATACTGTGACTTATGGTGAGAATCTCAAGATTGGCGCAACTAGCGGCATTGTTAATATTAAAGGTATTGGAAAATACGATGGTGAATTTACGCTTAACTTTGCTATAAAAGGAGACATCGGAGACACAAAAATATTTACAATAACAGGAATAAATGATGAATATACTATAAGTAATGGAACAATTACCGGAATTACGCCTCTTGTAACATACAAGCCGGGAGGAGTTGTAACAGAGATTCCTTCTACATACTATACGTTGAAACTTCCGTCAACCATAGCGCCCGGATATGCAACTGTTTCATTAGAGGGTAAAGGCGATGTGATGGCCGGAACATATTACAAGAATATTAAAATACAAGGAAACCTTTCAGAGCCTGAAGCCGTAAAGATAACAGGCTTAGATGAGGAAGGTTATGCTTATACGGGTTCGGAGATTCAACCACATCCTACTGTTACATATAATGGAAGAACACTTGTTGAAGGAACAGATTACAAGCTTGAATGGCAGGATAATGTGAGTCCGGAAGGTACGGCAAAGGTAATAGTTAAGCCGGCTGATGGAAACACATTCTATGTAGGACAAGCATCTGCGACATTTAATATCAAGTATATGCTTTCAACAGCAACAATTGATAGTGTTGGACCATTTACATATAATGGATTAAAGCAGGAGCCTAAGCCAACAGTTACTGTTGCAGGAAAAACGCTAGATCCTGATGCTGACTTAGAATGGAGTTATGGTTCTAACACAAATGCATATGATAATTGTTATGTGACTATCAGAGGTAAAGGTAAAGCAAAAGGAGATGTTACTATTCCGTTTACTATTAGGCCAATTAGTATTGATAGTACCAATACTACTGTAAAATTTGCTGATTCGCCTATACCATACACAGGTACGGCAGTTCAACCGGAGCCTACAGTTACATATGGTGGAAAAACACTTGAACGTAATAAGGATTATACAATTGAATATCCGCTCGAGAATACACCCGGAAAGAAGTATGTTAAGGTTAGAGGAACCGGTAACTATCAAGGCAACATTCAAGGCAATGATTCTAATGGCTTCTATGTTGTAAACCCGGGAAATATTGATGACGCAGTAGTTACTATTACTGAACCTGTATACTATGCGGGCGGACAGAAGGTTTATCCTAAATACACTATAAAATTTAATGGAACCGATCTTATAGAAGGCGGAGATTATAGTGTTAGCTTTAGTAATAACGAACGGATAAGTACTGATACTTCTAAAGCGCATATGGAATTTACAGGAAAGGGTAACTTTGCAGGAAGCTCTAAGACTGTTGATTTTGAAGTGTTAGCAACTGATTTGTCTAAGGGTGTTGTTAAAGTATCTGAAGCATCCAGTGTATATACCGGCTCAGAGATAACGCCTGAATTAGAAGTATACATTTTCACCGGTGACGGAGATAAGAAGTATTATTTGAATAAAGGCACTGATTATTCAGTAAGCTATAATGGCTTTGACCATATGATTGATGCCGGAACATATGAGATAATCGTTCAAGGCGAAGGAAGCTTTATTAATAGTCTATATGCGTCTTATGAAGTGAAGCCTAAGTCTTTAAAGAGTGACAATGTTGCTGTAGCCATTAATAAGGACACTTGGGATTATACGGGAGAGCCTATAATACCAACAGTAACGGTTACTGATAGTGGTAGGGTGCCTGCAGAACAGACACTTGTAGAAGGCAAAGATTATACAATATCTTATGAGAATAATACAACTGCTGGTTCTGCTACAAGCGATAATCCGCCTAAGGTTATAGTAACTGGAATCGGAAATTATGGCGAAGTAGTTGAGAAGACATTCAACATAGGTAACGATTTAGCTGCTGCTGAAGTTACACTAGATGTGCCAACGACGGAATATACTTATGATGGAACGGAGCACAAACCAGAGGCATATGTTAAGGTTGGTGATAAAGTCTTAGAAAAAGGAAAGGACTTTAACATTGAGTGGAAGTCAGTAGATGACGAAGGTAAGATAATTGATAAGCCATTAAGTGATGCTGGTAGAAAACAGGCAATTATTACTGGAACAGGTGGTTACTACGGAACAATAGTTGATAATGTAGCAAATACATACTATAGAGTTCTTCCAAAAGTTATTAACGATACAAGTATAATTGTTATTAAACCAGATCTAGCAATGGAAGATGGCAAGTATGTAACTACATATAATGGAGAAGCACAGACTCCTTCGGTTGTAGTATATGATACGCAGATATCAGATACAGTAGGGATTAGTCCTAATGATTATGATGTAGAATATAAGCATAATACGATTGTTAGCTCTGAGGACAACCCTGCGGTTATTGCAATTGAGCTTAAGAATAATTACGCTAATGGATCAGAAAAATGTAAACAGTACTTCTATATTAAGCAGAAGGCTATAGAGACAGGTGATTTCCAAGCGTCATTTGTAGAAGTAGGACCTCAATTCCCTTATACAGGAGAGAAGGTTGAGCCAGAAGTAAAGGTTATACCTCGTGTACCTGGTCAAAAAGCACTTGATAAAGATACAGACTTTACAGTAAGATATGTATCTCTTAATGATGATGGAACTGAAAATGAGAATCCACCTATTAATGCTGGTAAAAAGAAAGCAATTATAACTGGAATAGGAAATTACTCAGGAGTAGTTGAACTTCCATACAACGTAGTTGCAAGCTTAGCTAAGGATGAGGATACTCAGATAACTGTTGAAGATCAATTCTATACAGGAAGCCGTGTTGAGGCACCGCTTACTATAACATCAGGTGGTAATACACTAGTTAAGGATGTAGATTATGCTGTGACTTACACTTCTGACGATAATTGGCAGACAAAGGCTACAGCAACTATAACACCGCTTAAAGAGTATTACGCTGATGGAAGAGATGTTGAATACAATATAGTATTTGACCCAACAATGCTTACAGTATCTGGCTATAATAATGAATATGCATATACAGGTAATCCTATTAAGCCTGACTTCGTAGTAAGTACTCCATCTGGAACAAGCATTTCCTATGATCCGGATGCAATTAAGTATGAAAACTCTAACACAGGTGAGGGTGATTGCACAAGTATTGGTACTATAACTGCAACCATTCCACTAAATGTTGGTTCTAAGACTTGCGAAGTAACTGCTACATATGATATTATTGGAAAAAATATTAACCTATGTCATATAGTTCCTCTGTATGACAATGTATATACTGGAAGTAAGATTTATCCACCAGTTCTTATCTGGACAAAGAATCCGGATGGTTCACTTGGAGAGCTATTAACTGAAGGCGTTGATTATACATTAAAGTATTCTGATAATGTAAATCCTGGAGTTGGCAAGATAGAGATTACAGGTATTGGCAATTACATCGCAACAGTAACGAAGTACTTCAATATAGTTGCACCAGATGTATTAAGCCTTTCAGGTTCAGCTCTTAGCGATACTAGTGTCAGATTAAACTGGCTTAGAAATGCTCATATAACAGGATATGAGATTTACTCAGAAGATAGTTCGGTGAAATACGGTTCAACTACAGGAACAAGCTTTGATATTGGTTCTTTAAAGCAGGCGACAAACTATACATTTAAAGTAAGAACATTTATTACAGTAGATGGCAAGACAACTTACGGTGCATTTAAGACTGTAACAGTAAGAACAGGCTTGTCAGCACCTACTATAACAGTTAAGTCACTTGCTAGAAAGAGAACTACACTTAACTGGACTCCTGCAGAGAACGTAACGGGTTATGAAATCTATAGAAGCGTGTCACTTAATGGTACTTACAATAAGATAGCTGTAATGCCACAAAGCGCAGGTGGATATAGTGATTCTAATCTGGTAAGCGGAGGAACATACTATTACAAGGTTAGGGCATATCTAAAGGTTGGTGAGAATCAATTCGTATATGGATACTTCTCAGCACCTAAAGCAGTAACTGTCAAATAGGATGTTAGAAGATGGAACAAGCAGACAATAAATTTCGAATTGGAGAGTTTACTTTCGATACTTTTCACGAGTATAGGGACGGACAGGAAGATTTGAAAAAAATTGAATGTATTAATAAGGAACTTGATATACATGATCCCAAAGTAGCGGTGCGACTCTATAATATGATTCGCACCGGGGAGATTGTATTTAAGAGCCCTATTGGAGACAAATTCTATGCTCATATTGCAGACATCGTGGCTGACAAATCAGTTGGTCTTATTGAAGTAAACGATGCTGTAGAAAAGGCGGAAGACAAAACGAAATCATCAAAGATAATTGGTTTAGCTTTTATTGGCTTGGCAATTATCTTTTTTGCGTACTTTGGAATATCTGAACTTACAGATTACATTTCTACGAGAAAAATGGCAGCTCTTCAAGACCAGAAGAATTATACCAAGACGGATGATAGTGCAGCCAAGTCTAGTATTACTAATAATGAAATTGCGCGGATTAACAGTAGAGTTGTAGATCCTAGTACTCTTACAGTACTTCCGGAATATCAACAATATCTTGCACAGAATCCAGAGTTTGTAGGATGGCTTATTGTGCCGGATACGCAGGTTAATTATCCTGTGCTTCAGAGACAGAGTGACAATGACTACTATCTAAATCATGGATTCGATGGTAAAGAGGATTCTACAGGTACATTGTTTATGGATTATAGATGTGATTATGTTAATCCTAAGACTAATACAATTATATATGGTCACAATATGAATAATGGTTCAATGTTCGGAGAGCTTAAGAAATATCTTGATGAATCCTTCTATAATACTCACAAGATTATAAGTTTTGATACATTGTATGAGAAGAGAGAATATGAGATTGTGGCTGTATGTCTCTCTAAAGTAGAATATCAGGATGATAATAATTTTAGATATTATAACTTCATTAACGCAGATAATGACACGGAATATGACGCATTTCTACGAACAGTTAAGAATTTATCTGTATATGGAGAAAATATTGATATACAAAAAACAGATAAACTATTGACATTATCTACATGTAACAACTATACTGAGGATGGTAGACTATTTGTAGTAGCCAAAAGAATAAAATAGTAGTATAATATACAAGATGTAGTTTATATAATGTGTTTTATCTATGGAGATTAATGAAGATGAAGACAGGAACAAAGATAGGTTGGGCCTTAATAGCGTTATCCGTTGTTTTGTCGATTTGGGTAATAGTGGGGGGCAGTTCTAATGCCGATAGGCAAGAAGGAGATTTTATTCTGAGCGACGATGGAACGGTTGCAATAGAGTATACTGGAGATGGCGGTTCTGTTAGCGTACCTGATGGTGTTGTCACAATAAGTGATGGTATATTCAAGAATCATCAGAATATTACCAGTATTACAATGCCAGATACTGTAACATCTATAGGAGCTGATATGTGTTCTGGATGTACACAGTTGCAGAGCATATCTCTAAGTAGCGGAATATCAAGTATTCCGGCAAATGCATTTAGAGAGTGTTCCGGTCTTGTATCTATATCCCTTCCAAGTGTGAGTTCAATTGGTTCGAACGCATTTTACGGATGTTCAACACTTTCATCAATAACGATACCAGCAAGTTGTACAAGCATTTCACTTCCAAGTGCGTTTGCAGGATGTGATAACTTAGGAGAGATATCAGTAAGCTCTGGCAATCCTAATTATTCAAGTTCAGACGGATGCCTCTACAATGGAGCTAAGACAAGACTAATTCTTGTTCCAGCCGGCAAATCTTCTGTATCATTAGCAAGTTCTTGTACAACCATTGGTTCAGGATCATTTAGTGGAGCTTCTTATGTAACAAGCTTAACAGTTCCTGATTCGGTAACAACTATAGAAGAAGGGGCATTTAGTAATTCTGGAATTAGAACAATTACTATACCTGCTTCAGTAACTTCAATTGGAGCACAGTCTGGTTGGACACCTTCTACAATATACGGATATGCTGATTCAGCAGCAGAGACATATGCCAAGAACAATAGTATTCCATTTGTAGTAATTGGACCTCAGCCTGAGCCAACGCCTGAACCTACCCCAACACCGGAGCCTACTCCGACACCGGACCCAGACCCTACACCTTATAATCCGGCCGCAGGAGATGTTGTTAATCCAGACGGAACAATAACCAAGGCAGATGGTACAGTTGTGGATGCTAATGGAAATGTTATTCGTGCAGGAACTGGTGCTACAGGAACAAGTCATACGAAAGATGCCACACCGGGAACTGCAGATGGTCTTGATCCAAGATATTTCCTTTGTATTGCAGTATTTCTTGGAGGAGCCGGTTGCATAGTATATGCTAGACATCGCAAGATTAAATACCTTAATAAGAGGAAATAAATATTGAGAATACTTGTAATGTATGCTAATATTTCTATGTAAAGAACTGCGAGGTGATTGTATGGCTAAAATACTTGTTGTTGATGACAATGATTATACAAGACTTATGTTACAAGGTATTCTTGTATCAGAGGGACATGATGTTATAAATGCTAAAGATGGCGAGGAGCTTGTTGAAGCATATGAAGCCAATAAGCCTGATGTAGTGATGCTTGACGTAGTAATGCCTAATGTGGATGGAATTACAGCAGCTAAGGAATTGTTAAAGGTTCATCCTGATGCTAAGGTTATAATTGAATCTGCACAGCATGTTTCACAGCTTCAGAAGGAAGCTGAAGATATTGGCATTATTGGATATGTTACGAAACCATTTGATGTTGAAAGTATTTCGGCAGTTATTAAGAAAGCATTAAGCTAATTGTTAAGTATATAAGAGGGGTTTTGAGAGCGTAGCTTTAGGCTACGCTCTTTTTTCTATGTTAGAAATTCGTATATTGTGCAACTATTGCTAGATGTGCCTTTCTTAAGTATAGGTTTAATAAAAGCATCAACATTAATAGAATTAGGCGCAAATTGCGTCTCTAGTGCCACACCACTCCTGGGGGAGTATGGGTGATTTCCCTTGCCCACATCTGTATTTGATAAGTAATTACCGGTATATAATTGGATACAAGGAGCGCTTGTATATATATTAAGCGATATGTGCTTATCAGGAGAGGTAAGCTTTGCGGCAGGAACACTAAATTCTTCGTCTGGTTTAGAACAGTTATCATTTAGGATATAGTTATGGTCGTAACCATTTCCCCAGATTAATTGGTCGTATCTGTCGCTTATTCTATCTCCAATTGGGATAGGTGTTGTATAATCCATAGGAGTATCTTTTACGCTTTGGATTTCTCCGTGACATATAGCATGCTTGTCACTGGGGGTGAACCTGTCGGCATTAATTATTAATTCATGACTTAATATATCTCCTGAATCGTGTCCCATTAGGTTAAAGTAGCTGTGATTAGTTGGATTAAATAAAGTATCCTTGTCTGATTTTCCTGAGTAGTCAATTCTAAGGCAGTTATCATTAACACTATATTCTACAACAAATTCTCTATTCCCAGGAAAGCCCATATCTAAATCATCACAACTAATGGAGAATTTTACATAATGATTATTTGCAGTAACAACATTCCAAAGCCTTTTGTGGAGTGGTTCTAATCCACTATGAAGGTTATTATTGCCATCATTTTGATCTAGAGTATATTCCCTGCCATTAAGAGTAAATTTTGCATTCTCTATTCTGTTGGCGTTAGGAAGAACACAGCTTCCAAAACAAGGTGGGTTATCAAAATAGTCTTCTATGTTCTCATAACCAAGGACAACGTCAACATCTGTACCATCAGCCTTAGTAACCCATAGATTCAACAAAGTGCAGCCATAATTAGTAATTCTAGCTTTAATTTTTCCGCCGCCTATAGTAAAGTACTTAATATCTTCAACATTACAACGCATATCATCCTCCTGTATTAACACTATTATCCATTACTAGGGGAATATAGTGATAGTAAATCGAATAAAATGTATTTCTCTCACCGAACTTCGTTCGACGTTCGAGAAACACTTTTATCCGATTTACTAAAATTATAAGCTCAGCCAAGTAATTAAAAATGTTTTTCGAACATTGGGCTTGCCCAGTGAGAAAAATATTATTTAATTACTTGGCGAGTATATAACCATTGCAAAGGATAAAAGTGTTTTTTGAAGATTGTGTATTGTTCGGTGAGAGAAATACTATTTATCCGATGTACGTAGCATACAATACACCCCCGGTAAAGGAATATGTGTATAATTGTAAATATTATTATATCATAGTGTGCTTTATGTTATAATATCATATATATTTGATTGGGGGAGAATTTATTATGAAGAGTAGTGATAAGAAATATCTTAATCTGTTAGCAAAGGAATATCCTACCAAGCAGGCAGTATGTCGAGAGATTATTAATCTTAATGCAATTCTTAATCTTCCAAAGGGAACAGAACATTTTATGAGCGATTTACATGGAGAATACGAAGCCTTTCTACATATTCTTAATAACTGTTCTGGTGTTGTCAAAGAGAAGGTTGACATGGCTTTCGAAGATGAACTTCTTCCAAAAGAGAAAGACGAAATCTGTACTTTAATTTATTACCCTAGAGAAAAACTGAAGATGCTACATAAGGAGCGGGAGCTTACGGAAGAATGGTATAAGATGACGCTTAATCAGCTTATTGAAGTCGCCCGTAATCTTTCTTCAAAATATACCCGTTCTAAGGTTAGAAAGGCAATGCCTAAGGATTTTGCATATATTATTGACGAGTTAATTCATGTTCCAAAGGATGAGGATGATAATCAGGATTTGTATCATAAGAAAATCCTAGAAACTATTCTTGCGCTTGATAATGGTGATGAATTTATTGTTGCTTTATCTGGATTAATAAAGCGACTTGCTGTTGATCATCTCCATATTATTGGTGACATATTTGACAGAGGGGCAAATGCAGATAAGATAATAGATCTTCTTATGGAACATCATTCTATCGACATAGAGTGGGGCAATCATGATGTTCTTTGGATGGGGGCCGCTGCCGGATCTCCTGCTTGTATAGCCAATCTTGTTCGCAATAATCTTAAGTATAGCAATATAGAGATTCTTGAGAATGGTTATGGTATTTCTCTTAGAAATCTTGTTCTTTTTGCTCTTGATACATATGATGAGAAAGACCCTATTAAGGCTGCATACAAGGCAATGTCTGTAATTCTCCAGAAAGTGGAAGGAGCAACTATATTTGCCAATCCAGAGTTTGAGATGGATGACAGACGTCTTCTTCACAGGGTTAATTGGGATGACTATACAATTGAGCTTGAAGGAGAGACTTATAAGCTTAATACCCATGATTTTCCAACAATCGATCCTGACAATCCATATGTCCTGTCTCCAGAAGAAAAGAAGATAATGGATGATCTTGTTGTAGACTTTACAAGTGGTGATAGAATCAATCGACACATTGATTTCTTATATGACAAAGGTGGAATATACAAGGTTTACAATCAAAATCTCTTGTATCATGGATGTGTACCACTTGATGAAAATGGTAATTTCGATAATGTAATGGTAGATGGCAAAGCCTACTCTGGTAAAGCCTTTTTTGAGGCGGCAGAGGATGTTGCAAGACGTGCATTTTATATGAGAAGCAGAGACGATCTCTTAAGGTCACGTAACAAATCAAGACATGATAAAGATTTAGACTTTATGTGGTATCTGTGGGGAGGAACCAAGTCTCCGATGTGCGGTAGAATTGTCAAGACATTTGAGAGAACATATATTGATGATAAGAAGACATGGGAAGAGCCTCAGAATCCATATTATAAGTATCAATACGAAGAGCGTTACATAAGAATGATTCTTAACGAATTTGGGCTTTTTTCTGATATGTCCCATGTTATAAATGGACATACACCGGTAAAACTTGGTAAAGGTGAGGTTCCAGTTAGAGCCAATGGTAAATTGTACGTAATCGACGGTGGCTTCTCCAAAGCGTACCACAAGTCAACAGGACACGCTGGATACACTCTTATCTACAACTCCCATGGTATAAGACTTATGTCTCATAATCCATTTACCAGTGTGGAGCAGGCGCTTCGCAATAATGATGATATAGAGTCTGAGTCTAATATGGTAGAGGTTGAGAAGAATCGTGTAATGGTAAGAGATACTGACATTGGTAAAGGTATCTTAGAAGATATAAGCGACTTAGAAGCATTACTTGAATGTTATAGAAATGGTGAGATAATAGAAGATGACTAATAAGAGCCCTTAAGGGCTCTTTTTAATCCTGATTTAATTAATATGGCAAGCCGTTAAGATAAGAGGAATTGTTAAGCGAATCAAATAATTTGCCTAGATTCTTATCCTTTTCTTCTTCTGTTAAATCTTTAGATAATGTCTGAGACTTTGAATAATACTGTAGTCTCTCTTCTAATACTTTAGTTGCTTTATCCATCATATCATAGACACTATCATTACTTACACATGAAGGATTCCAAGGGTTATACCACTTCTTATGGGCGAGATTACAAGGGTCTTTGTATTTTGTAACCTTGTCATTAGGAATCATAGGAGATATTACTGCATGTCCAAATATAAAACGCTCCAGAAGTCTTACAATTATCTTCTTTTTTCCTGTTGGGTCTTTCATAAGGTTTGCTTCAAGTGCCATTGAACTGATAGCGTGCCTGATATGATATAGAAGAATCTTGTTATCAGGAAAAGTCTTTCTTATTGCCTCGTACAGTATTATTGATATAATCAAATGCTCCTTTATTGATAGAAGAATTGTATCGCCCATCTTGAAATCACTTGGCTTCATATGCATAAAGTGGCGAAGCAGGGCATTATCAATATCAGTTTCGAGGAATACATGAACTCCGAAATCATATAGTTTCTTGTCGTCGTGTTCCATATATTTTGTTCTATGGTAAATGTATGGATGAACGATTGAGTCTAGCGTATAGTGGGCAATAAATCCGCTTATATAGGAATCGGCAATTAGTCGATGTTCCTTCTTGATAAGGTGATTTCTCGCATTTATAAGAGCCTCGAAAAATTCATTTGTCTTACCATTATGAATTACAACGCCTATATTTTCCTTATAGAAGAGATATGCAGGCACATAATAGAAGAACACATCTGGCCCCTGTAACCCTAAATGATAGCTTTGAGGAAATCTGATTAAATATTGTTGGTATTTGTCGGGGGTAAATTCATTAAGAGCATTTCGCCCAAACAAATAATGTGATTTAAAACCTGGCATAGTGGTACCTCCATTTATGTCATAAGGAATCCTCCCACTTCGTGGGTCCCTCCTTATGACTTATTATACCACACTTGTAATTATTACAACAAAAATTAACTTTATATCCCATAAAATATGCAAATTTACTACTAGAATAAAATACCCAAATGTTGTATATTATAACTTGCGTTTTTATAAGAAATAAAAAGTAAAAACAATTTTTAATTTACAGTTTATTAAATCAACATATAATAATTGGGAGGAATTGTATGGCTTCAGTAAAAGACAGTATATCACATGCAGCTGAGCGCAAGACTTTTGAGGTGCTTGTTAACAGGCTAATAAAGAAGATAAGCAAAAAAGAAGACGTTAACGAAAGAAGCGAGGTTTATATTAAGATAGCAGATTCCACAGTTAAGTTCTGGGGTAAAGAGGCTACTAATATGGATAGCCTTAATAAGGTTCGTGAAGCATTTAAGAATCCTGATAATAGATGGGTTAAGTTCCTTAACCAGATAATTGACGAGACAGATCCTAATTGTGCCAGGTCTTTGCTTGTTAATCTTGGATATGAGGGATTCCTTCGTGGAACTAAGATGATTCGTGAGAATCGTAAGATTTATAATTGCAACATCCCATGGCTTATTTTATTTGATCCAACAGACGCATGTAATCTTCATTGTACAGGATGCTGGTCTGGTACATATGGTCACAAGAATAATCTTGCATTTGAAGATATGGACAAGATTGTATCGGAAGGTAAAGAGTTAGGAACACACCTTTATCTTATGACAGGTGGCGAACCAACAGTAAGAATGAAGGATATATTCAGGCTTGCAGAGAAGCATAACGATTGCTACTTCGCGCTATTTAGTAATTCTACGCTTATTGATGAAGAGGTATGTAAGGAAGTTGTAAGGCTTGGTAATATTACATTCCTTCTATCTGTGGAAGGTTCGGAAGAGACAAATGACGAGCGTCGTGGTGAAGGTCACTACGCGGCAGCTATGAAGGCAATGGATCTTCTTAAGAAATACGGAATAATATTTGGAACATCTATCTGCTATACAAGAAATAATATTGAAGCAGTTACTGATGAGAAGTTCTTTAGATTTTTGGCAGAGAAGGGTGCAAGATTCGGATTCTATTTCCACTATATGCCAATTGGTGGTAACGCTGCTCCAGAACTAATGCCTACAATGGAACAGAGAAAAGAGATAATAGATAAGATTCGTTGGGTGAGAACAGGAGATAACGATATTGGATTCTTCCCTATGGACTTCCAGAATGATGGAGAATTTGTAGGTGGATGTATAGCTGGTGGAAGAAATTATTTCCATATTAATGCGCAAGGTGATGCAGAGCCATGTGTATTTATCCACTTCTCAGATACTAATATCAAGACTCATTCAATCCTTGAGATGTTACAGAGTCCGCTATTCAAGGCGTATCATGAAGGACAGCCATTTAACAGAAATATGCTTCGTCCTTGTCCAATGCTTGAGAATCCTGAACTTCTAAGAGAGATGATTAAGAAGACAGGTGCTCATGGTACTAATGCTGAGTGTGAAGAGACAGCAGAACAGCTTTGTGCCAAATGTGATAATTATGCTAAGGAATGGGCTCCTATTGCAGATGAAATCTGGGCTAGCCAGAATCATAAATTCAGACCTTACGAGAACTACTCGCTTGAGAAGAGAGAGAATCCTGAGCTTGCAGCATTTGAGCATATAGATGCCCCTAATGGCTTAGACCTTGATAATTTACATGTATAATTGCACGAAATTTAAACCATAAATAATGCTTGTTTTTTTAGTTGAATCGTAATACAATAATATCGCTACGTTTGGTGTGAGTAGCAGAAGAGGTATTAAAATGTTTGTAGGACGAAAGAAAGAATTAGAAGCGTTAGAGCGCTTTTATAATGACGACAAGGAGAAGGTCGCGTGTGTCACAGGACAAGTGGGCATGGGTAAGACGACGCTTCTTAAAGAATTTGCCAAGGATAAAAAGCACATTTTTCACATTGCATACCCAACGACGGATGTAGGACAAATGGTGCTATTTGCCCGATCTCTAGGCGAGATTTATGAGATGCCCAGATTTGCAAATACAGCAAATCTTGAAGTGTTAAAAGAAGAATATGAGATGATTCCGGATTTTACGGAATTAATGGATATGATTGAGGAGAAGGCTGAAGGAGAGAAGCTGCTTCTCATTATTGATGAATACTATAATTTCGTTAAAGCTGATGCTTCATATGAGAAGATTCTTTTTGAGTATTTTACTTCAAAATGGGTAGATAACAACATCAAACTCATTGTGTGTGGCGATTCTTTCCTTGCTATGGAAAAATTCGTATTTGGTAAAAAGGCAATCTGGAAAGATGTTGACATGACGAGGATTGAGCTTAAAGGGATGGGATTCTATGATTCCTGCGAGTTTTTCCGGGGAAGGGATGCGGAGGAAAGAGCATTCCTATACGGTCTTACCGGTGGCATTCCACAGCATTTATCTAAGATTGATGGTGACCTTGAGAATGTCGCAAAGGAGCTTTTCCTAAAACCAATTCATCAGGCTGGTCTTATGCCGGAAGCCACTATGAGTGTTGATTTGAGAGAATTATCTTACTATAACAGAATTCTTATGACACTGGCTCAGGGAAATGTCAGAGTTAATCAGATATCAGCTCTTGTCAACAAGCCTAAAGATGTTGTGGTTCCATATATGAATACCCTGATTAATATTGGTGTAGTTGAGAAGAATAATGCTATAACAGAGAAGAATAATCGTAAGAAGACAAGATATGGAATAGTTAATACTAATTTCCTGTTCTGGTATAGATATATTGCGCCTAATATCGACTGGTATTACAGCGGCAAGATTAGAGATATGTGGTCAGAACTAATTGAACCTGAGCTTGCTGATTACATGAAGGCTGTATTTGTTCGCATGTGTAAAGAGTATATAAGAAAAGAAGCGGACAATGGCAAGATGCCATTTACTGTAGATGATATAGGTAATTGGTGGGAGAATGACGAGGATAAAGGAACGTCTTCAGGATTCGATCTTGTGGCTCTTGGTAAATGCGAAGGTAAGCCATGTACCGTATTTGGCAGATGTTACTATAATGATGCTCCAATAGAAATGGCTACACTTAAGGACTTGATTGAGATGACGAAGCATGTATCAGCAACCGGTGATGTGTTCTATATAGTATTCTCTAAGAATGGGTTCCATGAGAACACCCTTACTGTTGCAGGTGCAATTAAGAATATTATGCTTATTACACTTGAAGACGTTGCTAAGTTATAGTATCATATACAAGATATTGTGTATCACATACAACATATTGTGGTGAAAGGAAATATAAATGACAAATCTTGAATTACAAAAAAAGGCTGTACAGATTAGGAAAGGCATAATAAGAAGTACTCATGCCGCAAAGGCTGGTCACCCAGGTGGTTCACTATCATCTGCTGAAGTATTTGCTTACCTCTATTTTGAGGAAATGAATATAGATGAGAAGAATCCTAATAAGGACGACAGAGATAGATTCATACTTTCCAAAGGACATTCGGCTCCCGGATTATATGCAGCGCTGGCATTGAGGGGTTTTTTCCCTGAAGAAGATTTGATTACACTTCGTCACATAGGCTCACATTTACAAGGACATCCAACACTTGGATATACACCTGGAATTGATATGTCTAGTGGTTCTCTAGGACAGGGGGCTTCTGCTTCATGTGGAATGGCTATGGCCGCAAGAATAGATAAGAAGGATTACAGAGTATATTCTCTTCTGGGAGATGGTGAGATTCAGGAAGGTCAGGTGTGGGAAGCTGCAATGTTTGCAGGAGCCAGAAAGCTTGATAACTTATGTTGGATTATAGATAATAACAATTTGCAGATAGATGGTGCAATTGACGAGATTAATTCACCATATCCTATCGGTGATAAATTCAGAGCATTTAATTTCAATGTTATTGAGGTTGATGATGGACACGACTTTGACAAGCTAAGAGCTGCATTCGATAATGCAAGAAATACTAAAGGAATGCCATCAGTAATTGTCATGAAGACGATTAAGGGTAAAGATGTATCCTTTATGGAAAATGTAGTTGGCTGGCATGGCGTCGCACCAAAGGACGACGAGGCTGAGAAAGCCTTAGAAGAATTAGATAAGCTTGAGGAGGAACTATGTCAGAACTAAAGAGAATAGCAACAAGACAAAGCTACGGAGAAGCTTTAGCAGAGCTTGGAGAAACTGATGATAGAATAGTGGTACTTGACGCGGATCTTGCAGAATCTACTAAGACGGCGATTTTCGGCAAGAAATTCCCGGATAGATTTATTGATTGTGGAATTGCAGAAGCTAATATGGTAAGTATGGCAGCAGGTCTTGCGGCATGTGGTAAAGTTCCATTTTGCTCAAGCTTTGCAATGTTTGCAACAGGACGTGCATACGAACAGATTAGGAATTCCGTTGGGTATCCTCATCTTAATGTTAGAATTGCAGCAAGTCATGCAGGAATATCTGTTGGTGAGGACGGAGCAACACATCAGTGTATAGAAGATATATCTCTTATGCGTAACATTCCTGGTATGACAGTTCTATGTCCTGCAGATGATGTTGAGACAAAGGCTTGCATCAAAGCAGTAATGGATATAGAAGGACCTTGTTATATAAGACTTGGAAGACTTGCGGTTCCAGCATATAATGATGAATCTGATTATGAATTTAATCTATATGAAGCCCCAATTCTTCGCGAAGGTAGTGATGTTACGTTATTCGCAACTGGATTAGAGGTTATAGAGGCATTACAGGCGGCAGATAAGTTATCTGCTGATGGCATAGAAGCTCAGGTTGTAAATGTTCATACGATTAAGCCACTTGATGTGGAAACAGTGGTGTCCGGTGCTAAGAAGACAGGTAAGGTTGTAACAATTGAAGAACATTCTGTTATTGGAGGATTAGGTTCAGCTGTTGCAGAGACATTGTCAGAGCATTATCCAACTAAGCAACTTAGAATTGGAATTCAGGATAGATTTGGCGAGTCAGGTCCAGCACTTAAGTTACTTGAGAAATATGAACTTGATGCTAAAGGAATTTATAAGCAGGTTAAAGAATTTTTGGCGTAGTTAGATATAAGAGGCATAATAGAATAATGTGACAGAAACCAGGGTCCAATCTGCCATCCAGGCAGTGGGACCCTTTTTCTTGCCATCCATGGGAAAAATATAAAAAACTTCTTGACACCCTCTATTATTTTGGTGTAATATGTAGAGTGCTTTATTGTGGAGTAATGGGCGTAGTATGCCTAATTTTAAGAGCTATTCGTACACATTATATACACATTTATTGCAAAATAAAATGAAGAGGTGAAGCGTCAAATGGAGAAAAACAGAATACGTCCAGTGAAAGCCGGTAAAAGTATACGTATGAGTTATTCAAGACAAAAAGAGGTTCTCAAGATGCCTAACTTCATTGAGGTTCAGAAGGACTCTTATAAGTGGTTCTTAGAGGAAGGCCTTAAGGAAGTTTTCAGAGATATCTCTCCTATTAGTGATTATGGTAATCACTTAAGCTTGAATTTCGTAGATTTTACTTTGTGTGAAGATGAGAAGAAGTATACAATTCCCGAATGCAAAGAGAGAGATGCGACTTATGCGGCTCCTTTAAAGGTTGTGGTTAGTCTTCTTAATAAGGATACTGATGAGATTATTACTCAGGAAATCTTTATGGGTGACATGCCACTTATGACTGAGACAGGTACATTCGTAATTAATGGTGCAGAGCGTGTAATTGTAAGCCAATTAGTACGTTCTCCTGGAATTTATTATGCTATCGATCATGATAAGGTAGGTAAGAAGTTATATTCTTGTACAGTAATACCTAATCGTGGTGCGTGGTTAGAGTATGAGACTGATTCCAATGACGTTTTCTACGTTCGTGTAGATAGAACAAGAAAGGTTCCTATTACTGTACTTATTCGTGCACTGGGAGTAGGAACTAATCAGGAAATTATTGATTTGTTTGGAGAAGAGCCTAAGATTATGGCGTCTCTTGATAAGGATCCATCAATTGACCCGGAGAAACTTCCAGAAGGAAGCTATGAGAAGGGTCTATTAGAGTTATATAAGAAGATTAGACCAGGTGAGCCTCTTTCTGTAGAAAGTGCGGAGAGTCTTATTAATGCTATGTTCTTTGACCCAAGAAGATATGATTTAGCTAAGGTTGGACGTTACAAATTCAATAAGAAGCTTTCATTTAGACATAGAATTTACAATCAGGTTCTTGCAGAAGATGTTGTAAGCGAGATTACTGGTGAAGTAATTGCTGAAGCTGGTACATTAGTATCTAGAGAACTTGCTGACGAGATTCAGAATAATGCTATTCCATATGTAATGATTCAGACTGAAGAGAAGAATGTCAAAGTACTATCTAATATGATGGTTGATTTCGACTTCTTCGTTGGTCTCGATTGTGATCCAAAAGAACTTGGAGTTACTGAGAAAGTATACTATCCGGTACTTGAGCAGTTAATGAATGAGTACGAAGATGGTGAAGAACTTGCAGAAGCAGTTAAACGTAATATCGGTGATCTTATCCCTAAGCATATTACTAGAGATGATATCTTCGCATCTATTAACTATAATATGCATCTTGAATATGGAATTGGTAAAGATGATGATATCGATCATTTGGGTAATCGTCGTATTCGTGCTGTCGGTGAATTGTTACAGAATCAGTATAGAATTGGTTTATCACGTATGGAGAGAGTTGTTCGTGAGAGAATGACATCTCAGGATTTGGATGGCGTATCACCTCAGAGCCTTATTAATATTAAGCCAGTTACTGCAGCAGTCAAGGAATTCTTTGGTTCATCACAGCTTTCACAGTTTATGGATCAGAACAACCCACTGGGTGAGTTGACACATAAGAGACGTCTTTCAGCACTTGGTCCTGGTGGTCTATCCCGTGATAGGGCAGGATTCGAGGTTCGTGACGTTCACTATTCTCACTATGGAAGAATGTGTCCTATTGAGACACCTGAAGGTCCTAACATTGGTCTTATTAACTCTCTTGCTAGTTATGCCAAGATTAATGAATATGGATTTATTGAAGCACCATATCGTAAGATAGATAAGTCAGACCCTGAGAATCCTAGGGTTACAGACGAAGTTGTTTATATGACAGCTGATGAAGAAGATAATTACCATGTAGCACAAGCTAACGAGAAGCTTGATGAGGAAGGACATTTTGTGCGTAACAGCGTGTCTGGTCGTTTCCGTGAAGAGACACAAGAGTACGATAAGACAATGTTCGATTATATGGACGTATCTCCTAAGATGGTATTCTCAGTTGCTACAGCCCTTATTCCTTTCTTACAGAATGATGATGCTAACCGTGCTCTTATGGGTTCTAACATGCAGCGTCAGGCAGTACCACTTCTTACAACAGAAGCACCTGTTGTAGGTACAGGTATGGAACCTAAGACAGCAGTTGACTCTGGTGTATGTGTTATTGCGAAAGAAGAAGGAACAGTTGAGTTCGTAGATGCAACTAAGATTATTGTCAAGGGTAAGTCAGGAAGACAGGAATATATCCTTAATAAATTCGATAGAAGTAACCAAAGTAACTGCTACAACCAGAGACCTATTGTATTCAAGGGTGATAAGGTTGAAGAAGGAGAAGTGATTGCTGATGGACCATCAACATCAATGGGTGAGATGGCTCTTGGTAAGAATCCTCTTATTGGTTTCATGACATGGGAAGGTTACAACTACGAGGATGCTGTACTGTTATCAGAGAGATTGGTACAGGATGATGTATATACTTCTGTTCATATTGAAGAGTATGAGACAGAGGCTAGAGATACAAAACTTGGTGCAGAAGAGATAACAAGAGATATATCTGGTGTGGGTGATGATGCTCGTGCCAACCTTGACGAAGACGGTATCATAAGAATTGGTGCTGAAGTTCGTGCCGGCGATATCCTTGTAGGAAAGGTTACACCTAAGGGCGAGACAGAAGCATCAGCAGAAGAGAAATTACTTCGAGCTATCTTTGGTGATAAGGCTAAAGAAGTTAGAGATACTTCTCTTAAAGTACCTCATGGTGAATATGGTGTTGTTGTGGATGCCAAAGTGTTTACAAGAGAAAATGGAGATGAACTGCCACCTGGAGTTAACAAGTCAGTTAGAATCTATATTGCGCAGAAGCGTAAGATATCTGTAGGTGATAAGATGGCTGGTCGTCATGGTAATAAAGGTGTAGTTTCACGTGTACTTCCGATTGAAGATATGCCATATCTACCTAATGGCCGACCACTTGATATCGTTCTTAATCCACTTGGTGTACCATCACGTATGAATATCGGACAGGTACTTGAGATACACTTGTCTCTTGCTGCTAAAGCACTTGGATTTAATATTGAGACACCTGTATTTGATGGTGCCAAGGAGATTGATATTCAGGATACACTTGAGCTTGCTAACGATTATGTTAATCTTCCTTTCGATAAGACAGAAGCTAAGCTTGATAAGTGGGCAGACAAGAAAGAGAATTTTACAGATAAGTACAAAGACATTCTTAACAAAGATGTTATGCAATACTTAAGTGACAATCGCGACCATAGAGCTCTATGGGAAGGTGTTGAGATAAGAAGAGATGGTAAAGTACAGCTTCGTGATGGACGTACAGGCGAAGAGTTTGATTCACCGGTTACAATCGGTCACATGCATTATTTGAAACTTCACCACTTAGTTGACGATAAGATTCATGCTCGTTCAACTGGTCCTTATTCTCTAGTAACACAACAGCCACTTGGTGGTAAAGCACAGTTCGGTGGACAGCGTTTCG
>DFLF01000013.1:230567-284334 GCA_002373675.1 Pseudobutyrivibrio sp. UBA3626
ATGGAAGTTTGGGCACTTGAAGCTTATGGTGCAAGTTATACACTTCAAGAAATCCTGACAATGAAGTCAGATGACGTTGTTGGTCGTGTTAAGACATACGAAGCAATTATTAAGGGGGAGAATATTCCTGAACCTGGAATTCCAGAATCATTCAAGGTTCTTCTTAAGGAATTACAGTCACTTGGTCTTGATGTTAAGGTACTTGATGAGAATCACAAGGAAGTACAATTAATCGAGACAAGCGAGTATGGTAATACTGATTACAACGCAGTAATGGTAGATGCTAATAAGAATTTCGCATTTGAGGAAAATGTTGATTTTGCTGCCCAGGGTTATACAGAACACCAGGTTGGTGAAGAAGATGATCTTGAGTCTGAGGAATACGAAGACTTAGATGCAGAAGCATTTGCTGAAGATAGTATTGAAGAATAGAGAAGGGAGTTTCATAAATGCCAGGTACAATGAATAAAGATAAGACAAATCAACCAATTGAATTTGACGCTCTTCAGATTGGTTTGGCATCACCAGAGAAGATTAGAGAATGGTCTTATGGTGAAGTGAAGAAGCCCGAGACAATTAATTATAGAACATTAAAGCCTGAGAAGGATGGTTTGTTTTGTGAGAAAATTTTCGGACCAAGCAAAGACTGGGAATGTCATTGTGGTAAATACAAGAAGATTCGCTATAAAGGCGTAGTCTGCGATAAGTGTGGTGTCGAGGTAACTAAGGCAGCAGTACGTAGAGAGAGAATGGGACATATTGAACTCGCATGTCCTGTATCTCATATCTGGTACTTCAAAGGTATACCAAGCCGCATGGGATTACTACTTGATTTATCACCAAGAGTACTTGATAAAGTATTATATTTCCATAGTTATATCGTATTAGATCCAGGAGAGACTACATTAGAATACAAGCAGATTCTTACACAAGATGAGTATACTAATGCCGTAGAGACTTTTGGAGCATCAGCTTTTAGAGCAGGAATGGGTGCTGAGTCTATTCAGGAACTTCTTGCTGCAATAGACTTAGATGCAGATGCTGAAGAGCTGAAAGAAGAATTAGAGTCAGCAACTGGTCAGAAGAGAGCGAGAATTATTAAGAGATTAGAGGTTGTTGAAGCATTTAGAGAATCAGGTAATAAGCCTGAATGGATGATTCTTAATGTTATTCCTGTAATCCCACCAGATCTTCGTCCTATGGTTCAGTTAGAGGGTGGAAGATTTGCAACTTCTGACTTAAACGATTTATATCGTAGAATTGTAAACCGTAATAATCGTCTTAGAAAACTACTTGATATCAACGCTCCAGAAATCGTTGTACGTAACGAGAAGCGTATGCTACAGGAGGCTGTTGACGGACTTATTGATAATGGTCGTCGTGGACGTGCCGTTACAGGTCCTGGTAACAGAGCACTTAAGTCTTTATCAGATATGCTTAAGGGTAAGTCCGGTCGTTTCCGTCAGAACTTACTTGGTAAGCGTGTAGATTATTCAGGTCGTTCCGTTATCGTAGTTGGTCCTGAGCTTAAGATTTATCAATGTGGTCTTCCTAAGGAAATGGCTATCGAATTATTTAAGCCATTTGTTATGAAGGTACTTGTTGAGACAGGTCAGGCTCACAATATTAAGAGTGCCAAGAAGATGGTTGAGAAGTTGGATCCTAAGGTATGGGATGTTCTAGAAGATGTAATCAAAGAGCACCCTGTAATGCTTAACCGTGCTCCCACACTTCATAGATTGGGTATTCAGGCCTTCGAGCCAGTGCTTGTTGAAGGTAAGGCTATTAAGCTTCATCCACTTGTATGTACAGCTTACAATGCCGATTTCGATGGTGATCAGATGGCTGTCCATTTGCCACTTACAGCAGAAGCACAGGCAGAGTGTAGGTTTATGCTTCTGTCACCTAATAACTTACTTAAGCCTTCTGATGGTGGACCTGTTGCAGTTCCATCACAGGATATGGTTCTTGGTATCTATTATCTTACACAGGAGAGAGAGAATCCGGAGGACAAGGATAAGAAGTTATACAAGAATGTTAACGAAGCAATTCTTGCATACGAGAACAAGGCTGTGTCTCTTCATGAGAGAGTTAAGGTACGTATGTCTAAGGAAGTTAATGGTGAGATAATTTCTGGAATAATTGAATCTACAGTTGGAAGATTGATTTTTAACGAAATCATTCCTCAGGATCTTGGAATTGTTGATAGAACAATTCCAGGCAACGAACTTATTCTTGAAGTTGATGAACTTGTAGGTAAGAAGCAACTTAAGAAGATACTTGAGAAAGTAATTAATACTCATGGTGCTACTAAGACTGCAGAAGTATTAGATGATATTAAGTCTATGGGTTATAAGTATTCAACACAGGCTGCAATGACAGTATCAATCTCAGATATGACAGTTCCTGCCAAGAAGGCTGACTTAATTGCTGAAGCAGAGAAAACTGTTGATGAGATTTCTAAGAAATACAAGCGTGGTTGGATGACAGAAGAAGAACGTTATAGAGATGTTGTAACTGTATGGGAAGATACTGATAAGATTCTTACAGATGAGCTACTAAAGGGTCTTGATAAGTATAATAATATCCATATGATGGCTGATTCAGGAGCCCGTGGTTCTGATAAGCAGATTAAGCAGCTTGCTGGTATGCGTGGACTTATGGCTGATACAACAGGTCGTACAATTGAACTTCCAATTAAATCTAACTTCCGTGAAGGTCTTGACGTATTAGAGTATTTCATGTCAGCTCATGGTGCTCGTAAAGGTCTTTCGGATACAGCTCTTCGTACAGCCGATTCTGGATACTTAACAAGACGTCTTGTTGATGTATCTCAGCAACTAATTGTAAGAGAAAGAGACTGTATGGAAGATACAGAGGGCGAGATTCCAGGAATGTATGTACGTGCGTTTATGGAGGGACGTGAAGAGATAGAATCACTTCAGGAACGTATTACAGGAAGATTCTCTTGCGAGACTATCTGTGATAAAGATGGAAATGTTATTGTTAAAGCCAACCATATGATTACACCACGAAGAGCAGAAGCAATTGTTACAAAGGGTGTTAATGAAGATGGTAAGTTATATGCAGATTTAATTCAGGCTGAAAAGGATGATCCTACTGTTAAGGAAAAGGCTCAGATTAAGATTCGTACAATTCTTACATGCCGTTCTCGTCAGGGTGTCTGCGCAAAATGTTATGGTGCCAATATGGCAACTGGTAACGCTGTACAGGTTGGTGAAGCAATTGGTATTATTGCCGCTCAGTCAATCGGTGAGCCTGGTACACAGCTTACAATGAGAACATTCCATACTGGTGGTGTTGCCGGTAACGATATTACACAAGGTCTTCCTCGTGTAGAGGAAATCTTCGAGGCCAGAAAGCCTAAGGGACTTGCAATTATATCTGAGATTGCAGGAACTATCGAAATTCGTGATACTAAGAAGAAGAGAGAAGTTGTTGTAAGAAATGACGAGGGAGAAGAGAAGATTTACCTTATTCCTTACGGTTCTCGCATCAAGGTATTTGACGGACAGGTTATTGAAAAGGGTGATGAGCTTACAGAAGGTTCAGTTAACCCACATGATATAATTGATATTAAGGGTGTAAGAGCTGTACAAGACTACATGCTTAGAGAAGTACAGAGAGTTTACCGCTTACAAGGTGTTGATATTAACGATAAGCATATTGAAGTTATCGTTCATCAGATGCTTAAGAAAGTCAGAGTTGATGCATCAGGTGACTCCAACTATCTACCTGGAACACAGGTTGATGTACTTGAGTTCGAAGCAGTTAATGAAGAGCTTAAGGCAGCAGGTAAAGAACCTGCAGAAGGTGAGCAGATCCTACTTGGTATTACTAAGGCAAGTCTTGCAACAGAATCCTTCCTGTCAGCTGCTTCATTCCAGGAGACAACTAAGGTTCTTACTGGTGCAGCAATTAAAGGTAAGATTGATCCATTAATCGGACTTAAGGAAAGTGTTATCCTTGGTAAGCTTATCCCTGCCGGAACAGGTATGAAGAGATATAGTAATATCAAGATTAATACTACTTATGATAACGAAATGTCTCGTCAAATAGCTAAAGCACAGGAAGAAGCAAGCAGAATCCTGGAACTTGACACAGAAAACGATGCCCAGGTAGAAGGTGCGGATAACAATATAGAAGAAACTATTGAAGAAGCACCAAAGGCAGGAATTGCATCACTTATAGATGCAATTAATAATGTAGATGATGAGTAATAATATAACACCACAAGAAAAAGCCGAGCTTCAAAAGTCATTAGACAATGCGTCAAATGAACTTGATAAAGCAATGTCAGATTTAGAGAATAAATAATGTATTTTGTAAATGGACTTTTTGGGCTTAGGTAATAACCTAAGCCTGTTTTGTACAAGGAGGAAATGATTATGGCATATTATGAAGAAAATCCTAATAATCAACAACCTGAGACACAGGGACAACCGGTTCAACCAGAGCCTCAAGTTCAGCAGGCAGAGCAGGGTAACCAGGGACAGCAGTTCCAACAGAATCAGCAGTATCAACAGGGTAACCAGGGACAGCAGTTCCAGCAGGCAGGACAACAGCAGTATCAGCAGACAAGCCAAGGATATAATGTTGTAGATGCTGGACATAGTCCAACACAGATTATGGTATTTGGTATTGTTTCATTATGTGTATCTGTAATAATTGGATGGACAGTAATTTTCGGAATTCTTTCTATTGTATTTGGTGCTCTTGCAATGAGCTGGTCTAAGAAGTATATGCAGGCAAATCCAAATGTTGATAATGGTCAGGTTAAGGCAGGAAGAATAACTGGTATTATTGGATTTATTTTTGGAATCCTTGATGTTGTTTTTGGAACTATTACTTGGATTTCAGTTGGTTGCGTAGCATGTCTTGCACCACTAGGCTATATGTAATATTTACTTGATTATGATTAATTAACTTGCCTCTGTCGCATGCGGCAGAGGTGATTTTTTTGATGAGGATGACTAGAATATGAGTATGTATTTAGATTTTGGCTTATTTAAGATACCGGCATATGGCACAATGATTGTTACAGGTGCGCTTATAGCCAATTTAGTTGTAATTCTTCTTATACTTAAGAGAGATAAGAAGAATGTGTGGGATTTTATAATAATAGAAGGATATGGGCTTTTAGGAGGAATTATTGGTTCTAAGCTTTTATATATTTTAATCAATATTAATGACATCCCCTGGGATAGAATAGGCGAGCCGGAAGTTTTGGCTCCATTAATTGGTGGAGGATTTGTATTCTATGGAGGATTAATTCTGGCAGTAATATTAGTATTTCTGGGAGGTAAGATACACAAAATTGATGCGTGGGACTATATTAGTAATTACGCATTTGCCATACCACTTGCCCATGGATTTGGAAGAATAGGATGTTTTCTGGCAGGATGTTGCTATGGAATACCATATGAGGGACCTATAGCTGTTGTATATCCAGAGACTTCAATTATTGCACCATCAGGTATTCCAATGTTTCCAGTTCAGATTGTAGAGACATGCTGTCTCTTTGTGATTTCCATAGTGTTATTTTTATTCTATTGGTTTAGAAAGACCCAGTTTCTTCTTCCAATGTACTTTATATTATATGGAATAGTTAGATTTATACTAGAATATTTTAGATATGATGCTTATCGTGGCAAATTCCTTTCGTTATATACATCTCAATGGATAAGCATTGGTATGATTATTGCCGGAGTATTATGGATAATAATTAATCTAACAAGAAGTAAAAATAATAAGCAAAGATAAAGCTACTAACACAACGTATTAGTAGCTTCTTTAATTAATATCCCAGCTTTTCAAATAGCTTTTCAACTTTTGATTTGTTATTAAGAGTAACAGTGGTATAGATAACTGTATCATCAACTTTAGATAACTTATAGAATACAGTTCTATTTTGTCCTTCGGCATACATATCTTCATTTCTTTCTTTTTCCCAGGTGTTATTATCAGGACACTGGTTTTCTATTCTATGTCTTTTATAATGGAAATTAACAGATGCACTTATGTCATCTTTGAGACGCCAGTATTGCAATTCAAGTCCATCTTTATCTCTTGCATCAATTACTTCTACAATAGAGGGATCTGAAGATTTATACTGAGAGGTGAGGTCAGTATATTCGAATTCACTTCCAAGAGTTGATTTGAACTCGCTAGCAGTAACGGACTCTTTCTTTTTGGTACATCCGGTTATAGAAAACACGCTAATAAAAAAAACAAAGCATAAAATAACAAGACACAAAATGCAAACTACACGCTTTGCAGGAAATTGTCTATTTTTTAGTGTATTATTCATAAAAAAACACCTCCCTTTTTTCTATTATACTACGAAAAAGCATATTGGATACAATAAATAATTGTTATATAATAATATAGATAATAAGAGATGTATAAATATGCATTTTATATTATGGGAGATTTATATGAGTTATGAATTCGAGTACATAGCATTTGCACTCATGGGATATTTTCTGGGCTCAATATTATTTGCTAAAGTATTTGGATACGTATTTACAAAAGAAGATATAACACTTAAGGCGAAAGACAAAAACCCGGGAACATTTAACGCATATTCAGTAGGTGGATTCTGGTGTGGAACACTAACTGTTATCTGTGAATTAGCTAAAGGAATGGTTCCCGTATTCTTATGTCTTAATTATGTTGACGTAAAATATAATAATGAAGTGTTGATGGCACTCGTAATGCTATCTCCAATTATAGGTCACATTTTACCGATATTTCATGGATTTAGAGGGGGTAAAGGAATTGCAGTTACCTTTGGATCTCTATTGGGATTTTTGGTAGATTTAAGACCTGCACTTCTTCTTGCAATTGTATTTATTGTATTTTCTTTAATACTAATTATTAAGCCAGATTATTATAAGACCATGATAACATTTATTGTTGCTGCGCTTATAGCACCGTTTATAGGTTATAGAACTGCAATTGTTATTACTTATGTTGCAGCAGCAATTATAGTTTGCATTAAACTTTTTTTAAGCAAAGAGGAGAAGGAGAGTTTCCGCTTATCATTTATTAAGTGGGATATAATAGGAGAAAAGGAAGGACAATAGGATAATGAGATATCTTATTATGTCATGTAGCACAGGTGGTGGTCATAATTCCTCGGCTCATGCGGTGGAAGAGGAACTGATTAAGAGAGGTCACGAAGTGATATTTCTTGATCCCTACGATCTAGTTAATGAGAAAAGAGCAGATCAGGTTGGATGGGCTTATATTAAGCTTGTTCAGACAATGCCAAAGGTCTTTGGAACATTGTATTTTGCAGGTGAGATGGTTAGTAGAATACCAATTATGTCACCTGTTTATTTTGCAAATGCAGGTGTAGCATATCGAATGAAGAAATTTCTTAAGGAGAATAGATTTGACGGTATTATAATGTCACATATCTATCCGGCGGAAATGATTACTATGCTAAGAAGGCATAAAGTTGAATTACCTCCAACATTTTTTATTGCAACAGATTATATATGTATTCCTTTTACAGCAGAGACTGAATGTGATTATTATTGTATTCCGGGAGAAGATTCAATTGAGGCTTTTGAATCAAGAGGAATTCCAAGAGAGAAACTAAAACCTTGTGGAATACCGGTGAAAGCTGCGTTTGATAAGGGAAGAATTGACAAAAAAGCGATGAATGAAATTGGGTTATCTCCCAATATGAGACATATTCTTGTGGTGGGAGGTAGCGTTGGTGCCGGAAGGATTATATTAGTTACTGAGATTCTTGCAGGATATATCAAAGCTTTTAACAGGAAAGTTGATAATGGCATTATAAAAAGCAGAAAACTTCATGGAATAGTTGTATGTGGCAACAATGAGAAAATATATAAGAAGTTACGTTCTAAGAAAAAAGACTTCATAACAATTCTTAAAAGTACTGATAATATGCCGGATTATATGAAGGCAAGTGATATAATAATATCTAAGCCCGGAGGGTTGTCTTCAACAGAAGCGGCGGTAGCCAAAGTGCCACTGATTCATATATCTCCTATTCCAGGATGCGAGTCATTTAATGTAAAATACTTTGATGCAAAAGGTTTGAGTGTATATGTTAAGAATATAAGAAAAGATATGGCATCGGCAATAACAGCGCTACTAAAACCTGAGAATCGTGCTAAGATGCTACAAAGTCAGAAATCAACAATTAATGATAATGCCAGAAACGAATGGTGTGATTTTATAGAAGAAAAGACAGAATCCCCCAGTGATTGAAAAATCACTGGTTTTTTTGTTGAAAAGGCATAATAAAAAATTTTGATTTTTGTGGGATTGTACCAACAAAAAAATTTCCATGAAACGCTTATAGACATTTTATAAACGTACTCATATAATGGGTATCACGAAAAGAGGTGATGCGTATGCAGGCCTATGTGGTAGCACTGTTAATACTAACTGTTGCAGCAGCCTGTGATTATTATACTAAGAAGATTCCCAATTTAATAATAGTAAGTGGATATGGAATTGCATTTACAACGATGATTGTTATAAATGGATATTATGATTTCTATATTTACTTGATTCGTGCCTTATGGCCTATTCTGGCTTTATTCATATTCTATTTTCTTAAGGCACTCGGAGCGGGAGATATAAAACTATTTTCCGTAATATCAATATTTTGCCCCACAGAATTTTTGATAAGATTTATTATTTGTTCCTTTATTATAGGAGCATTATATGGATTGATAAGAATGATAATTAATAGAGAGCTTAGCGTAAAGCTGATTAACGTGGCAGATCATGTCTTGGAATGCATGAACAAGAAAGAGGTGTCCCATTATACACCCACAAGTGAAAGCAGTTATATATGTTTTTCTATATGTATGTTATTTGGATTCTTAGTTAATTTAGGATTGGAGGTAATACTTTGAAAGTAGCAATATGTGATTTTGATGAGCGGTATGTCAATAGTCTTCTTACATATCTATATGGTAAATGCGATAATTTAGCATTTTCTTCTTTTACATCAGTAGAAGATTACATGGCAAGTCTTCTTAATAATGAATATAACTACAACATCATGGGAGATGAATTCTATGAAGTATATAAGGCAAGTAGAGAAGAAACAGGTGAGACAATGGTTGATGTAGACAAGCTTATTATATTGAGCCAGACCATAGATAATATGCAAAATGATGATGCTTACCAGACAATATATAAATTCGGACCTATGGATGGATTGTATAGAATGATGGATTATAGTAGAAGTAAGCCGTCTAATAGTAAAAGTTTTGCAATATATTCTCCGGCTCATCACGAGCTTACAGAGATGTATGGACTAAGTATGTGCAAAATGTTAGAAGAAAATGAAAGAGTCCTTTTGGTTGATACGGTTAATATTCCTGTAATAAGGAGGCTGATTCGAGACGGACCAAGAAATGGAATTATAGATGTTATATATAAGCTTGAGAACAATAGAAACTGGGAGATTAAAGAACTAATAGAAGATTATAACGGTATTGATGTTCTTCCCATGGCACTTTGTCCAACTGATATAGCATCTATAAGTAAGAAGCAATGGAAGTCATTAATAGAATATATTGACTCTCTAAAATATGGTGCTTATGTATTCATAATGGAAGATATTAATCAGGGATTTAGAGAAATAGTAGATTATGTTGATAATTGCATCCTTATTAATAGAAAAGGAGATTATTACAGAGAAGAGCAGGAAGAGATGAGGGAGTTTATTAATAAAATAGCACATAATACTACATCTGTTGAACTCAAAATGTCTGCAAATAATCTAAGTGATGGCTGTTATAAGATAGAGGAATTATTGACAGGTAATCTATACAAATATGTTAAAAGCCAGAATTATTAGGAGATGTTATATGGAGAAAGATACAGCATTTAACATAATTGAGAGAAGGCTTTTTGACAGTGTTGATGTAAGCATGGATATTGATGATGAAGTAATAATGGAAAGGATCCAAGAGGAAATATGCGAATATGCCAAAGAAAGTCCATTAGATGTAGATGATAGAATAAAACTCCAAAAGGATCTGTTTTACTCATTAAGAAAATATGATGTGTTATCTAATCTATTAGAAGATGATGATATAACAGAAATAATGATTAATGGCTATAATCATATCTTTATAGAAAAGAGAGGAAAAGTAACAGAGACAAAATGTCATTTTAGTTCAAGAGAGAAGCTAGATGATGTAATACAACAAATAGTTGGTGCAAATAATCAGGTGATAAATGAAACAACACCTATAGTTGATACAAGGCTATCTGATGGCTCAAGAGTTAATATTGTTCTTCCGCCTATTGCAATTGATGGAAGTGTAATGTCAATAAGGAGGTTTTCAAAAGAACCAATTACACTTAATAGACTTATAGAACTTAATTCTATAAATGAGGAGATTAAGCTATTTCTTAAGAAGCTTATTAAGGCAAGATACAATATTTTCATTTCAGGAGGAACAGGATCAGGGAAGACAACATTTCTAAATGCACTTACGGAATTCATTGATGAAGATGAACGTGTAATAACAATAGAAGACGCGGCAGAATTACAGGTAATAGGAATTAATAATTTAGTAAGGTTAGAAGCGAGAAGAGAGAATATCGAAGGCGACCTAGAAGTAACGATACGGGACCTAGTCAGAACTTCTCTTAGAATGCGACCTAATAGAATAATTGTTGGAGAATGTAGAGGCGCAGAAGCTATTGAAGTATTGCAGGCATGTAATACAGGACATGACGGAAGTCTAAGTACGGGACATGCAAATTCATCTTTGGATATGATATCACGACTTGAGACTATGGTGCTTCAGGGAATGGAAATACCGGTACTGGCTATAAGAAAACAAATTGCATCGGCGATAGATATTTTTATTCATCTTGGACGGTTGCCAAATGGAGAGAGGAAGTTACTTGAGATATCAGAAGTCTTAGGAGTCTGTGAAGAGGATATTAAATTAAACAAGTTGTATGAATTCGATTACGAAAGTAAAGGGAAGGATAGTAGATGGATAAAAGAATCATGCTTACAAAATACAGAGAAACTATTAAGGATGTGAAAGTTATAACATCTTCCATTGTAATAACAATATTAGTAGCGTGGCTGTTCTATAGATCTTTTCTGGGATTAATAATCTATCCTGTCGTTCTTTTTTGCACACTTTACTATTTCTATGAGAGTAATAACGAAAAAAAGAGAGAGAAGGTATTAATAGAATTTCGGGAAATGCTAAAAATAATATGCAGCGAGCTTAGAAGTGGTCACTCCCTTGAGAATGCTGTAATGATTCTTGATAAAGAGATAATTGGACTTTATGGAGAGAAGGCTTATATTCTAAGTGGAATTAAGATAATGCAAAAAGAACTAAGTCTGAAGAAGCCGGTTGAGCAGGCTATAAGTGATTTTGCATCATACTATCAGTACGAAGAAATTATTAATTTCGCATATACAATTAGTTATGCTAAGAGATTAGGTGGTAATTATATTAAGAATATACAAAATACTGCAGAGAAGATAGAAGAGAGACTTGAAGTAAAACAGCAGATTAATACAAAACTTACTGAGAAGCAGTTAGAGATGAAGATAATGGGGGTCATGCCACTAGGAATACTAATATATATTGGACTTACTGCATACGAATTTATAGAACCATTGTACCACAACGTAATAGGAATTATTGTTATGTCTGTTAGTTTAGTCTTATATGTGGCTTGCCTTTATGTGGCAAAGAAGATAGTGACTATTGAGTATTAGAGGAGGAATACATTGATATCAGCGGTGTTACTTATAATAACAATCATTTTGTCTAAGAATAAGAAAGTTAAACCTTTTTTATCTAAAAAGATTCTTAAGATAGTAATTGGCATAGAAATTGTGGGGCTGGTAATGTCTGTCGGTGAGTTGGTAACAAGTAAAGTGCTATTTGACAATTCTATTGAGAGACCTGAAGTTGATGAAGGAGATACAACAGAAGAATTGGAGTATAAAGCTTACGATAAAACCACAGATATTACTGTAGATGTGCCAGCAGTACTACATTCTAAAGAAGAGAAAGAAAACCTGTTAAAAAAGGCAAAAGAAGAAATAGATGAAACATTCAAAGGAGATAATGATGATTTGGATAGCATTAACAGAGCTGTTGTTATGAAAGAAAAATACTCAGATGGAATGGTAAAAGCTAAATGGGAACTTAGTGATTACAAGATAGTAGGTTCAGAAGGAGAAATTAATTATGACAGTCTGGAGAAAGACACAATAGTTGAAGCAAATGTAGTTTTAACATGTGAGGATTTAAGCGATGTATATAGTTTCTCATTTCAAGTAAAACCATTAGATGCTTCATCCTCATATGGACTTGATTATCACATCAAAAGGACAATAAAAGACTTATTTGATACAGACGATAGAACTATAGAACTTCCTGATAAAGTTGGAGATGTAGAAGTATCCTGGAGTAAAAAGTATACGTATCTTGGTGAGAAAATAGGAATACTTGGAGTTTTTGCTACTGTATTAATGATTGTTGGTCAGATGAGAGAAGAGAAGACTAAGAAAGAAAAATACATACAAAGCTTAACTTCTGATTATCCCCAAATTGTTGAAAGTCTTGCATTATATGTGGGGGCAGGACTAAGTGTAAAAAATGCAATGTATAGAATATGTGAGGAATATATAAGAAGGAGAGCTAATAGCAAAGGAGCGGGATTTGAAGGGATTCTTAGAATGTGCAAGGAGATGGAAGAAGGAAGAAGTGAGCTTAAGGCATATGAAGAATTAGCAACTTATTGTCCAGCGAAAGAATATAGGAGATTATCTTCTATGTTAATCAATAATCTAAAAAAGGGTACAAAAGGAATGATTGAAGAATTAAATAAAGAGGAGAAAGAAGCCTTCGAAATGCAAAAGCAATATGTACGTATTGCAGGAGAAGAAGCGTCTACTAAGCTTCTATTTCCTATGATAGGTCTACTTGGAATAGTTCTTGTAATTATAATTGCACCATCAATTCTTAACATGCAGTCAATATAGAAAGTAACAGTAGAAGAGTGATAGGAGGAAAAAATATGAAAGTATTTGAGCTAATAAAAAACTTTTTAAAAGAGGAAGATGGAATTGGAGTAGTAGAGATAATTTTAATTGTAGTGGTTTTAATTGGTCTTGTGCTCATCTTTAAGAAACAGCTTACCAACCTTGTAAATGACATATTTAACACAATAACAGACAAAGCAGGAACAGTTTGATGATTGCTTCCTTTATTAGTAAAGCTTCTGCATACAAAAGAGGATCTATAACATTATTTATGTGTATGACAATAATGATGATTACGTCCCTAGGATTTACGCTTATTGAGGCAAGTCGCTTCTATGGTTTAGATGGAAAGGCAAAATTTGTAACCGCTACAGTAGCAGACAATTCCTTTTCGGAATATATTAAACCAATGTGGGAACAGTATGGGATTCTGGGAATAGATAAGGCTCATGGAACGGATGATGAAGGAGATAGTCTCTTAAGGGATAGAATACTTGACTTTGCCAATATGCAGACTAATGGAGATGTTGATTACTACAACTTGAATCCAATAGACGTTGAGCTAGACGATTATATGCTTATTACTGATGGAGATGGACAACCATTTATTCATGAGGCTGCACTCTATTATAAAGGGAATATAGCAAGTGAATTTGTATCAGATATCAGTAATAAATCTAATGAGCTAAGTAACTATGAAGGGCTGAATTCCAACGTAGATAAGATGATTACTGATGGAGATAATGCCCTTAAGAATCCAGATAGCGTTAAGAAGAGTGATGATAACAGGACATATGATGTTGATACATCTAAAGTAACAGAAGAGCAGAAGAAGAAAGGTGAACATATTGTAGAGGATGTTAATTCATTTAAGAATAAGGGAGTCTTAGAACAGGTTGTTTCTAAGGATAAAGAAATATCTGACAAGACATTTGATTTGAGAAATAGCGTATCACATAGAAGGTTAAAGAAGGGTAACAGCAAAAACTCATACAAAGCAACAATGATGGACAAAGTGATTTTCAGTATCTATTTAAAAGACAAATTTCAACATTTCGGAAAGGATCTTAATCATAGTGGTCAAAAGTACGAGTTGGAATATATTGTTGTCGGAAATGATAATGATACAGACAATCTAAAAGGAGTTGTAACAAGACTCCTTGCTATAAGAGAAGTTGCAAATTATATAGCGCTATATAAAGACCCTGTGCGCAATGGAGAAGCATTAGAACTTGCAGCTGTGCTTGCTGGAGTTACATTGAATCCTGCCATAATAGAGATAGTACATTATGCATTAATGGCGGCGTGGGCATATATAGAGGCTGTGTTAGATGTTCGCCTGCTACTTGAAGGTGGCAAGGTTATGCCTATTAAAACCAGCACGGAATGGACTAGCGACTTATATAATTTTGCAGCTTGCATGGATACATCCTATACTGCGAAAAGCTCTGAGACTGGTATGAATTATGAGGATTATCTTCTTGCATTTCTTGTTGTGGAATCTTCTAAGGATGAAAGTATGAGAGCACTGGATATGATAGAAACATCTATGAATGGGCTGCAAGATTATTCTAATCTGAGAATGGATCATCTTATATGTGATATGAATATGACAGTAAGCTATGAAGCGGATCCAATGTTTTTTAGTTTAATAACTTTAGATGTATCTTTTCTGGATTTTTATAATATGAAGAAAAAAGAATATAGGTCATATCTATAGAATAATTAAAGAGAAAGGAGGTTGTATAGTGGTGTCTCTTTCTATTAGAACTATAACCCGTCTTAAGTTACAAATCATAAGAGAAAAATTACCATATACGTACTTGGCACGTATTAAATCAATAATTCATTTTCCCAAAGAGGCACCACTATGCAACCTCCGAGCTAAAGCTTCCTATACAATAGAAGCTGCTTTTATTCTACCACTAAGTTTGCTTATGATTGTGTTTTTTCTGTATTTTTTTCGAGTGTTATATGTACAATGGGCCATTGATTACACATTAAATAAGGTTGCAAGAGAACACGCATCTATAATAAGTGATAGTGGTAGTGACGATAGTGTCCTAATACTTGGACAGTGTAGCTTTGAAATTGCAAGTATGGATAGGGTATCTAAAGAAGTAGTTGGAGGAGTTTTTGGACTTGACTACACAGAAAGCGAATTTAATAAGAATTATATTAACATAATCTGTAAGTACAACATGAAGAATCCAATAACTATATTTGGTAAGAAAACAATTAAAACTTATAGTACAGCTTGTAGCAGAAAATGGGTAGGCTATGACCCCTTAGAAGGTGATGAGAAGGGTGATTATGTATATGTAACAAAATATGGACAAGCCTATCATAAGAGTTTAAGTTGTCCATATCTTAAACCATCAGTTCGTGCAATAAGTGCAGGCAATGTCAAAGAATCCAGAAGTGTGTCAGGTGGTAAGTACAGTTCATGTCCTATATGCAAGGGGAAGAAGAATACGGGTACAGTTTATATAACGGATTATGGTGATGTATATCATAGTAGTCTTAATTGTAGCGCATTAAAGAGGAGTGTTAATAGGATAAGAGTAGAGGATGCAAAAAATTTTCATCCTTGTGGTAAGTGTACATAACATAAAGATAGGAGATAGCAATTATTATGGAAGCAGTAGGTTTACTTGGTCTACTTGGAATATGTGGGTTAGAGGATATAAAGATTAAGAGAATAAGACTTGTTGTAGTTAACGCATTTGCAATTCTGGGTGTGATACTTCATATATTATATCAACGAATATCCTGGATAGATATGATATGTGGAGCTCTTCTGGGAGTCATTCTACTTATAATAGGATATTTCACAAAAGAAAAGATTGGATATGGAGATGGATTGATATTTGTAGCAACTGGAATATATCTTGGATTTTGGAATAATCTAATACTTCTTTGGTTATCTACAACATTAGCAGGAATATATGGCCTTATCTTAATGATATTTAAGAAGAAAAAGAAAGATAATGAGATTCCTCTTGTGCCTTTTATATTAGGTGTGTATGTAGTGTCTTTGATTTTTAATGGAGGAATGTTATGAGAAATATAGAAGAGGATTGCAGCAAAATGGGATGCTATAAAGCGAGCTTAACAGTTGAAGCTTCATTTATTATGGTAATAACTATGGGGATACTTTTGTCTCTTTTCCTTATTATGTTTGTCGTTTATCATGAAAACGTTGATTTTATTACAGATAAAATGAAGGACTACAGTTTTAATAGTGTAGAAGCTTTTCGCTTTACACAAATAATCCAGAATTTTGGGAGGTAATATATGGATTATAGATTTAAGAGAGACTTAAAAAACAGCTTTATGATAGTTGAATCAGGATTTGAAAATGCAGGATATGAGAAGGACGTTCTGAGATTTAATGATATAGATGTGCTTGTGCCATTTCATACAGTAGATATTAATAATGTAACACAGGTATGGTATGACATAACCGGGCTTGTTTCGCTTAAGGATTATCTTATGCAACAGAGTATAACATATGAACTTATGAGGAAGGTTTTTCTGTATCTGAAGATAGCAATTGATGAGACTGAGAGGTATCTAATAGATATCAATCATTTATCTATAAATGTTGATACAGTATTTGTTGTCAAAAATGATGTTGAGTGGAAAGTAATGCTTATATATTATCCGGATGAAAATCAGTCAAGTCTGGAGAGCATATTAGAATTCTTTATGAGTAATGTAAGTAAAGACATGATGGATTTTTGTTTTAAATTATATGACAGCGGAATGGATGGAAATACCATAGATGGAATAATCAGACTTATTGATGATGAGATAGGATGTGATGATATTGTTGGTGACGAAGCAAATAATAAAAATGAACAACATGATAGTGAAGAATATGATTATAGAAATGAAGATGAAGAAAGAAGATTAGACTGGGAATACGAAGGTTCAAGGATATCAGATGATGAGGATTACATATGGGGAAATAATAAGATAGACATTTTTGGAGAAGAGGAACTGACAATATTTGATAAAATAAAAAAATGTATGACAGATTTTTTCGAGACGAAAAAGAAAAACATCTTGGATAAAGCAGACAATAAAATCTCTTTGTTTTCACGCAAGGAAAATAGAAAGAATAAAAATGATATTATGTATGAAGACTTTAGCTATGAACCAGACCAGCAGATATATGAACCGACTGTACTTCTCAAAGCAATAGAAGAAGATAGAGATGTTCTTAATCTGAAATATATCGGGAATAGTAAAAAAGATGATATAAGAATAGATAAAGAAGAATTTAGAGTTGGTTCATCAATAGAAGGAAACGATAGTGTAATTGATTCGCCGGTTATAAGCAGATTTCATGCGAAGATAATAAAAGAAGGCAAGTCGTATTATGTTGAAGATCTTAATTCAACAAATGGAACTAGTGTAAATGGAAAGTTGTTAGGGTATAGAGACAGGATAGAACTTAATCCTGAAGACACCATAATGTTTGCAGATGAGTGTTACAAGATAGTATAAAATAATATTTGCTAAGGTGTATATAAGAATAGTATAATATATCTAGTATTTTTGAAAGAGGGATATATTAATGAGAATCAATATATACTATGGTGGAAGAGGTAATCTTGATGACCCGACACTTTTTGCACTTAAGAAAATAGAGAAAGTTCTTATAGATGATTTCAAGGTGGAGGTTCATAGATATAATATCTATGAGCAGAAGAACCAGATATCTACACTTCCACAGACCCTTAAGAATGTGGATGGAATCATACTTGCGACTACTATAGAGTGGCTTGGAATCGGGGGATATATGACGCATTTCCTTGATGCTTGTTGGCTATACGGAGACAAGGAGAAGTTCGAGAAGATATATATGCAGCCAGTTGTTATGTCTACTACATATGGTGAGAGAGAAGGAGTTCTTGAGCTTAAGAAAGCATGGGAGATTCTTGGAGGAATTCCATGTGATGGTCTCTGCGGCTACGTTGAAGATATGAGTTCTTTTGAGAATAATAAAGAATATACTCATATTATAGAGAAGATGACTGAGAATCTCTTTAGAACTATTTCTCACAAGATGAAAGGTTTACCTACAAGTAATCAAGCAGTGTCACGTACAGTTGCAAGACCGCAGCAACTAGATCTTACACCAGAAGAAGGAGAGCAGTTATCAGAATATGTATCTGATGATATATTTGTTAGAAAGCAAAGAGAAGATGTATTAGAACTTGCATCAATTTATTCTGAACAGATGGGCGGTGACCTTAGTGGAGATGACGCTGAAGAATATGTGAATGATTTTAAGATTCATTTTCATCCTCAAGGTATCAAGGTTAATTACTCTCTTATTATAGAAGGAAGAGACAAGCCGTTATTTATTGGTGTAGATGGAGAGAATATAGATTGTCATTTCGGTAATGAAGAAGACATAGATTTTACCGGTAAGCTACCATCTACAGTATTAGACCAGATTATTGCAGGAAGGAAGACTTTCCAAGGAGCTTTCTCCTTAAGCCATATGACAGCGCGTGGTGAGTTGAGTACCTTATCTATGCTGGATAAATTATTTGTATTTGACGAATAGAAACAATCTGTAAAGTATTATTCATTGATTTTATAATTACACTAATAAGGAGGAGAGTATGAGAGACGATAATTGTATTTTTTGCAAAATTGCAAATGGAGAGATACCAACTAATTCAATATATGAAGATGATGATTTTAGGGTGATACTTGATGCATCTCCCGCAACGAAAGGTCATTCTTTGATTATTCCTAAAGAGCACTATAAAGATATGTATGAGATTGACGAAAATATTGCTGTAAAAGCAATGGCGCTTGCTAAAAAGCTGACTATCCATATGACAGAGAAGCTAGGGTGTGATGGATTTAATATCTTACAGAATAATAGAGAGGTTGCCGGCCAGACAGTATTTCATTTTCATATGCACCTTATTCCTAGATATAAAGAAGGCAAGTCAATACTTACCTGGGGTCATGAAGAATTTTCAGATGACGAGATGAAAGATATTTGTAAGATTTTACAACAATAGAAGCCATACTAGGTGGAGGAATCCTTTGAAGAGAAGTTATTTGTCAATAGGTTTTTCACTAATATTTATCAGTCAATTACTTGAAGTAGTATTAAGATTTATAGTCTATATTTTAATGAGAAATTCTGTGATTGGCATAGAAACAATAATAATTATAGCTAATACATTGATGATGCTTGTTGGACTTTTTATAGCGAAGAAGGAATTTGATGGTATTAAAAGGGCTATTCCCATATTGATCGTACAGATTATAGCAAATATCTGCTTGTTCTTTATTGGTACATACGGAGGAATGGAAGGAGATGGAGCGATTAGTGCGATAAAAATCATCTTTGATTCCGTAACGACACTTACCATTGTAGCTATAATAAAAGATGCATATGTTGACAAAGAGATGCCAATTAAATTTATTAAGATTGTATCAATTATAATTGTAATAAATACGCTAATGGAATTGTTTGCAACTCTTTGGTCAAAGGCTTTATCAGCAGGAGCAGAAGCGTCTATGTTGGCAGCAGTTTTATTGCTTTCACTAGCACTTATTACAGAGATTGCATCATATATTTTATTCTTAATTGTGGTAGGTCGTGCAATTAAAGCATTTTCAGTTAAGAAAGCAGGAGATTGAATATGAAGAAGATTATTATGACAGGTGGAGGAACGGCAGGTCATGTAACACCTAATATTGCGCTTTTTCCGGCTCTTAAGGAAGCAGGATATGAGATATCATATATAGGTTCTTATAATGGTATAGAGAAGGAGCTTATTAAGAAGCAGGGTATAGATTATTATGGTATTTCTTCTGGAAAGCTAAGAAGGTATTTTGATGTAAAGAATTTCTCGGATCCATTTCGTGTTATGAAAGGGTATAGTGAAGCCAAGAAAATTCTAAAGCATACGAGACCTGATGTTGTCTTTTCTAAAGGTGGATTTGTAACGGTTCCAGTAGTATATGCTGCTAAGAAATTGCACATTCCTGTTATAATTCATGAATCAGATTTGACACCGGGACTTGCTAATAAGCTTGCGATTCCTAATGCTACATATGTATGTCATAATTTCCCGGAGACAGCTAATCATTTGCCTAAAGAGAAGTCTCGTCTTACAGGATGTCCAATAAGAAAAGAGCTGTTTGAAGGAGACAGAGATAAAGGCCTTAAGTTCTTGGGATTTGATGGCAATAAGCCTGTTCTTATGATTATTGGTGGAAGTACTGGAGCTAAGGTTATAAATGAAACTGTAAGACAAAGCCTTGATACATTAACAAAGAGATATGATATTGTTCATCTGTGTGGTAAAGATAAGTTAGATGAGAATTACAATAGTGTTGCTGGGTACAGGCAGTTTGAGTATATATCAGATGAATTAAATGATATTTTTGCTGCTAGTGATGTTGTTATATCAAGAGCAGGTGCCAATGCTATATGTGAGCTTCTTGCGCTCAATAAGCCACACCTTTTAATTCCTCTTAGTGCTAATGCCAGCAGAGGAGATCAGATTCTTAATGCTAAGTCTTTTAAGAATCAGGGGTTCTCAGAGGTGTTAGAAGAGGAGAATATGACTACGGATTCTCTTTGCAATAATGTTAATAAAGTATATGATAACCGTGAGATTTTTATTAGTAAGATGAAGGAAAGTTCTATGAGTAGTCCTATAGAGACAATTGTTAATCTTATTAAGAGCGTTTCATAGATTTACAGACTAATATTTATACAAATTCAAATTGTTGCAATTCTATTAAGACCGCTAAGCGGTCTTTTTTTTGTGAATATTGTATATAAAATACGTTTTTTCATTGTTTAATTGTGAGAATAAGTGGAAATGATGCACAAAAGTTGACAAGAAAATGTTAAGATGTTATTATACTTATCGTAACAAATTCGTAACAAATTAAAAATTTCGAAACAATTCGTAGCATTTTTTTAACGAATATGGGGGAAATAATGAACTTTAATAAGAAAATTACAAAGGAAAACAGTAACAGAATTCCAACAAAAAGAATGATACAGGCTGGGGCAGTTACATTAGCTTTTTCTGCAATGGTTGCTACAGTAGCTATTAGCTCTAATGCAAGTGCTGATAAAGAATTCACTGGTTCTACGGCAGGAGTATTTAACAGTCTGTATTTTGATGACTCTTCGCTTCAGATGTCTAGTGCTAACGTAACAAGCGTTGGTCTTGATTCTGAGTCAGCAGGATGGATTCTTAGCCTTATGGCAAATGTTGAAGACTTTGCATATGTTAGAACAACGCCTGGAGATGAAGGAGAAATTGCCGGTAAGCTCCGTAAAGGTGATATGGCGAGGGTGGAATCTCTTACAGATAATGGATGGTATCAGATTACTTCAGGTAATTTATCAGGATATATCAAGGCGGATGTTAGTCTTACAGGACAAAGCTGTAAGGAATATGCTCAAGCTATAGGATATAACGGAAGTACTGGAATAACTGTTGCGGAAGAAGAGGCAGCTATTGCAGCATTTAATGCAGCAGTAGAAGAGGCAGCAAGACAAGAAGCAGCTAAGAAGGCAGCAGCAAGTGCTTCATCAAGTGCTTCATCAAGTGTAACATCCACTCAGAAGAGTAGCTATGGAGCATCTGCTGATGAAGTAACACTTCTTGCAGCAATCGTCGAGAAGGAAGCAGGCGGAAGTGGATATCAGGGAATGCTTGCAGTTGCATCAGTAGTAATGAATAGAGTTCGTTCTTCTTCATATCCTGATACTGTAGAAGGTGTAATTGGTCAGAAGGGACAATTTACAGGTGGTATATCAGGTCTTTCTAATATTATATCAAGAGGACCAAGTTCGGCGGCAATACGTGCTGCTGAGGCAGCCCTTGCTGGTGAAGATATTGTAGGAGGCAAGGTAAGCTTTAGAAGCGCCTCTACAGGATATTCAGGAACAGTTATCGGAGACAATGTATTTTTCTAAAATGCGTTATATATATGACATATTAAGTGAGAGCCGTAGTTACATAATAGTAGCTGCGGTGTTTTTTTATCTAAAGTGAATATACAGGTTTTCCATATATAAAATGTGTAAGAGACTTATAAATATGGTATCATATAACAGAGAAGGTTTAGCTAGATAAAATAGCAGGTAAATACTATGGAGTATATTGATATCTATAACGAGAAAGTAAAAGAGTTAAGTGATAGAATAGCATTTACTGATTGCACTAATTTCCTTACATATAAAGAATTAGACGTAGAATCAGCTAAAATATATAGTTACTTAAAATCGAAGAAAATTGGAAAAGAAGACTTCGTTCAGATAGTGCTTAAAAGAAGCGTTAGAATTCCGGCATCAATTATGGGGGTAATTAAGGCTGGTGCAGCATTTGTGGTTTTGGAGGATACATATCCTGAAGACAGAATCAAGTTTATATATAGTGATTGCAATTGCCGTATCAGAATAGATGACAAATTGTATGATGAAATAATAGCAAATGAGAGACCTCTTTCTGGTTATGAAAGAACTGATAATCATGATGCCTGTTATGCGGTTTATACATCCGGCTCTACAGGAAATCCCAGAGGGGTTCTTCATGAATACGGCAATATAATGCAGAATTGCAATAGTTTTGAGACATGGTATGATAACAGGATAAACAATTGTGCAATTTTTGCACCCTTCTATTTTGTGGCGGGGGTATTAGATATATTCCATTATATAACAAGGGGAAGGACAACATATATAGTGCCACATGATATAACAAGAGACTTTGTGGCAGTTAAGAAATTCATTGAAGAAAACAGCATAGAAGAGATATTTCTTCCGCCTTCATATCTTAAGATTTATCCGAAGCCAAGCGATACAATAAAGGTGCTTTATACCGGTAGCGAACCGGCTAATGGGCTCTCATATAATGGTCACCCTACACTTATTAATTTCTATGCAATGTCTGAATCAGGATTTGTTGTACTTCAATCTAATCTTAATAAGTCCTATGAAGTGGCACCTGTTGGCAAACCGCTTCTTGATGATATTAAGGTGTGTATTCTTGATGAAGATGGCAAAGTTATAGAAGGTGCGGGACAGGGAGAGCTTTGCTTTGTTAATGAATATGTCAGAGGCTATGTTAATCTTCCAGAACAGACCAGAAAGACCTGGAGAGATGGACTTTTTCACACGAAGGATTGTGTGAGAAGAGATGAAGAAGGAAAGTATTATGTAATAGGTAGATTTGATGACATGATTAAGATTAATGGTAATCGTGTGGAGCCTGCGGAGATTGAGAATCAGATAAAGAAACTAACTGGACTCAAACAGGTTATAGTTAAAGGATTTAACCTTCACAATAGAACGTTTATCTGCGCTTATTATATAATTGAAGAAGCCAAGAATCTTAATATATATAAGAATAATGAACTTGTATTCAACGCACAACAGTTAGAAAGAAGACTTCCTGATTATATGATACCGACATATTATATTGGTCTTAAGAAGTTTCCTGTTCTTTCTAATGGTAAGATTGCAAGAAAAGACTTTATGCCTCCTGATATGGAAGATTTTGAAGGTGAATATGTAGCTCCGAGAAATGAGATAGAGGAAATAATATGTGATGCTTTTTCATCAGCATTGAAGATTGACAAAGTAGGAATCACAGATGACTTCTATATTATAGGCGGAGATTCTATGTCTGCAATAGTTGCTGTTTCTCAATTATCAGATAAGGGAATTAATATTGACACTAAGACGCTATATAAATACAGAACAGTTGAGAAGCTTGCCGTCTTCTATGAAGAGAATAAAGACAAACTCAGTAAGAAGACAGATGAGTTCGATAATACTAAAGCCCTTGAGGTTCCTAATTATTCTGGCAAAGCATTTCTTAAGCCTACGAAAGAAGGGTTGGGCGGGATATTTAGATATTGTATGAAGGATAGTGTTGATGTAGGAGCGCTGACTAAAGCATATAATAAAGTTATAAAGGATTATCCTTTTTTTGGTCTTACATTCGAGGAAAGAGAAGACCAGATATACTATAAAGAACTTGGATATATTCCGAAAGTTAGACCATTCAGTGAGTTTGAAAAGACAGATCATACTAATAAGCCTCTGATAGAGATTTATTATGAAAATAAAGAAATTATAATAAGTTACTTTCATGTACTTACGGATGGTGAAGGATTTTTCTTCTTTGCAAGAACACTCCTCCATGAATATATCAACGCATATAATGGAGAATATGAAGAGACTCTAATAAGAGGCTTCGATTACACATATGATGTACTTGAGAAGAAGATTCCAGTTAGAGGAGAGTATAAGGTGTACGAATTATTGGACACATATACCCCTCCAGAATATGACGAAGATAGTATTACCCTTAGGACATACAAGATAAGAATGTCCAAAAAAGACTGGAAGACATATGTTGACAGATTTATTAATGAATTTGGAATAGAAGGAATAAGAAAACTTCTCGTAATAGGTGGAGAAGATGCTTTTGTGGCAGGATATGCCCTGATTAAAGCATTTGCCAAAGTGCATCCAGATGCTGATAAACCCCTAATGTGTAGATTTCCAATGAATATGCGAACTGCACTTGGTCGGGAGAACACTCTGAGAAATTGCGCTTTGCCACAGGCGTTTTACAATATTAGAGCCAACGATATACCAAGTAATATTGATGCTGTAGTTAGAGCATTTGAGAGAATAAATGAACAGACTTCCACCGAGAATGTCAAGAGGGAAGTCAACAGGCTTGTGGATTATATGACCGAACCTGATATGGATATTTCAGAAGATCCGGTATATAGCTATATTAGAACGGCAAGTGTGCTGGCAACAAATCTTGGTAATATCGCATCAGTTAGAGATGCTAAGTATCTGACAGATTTTTCTATTAACTTTAGACCGACCTGTTATACAAGTATTCAATCTTGTGTTATGGGTGATGAGGAGGTTCTTATAGTTAATCAGATATTTGATGGTGAGGAATATGTAAACCAATTAGTATCAGAAATAAGTATGAATGGAATGTTTGATATAGTCGTTGAGGAAGTTAAGTAGTAATGGGAGCGTTAGATGGTTGAACAGATAAAAAGTTATTGGCATATTCTTAGTTCGCCAAAAAGTGGGCTTATATTTGCAAACCGATTCACAGTAGTAGTATGTCTAATTACCATAATATTTGACCAGGCTATGCTGCTTTTTGATATTATGCAGGATGAGGAAAGCTTCGTTTTCTATGATGATATCATTAAAGGTGCAAGAGGTAATTATATAATGATTCTTGCGCTGCTATTTGTGGGTGCTATCGTATGGGCATACAATTGCAGATTGGATGAGCGACTGCATACGGTAGTAATTTTCAGTATAATGTTCTCAGTTATTCAGATACTATTTATGTGTATTGGAACACGAGCTATTATTGCCAACTACATTCTTGTCTTTTTGACTGTAATCTACTCAAGACCATTTCTTACTTTTGTAATAGGTGTAATAGTTTTTCTTGTTTCGCTATTGAATTACTGGACGTTTTTTGCTCCTTATATTGAAGTGACAGTTATAGATGAAAAACTGGAAGCTTCCCTTTTGGCAACAAAAAGCATTTATTGGGAATCTGTATTATTCTATCTTCCAATGCTTGTAATAGTTGCTATGCTTATTAGCTATTGCCTAAGAAGATTATTTAGATATATTACAGAATATACTAACGAGAGAACGGTGGTTCAGGCTAATAGCGAGGCAGCATCTCTGATACAGCAGCAGATTCTAGAGCAGTCCCATATAGATGAGACATCAGAGGAAAATGTAACAGTATATCCTTTTCTTAAGACGGCAGATTATGTTGCAGGAGATTTCTATGACTATTACAATATTGACAGATATCATATCTGCTTTTTGATAGCTGATGTATCAGGCAAAGGCATTGCTGCAGGTCTTTTCATGGCGCGAGCAAAAGAAGTTCTTAAGGTTATTCTCAAAGATCACCTTGAGCCGTCAAATGTTTTGTCTAGAGCAAATGAACTTCTCTGTGAAAACAATTCAGAGTGTATGTTCTCAACAGCATGGCTGGGAATACTTGATGTTAGGACAGGTGTTATTAATTATTCTAATGCAGGACATTCTGCACCTGTTCTGATTAGTAATGGAAGAGTCGTCACATTGAATGAGGTGTCAGGGCCTATGCTTGGACTATTTCCTGATAAAAAGTATAAGTCACATAGTGTTCAGATTGGAGAAGGTGACAGGATTATCCTCTATACAGATGGTGTAACAGAACAACCTATAAGTGAGAAAAGAAGATTTGAAGAAGATGGATTAATTGCGTTCATAGAAGAGAATCTTAATACTGATAATATGTGTGAAGCTATATATGAGAAGGTTAATTCATTTGGACAGAAACAGTTTGATGATATAACCATGCTTCAAATTAATCTTAATAAGCTTAAGATGACAACAAGTAAAATAGGTAAAGTTATCAGTAGAAAATGTTATCTCGCAGCCAAACCTTCTTCTATAAGGGCATTTAGAAAAATGATAATGGAGGAGTTGTCAGATTCTAAGGTAGACAAGAAAGATATTGATACTTTCTATGTTGCATGTGAAGAAATGATAACTAATATAATAAAGTATGCGTATGGCTCTGTGGATAATAATGGTGGTATGGAGATTATATTTAAAGCAGAAGATGATTATTTGGAGATAGAACTAAGAGATAGTGGAGTGTATTTTAATCCGTTTCTCTATGATAATTCTGTACAGGCTAATGATGAAGATACATTTTCAGAAGGTGGAAGAGGTATCAAGATATTTACTGAAATAATGGATGAATACTCTTATAACAGAGAGAATGATGACAATGTCGTAACTGCAAGAAAAATCTTACAGTAGATAGGAGGAATGTATGGCAACTGTATATAAATTAAAAGGCGAAATAGATTCCTTTAATGCGAAAGAATTTGAAGAAGATCTGCTAAAATGCAACAGGGAAAAGGGAGAATTAATACTTGATGCTTCTGAATTATCATATATGTCCAGTAGTGGCATAAGAGCTCTTGTTAAATTGTCGAGACTACAGAAAGAAGTTCGAATTGATAATGTTAATGATGCAATGTTTTCTATATTCTATTCATCAGGTCTAACAGAAATATTTAAAATTAACAGAGAGATGCTTAAGATGACTAATGACAACTGGGATGTTGCGGGAGTTGGAGCATCAGGGACTGTCTATAAGATTAATAATGATACAGCTATTAAAGTTTATAAAGAAGGAATAAAGTTCGAGTATGTGAATCAGGAAAGAGAGCTTGCAAGACAGGCATTTATATGTGGCGTGCCAACAATTATTCCTAATCGAAATGCCATGGTAGGGAATCAATATGCGACCATATTTGAACTTGTAAATTCTATAACTTTGGGTGAAGCATTTATGGACAACCCTGATAGATTTGACGAACTTATGGATGATTATGTTAGAATGATTAAAGAGTTGCATTCTATTGAGGATAAGAAAGAATACTTTCCTAATCTCCAGGACTTATGGCTCCAGTCAGAGCATATGATTCGAGAAGGATTGGATGCAGATGATGCAGATCTTGTTGTAGATATATATAAGAATTCTAAGAGAAGCAGGAACCTTCTTCACGGTGATATTCATCCGGGTAATGTTATGATTAGTGATGGAGAAATGGTACTTGTGGATATGGCGAGTATGTCAACAGGGCCTGATATTCTAGATGTAATTACGATATTTCGATTGTCAATGTATGGCAAAGATGTAGGACTTCTTGACGCTGCAGAAAAGTCTATGGGATTTAAGAAGGAATTGTTCGAGAGATTCTGGAAAGAATTCACTAAGCGCTATTATAAGGTGGAAGATGAAGAAGTCATACAGGAGATAACAAGGCAAATGTATTGTATTACAGCCTTAGACCTAATGTTTTCCATTAATACTATTCCACCAGAAAATGCGAGAAACTATTATAAGATTGCTGGTGGCAAAGCTATGGATAAAGTTATTAGACCTAATAAAGATTTGATTAGAAAGATATTCGAGGAAGGGAAACTTCAATTATGATTAGGATTGTTAATACAGAAGATAGACAACCTGTTATAAAAAAGAAGATGTACCACAATTCGGACATATTTATCAAGGCAAGGGATTTCTATCATAATCATGAGGAATATAGAAATGAGCAGATTGCAGTAATAAATGACAAAGATGAACTGCAATATATGCTTAAATGGGAACCTAATATAATTATATATCCAAGACTTAGCAAAGATGTTATGATTAATCTCTATGTAAGTGATTTCTGGGATTATGAGATAGATAGTTTGCGAATGGATTTTGACTACATAAGCGACATAGATACATTTGTATTTGAACAGGTTGAAGAATATAGTGTTCAGGCGGCCAAGGTAATACTAAGATATTTCCCTGAAAAAAAGATTTATTTTATAGATGAAAGAGCGAAATGGTTCTTTAGTGATAAAGTTACAATAGGTGAAGTGTCCGAAGAGATAGGCAAAGAGGCTCTCAAGGTTGGTTCCGATATGATATATTCAATCCATTTCGGTCACGAAGTATTAGAGAAACAAACGGCTAATTCTATTAACTTAATGTCTAGTCTATATTGGTTAAGTGATGCAGTAGAATATGGCGATAGAAATCCTGATAAAGTTTTCTATGTGATTAAATCGCCAATTGCTTCATCAGGACTTGTGAAGTTCATATCCTTCTTGCTTTATTTTGTTGCAGTAGCGTATGATAAAGAAGATAAGAATGTAATACCTGTTCTAGACACTGCTATTGCAGGAGATGAGAATCAGTTCAACAATGGAACATATAACGATGTATGGGGAATGTTCTTCGAACCGGTGTCTGAATATAGTCTGGAAGAAGTGTATAATAGTAAGCATGTTGTCGTTGGGCAGGAAGGAAAGATGGGAGCAAATCCATATCTAATGTATGTAGAGTATCATTCTAATATTGGTTCTCTTATGAAGAAATATCTTAAGCTGAATCAAGGCATAAATTCATACTGTAAAAAAGCAAGAGATAAACTTAAAATAAAAAAGAGTGATAAAGTGCTAGGCGTTGTTGGAAGGGGAACGGATTTTCACAATCCGGGAGTCGCTACACTTCATACGTTGCCCTTAGATCCTAAAGGGATAGTTGATAAAGCAAGAGAAGTGTATGAAGATGGAGGATACGATTATATCTTTCTTGCAACTGAGGATCAGGAAGTGTTTGATACATTTATGGAATCTGACCTTCGTAATGTTACAAGATATATAGAACAGAAGAGGTATTCAATTGATGCCGACAAAGAACTTCTTCATAATAAATACATTGAGGAAAATGAAGCTGGAAAGAGAGATGGATATGAAGAGGCAAAAGTCTATATATCAATTCTGGAAATGTTAAGACGTTGTAATGGTATTGTTGCCAGTACAGATTGTGGAGCAGTTGACTATGCAATGGCAATGACGGATAATGAATTAGAAGATTTGTACATACATGGACATGACACCAACGAATTTTTGATGAATAAATAAATGTCCATATAAAAGGACACTGTTAATACTTGTAGGAGGCAAAGTGTAATGGATTTATCAGGAAGAAATTATCTAAAATTAATGGATTTTGAGCCAGAAGAAATACAATATCTGATTGATATGGCATCAAAGTTAAAAGATGAAAAGAAGAAAGGTATACCTCATGATGATTGCCTTAAGGGCAAGAATATTGCATTGATATTCGAGAAGACATCAACAAGAACAAGATGTTCCTTTGAGGTGGCTGCTCACGATCTTGGAATGCATACCACATATCTTGACCCGGATAGTTCTCAGATTGGAACAAAAGAATCGATGCGTGATACAGCAAGAGTCCTGGGAAGAATGTTCGATGGAATAGAATACAGAGGTTTTGAACAGGAGAGGGTAGAAGCTCTTGCAGAGTACTCAGGAGTAGTTGTATGGAATGGACTCACCAATGAATTTCATCCAACTCAGATGATAGCAGATATGCTTACTATTCAAGAGAAGTTCGGACATACCAAAGGTCTTAAGTTTGTCTATATGGGAGATGCCAGATATAATATGGGGAACTCACTTATGGTGACGTGTGCAAAGCTTGGTATGGATTTTGTAGCATGTACTAATAAGAAGTATTTCCCAGATGAGAATTTAATCAAATACTGTAATGGTGTGGCAGTAGATACTGGTGCAACAATTACTCTTACGGAAGATGTAGAAGAAGGATGTAAAGACGCTGATGTTATCTACACTGATGTATGGGTATCAATGGGTGAACCTACAGAGGTCTGGAAAGAGAGGCTTGATGATCTTATGCCATATCAGGTTAATAAGAAAGCAATGTCTTATGCAAAGGATTCGTGTATCTTTATGCATTGCCTTCCTGCATATCATAACCTTGAGACGAAAGTCGGAAGAGAAGTAAATGAGAAGTTCGGATATAAAGAGTTGGAAGTTACAGAAGAAGTGTTTGAAGGGCCACAATCAGTTGTATTTGATGAGGCAGAGAACAGAATGCATTCTATTAAGGCAATTATGTATACAACTTTAAAGGGGCAGTAAATGATTGATTATATATATAAGCACTATGAAAGTGTAGCATCCACAAATGATATTGCCAAACAATTAATAAATGATTATTGTCCTGAAGGAACAATCATATCTGCTGATGAGCAGACTGATGGAAGAGGGCGAGCAGGACGTATATGGGAGGCGCCAAAAGGAGTATCTATATCGACATCCCTTGTGCTTTATCCTACACTTCCTCAGGATTATATTGCATGCATTACCTTGGTTGCTGCAATGAGTGTCAGAGCTGCTGTTAAGAAATATGCTGGATTAGAATGTAAGATTAAGTGGCCTAATGATGTGGTTTGTTCTAATAAGAAGATATGTGGAATTCTTACAGAAAGACTTTTTATTGAAGGTAAATGTGCTGTTATTCTAGGGATAGGGGTTAATGTTAAGAACACAAATTTTCCAGAAGAACTGGAAGACAAAGCGACATCAATTCTCAACGAGGTGGCAGCTGAGAAGGAAGAGATGAGAGAAGTCTTAAAGGATATGAACGATGAGAATTATAACAGCGATGTTATGAGAAAACTCGTAGAAGATGATAATTCGGAACTTCTATATCTTATATGGGATAAGTTCAATGAGTATTATGATATCTTTATTAAGACAGGTAATATGGCAGGCCTTGTGGAAGAATACAATAATAATCTTATAAATGTGGGTCGAGTAGTAAAAGCTTATGATTTAATAGAAGATATTGAGGGGGTTGCTCTTGGGATCAATGAGAAAGGCGAACTTGTTATATCCACAGGTCAAGGGAAGAGATTTGTGTCGGCAGGTGAAGTTACTGTTCGAGGATTATATAGTTACGTCTGATTGAAAGGAAGAATATGTATTACGAAGATGGTTTGGTGCTTTGCGGTGCCAGTTCTTATAACAAGAAATTCTATTTTAATGAGGACTTTGACCTTGTACCACAGCAGGTTAAAGATGAGCTGAAGATAATGTGTGTGTTATTCACAGAAGAAGTTGGCGGAACAATTCAGCTTATGTATGATGAGAATGGCAATCTTGAGATTGTTGTTGATAAAGAAGAGGATGATATATTATATGACGAGATAGGAAGTATCCTCAAAGTCAAACAATTACAACGTGAGAAGAAAGAACTCTTCGAATCCCTAGAGACATTCTATAAGGTTATGGTTGAACCACAATAGAGTGAACAAATTATTATTACATGTAATAGATAGGAGCAGATATGTTACTTTGTATAGATGTTGGAAATACCAATATAACACTTGGTGTGTTCGAGAAAGAAAAGCTGTTTGGAACATTTCGAATGACTACGAAGATTGACAGGACTAGTGATGAATACGGAATGACAATCATGAAAATATTTGATTACAATAAGATAGAATCTGACAAAATACGTCATTGTATTATTGCATCTGTAGTGCCTAAGGGAATGTATTCTCTTACAAGTGGTATTATCAAATATTTCGGAATAACACCAATAATTGTTGGACCGGGAATTAAGACGGGTATGAGAATAGCTACGCCTTTCCCGGAGCAAATAGGAGCAGATAGAATTGTAGATTGCGTTGGTGCATATGAGATGTATGGAGAAGGCGGACCGGTTCTGGTAGTTGACTATGGAACTGCCACAACATATGATCTTGTTGATGAGAAGGGTGCATATATATCAGGTGTTACAGCACCTGGAATCAAACTTTCGGCGAACGCTTTGTGGAATGGAGCTGCAAAACTTCCGGAGGTTGAAATCAAAAAGCCTGCCACAATACTTGCCAATGAGACGGTATCATCTATGCAGGCTGGACTGGTATTTGGACAGATAGGACAGACAGAATATATTGTTAAGAATATGATTAAAGAATCGGGATATAAGAAAGTAAAGGTTGTGGCAACAGGTGGTCTGGGTAAGATTATTTTCTCTGAGACAGATGTGCTTGAAGTATACGATCAGGAACTTACTCTTCATGGTATGAGAATTATATTCGAGAGACAGAAGAAGAGAAAGAACGGATAGAATAGAACTTAGATGAAATACATAGGGTGGAGTGAATGTCAGTAATACATCCAATAATGATTGGAAATGTTGAATTGCAAAATAATATTATACTAGCACCGATGGCAGGAGTATGTGACCTGCCATTTCGTGTGTTGTGCGCTTCTTTTGGCGTGGGTATGACGAGTACTGAAATGGTTAGCGCCAAAGCAATATTCTATAACAACAAGAAGACATATACTCTTATGGAGACAGATGAAAGAGAGCCGATAGTGGCTGTACAATTATTCGGACATGAACCATTATGTATGAGCGATATGGCGTTAAGGCTTGAGGATGAAGGGATAGAATACGACATTCTTGATATTAATATGGGATGTCCGGTCCCTAAAGTTGTTAATAATGAAGATGGATCTGCACTTATGAAGAATCCTAATCTCGCAGGGCGTATAGTTGAAGAGATTGTAAAGAAAACAAAAAGACCTGTTAGTGCCAAGATAAGAATGGGATTCGATAAAGAACATGTTAATGCTGTAGAGATGGCACATGTATTAGAAGAGTCGGGAGTCAGTTCTATTGCTGTTCATGGAAGAACAAGAGAGCAATATTATTCAGGGAAAGCCAATTGGGACATTATTGGAGAAGTGAAGTCACATGTAAATGTGCCTGTAATAGGTAATGGAGATATAACTTGTTACAGAGATATTCTCAGGATGTATAAAGAGACCGGGGTTGATGGATATATGATAGGAAGAGCGGCTCAGGGTAATCCCTGGATATTTGATGGGGTTCTAAGGGAAGATAAAATACTACAAGAATATGAAGAGACCCATGATAACATATCCAATTATTCGGACATATGTGATGGGCTGGGATTTGTAAAGGATGGCAACATGTATAAGCCTGAATGGAACAGTATAAGAGAGATGATAATTAAGCATGCAAAGATGTTAGTTGATTATAAGGGTGAGTATATAGGAATCCGTGAGATGAGAAAGCATGCTGCATGGTATACAGCAGGACTTCATGGAGCAAGTGCATTTCGAGGAAAGATTAATGAAGTTGAATCAATAGATGAACTGAAAGAACTATTATATTAGATTGTTAATATAGCATTTATTTATGCCATCTAGTCTTGCAAAAGACAAGAAATCTTGCTATAATACATAAGTTGTAAAATCGATTAATAAAGAAAGGTCTGTTGGTGGTATGGAAGATAAGAAAATCTTAACTAAAGAAGGTCTTAGAGAATTAGAGGAAGAATTAGAACATCTTAAAGTTGTAAAACGTAAAGAACTTTCTGCTATTATTAAAGAAGCAAGAGAACAGGGTGACTTATCCGAGAATGCAGAGTATGATGCTGCAAGAGATGAGCAAGCCAAGGTTGAGGCAAGAATCGAAGAGATTCAATTACTTCTTAAGGATGTTGAAGTTCATACAGAGGACGATATGGACGCTGACAAAGTTAATATTGGATGTAAAGTAAAGATTCGTGATATGGAATATAAAGAAGAAGCGGTATATAGAATTGTTGGTTCAACAGAAGCAAATTCCTTGAAGAATAAGATATCTAACGAGTCTCCAATTGGTAAAGCTATAATGGGCGCAAAAGTAGGTCAGACAGTTAAGGTTGAGACACCTGCCGGATTGTTAAAGTATAAGGTGTTAGAGATAGAAAGTTCTAATTAAGAATAAGGATGTTACAATAACTAATTGGCCAGATGATAAGTCATCTGGCTTTTTATATGTATTTAACCAATATAGAAAGAGAGTTATAAATGGCTAAGAAGAATAATAATGAACAGGTACAAGATATAGGACAGCTTCTTAAGGTGCGCCGCGAGAAGCTTGTCGCATTGCAGGAAAAGGGTGAAGATCCTTTTCAGATAACAAGCTACGACCAGACACATCATTCTGATGAGGTTAAGTCTCTATATGAAGAATATGAGGCTGAGACTTTAAGAGATTATGTGGAACCCGAACTTCCGCCTGAGCCTGAAGAGGGAGCAGACAATGAGGTAATTGCCGCATATCGTAAGGCAAAGAAGGAAGCTTACAATGCCAGAAGAGAAATACTGGATGCTAATGCTCCAAAGGTGTCAGTCGCTGGGCGTATGATGTTTAAGCGTGTAATGGGTAAAGCAAGCTTCGCCAATATAAGAGACCTTAAGGGTGATATTCAGATATATGCATCTAAAGACGCATTGGGTGATGACTTGTATTCTGTATTCAAGAAATGCGATATAGGTGATATCTGGGGCGTTAAGGGATTCGTATTTCGTACAATGACAGGAGAGATAAGTATTCACGCTGAAGAGATGGTACTGCTCTCTAAATCACTTCAGATACTCCCTGAGAAGTACCACGGACTTACTGATACAGATATGAGATATCGTCAGAGATATGTGGACCTCATAATGAATCAGGAGTCAAGAGAAGTATTTGTTAAGCGTTCTAAGATAATTGCTGCGATTAGAAGTTTCCTTGCAGGACGTGACTTCATGGAGGTGGAGACGCCAATGCTTGTTCATAATGCCGGTGGTGCGGCAGCAAGACCATTTGAGACACATTACAATTCTCTTGATGAGGATGTTAAGCTTCGTATCTCTCTTGAATTATATCTTAAGAGGTTGATTGTTGGTGGATTAGAGCGCGTGTATGAGATTGGAAGAGTATTCAGAAATGAAGGTGTTGACACACGTCACAATCCAGAGTTTACACTTATGGAATTATATCAGGCGTATACTGATTACGAAGGGATGATGGAACTTACAGAGTCTATGTTTCGTTATCTTGCTGAAAATGTATGTGGCTCTGCTAAGATTACATATCAGGGAACGGAGATTGACCTTGGTAAACCATTTGCAAGGATGACTATGACGGAAGCTGTCAAGAAATACAGTGGAGTTGACTTCGATGAGGTGGCATCAGACGAAGAGGCAAAAGCTCTCGCTGATGAAAGAGATATTGAATACGAAGACTTCCACAAGAAGGGCGATATCCTTAACCTCTTCTTCGAAGAGTTCGTAGAAGAGCACTTAATCCAGCCAACATTCATCATGGACCATCCACTTGAGATAAGTCCACTAACTAAGAAGAAGCCAGACGACCCTACCAAGGTAGAGCGATTCGAGCTATTCATCAACACATGGGAAATGTGTAATGCATATTCAGAGCTTAACGACCCCATCGACCAGCGCGAGCGCTTCGCTATGCAGGATGCTAATGCAGAAGCAGGCGACGACGAAGCCGAGCATACAGATGAAGATTTCCTAAATGCCCTCGAAATTGGTATGCCTCCAACAGGCGGAATTGGATATGGAATAGACAGACTCGTAATGCTGCTAACAGATAGTGCGGCGATAAGGGATGTGCTGTTGTTCCCGACGCTTAAAAGTGTTAAGGACTGAAACCCAGTGTTTATGCGGGTTCCAAGCGTCGAGAAAACGAATTGACAGCAAATTGACATCAATCTTGTAAAGAATGATGAGTTGTTACAAAGAATCATAAGTTGTCGAGCATAAATCAGCATAAGTATTATGGGCCCATAGGGACCGCTTTCTTGAAAGAAATTTCAAGAAGGTGGTTCTTTTTATTATTTTTTCTAGCATAAGAGGAATATACTATACCGAATGGCGACGCAAGGCATTGAAACGCAGAAATAAAATGCGGCAATCAAAACAGAAAAATGTTTACAGAGAGGTGAAATATGCTATAATGATAGGTGAAAATGATAATTAAACAGAATAATGTGATGGAGGGTGTCAATATGCTACTGTCATATAAATTTAAAAATTTTAAATCATATAGAAACGATGTTGAATTTTCTATGATAGCACCGGCATCAAAGGTTAAGAGCAGATTCGAGGATAATTATGTATCCACAACTCTTGGATATGATATAAACAAGACGTGTGTGATAGTCGGAGAGAATGCTGGAGGAAAAACAAATTTTGTTAATAGTTTTATTTATTTACAAAATCTATTATCAAGTAATGAATGGGTAAGGGCATACATGAGCACAGTCAATTCAGGTGCTTATAATGAGGCGAAAGATAGCAGAAATTTAGAAGATAATCGCTTAAGACAGTTATTTGAAATGGAAGTTCTCATTGACGACCGAGTATATTTGTACTATTTAGTAATTGATCCGCTGGGCGTTGTATGCGAGAAACTTGATGTAAAAAAGAATAAAACCTCAAAATATAAACCAATATTCAATTTTGAAAGGAAGAAAGTTATTACTACACCTAGAGAAGATGGTGAAGGGGAAAAAAGATCTTTAGTCGTAGATGTATCATTTGTCGGTGAAGATAAATATAATAAAGATGTTATCGAAAAAATATCAAGAGAGGCTTCTGCTGGACTGTTCATAAATAAACTGGCTATTTTAGCGGTTGAAGAAGCATATACATTCGTAAATTGGATAAAGAATTATCTCACTCCTATTTCTCCTAGGATTAATCTAGATTTCTTAAAAGCTATTGATGTGGAGGAGGAAGATAAAGAAATAGTTGAGAATCCTAGATTTATTAAGATTCTTAGAATGATTGATTATAGCATTTCTGGGATAGAGATAAATGATGAAAATCCTTATCAAAAGACGGTATTAGTAAGAAAAAGGAAAGATGGTACTGTTTTTAAGAGAGAGATAGGGGATGATTCTACTGGTATAGGTGAATACTTTGCATGGGCTATTCAGATATTTAAGGTTGTTTATAAGAATAAATGCCTAATAGCAGATGAAGTTGATAGAGTTTTGAATCCTGTTCTTTCAGATCGAATAGTTTCTTTTATTAATGGTAACAAGCATACCGGGCAGTTTATTTTCACAACACATAACGTACTTCATCTAGACTTGAAGAACTACATGAAAGAGCAAATATATTTTGCCACAAAAGATAAAGAGACATTAGAGTCAGAGTTATACTCTTTAGCAGATTTCCCCGAAGTAAGATATGAGGTAACCAAGATATACGAGTTTTATATGAAAGGAATACTTGGGGGAGTTGCTAATGAGTAGATCAAAACGGAAGATTAATCGTAGGTTTAGGGTTTTCTGTGAAGGTGATACAGAATATAATTATTTTGAATATATTAGAAAAAATAAGCTTATATCTTTGGTGCTTAAACCTGTAAATATGCATGGAGGGGGATATAGTAATTTTTTGGATGAAGTCAAAAGTGACAGTAATACAGACTGTTTAGCCAAATTTGTAGTTATAGATGGAGATAGGGCAGTGAAGACAGAAGAAGAGAAAAGATCGCTGCAGGAATTAGCGAATTATTGTATTAGGCAAAACCAAAGTAAGCGTATTCCACATTTTTTGATAGTAGATTTTCCTGATTTTGAATATGTTGCTTGCCTTCATTGCGAGAATTATAAAGGTGGCTTAGTTGAAAATTTTATTAAGAAAGAGTTAAAGTATAAATCAGTTGAGGCGTTCAAGTCAGATGTTAATGTGTACCAAAAACTAAACAGTGGAAAGAATTCGAATAAAAGTAATAACATTAGGGAGGCAAAAAGAAATTCTATAGTTGTTAATCATTTTAAGACAAATAAAACGACGTATGAGATTTTAGCTGAATCATTTTTCATTGAAGAGAACATTGGCAAGAAGGGTACAAATTTTATAGACTTCTTTGAAATAGTAGAAAGCGTATAGATTATCTGTGACCTGAAATGGATTTTTTTCTAGTAAGCTATAGGATGAAAAACTGACATCAGAAATTCTAAAAGACAACAATTTGACAACAATTCCATTTTAAAGACAAGTAATAATAAGTCTTGTCAACGTATTTTGAATCTATCCCAAAGTTGATGTTAAGCCATCATAAGGGTAGTTAAGGAAATCGCATTGTTATTCCTGACACTTAAGAGTTTATCGTAAGAAATGCCGTATTTATGGGCTCTGCGAGCATTTTGAGACTATCAAATACGCCAATCTTACGCCAATCGATGCAGAAATGAATAAAAAATGATGCTTTGGGAAGAGGCAATATGATTATAATGATGCCCTACTGTGAACCTGAAAAGTTTGCAGTAGGGTTCTTTTTATACTGACTTTATCCCGATAGATGAATATAATTAAAGTGGTCGTTTATAAGATTCCAAAAGTGAAGGAGCTAAATGCAGAATATGGTGAGCTGCTGTCCATGAAAAGAGACTGTATGCTGAGTATCGCCAGGCGAGAAAGGAGATGAAGGACTATCAAACGGCGAAGTACAATATCGACCGGATTCTGAATCTGAACACAGAGGAACAACAAAAAGAGAATCAAAAGAAGTGGGAGAGATTCCGCTGAAGTCTGGGGCATTTGTCATTTTGGCAGTTGCCCCTCTTTTTTATTTTTGAAAAAGCTACGCAGGACTCTGAGCCGCTTTTGGGAGCGTAGCCATTCCGAATATAGGAAGGCTCAAAGGGGATTGGGGCATTCCCCAACTGGCAGAAAAAGCATGGGGTGCCCCCATGCACTGCTAGCCAATTTGCGAAACACCTTCGCATTACATTCTCGGTGTCGCGGCAGTCGCCAAGGTTTTATGCGAGCATAAACTTTGGCTCGTTGCTTCACAAAATTAAAAAGAGGCTCACGGAGCTGTGTTTTGAAGAAAAAGAGTCCCTTAAAATGTATAGCTTGTGATATAATTATTCTGCGAAAAAGAGATTGGGGGCTAGTAAAATGAAAGCTACAGAGTTCTTGAAAGGTATATGGAATAAAATCTTTTCTGATAATGAAAAGTCTTTTAAAGCTAATGGTCGCTATAAGGATTTGGCTCCTGAAAAGAGTATATCTAATGGGCATGAATACTTTAAGGAAATCGAGTGGGCTTTAAATAATCCTAATATTAATAACATGGCATTGGCTGGTCCTTACGGGGCTGGTAAAAGCAGTATTATAGAGTCTTTTTTTGCTCAAGAAAAGAAGTACAAGCCAATTATTATCTCAATGGCATCTTTTAAGGGGACTGGGGACAAAAAGAAAATACCGGAGGATGACGGTGATGATAATCAGTGGAGCAAGATCGAAACAGAAGAGATTGCCAGGGGCTTTTTGCAACAACTTTTTTACAAAGTGGATCATAGTAAAATACCACAAAGTAGATTTAGAAAGCTTCATCGGGTAAGTGGTATACGTATTTTTTCTTTTATTCTTTTTGCAGTAGCCATTGTAGGCGCCTTCTTTTTTATTTTTGATAACCAATTGATTGTGTCTATTTTTGAGAAAAGCGTAGGGTGGGGAGCTCCTTATGGGATTAACCGTGTTATATGTGGCATCATTTCAGCTATGTTTTCCATAATTCTAATTGCGCTTGCTAGTTGCTCAGTTAAGTGGATTTGGACACATGTGGGAAATGCAGAAATTAATATTGCAGATAAAGCTAAGATATCAACTGAAAAAGGAAAAGAGGAAAATATATTTAACAAGTATCTTGATGAAATTGTTTATTTCTTCGAAGCTACTGACTATGATGTTGTCATCTTGGAAGATATAGATCGTTTTGAAAATACGGAGATTTTTGTTAAATTACGTGAACTGAATAGGCTGTTGAATAGTTATGAATCAATAGACCAGCACATTGTTTTTGTCTATGCACTTAAAGATGATTTTTTCGAAACAAGTACAGATAGAACAAAGTTTTTTGATTTTATTGTATCTGTAATACCATATATTAATTCAACCAACTCAGACAATTTGTTGCGAAGAAGAATTGAAGAGATTAAGAATTCGGGAATGGATGTGTCCATAGATGATGACTATATAACAAGAGTAGCACCGTTCATTTCAGATATGAGGGTGTTGACCAGTATATTTAACGATTTTGTTTTATACAAGAACACACTGAATAAAGATAAAGAGTTAAAGCTATCAGATGAGCAGATGCTTTCTCTTATGATCTATAAAAACTTACACCCTCAAGAATTTGCGGCTATCGAGTCGGAGCAAGGAGTGATAAAGGATTCTTTTAAGGCAAAGAAACAATTGATTTCTGATAAAACCGATGAATTGCAAAAAGAACTCGTTAAGTTAAAACAGAGACTTGAAGCTGTGCCAGAGGAATCATTGTCATCAGTAGAAGAGTATAAGTTAGTTTTGCTTTTTGGTTTGGCAAAAAAGAATGGTACTGTATCACAAATACAAACAAAAGATAGATCCATCTCGACCGCAGAGGTGATGACTGAAGAGTTTGATTTGAACTTGCTTTGCAATACATCGTTGGCGGTAACAATTATTCAGTTTAATGGAAAGCGTAGAACGGAAAACTATGGTGATATTAGTGAACTAGGCTATGATGCCAAGGACATAATTGCGCGTTGGGAAATCCTAAAATTAAAAGATCAGCAGGCTAAGGAAGAATCAGAAAAACGCGTGGAAGAACTTCGAAGTGAGATTTATCAATTAAAAGCCTTGAAGATTAAAGATATGATTTCAAGATATGGAGTTGATTTTCTTTCACAAGATGATAATTTTGCAGAAAACAATCGCCTACTAGTGTTTTTTCTTAGGAATGGATACATTGACGAGAATTATGTAAATTACATTAATTATTTTCATCCAGATAGCATTACTATTGATGAACAAAAATTTATATTAAGTGTTAGAAATTATGAAGGTGCATCAGACAACGAACAAGAAAAAGATATTATTCATAAGCAAAGAGTAATAGATAGGCTTATATCTCATGAGTTTAGGCAGGTTGAGATATTAAATTATTCTTTGGTACAGTTTCTTTTATCTTCAAATCGTAATTATGATAAGCAAAGTGAATTATTATCATTGTTGTCTTCAAGAACTGGCGAAGTAAAGGAATTTATCCTACGATACCTTCAAAAGTATGATGAAGGCGCAAATACGCTGATAGGAAAGCTATCAAGAGAAAACGCATATTTTTGGAAGGACTTAATGGATGATGATGCAATTCCGCAAGATACAAGAATTCATTATTTTGATTTAATTCTTAATTATGCAGATTATAATGATGTACTTCAAATGAACTTGGATGCTGACGACTGTATTGCTCATTTTATAGAAGCCACACCAGCAATCTTTAATAAACTGAAGATTACTCCCGTAAACAAGATTTGTGATTTGCTAAGTGCTATCGACTTTAAGATTAAAGATCTTGATTGTATGGGTGTTGATCAGAAAATATGTAACTTAATCTATTCCGAGTCGAAATATGAGATTAATAACGAGATGTTGAGGCAGTTTGTTAAGTTAACGGATAGAACACTTTTGGATTTGTTCACGCATGCTAAGCATACTGTCATGTTGAGAATAGGGAACACAAATGTATTGCAGAATCTATCTGAGCATTTTGATGATTACATAACAAATGTAGTTTTCTTAGATGAAAATAGAAATGAAGAGATAGATTCGATTGTTGATTTATGCAAGAAATGTACTTACTGGGAGGACACCGTGAGAGTTATAGATTCTCAGGATGCAGTTTTTGATGATATAAGTCCATTTATTGATATGAGCGATGATAATGATCAATTAGTGCATTTCGTGAATCATATTTTTGAAAGCGGAAAGTGTATTTTATCATGGTCCAACATAAAAATGTATTGCCAGAGTTTTGGAATATCGGAGTATATCTTTGATTTGATTCAAAGAGAAATCAAAGATCTAGTTGTGCTTCCGGATACATTAGATGATGCTTTCATAATGCAACTAGTGTCAAAAAAATGGGATTCAGAAGCTTTGGGTACTTTTCTAAAAAAATATAAACTGGTAGATCAAAAGATAGATATTGCCACTGTTCCGAAAGAGAATATTAAAGTAATGCTTGATGATAATTGGCTGTCATATGACGTTCCAGTATACACTAGCATATGTACAGTTTATCCAGAGTACAGAATGAATTATATTATGTGTGACGTGGAGGCATTCTTTGCATCAATTAGTGAAATTAATCTTGACAGTATTCCTGTGGACGAAATAATGTCAGAGGCACAGATTGATGAAAAAAAGAAAATAAGTCTTATCAATTTGATTCCAGAAAGTGAAATGAGCTACGAGATGGCTTTAGTTATCAGGAATACAGAAATGGAGATATCCAAGCCATATGTTGTTGCTGCATGGGATTTATTGGAACAGAAAGAAAAATACCAGTTATTGCTTAATCATATTGATGTGTTTGAAAATAGTGAGTTGCCTGCTTTATTTAATGAACTTGAATATATGTATAGAGATTTAGCAAAGCGTAATAGGCATAAAGTATCTCTATACGCATCAGACTATAATATAAGCTTGGTTAATAAACTTGAAAAGAGGCGATATATCAGTAGCAGTGGAAGGGAAAGTAGGGAAAAAACTGTTTTTGATCCCGTGCCACGAAAGGTACAAGAGGAGTATGTTTATGCATGGGTTAGAGCTAGTACATAGTTACGACACATTAGTAAGTGGAGGGTGATTATGTCACGAGGAACAAATCAGAAATTTAAATTCACATACCTGATGAGAGTCATGCTGGAGAAGACCGATGATGAACATGCACTCACTATGTCCCAAATCATGGACGAGCTTGAAAAATATGACGTGACCGCAGAACGAAAAAGTATCTATGCAGACTTTGCTGATATGACTGAGAAGTTCGGCGTGGAGATTATCAAAGAACAAATCGGGAGAGAGACCTATTATCATGTTGGCGCCAGAGAATTTGAACTGGCTGAGGTGAAGCTCCTGATTGACGCAATCCAGTCCTCCAAGTTCATTACGCAGACCAAGTCACGTGAGCTCATCTCCAAAATCAAAGGATTTGTCAGTGAGCATCAGGCCGGTCAGCTGCAACGTCAGGTTTATATCAACGACAGAGTAAAGGCGATGAACGAATCCGTTTATTACAATGTTGATGATATTCATACAGCTATCAATGAGAATAAAAAGATCCGGTTCAAATATTACAAGTGGGATATCGACAAGAAGCTTGTCGCCAGAAATAATGGCGAGTGGTTCGTCGTAAGCCCCTGGGCTCTGACATGGGATGACGAGAACTATTACATGATTGCCTATGACAGCTGGGATGGAAAGATCAAGCATTACCGTGTGGACAAGATGATGAGACTTTCCGTTACGGATGAAAAACGAGAAGGTAAGAATCTATTCAAGGACTTCGACATGGCCACATACTCCAAAGCCACTTTCGGAATGTACAACGGGATCAAGAAGAAGGTAAAAATCCACTTTGCCAATTATATGTGCGGCGTGTTCCTGGACAGATTCGGAAAGGATATCACATTTCATAAGCTTGATGCTGATCACAGAGAGCTGAACGTGGATGTGAACATCAGTCCTCAGTTCTTCGGTTGGGTCTTTAGTTTGGGGAATAATGTGAAGGTGGTCGGACCGGAAGAAGTTGTGAAGAAAATGAAGAAAGAGGCCAAGTCCTTCCTCGACAATATGAAATAAACAAAAGCAATCATTCGGGTGATCACTGCAGAAAACGCTGCGGTGGTTGCCCGTTTTTTGTTGGAAATAGGGCAAAAATCAGCTGGCGTTTTTAAGGGACACCTCGCGAGGTACAGTAAGGTCAGAAAACAAAAATCATGTTTTTCAAGGAGGACTGACCATAATTACTTTGTTATGTATCGTACTTTTCCCATTTGTTGTTTTATCAGAAGTGATGAAACTTAATGACGGTAAAGGACACAGAAGATGAAAAGAATCATATATTGGCTTCAGAGAAAAAGACGAATCAAGGAGAAGAGATGCGGGCAGTGCTGTCTGACTTGTCCGTATTACCGGGAGTGTAGTGGAGAATGAAAATATCGATATTACAAAAACTTACAAATCATAAAGAGACAGTAAAACAATTAATAGTATTTAATGAGTGATTGATTTTGTGCCGACTTAGGGCTATAATAATACTTGGTGTATTTTAGCTTTCTAACCTTTAGTGAGGACGAAAAATGGAATACTTATCAATCAGTCAAGTCGCTGAAAAGTAGGGAATAAAGCAACGAAGAATCTGACGATTATGTGAGGAAGGTAGAATCCCGGGAGCACATAAGATGGGGGGCATATTGGTCCATTCCTGCAGATGCCGAAAAACCAAAGGATGAAAGAATAAGAACGGGAAAATATATAAAAAATAAAGAAGATTAATAGAAGGATACTGGCAATGAGTGATTATTTATCTGCTAAGGAAATAGCGGCAAAGTGGAATATTAGTTCTTGTCGCGTAACGACTTTGTGTGCGGAAGGTAGAATAGAAGGAGCAGTCAAGAACGGCAAGTGCTGGCTTATCCCTGCGGATGTGGAGAGACCGAAGGATCGTAGAATAAAAGAAGACAAAGAGAAAGATTATAGATTTACTTTTATAGATTTATTTGCCGGGATCGGTGGCTTTCATCAGGCGATGCGTTATCTTGGTGGCAAGTGTGTTATGGCTTCAGAGATAAATGAAGCTTGTGTTGAGACATATAAAGCTAATTATGATACCAAAGATATTCGCGGAGATATAAAGAAGATCGAAGCGGAGTCGGTGCCCAAGTTTGATGTTTTGTGTGCTGGATTTCCATGTCAACCGTTTAGTAAGGCTGGATTACAGAAAGGATTTGATGATGAGGATAGAGGTAATCTGTTCTTTAACATATTAAGAATACTGGATGGGCATCCGGAAGCCAAGTTTATAATTTTGGAAAATGTCAGGAACTTGGCAGATAAAGAAGACAACTGGAATATTATAAAGACCGAATTGATGAAGAGAGATTTCTTTATCACTGAAAGACCTGTGATTCTTTCTCCTTCTAATTTTGGCTTGCCACAAATTAGGGAGAGAGTTTACATCTTGGGCATCCGCAAGGATTTGAGAAATATGAATATACTTACCAATGATTATATTCATATTAGTGACCTTGGTCTTGAGGGAATTCAGTTTAAAGACAAATGTAAAATGGGAGATGCTTTTAAAATTTTAGAGGATAAGGTTAGTAAAGACTATGTCCTTGATCCTGAACAGGAAGAAATGATTTATGCATGGGAAGAGTTTAGGAAGGCAACTCAAATTGGAGCAATTGGCTTTCCAATTTGGATTAGAAGTTTTGGACTTGGAATTGAGGATGAAGAAGCATTTTTGGATAGCCAGGGATTTTATGATATGCCTGAGTGGAAACAAAAATTTGTAACTAACAATAGAAGACTATATCTGAAAAATAAAGAGTTTATAGATGATTGGGTAGCACGACACGATATGCTCAATAGAATTAAACTTTACCAGAAGTTTGAATGGAACTGTGGAACAGATGTAAAAGATATTCGTGATGCCGTTATTCAAATCAGACAGTCTGGAATAAGAGCAAAAAGGCCTACCTATTATCCGGCTTTGGTCGCAATTGTAAACACACCAATTGTTTATGATAAAAAGAGAAAACACTTTAGATTTATAACACCAAGAGAAGCTGCGAACCTGCAGAATTTTAATAAGAGATTCAAATTCCTTGGAACTGATAGGCAGGTGTACAAACAACTCGGAAACTCTGTTAACGTTAAGATTCTCAAAATCTTAGGGAAAACACTTTTTGGATTTGCAAACGAGGGTTGGGAGGACGTTGAATGAGCAAAAAAATAAATATAAGACCCACAACGGGGGTTTATGCAACGTATAAAAATATCAAATATGACCCTTGGACAGCTATTGCTGAATTTGTTGATAACTCAACGCAAAGCTACTATGACAACGTAGAGAGATTGAGGGCAACGAAGTATTGGAATGGCCTTAATGTGGAAATTATATATGAAAAGAATAGTGTTACCGGAGATAAGATTATCATCCGGGATAATGCTCATGGTATGAATTTTCAGGATTTTCAGAGAGCAATTGTATTAGATAGTCCGCCAAAAAAGAGTTCGCGAAGCGAGTTTGGAATGGGGTTAAAAACAGCTGCGTGCTGGTTTGGATCAAACTGGTCAGTCGAATCAACCGAACTGGGATCAGATGTTAAATACTATGCTGCTGTGGACGTTGAAGCATTACATAAATACAAGAACGAAGAAATTGAAGTTGAGGAAACCGCATGCAATCCTAAAGAGCATGGTACAACTGTCACTATATGGAACTTAAATAGAATAATAACAGGGCGCCAAATTGGAAAAACGAAGGATCAACTTAGAGGCATGTATAGAGTTGATTTAAGAACAGGTGACATCATTATAAGTTATAACGGTGAAGATCTTATGTATGAAGAGCCCAATATTTTACATGAGACTTTACCTGATGGGACTGAAAAGGAATGGAGAAAACAGATAGATTTTGATATCCCGTATAAAGAAGGTTCACTTAATGTTAATGGGTTTGTTGCTATAAGAGAAACAGCAAGCACTTCAGCTGCCGGGTTCGCTTTGATAAGGCGAGGAAGAGTTATTATTGGGGGATATGAAAATGCATATCGTCCAGAGGAAATATTTGAGAAACCGAACTCTTTTATTTATCAAAGACTTTTTGGAGAACTAAACCTTGACGAATGGCCGGTCACTCAGACAAAAGATGCGTTTGATTGGTATAGCGGGCTAGAAGATGAACTGATTGAAAAACTCAACGAGGTATGTGCTGACTATAAGAAAAAAGCAAAAGAATACCGAGTAGGAAAAAAGGTATCAATAGATGACACTACAGAGAATCTTGTTAACACATTTGCACAAGCAGGTGTGATATTAAATCCAGAAGTGAAACCTATGGATTCCGATCCTGTTGAAGTGGACGATAGTCCGGAACCAGAAGATGATGTAGACATTTTTGATGATGATTCTCATGCTTCCGATCCAGTACTGGATGAAAAACCAGCGAACCCTACCGAGAATCTTGAGAGTAGGAGCAACGATATTATTGTTGAAGGTCCAATTGGTAAATCCATTACATTTGATATGCTTGGAGAAACCTATAAACTCAATTTGATTCTGGAAAAAGATGATGAAAAAAAGAATTGGCTAAATATTACTAAACTATCTGGAAACGAGTATCAGGTAAACTGGAATATTCGACATTCATTTTTTAAGCCGTATATTGATGAACCTAATTTCTTGGCAATTATGGAGCAATTTGTTTTCGCTTTGGCGGTAACAGAAATTGAAATAACACAAACAAGTGTAGACGGGATGGTAAATGCAAGCGCAGTAAGAATGAAGATGAATGACATCCTGAAGAACCTAATAAAGGGGGTCTAAAACAGTGGATAATTCCAAGGTCACTATGGATTACAAAAGTCATGGAGATGATGTATGGCTGGTAGAAACATCTGGTAAATATGTAACAGCCATAAAAGACTATCTGATTGGAGATGGAATACCAGAACCCGGAGCTGATAAGATTATACAAAACGCAGCTGCGGTTTTAGGGTACTGCCCTAAACCTGGCGATGAGAAGGATAGTCAGGGAACAGGAATAGTTATAGGCAAAGTACAAAGTGGTAAAACTTCTAATTTTATTGCCTTAACAGCATTGGCTTTTGACAATGGGTACACTCATGTTGTTGTTTTTGGAGGAACCAAAAATATTCTTGTATCCCAAAATAGTGATCGAATCAAGGAATACTTTGCTGCAACGTCCAGTGTCATTGTTTTGAATACGACAGACCATAAAAGTCAGTTAAATGCAAAAACCATAGAGAAGTTTATAGAAATGGGCAAAAAAATAATCATAGTTGCCCTTAAATCAAGTGGACAGATTTCATATATAAGAGATAATGTTTTTGATGATGATGTGGTAAGATCCTATCCGACTTTGATTATCGATGATGAAGGGGATGAAGCTTCGCTAAATACCTTGGTGAAGAAGGGGAAAAAGAGTTCAACATATAAAGCCATCGAGAGTTTAAAATACATCCTTCCGAAGCACTGTTTTGTGTCAGTGACTGCCACACCCCAGGCCAACATACTGATTGATACGATGGATCAGTTATCTCCAGATTTTGGAGTACTTGTTGATCCTGGAAAAGGATACTGTGGCCTTGATGTTTTTCATTCACCGGATTCTAAGTATACAGTAGAAATACCAGATGATGAGGGATCGTTGCTTGACGCAGGTGTTCCTGCTTCGTTTTATACTGCGCTATCAATGTTTTTTGTTGCATGCGGGATTTTTGAAGCGAGAGGTAGGAAAGAAGGAGATAAACTCTCCATGCTTGTACATCCAAGCCAAAAGAAAGTGGACCATCATTTGGTCAAAAACAAAATCGATACAATCGTTGAATCATGGAAAGACCTAGCGGCAAATAAAGATGATATAGGCTATGCCCAACTGGGGAATCGATTAAAAAGTGCATATGATAGATACATAAGCGACGGTACTCAAGAAGTCCCAGATTTTAATACAGTAGAGGATAAAGCACTTTTGGCTATTCAATACTGTGGTTTGCATATTGTTAATGGGGATAGTGTACCGAATGGTGCGGATGATTTTTATGATTTTAATATATACGTCGGTGGAGCCATGTTAGGTAGAGGTATTACGTTAAAGGGATTGGCCATAACGTATATCATTAGGACTTCAAAGGGCGTTTCTAATGTTGACACTGTACAGCAAAGAGCAAGATGGTTTGGATATAAAACAAAATATTTAGATCTTTGTAGAATATATGCTGTTAAGAAGATAATTAGAGAATTCAGGGATATTCGGGAACATGAGGAAGATTTATGGCAGACAGTTCGAGACGCAAATCTTGAAGGAACACATTTTAAAGATATAGCGAGGATATTCCTTTTGTCAGATGGATTAAATATGACACGCAAGTCAGTTGCTGAAACTGAAAGGGGTGTATTTAAGCCGTGGAATGAGCAGAGAGTATTCCAGAATAGTACGGAGTATGCGAGTAGCAATCGAACTATAATAAGGCAATTTAAAGAGAAACATGAGGCAGAATTAGATGTGAAGACCTTTGGAACAGGTGCTCCGTTTAGCATATTACCAAATTTTAGTTATACTGAGGTGGTTGCAGAACTTGTTGATAAACTACTCTTTCCGGCTGAATCGAAACTAAATAAAGAGTTCTTCCATAAGGTGGCAAGGCTGATGGAAAAGAAAGGAATTGACGGACGAGTGGATGTTATCTGGATGCGAGATCATGTTGATTCAGAAGGCAATGAAGATACTTCACTTCATAAAATCATTGATAATGCAATTCCGAATTACATGGTAGGTCGTAGACCACAAGATAATAACAAGCCTGTTACTTATAAAGGTGATAAATACCAGTTTGTCAAAGTTGATACTATGCAATTGCAGATACATAACATCCAAGATGAAATAACAGGACTAATTAGTCCGGCAGTTGCGCTATACATTCCGAAGACATATATCGAGAAACTAACAAATCTGGTAATTAGAAGCTAGAGGAAGGAGGAGCGCATATGGATATCTTGCAAGCCTATCACGAAGCTTTTGATAAAGAAGATGGTGGTCATGATTTTACCCTTATCAAGTATCTTGAAAAACTATTTGTTGGCAAAGATGCCGAGGGAAATGTTGCTGCTGTCATAATTTCAAACAGGCCTAACCGTAAACCATTAAGGCAAAAAACGAAACTTTTAAGTGTTGAATGCAATTCTGCTGTTGAGTATTACTTGGATGATGAGAAGTACAGTGATGTGGTACATATTATCAGGTGCTATGCCCAGAGCGATAAGGAAAAAGAAATCTTTATTGAACTGACTCCTCTATTTGGTCAAGCAAGTGAGGATTTTGATCAGGAAGCATCCATTCTCGAAACAGTGGCAATTCTATCGTCCTTTTTTGCGGACAAGAGAGAACCGTCCTTGACAGAACTGGAGGGGCTGTTTGCTGAATTATATACTATTTGGGATTATAACAGTCAACTAGATTTGAAGAGGTATTGGCAGTCGGAAGACCGAATGAAGTTCGATTTTTCTATTTCCGAAAAAGATAAAATTGAAATTAAGTCGACGTTGAAGTCTGAAAGACGACATCACTTTAGACATGAGCAACTCCTGGGGGACTATTTCTCGATATATGTTATTTCTTATATGATGAGAAAAGATGACGAGGGACTTTCACTGTATGACTTGATTGACAAGACAAGGCCATACCTGATCGATGAACCAAAGAAAATGCTTATTGTAGATAGGTACATAAAGAATACTTCGGTCGAGACATTAAAAGCTACTCGTTTTAATGAGTATTATATGCGACTTAACAGGAAAATTTATAAAGCAGACAATATACCCAAGTTTAGTGAAATGACTCCATCCGGAGTGTCAAATGCGGAATATGATTGCTTGTTGGATAATGTTGAACCTGTTGAAGAAGAGGAGTTTATAGAGAATGTATCAAGTATTATAGATTCGTATGAAAAGCAGGAATAAAAGGTCTGGTGGTTTCAATGGACAATTACTCATTTGAGGTCTTTGATAAAGTTGATGTTAAAGATCGCTCAAACTGGCATCTATACGTGGATGCTGTTTATAAAGCTGATCCCCATAAGAAGAACATGTCTGCGGAAGTCTTATCGAAATTATTAGGCGTCAAGAATCAAGGCGGATTCAGATATAGGGGAAAGACAGAATGCCCAGATCTTGTCGTTATTTTTTCGACGGGCGAGGATGTTTATTGGCAAGATGAACTGGATAATAGTTTGGGACTTTTTTTGTATTATGGAGACAATAAAACTCCAGGAAAGGACCTTCATGAAACCAATCTACATGGTAATGAAATCTTAAGATATATTTTCGGCTTGGCAGCTTCCGATAATATCGAAGATAGAAAAAAGATTCCTCCTGTACTTGTTTTTAAAAAGGTCGGTGGACGAGATGTGAAGTTCCTTGGATTGGCAGTTCCTGGAATTAAGGGAAAGCCAAAGAAAGACTGGCTTACAGCTGTATGGGGCTGCAATAAAGAAGGAGATAGGTTCCAGAACTATAAAGTCTTTTTTACAATATTAAATACGTCATCAGGTTGTGATGCAGAGGATGGTTTTGGAATCAACCTTGCATGGCTTGATGATATTGAAAAGGGTGAGGCAATTTTGAGCCCATATGCCCCTAATGAATGGAAGAGATACATTCGATTAAAGGCATATGCATCTTTGATAGCAAAGCAGGAAAAATTTGTTAAGAGTAAATCTGAGCAGTTGCCAGATGACAAATTGAAAAAGAAAATGCTCCAGGATATCCATGATTATTTTATAAAAAAGGACCGTGGATATAGCTTTGAAAAATTCGCAGCGGATATAATTATGTATATGGATGATGCTGTAGTTAGTATAGATACTACAAGACCGTTTAAAGATGGTGGCTTTGATGCTGAAGGACGTTACAAGATTTTCAAGCATGTCGAGAATTCGATTTGTGTAGATTTCTATGTTCAGGCGAAGTGTTACTCAATGGATACGGCAGTAAGAGTGCCGGACACAGCAAGACTGATTTCCAGGATAAAAGATAGGCAATTTGGAATCATGATTACTACATCATATATTGCTGATCAGGCATACAAAGAAGTAATAGAAGATAGACATCCTATCGTGTTTATAAACGGACGTGACATTATAGAGTTTGTCTTTAATGAACTGGAACTGAGATCTGAAGAGGACTTATTAGCCTGGCTTGAAAATAATTACAATAATTTGTAAACAGATCTGTGAGGATAGGTAATGGACCATATAGTATTCAACAAAGAAAAGATGGATGGAATTCGTAATAAGGTACAGCAGTTGATTGGGATTGTATCTGATTTTGAAGAGGATTTTCCAGGGAGGCATTTTACATTGGATGGCCATCTTGTTGGAAGCATTGGAGAAGTGCTGGCTGCATACTATTATGGTATTGAGTTATATAAAGCGTCAACCGAAGTTCATGATGGTGTTGTTGATGGACGGAAGGTGCAAATAAAGATCACACAACAAGATGATATTGTAATCAACGAAGAACCTGAATATCTCTTGGTTTTGTACTTAACAAAGAAAGGCGATGTTTACGAGATTTATAACGGTCCAGGTTTTGATCCATGGAATTCCGCTAGTAAAAAGGATAGTCATAATAACCGACATATGAGGGTCAATAAACTGATGGAGTTGGATGCTCAGGTTATTCAAAAAAATAGGATTGCTACGAAAAATCCAATTGAGAAGATGAAGAAAGAGTACAAAAACAAGCGAAAATAAGCTGGTATTTTTAACGGACACTTTCTTTGGTAATGTATAGTCAGATGAAACTCAGTGACTGGCATACATTCAGAAGGAGGTGTTTTCTTATGTCAGAGATTTATTTCACGATTGCCGGGACAAATCACCACCACGGGCAGGAGTTCATTGAGCTGGATATGCCGGTGAAGCTTATCAAGGAACTGGACAACGAGGTTGACAGCGAAGCCATCAAGGTAGAGGTGCGTGGAATTGGTCAGATCGGATATGTAGCCAACAGCCCTTATACCGTTTTGGGTGAGATCATGAGTGCCGGTCGTCTTTATGACAAGATTGGAGACGAGGCTACGGGCAAGGTTCTGTATGTTCTTCCGCGAGGTGTTCTCTGCGTTCTTAACCAAGAATCTGTGCAGCCCGAAAGGAGATGGGCTATTCCCAGGAGGAAATGAATGAACTGATGGAAAATATCAAATCGCCCGAAATGCGGAGGCTTGCATTGAAACAGCTAAGGTGCGTTGCAGAGGTATGATATCAGGCGATATTATTGACCAAGTGTAAATTAAGTGTTTTTGAGACCGAAATAACAGCAAATTCGTCGAAAATAATTCGACTAAAACAGAAATCTGGTTTGCATGAGAAATTTTTGTGTTATACTACAAGAGTGATGGTAGATACGTGAAAGGAGATTACAGATGCTGATTGGATTTACCTTTAACAATTTCTGCTCATTCAATATCGAAAGCGAATTCAGTATGGAGGCATCTACAGGAAAGGTTAAGATGCGATTTCCGGACAATTATACCGCTACGGATGTCGGATACGACCTACTGAAGACGGCTGTTGTTGTAGGTGAGAATGCAGGAGGAAAGTCAAATTTTATTGGAAGCCTGAAGTTTCTTAAGAGCTTAGTGGATGTCAACTCTCAGGTGCAATCCGTGGGCGCATATGTTAATGCGACAAGCACTCTTACAGAGAGTAATCCTGTTCAACGGTTTGAAGTTACATTTATATCAGCGTCAGATCATATAT
>DFLF01000001.1 GCA_002373675.1 Pseudobutyrivibrio sp. UBA3626
TCTATCTTAAATCATTTTCGTTGTAGTTTCAATAGTCACAACGAGGTACGATTATCCCTTCTAGAATCGATCCATATCATCCTGAGATGCCAGAGTGCTGTATGATCCCTGTTTTTTTAGCCGAAGGATCTCACGATACTTGGTCATAGATTTGACCCTCCTTTATCTGTAGTCACGCTGAAGGCGTGCACGTACAGTATAAAGGAATATATGATTCAGTGGCCGCAAGGTGGCTCCAAAACTCCGGAATCAGTGGCTCTCATTCTCCCGAATGGTGGCTCTCAAAGTCCGGACAGGTGGCTCTGGGAGGGCCGGAATAATCACTTAGTTTCTCGAAGAATTGGCTGTTCTCATTATCCTCTATCAAACTGTGCGTAAAATTCCGATTTATCAATTTGATATGCTAATAATCATACTACAATCCTTGGTACAATAACAAACTGATATTGACTTATGTCTTTTTCTCATACTCTGAAACTCCATTCCAATAGCAAATTTTAACACGAAAAAAAATTAAGTAATCAGTTCCAACTCGTTCCAAATAATAGATGAATCGAAGAATTTTTCTTCCAAGTTTAGTAATAGCTCCCCAACCCACCCAAATGTATATTGAGAAGAAAATTTTTCCAAAAAAACTGCAGATTTGGATTAAAAGTGTCCCACATAAATATTGAATGGGATTTTTTAGTAATCCAACTTCAACTGAACCAAATGATTTGTAGGAAGGAAATTATCTTTGACGACATTTCGGATTAGATTTTTTCTCGTCCCACATACATTATGAAAGGCATAAAGCCCATCGCACCTTGATAACTGAATATGCATTGTAGATAGCAGGGCAAAACAATAAGTATTTAGAGAAAAGCAGAATTCACGGTAACTTTTTAATTTGAATTTCATGGAGAAAGGAGGGATGCCCATGGTATTACAGCAGCCATTACAGCACACCGCTTCTGATATCTTCAATGAAATACGCGACCTACATTTTCAGCGAAATCGCTTGCTTGATTTGAAGAAGCAGGGTATTGTTAATGGTGTTGACGTTGTAATACAAGAATTGACGAAAAAGGAGTTAAAACTAAAAGAACAAAAAGTATTAGATGTCCATACCTATGCAATTACAGAAACCACAGTTAAAAAGCGTTGTCAGAAAGTAAAACGCTGGCAGACAAGATGCGGTGACACTAGACCAAGATGCTCTACTTACGAAGCTTTGATTGATAAACTCTATGATTATTACTTCGGAGCCTCAGTTATCACAGATTATTCATTTAAGACAATGTTTGAAGCCGCCTTAGATGAAAAAATACGAACTGAACGTCCCAAGGAAAAGACTATCCGAGATTATCATAATTCATACAAAGCTTTTATTTCAGATGAGTTTGGAGCAAAGGATATACGCCTTATAAAGCCATCTGAATTGAAAGAGTACATCCAGAATGTGTCCGGTGAACTAGCACCCACCAAGAAGCGATTTTAAAAGTTTAAGGGGATATTAAATCTTGTATTTGATTATGCTTGTGATCCGGAGCGCAGATATATTGAAATCAACCCCGTTCCAAGCAAAAATAAAGCCTATGCGAAGAACTTTACCCCTACGAACGACAAACCTGAAGACAAAGCTTTTCAGCCGCATGAAGTAGACATGATTCGAAAACATCTCTGGGAGCGAGTTCACAGACTTCGATATGATGTAAATGGTTATGCTATTTTGTTTTCCTCAGAGACCGGAGTTAGAGAAGGTGAAATACCTTCTTTGAAATGGTCTGATGTAAAGGGAAATTCCATTCATATCCATTCTCAGCAGAATGATGAAAAACGGGATGGCGTAAAAGTCTATTATTACAATCCGACTACCAAAAACGAAAAAGGTGTTAGCAATAACGGACGCTTCATTCCTCTTACCAATCGTATTCGTGAGATTTTGGATGAGCTGAAAGCAAAGCAAAAGGCTCTGGGTATTCATTCCGAGTGGGTATTCTGTAAAGAAGATGGTTCATGGACAACCACAGTATCTTACTACGAATCCTTGTATAAGGTTTCAAAGAAGCTTGGTTTAAAGCTAAGTAACAACCATGCATTTCGTATGGCTCTTAATTCCTATGTATATGTACCAATGGGATTACCGGCAAGTGAAAGAGCAAAGTTACTCGGACATTCTGTCGAGACTAACCTTAAGTATTACACCTTCGCCAGAACAGATGAATATATCGATGAATTATGCGAGAAAATCAATGCTTTTGACGATGAAACAAGAGAAAACCCTATTGAAAATGATATGGGTACCTCGGGGTACCTTAAAGTAGTTCCATTTAAAGCAAAAGAAAAAAGCCCTCAGACCGCTAAATCTCAGGCTTTTCTCTAAAACACTATAATGCGGAAGATGGGACTTGAACCCACACGAGCTTAGCGCTCACAAGATCCTTAGTCTTGCTCGTCTGCCAGTTCCGACACTTCCGCATATTTTTTCAACAGATATTATGTTATCAAAGTGGTGTAATAATGTCAAATGTTTTTTCGCAAAAGACAATAATTAAAAAAAAGAAAACACTAACGAGAAGCCATTCGCAAGAAGATATGTTATACTCTTATAAGGGGTGATAATATGGCTGTAAAAGGATTGTTTATAGGAATAACAAGCATAGATATTGTATACAACTCTTCTCAACCTCTACCTGAAGAAAACGAGAAGATTATAATTAACGATTTTGATATGAAAATAGGAGGGCCTGCTGCAAAAGCAGCAATAACCTGTGCCGAGCTTGGTGGAGATGCAGCTCTTATTACCTGCCTTGGCGATTCTATGCTTGCACAATCAGTCAAATCACAAATAGAATCATATAGCATTAAAGTATATGACCTTGGAGAAGGAAGAATTAATACACCTAATATATCTTGCGTATATGTGAGAGAAGACAAAGAAAGCCGTACTATTATAAGTGGCATTAACAAGCTGGATTCCGACTCATTTAATCCGGCATATATAACCAAAGACTTTGATTATTGCCTCTATGACTGTAATCTGATTAATCTCACGCCTAATATAACAAGCACTCTTGAAGATAATAACATTCCTCTTGTACTTGATTGTGGCAACTGGAAAGCTAATATAGAAGAAGCCCTATCCTATTCAGATATTGCTATATCATCTTCTTGCTTTCAATCTCCTGAAAAGAAGAATATATTCGACTTAAGCAAGACCTATAACATCAATAATACAGCCATTACAAGAGATGGTGATTCAATACTGTATAATTATGAGGAGAAAAACGGCGAGATTCCTGTAGATAAAGTAGAAAACTGCAACACATCAGGAGCAGGGGATGTATTGCACGGAGCGTTCTGTTATTACTACTATCACGAAAAGAATGGCTATGTAGAAGCCCTGACTAATGCTTCCAAATATGCAACGAATTACATAAAAAAACCCGGAAGCAGATATGTACCCAATCAGGTATAACTACAACCGAGTTTTTAATAAATTCTACTCTTTTGAATAAAATGCACAACAATTCTTTCCATTTTCTTTAATGTAATAAAGTGCCTTGTCTGCACATGAGAACATGTCATCATATTCCATCCACTCGTCTTCTCCAAGGGCACATACACCTATAGAGCATGACACGCTAACTCTATCATCCGGCATCTCAATTTTCTGAGCATTACGAAGAACCTGCGCAGCAATTTCTTTGATATCTTCCTGCTTATCCCACGACTTAATGAAAATCATAAATTCATCGCCGCCCATACGACCAGCAATGTTGCGTGGTCCTGCTGCTTCCTCTATAATCTTGGCAACATTTTGAATAACCATATCTCCAGTCTGATGTCCATAAGTATCATTAACCGACTTAAATTCATCAATATCGATTATCATTAGCGCATACTTCGTATTTCTATTCGCCTGTATATATTCCTGAGACATCATTTCTGTAGCCGCACGATTGTATATATTCGTAAGCTTGTCGATTTGCCCCATCTTACGAAGTTTCTTCCTGTGCTTACTCTCTTTTGCCCTGTTAGAATATACAACATATATAAGATAAATTGCTACAACAAGTGACAAAATCGTAGAGAATACATTAATAAACAAAACATCTGGTTTAACTATTACTGTTGTAAGAATAAGACACGCCGATTCAATAATTCCAAGAATAACCGCTGTCTTAAAACTATATATAAATACAACTGCAAATCCCATAGCAATAGGTGCAAAATATACTGCAGGCTGACCATTATCAAATGGAACGACACTTACGATAACAAGAAATGCCATTACATACAGCTGAAAAGCAGCACTTACAATTTGTACTTCACGGGAACTACGCGTCGTCTTACGATATCTAAGTAGAATAACAGCCAGAACGACAATATGAACTATAAGTGCAATCTGATAGATATAATTAACGCCCCACTCATTGAAAAAAACAGGCACAATAATGTTATAACAAATAATAACAACGAAATAAATAATAGAAATAGTCTTAAGCATTCGTTGATTATTATTTGTAACTTCTTCTTCATTGTCTTTCATGTATTTTCTAGACAACTTATCTATATCAAAAAAAGTTATTCTATCAGCTTTCTTCTGTTCTTTCTCCATATTTCCTCCAGTAAAAAACTTTAACAACACACTTTTTTTAAATTATAACAGAAATCGCTTTAGGAATACACCTAAATTCAACACTTTTTGGTTCGCCACAATATTCTCCATCAGCGTGGACAACCATATTATCTTCAAGATTGATCTTAACGCTCTTACAGTCGTATATATCAAATCCCTTTATTCTATCTTGCTTAGCTGCAAGTAGTAGTCCAAATGAACCGAAGCACTTAATTCTCTTAATATCGCTTACACAACATACAGACAGCTTACCATCAAAAGCATTAGCCTTAGGTGCCATTGGCACACCTCCACCTTCCCATGGATGATTCATTGCCGCGCAGAATATTATATTACTTGGCTTCTTAATTGTTCCATCATCAAGTTCAACAACTCCATCGCATAGTGGCATGGTAAACAAAGTCTTAACAGTAAGAATGGAATAAGTTGCAGACCCAGCACCAAATTTGTTAAGGAACTTCTTAAGCTTAGAAGTTAGTGCTTGCTTACATACACTTGCATCAACACCTATTCCAGCACTAATGGCAAAAAGTCGTCTCTCCCCATCACCTGTTATAACTTCACCAAGATCCATCTTCATTGTTTCATCACTATTTAAAATGTGATTAAGCTGGTCAACCGGTTTTCTCTTACTAATTCCAAGTCCTCTTCCAAGATCATTACCAGAGCCTGTTGGAACATATCCAAATTTTACTCTATCGAAATCACAAATTCCATTAATTACTTCGTTAGCAGTTCCGTCACCGCCAACAACGATTAATTTAATCTCGCCTTCTCTTTCACAAATCTTAGATGCAAGCTTTTTGGCATGACCACGAGAACCTGTCATATAGAATTTGTATTCAATCCCATTACTATCAAGTTCTGCCTTTACATCTTTCCAAATCTGCTGCGCCTTACCGGTTCTTGATGTCGCATTTACAATAAAATAATACATAACTATTTCTCTCCATAACTTGCTCTACCAAAGCGATAATTCATTTCTTTGATTCTATCATTTAATCCGTCGGAAAGCATTTCTCTAGTAATTCTCCATTCCCAGTTTCCTCCAATTGTTGATGGAGTATTCATCCTACAGTCATTGCCAAGACTAAGATAGTCCTGCATCTGAATAACACTCAAATCAGCTACTGAGCTGTGAGCAGCTCTGATAAGTCCCCATACCCAGCCTTCGCTGTCAGTCACATTAAGATACCTGAAAGTATTAGTTCTTACCCAATCCGACGTATTCTGAAGCCATCCAAGAGTTGTCTCATTATCATGTGTACCTGTATATACAACAGCATTTCTATTATAGTTATGCGGCATGTAAATGTTACTTCCATCTCCTGAATCGAAGGCAAATTGAAGTACCTTCATACCCGGATATCCAGTTTCATCTAAAAGTTTGAACACATCTTCTGTAAGAAATCCCAAATCCTCCGCAATGATTTGAGGATTACCAAGCTCCTTCTTAAGCTGCTCAAACACTTTAATTCCAGGACCTTTAATCCATTTACCATTGCGAGCATTTTCAGCTTTACCATCAATTGAATAATAAGAAGAAAATCCTCTGAAATGATCAATTCTAACCACATCATGCATATCAAATACACGGCGAAGTCTTCTCATCCACCAGGCGAAGTTATCCTTCTCCATCTTCTTCCAGTTGTAGATTGGATTACCCCACAACTGTCCATCTTCATTGAAATAATCAGGTGGGCATCCTGCCACTTCTTTCTGTTCAAGATTTCTATCAAGTGCAAATAGTTCTGGTTCTTTCCAAACCTCTACACTATCATATGCAACATATATAGGAACATCTCCTATTAGCTTAACTTCTTTTTCCTTGAGATATTCTCTGAATTCATTCCATTGTTTATCGAAGAAATATTGTACAATCCTATAATTGTCTATCTCACGCGCATATTTATTATTAGCCTCATTAATTGCATCTTGTTTTCTTCTCTTAATATCATCTTCCCACTCAAACCATGCTCTACCTTCATGAGCATCCTTAAGTGCCATGAACAAAGCATAGTCATCAATCCAGGACTTGTTGTCTCTTAAGAATATATCAAATGACTCTTTATCATCCTTCCTGTAATTATCACTCTGGGGATTAATTACATTCCTAAAATTATCACAGGCTTTCCAAAGAATAGGAAACCTCTTCTCATACATATTAGCATAATTCACTCTGTCAGCTCTATCGCCCCAGTATGTATTTCTGCATTCATCATATGTAAGAAGCCCTGCCTCACAAAGAGAATTCAAATCAATAAAATAAGGGTTTCCTGCAAATGATGAAAAAGACTGGTATGGCGAATCACCATAACTTGTTGGACCAATAGGTAGAATCTGCCAATATTCAATCCTTGCTCTATTAAGATAATCAGCGAATTCCTTCGCCTCTTTGCCAAGTGTTCCTATTCCATATTCGGATGGCAATGATGAAATGTGCATTAACACGCCATTACTTCTCAATTTAATTACCTCCTGATTGTGGATATTAAGCCAACCCACTTTCGTATTATCATACCATATATAGTGCTTAAGTGTAAAGGTTTATACAAGAATACCCATCAAGAAAATACACATTTGCATATAAAAAAAGACTAAAGCAATAAGCCTTAGTCCTACTCTTATTAGAAGTACATTCCAATTATTATCTTAAGTCCCCATCCAAAAAGACAGGCAAGCATCACACATACCAGCATTATTGCATATTGATACCTCTCATGAGCTTTGCCCCATTTTGAATTAGTAATAAGTATATAAAGAAACAGTCCAAAAAAGATTGCTATAAAATTACCGATTAGACCTTTCCAATCCATTCTAGTCTCCTTTAACTATATATGAAAGAGAATAATCCAAAACTTGCAGCCATCATTATTATTCCAGCAAGAAGCACACCTAGAATAACAGCAAGAATTGTTCTCTTAAATCCCATATCAAGAATAGACGCAGCAAGAGTTCCTGTCCACGCTCCTGTTCCAGGAATAGGAATACCCACAAAAAGCAGTAGCCCTACAAAAAGACCGGCTTCACCATTTTTCATAAGCTTCTTTCCACCTTTCTCTCCCTTTTCAAGACAGAAAGTAAAGAATTTACCAATTCCTTTCTTATCCTTTCCCCAGATAAGAACTTTACGGGCAAACAAATATATAATAGGTACAGGAACCATATTACCAACCATACAAACTATAAACGAAGGAACTACAGGTAGCATAAGTGCCTGAGAAATAGGAATAGCTCCACGAAGTTCAATAAGTGGTACCATTGATACAACAAAGCAAAACAAATATTTTACCACTTCGTTCATCTCAGATATACTGTTAACAATCGCGTCCATTTTATACCTCTCTAAGTCCAAATTAACCGACTATAATACTTAACCATAATTAATAAAAATATACAATAGATTAATTAACCAAAAGCTAAGTGTAACTCAATATGTAAGTATGCAAATATTACAAATTACTTTATTGAAGTGATAACATCAATTAAAGATTTCATCTCTTCATCTGTGCCTATAGAAATCCTAAGATATTCATTAATTCGCGGTTTATCAAAATACCTTACATAGATATTATTGTCTTTGAGCCTCTCGAATAGCTCTCCTGCACTAATACCCTTTGGCTTTACAAACAGGAAATTCGAGCTGCTAAAGAATACTGAATAATCAAGTTCTAACAGTTTATCATATGTCCATTTTCTTGTACTTATAACCTTATTAATATTCTCTCTAAAGTACTCCTCATCTCTTATAGCCTCTATACCTATCTTAATTGTAAGACTGTCCATTGTATAGGAATTATAAGAATACTTTACGTTGTGAAGAGCTTTAATTATCTCTTTACTTGCAATTGCATATCCTATTCTGCTACCTGCAAGAGACCTTGATTTGGAAAATGTTCTTACAACAATCAGGTTATCGAACCTTTCAATTAACGGAAGCATTGACTCAGCACCAAAATCAACATATGCCTCATCTATTATAACTATGGAATCCTTATTATTCTCAATTATATCTATAAAAGTCTCTCTGCTTTCAGCTATTCCTGTTGGAGCATTAGGATTAGGAATAATAATACCACCGTTAATAGTATTGTAATCATCAGGATTAATTCTAAAGTCATCATTTAATGGTTTAGTAACATATAAGACATCAAATTCTTCAGCCCATACATCATAGAAGGAGTATGTAATATCCGGAAATAAAACAGGTTTATTAGAATTAAAAAATGTCATATAACACATTGCAATAACGTCATCAGAGCCAACTCCCACAAAGACATTGTTCTTATCAACATTATGATATTCTGCAATAGCCTGTCTAAGCTCGTTTACTGCCGGATCAGGGTATTTCCTAAGTAGACTATAATCAAAATTTTTAATCACATCTCTAACTCTAGGACTTGGTGGATAAGGATTCTCATTTGTATTAAGTTTGATTACATTATTATCTCTCGGTTGTTCACCAGGCGTATATGGTTTTACCTGTCTTACATATTCTCTCCACATATCATTACTCCCTATTTTTTAACATTTATCAAGGTAATCATACAAATAGTATAAAAGGCTTAGACATCTAATGCCTAAGCCCTAATTAACAATCTATGCTGCAGGCTGTTCAGGTGGTGGTGGAGCCTGTCCGGAAAGCTGTGCCGCAAGCTCTGCCTCGGCAGCTTCTAGAACATTCAAGTTAGTAACTACCTGTTTAGCTGCTCCAGGAAGTGCTTCATATTGAGCTCTAACGGAAGCAATCATTTCTGCCTTACTTGGATCAACTGGTCCAATATTATTAATTGCTGTTACAATTCCCTTAGCCATCTCAATTTCCATATCAACCTGTTCTGTGCCACCCAAGCTATATACAAGAACAGGGAATCCGGAAGATACCTGACTAAATACTGATGCGGCTACATTCAATGGTAAGTTAATACATCCATGGGAACCATTGAACTTATATCTTTGTCCTCCAAATGATGATTGCCATGTGGCATCATGAAGTCCAACGCCTCCATTAAAAGGCATCCAATAAGCAACAGGTGTCTCATATCCCTCACCACGAAGTATTGCATCTTTATCACAATAATAGATTCCATAAGCACCTGTAGGTGTTGCATTACCTTTATAAGGATTACCTGACACAATATCAGATTCGAGAACTACACTACCGTTCTTATGAAGAAACATATGTTGAGCTGTAAGATTAATCTCTATATAGCTATCTCCATAATCATTGGCTCCATGAGATGCAGCCTTTTGCTTATATACAAATTCTCTCTTAACGTCTTTGCCTTCTTTAAGATCTTCAATAAGTTGATTCTTCTCACCAGCATTATCAATCTTCCAACCATAATCACCACCAGAAACTGTAACATCAGCTCCATATGATGTATGTAGATTCTTAGCCTTACCGGCAGTATTATATTTACCTGCCATCTCCTTAACAAATCCAAGGATAGCGTCTTCATTGTATATAATCTCACCCATATTGTCAGAGCCAAAGAATGTAGCAATTGTATCCTTAGGAATTGTATAAGGTTCATTTCCTGTCTCATAGGTAATCTTAATATCTTTTACTTTATTAAGATTAGCAAGAGACTTATTAAGTGTTGGGTCAGTTGAAAGAACTGCCGGAAGCAAATAACCTTCTTTAGCCACGTCAAATACTGGCTGGAACTTGTAAATTGCCATGGTAACCTTATTAGTCAAATCATTAATCTCTACAGTGTTACCATATTTCTCAGGCTCTATTACAAACTCGTTTCCATTAAATACAACCTTTGCATTTTCTGTAGGTGTAGTTGTCTCCCTTGTAAGACACTTTAAGGAAGTAAGCTTATTATTAAGTTTCTCATTATTGAGACTGATTATAGCAGGAGAAACATAGTCCTTATCTGTAAATATATATTTAACCCATGCAAACCCATTCTGTTCCTTAAAGAGTTCAGATAGTTTATCTTCCGTCACATCAATATTCATATCAATATCGTTTGACGCAATCTTAATATCTGTTCCATCTTCATCTATTACATCCAGGCTATAATCTTTAGCTGCTTCTTTAATCTTATCAACCATTCCTGATGCGCTTTTACCTGAACTTGGAACACCATTTACTGTACTTCTAAAGAAGAAATGCGACATAAAATAAACAGAAAAGATAATATAGATAAGTAATAATCCACCTACTATACTACCAGCGATTATGCCAATCTTCTTCCAATTTAAGCTTTTCAAATCAACATTTTTCACTTTGTCCATGATTTCCTTCTTCCAAAATATATATACAAACTACAATAAAAAAATAGAGTCTGCGCACTCTATAGTAGCACTATAAATTATACTAATAATTTCTAATATGTCAATTATATAGGTTAGCTAAAAAACAACACAAATTCACACATTTCATAGTAAAAAAGCATATTATAATCAGTATTTAACTTATGCCTCGAAGCTTCTTAATGTCATCTATAGAGAAATTATATGCCTTATTACAGAATTGGCATTTGATTTCAACAGGTTTATCATCTTCTATTATGCTATTAATATCATCCATAGACAGACTCATAAGGCTTCTTTCAACCCGCTTAATGCTGCAATCACATTTGAATCTGGTATCTACTTTATCTAATATATCAACATCAAGACCTTCTAGGACAATCTCAAGTATTTCTTCAGGGCTCTTACCCTCTGAGAGATATGTTGTAACAGGGGATAGATTCTTAATATTCTCTTCTAACTTATCTATAACCTTATCATCTGTAAAAGGCATAAGCTGAATAATAAACCCTCCAGCTTCAGCAACAGTATTATCCTTGTTCATAAGTACGCCCAGTCCAACCGACGAAGGAATCTGTTCACTTGTGGCAAAATAATATGTCAAATCTTCTGCAATTTCTCCCGTCTTAAGTTCACAGGTGCCAACATATGGTTCTTTAAGCCCCATATCTTTAATGACCCTTAGAATTCCGACATCAATTGCACCCCCTACGTCCAGCTTTCCATCTTTATTAGGAGGCAGCATCACATCAGCCACATTGGGAAAACCCTTAACATTTCCTTTCGAATCGGCAGTAACGGTAATTCCTTTCATGGGACCGCTTCCCTGAATCTGAAGTGTAAGCAGATCATCATCGCCCTTCATCATAACTCCCATCATTGCTCCAGCGCTAAGCATTCTGCCAAGTGCCGCCGAAACAACAGGACTGGTATTATGACTTTTTCTTGCAAATTCCACCATATCCCTACTAGTAATTGCGAATGCTCTTATTGCATTATTTGCTGCTGTAGCTCTAACTATATAATCAGACATCTTTTCTTCCTTTCAGATTATTTCATTAGAATATACTAGCACAAAACAATAAAATATAAAAGTATGTTAATCCCTTGAATAAAAGGGAATAAAACTATATTATATAACCATGAAAGAAATGGAAAGACCGCTAGCTGACTTAGAAGGCGGCACCAATGTCAGCGAGAAATATAAAGATTATATAAAATCAAATATTGTAAAATGCTACAAACGAAAAATAATTGCACCGCTTATATATCTGGCATTTATTGTATTAGTAATATTTATCAGCCCTATCTATTCAATCTTAAATCCCACTGTTCTTGATTCAACAAAATCAATAAAAGAACAGTATGAAAAAAACAGCTATATCAAAACGGAACTTAAGAATCTCTATTTTACAGGCTACACAAAAGAATGGCTATGGGGAATTGAAGGATACTATTACTACACTAATGTCAATAATGACTGCGTAATTATTCTTCTGACTCCTGATACATGTGAACAAGGAAAGCCTGTTATTGATAACATTACAATCAAGGGTAAGATATACAAGAACAGCAATACAGAATCAGAACTTCTAAGCAGACTTGCAAAGGATTTATCCTGGGATGAGGATGGAATAACAAGCACATTGTCAGGGTACAATATTAATGAACCGGCAACCTCTGGATTCATCACATGGCTTCTTATAATAGCAGCTCTCGGCTCTGGAATAGTCAGTCTTTGTTTTGTGATAATATACGGATTATTTATTATAAATCCTTCAATATCTACACCTGTGCTACGTCTAAAGGCGTATGGAGATTCTAATAGTCTCCTGAGCCTTGCCGAAGAAGAACTTGCCACATTGCCTCAACTTGCAACAGAGGATATGTATATTACAGAGCATTTCTTCATTGAAGTATCACTGTATGGTATTGCTATAGTTCCTATTAGCGAGATTTTATGGATATACAAATACTCTACGCTCCACAAATTCCTATGGCATCATTTCAAAATCAGTTACACGCTTCACATCACTGCAAGCAAGCGATTATATATTAAGTGCCCTAAGAATGAGAAGTCAGATATTGATGGTGTAATCGAATACCTTGCAGAAGCAAACCATAACATACTCGTAGGATTTAGTGAAGAGAACAGAATTAAAGCTGAGGAAATGCTTAAGAGAAAATGAAAGAAGCGTCTAAGCAAATATTGCTTAGACGCTTTATTAATTCTAATTACTTATTCATCTTAGATTCAATCCACTCATATATGTAATCATATACAGCTTCATGATCAATTTCATTAAGAATCTCGTGACGATATCCTTCAAATAGATGAATTGATACATCTTCTATTCCTGCATCATCAAACTTAGCTTTAGCAGCTTTAACGCCTTCACCAAGTCCACCTACAGGATCTTTCGAACCAGACACAAACAGGATTGGCATATCTTTTCTCATCTTGTTTATATTATCTTGCTTATTATCATATCCTGTTGATTCAAGAAGAGCTTTATATCCATTAAGTGAGAACATATATGTACACTTAGGATCAGCATAATACTTATCAACCTGTGCAACATCTCTATTGAGCCAGCTCTTAGTTCTGTCACCTGTTCCGTCTGTATCATATCCTTTGTAAGACGAACCATACATAAGACCAGCTACAAACTTACTTCTGTGATCTCTACCTTTAAATGCCATTATAGTATTAAGTACCAACTTACCCATACCGATAGCTCCATCAGCCTCTGTACCAGTACCCATAATAATAGCGCCGTTAATTCCTTCGATTTCTTGAGCTTTAACTGACAAGAACTTACGAAGCATATATGATCCCATTGAATGTCCAAGGATAAAATATGGTACATCTGAGAACTCTTTCTTACCTATCTTATAGTTAGAGAAAATATCCTCAACCATCACATCTGATGGATTATCACATTGCATAATACCCCATTCTTCTTCAGTAGCTACTGAATCACCATGGCCGATATGGTCGTGTCCGATTACAGCAAATCCTTTTGTCGTCAAAAATGTTGCGAAATCAGTATAACGCTCAATATACTCTACCATACCGTGAGTAATCTGTAAGACAGCTTTAACCTGTCCATCATCAGGTGTCCACTTTACTGCATGGATAGTAGAAACACCATCGGCAGAGTCAAAACTATAAACTTCTTTAACAGCCATTTGTCATCTTCCTCCTACGCTTTCCGAAAATACTGTACGTCTATTTTACCCATATTGAAGTCTTAATGCAAGGATTTATTGCATAATTTATACAAAATTTTATTTATATATTATATTATTACCCTCACTAAACAATAACGTGTGATAAATTCATCTGAACTGTCCTATGTCCCTTGTATTCATTGAGTTGCGGGTAGAACATGATTGTTAAATTTATATCATTTTTTTGCGACTTTAATGCCTTGTTATACTCGTCTATTCCGAATCTTTCTATTAGCCTATCTTCTAATTCATCTGCATCCCTAAAATAAAGTCCCGTCATAACACCACTTGACGTAACAAATTCCATTTTAAAATACTTGCCATCCTGCCCAATTCTTCTTATGGAATGAAGTGGGGTATTCTTATGTGCCAGTAAAGGTTTCTTATTACCATTGCCAAAGGGTTCAAGCATCTCTAATTGCCTTACAATATTTTCACTTATATAATCCGGGTTGATTGTAAGGTCTATGGTCTCAACATCTACAAGTTCCTCCTCTGTAAGATTACATTCATCATTGAGACGTCTCCTAAGAACATCAACATTTGACAGAGGCAGAGACATTCCAGCTGCCATAGGATGTCCGCCAAACTTAGTAAAAAGTTCCCTGCAACTATGAAGTCCTTCATACATATTATAATTCTCAATGGAGCGACCAGAGCCTTTGACACAATCTTCACCATCACATAGAATTATAGCCGGTTTAGAATATTTCTCTCTGACACGACCTGCAACGATTCCAGCGATACTTTCATGTATATCCGGTATATATACAACCAGAATTTTATCATTTGAATATTCTTTTTCTATTATTGAAAATGCTTTATCAACACCTTCATTTGTCTTACTCTTCCTTTCATCATTGAGGGCTATGAGTTTCGATGCAATCTCTCTTGCCTTATCATCATCTTCACTAAGAAGAAGCTCCAGTGATTTTGCAGCTGAATCAAGCCTGCCACTTGCATTAATACAAGGTCCAAGCACAAAACCAATATGATATGGAAGAATTGTTGCATTCTCTCCCAACCTGTCATTAATCAAACACTTAAGACCTATATTAGAAGTATTCTCCATAGCCTTAAGTCCGTACTTAACAATAATTCTATTCTCATCAACCAACTCCATAACGTCCCCAATAGTTGCAAATGCAACATTTTCAAGAAAGGACATTACAGGCTCAAAATCTTTGTTATTATCAAGATTATAAAACACGTCATCCTGCCCTGTCATATACCTGCTTGTCCTGGATAACTTTGGAATTCTATTGCTAATCTCCATAAGTACGGTTATGAATTTCCAAGAGACAGTGGCTCCACAAAGCTTCTTACAAGGATAATTATCTCCATCTCTCTTAGGATTAATAACATAATTAGCATCAGGAAGAACTTCTTTCTTAACACCATTCTCTTCTTCAAACATAAGCTCATGATGATCTGTAATAATTACATCCACTCCACTTTCCCTTGCAAGAGCAATCTCATCAATTGCTGACACACCATTATCACATGTAATTATAAGGTCTATGCCGTCATCGATTGCCCTATTAATAATACTAGCATTAAGCCCATACCCATCCTCAATTCGATGAGGTATCTGATAATCAACATTCGCGTCCAAGCTCTTAAGTCCCTTTAACAGGACATATGTAGACATGACACCATCAATATCATAATCTCCTATTATTCTAATCTTCTTATGACTTGCGACAGTCTGTAGTGTAAGAACTGCCGCCTCCTCTATATCCTTAAGAAGAAATGGATTGTATAATCTATTAATATCGGGATTTAGATATTCTTCTACTTTGTCTATGGGGATGTCACGATTAACAATGATTCTTGCAATCATCTCATCAACCTTATATTTTGTAGCAATATCTTTAAACAACTTCTCATTCCCTTTATTGAAAATATTGAATCTAGTCATGGGTTTCCTTTCTGTAAGTATAGCCTCTTTACAATCTCAAATCATATAAAGCTCACTTTGGATTGACACCTTACAATTAAATCATTATAATTACTTAAGATGCAGGAATGGCGGAACTGGTAGACGCGCAGGCTTCAGGTGCCTGTGGTGGCAACATCGTGAGGGTTCGATTCCCTTTTCCTGCAGTAATCACTTTATCTTATTTCATTCTATACACCAGTACTCCAGCGCTGGATTCTGTCGATGCATCCCCGAAGAATTTCGCAGTAACAGAATTACAAGGCAGTAACCTACTATCCTCTACGCTTGAATATATTCTCTCATAGCACTCATTAGAATTATATGCCATTAGAGATACCAGCATACTATCAGCTATTTCATCAGAGCAAACTATAAATGAGCATTCTCCATTGTCTTTTATAACATATACAGTATACCCTGCCGTATTTTTCTTAATATCCTGCACATTTACACCGTTTTCAACAAATATAATGCGAGATATTCCAACTGGTTTTCCATCCTCACCTACCAGATTAAGCTCTTTACTCTCCCCTGTTTCCCTATATTCAAGAGACAAATCATTTATTCCATTAAAATATGTACTCTGAAAATATTCCTTAGGAACAATAGGATTTTGTGATGTACCAAGGGCGCATTCATATTCACTGTCAGTAAAATCATACAAACCGTAATAACATAACGCTTTAATCTTACTAATCAAATCTCTTGAAATAAACATATATTTCTCATTATAGGTAACAGGTTTTGCAACATTTATTAGATTAGTTGCTTCGTCTCTTGATAGCTTGTAATTATCAGTAAGATAAGCTATAGCTTGATTTCTTTCCATTGGAAGAACCCTTAGCAATGCTTCACATGCACTACTTGTATCGCCAATGTATTCAGCAGCCAAATTGGCAGCATCAATTCCACTTTCATCAAGCATAGTAAATATGGCTGAACTTAGCTTAGCATCACTTGTAATAAGTGCATGACCAAGGAAATAGAAATATCCTCCATCAAATGTTCCTCCATCAGCCAGAACATGTCTTGCACTTGCAAATTGAATAAAATACCCGTAGTCCCACCACGTCATTATAGAAGCGTCCTCTGCAGCATAATCGTTAACCCAGGTACATGCTTTGTCAAAAGTCTTCGTATAGAATGGAGAAGGTGTATTTCCACGAAGAATAACACCGACAAGAGGTCCTGTCATAAGAAGTGCTGCAACAATAAGAGATATCACATATCCCAGCATTCTATTAGAACTTTTTATTATCATATCAGAGAAGATACCGCACCCCAGCCCAATCAAAAGGGCAAGTGGCAGACAAACCAACTGAATAAATCTTACACCCACAAACAGAAGTGGAAATGTAACAAGAAGCCATCCTACTATAAATCCCACATTACAAGAAAAAAATTTGGGTGAAATGCTCTTCCCCTTTGCCATAACAAGAATAATACTAAAGAAGGAAGCAGCAAGAATCACCACACCACCTAAATGGTTAATTATTCCAGAACCCGTTGTAAGAAAAGCACCTTCAATTCCATTTTCAAGGACAGGTATATCTGATAATTCCACAATAAAAACTGTAGGGTCCGGATAATCATTAGTAACCAGCATATTAGTAATCAGACGCCTTATTGAATCAACAATCGTCATACCATACATCATAAATGACACCACAGCCATCATAACAATAGTAACCAGAGAAAAAATCACTTCTTCTTTTAACGTACTTCCAGTTATTACCTTCTCTCCCTTATTCAAAATCAACATAATAATTATAGTTATTATAGAAAGCCCCACAAGAATTCCAAAGTAAACGTAAAACGTCTCCCAAGTCGCAGCCAGCGCAGCAAAAACAATAAGGGATATTACAGCATATATAATCTTACTACTTCTTTTGTCTGAATAAATCATCATTGCATAACTTGTAATCAAGCAAATAGGAAGGGTGCACAACATAGCATCCGTATCAAAGTATCCTGCAACACTATGTACGAAAAAGGGGATGGCACATACTGCTAATACTCCTGATACAATTCCACCAATTATATTGGTATGCTTTCTGACATACAGATATGCAGGAACTGCTGCAAGAACGGCAATAATTATATTAATGTAATATACAATTTGTTCAATGGAAATGTGTGAAAACAAACTTAGAAATCTATATACCAATGCTGCCACAAGAGGAAGACCGTTAGTCACAAGACCATTTTCTTTAGTGCTTACCGGATTCATCATATAATCATCTTCTCTTGTATTAACAAAAGAGAAATTACTAAAATCAACAGAATACTCTCTTGCCTTCCTTGCATATAGATACGAATCGGGATCAGATAAATACAGACAATCTTCATCTGTAAGCTCGTTAATTAAAGCAGGATTATTACTGATGCTATTATTACCCACAGCACCAAAAGGGAATCGTATAACGATTCCCAAAGTAACAATAAGTATTATAATTAGAATATCAACAACCCTTCTTTTCATGTGTCTAAGTCCTAAAACTTTCTCTCCCACTATAGATTAATATATTTATTACTATCTTCTGATAAAGCGTGTTTTCTTTGCATATTTAGTCGCTTATTCCACACATTTTCATCAGCAAAAATCTCATTAACTATATCTATTAACTTCTTATAATCATCAGCCTTCATACGATTATCCCTGGCAATATAATTAGTATTATGAATAGTCTCAGAAAAGGCAAATATAAGAAGATTATTCAGAAAAGCTCTATTAACAGAGCGAACTATTTCGTTCTCCTTATTGATGTCAAAATAGATATCACATTTTTCATAAAGAGAAGGTATCTTTTTCATTGTAATTGTAGGATATAGCGTTACGTTGTCGTATTTACCAAGTGCCATAAGTTTGGCGGACATCTCTGTTAATGCGGCAATATGAAAATGCAAAAAAGGAAGTTCCTTAATCAAATCTTCAACATGAAGTATATTATCCGAATTAGTCATAATAAGTGCTTCTCTTCTGTGTCTGTTATGTCTTTCAAATGGGTATACATAGCCCATACATTCAAGAACATCTGTAGATGCACCAAGTTCGACCAACTTATCATATGAGTCTTTCTTCTGTACATAAATCCTATTAATACGCGTAGCATTTCCATCAAGAATAAATTGCATATTGCCAGGAATGTCTTTTCTCTTATATTCCTGCCAGAAAAGCACATCAGACTTATTATTATCTTCCAAACTGTTAGACACAAAGAAAGGCGTTCCCAGAGAATTAATAAAAAGCCTTGTATCATCAAGTCCGCGTTGTCTAAGATAGAATATAACAAATTCAACCTTACTTCTAAAAATATTAACCTTGTTATTAAATTCAAGAATTATATCATTGGTTACATAGTTTTCAACAATCACCTCTCTACCCCTCAAATCAAAATATGACTTAAGAATAATCTTCTGGTTCTTGTCAAATGTTGCCTTGGCAAATAATACTCCACTTCTATTGTAATAATCGCAGGCTCTGACAACTCCCATCTCGTCAAGCCATTCCACACATCTTACATGTCTTGCATTAGTAGGTTCGGAATAGAAAATCCTGCCTCTAAGGTGGTGTAAATCATGAATCTCACCACTATTATTAGAACTAGTTATCTCCCAATAATCAGGAACCTTTACTTCATTAAAATAAAGTGGTTTGCCACTGGTCTTTTCACTACCAAGGAAGTATTGATACATTGACAAAGCTCCTTCTGGAAGAAAACCATCGTCATTAATTACCACCACATTACATGAAACACCCGATACGATAAATGAATTATGAAGATTCTGGCTTTCTATTGTATATGTATCAAAAAGTAGTGTTATTTCTTCTATTTTTCGTTCTGCAGATTGTCTAACACTTGCTGCCATTTCTCCTCCACCTCACTTGTAAGATACTTCTTAGCAATTCTATATGAAGCTTCATTACATTTAGCTAAATCATCTTCTGTAAATAGCTTAATTATTTTGTCACTGAGTAATTTTATTTTCTCCTTATCATCTTGAATTGATTCTATATCAATAATATAACCATTAGCTCCATCTTCAATAAACGTCTTATTACCATATCTAACATCGAATCCAATAATAGGAAGTCCCGAAGCAATAGATTCTAGAAGTGTAAGGCCAAACCCTTCACTGGTAGAGCCTGATAGATATGCATCATAATTAATATACACGTCTGTCAAATCATGCTGTCCCATTAATCGTACATATTCCGAAGCTTCACATTCTTCAATCACTTCTTTAATCTGCTTCTCACATGCGCCTTTGCCATATATATCAAGGCTCACATCTTCTACTGTCTCTCTTGCCATAGCTACAGCTCTTACAAGCCAGTCAACATGCTTCTCACTTGCAAGACGAGATGCTGTAATAAGACTATGTCTCTTCCTGTCTTTCTTCGGATATTTGAGTTCATCAATACTTCCTACAGGAATCGTAATTACATTAGGCTCAATATTCTTATACTTAACAAACTGCTTACGAAGAAGAACATTTTGTGCATCAGTGGCAGTTATATAGAAGTCAACATGTTTGACCTGCGAGAATGAATACTCATAGAAATTATTCCATAGCACGTTACTGACAGTCGAGCTGTTCTCGCTAAAATGATCTGCGTGAATAACAACACCAATCTTAGCCGGTCTGGCATTCATAATAATGGATTGACCAATGCCTGTTGTTCTATCTATTAGAACAAGGTCTCTTTTGGTAAGTTCTAAGCACCTTACCATATATCCAACAAGTTCTTCCTTGGAATAGAACACTTCATCCTTTATTCTATACATCACTCTGTCATCATCGATTATCTCTTCATATGCCACAGAACCATCAGTATTAAAGAATCTTCGAAGATAGAGATGTGCATACTTTTTCAAAGGGGCGTAGTATTCAGAATAGACTTTACCATAAGTAAAGTAATCTTTTCTTATGAGGCATCCTTCTGATACACGTTCTACTCTATGTACAAGATCAGATTCTTCATCAGTAAGGTACGCTGTATAGAAATTCTCATTGCCAGGAAAAATATATTTTGCAATTTTGCCATCTCTTCTAAATGTGTAGTCAGTCTCTGCAAAATCGCTTTCCAAATCTCTAAGAGTGTAACTTACCGGCGCTATCTTAAAGTCAGTAAAGTATTGATATAACCATATGATTTCAGTATCAAGGAATCCTATATTACTTGTCATATGTTCTATATTATCTTTTGGAAACATTTCAGTAAATACAAATTTACATTTCTTGTCAATTCGCCTGAAAATATTAGCTCTATAGGCCTGTGCATACTCTACTCCGGAACTTGCCCAGCCTATAGCAAGATTGAAATTATATATCATAAGTCCTCCAATTGTTACGGATACATAATATGAAATTCTTCTTCTTCATCAATTGTTACATCAGACAGAAGTATATTTCTTACAATATTTTTCTTAATCTCTTGCTCCATTAATCTAAAAGAATAAAGAGCATCTCTTTTATATTCAAATACAAGATTACGTTGGGCAGTTGCACGTCCAGATACTGCAAACTGTAACTGTTGCAGATAGTCAACCTCCTCAACCCACGCATCATCAATGGCTCTAAGGGTCGCTATTCTCATGAATTTTGCCATATCTTCCCGATATCCTATATGGGTCTCTTGCCTGTTAAGACCTTGTTTAACAATATCAATCAATCCCTTTCTTACATATTCTCTATCATCTAATCTGTCTAGCAATCCTGCTGCCTTATCATCTATTGTATAGCTTATATTGTCAAGTATATATCTTGTAAGATCAGAAGATGTAAGTTTGTCATTTTCACTTAAGAATATATCTATATTCTCTTTCGCAATGCTAATTATATCTTTAAATGTAAGGTTAGCACCGTAAAGCAAATCATTTCTTGTATTATATAGAAGGTTTCTTTGAAGTTTCATAACAAGGTCATAATCAAGGGCTTTCTTTCGAGAATCTCTGGCTCTTTCTTCTGTTATTCTCTGAGATCTATTGACATATCTCTTGATTTTTCTAGATGATATCTTCTTCTTTCCCTCAATGTAAGGTTCTAGCTTCTCATTGTCAAAGCTACTTACCACATCGTCTTCTAAGGACACAAAGAATATAGAGAATCCCGGATCCCCCTGTCTTCCTGCACGGCCTCTTGCCTGTCTCTCCTGCCTTATATTAGTCATTCTTCCTACACCAATTACAGCAAGACCACCTAAAGCTTTTACCTCATCAGAAAGCTTAATATCTGTTCCTCTACCCGCCATGGAGGTTGCCACTGTAACAGCCCCAAGATTTCCTGCCTCTTTGATTATCTCAGCTTCCCAAAATGCATTATTGGCATTTAATACATTATGCGGAATTCTCTCATTGATAAGAAGCCTTGATAAATATTCTGTCTCAGCGATAGTAGATGCAACAATAAGAACAGGCTGATTGGTCTCATGATGCTTTATAGCTTCTTTTATAGCAGCATTAAACTGACTTTCGAAGTCAGGGAAAAATATATCCTTATGATCCTTTCTCATTATAGGATGATTAGTAGGAATAACTACAACCTTCTTATGATAAATCTCAAAAATCTCCTCTGCTGCATCTTTAATGGTTCCACTCATACCTGCCATATGAGGAAACATCAAAAACAAATTCTGATATGTAATTGAAGCAACAGACCTGTTCTCCTGAGTAACCTCTATTAATTCCTTTTGCTCAATTGCCTGGTGTTGACCGCCACGCATTTTAACTCCGGGCATCATTCGGCCAGACTCATTATCAAGAAGTACCAGCTCACCCTCACGATTAATAACGTAATCTCTTTCTATCTCGAACAAAGCATGAGCGCGAAGTGCCAGAGTAACATGACGATTAACCTCGAAATTCTCTTCTCCATAGAAATTGTCTATCTCGAAGAATTCTTCGGCTCTTTGTATTCCTTCTTCTGTAAGCCACACCTTCTTCTCTTCTTTTTCAAAATGTATTCCCGGTTCTAAAGTAGTAACAAAGAAATTAGCCAGCTCATATAGATTTGATTGAACCTTAGGCGAACCCGATATAACAAGTGGAGTCTGGGCACTATCAAGAAGTACAGAATCAGCCTCATCAATAATTACATAGTTAAATTCTCGAAGGAATTTCTCAGAAGCATCTTTACAGAGATTATCAAAGAGATAATCAAACCCTAGAACAGCGTGGGTAGTATAAACAATATCTTTGCTGTAGATTTCTTTCTTTTCTTCATTAGTAAATCTCTTACTCGCATCCTTATTTACCCCTGCTGCCACAGTAAGTCCAAGGAAATTATATACTTCTCCCATCTCATCTGCATCACGAAGTGCAAGATACTCGTTGGTTGTAACAAGAATAGCGCTCTTTCCTGTAAGTCCATTAAGATACATAGGCAAAGTTGCCACAAGCGTCTTACCTTCCCCTGTATTCATCTCACATAAATAGCCCTTGTGCATAGCAATTGCCCCAAGAACCTGAACATCATAAGGTCTTTTTCCAAGAATTCTTCTATCAGCTTGGCACACAACTGCATACGCCTCTGGGAGTATATCATCTGTAGATTCTCCTTTCTCAAGACGCTCTTTGAATACATTAGTCATATTAGCAAGCTCATTATCAGAAAGCGTATCATACTCTTTCTCGTAGCTTCGAACCTTCTTAAGAATTTTATTAAGTTGTAATAGTGTAAAACTATTATTCATACTTTTTCCTTTACTTCTTGCTCTCTGATTCTAATTCCTCAATCTCTATACTATGAAATGTAAATTCATGCATTCCACCATTAATAAGCTGCATCTTATAGCTATATGTCTTAAGTGGACATTTGAACTCTGCTTTGCTCTTACTTATGGTACAATTTCCCACTTCCATCTCATATTTATCAAAAAATACGAAACGAATTATATATCCTCTGTCTCGCGGCGTATCAATATCTACATTAACTCTATATATAGACTCACCATCAATTATAGGAAGAGTTGGTTCTATTCTTTTAGCCTGGTAATTAACCATAGAATACCACTCTTTAATAACCGTTCCAGGTGGCATAAGCATATTGGTAAATTCTACATTATTCTTATCAATATAATTAATCTCCGAACCATATAAATACGTATCAGCAGAATATTCATTCCAATATATCTTGTAATTCTCAACAACCATTTACATACCTCATCTTGAGTAGTCTTCTCTTAACACTTTGTCAAATTGGCTTTTGAACCATCCTACAATTGCCCCCGTATCATCATTATGTCTTCCATGTACACCTTTACCATACACTTTAACACCCTTGGAATTAACATGGGATATTACATCCCGGTAAGCATTAGAATCATAATCGTCTTCTATCATATAGGACATTATGAATTTCGTGTTGTTGAAGTTAGAAGCATTAAACTTATTCCAGAATTTATCATTAAGCAGATAGGCATTTTCCTTATTAGACTCACCAAATACATTCATAACAACATCAAGGGAAGTTGGAAATCCACCTGGACGTTTAAGCTTCTCATTAAGGGCAACATCACCTATATTAGCGAGGGGCTTACCCAATATAAGAGCATGTGGACAAATATCACAACCATAGTACAATGCTCCAAAAGTCCCCATAGAAAGCCCCGACATAATTACATCACTTTCTTTAAAGCCAAGCATATTGATACATTCTTTAATCCCTTCAGTAATAAGATCCTCATATTCTTTGGTTCCCATATAGAAGCCTCCGCCTTCAAGCCTCGCTTCAGATATTAGTAAAAACGGGGAGCCAAAGCCTCTCATTAAATTATATCCTTCAAAGCCTTCTCTTGTCTTATATCCTGAGAAATAAACATTAAGAGGCGGTTTCATATCCCCCGGGTCAAAATAAAAGAATACCTCTTCTCTCTTAGAAGAAACCTTTCTTACTCCTCCTGGAATAAAATGACCATGACCGGTTCTTGCATATCTATCGTGTAATGCTATTATTTTAAATGTCCCGTTGCCTTTGGCATGAAGGGATACAGACACAGGCCCGGCTGCCTCTTCATTCATAACACTTACAACGTGCTTAAATTCATTTTCGCCAAATTCCCACTTCTTAATAACATTAGAAAGAGAGCCTGATAGATACTGCGTAATTACAAGTTTGATCTCTACATTATCTTCCTTCTCATATTCCATCCAGAACTCAATTGTCTGACACTTGTCGATAGGAATATTATTTCTCCAAAAAATAAGTTGTGTATATTCATCGCCGAAATCACCCGAGAGCTCAACTCCACAATTGCCGTGCCATTTAACACTTCCCTTGTAGCCATATGCAACACCCAGATTATTATTTCTGAATTTTTCACCGTAAGACTTGGGATAATAAAATTTTAATTCATTTTGCAAAAAATCCCCTATGTCCTTTTTACTAAGCATTCGTGACATCTTACATTTGCATAGCTTCTTTACTTCTTTAGACATAAGGACTTCAGAAGTAATATAAAGACAATATGCTTTGGAACAATCCATAAGAATATTAATCTCATCTATACTGGGATTTCTATCGAGAAACACGATACAATATGGTCTCTTAGGACACTCTCTTAGCTTCTCTACGTACTCCCATTTTGCGAAATCCGGAATTGTGTAAATGTTTCTCCAATCTTCTTTTCCTAATTGTAATACACTAATCTCATCCAATGCTTTCTAAGACCTCTTTCCATTTCTCAACCAATCTTCTTGTGGTATAATTTTCGCCAATCTCATAGGCTTGAATCATTGCGTTATTCCAATTGTTTAGACTTGATAAATAGTATGTTAATACCTTAGGTAAATCTTCAAAGCGTTTTACTATCTGTCCGTTCAACCCATGCTTAACGTATTGACTCTCTTCACTTACGACCTGCGGTATTCCAAAACTGACTCCACTAATCTGAAGGTACAGATTAACTGCATCAGATAGATTTATTATTAATCTTTGTTCTCTGATACACTTACTTGCAGTTAATTCATCCACACACTGTTCAACAAAAAACATTACTTGTGCTTCTTCCATTTCATCAACTGCATTTTCTGTAGTACCATTATCATTTTCCTCTAATGCCATTCTACTATCATATCCATTCTTTTCTAATACCTGTCTGGCATGAGCAAGCAGTCTTCCTGGCAAAGCTATATCTGCTTCTCTCGTAAAGAAACACACTCTTGCTTTATCATTTTCCTCGAAATACTTTGCAAATATAAGTACTAATTTTTCAAAATTCTCAGGTGGAAGATTATCAACTGCAACAAGTATTTTCTGTACTGTAAGCTGTCCGCTAATACCGATTTCTTTTCTCGTATCAAAAGGTGTTATATTAACAATATTATTATGATTATCACCAAAAATATCTTTAATCTTATCGCATGAAATCTTAGAATCAGTCACAATGTAATTAGCTCTATTAAGCATTAACATTGTCAGTTTATCTTCCAAATTATATCTTTTTTCAAAAAATGAAAGAACCGTTCTTCTGCCCTTTAGATTATCAGAAATAACTTTATTATGTAAATTATGCATTGCAATACAGAATATATCGTTCTCTGATAACCTGCTAATAAAAGTATTAAAAATCTCAGAAATCACTTCATCAATACTTTCGTATCGATTCTTTTTAAAAGTAATCTTTTCACCAGGTTCTTTTCCTAAATTAATTATATAGAAATTGCGTTCAGGGTTTATCTCAACATGATTATCATCAAAGAAAACCCTTATCTTCCACGTACCATTCTCAGTATAATAATCCTGGTATACAGGTGCATTTTCACTATATATAATGGCAGAAGAGACAAATCCTCTATCATCATATATATTTCTAATTGCGACAGAGTCGCCCTCATACATATCAATTTGAATCAGATTGCCATCCTCTCCAAACTCTAGCTGTGCATACTTTCTTCCGTGAAACATAGCCACAATTACAAAAGGTGTATACAAAAATTCTGTATTCGGTATCCAGTCTAAATCATGAAAAGAGAATACTCTTGCCCTCTTACTCTCACATTCATTAATTGCATCAAATACCGAGAAGTAAGGAGCCTTATATACGCCCTGACGATGCAAAAAATGCCTAAAATTCGGTGAAAAACCAAGTACACAAATACAATACTCAAACGCTTTATTTCTGTGATATAACTGAATCTGCTTAACAGTGTCATCGAATTCAGTATGCATCTTTCGTTCGTGCCAGTTCTGCTCATTTTCACACCATTCATTTTTTTTGTACCATGCGGGAATAAAGATGACCATTATCCACTCCTATCTACATACAGTGTATCAAATCTTATATAAAAGGTTTGTACTCATCATAGTTTCTAATAGTAATAACTTCCTGATATAAATTATAAAAAATACCCGAAAGAAGCATAAACGACGATGGAAGAATTGCCAGTGTTCCACTTATCAGGTCGAAATGTTCTAACAGCATAGGTATTAATATACATATGCCCATAATTGTCGAGCTTATAATACTTATGATAAGAACCTGTTTTCTAAGGTATCTTCTTGTATCTCGTCCTGCATGTAGATTAACAACACTGTCTCCACTTTTTAAAAACTGCTCAGTTAAGTCTTTCGGACTAATAAACACCAAAGCCATGGAAATTGTAAGAAAATACAGTACCCCTATATATACTATTATTCCAAAAATACTCGAAAGAACCATATTGTCATTAATCCATGTCATGACACCATTTTCTGGCAACAACGCCTTAAGAAAAGATATAAAAATCTGCAGAAGCATAAATACAGCAGACGAGAACATTACAGGCATAACACCTATAGGATTAAGCTTTATAGCCAGATAATTCTTATCAGCATATATACTGTGTATTGATACTCTTTGAACCGGAATTCTCTTCTCAGCATTTTCCATAGTTATCACAACAATCATAATCACAATGGAAATTGCTATGGGAAGAATCGTTTTAATAAAAGGATTTCCCTGTATTGCCGAAGTAAGACTATCTAAGATATTAATGTAGATTAGTGTTGTCTGCCCGCCAATACCATATTTACTGTTTCTATCCGACATCCAAAGTATAACAAACGCACCTGCTACCATCTGAATAACTACAACAATCTTGGCAATTATAAGGTAGTTGTCTGTATATATGAATGTAAGATTTCTCATCTTATAAATTGCTTGAATAACAGCAACAATCAACATTACATATAGAGATATTCTATTAAGACTAACCTGAGATACTCTTGATTTCTTATCAGCGCTTAATGATGCAACGACAATTTGCATAACCAGACTGGCAATCATATATGGGAATACACCCAGTGTAAAAATAGAATTCTGATATCTATCTCCATTTATCGATTGCATCAAAAGAAGTTGGACGTCTATATCTTCTATCTTCTCAACAGATACATCCATTCCAAAGAGCGGAAGCGACCTTCCAATTAGATATACAAGGATTATAATCCCCGTAAATATTGCTTTTTTTATAAATATTTCGTGTTGTATACCATTACCTTTTTTCATGATACTATCTTATCCTTAGAAAAAAATATAACATATATATTATAAATCATTTATGTTAAATATTCTATCCTACAATTATTGCTATGTATGTTAAATATATCTCTCAAATCCTTATTGCATAAAAAAAAGACTTGGCAAAACATGCCAAGTCTTTCTTACGCAAGTAATTATAATTACTTATTAGAATCTTTATTCTCTTCACTAGCTTCTTGCTTCTTGAAGATACCCTTATTGTTCTTCTTGTCATATACAGTCTTACCTGTTACAGCTGCTGCAATTACTAGAAGTATCCACCAGAAATTCTTAATTTGGTTCTCACCTTCTGCAAGTGGAGTCTCATCATCACCAATAGTAACAAGTTCATCTCCTCCTGCAAGTGGTGTAGTCTCATCTGGAATAGCAACTGTTGGTGTTGCTGGAGTAGCTGCCGCAGGTGCTGCTGGAGCTGCCGGTGCTACTGCTGCTCCATCTACTGCAGGTGCCGCTGCTGCCATAGTCTGATCAGCGAAGGCTACTGGTGTAGGAGCCACACCGTCTGCTGTTGCAAATGTTGTATCAATAACAGGAGCTACTGTAGAAGCTGTTTCGCTCGTTGCTGCTGCAGTTGATGCCTCTGTTGATGCTAATGTAGAAGCTGACAAGCTTGCTTCTGTGCTTGCAAGTGTTGAAGCAGTTGTACTCGCCTCAGTACTTGCTTCTGTACTAGCCTCTGTTGATGCTAATGTAGAAGCCTCTGTACTTGCTGATGCTGAAGTAGAAGCACTAGCAATACTTGATTCATCATCAGATGATAATCCGCTGTCTGAAGCTTGTGTTGAAGCCTCCGTACTTGCCTCTGTTGAAGCCTGTGTTGATGCCTCTGTGCTAGCTTCTGTTGAAGCTTGTGTTGAAGCCTCCGTACTTGCCTCTGTTGAAGCTTGTGTTGATGCCTCTGTGCTTGCCTCTAATGAAGCTTGTGTTGAAGCCTCTGTGCTTGCTTCTGTTGAAGCCTGTGTAGATGCCTCCGTGCTAGCCTCTGTTGAAGCTTGTGTTGATGCTTCCGTTGAGGCTGCTGTAGATGCCTCTGTGCTGGCTTCTGTTGAAGCTACTGTAGATGCTTCTGTACTTGCTTCGGTTGAAGCCTGTGTTGATGCCTCTGTGCTAGCTTCTGTTGAAGCTGCTGTAGATGCTTCTGTGCTGGCTTCTGTTGAAGCTACTGTAGATGCCTCTGTACTAGCCTCTGTTGAAGCTTGTGTTGAAGCCTCTGTACTTGCTTCTGTTGAAGATACTGTAGATGCCTCTGTACTAGCCTCTGTTGAAGCTTGTGTTGATGCCTCTGTACTTGCTTCTGTACTAGCTATAGTTGAAGCTTCTGTACTAGCCTCCGTACTAGCCTCTGTTGAAGCTTGTGTAGAAGACTCTGTACTAGCTTCTGTTGAAGCCTGTGTTGATGCTTCTGTTGAAGCTTCTGTGCTTGCTTCTGTTGAAGCTTGTGTTGAAGCCTCTGTGCTGGCTTCTGTACTTGCTATAGTTGACGCTTCTGTACTAGCTTCTGTCGAAGCCTGTGTTGATGCCTCTGTACTTGCTTCTGTTGAAGCCTGTGTTGAAGCCTCTGTGCTGGCTTCTGTACTTGCTATAGTTGACGCTTCTGTTGAAGCTGCTGTAGATGCTTCAGTGCTAGCCTCTGCCGAAGCTTGTGTAGATGCTTCTGTACTAGCCTCTGTTGAAGCCTCTGTGCTTGCCTCTGTTGAAGCTACTGTAGATGCCTCCGTACTTGCTTCGGTTGAAGCTACAGTAGATGCCTCTGTGCTTGCCTCTAGTGAAGCCTGTGTTGAAGCCTCTGTGCTGGCTTCTGTTGAAGCCTCTGTGCTTGCTTCTGTACTAGCTATAGTTGAAGCTTCTGTTGAAGCTGCTGTAGATGCTTCCGTGCTTGCCTCTGTCGAAGCTTGTGTAGATGCCTCTGTACTAGCTTCTAATGAAGCCTGTGTTGATGCCTCTGTACTTGCTTCTAATGAAGCTTGTGTTGATGCCTCTGTACTAGCCTCTGTTGAAGCCTGTGTTGATGCCTCTGTACTTGCCTCTAATGAAGCTTGTGTTGATGCCTCTGTGCTTGCTTCTGTACTAGCCTCTGTTGAAGCCTCAGTGCTTGCCTCTAGTGAAGCTTGTGTTGAAGCCTCTGTACTAGCTTCTAATGAAGCTTGTGTTGATGCCTCTGTTGAAGCTACTGTAGATGCTTCTGTACTTGCCTCTAATGATGCTTGTGTTGATGCCTCTGTGCTTGCCTCTAGTGAAGCTTGTGTTGATGCCTCTGTACTTGCTTCTGTACTAGCTTCTGTTGAAGCTGCTGTAGATGCTTCTGTTGAAGCCTGTGTTGATGCCTCTGTACTTGCCTCTAATGATGCTTGTGTTGATGCCTCTGTGCTTGCCTCTAATGAAGCTTGTGTTGACGCCTCTGTACTAGCCTCTGTTGAAGCTACAGTAGATGCTTCTGTACTTGCCTCTGTTGATGCCTGTGTTGAAGCCTCTGTGCTTGCTTCCGTTGAAGCCTGTGTTGATGCTTCTGTACTTGCTTCAGTTGAAGCTTGTGTTGAAGCCTCTGTACTAGCTATAGTTGAAGCTTGTGTTGATGCCTGTGTTGAAGCCTCTGTGCTAGCTTCTGTTGAAGCTACTGTTGATGCTTCTGTACTTGCTTCTGTACTTGCCTCTGTGCTTGCTTCCGTTGAAGCCTGTGTTGATGCTTCTGTACTTGCCTCTGTTGAAGCTACTGTAGAAGCCTCTGTGCTTGCCTCTGTTGAAGCTGCTGTAGATGCTTCCGTGCTAGCCTCTGTCGAAGCCTGTGTTGATGCCTCCGTACTTGCTTCTGTTGAAGCTTGTGTTGAAGCCTCTGTACTTGCTATAGTTGACGCTTCTGTACTTGCCTCTGTTGAAGCCTGTGTTGATGCTTCTGTACTTGCCTCTGTTGAAGCCTGTGTTGATGCCTCTGTTGAAGCTTGTGTTGAAGCCTCTGTGCTTGCTTCTGTTGAAGCTTGTGTAGATGCTTCTGTGCTTGCTTCTGTACTAGCTATAGTTGACGCTTCTGTTGAAGCTGCTGTTGATGCCTCTGTTGAAGCTTGTGTTGAAGCCTCAGTGCTTGCCTCTAATGAAGCTTGTGTTGATGCTTCCGTGCTAGCTTCTGTTGAAGCTTGAGTTGATGCCTCTGTACTTGCCTCTGTTGAAGCTTGTGTTGATGCCTCTGTGCTTGCTTCTGTACTTGCTATAGTTGAAGCTTCTGTACTTGCCTCTGTTGAAGCTACTGTAGATGCTTCTGTGCTTGCCTCTGTTGAAGCCTCTGTGCTTGCTTCTGTTGAAGCTACTGTAGATGCCTCCGTGCTAGCCTCTGTTGAAGCTACTGTAGATGCTTCTGTACTAGCTTCTGTTGAAGCCTCTGTGCTTGCTTCGGTTGAAGCTACTGTAGATGCCTCTGTACTTGCCTCTGTTGAAGCTTGTGTTGATGCCTCCGTACTTGCCTCTAATGAAGCTTGTGTTGACGCCTCTGTGCTTGCTTCTGTACTTGCTTCTAATGAAGCTTGTGTTGATGCTTCCGTGCTAGCCTCTGTCGAAGCCTGTGTTGATGCCTCTGTACTTGCTTCTGTTGAAGCTTGTGTTGATGCTTCCGTGCTTGCCTCTGTACTAGCTTCTGTTGATGCTTGTGTTGACGCCTCTGTGCTTGCTTCTGTACTAGCTATAGTTGACGCTTCCGTTGAAGCTGCTGTAGATGCCTCTGTACTTGCTTGAGTTGAAGACTCTGTGCTTGCCTCCAATGAAGCTTGTGTTGATGCTTCTGTACTAGCTTCAGTTGAAGCTTGTGTTGATGCCTCTGTACTTGCCTCTGTTGAAGCTACTGTTGAAGCCTCTGTGCTAGCTTCTGTACTAGCTATAGTTGACGCTTCTGTTGAAGCCTCTGTACTTGCTTCTGTACTAGCTTCTGTTGATGCTTGTGTTGATGCCTCTGTACTTGCCTCTGTTGAAGCTGATGTAGATGCTTCCGTGCTAGCTTGTGTTGAAGCCTCTGTGCTTGCCTCTAATGAAGCTTGTGTTGATGCTTCCGTGCTAGCCTCTGTGCTTGCCTCTGTTGAAGCTACTGTAGATGCTTCCGTGCTTGCCTCTGTTGAAGCTGCTGTAGATGCTTCCGTACTTGCTTCTGTTGAAGCTACTGTTGATGCTTCTGTACTTGCCTCTAATGAAGCTTGTGTAGATGCTTCCGTGCTTGCTTCTGTTGATGCTACTGTAGATGCCTCTGTGCTTGCTTCTGTTGAAGCTACTGTAGATGCCTCCGTACTTGCCTCTAATGAAGCTTGTGTTGATGCTTCTGTACTAGCCTCTGTCGAAGCCTGTGTTGAAGCCTCTGTACTTGCCTCTAGTGAAGCTTGTGTTGATGCTTCCGTGCTAGCCTCTGTTGAAGCCTGTGTTGATGCCTCTGTACTTGCCTCTAATGAAGCTTGTGTTGAAGCCTCAGTGCTTGCCTCTAGTGAAGCTTGTGTTGAAGCCTCTGTACTTGCTTCTAATGAAGCCTGTGTTGATGCCTCTGTACTAGCTTCTGTTGAAGCTACTGTAGATGCCTCTGTACTTGCTTCTAATGAAGCCTGTGTTGATGCTTCTGTAGATGCTTGTGTTGATGCCTCTGTACTTGCTTCAGTTGAAGCTTGTGTTGATGCTTCTGTACTTGCTATAGTTGACGCTTCCGTTGAAGCTGCTGTAGATGCTTCTGTACTTGCCTCTGTTGAAGCTGCTGTAGATGCTTCCGTGCTAGCCTCTGTTGATGCTACTGTAGATGCTTCTGTACTAGCCTCTGTTGAAGCTACTGTGCTAGCTTCTGTTGAAGCCTGTGTTGATGCCTCTGTACTTGCTATAGTTGAAGCTTCTGTACTTGTTTCTTCTGATAATGAAGCTGCTGTACTTGCTGCTGTGCTTGCCTCTTCTGATAATGAAGCTGCTTCACTTGCTGCTGTACTTGCTTCCTCCGATAATGAAGCTACTGTTGATGCTTCTGTACTTTCTGTCGCAGATGTTGAAGCTGCCTCACTTGCTGCTTCACTTGCTGCTTCTGATAACGAATTTATTGTACTTTCATTAGCAGACTCAGATATCGCTGTTGATACTTCTTCTGATAATGAAGTTGCTGTACTTGCTGCTGTACTTGCCTCTGCTGATAATGAAGCTAATGTACTTGCCTCTGTTGATACTTCCTCTGATAATGAGGCTGCTGTACTTGCTGCTGTTGAAGTCTCTTCTGATAATGAAGCTGCTTCGCTTGCTGCTGTACTTGCCTCTTCTGATAATGATGTTGATGTGCTTTCAACACCAGTTGCCTCTTCGCTTGCTACTAATGATGTAGAAGCTGAATCGCTTGCTACTGTGCTTGCTTCTGTTGAAGCTGTAGCTGATTCACTTGCTACTGTGCTTGCTGATGCAGAAACTGATGCAGAATCACTTGCTACTGCACTTGCTGATGCTGAAGCTGATGCAGAATCACTTGCTACTGTGCTTGCCTCTGTTGATGTAGCTGCTGATGCACTATCACTTGCTGAAGTTGATCCAGATAGTGAAGCAGACATACTAGCATATGCAGATGCGCTTGTTGATTGTGAAGAAGAAGCTGATGTAGATGCTGACGTAGAACTTGCTGCGCTAGCAGATCTCGAATCACTAATAGATTCACTTTGACTTGCCAATTCACTTGTTCCTGTCTTATAGGAATCATCAACAGCCTTGAATTCAGCATTAGCAATTCTATCATATCTAACGCCGGAGCCAACTACAATTCCTCCTGTGTAACCCCATTTTCCAAAAATCCACCAGTTATTTTGTGGCGCAAAAAATGTAATATTGTTACCACGTTTTTCTTCATCCCAATATGCTCCATCAAGGTACGCTCTCTCACCATCAAGTAAGATCTGAACATGATCATCATTTGCGGTTTTTCCTACATATTGTATTGGCTTACCATTGTATAATACTTCATAATAAGAATTCCCATACTCATATACAAGGTTACCATTAATAAATACTTTATTACCAGAATTAACATTATAATCAACGAATGTAGCGCCCTTGATTATACCATCTTCTGTATAATAACCAGACATATCAACATAAATTGAACCGTCCTCATCTTCTGTAACTACTTCTCCATCTACTACAAAGGAATTAACAGAATAATTATTCTCACTCGAATTATCTACAACATCATGATCGTAGTAAATTGTATATGTATCACTTGTTTTATTATATACAAGAATATTACCCTTATCTGTCTGATAAGCCTTCTCATCTTCGCCGAGATTACTTAGAACACCCATCATTGTCTCAGCATCTTCTTGTCCAAATGTCTCAGCTGTACTATCAAATACTGCTTGGGACTGACTCTCTAATTCACTAAGAGATTGAGACATACTTGCATCAGCTTGTGATGCAATATCGCTTGCCATCTCAGACTCAGATTCTACAGTAGATGCAGAATCACTTACATATTCACTAGCAGACTCTGATGCAGATTCCAGATACTCAACATCTATTTGAGATTCAGAACCCATCTCAGATTCTTCTAATTCTGCTGCAAATACCACATCTGCCTCAGGAATAGCGCTTGCACCTCCGGCAACAATACCTGCTGCAGCAACTCCTTTTAACATACCCTTCATCTTGTTCTTCTTCTTCATTATATTTACCCCTTTTCTTAAAATATAACTTTCTATGGTTTGTATTATAACACGATATCTAATCAAAATGTGCCTTTAACCCTTGATAAATCGTGCTTTATGGACATTTCGTAACAATTTACAATGAAAAAACACATAGCAAAGACTTAATAAGGCAAAAGACACAAAGTTTTTTCACGACACTAGGTAAATAACAGACTTATACAAGTAAATGTCTTTTATATTCAGCATTATATTATATCTTGTTTTAATTTTTATATACTTTTTATACTCGCATTATTTCTAACGTCCGTTATATCACATAAGCGTATTAAATCAATCAATGTCCATTGTACATTCTTTCCCCTAACTATCCCTATACTACTTCACACACAAAAACCCCAGCCATAGGGCCAGGGTTTTCACTATCACAAGTTTTATTATAATCTACTTAGTCTTTACACTGCTACTGTTAACCGGGAATGTAAAGTATGTTTCAGGATATGGTTCATTCTCCAGTGTGAAATGCCACCATTCTTCTGCTAATGGCTTAAACCCGTGAGAAAGCATTGCCTCTCTAAGAATCATTCTATTATTGTATTGTTCATCAGTGATTCCTCTAAAGTCTGGATGGCTCAGTTCACCAAAGTAATCAAATGTTCCACCCATATCTAATTCTTTCTCAGTATTCATATCAAATAAAGTAAGATCTACTGTACTTCCTCTACTATGACCAGAATGTTCTGCTATGTAACCCTGTGGGAACAGTACATCTTTCTGTAACTCAGGATAGAAATATTGCTTCATCCTTACATCATTAGGATTCTTAGACCAATTAACGAAATTAGTTACAGCTTTCTGCGGTCTGTAAGCATCGTATATCTTAAGCCTATATCCTTTGGATATTACATAGTCACTTACTTCCTTAAGCTTTGCAGCTGCTTCTTTCGTAAGAAGAGCTACAGGCTGTTCGTAACCATCTATCCTATCTCCCACAAAATTATAAGTTGAATAATATCTTATCTCCAGGATTACATCTGGTACCGCTTCGCTTACAAGCACAAAGTCCGATGAATCATCAGATAACTTCACCCCGTCCTCAGTAACTGTTGTGGATTGACCACATCCCACAAGACATCCAATAGCAAGAATAGCTATTGTAAGAAATGCAAATGATTTCAAATGCTTTCTTTTTCTCATCTAAAGTTCCCCTTTCAATATAATCAAACCATCTATCCAAATTGTTTCTTTACAAGATTAGACTTAATCACTTCACATAGAACGTCAGCATTAATTGGCTTAGACAAATGTGCATTCATACCAGCCCTTAGAGAATTAATCTTATCTCTCTCAAAAGCATTTGCAGAAAGCGCAATTATTGGTATTTCGCTTCCTCCACGAATCTTATTACGTATAATTCTTGTCGCCTCATATCCATCCATAACAGGCATCTGGATATCCATAAGAATCAAATCGTATGTATCCACACCTTTGCGCTTCAGTCTCTTAACAGCAACAGCTCCGTTTTCTGCCGCATCTACAGTCATGCCTGACTCATTAAGAATCTCCGTTGTAATTTCACTGTTAAGCTCATTATCTTCTACAACCAGTACCCTCTTTCCTTCCAGAGAAACTTCTGATGAAGAAGACATCATTTCTCCGTTCTCATCTGTATCGCTTACAATTCTAAAAGGTAGTGTAATAATAAATGTTGAACCCTTCCCAACTTCACTTTCTACTTCTATTTCACCTTGCAGACTATCTACAAGTCTCTTAGTAATTGCAAGACCAAGACCAAGACCTTCGCTTTTATTAGACACAGTCCTCTCCCTGGTAAAGTCCTCAAACATATGCTTCTTGTATTCTTCACTAATACCCACTCCATTATCTTTGATAATGAAACGATACTTGTATCTATCCGCGTATTTTTGTTTTGTCTGCTCTATTGTAAATGTTACTTTTCCTCCTTCAGGAGTATATTTTACCGCATTCGTAAGCACATTTACCATAATCTGATTAACATGAGAAATATCTGCCATTACTACTGGGGCATCAATATCGAATTTCGTAATATAACTAATATTCTTCGACGTCGCAAGATACTTTATCATGGAGTTAACGTCTTCAGATGCAGATACCAGATCAACTTTCTCTTCAACAATCTCAAGATGGCCACTTTCAATATTACTCATATCAAGTACGTCATTAACAAGACGAAGTAAATGTTCACTTGCATTATTAATCTTATCAAGGCAGTCTCTTACTCGTTCTTTGTCATTCATGTTCTTAGAAGCGATATCGCCAAATCCCTTTATTACATTAAGTGGTGTTCTCATATCATGACTTACATTAAAGAGAAATGTTGATTTAGCATTGTTAGCTTTCTCTGCATTATGAAGAGCCTCGGATAACTGTTGCTGATATCTATTTCTATCAGTTACTTCTTTATTAATATTAGTAGACGCAATTATTATATGGTTTTTGTTCTTTGAAGGCCGTACTACTTCAACTCTGTAGAATGTTGGCTTCCCTTGTATAATAAGTCTATATTCTAATGATTTGAATTCGTCGAATCCCAGCTTGCCAAGAAGTACCTCTTTATTAGTAAGAACTAACATTTTCTCAATATCATCTTTATAGCATACTCTTTTAAGATTCTCTGCGCATTCATCAAAGAAATTATTACCTGATGTATCAAGTGCAAGTCTTCTAAACTCTCCCGATACGTTGAATTCTATATATCTATCATTATCAAGATTAATGTAATATATAACATCGTATTTCTTACTCAGTACAGAAGCAATAGACATATATCGCACATTTTCCTTATATGCACTCTCCATCTTCGTCTGTTCCTGCTGTTGTTGTAAATGCACAATATTAGTAATGTCCTGATGAAAGCCCATGAATCTAAGACCCTCGGTAAATGTTCTGTCAACATTACCTCCACATCTTACATATATAGTTCCATACAAAGGATGATTCCAAGGATATTGCACCTCAGCATGATTTCCTAGCTTCATCTTATTAATAGTTTCATCAATAACATCTAGATGCTTCTTATCGATGTTAGAATACCACCTATCATATACCTCCTCTGGTGTCAGTTCATCACTTTCATCGGAAGAATAACCAAGAAGCATAAGCATATTATCATCAGCATACATCCTTGGTTCTTTGCCCTCAATCAAATCAATGTACCAAAGACCCATATTCGAATCGTTAAGTATACTGTCCTTAATCTCGCAAGAATTAAAATCTTTCATATCTACCCCTTTTTTTATAAGAATCTGGCAAGTGTCTTCTTGAGTTTATCTATCTCAATTGGTTTTGCAACATGATCATCCATTCCAACCTTAATTGATTTTGCTCTGTCTTCTTCAAAAGCATTTGCTGACAAAGCAATAATAGGAATATGTCTCTTACTACAGAATCCTCTTATATACTTAGTTGCCTCATATCCGTCCATAACAGGCATTCTTATATCCATTAGTATATAATCATAGTATTCTTCACCATATCTCTTAACCATATCAATGGCTTCTCTTCCTTCTCTTGCCTCTTCTACTTCGAAACCATCTTCTTTAAGGATATCCACTGCAATTTCTCTGTTAAGATCATTATCTTCAACAAGAAGTATTCTCTTACCTTCGAAATCATATTCCACATCTGTAGCAAATTCATCATCTCTTATAGAGTCTTTTCCAATCTTTTCGAATGGTAAAGTTATTGTAAATGTTGAACCAACATTTTCCTCACTTTCAACTTCAATAGTTCCATTCATAAGGTCAATTATTTTCTTGCAAAGAGGAAGTCCAAGACCAGTTCCCTGAATTCCACTCTTAGAGGCCGATTCTTCACGAGAGAAATTCTCGAACATATGACCTAGGAATTCTTTGGACATACCAAAGCCATTATCACTAACTTCTATCTCATATAAACCATAATCTTCTTTGTCGTATTCTAGTTGTCTTACATTTGTTGTAACTTCTCCACCATTCTGAGTATACTTAATAGCATTACCAATAATATTAACAAGAACTTCGTTAATCCTTGTTCTATCTAAAGTAACATACTCGTCCTTTATATAATTAATATTATATCTAAAATCAATATCCTTATCACTTGCCAGTTCCTCTAACATAGGTAAAACATCTTTGCCGAAATTATACATATCTGCTTTATCTTCAGCAAGAACAACCTTACCACTCTCAATACGACTCATATCAAGAATCTGATTAATAAGATCAAGAAGTACTTTGCTAGATTCCTGAGTCTTATTAAGAGCATCTATAGCCCTGTCTCTATCATCAATATTCTTAAGAGCGATATTAGTAAATCCCATAATGGCATTCATAGGTGTTCTAATATCATGACTCATATTGAATAAGAATAGCGTCTTGGCTCTGCTTACTTCTTCTGCCATCCGTCTGGCATCCTCAAGAATCTCCTGACGTTTTAACTCTTCTTTCATCTCATCATCAACATCATGGAAACCTGCGATAATGCCACGAAGTTTGTCATCCACCTTATCTGCAATAAACTTAATCTGATAATAGCGAATTTCATCATCAACATTTATTCTGAAGTTAAGAAAATAAACAGGCTTCTCAGATAATTTCTTTACGAGATTATCTGTATCCACTTCCTGTAAGAACTTCTCTCTGTCTTCTGGCACAACGAAAATATTAGAATATTCCTTAATTCTGATTCTAAATCCTACTCCCTTGGCCCAATCAGGTATCCTGTTATAGAAAATAGGGCTCGTTCTGTAGAAGGTCTCGAAGAAGTCGTTCTCTACATCAATATAAGACACACAATCGAAATCCTGGGTTAGACCTGCAATAAATTGAAGTTGTCTTGCATCTTCTAATTCCTTAGCAATTTCTTCTCTATGCTGTTCTGCTTTAACTACTTCATCAATATTTCTTGCACCAATTACTACCGTTCTATTAACTTCATCATACTGAGCCATATTGACTTCGTACCAGCTATCAACTCCAACAAGCTTAAACCTGATAGAATATATGTCGCGCTCTCTTAGACACTTAACTATAGTATCCGCATTCATCTCCCTTATAAATGCTTCACGATAATCCTTCTCAACGAATCTGTCTGCAAAGAATACAACTAACGTACCATATTCCTTTACACTATGTTCAAAGTTCATGTAAGCCTTATATCTTTCACTTATTCTATACCTGTCCATATCACCGGTATCAAGATTAAGAGTTGCAAGCATAACATATTCAGATGTCATAGCCTCTATAATAGACTGAAGCATTGATGTCTGCTTTCTGATGTTATTCTCTTCCCTAAGTTTCTCCAGTTCCAGCTCTGTTCTCATCTCAGAGTCTACATTTCTAAATCCAAGTAAGAATCTTCTTGCATCTCTATCTTGTAATCTAACGAACTTAGCCCTGTAATAAAGCTCCTCATTATTTTTACTCATTATTCTATATGAAATCGCAAAAGATATATTCTCCTGTAGTTTCTGCCATACATTTTCCAGACGAAACTTATTGTAATTCTCTTCTCTGTCTTCATCTATTATATATTGATTGGCAGCTTCAAACATCCTGTCTGAGTACTTCTTCTCTCCTTCAACATGTTCGAATATCTTCTTATATGCCTCACTTACACGAACGCTTTTGATAGTATCATTGTCAACATCAACAATAAACACCCCTTCGTAATCCTCTGTTAGTCCGCTAACAAGTGCATCCCTTCGCTGCTTCCTTAGGAAATCTTTCTGTTGATTCTTAAAATGCACTTCAATAATGAGATTGGCAAATACCAGTGTAAGGGCTATTGATACACCTACACAAAGGAAAGGATATCCTGTAATTGTCTGCAAAATATCAGAAACAATTATAGGCAGAGCAAATATAATAACTGACCAGTTTCTCTTCCTTTCATCCTTGTCCTTAGTACGAATAATACGAATAAATGCAAGTATAGAAGCACCAATAATATAAATATACGTAGAATACTGTATAAATATGTAATATGGTCCTCTAACTACTCCAAGCTCTGTAATTGTATATGCAATTCCATTAAATGGACTTATCAAAACAAGTGCCACCGCTATAATCGCAGGTAGACATGCTAGTACCATAAATATTTTCTTACTAAATAGTCTTGAATGAAATATTTTCTGACAATATAGAAACCAGAATAAAGCTGCAAGAATATATGCTATATATCTTAAAATATTAACAAAATATGACAAGCCAATGTATTCCGTTGGGGACCATGTAAATATAGCATTAATGAGATCCACATCCACAACAATGCCATAGCATACATTAACAGCGAGAATATATCTGCTTGTCTTAAATTGCTCACGAGAAATAAACCTAACAGTATATATAAATAATACAGTTAGTATAAGAATACAAAATAGAAATAATTCAACGCAAATCAACAACCCTGTGTTGTTTAATTCTGTCATAACCTTCACCCAACTAGTTAAATACTAGAAACCCCTTATCTTTAATATTTTACCCCAATTTACTAGATTTAGCAAAGTTTATTTATTATATCTTCAGCAATTCGCCTTCTCGAAGCCCCGTTATCCATGGCACATTTTAAAATATATGAATGAGCTTCGTCTTCCGTCATACCCTTCTGTTCCATCAGAAGAAGCTTTGCCCTGTTAACAAGACGTATCTCTTCCATCTTCTCTTCAAGAGTCAAGGTCTTCTTCTCTAACTTATGCATTCTACTTTGAACAGCAGTAAGATAACGTATAGCCTTATCAAGTCTGCCATCTATCATATCCTTTGTGATAGCAAGAATACCCTTGTCTGTCACATTTTCGAGAACATCTTCATATACCTCGCGAGGAGACACGAATAATACCGATGCATTACATTTATCAGTTGCATCAAATGCGAATTCAATACCGGATTCATCCTGCAAAGGAGCATTAATAACAATAATGTCATAATATTTCTCAAGAATACTTCTTCTTGCAAGAGCCACACTCTTCTTAATATCAATAGTCACAAATCCAGTAAGATATTTCTTAATCTTAGAATTAAACTGTTCCGAAGAAGATACAATCAGAATAGAATGATATATATCTGATTTTCTGGACATATTAATCCTCCTAGCCTAGTGTATATTCGTCTATTATGCCCTTTGGAACTATTGAGTTGACAAATTCGCTATCTATAGCAAGTTTGCTCGCCTCTTTCATTGAACTTGGAAGAAGAAGCGCTGATTCAGACTTCTCCTCAGGCAGACTAAGCTTATTGTTAATCCCCAAAAGTCCAGCTCTAATAAGAAGAGCATATACAAGATAAGGATTGCATGAAGCATCAGGTGAACGCAGCTCAACCTTAGTTCTGCCATTGTAAGTCTCAATATATATAAGTTCTGCTTCACCAGCGCTAGACCAGTTGACCTTGTCTGGCGCTGTATTATTACCAAGTCTAGAATAGGATGCTTCTGATGGATTTAAGAAGATTGTAATCTCTCTAATCTTATCAATAATACCAGCTGCAGCATATGTTACAACATCATTACCATCCTTATCTACAGCATAGATATTGATATGATAACCATTACCCGGCTTACCCTTAAGTGGCATTGGCGAGAAGTCTGCCGCAAGTCCATATCTATCAGCAAGAGTATTGACAACCATTTTGAATGTAGTCATCTGGTCTGCTGCCTTAAGCGGTTTACCATAATGAAAATCAATCTCATTTTGTCCAGGTCCTCTTTCATGATGGGATCTCTCTGGTCTAAGTCCCATTCTCTCTATATTAAGACAAATCTCACGTCGCACATTTTCACATTTATCAAGAGGTGCTATATCCATATATCCTGCATTGTCATAAGGTATATTGGTAGGATTACCATCCTCGTCTCTGCTAAATAGATAGAATTCCATTTCATTACCAAAGCGAAATTCAATTCCCTGTGATGCAGCTTCATTAACCGCATCAATTAGAATCGCTCTTGTATCAGAGATGTACACCTCTCCATTAGGAGTATACATATCACAGAACATCCTAAGAACCTTACCGCTATCCGGGCGCCATGGAAGAATCGCCATTGTATCAGGATCAGGCTTAAGATAAAGAGATGCATAAGGACAATCAGTAAATCCTGCAATTTCCCTCGTTCCAACAGGTATTCCATCTTTGAAAGCCTTGCTTATCTCACTAGAAAGAATAGACAGATTCTTCTGAATTCCGTAAGCATCACGAAATGCCAGACGCACAAACTTAACATCCTCTTCCTCAATATAACTCATTACATCTTCATATGTATACTGCATAATAATCTCCTTATATCACACTAATTCTTGGGGAAATGTCTTCTAATACATCAAGTAGAATTCTTACTGTATCAAGGGATGTGAACATTGTTACACCATTCATAATCGCACAACGTCTAATCTCTACGCCATCGCTGTAGTGAATACCAGATAGAATTGCTCTTGTATTAATAATATAACTTACATATCCTGCTTTAATTGCATCAAGAATCTCGTTACTTCCATCACTAATCTTACCTCTTATTCGAGTCTTGATTCCATGTTCTTTGAGAAATGTTCCTGTACCAATTGTTGCTTCTACATTAAAGCCAAGGTCAAAAAACCTCTTAATTAGAGGAAGTGCCTCTTCTTTATCTTCGTCTGCTAGAGTTACGACAACAGTTCCATATTCTTTCATCTTGATTCCAGAAGCTTGAAGGGCTTTGTATAATGCGCGTTTCAAACTCTTATCATATCCAATTGCTTCTCCCGTCGACTTCATCTCAGGAGATAAGTATGCATCCATTCCATTTAATTTGGCAAATGAAAATGCTGGTGCCTTAACATACCAGAAATCCTTCTCAGGAAGAATCTTATCTGCATATCCCTGCTCGTTTAGGCTTATACCAAGCATTACCTTCGTTGCAATATCAACTAATGAGACACCTGTTGACTTAGAAAGAAATGGTACACTTCTTGACGCTCTAGGATTAACCTCGATAATATATACACTATCATCTTTATCTACTATAAATTGAATATTAAAAAGGCCTACAATTCCTATACCAACTCCAAGTTTCTTGGTATATTCCCAAATCGTCTTCTTAACACTTTCTGAGATAGAGAAAGGAGGATATACACTCATACTATCACCAGAGTGGACGCCTGTACGCTCAACGAGTTCCATAATACCCGGAAGGAAGACATCCTTGCCGTCGCATACCGCATCAACTTCCACTTCTCTTCCGACAATATATTTGTCTACAAGTACCGGCTTATCCTTGTCTACTTCAACAGCATTCTTAAGATAATGGCTAAGCATTTCTTCATTAGCCACAATCTCCATTGCTCTGCCACCAAGAACAAATGAGGGACGTACCAGTACAGGATATCCTATCTCTGACGCCGCCTTAATACCGTCTGGTATATTAGTCACAGCAACACCTTGTGGTTGTGGAATATCAAGTTCTTTAATTATGTTCTCGAAGGCATCTCTGTCTTCTGCTGTAAAAATCGCCTTAGTATCAGTTCCTATTATATTGACATTCTTTTCTTCTAATGCATCAGCAAGATTCACTGCTGTCTGACCACCTAATGACACGATTACACCTTCCGGCTTTTCCATGTCAATGATATTCATAATATCTTCTATTGTAAGAGGCTCAAAATATAATTTGTCAGCTGTAGTGTAATCAGTAGATACAGTCTCAGGATTATTATTGATTACAATCGCTTCGTATCCCATTTCATGAATAGTCTTAACTGCATGAACAGTAGAATAATCGAATTCAACACCCTGTCCGATTCTTATTGGACCAGAACCCAGCACAATTATTTTCTTATTATTGGAAACAATAGACTCATTCTCTTCTTCATAAGTAGAATAGAAGTATGGTACATAGCTTTCAAACTCACTAGCACAAGTATCAATCATCTTGTATACCGGATAAATGTTATATTTCTTACGAAGACTATAGATATCATCCTCAGAACATCCTATAAGTTCTGCAATATAAGAATCCGAGAATCCCATCCTTTTTGCATCCATAAGAAGTTCTTTATCTAATGTGCCATTGCCACACTTTCCTTCCTCTTCCAATAAAACCTCAAAGTCAACTATCTTTTTTATCTTATCTAAGAAAAACATATCAATCTTAGTTCTTGTGTAGATAACCTGTGGATCAACTCCAAGCCAGAGCAACTCTGATATAGCATATAATCTGTCATCTGTTCCTTCTTCAATATATTTAAGGAGCTTATCAATTGCTTCTTTCTTGTCTCCTGTATCAGAGAGACTAGCCACATCAAATTTCTCAAGATGAATATGATTCTTCCCATCTTCAAGAGACCTTATTGCTTTAAGAAGACTCTCTTCCATTGTTCTTCCCACACTCATAGTCTCTCCCGTTGCCTTCATCTGTGTAGACAGAACGTTAGAAGCAAGGGTGAATTTGTCGAATGGAAACCTGGGCATCTTGGTTATTACATAATCAAGTGTCGGCTCAAAACATGCCGGTGTATTAGCAAGCTTTATCTCATCCAGATTCATTCCAACAGCAATTTTGGCAGAAACTCTTGCAATCGGATAACCACTGGCTTTAGACGCCAATGCTGATGAACGGGAAACTCTTGGATTGACTTCAATTACATAGTAGTCAAATGACTCAGGATCAAGGGCAAATTGTACATTACATCCACCTTTAATCTCAAGTGCTCTAATAATTGATAAGGCGCTATCACGGAGCATGTGATACTCCTTATTAGTTAAAGTCTGACTGGGAGCAACGACGATAGAATCTCCTGTATGAATACCAACAGGATCAAGATTCTCCATATTACATACTGTAATTGCTGTATCATTTGCGTCTCTTATTACTTCATATTCAATCTCTTTATACCCCTTAATTGACTTCTCAACTAATACCTGATGAACAGGTGACAGTGAAAGAGCATTCTTCATCATCCCAATCATCTCTTCTTCATCATTGGCAAAACCACCACCTGTTCCACCAAGTGTAAATGCTGGTCGAAGAATTACAGGATATCCTATATCATCAGCTGCCTTAAGACCTTCTTCTAATGAGTTGGCAATTATAGAAGGAACAACCGGTTCTCCCAGTTTCTCACATAATTCTTTAAATTCTTCTCTGTCTTCTGCTCTTCTAATACTGGATGCGTCAGTGCCTAGAAGTTCTATCTCACACTCATCTAAGACCCCCTTGTCATACAATTGAAGCGACAGATTAAGTCCTGTCTGACCACCAATTCCAGGAATCAGCGCATCCGGTCTCTCATGTCGGCAAATCCTTGCCATATATTCAAGTGTAAGTGGCTCCATATATACTTTATCTGCAATAGAATTATCTGTCATTATTGTTGCAGGGTTAGAATTAGCAAGAACTACTTCATATCCTTCTTCCTTTAGAGCAAGGCAGGCCTGGGTTCCAGCATAATCAAATTCAGCAGCCTGACCTATGACAATTGGACCTGAACCTATAACAAGTACTTTCTTAATATCAGTTCTCTTTGGCATATTACTTACTCCTCTTCATAAGTTCTGTAAAATTGCTAAATAGGTATTTGCTATCACAAGGTCCCGGCGCACTTTCAGGATGATATTGCACAGAGAACACCTTGTTCTTATCACTATATAGTCCCTCAACAGTATTATCTAGTATATTAACATGAGATACTAAGATATCTGTCTTTTCTAGAGATTTATCCAGAACAGCATAGCTATGATTCTGACTTGTAATCTCTATCTTGCCTGTTCTTACATCTCTAACCGGATGATTGCCACCTCTATGTCCAAACTTAAGCTTATATGTTGTAGCTCCGTAAGATAAAGCAATGAGCTGATGTCCTAAGCATATTCCAAACATTGGCACTTTACCTCTAAGAGTTGTAAGTGTCTCTATTACTTCTGGAACGTCAGTAGGGTCTCCCGGTCCATTAGATATGAAAACCCCATCCGGATTAAGCGCCAATATCTCTTCACTACTTGTATTGTATGGAACTACAGTAACATTACATCTATTATCATTAAGCATACGAACAATATTAGTTTTCATTCCACAATCAATTGCCACAACATTGTATAAAGGATTAGATGTTCTCGAATAATATCTCTTCTTACAACTTACTCTCTTTACAGCATCATGAGGAATAGGAGTATCTTTAATCTTCTTTACTCCTAATTCTGTAGGCGTATTATTATCTGTTATTATACATCTTCTTGAACCGTAGTCTCTTATACTTCTTACAAGCTTTCTTGTGTCTATACCTGATATTCCCGGCACCCCTGCTTCTTCAAGCAACTCAGGAACTGACTTTGTAAAACGAAAGTTGGAAGGATTATCATTAATATCCCTGACTATAAATGCTGATGCACCTATCATCTTACTTTCAAAATCTTCTTCACAGATTCCATAATTTCCAATAAGGGGATATGACATAACAATTGCCTGATCTGTATAGGAAGGATCTGATAATATCTCCTGATATCCCACCATTGATGTATTAAATACTATCTCACATACAACTTCTTTATCAGCTCCAAATCCTATACCCTCGTAACAAGAGCCGTCTTCAAGAATAAGCTTCTTATCTAATCTCACTATTTACAGCCTCCCTTAACTGCCGCTTCAATAAAACCTTTGAATAAAGGATGTGGTCTATTAGGTCTTGATTTAAACTCCGGATGGAACTGCACTCCAATATAAAATGGATGATTATGAACCTCTATTGTCTCTACAAGATTACCATCCGGGGATATTCCAGAAAGTACAAGCCCTGCATTCTCTAACACATCTCTGTACTCATTATTGAATTCATATCTGTGTCTATGTCTCTCAGACACTTCTTTACTATTATAGCACTCTTCCATCAAAGTATCAGATTTAATACAACATGGATAACTGCCAAGTCTAAGTGTGCCACCTTTCTTCACATCGTCACTTTGTCCTGGCATAAAATCAATAACCTTATTATCTGTTGGATTTTCAAACTCACCAGAACATGCGTCTTTTAATTGTGCCACATTTCTTGCATATTCTATTACCGCAATCTGCATACCAAGACATATTCCAAAGTAAGGAATATTATTCTCCCTTGCGTATCTTGCCGAAAGAATCATTCCTTCTACGCCTCTGTCACCAAATCCACCTGGAACAATTATTCCTGATACTTTACTCAATCTCTGTTTATAGTTATCTTTATCTAACTCCTCAGAATCAATCCAGTCAATATTAATATGGGCATTACAGTCATAACCGGCATGAGAAAGAGCCTCTGCAACTGATAGATAAGCATCGTGAAGCTGAACGTATTTGCCTACAAGACCTATTGTGACTTCACTTGTAAGTCCATTAATCTTATCAACAAGTTCATTCCATTCAACAAGATTTGACACAGTATTATTAATGCCAAGTTCTCTGCATACAACCTCTGAGAAGTTGCTATCTTCAAGCATCAGCGGAGCAGCGTAAAGACTATCAAGTGTCCTGTTCTCAATAACGCAATCTTCTTTAACGTTACAAAACATTGATATTTTCTTACATATACTGTCATCTAATGGCTCGTTACATCTTAGAACTATTATGTCCGGCTTTATACCCATGCCTTGAAGCTCCTTGACAGAATGCTGGGTGGGTTTAGACTTATGTTCATTGGAACCGTGGAGAAAGGGAACTAAGGTTACGTGAATAAAGAGACTGTTCTCCTTGCCTTTTTCTAAGGAAATCTGACGAACTGCCTCTAAGAAAGGCTGGGATTCTATATCGCCAATCGTTCCGCCAATCTCCGTAATGACAACATCAGCATCAGTCTCTTCACCTGCTCTATATACAAATTCTTTTATCTCATTAGTAATATGAGGAATAACCTGCACTGTTGAGCCAAGATATTCCCCTCGTCTCTCTTTATTAAGGACATTCCAATATACCTTGCCTGATGTTAAGTTAGAATATTTTGTCAAATCCTCATCTATAAATCTCTCGTAATGTCCAAGGTCTAAATCAGTCTCAGCTCCATCTTCTGTTACATAAACCTCACCATGTTGATAAGGGCTCATGGTTCCCGGGTCAACATTAATATAAGGGTCCAGTTTCTGCGCAGCGACTTTAAGACCTCTTGCCTTAAGCAGTCGTCCGAGTGACGCCGCCGTAATTCCTTTACCAAGACCTGATACAACTCCTCCTGTTACGAAAATGTACTTAGTCATATTATCTCCTCCTCATTCTATTCCTGCTCCTAGCATATAAATATATTTTCTTCAACTGAACTTCGTTCAATGTTTCAGAAAACATGTTTATATGCTAGATGATATTTAGTCTATAACTTCTTAATTCTATCGATAGCCTTAATAGTATTTTCTCTACTGCCAAATGCTGTAAGTCTGTAGTAGTTCTCTCCTTCCGGACCAAATCCAACTCCCGGTGTACCTACTACATTTGCTTTCTCCAATAGATAGTCGAAGAATTCCCAGCTTGTCATATTATTCGGAGTCTTTAGCCATATATATGGTGCATTAACTCCGCCATATGATTCAAAGCCGGCTTCTTTTAAACCGGTAAGAATTATTTTTGCATTTTCCATATAATAGGAAATATTCTCTTTTATCTCTCTTTGTCCTTCAGGAGAGTATACCGCCTCCCCTGCCTTCTGGACAATATATGGTGCACCATTGTATTTCGTTCCATGTCTTCTTGCCCACAGTCCATGAAGTTCTACGCCTTCTACCACAAGGCTTTTGGGAACAACTGTATAACCTAATCTAAGACCTGTAAATCCTGCCGTCTTAGAGAATGAGCGAAATTCTATAGCACATTTTCTTGCACCGTCACATTCATAAATGCTATGAGGAACATTTTCTTCTGAAATAAATGCTTCATAAGCGCTATCATATAGGATTACACTATTATTCTTAATTGCATAGTCTACCCACTTCTGTAAAGCTTCCTTTGTAATTACCGCGCCTGTGGGATTATTAGGAAAGCACAGATAAATCAAATCAGGAGCTTTATCCGGCATCTCAGGTACGAATCCATTATCTGCATTGCAGGGCATGTAAATAACCTTATCGAATCTCATTGTATCGCTGTTATAAAGTCCTGTTCTTCCAGCCATAACATTAGAGTCAACATATACAGGATATACAGGGTCACATACGCCGATTGTGTTGTCGATGCCGAATATCTCTTGTATGTTGGAGCAATCGCATTTTGCCCCATCTGATACAAATATCTCATCAGCACTGATGTCACATCCCCTGTCCTTATAATCGGACACAGCTATCTTCTCTCTAAGAAATGAATATCCTAAATCGGGGGCATATCCCTTAAATGTCTCTTCATGTGCCATCTCATCTACTGCACTGTGAAGCGCACTAATAACGCTGGGTGCAAGAGGCTTGGTTACATCCCCGATGCCAAGTCTTATTATGTTAGCATCTGGATTTGCTTTCTCAAATTCATTAACCTTCTTAGCGATTGTTGAGAAAAGATAGCTACCTGGTAGCTTAGTAAAATTCTTATTAATTGTTGCCATGATTTTCTCCTTTATATAATCCTTATTATGCGTCTCATCACCAAGTACCTGCGAGCGACTATATGTCTTTTCGCAGGTCTTGGCTGATTCGACGCTTGCTGTAATACTATAATTAGTGCATATCATGTGCTTCTAAGTATAAGGATTATGGCTGAAGCCTTGTGTCAAGTTGTAGAAAATACATCAATTAAGTCAACAAGGGAATTTCGTGACAGGGATGTCACGAAAAGGAGGTCACCGACTGGATGGAGGATTGACCTCCGGTTCCCGCCAAGGCTTATTATAAACTAGACCTTAATTGATAGTGTTTTCTAAACGAAGACACATAGCGAGACAATAAGAATTATACTATGAAGCACTCGCTATATTATATATTATAAATTAGTATATCCCATCAATTCCAAGTCTACTTCTCTAGCAGCCTTACGTCCGTCAGCAATAGCTCTTACTACTAATGACTGTCCGCTTCTAACATCTCCGGCTGCATAGATGTTAGGCTGAGATGAGGAATGCTTCTCTCCTTCTGTCTTAACGTTGGTTCTACCGTCAAGTTCTACTTTGAAGTCGTCGGTAACATACTTTTCGCTTCCAAGGAAGCCTGCTGCAATAAGAACGAGCTGACAGGGTACGGTTTCTTCTGTTCCCTCAATCGGTACCATCATGAATCTACCTGTCTTCTCATCCTTCTTGGATTCGAGTTTAACTAATACTACTTCCTTAAGATTACCTTTCTTGTCCTTAATAAATTCCTTAACGGTTGTCTGATATATTCTTGGGTCATGTCCGAATTTATATATAGACTCTTCTTGTCCGTAATCTACCTTAAGGATTCTTGGCCACTCCGGCCATGGATTGGAGTCAAGCCTCTCTACGGGTGGCTTAGGCATCATTTCAAGCTGTGTTACACTTTTAGCACCTAGTCTAATACATGTACCACAACAATCATTTCCAGTATCTCCCCCGCCAATAATAATTACATCCTTGTCCTTGGCAAGATTAGTTGGAACCTTCTCAAAATCGCTATCTAATAATGTCTTAGTAACTTCTGTTAAGAAATCAACTGCAAATCTTATTCCCTTTGCCTCACGTCCAGGTGCCTTAATATCTCTTGGATTAGATGCACCACATGCAAGTACTATGCTATCGTATTCCTTCTTCAATTCAGAAGCGGTAATATCTTTGCCTACATCAACATTTACTTTGAAAGTAACACCAGCTTCTTCCATTAGCTTAACTCGTCTGTCAATTAGCGATTTGTCCAGCTTCATATTAGGAATACCATAACGAAGAAGTCCACCTACTCTGTCCCTTCTTTCGTACACTGTAACATCATGTCCCCTTCTATTAAGAAGCTGTGCTGTAGCAAGACCAGATGGGCCACTTCCAATTACTGCTACCTTCTTACCTGTTCTAACAGATGGTGTAATCTCTTCAACAAGATTATTTGCATAAGCATATTCTATAACAGCTTTTTCGTTTTCTTTGGTAGATACACTTCCATCTTGATATCCACATGTACAGGCAGCTTCACATAAAGCAGGACATACTCTACTTGTAAATTCAGGAAAACTATGAGTAACAGAAAGTCTCTTATATGCCTCTTCCATTCTACCTCTATATACAAGGTCATTTACTTCAGGCACAAGATTATTAAGAGGACATCCTGATACCATTCCTGATATTAATTCACCTGCCTGGCAAAAAGGTATTCCACAATTCATACATCTTGATGCCTGTTCACGTTGTTTTGTAAGAGGTAAAGCTTCATGAAATTCTTTAAAATCTTTGATTCTGTCCTCTTCTGCCCTTACAGGCCCATCAATTCTGTCATATTCTAAGAATCCAGTTGTCTTACCCATTACTTATTACCTCCCACAACTACTTTGAATGCTTCAATCTTAGCAGTTTCATCGTCTGCACCGTGCTCTTTTTGATGAGCTATTTCTTTCATAATCACCTTATAATCAGCTGGAATAATCTTTTTAAAATGTTTTACACTATTCTCAAAATCTTCTAGTATCTCTTTTCCTTTAATTGAATCTGTCAGTGCTACATGTTCTTCTATAATCGACTTAAGTTCTTCCTTGTCCACCTTAGATTCCACATTTTCCATAGATACAAGTTGCTTATTAAGATTCTTATAAAGCTTACTTTGTTCATCTAAAACATAGGCAACACCGCCTGACATTCCTGCTGCAAAGTTCTTGCCTGTTGGTCCAAGTATTACGGCAACACCACCTGTCATATATTCACATCCATGTTCGCCTACACCTTCCACACATGCAATAGCACCAGAATTTCTTATACAGAAACGTTCACCTGCCATACCTGCAACAAAAGCTTTACCACTTGTTGCTCCGTACAATGCAACATTTCCAATAATGATATTCTCATGAGGATTGTATTTCGCTTCCTTCGGAGCCTTAACAATTAACTTACCACCGGATAATCCTTTACCGAAATAATCATTACTGTCACCAACAAGATTAAGGGTGAGGCCCTTAGGAATAAATGCTCCAAAACTCTGACCACCTGCGCCAGTACAATTAATAGTTATTGTATCCTCTTTAAGTCCATCCTCATTATTTCTTGTAATCTCTGCACCAAGAAGTGTTCCAAATGTTCTATCAACACTTTGAAGTTTTACACTTGCTTTTGCCTTCTTACCAAGTTTAATAGCTTTCCTAATATCTTCTGATGCAAGTAATACGCTTTCGTCTTTTGTTTTCTCTAACTCAAAATCGTATAGATTCTTAGGACTGTGAGAAAGTGTCTTATCAAAATCCTTCATAAGTATTCTTGACAAATCAAGCTTAACATCTGTTGTATCAATTGATTCTTTAACACGAAGAAGGTCTGTTCTTCCAACTAATTCGTCGATTGATTTAACCCCTAACTCACTCATGATTTCTCGGAGTTGCTGAGCAATAAATCTCATGAAGTTCTCAACGTATTCTGGTTTTCCTTTAAATCTTTTTCTTAGTTCAGGATTCTGAGTAGCTACACCCATAGGACATGTATCTGATTGACAAGCTCTCATCATTACGCAACCAAGTGTAATAAGAGGCGCTGTAGCAAATCCAAATTCTTCTGCTCCAAGAATTGCTGCAATAGCAACGTCCTTTCCACTCATTAATTTTCCATCTGTCTCAATTACCACCTTATTTCTAAGGCCGTTAGCTATAAGAGTCTGGTGCGTCTCAGAAAGTCCAAGTTCCCAAGGAAGACCTGCATTATGAATTGATGAAAGAGGGGCTGCACCTGTTCCTCCATCATATCCAGAGATTAGGATTACACCTGCGCCAGCCTTTGCTACACCAGCAGCAACAGTACCTACACCTGATTCCGATACAAGTTTAACGGATATTCGCGCATTTTTATTAGCACATTTCAAATCATAGATTAGCTGCGCCAAATCCTCTATTGAATAAATATCATGATGAGGTGGAGGCGAAATCAGACTTACACCAGGAGTTGAATGTCTGGTTTTCGCAATCCAAGGGTAGACCTTTTTACCAGGCAAATGACCACCTTCTCCGGGCTTAGCACCCTGAGCCATTTTGATCTGGATTTCTCTTGCACTAGTTAAGTATCTACTTGTCACTCCAAATCTTCCACTGGCCACCTGCTTTATGGCAGAACATCTGTCATTATCACTACCACGTGAAAGTATACGTTCATCGCTCTCTCCACCCTCACCACTATTTGACTTGCCATGCAAGTGATTCATTGCTATGGCAAGAGTCTGATGAGCTTCCTCTGAAATTGAACCATAAGACATAGCTCCTGTCTTAAATCTTGTAACTATATCATCAACACTTTCAACTTCATCAATTGATATTCCGTGTTCTGGGTAGTCGAAGTCTAGGAAACTTCTTATATATCCTGTAGTTTCCTGATTAACCATATCAGTATACTGCTTGAACTTCTCATAATCCCCTTCTCTTGTAGCCAACTGCAACATATGAATTGTCTTAGGATTATATCTATGATGCTCTCCCTGACTTCTGCTCTTATGACGACCAAGGGCTGTAAGTTCAAGATTCGTAGGAAGACCAAGTGGGTCAAATGCTCTACTATGTTGTCTGTCTACTGACTCACCTATATCTTCTAATGAGATTCCTCCGATTCTACTAACAGTTTCTGGGAAATATGTATCTATAACTTCACTTGATATACCTATACACTCAAATATCTTGCTTCCCTGATATGACTGAATTGTGGAAATACCCATCTTAGATGCAATCTTAACAATTCCAAAAAGGATGGCATTGTCATAATCCTTTACTGCTGCATAATAATCTTTATCAAGTAAATCTTCTTCTACTAATTCTTCTATAGTCGCATGAGCAAGGTATGGGTTAATCGCACTTGCTCCATATCCAAGAAGCGTTGCAAAATGATGCACTTCACAAGGTTCACCCGATTCTAGGATAAGTGACATAGCAGTACATTTACGAGTCTGAACAAGATGATTATGTACTGCTGCAACTGCAAGGAGAGAAGGAAGAGCAACATGATTCTCATCAACGCCTCTGTCGGAAAGAATCAGGATATTAGCCCCCTCTCTATATGCTTTGTCAACCTCTACAAATAGATGATCAAGTACACGCTTCATCGGAGTTGATTTATAGTAAAGAGTGGACACCTTAGCCACCTTGAAGCCTTCCTTGTTCATATTCTCAATCTTGAGCAAATCAAGGTCTGCAAGTATTGGATTATCAATCTTAATCACCTGACAGTTATCCTCCTTTTCCTGAAGGAGGTTGCCGTTCTTACCGATATAGACTGTTCTGGAGGTTACAATCTCTTCTCTTAAAGAATCGATTGGGGGATTTGTTACCTGTGCAAACAATTGCTTAAAATAGTAAAAAAGCGGTTGATATTCCGATGATAGACAGGCAATAGGGGTATCAACACCCATTGAGCCTATTGTCTCATTATTATTAAGAGCCATTCCTTTGATTCCGTCATTGTAATTCTCCCATGTATACCCAAAGGCTTTCTGTAGCTTCTTAAGCTCATCTCCTTTTATTGCAGGAACTTTTCTGTTGGGAATCTTAATGTCACTAAGAGGTATTAACCTGCTGTCAAGCCATTCTCCGTAAGGCTTCTTAAGGGCATACCTCTCCTTAATCTCATCATCTAACAATATCTTCTTAGCCTTAGTATCAACTAATAATATCTTACCCGGATGAAGTCTCTCCTTCTTAAGGATATGGCTTTCATCAAGAGGCAACACACCTACTTCTGATGACAGAATAAGTCTATTATCATCCATAATGTAATATCTGGATGGGCGAAGACCATTTCTATCTAGTATTGCACCCATTACATCGCCATCAGAAAAGAGAATAGATGCAGGTCCATCCCAAGGCTCTAGCATAGTTGCGTAGTACTGATAGAAGTCTCTCTCTTCCTGTGTTAATGTCTCGTTATGCGCCCATGGTTCTGGAAGCATTATAGTCATTGCCAGTGGAAGGTCCATTCCTGACATAACAAGAAATTCTAATACGTTATCAAGCATTGCAGAATCAGAGCCACTCTGTGATATAACTGGAAGAACCTTAGTCATATCCTCTGAAGAAAATGCATTAGTATACATTGTCTCTTCTCTTGCAAGCATCTTATCAGCATTACCTTTAATCGTGTTAATCTCACCGTTATGTACAATAAATCTGTTAGGATGCGCTCTGTTCCAGCTTGGCATGGTATTGGTTGAGAAGCGGGAATGTACCATAGCTATTGCAGATTCATAGTCTTTGTCCTGTAAATCCACGAAGAATGTACGAAGCTGTCCTACAAGAAACATCCCCTTATACACTATCGTTCTACATGAAAGTGAAGGTACGTATGTATTAGCGCAGCTCTGCTCGAACTCACGTCTTACAACATATAGTTTTCTATCAAAATCCAAGTCTGTCTTAGCATCATCTGGTCTTTCGATAAAGGCCTGATAAATATTTGGCATACACTCCTTTGCCTTAGTTCCTAATACACTTGGCTTAGATGCCACCTTTCTCCATGCAAGTAATTCGAGACCTGCCTTTCTTACAATAATCTCGAACATAGTTCTTGCCTGTCTCATATCAAGATCATCTTGAGGAAAGAAGAACATACCAACACCATATTGTCTTTTTTGTGGTAGTTCTAAACCCTGTTTCTTCATCACTTTAACAAAGAATTTATGAGGAATTTGGGTGAGAATTCCAACACCATCACCAGTTTTTCCTTCTGCATCTTTACCGGCTCTGTGCTCGAGATTCTCAACAATTGAAAGCGCATCTGCAACAAGACTGTGACTGGCTTTTCCTTCTATATCAATAACAGCACCAATACCACAATTGTCATGTTCAAATTCTGGATTATATAATCCCTTCTCATTAATCTCCTTAAATGCGTTCGACATAACGTTTCCTCCTTAAAAATAAGCAAAAAAATAGGCACTCCGAGTATAAACTCGAAGCGCCTTTGCTTCATAAAATCACTATTCTTCTTCATATCAAACGTATTTTACTACCAATTTAGTTGAGTGTCAAGGTGTTTTTAACCAAACAAGTATCAAGTTTATTTATTATCAAAAATAGACACATCTGACTTAAATTCATTTCCAAACATATCGTAAGCTACTACTTGAACCGCATACTTAGATGAGTGTATATCACTTTTCTTAAGGGTCAGACCTTTAATATCAATGGTAAAAGTATTACCATCTACTTCTATCTTATCTCCAGGCTTTAACGGTAACACATCTCTACTTGCTGTTCCCACTTCATCATTGAACAATACTACACCAACCTGCCTAACCTGCTTACCCAATATACCCTTCAATACGACAAATCTAAATGTCTCCGGGACTCCGTTTCTTATTACTTTGCTCATATATATTTCATTATTAGCAGAGACATCTACCTGCGTAGCCATAATGGGATTCTTCTCTAACTCAAAACATTTCCCATCGAAATTCACTGCAAAATCAAGATTCTCCCAATCTGAATCCCCATTTTCTACATACTTACTTATTATTGGATTACCGAGTGAGCCATCTTCATTTTGCTCATATACTGTATATGTTACATTAAGAAGATAACGACTACTCTCAGGCGTTAGCGTGACATGAAACTTACCGTCATCACCTATATAACCCCGATTTTGATAACTGATTGTAGTCTGTGGTATATCATTAAATATTCCCATAATGAGCTGCCTATATGCTTCACTTGGGCAAATCTTAAGATACTCCCTTATCTCATCCATATGATAATGACTGGGATAATATACGGACAGACCGGTAGCGTTAGCCTTAAAGTCACCATTTACCTTATAGATTATAGCCTCGCTTATGAGATTATCAACTGTTTTTGCCTTGCTGGTGTATATTTCCTGTTCATTGGACTTATACATATTATGATCTGCAAGAATACTCGCAGCTCCTGCCAAGTCTACAAAATTATCCATGTGCCCGGTTGAATTAGCACCAAAGGATGCTGCATTCTTGGTTGCTATTCTAAGTGCCAATCTGGCTTTGTTGCCTTCCATCTCATTATTAATTCCAGCCATCATATCATCAAAAGCTTTCGTAATCTCTGCGAAATTCGTAAGATCAATTGCAGAAAGCGTTGCGGCACCATCCTTACTTACCTCAACACATTTATCCATATAGTCATCACATATATCCTTAGCCAAATCCTCACCTGTCTTCTTCGATAAAGACCTTGTAATTGTACTGTAATCCCATCCCAAGCCAACTTCATAATTCTGTGAGGCGATAAGCATATCAGCATAATCAGATAAAGCCTTAGCCACCTCATAATCCGCCATAAGACAGGCATCAAAACCAACGACTGATAGCCTCTTACCTTGGAGGCCACCTTCAAGTGCTTCCTTCAGCTCTGGAACAGTCAGCGTATCATTATTATATCGTTCATCAAAGCATGCCCCCTTAACTGTTCCTCCACCATGATCCCAAAGTAGAAGCATTGTATTATCGGAGGGGTATGCGGTTGTCCCAAACTCTACGAAGGATTGCAAAGTATCTGCAGAACCCATACATGCATCATCAAGACTTGCTATCTCCTGTAATCTGTGGTCTTTAACAACGTATCGCATTATCTTATCAGATGGAATATTGTTGCTTTGCCACTTAGTTGAACCACCTGTCTCAATTATGACATTCACATTATCCGGAATATTCGCAGACAAAAGTTCATTAATATTCTCGCTTGCAATCCCTGTCTTGGATTCTAAATCTGAGCCACACATATAGATAAGAAGTGTAGCGGAAGAGGGCGCTTTACTGCAAGAGCAAAGTGCCACAACAAAAATACATATTATAATTGAAAATAACAGTCTCTTAATTCGCATAGTTATTATTCCTTCAATCGAGAATTAGCTTTATCACCTATCCTTTATCATTCCTTACACCCGTAATATTGTAGACAAAGCATTGTTGTATCATCAAACTGCTCATTACCCATAGTAAATGCATCTATAGATTTTTTGACCACATCTATAACCTGCCTGGGGTCTTTAACTGTCTCTTTATTCAAATCAGCTATAAGACGCTCAGCCGTATATCTTTCGTTCTCATAGTTCTTAGCATCCTCTACTCCGTCTGTGTATACAAATACCATATCACCCTTTTGCATATCTATCTCATACTCGTGGTACACATTATCAGCCTTGATTCCAAGTGCAAGAAAATGCTTATCCTTATACAACTTAAAACCGTCAGACGACTTATATATGGGACACTCATGTCCGGCATTGGCACATCGAAGCTTACCCGTGGAAATCTCTAATATTCCCAGCCATACCGTTACAAACATCTTCTGGGCATTGTCTCTGACAATCTCGTTATTAGCCTTCTTAAGTATCTCGGCAGGCGACGATGATTCAGTAGCGCACGCCGAGATAATACTTTTAGAAGATGCCATAAACAAAGCTGCAGGAACACCCTTGTCTGATACATCAGCTATAAGTACACACAGATGATCTTCATCTGTCAAAAAGAAGTCATAAAAGTCTCCGCCTACCTCTCTTGCAGGCGTCATAGACGCATACAAGTCGAACTGGGGATAATCAGTAAAATACGGAAAATTACTTAGAATCATTGCAGCCTGAATCTTGGTTGCGGTGGTAAGCTCTGTCTTCTTCTTACTTAGCGCGTCAAACTGCTCTATAAAGATTATATTAAACATTATAAGAAGCGCAATAAGTATTGCAGCATCCGGCGAAGCGTATCCGGTTATAGACGCTGTTATAAAATAATAAGCCGTGGGAACCGCAATAAATATTGTGGCAGCGATCTTATGCCTAAAGGGTGCTCTGGATGAAAACCACACAAACACTGCCGATGTGACCATAGCAATCAGCAAATACAAATCACATATGAAGAAATACTGTGTGGTAACGAGCATGCCGTTACCATCAATATATGCCAAAAACGGAACAAACAAATTAACAAGTATAACAAGTATTGCCGGTATGAGCAAAACTTTGAGTATCTTGTCTGCCACCATTGCCGCCTTGGAATAGATATCAAGTCTCTTACATACATATGACCAGAAACAATAACAGAGTCCCACCTCAAATATGTTATAGCATGTCGCACTCCCCAGAATTATCCCTGACAGATTAGGATGCGCCTCAGCAGATATAAATATTGAACCTGTTACAAAAAGCATCCCATTGTAAAATATCATAAGAAGGAAACTGGTTATTGAGTTATTGTTTTCATCCTTATAAGACACCTTAAGACAGCTATAGTAAAGAACAATAGCAATTATCAGACCGAACATATTGATTCCGGCCTTAAAGAGTAAATTGTGTGTGAGTTCATCTACTATAGACACATCGACAACCTTATATCCTGAGATAAGACTCACGATACAACAGGCAATCAAAAAAAACAGTCCTGCGACTCTTACTATTCTTCTGAATTTTTGGTAGTTTTCACTTGGATTTCTAGTCTTCATAGAAAACATTATAATTCATAATTCTTGATGTTACAAGGGGTTGACAATTCCTTCAGTTGATATACCAGAACTTCCTTTTCAAAAGAATCCGGTTCAGTTTTCAACCAGTTAAGCGCTTTTGGTACATCGATATCAAAGCTTTTCCCAAAATACTCCCTTTGTTTACTAAACGAGCCACTAAATGGACGCGCCACAACCCTTTTTATGTTTTCTTCAATTGGCAATCTGCTGTTTATACTAATGTTTGCTGTAAGAAGCGATATGCCATGGTCAAATAAAGGTGCTGTATTAAATCCATGATCCGTCGATATAAGCGCAAGATTATTGAAGTGCCTGTCTTCATTTAGTACTATTGAGTCTAATGTGAAAACTTTGCCTAAGTAAGAAGTAATATCTATATTGCAACATTCTTTAACAAATCTGATAACATATTGTATTCGTTCATCTATAGTGTCAAATTGTAAAATATCATCAGCAAGATTCTTACCATATTCGTTCAAATATAGTCTATAAAGTGTAACAAGTTCTTCATTTTGATGGAGAAAGTTCTTGCTTCTGCATCCTGATTTCCCATTTATGATACATTGTTCATATAGTACATATTCCTCTTGTCTAAGAGATGAAAAAGTGAGCAACGAAGACACAAGATATTCCGCCAGGCCCTCACAACCACGATTATCTATTTTGTACCAATATCCGTTCTTATAATACTTTACTTGTGTTCCCTCACTAGTTCCTGCCTGACTCACAATGTATTTCTCATCAATACTAATGTTAACCATACATATCCCTCACTAATACATCTTCCGCGCGTATATTCTCACCCATAAACCTAAACCATATATAATCATTATAGGAAACTCCATGAGTTCTTCGTATTATATCAATTGGTCTATACTCAGATAAGCCTATGGACTTAAGTATCTCTAAAGCATCAGGCCTGTTCCTATCAAAACACCTATGTTCAAGAATTACATTTAAACGATTTCTTGATATTTCATTTGAAGGAAATATTTGCCTTAAAGGATGCATAATAACCCGCTTAATAATAGCCTTATTTCTTCTGACACTAACCCTAGAGGAAAGCATATTTTTCCAATATACCTCAAAAACATATTCTTCCAGCATACTCCTATTTTCAAGACGTTTTCTGTATGCTTCAAGTATTCTTTGTTGCTGACTCAATTGAAATTCATAGTTGTTCTTCTCAACAATCAATTCCTGATATTGTAGCTTTTGTTGTTCTTTGTCTGCAACACAACCGGGTGAAACTGCACCAAGACTTCTGCATTTTACCTTGTCCCCTTCACGCCACTGTTCATAATAATATGGCTTATTATTAATAGTCTTAACTATAATCGCAGGAGGTTCCTTAGTTATACGGCTTAGTCTTTCATCAATTCTTTTAAGTTGTTGCTTTAAGGCAAATATTTCATCTTCAATATTTAAATATTCATCATATTCCATAATAATCCTCCAAGGCAATTATAACATACAATACAGGAGATTTCTATATGTGTATGTTAAAAGCAGGTACCTAAGTACCTGCTTTAATCTGTTTCTCTTGTTTGACAGTCAGCTTATCGAGTTGAGACACTTGACGCGTCCCTTCTCTTGTCTTCAGGCGACAATAGAACACGTATGTCATCTTTCTAGTTATGGGGTATTTCCAGTATATCCATCAGCTTCACAAATGTATCCTGCCCATCAAGACATGTGTCTATAAGGTAACCCTTCTCATCTTGCCATTCAGAAAGTCCTCTGTAGTAATAATTCTTTTTAGAATCCTCTATTACAAATGGTATTACATTATGGTGAAGACACTCTTTAAGTGAAATAAGCCTTCCCACCCTTCCGTTGCCATCTTGAAAAGGATGAATATATTCGAAATCGGCATGAAATGCTATTATATCTTCTATTGCAACATTTTCCATCGAACAATAATCCTGTAACAGATCCTTCATATGCTTACTGACTTCTGATGGACTTACAGTCTTCCTTCCGCCCACAACATTAGCTCTCTTCTTGTAATCACCGACTGCAAACCATTCAAGAGTGGAGTCCTTAGTGTCATGCTTTAGTATATAATGTAAGTGCTTGATAATGTCCTCCGTAAGTTCATCCTCTGCCACATCTATTACATAATCTATCGCTCGAAAATGATGTACGGTCTCTAACACATCATCCACTAATAAATCTTTACTTGTTTTATCATATAGCGCGCCAAAAGTAAAGATTTGTACATTATTAACCCCAAAAAGTAAAGATGACGCCTCTTTTCAAGGCGTCAACAGGGATATATAGTGAATGTGAGCGATAAACCTCACTAAACGGGATAATCGTTATTAAAGCATGCCTTGCACAGTGGCAAATCTCCTACCATAATATTAAAGTCTTCAAGCCTAAGATATTCTAACGAGTCAGCCCCTATTGTCTCCCTTATCTCCTCTGTAGAATGTTCGGATGCAATTAGCTGTCCCGAAGATGGGACATCTGTTCCGTAGAAGCAGGGATACAGAAAGGGTGGCGAGCTTATACGTACATGTACTTCACTCGCTCCCGCTTCTCTTAATATCTCAATAATCTGTCGCATAGTTGTTCCCCGAACAATGGAATCATCAATAAGAACTATTCTCTTATTCTTAACAACCGACTTGAGCACGCTAAGCTTCATATGAACAGCCGCTCTTCTCTCTTCTCCGGTGGGCTTAATGAAGCTTCTTCCAATATAACTATTCTTGTGAAATGCAATTGCAAAGGGAAGTCCTGACTGCTTAGCGTAACCTTCTGCTGCGGCCAGGCCGGAATCAGGAACACCACATACTATATCAGCATCCACCTTATCAAGTCTTGCAAGAGCTATTCCTGCTTTTCTCCTTGCTTCTCGTACCTCTATTCCATCTATAATAGAATCATCTCTTGCAAAATAGATATACTCAAATATACAGTGTGCTTTCTTGTTGGCACATAGCAATTCATCTGACACAAGTCCCTTAGGAGTAACTGTAATTATTTCTCCCGGCTTAACATCTCGCAAGAGTTCTCCTCCTACTGTGGTAATAGCTGAACTCTCCGATGCAAATATATATGCCCCATTTCTTCTACCCATTACAAGAGGCTTAATACCAAGTGGATCTCTTACAGCAACAAGCTTTCTGGGGCTCATAATTATGCACGCATAGCCTCCCTTGAATTTGACAGTGGCTTTCTTTACGGCTTCTTCTATTGATGATGAATTAACACGCTCACTTATAATCTCGTACGCAAGTATCTCAGAATCGGAAGTAGTATAATGCGCCTGTCCTCTATGCATTTGTTCCTCTTTGAGTTCTTGAGCATTGGTTATATTGCCATTGTGTACAAGGGCTAGACTTCCTTTGATATAGTTCATTGCAATGGGCTGTGCATTCTCCGGTGTACTGCCACCACTCGTAGAATACCGTACATGCCCTACCCCTATATTACCCTTAAGAGAACTAAGAATGTCTTTCGTAATAACCTCGCTTACTAGTCCCATTCCCTTATGAGTTATAACATTTCCCATAGGCCCACGGGTATTACTCACTGAGATTCCCGCCGATTCCTGTCCTCTGTGCTGTAAGGCTATAAGACCATAGTATATATCCTTCGATACATCCCTGTCCTCGCTATCATAGATTCCGAATACCCCGCATTCTTCGTGTAGCTTGTCGTTCATAATTATTTCCTTCACTTTATCCTCCATGTTACTATTTAACAAGAAATTAATAGATGTTCATTTACAACATCATTATATACTCTACAATTCATGTCACTGACGTCATATACATGTACAATGTCCATAATCTCCTGTTTGTCTTCAAATATACTGATTACATCCTTAGATAAAGTAAGCTTATCTGGATGAAAATGTATCGTCTTCTCGTTATTAAATATTGCCATATATAGAATCTCAGCCTCTACGAGATCCTGGAAAATATGACTTCCGTATGATAGCTCAGGATTATATCCGGCCTTACTTTCTTCCACCTCACATATAATGTCATAGTCACTGATATCAGCAAAGGAAGTTGGTACTCCCAGCTCAGGCGATGATGTACCTATCCGTCCCGGCACTATAAGCATCATGTGCTTATTCTTGTCCCTGTAGTACCAATTAATCTCGCCTAACAGATTGGCTATCAGGCTCTTAGACTTGTAGGGCATATTGTAATATGCGATTGGGTCTACATATACAATAACATCTAGTTTAGTCGCTCTACACATTCCCATTGAAGAACCTACACTTTCAAGAAGAACATTCTCCTTATCTATATTGCCGGGTATAACTTCACCGCCTTCTACTTTCAGAACCTGTAAAGGACGACATTGTAACAAATCAATTGAATACTCATTATCATCTGATATATTGATGGTAAACTCAATATCAACAGGATAATCATACTCATCCTGAATACACTTAAGCATTCTGCCCATCTGTCCCATTAATCTCTCATTATCCACAAGCCCCTTGCAGGATATGAATTCAACATCACGGTTTCTTCCTCGTTCTCTTAGTCTTAACTCAGCATCATAATCATGTTCCAATAATATGTTCTTAAGAAATGCCGGCATATTTCCTTCGATATCTTCCAGAGACAGGCGTTGTAACTCCTTTTTTTCCATATCTATAACTTCAGCTTTACCTTGAGAAAACCTGTGCTTATCAGCTGAGGACGAATAACCTGTCTTATCAGGCATGTCAAGATTGACAATCCTAGGATAGGAGCCTTCTGTTCTGTCTACTGCCGAGGTTCCAAGCCCCATAACAAGACGTAGCATTCCTGCCTTAGGGTTAGAGTCCTTCATAACTCTGTAGGGACTGTAAGAATAACCTATTCCGGCGGCGCAGGGCATATAATACTGTCCATAATAAGACCCTGACACCCTCTGTATAAGAAGTGCCATCTGTTCATCACGCTTATCAAGTCCACGGCGTTTTCGATAATCAAGTGCGGAGAGGCTGACTGAACTTGCATATACAACCTTAATTGCATTCTCAAACTCCTCTAGTCTTGCCTGCAATGTTCCTCTGTTAGCACAAAATACCGATTCGTATTTGCCGGCAAATGCGTTGCCAAATCCATCTTCTAAAATACTGCTTGACCTTACTATATAAGGGTCTCTTCCATAGTACTCAATAATCCTTGTGAACTTTTCCTCCATTGCCTGAGAAAAGCGTCCTTCCATAAGTCCTTCGGCAAATTCATTGGCCACTTCAAAATACCCTTCATCTGTCCTCTGCCTTATCCTCAGATCCCACAGATTGTTATCAACAATGTATGTATAATATACATCAGACCCTACATAGAAAGAATCATGAGGTTCTAAGACCTCATCAATATCCATCTGATTACTACGAATAATTGCTCTTGCAAGCAACATTCCGCAGGCTTTTCCTCCAATCATTCCTGTTCCAACCATGTGATTTCTCACATCAAAATAATCCTTAGAAGTAAAATGCTTCTTAACCATATCCCGCATCTTAGTATCTCTTGTCATCATAATGTCACACATTGTAGAGCATTCATCGGTAATATCCATCCCACTGTATTCTTTTTGGCGCGTAGCATTGAAGAACCTATCCCATGAGTCAGAAAAGTGCTCCATGGCATGCTGCTTTTCTCTACCAAGAGTCTGGTAGAATCTACTGGATCTTACACCATCTAGAATCGGTCTGAAGCTACCTGATTCCTTGTTGTAAATATGAGGCAAAAACATGGTATCTGAGTTTCTGTTCCATACCTTTTCCGGGCGAACATATATATTGTTCTTGTCCTCAAATACATCAAAGAAAAGCTGTGTCGTATCAAGAATCTTGCCTATTGCCGTCTGCGAATGCTTGCCTCGTATAATAGGAAAAAAAGCAACAGTATCAAGGATAAAGAGGAAGGGGCAGGTCACTCTGAAGAAATTGCCCATCATAAGGTCGGTCGCCCATGCCGTTTGAAGCTCCGACAGACAATCAAATACATAAAAAGCGTCTCTTCCTTCCCTCTCAATGTAATTGTGAATAGCTACCGTAAAATTCTCAAATCTATGAGATAGAGGTACCTCTATTGTCTTTACCTCATTACACTCTTCAATTAAGGGCTCGTGTGATGCAAATCTAAAATATATAATATTGCGCTTATCTTCTATCGCTTGCCTTACATACGGCTCCATAAAAAGCTTAAACTGTGACAGCTTAGACACTCGCCATACTACATTGTCACCCAGCCTTATATTGTCAAGAGCTTGATCCATCTCATCAATTCCACTCTTTACCCTCTCAAATGCCGCCATAACATTTTCTCCTCTACTCTACATCCTGCAGCGCCAATGCTCCTTCTTCACCGGTTCGAATCTTAACAACCTTGCTTACAGGATATACGAAGATTTTACCGTCACCAATCTTACCAGTGTACAGTGTCTTCTTCGCCACTTCAATTACGCTGCGAACCGGAATGTCACTTACCACTACTTCAAGCTTAATCTTAGGAAGAAGTGTCATGTCCATCTCAACTCCACGATACATCTGTCCGGCGCCTTTTTGAATACCGCAACCTGTTACCTGAGTTACAGTAATTCCCGATACACCAAGCTCGTTAAGTGCCCTCTTCATCTTGTCATAGCGAGAGAGTTTTGTTATGATTACAACCTTGTTAATTCCGGTATCGAGACTTGTTCCCGCAAACTGAGTTGTTGTATCCTCTACCGGAACAGCTGCATTAATCTGTGCAGGAGTTGCCTGCTCATATTCTGAAACTCCCAGCTTCGTATTCTCATTAGCCACCATAGTATTCTCTGTAACATCCACGATTGAAAAACCTGCGTAAGCTGATGCAAGACCATGCTCCATAGAATCAAGTCCTTCTATCTCTTCCTCTTCCGATACCCTAAGTCCCATAATAAGTCTTATGAGTCCGAATACAATCGTCATTGTAATTGCTGTCCATGCAGCTACGCTAATAACTCCTAACCCTTGTAGCCCTAGTTGATACATGCCTCCACCATATAAAAGTCCTGTTATTTCATCATTTCCGGGAACAGAAGTCGTTGCAAAAAGTCCGACAGCAATTGTTCCCCATATACCGTTTATCATATGAACCGCCACAGCACCTACGGGGTCATCAATATGTAATACATAATCAAGTAGCCATACGCCAAAGCATACAAGTAGACCTGATACAGCCCCTATAATTAATGAGCCAAGAGCATCTACCACATCGCATCCTGCGGTAATTGCAACCAGACCTGCAAGGGATGCATTGAGACACATAGACACATCAGGCTTGCCCCACTTGACCCATGTATATATGAGACATACAACTGTTGCAACGGAAGGTGCTATTGTTGTTGTTACAAATACGGAAGCCAACTGGTCAACCGACGTACAAGCAGCTCCATTAAATCCGTACCAGCCAAGCCACAATATGAACACGCCAAGGGCTCCGATTACGATATTATGTCCCGGAATAGCATTGACCTTAGTAACCTTGCCGTCTTTATCTCTTTCGAACTTGCCTATACGAGAGCCTACCATCTTCGCGCCGATAATTGCGGAGATACCACCAACCATATGGATTGCGCAAGAGCCTGCAAAATCGTGAAATCCCATCTGGGATAACCATCCATCGCCCCAGATCCAATGGGCTTCAATCGGATATATCAGTGCAGATATAACTGCTGAGTATACACAATAGCTTAAGAACTTCGTTCTCTCTGCCATAGCTCCCGATACTATTGTTGAAGTTGTAGCACAAAATACCAGATTGAATATAAAGTTAGACCAATCAAATTCTCCGTAATTGGTAAAAATATCAAAGCCCGGCTTGCCGATAAATCCAAACAAATCCTCACCCAGCAAAAGCCCAAAGCCGATAAGAATAAATACAACGCAGCCTATACAAAAGTCCATTAAGTTTTTCATTAGAATATTGCCTGCGTTCTTCGCTCTGGAAAATCCCGCTTCAACCATTGCAAAACCTGCCTGCATCCAGAATACTAATGCGGCACCGATTAAAAACCATACCCCAAATATTTCTCCATGTAATGATTCGTAAATTGTATCTATCATCTGTTCGTCCTCCTGTCTGTCATTCTTATTCCAGCTAGTTCACAAATAAAAAGCCATCCCTACAAACGGTGGGTAGTCAAAAGCTACCTTCCACGCCATTGTGGGATGACTTAATGATAATTCCTAGTATACACTGAACAGTAGCTTGCCATAGCTAGGAAACGGCCACTGCTTCTCGCCAACAAGCATCTCTGCTTCGTCTACTGATGCTCTCAAATCCTCCATTGCCGGAAGGACTTTGTCTCTTATTGCTTCAGAGGTGCTTATAATACTCTCATATACTTTTATCGAGACCAGCGCCTCTTCTAATGAATCAACCTTTTCAAGTATCTCATCTTCAAGAACTGACAATCGTTCCATAGTTGTCTTCTCATATCTGCATTTAACCTTAGGCGAAACCAACTTAACCTTGGCAACAGAGGATGCTAATGTATACACATACTCATCTATTGCCGGAAGATAATTCTTCCTTACCATGTCCACCATTGTAAGCCCTTCGATATTGACACTCTTACAATAATTCTCAAGCATAATCTCGCATCTTGAATTAAGCTCTGTCTCGGTAAATACCTTGTGCTCCATTAACATTTTCTTATTTTTATCATGTAACAGATAAGGCATGGCATCAGCCGTAGTCTTAAGGTTGAGAAGACCTCTTCCCTTCGTTGCTTCCTCTACCCACTCCGGAGAATATCCGTTACCATTGAAGAGTATTCTCTCATGCGCGGTAATTGTCTCCTTGATAAGTTCGTGAAGCTCGTCTTCGAAGTTCTTAGCCTTCTCTAATCTGTCAGCATACTGCTTAAGACTTTCTGCCACAGCTGCATTTAGCATAATGTTACAGCACGCAATTGAGTTAGAGGAACCTAATGAACGGAACTCGAACTTGTTACCTGTAAATGCAAAGGGTGAGGTACGGTTTCTATCCGTAGTGTCCTTAGAAAATCTCGGAAGTGAATGAACTCCTAACTTCATTACCTCCTTCTCCTTATCTTGGTAAGGCTTATCATTCTTAATGGAATCAAGAATTGCGCTTAATTCGTCTCCTAAGAATACGGAAATAATCGCAGGTGGTGCCTCGTTAGCTCCCAATCTATGGTCGTTACCCGCTGTTGCAACCGATAGTCTCAGCAAATCTTGATAGTCGTCAACTGCCTGCACAACAGCACATAGGAACAGTAGGAATTGAGCATTCTCGGAAGGTGTTTCACCGGGGGATAACAGATTGACTCCTGTATCTGTTGCCATTGACCAGTTGTTATGCTTACCCGAACCATTAACTCCCTTAAATGGCTTCTCGTGAAGAAGACAAACCATTCCGTGCTTCCTTGCTACCTTCTGCATAATTTCCATTGTAAGCTGGTTATTATCCGTTGCCACATTCGTTGTTGAGAAGATAGGTGCCATCTCGTGCTGAGCCGGAGCGACCTCGTTGTGCTCAGTTTTGGCAAGGATTCCCAGCTTCCAAAGCTCATTGTTAAGGTCTTCCATATAAGCTGTTACCCTGGGCTTAATCACTCCAAAATAGTGATCGTCCAACTCCTGTCCCTTAGGTGGCATAGCACCAAACAGCGTCCTTCCTGTATATACAAGATCGGGGCGCTTCTCGAATACCTCTCTATCGATAAGGAAGTATTCCTGCTCAGGACCTACGCTAGTCCTAACATATTTTGCATCTTTACCGAACAACTTAAGAATTCGTTTGGCTTGTCTGTTAAGCGCCTGCATTGAACGAAGAAGTGGAGTCTTCTTATCCAGGGCATCTCCCGAATACGAGCAGAACGCTGTAGGAATACAAAGTGTGTGATCCTTGATAAACGCGTAAGAAGTAGGATCCCACGCTGTATAACCTCTTGCTTCAAATGTCGCCCTAAGTCCGCCTGACGGAAATGATGATGCATCCGGCTCTCCCTTGATTAACTCCTTGCCGGAGAACTCCATTATAACTCCGCCATCAGGTGAAGGAGTGATGAAGCTGTCGTGCTTCTCTGCTGTCACACCGGTAAGTGGCTGGAACCAATGTGTGAAATGTGTTGCGCCGTTTTCAATAGCCCACTCCTTCATCTCCTTGGCAATTGCCTCTGTCATTGCTACATCAAGCTTCGCGTTCTCGTCAATAGTTTTACGAAGAGAATTGTAGACATCAACAGACAGCCTCGCTCTCATAACCTTGTCATCAAATACGCATGAACCAAATGTTTCGGGAATGTTTTGTGTACTCATAATTATGCCTCCTTAGCATGGGTTGACAAGGGGACGGTCCTTTTGTCAACCTAGTTATCTTCATTTTTCTTTTTGGGTTGACAAAAGGACCGTCCCCTTGTCAACCTACACACCACTCTCACCATAATTAGACAATACTCTGGCTGAGGGGTCGTCTACATTACATCCTTCCCAATTCTTGTTGGGCATCCAGAAATCTACTACCATCTCTGATTGATTTGGATAGTATTTCTCAAATAACTCACGATATAATAATGACTCCTTGGTAAAGGGAGTAGCGTGTGTATATTTTTTAACTTTATCTTCATACTCTTCATCCGTGTAGGTTGACTCAGCAAGTTCAACCAAATCATCCTTAAGAGAATGCCCTACCGCATCAGAAAATGCAGCTTTTTCTCTCCAGAGGATATCATCCGGAATCAGCTTGTCTTTCTCAAACGCTTTTCTAAGCAGATATTTGCCTTTACCATAATGATTCATCTTGATGTCCGGATTAATGGACATACAATACTTAACAAAATCATGGTCTCCAAAGGGAACTCTGGCTTCTAATGAGTTGACGCTTATACATCTGTCAGCCCGAAGGACGTCATACATATGAATCTCTCTGATTCTCTTCTCGGATTCTGCCTGAAACTCTTCTGCTGACGGTGCAAAGTCTGTATATTTATAGCCAAAAATCTCATCCGATATCTCGCCTGTAAGTATCACCTTGTTGTCAGATTGTTCGTGAATTGCTTTGCATAACAGATACATACCGATTGATGCTCTGATTGTTGTAATATCGTAAGTGCCAAGTGCTTCTATTACAGGTTCTAATGCATCTTGAACATCTTTCTTTGTAATTATTATCTCGTGATGATTAGAACCAATATAATCTGCAACCTTTCTTGCATACTTTAAATCAATTGCATCCACATCCATTCCAATCGCCCAAGTCTCAATGGGCTTTCCAAGTAGCTTTGAAGCAATCCCACATACAAGTGATGAATCTAGTCCTCCAGATAACAAAAATCCTACAGGTGAATCAGAATCTAATCTCTTATTAACACCTTCAACAAGCAAATCATGAATGTTTAATAATATCTCTTCTTTACTATCACCATTGTATGCGCTAACCTCTGACAAATCTCTGTAGCATACAAACTCTCCATCTTTATAGTAGTGTCCTGGTGGAAACGGTTTGATTTCTTCTACTACATTTACCAGATTCTTAGGTTCTGATGCAAATAAATAATCGCCCTCTATGTCAATTCCATAATATAATGGTCTGATACCTATTGGGTCTCTCGCAACTATATATGAATCAGTTCTATTGTCATATAGTATCAAAGCAAACTCTGCATCTAAAAGTTTAAACATGTCAACACCATATTCTTTATACAATGCAGGAAGTATCTCACAATCAGAATTGCTTATAAAACCGTATCCTTTCTCTATAAGCATTTCCTTAAGACTTCTGAAACCATATATCTCACCATTACATACCAGGGAATAATCGAAATCTGTCGGTTCTCCATAACAAGGTCTGTCATCAGTTACTTCATAGATAACAGTTGCATTATCTGTAAATACAAAAGGCTGCATTCCATTATTATTTAGTCCCATAATAGATAATCTATTAAATCCAAGATATCCTCTATTCGTCTTAATAATCCTGCTTACATCAGGACCTCTGCTTCTAGTCTTAGATAATGAGCACTTGAAGTCACTAAGACTCATCTTCGTGCCACAATATCCCATAATTGAACACATTGCCCTTTTACCTCCGTTTTGATTTAGAATAAAGCATAAAAAAAGGGCGTCTCGAAGTATTTAACTTCAAGACGCCTTTGTCTTTACATTGGTCAGTATATTACTTTGTCTAAGAAATGTCAAGCATCAAAATCAATTTTTTTATAATAGCTCTTTTGTCATATCTGTTATCGCCTTCCAATCAGTACAGCGCGTATAATTAGAAGAAGGTAATATGCTTTCTCTATTCCATGGTCTATCAAATACCATCACTTTAAGATCTGGTAAATGATTAAAGAACTTAAATGCAAAGGGCGAATCCTCAATTGCAATATCAAAATGCATCTTCTTATATTCTTCTACTTCAAGACTATATTCACTATTCTTAAATAATCCTTCGCGACCGTATTTATTAAGACAATATAACTTAGCTTTCTCAAGATGATTGTTATCTAACCACTTTCTTGAAGCCTCATAATGGCCGTAGGCACGTCCTGTTATAATATATACATTATGTCCATTATCTATCCACTCATTTACCGTATCAACAGCACCGGGTGTAACCTTATATGACAATAGTTCTTCTGGTAAATGTGCTTTAATCATCATCTGTTCATATTCATCATTAGTCAATCCAAAGGATTGTTTAAGATCAAAGCACGTAATATCTTCGTATGATATTTTCTTTCCAAACATATCATATACGAGATGTGTAAAATACCTTGCCGTCTCGCACAGACAATCATCATAGTCAATGTAGATATTCATACTATTTCTCTTCACCAGTTTCAACTTTCTTAATATCGCTGCTCTGGTCTACTGAAAGATCGAAATTATTGAACATATCATTATCAGGCAAAATCATTGCGAATTCATCAGTACGATCAATTGATGCATTGGCACTGTCAAATGCTAATTCTAAGATATGTCCACCTTTAGTCTTATCATCTGATATAAAGTGAAAATGCCATCCCTTAGCATTAAGTTTATCCATATAATTCGGGCAATATAATCCTACAATAGTTCCCTTTATATTGTCATAGTTAAAGACCGTCTGATCAGTTTCAAGTACCTTGGCAAGAGGCTTGTAAGGTTGTGTCTGAGGCAGTTCACTTCTTACCTGCATCTTATTAAATGTTCCTTCTATCTTAACCATATAGAAACGATTATCACCAATTTCTTTTACCTTTCCATTAAGCTGTTCTTTAAGGGCTTCAACACTCGCAATATTGTTAAGAGACATTTTCGAATCTTCCTCAAAGAAAGTAACATTTGCAAAAGGAATAGTTTCAGAATCTGCCACCTTTTGAACAGAACCATCGTAAGCCGCTCTGTAAATAACACCATCAAGCATTATAAGTTCTCCATTAAGCGCGTCAAATGTTCCTATTCCAATATCACCTTTTTCCTTAAGGGTAGCAGCTGTCACACTTCCATTGTAATCACCGAAAGTTAATCCCTGAAGTAAAGACACCTGATTAAGTACATCCTTATTAGCCGAACTCTTTCCCGTACCGCATGCAGTAAGGGAAAGTGCTACAATTAACATTAATGATACTACAATCCTTTTTTTCATAATTTCTATCTCCTTTATCTTGTATATTTACTTAATTAAAAGTTCAACTATTATATCTAATATTCGAAGCAATCCATCCTCTGTCTTAGGTGGTTTTACTTTAACTGTTTTCTGAGTTGCATCATCGTTATTTGGTATTGATGTATTGTTGTCAAATAATGTGGCAGATACAAGAAAAACTTTAACACTGAAATTATCTACTTCCATATCATCCACATCATCAGGCAATTCCTCTTTAGTGAAGTCGTATTTTATATCTGACCAATCCTGCCACCTTCCATCTGTATAGATGAAACTTTCCCCAGGATTTACAACTGATTTTCCATAGAATTTAATTCCTGCTCTAATGGCACTATCGTAGTCATTCATAGCATTTACAGACATCTCATATACATTATTGCCTTCTTTATCTGTATTAGTCTCAGTTGCAACTACAGCCAGCCGTTGTCCGTAAGTAATATAGATAGGCTCATCTAAATCCACACGATGGTATCCCTTGTATTCAAAGTCTTCACTTAGCTCCTTTACAAGTGTACCATCAGTAGGATCTGTACTATCCTCATCTAACAGATATATCTGGAACTTAACATGTGCATTCTCATTTGCAGTCTTAGTAGAAACTGACTGAATCTCCGCATCAAGACCATCCTCAAATGTAAATATATTAGCAGTCTTAAGCTCCTCAGTCCTGCTAACATCGTATTTGTAATCAGATGTCAGGTAATCATATTGCATTGCATAGAATCCATCATCTCTACCTAGACTAGTTGAAAGAACTATAGATTCTGCATCTAATAAAGACTTATCATAGTAGGAAATATAGAAATACCCGGTATGCTTTCCATTTTCATCTACTAGCCCCCATTCTCCATTGCCAATTGGTCTTCCATTATCATTAGTTACATAATCAGTTTCAGAACCCCAACTATTCTTAGCAATCCATGCTCCATCCCCTGGAGGTCTGTGTTCTTCATTAAAGTTATCCTTAGAATAATTGTCATCCCATCCAACTATAGAAACAACATGATTACTTCTCTTGTCTTCATAAGTATAGTGTGCCCACGTATCTAAATTCAAATAATTATTAGCAGAAATCTCCCCCGGTATTGATGTATCAGCTTCAAAATGAGCAAGAACTCCATGACCATTAAGTAGTTCCTTCTTTAAGGCAATTGTTCCTTCTTCATTTATTCCAGTCCAATTTCTATTATCATCACGATTAGCAAATTGAGGAAGCATATTACCATCCTTTAATGAAAAGCCACTAGTTCTAAACCGATTAGGATATCCATCTTCTCCAATTTCATCAATTGTCCAATCATCCTTGTCAGAGTATTCATCGCTATTTTCATACCCCTTATATTCCTTATCTGTTATACCTTCAAGAAGAATTTGAGCTGTAATAGTGTCTACAGTTACACTAGGATCACTCCATCCGTTATCCCTTGCTTTCTCTACAAGTGAATTAAGTTTCCCCTCACTACGAAGCTTCTCAATAAAACCCTCAACAGTCAGTCCTCCCATTTCCTTCTCTAAACTCTGTCGTTCCGATTCAATACACTCATCACGATTATTAAGATAGTACTCATACTTGGTAAAACCTTGTCTTCCTTTATAAGGAAAATAGTATTCATAAATAGGTCCTACGCCAGATGCAAGTAATGTAGAAAAGAATCGATTATCAGCCCCTTCATTATATAAGTCGGTATAATCCTCCTCTGCTCCAATTACTGATATACCTTCTCCAATTTGTTTATCATCCTCATTTGCTGTAATTGTCTTAAACGAAAACCATGTCAAATGCTTCTCAGAAAGGTCTAGTCCTACCCCTTCTTTTCCTTCATTCCCTTCTTCTACAGTATCCTCATAGGTTAGTCCAAGTAATGATAATATACTTGTCTCCATTGCAGATACTGCGGCAAATGCCCAACATGTCCCCCATGGATTCTGCATTTTTACAGGTGTAACAATCCCAAGACTTCTCTGATTAAATTGTGCTGGCAGATTTTCCTCTGCAGATACAGTAATATCACCTACAGGCGCAACCACAGATAAAACTAATACAATTGATAACGTCGCTGATAATATTATTTTTGTTATTTTCTTCATGTATTGCCCCTTTTGTATGTTGGAATCACTTCTAATTTGTGCAGATTGATTTTATGAAGATAATCGAATCTCTCCTTTAGCTTCTCATCAACGCATACACCATTTAAAATATAATCATCAAGAGATGCATATGTAAAGCCTAGCTTATCTTCATCAGACATTCCTGATAAACCGTCGGATGGCTCCTTATGAACAAGTTCCTTAGGAACATGTAGTGCATCACCAATCTGTAGCATCTCAGTTACTGTGTAGTTAGCACATGGTGAGAAATCCCCGGCTGCATCACCGTATTTCGTAGAATAACCAACATAGTCTTCCGAAGCATTACATGTGTTGGCAACTCTTCCACCATTAGGAAGGGACTGAGCGATTGCGTACAAGGTGGACATCCTAAGACGAGGGGCTAAGTTAATCTTCGTATCCTTGGTAATCTCAGTATCACTTGCGCTTTCCTGTAACGTGTCAAGGAAAGCATTATAGCTAGATTCAATATTAACTGTATATGTCTTGATTCCCAGGTGATTAGCTATAGCAATTGAGTCATTAATGTCAGCCTGCCTGCCGTTAGGCATCATTACACCAACTACTCTGTCCTTGCCAAGAGCTCTAACCAGAAGTGTTGCCACAATTGACGAATCCTTGCCACCTGATAAGCCAATTACAGCACTAGCCCTAGGGCCATTGTTATCAAACCACTCTCTTATCCAATTTACAATTCCGTCAATTTCTTTATTTGCGTCGAACATGCTATTCTCCTTCATAATAATTAGTTCATATTATTTGAAAATAGTATAGCACATATTAGGAAATCATTTAACATAATCTAAAAAAAGATGCCCACCATATTAGGTAAGCATCTTACAATTAAAAATTTACAACTTATTATCTTCTAGTATTCTTCATCGTCATTAGAATTGTTAGATGTGCCAGAATTGCCACCTTTCTTAGGATCTACATAATCATCCTTCTTCTTAAGCATTGTATAATACAATATTAGATATATAGCTACAATTCCTAATAATACTGGTACATGAATGTAGACAGGTATTCTTCCGTCTTCATCTAAAGGAATAAATTGTGCTATACCAGTTCTATGAAGAATCTCGATAACTTCATATACCACAACTAATAACAGCACTACTCCACCAATTGGAGAGAATTTTGCTAATGACTCCTCCGTGTATTTCTCGAAATTCTTATCACTACCACCATTCTTCTTAGTAAACAATATGAATGCCTCATATAAGAAAACTAATGCTAATACAATGTTAAAAATTAAACTGCCCATCATAACCTCCTAGAATCTTAATGTTCTTATTCTTCTATCACCTTTTACAAAGACACGCTTTCGTAAAGGTATCATAATTATACCAAATATCACTGATAAAACCAACATAGGAATTAATCCCAGATATGGATTGCCATCAAAAGCAAAGAAAAATCCCAACGCACACACTATAGGCACTCCGAATGCACTTAGTATGTAAAATGCGAACATCGCACCGCTATTCTTACTAGCTATGCTTTTCTCATTATCCCAGTTAACACTTGCGTTCTTATAACCGTTAAGCATATCCATACAGATTGCCATCTCTGAAAATGTAAATGCTAAAAGCGTCGGACAAAGTGCAAAATATACTGGCACACCCATAATTAAATAAATAATAACAGCACCAAGTAGCACATATCCTGTAGTCTGAATATGTTGTATTCTCTCTGCTACTGTAAGCTTCGCTTTAATCTGTATCTTATAATCTACAGGAATCTGCTTCATTATTGGAAATGATTTGCCTTCCCTTGAAAGTGACGAATAAGCAATAGACTGATAGGTCATAGGAATCAAAATCATTATGAACATAATTAAGCAAGTAGACATAATTACAAACCTAATACTAAGGGTTGTTGGATCTTGCGCTCCCTCAGATGGAGTAAACATATTAGTAACAGATGATATTGTTCCATACATTAATACAACTGCAAGTATTGGCCATAAGAATCCTATCACAAAGTTGTTAAGCGAATATGCCGGATTCCTTCTAAGCATATTGAATTCTTTCTTAACAAGAGACTTATATGTCCCATTATTCGTACACGCCTTACTTAGCTCTTCGTCATTTAATATCTTGCCACTTACAGAAGTACTCTGCATATTAAGAGCACCTTCCAGATATAGGAACTTGGCAACAATTAAGAACAATAAAACTGAAGCAACAAGTAAAGCAATTGATATTAGTAAATCAATTATACTTCCTGATGTTACAAATGCTGACATAAAGCCAGACACCGGATCAACATATTGTAATGTAGTTCCGAATCCTGCCAGAATCGTAATCAGTGAATTCACCTCTACATGACTATTATTAGAATTAGCGAAAAAGAAATATAGGCATAACAGAATAAACAGCACGCCAATTCCTATGTACCTTAACACATCAACATTTCTAAATATTCTAACAACACTCATTAGAAGAATTACAACACTTGCCGTTATAAATGTGGCAAATACAGGAACAAAAATGTATTCTAATATTATACTTACCCAACTAGTAATACCTGCAGAGGTTGCAACTGCAAATCCAATACTAATTGGAATGATTGCAACAAATCCAATCCCAAATGCCAGTCCTAAAAAAGACAAAAGTCTAAGTAGGACAATCTGGGTAGATGACAGTGGCAGCGTAATAAGAAGTTCAATATCAGAAGACATATACATACTGTTAATTAGGCTAAAAAAACCAAATGCAAAAATACCTATGCCTGCAACTAATCCAGATACACTTAGAATAATAGGTACTCCACCCATCATTTCTATGGAATCAGAGAATTTGTATCCAACATATCCCAAAATAAAGGATATCATTACACCACCGACAATGAACATAAACAACTTAGAAGAATCGCCCTTGTCAGAGGTGTTGTTTTTATTAAGCATTTTGTATAAATTAAGAATCTTCTTCATGTTCAATACCATTCAATTTAAGAAATATCTCTTCAAGGTCATCACTTGCATACTTCTCCTTGAGAGCATCAACACTTCCTGTAAATTGCATCTGTCCTTTCTTAATAATAAGAACCTCATCACATAGTTTCTCTGCAACCTCTAATACATGGGTTGAGAAAAGCACTGAATTACCCTTGGCCACATGTTCCTTCATCATCTGCTTCAACTCATATGCAGACTGTGGATCAAGACCAAGCATTGGCTCGTCAAGAATCCAGATTGAAGGATCGTGAACTAATGCTCCAATTAACATAATCTTCTGTCTCATACCATGAGAATAAGACAAAATTGTGCTATCTAGCGCATCATATATGCCAAGTCTTTCGGCAAATGTCTTAATCCTTTCTGCTCTTCCATCCCCAGGGTCATCATATATGTCAGCCATAAGATTAACATATTCTATACCCTTAAGTCTTAGGAAATGATCTGGAGAATCAGACACATATCCAAATTGCTTCTTAGCTTCAAGATGGTCTTTTCTTATGTCAATTCCATTAAGCTTGATTGTTCCTTCTGTTGGCTTAAGGGCGCCTGTAATCATCTTAAGTGATGTAGTCTTACCAGCGCCATTGTGACCAATAAAACCTGTTATATGGCCATCCTTTGCAGTCCATGTTGTGTTATCCACCACAACCTTCTCACCAAATTTCTTGGTAAGATTAGTTACTTCTACCATGTTATTCTCCTTATAAGTCCTTTACAATACACTCTTATAACATTTTGCTTCTATCATGTCAACTTCCTGTTGGGAATCCCTATTGCATCTAGTGTATTATAGCAGAATTAATCACTGTAGCATCCTCCCACAAGTGGGTCCCTCCTTATTACCTTATTCAAACGGAAAATGATACTGTGTAAGTCCACACTCATCTCTAAGCTGTATGAACTCTTTCTGAATGGATTCTCCTATAGGAACCCCTTTATCCTTTCTGTCCATCCATGCATCATGTTCCTTCTCACCAGCCGTATATATCCTATCAGCCCCGGGTGCCTTCTTAGATGCTCTAAGTCCTCTTAATATATCACCTGATGTCTTCTTGAAAGTATCAAGTCCCATAAAGAATTCCGGATTAATAACGAAGAAGAAATGTCCAAGGTGATACATAGCTGGATTACCATCCTCGTCCTTGCCATTTAAGTCCTTCATAAATGGACCACCAGTCAATGCAGCAGATAATATCTCAACTATTGTTGTAAATCCATATCCCTTATAGCCTGCCGTATCTTCTCCCATTCCACCAAGTGGAAGAAGTGCAGCGTGACCTGCACGCATATCCTTTAGGATTTTGCCGGAATCAGTCATGGTCTCTCCTGTATCTGAGATTACACAGTTAGGTGGCGTTGGCTTTCCCTGTCTCTCATAGAATTCGATTTTGCCATTCTGAACAATTGATGTGGCACAATCGAAGTTAAATGGGAATTCTTCATCTGTTGGCATTGTAAATGTCATAGGATTTGTTCCCATCATTGGCTCAATCCCCCATGTGGGAGCAACGGATGGTCTGGCATTAGTTCCTGTAATGCCGATAAGGCCTTCCTTCTCTGCCATAGTTGACCAGTAACCAGCTATTCCATAGTGAGTAGAATTACAGATTGCACCTCCTGCCATTCCATACTTCTTGGCTTTGTCAATTAACATTTCCATCATCTTATGGCTTGCCACCATGCCCATACCGTTGTGTGCGTCCATAACAACAGTTGTCGGTGTATCCTTAAGAATCTCTATCTCAGTCTTGGGAAGCAAAGTTCCATTCTTAATTCTGTCAAGATATATGGGTTTGAATCTGTTGCAACCATGGGACTCTATACCCCTTCTGTCACTCTCCAGGAGTACATCTGCACAGATAACTGCATCCTCTCTCGACACTCCATATTCTACAAATACATCAATCATAAAGTTATTAACTAACTCCCAATCAAGATAAGGTCTTGTCTCTTCCATTTTATCTACATCCTTTCATAATTATTGATATATATTGTACGCTTAGGAGGCCAATGTTGCAAGTATCTTTGACAAGGGGATGTCTTTTTCAAGCAAAAAAAAAGGCTGACTTTTGCATATTTGCAAAAGCCAGCCTTTATAATTAATTCTAACCCATCGGTGTTTTATTTGCACCAATACATCCCTTAGCTGTCGTGTCGCTATCGTTATTAATATCAAGTATATTATCTCTTTTGTTAAATGGATTATCATTAGGCTCTTGACATGCGCCACCTGTAACTGCCCCAAGTTGCTCGTCGTTAAGTTCAACTCCTTCTACCTTAGCAACCTCTAATACTTCCTCTACGCTACTGCATGCTTCTACCTTCTTAATTTGCTCGTCTGTTAATCCCTTTAGTAATTCTTTTCTCATAGCTTTGTCCTCCTGTTATACTTTTGAAAATCATATATGTTCAATTAATTGATAATTACCACTTCTTAATATGGTTTTCTTCCTTACATTTATTTATACACCAAAAAGCAGCAAAATGCGACAATAAAAATAAAAAAATTAAATATTTTTTAAAAATCAACAAAAAACATTACTACTTTTCATATTAACTGTTTAATCAACCAACGAGTTTGACATAGGGAATTCTGCTCTACACTTTTGGCATTTCCAATATGCATTCTTGTCACCTTCTCTAGCATAATACTTCATATCGTAGGAACCACAACAGAAGCAATGCATCTTATTCTTTTTATCTGTTCCACAACCACCACTTACTGCTTCTAGTTGCTCTTCAGAAAGCTCAACACCTTCTGCCTTAGCAAGTGCTAAGATTTCCTCTGAACTCTTACATGCTTCTACCTTCTTAATCTGCTCATATGTTAATCCCTTCAATAATTCTTTTTTCATAGTAGTTACCTCCTCACTATTCTTATAAATAATATACCACATTTTAATTAGATTTGTTTATGCGGATTTGCCTTTCACTTATATATACACATTTAAAATGTAAAATGCGACATTTCCGTTAAAGAATTTAGTTTTTATCATGCACAGCATATTGTAAACTATTGACATATTAGTTGACAGAAGGACCCGTCCCCCTGTCAACTCCTTTACTATCTATGCATACCATTGATGATCACAAACTCTACATGTAAAGTAATCCTTTGTATTAGCTTCTAACAAATTCATATGTACATCGGAACTGCCACAAACTGGACAATTAGGAATCTTACGACGAGCACATCCACCTGAAACAACTTCAAGCTGCTCATCAGTAAGTTCAATTCCTTCAGCCTTAGCAAGATTTAAGATTTCCTCTGAGTTCTTGCATGCTTCAACCTTCTTAATTTGCTCCTCTGATAATCCTTTTAATAATTCTTTTCTCATAGTAGTTACCCCCTCTGTTATTCTTATAAATAATATACCACATTTTAATTAGATTTGCTTATGTGGATTTACCTGTCACATATATATACACATTTAACATGTAAAATGCGACATTTTTCTATGTTCTTAAGAAAAAGAAGGTGACAAGTCACCTTAAGATTTCCTACAAAGTTCACTCATAAATCCCTTTGTCCTTTAAGTATTTATATACTGTTTTTAGAATGTGTTCAGCATTTTCAACTTGTTTTTCACATTCTGCTTTATCCGCAATATAAAAATCGTCATAATCAGATGCTTCACGAATCCTCCCCATTCCACGAAACATTTTCATATCGTTCTTAGTAAAATAATTTGAAGGCTTATGAATAAATTCCATATTAAAAACAGATAATACTCCATTATGTGTCTCACTATTCTTTTCAATTGTAGATAATACAGCCTTAATCGCCTGCTCAGCACTGTAAAAAGCTCTATTATTTGCAGACTTATAATCTTTTTCTTTTATGAGTATTCTAGCTGTCTTAAGCAACTCCTCTGCTCTCTCATATCTTACTTTTGCTAGATTATTTCTCTCTTCAATGTTCATATAATACTATCCCATCCTTTTTAATATTCATAAAATACGGATACCAACTATTCTTTTCCTCAAATTCTTCTTTAGGCAAGCATACAAAATTAACTGTAGCAAAAGTATCTATTCCAATTGATGTCGCTATATCATCAATCTTATCATCATACTTTTTTACAGCTTCCCTATCACTATCAGTTAGAATTGCAACATCAACATCTGACTCATTTGTAAAATCTCCTCTAGCACAAGATCCATAAAGTATTATTTTTCTGCAATCATCCTTTAACGCCTTTGGAATATCTCTAACTATAACCTTCTTTATCTTATCAAGAGTATATTTCAGATTATACTTACTGTTTGCCTCTATCAGAGAATCTCTAATCAATTTTTCTTCAACCGCTTCTTTAATAAATGTAGATGTTGGCATACCTGAGCGTTTTATTGCTGGAGCAATACGCATTTCATAATCATCCTTAAGCCAGTTTAGTGCTATTCTCTTCTGATTATTCTTAAAATATTTGAGGTTTGTATTCTTTAAACTTTCACTATATGCCATCGTTTACACCTCCAATATCTATGTACATAGATATTATCATACATATCAGTTTTAGTCAATAGCAACAACATCCTATAACCTGGCTCGCCTTGGTTAGATGTAGGGAGATTACGTACCAAAAGTCTGTTCAATTATATTTACTCCGTAAAACCCCACATATGTAAACACAATCGAGTAGGAGGAATTTCTCA
>DFLF01000014.1 GCA_002373675.1 Pseudobutyrivibrio sp. UBA3626
GTTAGGGGAGTTTTTTTACAGCCCCTTTTCGTATCTTGCGTATTATTGGAAATAATAGCAAAAAATATCTTGCGTACTGTTGTTTTTTAGTGCCTAGAAGTCTAACGAATGCTCAGCTTGACACTTCGGGCGTGTAGCACTATAATTGTGCCATAAATTTTTTGGCACAAAGGAGAAATATGACTATGACACTTGAAGATGCTCTAAAAAAGATAGAAGAACTTGAGAAAGAAAACATAAAGCTGAAGGAAGAAGTAGAATTCTATAAAGGGAAAAAACTTGCAGGTAGACAGAAACATGATAAACACTGGATGAAGTCATATAATGAATTTGTGACGCAATATGAAGGTGGTCTCTCGATCAAGGAAATTGTAGATAAGGGGGCGATAAGCCGCCGAACAGCCTACAGGTATAAAGCTTATTATGATGGTTTAAAAGAAAAGAAGGAATAACACATAAGAAAGGTATATCTATTTGGATTAAATAATACATCATTGACAATATGGCATATATGCCATATACTTAAGTAAAAGGAAGACATATGATAGAGTTTACGGTTATAGCATACGAAAAAGAAGATGGTAAATCTCCAGTAGAGGATTTTATAAATGGTCTTGATGTGAAGATGAGAGCTAAAATGTACGGTTTATTATCTATACTTCAAGATAAAGGAAATACGTTGAGAGAGCCTTATAGTAAGCATCTTGATGACGGAATATTCGAATTGAGGTGCAAAGTAGGGAATAACATAGCTAGAGTGTTATATTTCTTTTACTACGAAGGGAAGATAATACTGACTAATGGCTTTGTGAAGAAAACGAAAAAGACTCCTACGGAAGAGATAAGATTGGCGAAGGTGCGAAGAACTGATTTTATAGAAAGGATGGGATGATTATGAAAACATTAAATAATATGCTTTCAGAACAGCTGAAAGATGAAGAATTTCGTAAGGAATATGAAGCAATTCAACCTGAGATGGATGTAATCAGAGCTATTGTAGATGCTCGTACATCCCAGAATCTTACTCAGAAGGAACTGGCTGAGCGTACAGGAATCAATCAAGCTGATATCAGTAAATTGGAGAATGGTACAAGGAATCCTTCCGTTAATTTGCTGAAGAGGCTTGCTGATGGTATGGGCATGGCTCTTAGGATAGAGTTTGTACCGAAGCAGCAGATATAAAACTTTTTTATAGGGTAGTCGACAAAGGGTCCTTATGTCACTGGTAATAGTTGGCTAATTATTATAGTACACCGTTGACAGACAACATTCAATATGCTATATATAACATATAAAAGGAGATATTGGTTGAAAAAATTTAATGTAGATTTTTATAAGGAAGTGGATGGAACAAAGCCAGTTGGGGAATTTATAAGGACATTAAATGTTAAGATGAAAGCCAAAGTAGTTGCAAATATGCATCTACTAGAAGAATATGGGAATATGTCAAGAGAGCCACTCTCGAAAGAGTTAGAGGATGGCATCTTTGAATTGCGTACTGTGGTAGGGAGTGATATTGTTCGTATACTATATTTCTTTGACAAAGGCAGAGTTATTATGACAACTAATGGATTTGTTAAGAAAAAACAAAAGACTCCGCGAAGCGAAATAGAGTTAGCTAAAAAGCGTAGAGCAGACTATTATAGGAGAAAGGGAGTGGGAACATATGAGTGATTTACAAGAGTTAACAAAAGAGTTGTTACAGAATCCGGATTTTAAAGCTGAATATGATGCCTTACAGCCTGAAATGGATATAACTAGGGCTATACTTGATGCGCGCATTAATGCAGGGATGACACAGGTAGAACTATCTGAGAAGAGCGGAATTAGTCAAGCTGATATTAGTAGATTAGAAAAAGGTACGAGAAACCCTAGTCTAGCTCTGTTAAAGAGGTTGGCGGAAGCGATGGACAGTACACTTCGTATAGAGTTTGTGCCTAACGCAAGAAAGGCGTGATATTTTTGGTTGACAAAGGGACGGTTCTTTTCTGTCGATACTTAACTGCTCACTAGAGTGAGCAGTTTTTTGCGTTTCGGGGCGCGTGCTTGAGACGAAATAGAATATTCCTGAAAAGTGCAAAGTAAATTCCTTGAAAAGTTCAAAGTAAAACTATTGAAAAGTGCAAAGTAAAACTATTGAAAAGTGCAAAGTAAAACTATTGAAAAGTGCAAAGTGTCGTGGTATTAATCGATAAAAAGACAGGTTTTTGTGCCTTGACATAAACGGAACGAACGAACGTTCGATTTTGAGTACTAATAATGGGACATAATGATTGCTATACTTATATATATTCAAGCTTTACAATGAGTTTGATAGCGAAGCTATTATGGGTGAAATAAAAGATATGAGCCAATAGATGGTATAAAGAACTTAGAAAAGATAGTCTCTTCTGAAGATAGAAACAGCGATGCATGGAATATACATCCAACTCCTGATGTTTAATATCAAATGAACTTAGAGTATCTAGCGCAGATATGCGTTTTACTAGGGGAGAAATATAATGGAGAGTTTGTTGGAACGGAAAATGGCTGTAATATGTAAGAAGTCTTGGATATAAACAGGTAGTAATACTATACATGTCGCATATGTCATTTGCATTGTTGAAAAACATGGGAAATGATATAATTTAAGTACATTGGTTTATTTGGAATAGGAAGGGTAATACCATGACAGATCAAGAGATAAAAGAGTTACAAGATAATCTATGGCATGCAGCTGATGTGCTTCGTTCGGGAGCTCATCTTGCAGCCAATAAATATGGACAGCCCATTCTTGGACTGATTTTTCTTAGATATGCAGATATTCTATTCAAGCAACATAAAGACGAAATAATGAAGGAATATGAAGCTTGCAAGGGAGGTAGAGCTGAAAAATCTCTAAAAGAAATTGCTGTAACAACTTGTGGTTTCTATCTACCTGAATGTGCATATTATGATGCGATAAATGATGCGCCTGATGACGCGAATAAGGCAACACTTGTAAAAGAGGCAATGCAGGCAATTGAAGATGAAAATCCAATAATGGAAGGTGTTCTTCCCAAAGAGGTATATGCTCAATTAGTTCCTGAAGAAGAGCCAGAACTTCTATCAAGGATTGTTAGAGTGTTTAAAGATATACCTGAGAATTGTACCATAGATATATTCGGTCAAATATATGAGTATTTTCTTGGGAATTTTGCGTTGGCTGAAGGTAAGGATGGTGGTGCGTTCTATACACCTGCAAGCGTTGTAAGATATATGGTTGAAGTAATTAATCCTGAGTCAGGAGACAAAAAGTTCTTAGATCCAGCTTGTGGTTCAGGAGGCATGTTTGTTCAAGCAGCTAGATATATGCATAGACATAATGCGAATAATGATGAACAGGCAAACTTTAGGTGTTATGGTGTTGAGAAAGAACCTGACACTGTAAAGCTCGCAAAAATGAATTTGCTTCTAAATGATGTTAGAGGTGAGATAACAGAAGCAAATTCCTTCTATTCTGATCCATATGATGCAGTAGGAAAATTTGATTATGTAATGGCTAATCCACCATTTAATGTTGATGAGGTTGTTGTTGAAAAAGTAATTGATGATCCAAGATTCAATATATATGGAGTGCCACGAAAGAAAAGTAAGTCAACAAAAAAGAATTCTGACAAAAAGGAAACAGTACCTAATGCAAATTATCTATGGATAGGATATTTTGCAACAGCATTGAATGAAAATGGTAGAGCTGGACTTGTAATGGCTAATTCTGCTTCTGATGCATCGGGTTCCGAGTATGAGATTAGAAAGAAAATGATTGAAGATGGTATTATAAGCCAAATGGTAACATTGCCTTCTAATATGTTTTCATCTGTAACACTTCCGGCAACATTATGGTTCTTTGATAAAGCAAGAAAAAAAGAAGATGAGATATTATTCATAGATGCAAGAAATGTATTCTATCAAGTAGATAGAGCACATAGAAAGTTTACTGATGAGCAGATAAAGAATCTTGGTATTATAACAAGACTATATAATGGAGATACAAAAGCCTATGAAGACCTATTAAATGAATACAAAAATGAGCTTGCTAATGCGCCAGAAGAATCCGATGATAAGGAAACCAAGACTAAGTCTTACTGGCAAGAACAGATTGATTGGTTAACAGAAAGATTTCCGGATGGTGTCTATAATGATGTTGTTGGACTTTGTAAAGCTACGCCATTGGAAGGGGAAGATGGAATAATTGACCAAGACTACTCGTTAAATGCAGGTAGATATGTGGGTGTTGTTATTGAAGATGATGGAATGACTGATGAAGAGTACAAAGAAATCATGCTTGAACTTAATGAAGAACTGAAGAAACTTAATGCAGAGGCGAAAGAGCTGGAAGATAGTATTACAAAAAAAATAAAAGGATTGTTTGGTAAATAAGTATGGAATATAGAGCAATTAAAGAATTCTGTAATGTATCATCCAGTAAAAGGATATTTGCAGAACAATATGTGGATGAAGGCGTACCTTTTTATAGGCAAAAAGAAATTATCGAAAAAGGTTTGCATCAAACAATAGAAGATCCAATATACATTACTGAAGATACATATAATAATATAAAAGCTAAGTTTGGAGCACCACAGAATGGAGATTTACTCATTACAGCGGTAGGTGTAACATTAGGAATTCCGTATATTGTTGATGACGAAGTTTTTTATTTTAAGGATGGGAATCTTATTTGGTTAAATAAGTTTGATGAATCTGTTAACTCCAAATATGTTTATTATTGGTTTTTAACATCATTTGGGCATGATTCTATTTATATGAGAGCCATAGGTTCTGCACAACCGGCTATTACTATTGATATTGTCAAAAAATATAAATTGTTTTTGCCAGATAGAAGGACGCAAGATACGATTGTTGATATTATGTCTGGATATGACAAGACCATTGAAAACAACAACAAGCGAATAAAAATCCTTGAGCAAATGGCAGAGAATCTGTACAAGGAATGGTTCGTTAGATTTAGATTTCCTGGGCATGAGGATGTTGAGCTTGAGAATGGTATCCCTAAAGGGTGGGAAGTTAAAACATTAGGTGAATTAGCAGATATATCTACAGGAAAATGTAATAGGCAAGATGCAGAAGAGCAAGGAGAGTATCCGCTATTTGATAGGTCACGAGAAATGAAGCGTAGTTCAAAGTGGTTGAAAGATTGTGAAGCAATCATTGTGCCAGGAGAAGGCACAAGTTTTGTTCCGAGATACTATGTTGGTAAGTTTAATTTACATCAGAGATGTTACTGTGTCGCACCAAAGAAGAGAGGGATAGGAAAGTTTTTATTCTATATGATGATGTTAAATCGTTCGTATTTTTTAGCGGTTGCAACAGGCGCGACTGTTCCATCGTTGAGACAGAATAATTTTACAACAATGAAGTTTATTATGCCTACTTTAAATTTATGTGAGAAATATGATGATATAGTAACAACTTTTTTTGATATGATAGAAACAATTAATGTTGAAAACCAGAATCTTATTAAGCAACGTGACCTACTTCTTCCACGTTTGATGAGTGGAAAACTAGAAATAAAATAAAGTGTTTGTTGGAGGTATGAGTATGCGAAATTTCATATCTGAAGATGACATAGAACAGGCTATTCTAGAGAAACTAAAGAAAGAACCTTTTAATTATGACATAATAATCTGTGATTCAGATCCGTCTAAAAGAGAAGATTTGAATGATGGTACTTTTCGTGCGTCAAAAAAGCAGTGTGTTCTTCCAAAAGTTCTAGAAAATTCTCTTCAACAGATTAACCCTGATATTGAATTATCGTATCTTCAAAACATAATAAAGGACTTGTCAAAAGATTTTACAGGAACAGATATAGTTAATACTAATTATAAACTATATCAACAGATAAGAAACGGAATCAAAATAAATATAAAAAAGAATGGTAAAGAAGATTTTGAGATAGTAAAACTTATTGATTTTGAAAATCCTTCTAATAATACATTTACAGCAGTCTCACAGATGTGGATAAAGGGTCAAGCATATTTTAGAAGACCTGATATTATTATTTTTATTAATGGGTTGCCACTGGTATTCATAGAACTTAAGAACAGTATTGTTAAGGTTCAGGAAGCGTATACTAAAAACCTAAAAGACTACTTAAAAGACATACCGAATCTATTTGCCTTTAATCAAATATGTGTGTTATCTAATGGACTAGAGACAAGACTCGGTGCATTTAATGCTTCATATAATCATTTCTTCGAGTGGCTGAAGGTATATTCTGAGAAGGATGAACTGAAAAGAGATGAGCTAAAGAAAGCTAATAGCATAGGGGAAAGCTCTGTTAGACTATTTATAGATGGTCTATTAGATAAGGATAGGTTAATAGATTATATTGAGAATTTCATCTTGTTTGAGAACCAATCCATTAAGATTATTGCGAAAAACCATCAATATCATGGAGTTAATAATCTGATGGAAGCGGTAAATAATCGTAAGGAATTGAACGGTAAGTTAGGTGTGTTCTGGCATACCCAAGGTTCAGGTAAATCATATTCAATGGTAATGTTTGCCCGTAAGGTGATGAGAAAAGTTCATGGTAATTTTACATTTCTAGTAATAACCGACAGAACAGATTTAGATTCTCAGATTCACAAAAATTTTGTCAGAACAGAGACGCTAGGAGCAAAAGAAGAATGTCAGCCCAAGAATGGAAGACAACTAAGAGAGTATTTGAAGAGTAATAAACCATTTATTTTCACACTTATACACAAGTTCAACTACGAGACAGGAAAAGAATATCCGCTTCTTACTGAAAGGGACGATATTTTTGTTCTTGTAGACGAAGCTCATAGAACGCAGTACAAACATTTGGCGGAGAATATGAGACGTGCTTTGCCTAATGCCAACTACATTGCTTTTACAGGAACGCCACTACTTGGTTCTAAGCGGTTGACTAATCAATGGTTTGGTGACTATGTATCAGAGTATAATTTTGCTCAATCTGTGGAAGATGGTTCAACTGTACCATTGTTCTATTCAAGACGTGTTCCAGAAGTTGGACTAGAAAATGATTTTCTTGATGATGATGTGGTAGATATCATTGAAGAAGAGAATCTTAATGATGATGAAGTAAGAGTATTAGAGAATTCAACGTCAAGAATTCTTGAAGTCATAAAAAGAGAAGATAGGTTAGATAAGATTGCAAGAGATATAGCGCATCATTTTCCAAGAAGAGGATTTCTTGGAAAAGGAATGGTTGTGTCTGTAGATAAATTCACTGCTGTCAAAATGTATGATTTAGTCCAGCACTATTGGGCAGAAGAGAAGAAGAAAATTACAAAAGAACGCAATCAGGCTCAATCACAGGAAGATAGAGATAAGCTCACTAGTATCCTAGACTATATGAACAAAGTTGATATGGCTGTTGTTGTATCAGAGGAAGCTGATGAAGTAGAAAAGTTTAATAAATATGGATTAGATATAGCTAGTCATAGGGCAAAGATGAATTCAATTACTTCTGAAGGAAAAGATTTAGAGGATAGATTTAAAGATCCGGATGATAATCTTCAGCTTGTTTTTGTATGCGCAATGTGGCTTACAGGTTTTGATGTGCCTAATTTGTCAACATTATACTTAGATAAACCTATGAAAGGCCATACTCTAATGCAGGCAATAGCAAGAGCAAATAGAGTATATCCTGAAAAGAGTTGCGGCATAATAGTTGACTATGTAAATGTATTCAAATACATGAAGAAAGCATTATCAGACTATGCAACGGGAAATGATGGAGAAGAGTTCCCTGCAAAAGATATTGACCAACTTGTTGAATATATAGAAGCAACTATTGATCAATCAGATGCATTCTTACAGCGTATGGGAATATACTTGTCTGAAATAATTGCTATGAAAAGTGCACTTGATAAAATTGAAGAGTTCAGGAAAGTCTTTGATAAAGTAGTAGCAGTAGATGATAACAAGGAAGAGTTCAAAGTACTTCTTAATGCGTTAATGAATTTGCATGATGCTTCTAAACCTGAGATAGTAGAAAGACATTGGAGTAATGAGAAGTTTCCTCCACTTGCATATTTATATGGCTTAATGAATCATACAATAGATGATGAGAAAGTAAATAAAGCTCGAGTCCGTATGTCGAGGCTGTTAGACACAAGTGTTACATCTATAGGAACAGGTGAAGATGATACTCAATATGTAGTTCATGGAACCAAGGTTATTGACTTATCGAAGATAGATGTTGATGAAATAAGAAAAGAGATAAAAAAGACACCATACAAAGCTATTGAAATAGATAACCTTAAAGACTTTCTAGATGAAACCTTGCAAAGAATGATGAGGCAAAACTGTACGAGATCATCATTTGCAGAAAGATACAAAGGGATAATTGACAGATACAATGCTGGCAGTTCAGAGAATGAAGATTACTATGAGCAGCTTCTTGAATTGATAGAGCAGTTGAAGGAAGAAGAAAGTAGAGCTGATATTGAAGGATTATCTGAAGATGAACTAGAGATGTATGACCTACTCATATCAGGCAAGAAACTAACTAAAGCAGAAGAACAGAAAGTTAAGTTGGCTGCAAAGAATCTTTATAAGAAGCTAACTGAGAACAGAAGCAGCTTGCTTGTTGTTGATTGGTATAAGGATGATAAGACAAAAGGGAAGGTAATGGATGCGATTGAAAAGTCATTAGATAAAGACCTTCCTGAAAGTTATGATAAAGAATCATTTCAATCTAAGACTAGTTTGTTGATGAATCACTTTATTGATATGGCAATACAAGGATATGGTTGGATATCTAATGTAGCGTGAATAAGTTATTTTATACTTATGTTGAGGGGAGTAAGGAGATGTTTAAAAGGAAAAGTGGAATTTTCAGTCGAATCGTTATAGTTATGCTTGTTGCTATTCTATGTGGATGTATTATTTTGCCAACAAGAGTATATGCTGAATCAAAAGATAATATATATTATATGGGAGATTTTGCAAAAAAAGGTGAGGGGTATAGCGATAACAAAAAAATGAATGAATCAGATGTTCATTATGGATGGGATTTAGGTAAATTCAAAATATCGGGATTCACAAGGAGAGTAACTGATTCAGATAATAATAATGTGTTTTTGAAGAATGTGGGCGATCAGGTAAAACTACAGTTTGAACTAGAACAGGATATTGATAGGCTTAATAACAACGAAGATTTAGCTATAGCAGAAGAACCTAATGGATATGATAATTACTTTGGAATAAGTAAAGATAATTGGACTAATTTTGGTAGAGGAGCACTTCTTATAAAAAAGACTGATTATCAGAACAAAACAACATATATACAACCTTACACTAACTATTTAAGTGGAGTTACAAAGGGTGCAACAACTGATATTACCTTTTTTGAAGAGGGTGATTATGAAGTTGCGCTGGATTATGAGGTTGTTAAGAAGAGCTTTTTGGATATAGCCGGATGGAGGCCACTTGATTCCGACACAAATTACCAGATAATTGCCAGGTTTTCTGTTCGTAATGGTAATTGTATGATTTATCCTTTTGATGCAGTTACGGGGAATGAGTTAACTAATACTTCTTTTACAAATAATGGGTTTTATTTAGATTTGGCTAATTCAAGATATCTGAATATAGATGTAAAAAAACAGAACCTTATTGAAAAGGGTGATGAATTGGTTGAAGATACAAGATTTAATAAACCTGCTTCAGATGGTGAACGATTTTTAGAACCTGGAGTGTATAACATAATCGCTAAAAACATATATACAAACGCAATTACAGAAAAGAAAATATATGTTGGGGATGATCCTGTATTAAAAGCGTATGTTACGACTGGAAGAAGTGTAAAAGATATTAAAAAAATGGTCGGAGAAGGTGCTGTTATTGAAGAAAATGGAACAATAACATTATCGACAAATGAAATGATTCAACCAGAATCTTCTAGAGTGATGCATGATGTGCCGTTTGTGTATATTATAGTTGTTATTATTTCTTTTGTAGCTATTGTTTTAATTGCTATTGTTTTAGTAGTAAAAAATAATAAAAAGAAACATATTAAGAAAGAAGGGGTTGACAGATGAAGCGTGTAATAGCAATAGCTATAGTGATGATGTTAGTTTTGGCTGGGTGTGGACAGGCGTCTAATTCATCAAGTGATTCTGATAAAGATATATTGGATTCAAAGTATGAATCTAGTCAAAATATTGAGGTAAATACAGAAAAAGGTTATAGCGGGTTAGGTGATCCAAATCTACTTAGTTATATTGAAGATGATGTATATGAAAAAGCAGTCAAAGAATTAGATAGCGACAAATACTTAGTTGAAAACGTTTCTGCTGTATATGTTTCTAAAGAATACCTAGAAGAATTAGACTATAATTCTCAATCTAACGTGTATTTTGGTTATTCCTTAAAGCAGTTGGAAAATGAGTTGGGTGAAGAGAAGTATGTTTTTACTTGTAATGAAAAAGGCGAAACTGTAGTCGCTTCATATGAAAAGTATGATGATACATTTGATCAGATTGTAAAAAATGTTGCAATAGGAACTGGTGTAATACTTGTATGTGTAACGGTATCTGCTGTAGGAGGAGCATTGGGTGCGCCTGCAGTTGCAATGGTTTTTGCTTTGTCTGCAAAGTCTGCAGCGATAGCAGGAGCATCGGGGGCGATTATTAGTGGTGCTGTATCGGCTGCAGTAACTGGATATCAGACTCATGATGTTGAAAAGACATTAAAAAAAGCAGGATTATCTGCAAGTGATGGATTCAAATGGGGAGCAATAACAGGTGCTTTGACAGGTGGAGTAAAAGGTTATAGTGTTCTAAAAGGAGGAACATTAAATGGACTCACCATGAATGAAGCGGCTATGATTCAGAAAGAGTCTGGTTACCCTATTGACATTATAAAACAATTACATAGTGTAGATGAATATGAGATCTATAAAAAATCAAATCTGTTTGCAAAGACTGTAAATGGGAAAAAAGCTTTGGTTAGAAAAATCGATTTAAACTTTGCGAGTGAACAGGCAGACGGTAGTAAAATGACTAATCTCGAATTAATGAAGAAGGGAAGAGCACCTATTGATCCTAAAACTGGAAAGGCTTATCAATTACATCATATAGGACAAAATAATGATGGTTCTTTAGCAATTCTTACTGAGTCTGAACATCAAGGAAATAGCAAAATTCTTAATATAGCAGGCAAGAATTCGGAGATTGATAGAGCAGCTTTTGATAATATTAGAAAAGATTTTTGGAAAAGTTTCGCTAATATTGTAGCAGGAGGAACAATGTGAAAACTTTAGAACAGATAATAGAACAACGAAAAGATTTGATAAAGGGACAAGGTGTATCAGAGAAAGAAATTGTTGATGCGGAAAAAGAACTTAAGATGACTTTTGCTGATGATTATAGATTGTATTTGAAAAAGTATGGGGCTGTTTCATTTGACGCAAGAGAACTAACAGGGCTAGTAAAAGTTAATCGTATTAATGTAATAAATGTGACAAAAGAATTATGGGAAAAAACTGGTGAGTTATATCTAAATATGTATGTTGTAGAAGATTTGGGCGTTGATGGGGTTATAATACTTCAGGATTCAAAGGGCTTTATTTATCAATGTGTATATGGTAATAAAGCTGATAAATTATGTGATTCACTTGTTAAGTATTTAGAAGATTGAAATAATAGTGGGAATTGGAGGGATGATGAAATGTCTAAATTAAATATTGATCAACAGACAATTAAGGAATTGTTTTCTAACAAACGATCTGATTTTCTTATTCCTGATTATCAAAGACCTTATGCGTGGGAAGAAATAGAATGTCAGACTTTATGGGATGACATATTTACTTTTGCCTTTCCAGAAAATGATTATAGTCTGTTTAATAGTGATGAAGATGAATACTTTTTGGGACCTATTGTAACCTTTAAAAATGATAATGGTAAACTAGAAATTATTGACGGACAACAGAGATTAACTACCCTTATGCTTTTGTTAAGGGCTTTCTTTGAAAAGTTTGGTAATATGCAAGACCCTAATTCAATAAACACTAGAGAGGACATTGCAAAGTGTATATGGAAAACTGATGAATTTGGTAATCCAGATAAAAATAAATTGAAAATTGATTCGGAGGTATCTTCTGATGATGATAAAGACGAGTTTTTGGCAATTTTGAAAAATGGAAAGGTTGAATCAAGTCAGAAAAGTAGGTATGCAAAAACATATTTATTTTTTGAAGATAAAATAAATGAATTTCTGCAGCGCTTTCCAGCGTATTTTGCGTATTTTCCAACTCGAATTATTAATAATTGTATTTTATTACCTATTGAGGCAGAGTCTCAGGACACAGCATTAAGGATTTTTTCAACACTGAATGATAGGGGAAAACCCCTCTCAGATACCGATATTTTTAAAGCACAGTTTTATAAGTATTATTCTGATAAAGGGGAAAAGGATACTTTTATTAAAAGATGGAAAGAATTAGAGGCAACTTGCAATGATGTTTTTAAGTCTGCATCTGGTTCTCCTATGGATGAGTTATTTACTCGTTATATGTATTATGAAAGAGCGAAACAGAATAATAAGAAGACTACTACAGAAGCATTGCGTAAATTCTACGAGAGAGATAAGTATTCTATATTAAAGAAAGACGAAACGTTTGATAATCTAGAAAAATTGGCACAGTTTTGGAAAAGTATCGCATTGCAAGATGATGTTATTTTTGCGGAAAGGATACTTAAGAGACTTTCTGTATTAAACAATGCTCCTAATGGTATGTGGACATATTTATTGTCTGTATATTTCATGCAAAACAGTGATGATGATGGATGTTTAGATGAGAATAGGTTATATGTATTCCTTAATAGAATGATAGCTTTTATTTGGACATATGCAGTTATGCGTCCAGGAGTAAATGCATTAAGAACACCAGCATACCCTGCAATGATTGATATTGTAAATGGCAAGGAGGTTGATTTTGTTGAATACAGATTTGATATTGGACAAGTTCGTAATATGTTAAATAATTATGAATTTACAAATCAGCGCCCTATTACTAGATCTATGCTTGCATGGTGGGTATATAATGATGAAAACCAGCAGCTCATTTCAAATGATACTACTTTAGAGATTGAACACATTTTTTCTCGACAAAGACAAATAAATGAAAAAACGCTTACGAATAAGAATAATTTGGAATCGTTAGGTAATAAAGCATTACTTGAAAAGGGAATAAATATAAGAGCTTCTGATTATAGATTTGAAGATAAAAAGAAGTATTATCTGGGCTTTACTAACGATAAAGGAAAAGTAAAGGAAGGAACTAAGAACAACGAGTTGATTAATATGGCGAAATCAAAGGACGATTTTCGAGAGAGCGATATTATAAATAGAAAGAATAGCATAATAGATGAATTTATTATTTTTATAGAAAAGAATGGGTTGTCATTATAACTGTGCTTAATTTGACACAGTTCATTGTATTAGGATGGGTAAAGGATTATGGATTTAAGCATTGTAATAGAATACCTTGAAAACTATGGTGGAAAGAAATACAAATCGATAGACAAAGCGTTAGATAGTGAAAAAGAATACTTCAAAACGTTTTATGAAGCAGGAAGGAAGGCAAGAGAGGAATATAAAAAGTTTTGTGCAGCTGTATGTAATGGGATTCCTGAATTAGAAATGGATAGTAAAAGTCCGAGTATGTGGGTGAATCAAGGACAAAGGGTGGATGAATACTTTTGGTCGAGGTTTAAAACTTGCTCAGGTCTTGATTTTATCAATAATATATCAATTACAATAGATAGAACACCTATGATGGGTGGAGGTTTTGTATTGGGCGTATATGTTGGATTAGATTATAACCGTTCTGAAGATGACAAATCAAGAATTGTTCGACAAAATCAACTACTTGATTTAGATATTCCTGTTGCAGATGATTTTTATTATTTAATCCTTCCATCAAATGGTAATAATTATATTTCTAAAGAGCGAGATAAATTAATAAAACGATATAAGGCTCATGAGATTAGAGTGGTATCTTTATTAAAGGTTATTAAAGGACCATATATAGCAGATAGAGGAGACGTTGTTATTAAAGATACAAGAAGAGCTATAATAGACTTTTTGCCATACTATGAGTATGTTATTAGGAATAATACGCAATAGTTGATACGGCAAAGAAATCAGCGAAAAAACAGTGAATTAATAAACGGCGTTGATAAAAAGGATTGATAAGAGTTAGTTATGAAGCATAAGATTTCTTAGAACAATAGTATTAAGGAGGCAAAGAATCAATGTCTAAAAGCATTATTGATATTCTATTAGATAGTATCTTTGATGAACAATGGACTGGAAGACATGGAGAAAGACTTACACATAGAGAACTTAGATTAGTTCAGTTGCTTGGCAGAAAAGGCAAAGTTATTAGGAATCTGTACTTGCCAAAGGATAATGGAGAGACATCAGAGATAGATCTAGTATTTATAACACAGAAGGGAATATTTGTATTTGAAAGTAAGAATTATTCCGGATGGATATTTGGCGATGAAAATGGGAAGAATTGGACAGCGATGCTTCCCAACAAGCAGAAGAATTATTTCTATAATCCGATAAAGCAGAACAATACACATTTAAAATGGATGAGAAATTTTGTAGGAGATGATGTTCCACTGTTTTCTATTATTGTATTTTCAAATAGGTGTGAATTGAAAAAGGTTACTGTAGAATCTAAAGATGTAAAAGTCATTAAGCGTGATTGGGTCTATGCAACCGTTAGAGACATATGGGATGCAAATGAGGATGCATTGACTGATGACAAAGTAGAAGAATTATATACATCGTTAAAAGAGTTGTCTGATGTCGATAATGAAACTAAAGAAAAACATATAGAGGATATAAATAAGCGACTCGATATAAATGAAGCTTTGGATAAGAAGATTTGTCCGAGGTGTGGAAGTGAGTTGGTTCTTAGGACAGCTAAGAGAGGAGCACATGCAGGAGAACAGTTCTATGGCTGTAGTTCATTTCCAAAGTGTAGGTATATGCAATTTTGAATTATCGTAATTATCATGCCACCATATAGGATGTCACGTTTCACTATTTAAAGAATTTATTAAGGAAACAAGATGACAGAAATTAACGTATCGAAATCGCTAAACCAATTGAATATAGACAATGAGTATTATAACGAAAATGTAACTGAATTCATAACAGGTACGGAGTTCGCAGATATATCTAATCTTCGTAATATATTTCTCAGTAAGATAATGGGCGTGCGCATTTATCTTACATGTAGAACGTAGTGAGCTTCCGCGTGTTTTTCGGCTTGCTTATAATGCCCTAAAAGATAACGGAGTAATGTATATTTCTTTTAAGTATGGCAGTGATGAAGTTGTAAGGAGATGCAGCAAATGTTAGGAGCAATAGTTGGTGATATTGTAGGCTCTGTCTACGAATGGAACAATATAAAAAGTAAAGAGTTCCCATTGTTTAGGGATGACTGTTTTTTTACAGATGATACTGTTATGACTTGCGCTGTTGCAGAGGCGGTAATGAATGGCGGTAAGAAGGATGACTTTATTGATGCAATGAAGAAATACGGTCGTATGTATCCTGATGCCGGGTATGGCGGTAAATTTGGTGCTTGGGTGATGTCTGACGATCGCAAGCCTTATAATAGTTATGGTAACGGTTCTGCCATGCGTGTATCACCCTGTGCATGGGTGATGGATTGTGGCTTTTGCGCCAGAACGGGGCTTTGGCCGACAAACGGCAGAGAATGTGCGAAGCTGTCAGCAGAGGTAACACATAACCATCCGGAGGGTGTCAAAGGCGCTATGGCAACTGTCGATTCCATCTTCATGTGTCGGTATTATTTTGGCGGTTACTATGGAGACTATGAACAGCCCATTAATGACAATCCTGTTGAATGTAAGAAGAGGATTAAGGAACACATTGAGAAGGTGTATGGTTATGACCTGTCTATGACACTGGATGATATTCGACCCGGATATCAGTTTAATGAGACTTGTCAGGGTACTGTTCCCCAGGCCATTATTGCGTTTTTGGAAAGCACTGATTTTGAAGATGCTATCAGAAATGCTATTTCTCTTGGAGGCGATAGTGATACTCTTGCCGCCATTACAGGAAGTATAGCGGAGGCGGCATACGGAATTCCGGACTGGATTAAGGACAAGGCATATTTCTACCTTGACGAGCCACTTAAAGATGTTTTAAGAAGGTGGAGAGATAACAAATGTATTTCATAATCTTTGCATCAATTATTATTCTTATTCTCCTTACTGCCATTGTTGTAGCGAAAAAAGGCAACAAAAGCTTTATTGAATCGCAGCAGAAGCAAGCGGGCAGAAGCGGATAATATTATAATTAACTCAAGAGGAATATTTATTTTTGAAGTTAAGAACCCTATAAAGCAGGTGAAGCGTCAGATATATATTTTATCAAAACTGTTAAAGGATAATGGTATTAATATCTGGATAGAAGGATAATGTTAGATTCAACATTTGAATCAGAACAAGCTCTTAAGCAGTATGCAACACATCCTTTACATGTTCAGGTTGCCAATGAGAAGGTAAGACCATTTACTTCAAGTAGGGTTTGTATGGATTATGAAATGGAGTAGGAGTGAAACAAGATGCATAATAACAAAAAATCTAATGTAAAGGCGCTATTTCCCATAGTTGTTTTCCTTGTTTTATATTTGGGAAATGGCATTTATTTTGAATATATTAATCCTCTTGAAGGGCAGATGGGATTCTATGTAGTCTCTGTTGTATTATCATTTAGTATAGCTCTAATCTGTGCATTCGTTCAGAATAGAAAACTAAGTTTTAATGAGAAGATTCATCTGTGTGCAGTTGGCATTGGCGATGACAATATAGTAACAATGCTTTTTATATTCATATTGGCCGGAGCATTTAGTGGAATAGCTTCTGCCGCAGGTGGCGCAACAAGTGCAGCTAATATGCTTCTTAGTGTTATTCCATCTGGCTTTGAACTACCCGGTCTATATCTTATAGCATGTCTGATATCTATGGCAATGGGAACAAGTGTCGGTTCAATTACTGTGCTTACACCTATTGCAGTTGCGGTTGCGGCTAACGGGGTGTCACTTCCTTTCTGCGTTGGTGCAGTAGTGGGCGGTTCTATGTTCGGTGATAATCTGTCATTTATATCAGATACTACAATTGCAGCTACTAAGACTCAAGGTGTCGCAATGAAAGATAAATTCAGAACCAACATAATGCTTGCATTACCGGCTGCAATAATCACATTTGTGATTCTTTTAGTACATTCATTTCTGAATAGAAGCGAGTTGGTGGGAGATTTTGATTTTAATATACTAGAGGCTGTGCCATATTTTTTGGTGCTGATCCTTTCTGTGATAGGAATCAACGTATTTGCAGTACTGACGGTAGGAATTATAAGCTTTTTCGTGGTGGGACTGATAACAGGTTCGCTTGTCTATTCCTCGGCTCTTTCTTCTATGGGAGAGGGCATTTCGGGAATGTTCGAGACTATGATTGTTACAATACTCGTAGCGTCTATTACAGCGCTAATCAAGCATAATGGTGGCTTTGAGGTTATACTACAACTGATTCGTAAAAAGGCTAATACAAAAAGGGGTGCCATGTTCGGCATTACAGCACTAACAGCATTTTTGGACGTTGCAACAGCCAATAACACTGTGGCAATCGTTGTAGCAGCGCCTATCGCCAAGGAAATCGGTGATGAGTATGAAATCGAGCCTAGAAAGGTAGCGTCTCTACTTGATATAAGTTCCTGTATTGTGCAGGGCATTATCCCTTACGGCGCACAGCTTCTTGTGGCATCAAGTATAGCAAGAATGCCTAGTCTTTCTTTCGTACCGTTTTTGATATATCCATTTATTCTGGCAGTAGTTGTTATTCTGTCTATTACCTTTGAGAAAAAAAGATAGTGACAAGGTATGTCACCTTGTCACTTTTAACTTGTTATACTTTATTATAAATGGCAGTTCCGCCGGAATTGCTAATTGACATAGTATCGGCTGTAAGATTGACATTCATTATTATGGAGTCCGGATTAATTACTTTTTATATACATAAGTTACATTGGTATTCGGGTCATATACAGATAATTCATTGCCTTTAATACTACCTAAAAGTGAACCACCGTTATCGCTCTTTAGAGTAATAGTACCTGAGCCAAAATCCATCTTAAAGTATCCTAGATCTTCCGAGTTATAATTCTTCAAGCTGTATTCTCCCGACTCGTAGAATGTATAATAGATATTATTAGTGTCGATTTGTTCCGCATATTTATATGTAGTTCCTTCCCATCGACCACTCAGTCTCCAGTCACCAAGAAGGTCTACCGGTTCGTTGCTCGCAGGCTGTTGCGCCGGAGCAGTAGACTGCCCACTAGGTTGTTGTTGCTGTGTACTTGTCTGTTGCTGAGCAGTTGCATTATTAGTAGCACTTGACTTCTCAGCCTCTGTACCCTTCTTAGCAAACACCATTTGCATAGGCTTCCCTTTATAGTCCCAATACAGGGTAAATTTATTGCCGTCGAGTACAGCTGTGTGACCTTTTGATACACCGCCACTGTCGGGGACGAATATTGTAATTAAGTCTCCGTCCTTTTCCCATTTATATTCTTCTGTTTCCCCATCCATAATAAATGTAAGCTTGCCGCTGTCACTGATTATAATAGACATTGAAGAACCTATTTCGTTAGCGGATACGCTCTTGTCATCCAACTTGCCCTCAACAAGATTCCATGTTCCTTTCATAAGAGCAATATCTTCTTCGCTTACTTTACTATCGTTGCTTGAGAATAGTAGGCTAAATGGATTAGTACAACCGGTAAATCCTACCAATGAGAATGCGATAACAGCACACATCATAGTAATTGATATAACTTTTTTATATGAATTCATGACATTTTCCTCCCATTAATCTTATTTAAGCTCATTCTACAATAATTATTAAAGATTTCATATAGAGTGACTTGATTTGTCAATGACATTTTTTGGCACGTCAATCAAAAGTATGTTATATTGTATATATGAAGTTTGCAGACAGATTTAATGAATTAATGACACAACTTAATACTAATTCCACTAGGCTGTCTGAATACTGCGATATTGATCGTACTTCCTTAAGCAGGTTCAAGTCAGGAGCGCGCACTCCTAAGAGTAGTGGCAAAGCTTCGTCTAAGCTTGCTAAGGGCATTTATGTCTACGCAGATAAGCAGGGTTTGCTACCTGTTTTGTGTGATACTATTGGTTGCGAGCATAATGCATCTTATAATGAGATTAAACAAAGCATTTACAAGTATTTATTTGATGATATATCTACAGATGATAGTTTGGATGATGTTAATGTATTATATCCCCATTTCGCAAGAAGACTTGATTATATTATGAGACTAATTCCAATATCTAATGTAGAATTATCCAATATACTTCATATAGACGCATCCTTGATGAGCAGATATCGAAGCGGTAAGAGACTGCCTTCTAATAAGGGCTCTTCGAATATTGCAAGTCTTCTGGTAGATTCTTTATATGAATTAGTTGTAAAAGGTGACTATACACAGACAGTTGCCGAACATATGGGAATTGACACTTGTGACTTTAATGTTAGTTCCTTTGGAGACTGGTTGCTTCTTGACGAAAGCGCAAATGCTGATGTTGAATTTATAAGAGATCTTCTTATGAGATACGATTCATACGATAAGCAATCGGGCGTCAATCTTCCTTCTTACGAGGAGCTGTTTGGTAATGAGAAGATAGATGATGGTCCAAGTATATATTATGGAGTGAAAGGGTTACAGGAGGCTGTTATTCGTTTTCTAAGACGCGCTGTGGAAGCAGATGACAAGAGGACACTTCTACTGTATTCTGACCATGATATGTCATGGATTACAGATGATAAATCTTTCCGGGTAAAATGGGCAGTTCTGATGAATGAATGCGTCAGAAAGGGTATTAGGATTAAGATAATACATAATATTAACAGAAGCCATGATGAGATGAAGAAAGCTATTATGAGTTGGCTTCCCCTATATCTGTCGGGGATGGTTGAAGCGTTTTGCTTTAAGAAGCAGGCGATTCTTAGATTCGCACATACGCTGTTTTTGTGTCCTGATTATGATGCTATATCCGCATTTACTGCAAGGGGTATTGATGAGAGCGAATTGATGTTTAATTATTATACAGATGCGAGGAGTCTTAACAGCCTGAAAGCCTCATACCATAAGATGATGACAGACTCTATATCAATTGTGCAATCATATACATCCTACGACTTTACAGAAGACGACGCAGTAATACTTGACGGTAATCCATTCACCAATATTACAATATACATTTACAGTGACCACGTATTCTTCTATTCGAAGAGGAATCCCGGGCTGATATTTAGATTCTCGCATCCTTTGCTTTGCAAAGCATTTAAGGAGTTTGCGCTGTTATTCTAAATAAGATTGTCGCCAGCACAGAGGGTATAGATTTTTTTAAACATGATAGATAAGAGAGTGAAGAATGGTTAGTAGTAAGAGTATTTATAAAAAAATAATAGTCGGTGTGATTATCACACTTATTCTTGCCTTTGCAGTTGGTATATATAGTTATGCCAGTAAAGGAGAAGAGATTACAAGCAGGCAGCAACTTAACAATCCTGATATTACAATAGGAACAGGTGACGGAAGCGCTGCTGTCAATGTGATAAAAAGGGAGCTTCCAGATGCTAATATTGCATACTTTGAGGCTGTTCAGGGATATCAGACTGTTGCACAGGGTAAGATTGATGCATATATATTCGAGAGAATTCCGATGGAAAAAGCAATAGATCATGGGCTTGAAGGGGTGAGGATTCTTGATGAGAATATGGAAGAACAGTTGAATATAGCAGTTGGAATATCGCCTAACTGTAAGATTCCTGATTTCGAAAATGAACTTAATTCTTTCATTAAGTCAATTAAAGAAGATGGTACATTAGATGATATGTATAATAGGTGGGTAAATGAAGAGAATGAGAATATGCCGTTCGTTGAGCCTCCTTCTAATCCAAAGTACCACCTTGTAATAGGCACGACGGGAGTAGTACAACCATATTCTTACTATAAGGGCAATGAACTTTGTGGACTTGATATTGAACTTGGATATCGTTTTGCAAAATATTTAGATGCTGATGTTACATATAAAGTATATGATTATTCCGGAATTATACCTGCTTGTGCAACAGGAAATATAGATTGTATTATGGCTAATCTTAATATTACACCTGAGAGGGCGCAGTCAATACCCTTTTCAGATGTCTTATTTACGCAGCCGATTGCCATAATGGTAAAAGATACGACAAATGCTAAGACAGGAATTACAGATTATATAGCAGATGGATTCTATAAGACATTTATTAGGGAAAGCAGATGGAAGCTTCTTGTTCAAGGTCTTCTTACTACAGTTCTTATAACACTTTTTTCCGTAATATTTGGTACTGTACTTGGATTTGTTACATATTTATTATGTAAAGACGGTAATAAGATTGCCAATGGTATATATAAGGTATTCTCCACACTAATACAAGGCATGCCGGTTGTGGTGCTCCTTATGATTCTGTATTATGTGGTATTCGGTAACTCATCATTTAGCGCTACCATAGTCTCGATTGTGGGGTTCACCCTGGTATTCGCAATAGGAGTTCACGGTCTACTTGTTACAGGCTCAAAATCTATTGATATAGGCCAGTATGAAGCGGCATATGCATTGGGACATTCACGAGTGTCTACATTTTTTACGATAATACTACCGCAGATAATTCCACTGATGATAGAATCATATATGGGAGAGATTATCGCTCTTATTAAGGCAACGGCAGTTGTGGGCTACATAGCCGTTGTAGACCTTACAAAAGTAGGAGATATTATTAGGAATCGTACCTATGAAGCGTTCTTCCCGCTTATTGCGGCAGCGGTTCTTTACTTTGTATTAGAAGGAATAGTTATTCTTATTATTAGAAGAGTAAAGATAAGAGTAACACCGAAATTAAGAAAGAAGAGACATCTCTTAGAGGGGGTGAAGCTTCATGATTAGAATAGAAGGTTTAAAGAAAACATATCCTAATGTGACACCGCTTAGAGATGTGAATGTAACAATTAATGATGGAGATGTAGTATCTGTTATCGGACCATCCGGAACAGGGAAGAGTACACTTCTTCGCTGTATTAACCTGTTGGAAAAACCAACACAGGGGCAAATATGGATTGGTGAAGATGAAATAACATCGCCAGGAACTGACTTGAATATGGTTCGTAGAAAAGTAGGTATGGTATTCCAATCCTTTAACCTTTTCAATCACTTAAGCGTAATTGAGAATGTTATGCTGTCTCCTGTTAAGCTGCTTAAAATGAATAAGCAGGAAACTTATGATAATGCATATAGGTTACTTAAGGAGGTTGGACTGTCCGAAAAGGCGGACAGCTATCCTGACGAATTATCCGGCGGACAGAAACAGCGTATTGCGATTGTTAGAACTCTTGCGATGAATCCCGATGTTATACTGATGGATGAACCCACAAGTGCCTTAGACCCCTCTATGGTTGATGATGTGCAGTCTGTTATACGAAGGCTGTCTAAGACAGGGAAGACACTTATGATTGTAACTCACGAGATGGATTTTGCTAAGTCTATAAGTAACAGAGTATTTTATATGGACGAAGGTGTAATATATGAAGAAGGTACACCTGATGAGATATTTAACAATCCTAAGAAAGAAAAGACGAGACAGTTTATTAAGAGAATCAAGGTATTAACATTTGACATCGATAAATATAGTCAGTTTAATGATGTTTTCAGCCGCCTAATGATGTATTGTTCCGATAATGCCATTGATAAATCCACATATCTTCATATACGACTTGCTCTTGAAGAGGCTGTATTTCATAATATCCTGGAGACGAGATATGAATACAAAATTCATGCGCAGGTAGAGTATTCATCTGAGAATGATAAAGTTCTACTGATGCTGGATTATTCAGGTGGTAAGTATAATGTATTAGAAGAAGGAAAAGAATTGTCGGTTAAGTGTATGAGTTTTGCAATAAGTGATGCAGAATACTGTTATGATGATAATGGAAATCATCTCAAATTATATATCAAGTAGATAAAATGAGGTACAAAAAGACATATGATGCTTTAAAGAAAGTTTATAATGTATTAAAGCAATTTATGCTGATAGAAACCGATCAAGTTCATTCATATTAATAGGGCGAGAGTACTTATAACCCTGAAGGAATTCTGCATGCATATTTATACACCTGTTTTCGTCGGATGTATCTTCAATACCTTCATATAATACACGATATTTTAGATTCTTAAACATTCCGGCGAAGGTGCCAACCATGTATGCAGATGACTTGTCCTTGGCAGATTCAACAACTAGTGAACGGTCGAATTTGATTATATCAAAAGGTAATTCCATTATACGATCGAAGTTGGAATAACCGGTTCCAAAGTCATCAAGATAGAACTTGATACCATATTGTTTGAGTTCTTCAATTCTGCTTTTAACAAGTTCAAAATCTTCATCATTCTGACTTTCTGTAAGTTCTACAGCTATCATATGATAAGGTACATTGTTCCTGTCAATAACTTCTATAATATCTTTGGCAAAATTATCATCTCTAACTTCCTGCATTGAGAAATTAACTGAAATTCTTTCAAGCTTCTTTCCGTCTTTAATAAACTTATTAATCATTTGACATGTTTTGTTCAGAATTATCAGGCTTAAGTCATGTATGTAATTGTGCTCTTCTGCAAGTGATATGAAATAATCCGGATATATCATACCTTTTTTGTCGAGATTAAGGCGCATTAAAGCCTCGGCAGTATCGTATGATTTAGTCATAACATTATATACCGGTTGACAATATGGTATAACGCGCTTGTCGTCAAGGTCTTTCTTTAGTGATATATCTTCAAGCTCTGACAAGACATATTGTTGCATTCTAAAATCTTCAATATCTTTTTTCGTAATCCAATAATATGTATTATAAGAAACTCTTGATTCCATAAAATCAAAGAGAGCTGAATATAACTTATCTTTGTTAAGAAAGTCCTCACTTACCAAGAACATTGCCTTGAAATCATGTGAGTATTTTAAAAAGAGAGTATCAAAGGTCTTACATAAGTCCGAAATAGTATTCTTATAATCTGGATTAAGCTCTTTTGGAAATACCATAACAAGTCTGCCACCAACACGAAACAGGACACCTTTTTTTATATTTCTAAAGTACTTAAAGATTTCAAGGCGCATTGAAGGAGTAAATGAGTTAAGACCTTCAAATCCTTGTATTCTAAGACACATAAGAACCAATTCTTTATTATCCTTGTAAGCTTCGCTAACCCTTTGATTAAAGCTTGATTCACCTACAGCACCTGTAGAAGTCTCATAGGGATTAGAATGAAGTAGATACATGACGGCTATAATAGGTAGAGTAAGTGTTATTACAGTATATGAATTCTGGTCATGAATTGACTGGAGTAAGTATATTAGAAAACATAATAAGAACACCGCAACTATACTTATAGCAATTTTAGTTACCATTCTTTTTCTGTAGCGTATAAGCAGATAGATGCAATATCCCAGAAAATAAAAATATGCAAGTCGAAATATTGAATATCCTTCAGTGAATAAATTTGAATCGATTCTTTGGAATCCTGTTTTGGTAAGGACAGTTAGTATCTCGGCAAATACGAATAGTACGATTCCAACGTTTATATATATGTATGATGCTTTACGAGGTTTTTCTTCAAGATACATAAGTTCTACTGTATAGAAGCAGAAGATACTCAGGATTGAAAGAAGTGCCATACGATATACAAAATGGAAAATATATATTAAAGTATCATTTGCCATATCACTGACAATTAAAGAATGCCATATAAGATCACTCCAGGATGCAATCATAATAAGACCTATCATTGCCTGGAACATATGGAAAATTCTGCCTTTAGATACATATGTTATGGTAAATAGAGAGATAAGCATAACACATAGTATCAGAGAGAAAACATCCCCTACAGCAACAAATTTAGTTTCGTCAGTAATAAATAATCCTGAAATCAATTGTAACACCCCTAAAATACACATCTCCCCAATTAAATTGATTATATCATATATAAGTGTTATTTGCTATTTAAAATTATCTATTAATTTGCTATAATATGATATGTTTTTTGGCTTAAAATAAATTCGTAATATTTGATGAAGATAGGAAGGGTAGAGCATTGAAGACATTAGAAAAAGTAAGTGGTTTTATAGGGAAATATATGGCGATTCTCGTTGTTGTTATAGCAGCAATAGCATTATTCTTTCCTGTATCCTTTACATGGATTGATACAAGTTGGATTAACTATCTATTGATGGTAATAATGTTTGGTATGGGACTTACAATTAAGCCGTCAGACTTTGCCATTTTATTTACAAGACCTAAAGATATGATAGTGGGCTGTATATCTCAATTTGTATTTATGCCGTTAATTGCATTTTTGCTCTGTAAAGTATTTTCACTTGACATAGCATTGACTGCCGGTGTTGTGTTAGTTGGTACATGTCCCGGTGGAACAGCAAGTAATGTAATTACATATATGTCCAAGGGAGATGTGGCATTATCTGTTGGAATGACAAGTGTTAATACAATTCTTGCGCCCCTTCTGACACCTCTTATTACATATATGATTCTTAGAACCAAAGTTGAGGTTAATATTGTATCTATGATTCTTAGCATCCTTCAGGTTGTTGTCGCTCCAATCGTTGTGGCACTTCTTGTTCATAAATTTTTTAAGAAGGTAAGCGAGAAGATAGTAAGTATTTTGCCAATGATTTCGACTATTGGTATATGTATGATAATTGCAAGTGTTGTATCACATAATTCCGAGAAGATTTTTTCAACCGGACTTGTGGTTCTTGCTGTTGTTGTTCTTCATAATCTCTTAGGTTATTTGTGTGGATTTACAGTTGGAAAATGTTTTAAGATGTCACCGTCTAAGATTAAAGCCATCTCAATAGAGATTGGAATGCAAAATTCAGGACTTGCAACAAGTCTTGCTGCAAGTTCCTTCCCTAATCTTGCTATGGCAACGGTGCCGGGTGCAATATTCTCTGTATGGCATAATCTCTCTGGTGCAATACTATCTTCAATTTATAAGAGGTGGAAAGATTAATACACTACAGTATATTTTCTAATGTCTCAAATAATACGTCAGGCTCTATAGGTTTTGATAGATGTGCATTTAGTCCGGCCTGAAGAGAACGTTGAACATCTTCATCGAAAGCATTTGCGGTAAGAGCAATAATAGGGATTTTCTTTGCATCTTCTCTATCAAGTGCTCTTATTTTCTCTGTTGCTTCAAGTCCGTTCATTTCAGGCATACGCATATCCATAAGAATAGCATCGAAGTAACCCTCAGGGCTATTTTCAAACATTTCTAAGCAGACCTTACCGTTAATTGCATGCTCGGATTTAATGTTTCTTAATTCAAGTATATTAATAAGTATTTCCGCATTTATCTCCATGTCTTCAGCAATTAGAAATCTTAGACCATCAAGATTTGCCTTCTTAGAAGAAGTATCTTTAGCTTTATTCTTTAATGCTTCTTTGAATTCATCTATCAGATTATTAGTAAAGAGAGGTTTTGATATGAATCTATCAACACCTGCTTCTGTAGCGTCTTCTAATATATCATCCCAGTTGTATGCAGTAAGAATAATTATTGCGGATTCATCGCCTATCTCAGAACGTATCTGTCTTGTTGTCTCAACGCCGTCCATATCAGGCATTTTCCAATCCACAATTATAAGGTTATAAGGCTCCATTCTCGCATGTCTAAGTTTAATCATATCGATAGCTTCTTTTCCGGAGAGTGCGATTTCAGAAGTTATACCTGCCTGACTTAGCACTAGTTTTGCATGGTCACAGGCTACCGGGTCATCATCTATTACAAGAACGGTAAGTTCTTCTGGATTAACATCAATATCTTCCATATCATTTGTCGTCTTGTGCTCAGAATCAGATAGGGTAACAGTAACAGTAAATGTTGTTCCAACTCCCTTTTCGCTTTCCACATCAATCTTGCCATTCATCATTTCCACAATGTTTTTTGTAATAGCCATTCCAAGACCGGAACTTGAGTATTTATTAGAAGCACTATCATCTTCCTGGCTAAATGTTTCAAAGATTTTTGGAATATAATCTTTACTCATACCGATTCCATTATCTTTGATTATGAATTTAAGTGTAGTTTTATTATCAAAGGAACCGACTTTTTCTATGGTAAAATCAATATTTCCACCTTCCGGGGTGAATTTCACAGCATTTCCGAGAATATTAATAAGAACCTGTTTTAATTTGGTCGTATCACCTATATAATAATCTTTTAACTCTCCATTGATAATACAGTTATACTTAAGACCTTTTTCCTCACATTGTCCACCACATATAGTATTAACCTGTTCTATTAATTTAGAAAATGCAAATTCCTCATTGTTGATTGTCATTCTTCCTGATTCTATTCGTGACATATCAAGTATATCATTAATAAGAGATAGAAGATGTTGAGCTGCGCCATCAATCTTTTCAAGATACTCTTTTGTAGTATCTGAGATACCTTCCTCATTAAGGGCAAGACTGTTAAGCCCAATGATTGCATTCATTGGTGTTCTTATTTCGTGGCTCATATTGGATAAGAAGACTGTCTTGGCTTTGCTTGCTTCTTCTGCTGCGGAGAGCGCATCTTTTAGAGCTTGACCGCGAGCGAGAGACTCTCTCATCTCTGAGTCAATATCGCTAAAGCCGACGCCTACAGCATGTACTCTGTGATCTGTTCTGTCTTCTGGGTGTCTAACACCTGCCATTCTAAGCATTTCATATCTTTCTTTACCGTCTTTTTTAACAAGATATCTATAGCCAATTATTATTTCATTTGATAATTTCTCTCTTATAGAACTTGGCTTTATAAAGTCAAGAAATCCATCTCTATAATCTTTATCTATATATTTTTCTGCATATTCTGTAAATGTGCTTGCAAAATGGAAGTGGCTATCTTTATGAATTGTCTCATTAAATTCTGGATCATTTTGATAGCAAATTCCATCATCTGTATCGAGATCAACGTAATATACACTCTTATAGTCAGATGCAAGAGCAGTAATCATGCTGTTTTGTTGTGTTCTGTGTTTTTCCTGTTCTAATAGCTCTTCCTGCAGAGAAAGCTGTTCTTCTAATTCATGCTGATGTACTCTGTTTTCTGCTTCCGATATCTCTTTTTCAAGAGTAGCATTAGCAGACCGCTTCGTTTGAATAATTACAAATATAAATATGGCTGCAAGTATTATTGCTGCAATACCAGACAGAATCAGGCTTCTAATAATAATTTGGCTTGATATTGTATTAATCTGTTCGCTTATAACACTTTCTCTAATTAAGTATGTAAGCATCCAGTCTGTGCCTGTGACAGGGATGTAGTATAATGTCTCTTTTATATTATTATAAGTAAATGAAACGACACCTTTTTTCTTTTCGGCAAAATCCCTTTTAATACTCTCAAGGGAGTAGTCTTCTTCAAAATCAGCATGACTAAGCGCGTCCATAAGATTGTCTTCGCTTGCAAGCCCACCAAGCACAGTGTTAGTAAGAGCCACACCATCTTTTGTATAGAGGTTACAGAATGTTGTATTATTATCAGTCGATTGAAGGGAGATTCCTGTAAGCATCTTGTTCATATCAATTTCCACAAAACATGCGACAAGCGTATTCCCTAGATAATTAACACTATCAACAGGTACAGCAATAATCACCTTCTTGTTATCGCCATTTATACTTTTTATAGATATTTGGGGGCCGGTTAGATTGTTTGGATCAAATGAATATTCATTAATATCATTTCTTGTTCCCCTTGATGTATATATAAGACCATCAGAACTTACAAATGCGAATTTCTCAAATCCGTATAATTGTTTCATTCTTGCTTGATATGCCTGGAAGTTTTCTTGACTACTAAGGTCATTTCCTTCCATTAGTCCAAGAGCAATGTCAATATCAGAGACATAATCATCCAGGACAGACTCAACAACCTGTTCACGTCTTCCTGCCAGTTCATCTAAGTAAAGCAGGCTGACATTTCTTACTGCCTTACTGGTATCATTACTTGCTTCCTGACCTGATAATACAGTTCCTATTACAAGAATACCGGCAACAATAATGCCACCGATTATTAGAATAGGAATTGTTAGTTTGTTGCTTTTTATAGTGGATTTCATCTGTACCCCCGAATAAAACGTAAATTCTTTTTCAAATGTTACTTAAGTTATAATTGTTTTATTTTATAAATGATATTATACAATGCGGTGGTAAATATCTCAATATTTTATTATCTTATTCACTATAAATCATTCCGGTTTTCAACATTGAATTTATTAATTTTCCTTGAAATACTTGCATAAAAAATATATATTATTTATATGGGTAGAAAAATATTAACTAGAGAAATCAATATGCATTTTTTCGGTTTCTACTATTGATGAAATAATTACATATAATTAATTACAGCAATAATGTAAGGAGGCGATGATAGTATGTATGACGAATTATATCATGGTGAAAAGAAGAGGAAGGTTCTTATTGTTGATGATGAGTCAATAAATAGAGAATTACTTGGAAATATGCTTATGGATAAATATGATGTTATCTATGCCGCTAACGGCAAAGAAGCATTTTCCTGTATTGAATCTTCAAAAGATAAAGTGTCTCTGATTCTTCTTGACCTTATGATGCCTGTAATGGATGGATATGAGTTTATTAAGTTATATAAAGAAGATAAAAAAGTATCACAAATACCTATAATTGTTATGACTTCTGATGCTGATTCTGAGGCTGAAATCATTAAGGCAGGAGCAGTTGATTTTATTAAGAAGCCTTATAGTATGCCTGAAGTAATACTTGCAAGATGCGAGAGAATTATTGATTTGTTCGAGAAGAAACGTCTCATTGATTCTACTAAGATAGATGAACTTACAGGTCTGTATTCTAAGGAATATTTTTTCGAATATATAAAGCAAATGCGTGAATCTGGATTTGTAGATGAAGTTGATATGGATGTAATATCAATAGATGTTGAGAATTTCCATTTGATTAATGAAGTATATGGTCATAGCAAAGGTGACATTGTACTTAAGAGAATAGCAGAGATTCTTGAGAAACAGGTTGAGAATAGAATTGGGATTGCTGCCCGCTCTGATGCTGACACATTCTATATGTATGTAGACAGTATAGAAGATTATCAGACGCTTCTTGATGATATGATGAAGGAAATATCAAGTATCTCGGATTTTCCTGCAAGTATTAGGCTTAGAATGGGCGTTAATAAGACCATTGATGATAACGAGAGTCCACAGAAGATATTTGAGCATGCAAGAATGGCTTGTAATCTTGTAAGAGGAGATTATATCCATCAGATAGGCTATTACGATAGAGCTCTACACGATAAGCAGATTTATAATGAGAAGCTTGTTGCAGACATTGACGCATCAATTAGGAATAAAGACTTTGTTGTATATTATCAACCGAAGTATTCAATTCAACACGGCGACCCGATATTAACAAGTGCAGAAGCATTAGTTAGATGGAATCATCCTACTCTTGGCATGATAAGCCCCGGTGATTTTATACCTCTTTTTGAAAATAACGGTCTTATTCAGAAACTTGATAAATATGTATGGGGTTGTGCGGCATCTCAAATCAAGAAATGGAAAGATAAATATAATGTCGCAATACCTATTTCTGTAAATGTATCAAGAATTGATATATATGACCCTGAGCTTGAGAATACTTTAATTGATATTGTCAATGCTTATGATTTAAAACCACATGAATTACAACTTGAAATAACAGAGTCAGCATATTCTGATGATGCAACAAGACTTGTTGAAGTCGTTAATAGTCTAAGAAAGAAAGACTTTGAGATTGAGATGGATGATTTTGGAACAGGTTATTCTTCTTTGAATATGCTTACCACTATACCTATTGACGCCCTCAAGATGGATATGAGTTTTGTAAGAAATATGCATAAAGATAATACAAGTCTTAAACTGGTTGAACTTATTATAGATATTTCCAGATTCTTGGATGTGCCGGTGATTGCAGAGGGTGTAGAAGAACAAAGTCAGCTTGATACTCTTAGAGAACTTGGTTGTGATATCATTCAAGGATACTACTTCTCGAAACCAGTTCCGGCAGAAGAATTTGAAAAGTTTTTTGTAGGATAAGTTATAGATAGTATTGTTTGAAGTTGGGATAATGTTGTTATGAAGAAGCAGGAGTTAAAAGGTAGAGTAGGAATAATGTCTGGATGGGCTTATGCTTTCGGTTGTGCTGTTGGCTGGGGCTCTTTTATGATGCCGGGTAATATTTTCTTGCCTCAAGCCGGCCCACTTGGTTCTGTTATCGGTATTTCTCTTGCCGCACTTGCTATGTTTTTCATATGTTATAGTACTGCATATATGGCTAAGAAGTATCCCAAAGAATCCGGAGTACATGTATATATAAGTAAGATTCTGGGTGCTGACCATGGATTTCTTTCGGCATGGGCAATCCTACTTGCATATCTGTCTATTATATGGGCTAATTCTACAGCAATAATTATACTTATCCGTTCGATATGGGGTGATGTATTACAATTTGGATTTCATTATAGTATTGCTGATTATGATGTTTATTTTGGTGAGGTTCTTGTTACTATATCTGTAATGTGCTTTTTTGCACTTATTACTATTGTTGGGAAAAGACTTATAAGAGTGTCTCACGTAATCCTTGCGATACTTCATATTGGAATTCTTATTGCAATATTTATTGGTGTATTTTCAATGGGTAATCCATCAGAGTATATACCTTTTGCTGAGACTGAGGTTTCTAACGGAATTGAGATATTTAATATTGTTATGTTGGGCCCCTGGATGTTTGTTGGATTTGAAGCATTTATGTATATGTTTAATTCCGGCGGAAGAGAGTCGAGACATGTTAATCTAATTACAATTATAGCTGTTGTTACTGTTGCGATTGCATATATTATTCCAGTACTTATTCCAGTTCTCGCGTTGCCGGATGGTTATAATACCTGGACATCTTATCTTGAAGCTTCTAAATCTTCAGAGGGGCTTATGTCGCTTCCGGTATTCTATAGTACTTACTATGTGCTGGGAGAGACTGGACTTAAGTTTCTTGTTGCAAGTATTTTTTGTGCTATTGCAACAAGCCTGTTTGGGTTATATCGTGCGTCTGCAAGACTTCTTGTATCTATGTCCGAAGAAGAATTGATGCCCGGATTTGTAGGCAAAACCAATAAGCACGGAGAACCTTATATTGGTATTCTTATTGTGCTTGGGATATCTGTTATTGTCCCATTTTTTGGACGTACCGCCATTGGGTGGATAGTGGATATTACAACAATTACGGCTACTATTGTATATGTATATAGCACTATAGGAAGCCTTAAGCTTGCGATTAAAGATAAAGATGCCGGTACTGGAATCAGGATTGCATCTGTTGTCGGAATGATTGTGGCTTTTGTGTCATTTTTGTTCCTGCTTATTCCTAATGTATTTTCTGAGAATAAGATAGCTACAGAGTCATATTTTATATTGGCGCTTTGGTCTCTTGCCGGTCTTATATATTATTGGCTTGTGTATAGAAATGACAAGAAAGATTTATATGGCAAATCAACAGTTATGTGGATGCTTATGGCATTTCTTATTCTCTTTTCTTCTGCAATGTGGATTAGACAAAGGAGTGTGGAATATATTAGTCAATTAGAACGTTGGCAGAAAGAATCCCTTTCTAGTTTTATGAGTTCTAATGCTCTTATACAGATAGCCGTAGTTATAGTTGTTCTTATTGCACTGTATTATCTGTTTTCTATTTTGCTTAAAAGACAAAAAGAAGCTGATAAAAAGGCAATGGAATTTGAGTCGAAGAGTGAAGCCAAGACAGCCTTTCTGTTTAATATGTCTCATGATATAAGAACACCTATGAATGCTATACTTGGATTTACAGATCTTGCACTTCTTGATACATCTGATAAGGAGAAAATGGAGGATTATCTTCATAAGATTAAAGATTCGGGTATACATTTATTATCTCTTATTAATGATATTCTTGAGATGAGTCGAATCGAAAGCGGTAAGATAGATATGAATCCAAAACCGGAGGATTTAAAAGAACTATTATCTAATATCTATTCTATAATGAAGGGACAGGCAGAGTCTAAGGGTCATAGGTTTAATGTTGATTTATCAAAGTTAGAACACAAATATGTATCTGTTGACAGACTGCGTCTGAATCAGGTGCTTATTAATCTTATCTCAAATTCTATCAAATACACACCTAATGATGGATTTGTTAATGTTGATGTGTCAGAGGAGAATGTGGATGATAATAAAGTGACATATAAGTTTGTGGTTTCAGACAATGGAATAGGAATGTCTGAGGAATTTGCCGCTAAGCTTTTTACGGATTTTGAAAGAGAAAAAAGAAAAGAGACAGAAAAGATTCAAGGTACAGGGCTTGGTATGGCAATTACTAAGAATATAGTAGACTTGATGGATGGAAAAATAGTCGTTGACTCTAAAGAAAATGTAGGGACTACGATTTCAGTTCTATTATCTCTTCCTATTGTGAGTGCCGAGGAAGTTGTAAAGCTAAATGAACATAAAACAGATATAACTGAAGCTGACTTTAAAGGTAAGAGGGTGCTTCTTGCTGATGATATGGAGATTAACAGAGAGATTGGAGTGGCGATTCTAGAAAGCTATGGTTTTGAAGTTGTTGAAGCAGAAGATGGGCAGGATGCGTTAATCAAAGTGGTGTCGAGACCGGCAGGCTACTTCGATATCGTATTTATGGATATTCAGATGCCAAGGCTTAATGGGTATGAGGCTGCAATGGCTATAAGGAATATATCTGACAAGAACAAGGCGAGTGTTCCTATTATAGCTATGACTGCTAATGCTTTTGAAAGTGATGTTTCTGATGCTAAGAAGGCGGGCATGAATGGTCATGTTGCAAAACCAATAGATCAGGAAAAGCTAGTGGAAGAGATAAAAAAGGTTTTATAAGTTGTGGGAATTATCATGTTGCACACCGGAGTGTCATAAACCACAATTGACATTTTGTTGTGAAAAAGTTATCATTGTAAAAGTGTTTTTTATGGAGAAGCGTTATGGGGTTAAAGACGATTTGTGATTTATTAGATGAATCATCCGAGCTTATATGTTTTTTTGACGATAAGGGTAAGATTACATATGTAAATCGCGCAGTGTACAATGAACTCGATTTCGATAATATGAATTTTAATATCCGTGATATTTTACCTAACCTGTTTACTGAAGAGGTAGATATAGTATCTTACGTCAGGGAGAATGTATCAGAGGATATAAGAAGTGATGTATATAGGAAGAATCACACCTGTTTTCCTGTAAACGTGCATTTCTATTATAATGATGAAAAGCCTTGCGATGATGATTTGAAGATGGCTGTATTTATTACAGATCTGAGAGAGGTTGATTCACTTTCTAAGCGTCTTAGTTCCAATGAAGAGAACATGAAAGAAGTTCTTAGATCCAAGGATGAATTCACAGCCAATCTTACTCACGAACTTAGAACGCCAGTTAACGGAATAAGAGGTCATATTAGGAATCTTTATGAGAAAGAAGAAGATATATCTAACAAGAGAACTATGAAAATTGTTCTTGATTGTTGCGATAATATGGAGAAGATTATCAACAATCTTCTTGATTATGCCAAGCTTGAAAATGGAAAGATGGTTATTGAATCTAATCCTTTCTCAATTCGTGAACTCATTAATTCCTCTGTTTCGACACTAGAGTCAGTGGCTAATGAGAAGGGAATAGAGCTAAGATGTAATATTTCCGAAAACATACCGGATACTGTATATGGTGATGAATTCCATCTCAGCCAGGTTATTAATAATCTTCTTAACAATGCTATCAAATTCACTTCAAGTGGATATGTTAGTCTGGATGTATATAAGACCAAACATAAAAAGAAAGATATTGAACTTACCTTTTTCGTGACGGATACGGGAATAGGGATGTCTGTGGAAGACATGGACAAGATATTTAGTAGTTTTAGTCAGGCAGACGGTAGTATTACAAGAAAATACGGCGGTACAGGTCTCGGCCTATATGTATGTAAGCAGATTGTTGAACTGATGGGCGGACACATAGAGGTTGACTCTGAAAAGGGAAAAGGTTCAACATTTACATTTAACATCAATATGAAGTGTGATGAAAAATCAAATGATAAAGAAGCGGATGTTGACATCTTTGAACTTAAAAAGATGCTTGATGTTGGACGAAAAGAGCAGTCAGAACTTAAATTTGATTTTACTAATCCTACTAACCTTAAAAAGATTAGTGATATGATTGAGAAATGCAAATTATGTATTGAGCTTGATAATTGGGATAAGGCAGAAGGTTTTTCTTCCGGTATAAAATCTTTATCGGAAAATGCACCAAAAGAGGTGTCTTCTATAGCATTTAGACTGGTTATGAATGTAAGAAAAGAAAAAAAGGATAAATGCAGGGATTATCTTGATGAATTGGATAATATAATCACAAGCACAATTAAGGCAGGTGAGAAGAATGGATAAGGAAGGTAAGCATAATACTACAATACTCATTGTTGATGATTTAGATGTAAATATAATGCTTCTTGAGGAGATTCTTGGCTCACTGGGCTATAATACAAGGTCTGCAATGAGTGCAAAAGAAGCTACTGATATTCTTAATGAAAAACTGCCGCAAATGGTTCTTCTTGATATTATGATGCCAGATATTAATGGATATGAATTTTGCCAGATGCTTAAAGAGAATCCTCATACCAGAGATATACCGGTTATATTCGTATCTGCAGCAGAAAGCGATGATGAGAGAGAGAAAGCATTTGAGATAGGTGGCGTTGATTTCATTAGAAAACCTTTTGACTTAACAGAAATTAAGACAAGGGTATCTACACATCTTAATATATACAACTTACGACAGGAATTAGAGGAGAACAATAGGAAGCTTAATCAGGTTATCAGTGAGCAAAATGAAAAAATTCTTAATGAGAAAAAGCGTATTCTTGAGAATCTTGTTAAACTATCGTCGGATGTAGATGATATGTCGCTGAATATAGATAACATTGTTAGGAATTCCAGAATGTTGACTCAGGCACTTAACTTTACAGATAAGTATGAGAATAAGATATCTGAAGCATTTATAGAGGGTGTGGAGATTGCAGGAAGTATTAGAAATATTAACCCTAAAATATTCAAGATATTTTTTACTGATGATGAGACATCTCCTACACTTCAGGCGGCGGCTGATGTTATCGATTATCATAATGAGAGATGGGATGGAAGTGGAACGCCTCATTGTTTATCGAAAGAGGATATACCACTTGCAGCTAGAATTGTAGCTATTACAGAAACATTTGAGACATACATTAAGTCAGGATTATCAAGAGAAGATGCTTTCGATAAGATGAATGCTGACAGGGGAGTATTGTTTGATCCTTATTTAATGGATTTATTCATTAAGATTAAAAAACAGATAAAATCATAACAAATAGGAGGCAATATGACTGATGTAGAATTTGAGAGATTAGTTCAATTCTTAGAGAGCAGATATGGGATTAATCTCGCTAGCAAAAAAGCTATTGTGCAGGGACGACTTGATAATTACCTTGCCAGAAACGGATATTCCAGCTATGATGAGTATCTTAATGCAGTAGAGTCTGATAGAAGTGGACATGAGCTTCAGAATATGCTTAATATTCTAACGACAAATCATACCTACTTTTGGAGAGAACCGGATCATTTCATATTCTTAAGAGATGTAATTCTTCCCTGGATTGTGAAAAAAGAGCAACATACTCATGATATCAGAATCTGGTCGGGAGCGTCTTCTTCCGGTGAAGAGCCCTATACCATCGCTATGGTTGTTAAGGATTTCTTAGGACTTAATTATGGCAGTTGGAATTCAACTCTTCTTGCAACTGACCTGTCAAGTGAAGTGTTAAGATATGCTATGCAAGGAGTATATCTTAAGGAGAAGATAGAAGTTTTGCCACCGCAGTGGCAGAGAGCTAATTTTAAGAGGATTGATGAGTTTAATTATAAGGTTAAAGATGACCTTAGAAGGAATGTAATGTTTCGACAATTCAATCTTATGAATGATTTTCCATTTAAGACCAAAATGCATTGTATTTTCCTTAGAAATGTAATGATATATTTCTCGGAAGATACAAAAAGAGAGCTTGTTAATAAGATATATGATGTCTTAGAGCCGGGGGGATACTTTATAATCGGTAATACTGAAAACATAGACAAAGAAGCTACAAATCTTGAGTTTGTAAGACCTTCTATATTCAGAAAACCGTTAAATCCAATTAATGAAAGAAGGCGTATGTAGTGAGAAAGATAAGAGTATTAGTAGTAGATGATTCCATGATGTTTAGAGAGCTGATGGTTAGAGGAATCAATTCGGATCCGGCACTTGAAGTTGTTGCTGTTGCAACAGACCCCTTTGAAGCAAGAGATATGATATTGAAACATAAACCGGATGTTATGACTCTCGATATAGAGATGCCTAAGATGGATGGCTTGGAATTTACAAAAAGACTTATGCCACAATATCCTATTCCTATTGTTATGGTAAGCGCATTAAGTGACAAAGTATTTGACGCAATGAATGCAGGAGCAGTTGATTTTATCTCTAAGCCTGTTAACATGACGAAAGATGAGATACTTAACTATCTCCAGAGAGAGTTATGTACTAAGATTAAGATTGCATCCACTGTTAATGTTGGCGAGATGAAGAGGGTTACACCTAAGAGTGTCTCTTCTAAGACGATTGACAGTGAACATGTTGTGGTTGCGCTTGGTGCGTCAACTGGAGGAACAGAAGCACTTTGTGATGTTATTATGGGATTTCGTTCTGATATCCCTGGAACTATTGTTACACAGCATATGCCACCGGGATTTACCAAGATGTATGCAGAGAGACTTAACAATCAATGTGCTGTTGATGTTAAGGAAGCAGAGACTGGCGATATGTTAAGACCGGGGCTTGTTCTTGTGGCACCTGGAGATAAGCATATGAGACTTGTAAAGAAAGGTGACAGATTCTCTGTTGATTGCAAGATGGGACCTAAAGTCAGTGGACATTGTCCATCTGTTGATGCAATGTTTGAATCAGTAGCCAGAGTAGCAGGGCGACATTGTGTTGCAGCACTTCTTACGGGAATGGGTAAAGATGGTGCAGATGGACTACTTAAGATAAGAAAATCCGGTGGACATACCATAGGACAGGATGAAGAATCTTGTGTTGTATATGGTATGCCGAAAGCTGCATATGATATAGGAGCGGTTGAATATCAGATTCCCCTTCACTCTATTGCACATAAGATATATAATATTTTAGGTAATATGTAACAATATATTGTATTTTTTAAAATTCTTGTAGCCATATCTAGTAGACATGTGTTATAATTGTGAATTATGAAATGGGGAGTGGTGTTAGAAAGGAGATATCAACATGAAGATACTTATTGTTGAAGACGATTTTGCCAGCAGAAAATTTATGATGGATTATATGTCTAAATACGGTGAGTGCGACGGAACAGTTGACGGAAGTGAAGCTGTTGAAGCATTTATGATGGCTAGGGAAGATGATGAACCTTATGATTTAATATGTCTTGATATTATGATGCCTTCTATGGATGGGTATCAAGTGCTTAAGGCAATTAGAGATATTGAGAAGGAAGAGGGAGTATCATCAAAAGATCAGGCTAAGATTATTATGATGACAGCTTTATCAGAAGAGAAAAATGTAAAGAAAGCTTTTGAGATGGGCTGTAGTGTATATTGCGCTAAGCCTGTTGATGTTAATAAACTTACAAGTGCTATGAAGAAGCTTGGAGTACTATAATTGTTATATTCATACATATTTACCTATATTTTTAGAAAGGGGGGAGTCTGATGAGCGAAGAAATGGATAGCATGCTGGACATGTATTTGTACGAGAATGGACAATTACTTCAGCAACTTGAAATGACTACTCTCGAAAAAAAGGATGCAGATAGCTTTGATGAAGGAGACATTAATGAATTCTTCAGAATAATGCATACTATTAAAGGGTCATCCGGAATAATGATGTTCGACGACATTATGAAGCTTGCTCATAAGTTAGAAGATGTATTCTTCTATATTAGAGAGTCTAAGCCTGATAATGTGCCTCATCTTGAACTTGTTGATAAGATTTTTGAGGTTGCTGATTTCTTTAGAGAAGAATTTGAGAACATCAAAGATGGAGGAGAACCCACTAAGGATTCATCAGCTCTTATTAAAGATATTGATAAATTCTTAAGTAAAATTAAGAAGGAAATTGTTAGTGAGGACAAGGTTCTTCCAAAGCAGGAAGAAGATGAAGAACCGACACAATTCTACATTGGAGCGGCAGGTGGAGATGGCGCTAAGTATTATTATGTAATGGCTTATTACAGGAATGATATACAGATGTGTAATATCCATGCATATGCACTTGTTAATTCTTTAAAAGAAAATGTTGATGAGATGTATTATTCTCCTTCTGATATCATAACTAATGAAGAATCTGCTGATGTTATATTAGAACAAGGTTTTAAGATTCTTATTAAAGCACATCTTGAATTAGAAGAAGTTAAAACTATTCTAGGTGGATTTGATATTGAAGGTGTGGACGTATCGGAATGTGGCAAGGAAGACTTTGAAGCCGGATTTGATGTTCCTGCACCTATAATTGGTTCTGATGTAATCGATCTAGGTGAAGCGGACGAAGCAAAGACAGAGGATAAAAAGGACGAGAAGAAAGAAGATGTAACACCCGGTGATTACGTCATTGAGAAAAAGTCTGCCGGTAAGAAAGCGACGCTTGCAAAGAGCAAGAAAGCTAAGGCATCAGGTACTAGCTTTATAAGTGTTAATGTCAATAAGATAGATCAGCTTATGGATCTTATAGGTGAAATTGTTATTGCAGAATCAACAGTTCTCCAGAATCCCGACCTTAACATAGAAGGACTTAATCTTACCAACTTCCATAAGTCGGCAGCTCAGCTTACGAAATTTACATCTGAGATGCAAGATGTAATCATGTCTATGAGAATGATGCCGCTTACCAATACATTCCAGAAGATGAACAGAATTGTATTCGATACATCCCGCAAGGTTGGCAAGAATATAGAATTCAAGATGATTGGTGAGACAACAGAAGTGGATAAGAATATTATAGAACATATATCAGATCCGCTTATGCATATGATTCGAAATTCTATTGATCATGGAATAGAGGAGAAAGAAGAAAGAAAAGCCGCTGGAAAGCCGGAGAAAGGTCTTATTACTCTTGAAGCTAAGAATGAAGCCGGCAAAGTTATTATAAGTGTTAGTGATGATGGCGGTGGAATGAATCCCGAGAAGCTTTTTGCGAAAGCTAAGAAGAACGGAATTGTTCCAAGAGAAAAGAGTATTAGAGATTATACAAATAAAGAGATATATCAGTTCATTACAGCTCCCGGATTCTCGACGAATGAAGAAGTTACTGAGCTTTCCGGAAGAGGAGTTGGAATGGATGTTGTTGTTAAGAACTTGCAGACTATCGGTGGAATGCTTGAGATTGATTCCGAGTATGGCAAAGGGTCTTGCATGATGCTTAAGATTCCTCTTACCCTTGCTATTATCAGCGGAATACTATTAGAGGTTGGTAAGCAGAAGTTCGTTATTGAGACCAATTCTGTGAAAGAATTTATTAATGTAAGACAGTCAAGTGTAGTAAAAGAGCCTGATGGAGGAGAGTATCTCAATGTCAGAGGTCAGCACTATATGGTTGTAAGACTTAGTGAGAAATATCATATTGACAGCTCAGTTAATGATATTGATGAAGGCATTATGATTCTTACAGAATATGAGTCTCGTAGAATGTGTATTTTTGTTGACAAATTGCTTGGTGGACAGGAGATTGTTGTTAAGCCTATTCCTGATTATATTAAGAAGGTTGACGGTTTATCAGGATGTACACAGTTAGGTGACGGAAGTATTGCATTAATACTTGATATAGCAACATTGGCTGGATAGAGGAAAGGAGAATGTGTAAATGGCAGATGAGAAAATGGATGTTATAACTGCTGAGGATGAAGAGTTTGCCTTAGAAGGTGCACTTGAGAATGCCAAGCAATATATGACTTTCAAATCCGGCTCTGAATATTATGGAATTGAACTAAAGTATGTCAATGAGATAATGGGTATTCAATCTATCACTGAGATTCCGGAGGTAGAGGATTACATAAGAGGTCTTATTAACTTAAGAGGTAAGATAGTACCTGTTATTGATGTCAGGATTCGATTCAAGCAAGAGCCCTTTGAGTACAATGACAGAACTTGTATTATAATTGTTGATGTAAGGAATACTGTTATCGGACTTATTGTTGAGACTATAGAAGATGTAGTCACAATTAAGGATGATGATATTGAAGCACCGCCTTCGCTTACATCAGCAAATGCAAAGAACAAATATGTATACGGATTTGGTAAAGTAGGAGATGAGGTTAAGCTTCTGCTCAATCCGGAGAAGCTTATCAGAGATGAAGACATCTCAGCAATTGATGAAGTAATAGAAGAGAATTATTAAAAGAGTAAACAAATAACTAATATTAAAACTAAGGAGGCATTTAGTTATGAGGAAGAAGAGTATATTTTCAGGAATCATCTTGACTATCATTATTATGATAGTACTGCTTATCATCTCCGGTGCGCTTAGCATTATTACCGAGATGGTTGGAACAGAGATTATTGGTGCAACTGTTACAATTGTTATTGATATTGTAGTTATGGTTGCTACAATCGCTGTAGGTGTAGTTGGTCTATGGCTACATATGAGAACTACCAAGGCTGTTATCAATAAGACTAATTCTTATGTAGAAAGAGTAACAGCCGGCGACATTGATTGGGAAGTACCTGAGGGACAGTACAAGGAATATGTAGGCTTTATCAATGACATGAGAGAGTTAATTAAGTCTACTAAGATTCAGGCTGATATGGCAAGAGATATGTCTAAGGGTGACTTTACTGTTGATTCTCATGTAAGAGGTGAGAATGATGAACTTGGTATTGCTCTTAGAGACTTAGTTGATGAGAACAATCAGGTTCTATCAGAAGTACAAGAAGCTAGTATGTCATTTACAGAGGGTGCTAAGGAAGTATCCGCTGCTTCACAGGCTCTTGCACAGGGTTCTACTGAGCAGGCAAGTGCTGTAGAAGAGATTAACGCATCAATTAAGGATATTGCCAACAAGACAACAGCTAATGCTGATGATGCCCGCAATATGGAGAATCGAGTTCAAGAGATGCTTGAGGATGCAAGAGTAGGTAAGAGCGCAGTAGAGAACGTTAATACTTCAATGACTGATATTAATGAATCATCACATAATATCAGCAAGGTTATTAAGACAATTGATGATATCGCATTCCAGACTAATATCTTGGCTTTAAATGCTACTGTTGAGGCTGCAAGAGCAGGTGTTCACGGTAGAGGATTCGCAGTTGTTGCTGAAGAGGTTAAGAATCTTGCAGAGCTTTCTTCTAACGCTGCAAAAGAGACAGCAGAGCTTATACAGCATGCTATTGATGTTGTTGAAGATGGCTCAAAGCAGGTTGATGAGATGACAGAAGCTATTGCCAAGATATCTGAAGGTATTGAGCATATCTCAGGTACTGTTGCAGAGGTTGCCACATCATCAGACGAGCAGGCAACTGCCATTGCACAGGTTAAGCAGGCTATCGGTCAGATATCACAGGTCGTTCAGACAGACTCTGCTACTTCTCAGGAGTGTGCTGCTGCAGCTGAGACATTATCTAACCATGCACAATCACTTCGTGATGTTATCGCAGGCTTCAAGCTTAAGTCTAATAATGGATTTAACGCAGGCGGTGGATTCGGAGGAATGGGTGGCTTCGGCGGAGGTTCATCTGCAGGATTTGAAGACAACTATGACGAAGATATAGATAATGAGAGCATTATCTCTCTAGAAGGTAATCTTGGTAAATTCTAAATGCCTATAAACTATAAATAATAAAACGATAGCTCCTTTGGAATTGATATTTCAAAGGAGCTGTTTTTTAATGATATATTGTTATGTGCAAATGTTTGAATATACTATTTGTGCTTATGCTTCTGAAAGGATATCACAGAATTTATTTAAGGCTTTGTCCATTTCATCTATATATCCTGAATAATCAATATCTTCTCTTGCTCTTAATAATTCAGTCATTTCAGAAATTGGCTTCTCAAGTGGTGTAATAGCAAGATTAGATACAATTCCTTTAAGTGCATGTGCAAGCTCAAAAGATTTGTCTAAGTCTTTTTCATCTAATGCCTTTTTTAATTCGTCAAATTGCGAAGTTTCCGGTATTTTCTTTGCGAGTTTGATATATAATGCCTCGTTGTTTACGCAACGTTGCATTGCTGTATCATAGTCTATACCATATTCTTTTAATTTATCCATTACCATAATCGTATACCTCGTTCTTTGTATTTATTTTTATATATTTTACTATACATTAGCTGATTTAGGTAGTGGGTTTTTATTATTTTATTGTATAATATGCGTTATAAAACTTGTTATAGCCGATGAAAAAATATCCACTCATAAAGCACTATGTGGTATAATGGTCTAAAATGTAAATTTGAATAGCATTTTTGAAAGCAAATTGGTATTACGAAAGGAGAAGAGTACAATGAATAGTAATATTGTAATGTACGGTAACATTTATACGGTTGATAAGAAAAATCCCAAAGCTTCGGCGCTGGCAATTTCTGATGGTAAGTTCGTCTATGTGGGGGATGAAGAGGGCGTGAAGGACTATATCGACAAGGACACGGAGGAAATTAGATATGATAAAGGTATTATTCTTCCGGGATTTGGAGAAGGACACGGTCATATCGCACCCGGAGGAACGGAGAAGCTTTTCTTCGTACATCTGAATCCTATGGGAACCTTACAGGAACATCTTGCTGCGATAAAGGAGTTTGTAAAAAATCATCCGGAAATGGATGTTATTCAGGGCTCCGGCTTCGTACCTACACCGGATATGGGCCCAAACGGTCCCACTGCGGATTTGCTTAATGGAATAACAGATAAACCGATTGTTCTTGCGGATATAGGTCATCATTCTTACTGGGTAAACCATGCCGCAATGCAACGTCTGGGAATCGACAAGAATACTCCTGATGTAAGTGATGGAATAATTACCCGTGATGAACAGGGAAATCCAACCGGATATTTCCGTGAAGGTGCTATGGATTTGTTAAAGGAACTTACTGTTTTCTCGGTTGAGCAGTATAAAGAGGGCTTTTTGCACTATCAGGAAGAATATCTGGCTAATGGAGAGACTCTGGTTCTTGAGCCCATAATTAACTGGGATACTACAGACAATGCCGCAATTGCCTGCCATGAGCTTGATATGGAAGGGAAGCTTCACATGCATATCTATGCTGCTTATCAGGTATTTCAGGCAGAAGGTCATGACACCATGGCGGAGATAGAACATGCGGCTCAGCTAAGAGAGAAGACCAAGGGAAACATGTTCGAAATTACTAATATCAAGATACAGATAGATGGTACGATGCCGGGGACACCTTCAACTGCATATATGAAGGAGCCTTACACTGATCCGTGGTCTATAGAGCATCAGCACCGTGGGCAGCTGCGTTTTGATATGGAAACTCTTATTAAAATATACATAAAATCTCACGAATTGGGATTTACGGTACATGCTCACGCTATAGGAGACGGGGCAATTTGCATGGCTCTGGATGCCATTGAGAAAGCTTTGGAGCAGACGGGTCCACATGACTACAGGGATGCTATAACCCATCTTCAGGTGGTAGACAAGGCGGATATTCCCCGTATGGCAAAACTAAATGTTATAGCTTCTACTGACCCCCACTGGTTTGATTTCGATCCGGAGTATTTTGCGATGATGGTCGCTGTTCTCGGAGAAGAACGTGCGGAGGCTCAGCTTCCAATGAAGGCCTTCTTTGACGCCGGAGTTACGGTAACTTCTGCCAGTGATTATCCTGTTACCAATCCTGCATATCCACTAAGAGGTATCCAGAAGGGAGTGACTCGTCAGCTTCCAGGACGTCCGGATACTCTGCATAATGCCAAAGAGCGTGTTACTATAGAACAGATGATTGAAGCAACCACCATTAATGAGGCGTATCAGATGCTTTGTGAAGACAGGCTTGGAAGTATTACAGTCGGCAAGGAGGCGGATCTTGTTGTACTTGGCGATGATATAACAAAATGCGATCCGGAGCATATACAGGATTCACCTGTGCTTGGCACCATGGTAGGCGGAAAGTGGGTCTACACCTGTAATTAAACTAAAACTACAATGTAACAGTAACAGAACAGGTTTATGAAAGGAGTAACAATGAAGGCGGATAAGATTATTAAGAATGCAAAAATTTTCACATCAAATAAGGATATGCCTCAGGCGACAGCTCTTGCTGTGAAGGATGGTAAATTCATCTATGTAGGAGATGAGTCCGGTCTTTCGGACTATGAGGGTGATGTAACAGATTTTAACGGCAAATTCATAATGCCGGGAATCATCGACAGCCATGTCCATGTTACTATGTCCGTGGGATTTGAGTATAAGGATATGGGCGAATATATTATGTGCGACAGCAAAAAGGGAGCACTGGACTTTATAGCCGATTATATTAAGAATAATCCGGGCAAGACATGTTATAATTTCCTTTTAGAGCGTGTATTTCTTCATGGCGAAGAGATTACAAAAGAAGATCTTGATGCCATCAGTGGTGACAGTGAGATTATGATTCTTGAGGGTGAAGCACACAGCATTTGGGCAAACTCCAAGCTTCTTGAGCGTCATGGTATTACGGATGATATCATTGACCCTGTACCCGGGCTTAGTTACTATGTGCGTAAAGACGGACATATAACAGGAAATATATTTGAAGCTGCAGCTGAAACCCCTTTTCTGATTGATGGAGCGGAGAAGCTAACAGATGAACAAATAGATGCCGCATTAAAACGTTGGATTGATTTTTCTGAAAATGCAGGTGTTGTGGGTGTCTTTGATGCCGGTATTCCAGAATGTAATGATTTCCATGAGAGAGTTTACAAACGATTGAAAAAAATGGACGAAAAGGGAGAACTTCCTGTTTATATTGACGGCTGTTATGTAATCACTCAGCCCAGGCAGGTGCCGGAGGCAATTGAGAACCTTAAGCGGTTTAAGAGTGAATATAATACTAAGCATCTGAAAGTTCATACCTTAAAGATTTTTAATGACGGAACCTTGAAGATTGGAACGGCAGCACTTGTGACACCTTATGAGGATACCGGGGAAAAGGGAACGGCAGCCTTTAACAAAGACCAGATTGCAGATCTTCTTATGCAGCTTAATGAAGCAGGGCTTGATTTGCATTTGCATACTGTTGGTGAAGGAGCGTCTCGCAATGTACTTGATGGTGTGGAGATTGCCAAAAAGAAGCTGGGTGATAAGTATAATGTGAAGGTTACATGTGCTCACCTGGAGATTCAGGATGATGCGGATATTGACCGCTTCGCCAAATTAGGTGTAAATGCCAATTATACACCTTGGTGGCATGCAGGTAACATGGGAGGAAATCCCTATGATACATGGCGAGTGCTACTGGGTGAGAGTCGGGCTAAGAAAATGTATCGTTGTAAATCGGTCTGGAAAAGCGGAGCGAATGTTACATGGTCTTGCGATGATATTCACTATGGCGACTTTAACAACTGGAGTCCGTATCTGAGCATGGAGGTCGGCATGACAAGGTGGATAAACAAGAATACCAGAGCAGCCGAACTAAATTGGACTGTGGGATCGTATCCTTCTTCCGACGAGCAAATGAGTATAGAAGAAATGATAATTGGTTATACTATAAACGGAGCAAAGCAGTTGGGTATTGAAGATACCAAGGGTTCCATCGAGGTTGGCAAGGACGCAGACTTTATTGTATTTGATAATGACCTGCTTACAGCTAAGAAGGAAGGCTTTAGCCATAATAAACCAACAGCGGTATATTTCTGTGGTGAAATTAGAAAGTAGATTGAGTAATGAAAAAGTTATTTACAATCGATGATTTTATGGTGGCTTTCATCTCTGCGTTGGGATATGGCTTTGGCTATAATATTCCGATGTATTTAGGCTGGCCACGGCTTGCGTGCATAGTGGCCTGCTTTGCCCTCGGAATTGCGCTAGAAGAGATTATCAGTAAAATCGTTTTTAGCAAAACTATCCAGCAAAAAAAGGCAAACCGGATAATCACTTATGTGATAATCCTGCTCGTTTTCCTAATCGCCGAGTTTGTTTCCCTGCGTTTGCTGGACACATCCCTGATGGAAGATCTGGAGGAGGAGTTTGCGTGGGTTGTGGGTATTCCTATTCTAGGCTTTGTGGTGAACCTGTGCATCCGTGGATATCGTGTCCGAAAGATTCGCAAAGTTTATGGGGATGGAAGTGAAGGCTATATATTTGATCCGGACAAAGAAGATGTTGAGGATATGAACAAACAGAATAAACCTATTACAGGCTTCTATGATAAAGATCTTGCCGTAAAGACAAAAACGGGCATCTATGTAGGCGAAAAAAACAAGGATATTATAAATTATTTGGGTATACCTTATGCACAAGGGCCGGTTGGGAATCTGAGATGGAAAGCACCAAGACCGCTTCCTGAGTCGAACAAAGTATTTGAGGCAGTAAATTATGGTCCCTCGCCTATACAGGTTGAGCATGGAGGTGCGATTCTCAAACATCATCGGCAGAGCGAGGATTGCCTTACCTTGAATATTAGTGTTGCAGAAGATAGTTCAGAATCTCTAAAACCGGTTCTGGTGTTGTTTCACGAGAGTGATTTTTCCTGTGGGGGTTCAGCCGATCCCTTACTGGATGGTAACAATTTTGTTACTAATCATTCGGATATTGTGTTCGTCAGTTTCAACTATCGCCTTGGAATTTTCGGTTTTATTGATTTTTCGGAGGTTCCGGGCGGGGAAGACTATCCTGATGCCCTAAATCTTGGGTTGCTTGATCAGATTGCCGCATTACAATGGATAAAAGAAAATATTGCGTTCTTTGGGGGCGATCCCGACCGTATTACAGTGTTCGGCGTTGACTCTGGCGCAACATCCATCATACTACTTGCAGCCTCTAAGAGAGCAAAGGGATTATTTAAGAGAGCCTTCGCTTATAATGCAATTATAGAATCCGTCTATGACATTCCAAAGGAATCCAGGATGGTGGCAAAGGATTTGTTGAAGGAAACACAGACTACCACAATGGAGGAGCTTATAAAGCTTGATTCAGGAGTTTTGAAAGACGCGGCACAAAAGCTTTGGAAGAATGCATGCATTCCAACCTGCGATGGGAATTTAATTCCTTCCGATATCTATCAGGCTCTTTCAGATGGTGCCGCTTCGGGCATTGAGTTTGTCATTGGTATTCCCGGCAATCAAGTGCAGGAAGTCAAATCCTTTCTCGGAGCTAAGAAGTATATGAAGGCGGTATTGTTGGCCGTGGAAGATATAAAAAATCAATTGGATGAAAACACATATAACAAGGCAAAGGCATGTGTTGAGGAACAGATGGAATCATCCACTGAGTTGGAAGTGAATTCAGAACTTGTAAATCAATGGGCTGCGCTATGTATCTATCGCGTAGCGGAAAGGCTAAAACAAGGTGGCAATCAAGTTCATATGATATACTGGGATGAAAAAGCGCTTATCGAGAAATTGGGGGCAGGCACAGTCGATGCAACCGGAATAATACTTGGGAATAGTGAAGCATTGCAGATGTATGGCAGTGTAATTGATAATGACTTGTCTGAGATACTTCAAAGCCTGCTAAAGAAATTCATCAGCAGAGAGGCTCTGGAGTTTTATCGCAATGAGATTTATGGAATGGACGCTTTTGAATGGGAGGCGTTTCCTAAGGCGCTCATAGTTTCGGACGGAAAATTAGTGTGCGACACAATCGCAGACCGAATAACATAAGTATATGTTAAACGGTAGGACTATCAGGAATAGTCGCCGAATCCCATTTGTCAGAAAGGAGAAAGGAGAAATGATAAATGAGTGATGTTGCGGATTTATTGTTACCAAAGCTTAACGAAGAGAAGCTTAAGGAGTTGAATGAGGCAAAGAAGAAGGTAAGAGCCGGATACGGTGAGAATAAAAAGATAACTGATGATAGTTATGATAAGTCCCTTGCGGTGAAATGTGTCAATGGCACCTTTGTAGGCAAAAAGACCGAAAATGTCATTGCGTATAAAGGCATCCCTTTTACAGGAAAACCGCCGATTGGAGAGCTTCGCTGGAAAGCGCCGGAGGAATACCTGCCGGATGAGGGCATATATGAAGCGTATTACAACGGAAAAAGTCCATGTCAGGAAGAGGATATAAGTGAAGGCGGATCATTATATTATCAGAGTGAGGATTGCCTTTATTTGAATGTGTGGAAGGCAGAGGGGGAGCCTGTCGAGAAAAGACCGGTCATGGTATGGATTCACGGTGGTGGATATGCTATGGGAGGCACAGCCGATCCTCTTTATGACTGCCACAATCTTGCCATGGAGAATCCTGATGTCGTTTTTGTATCCATAGCGTACAGGGTAGGAATTTTCGGATATATTCACTTATCTCATCTGCCGGATGGAAATGAGTATCCGGATGCACAGAACTTAGGCCCAATGGATCAGATGATGGCACTAAAGTGGATACATGAGAACATTGAGGGATTCGGTGGCGATCCTGATAATGTAACAATCTTTGGTGAATCCGCCGGTGCAGGAAGCGTAACCATGCTTCCCCTTATCAAGGGTTCCCACAAGTATATCAAGAGAGTAATCGCCCAGAGTGGTGCTCCCTCCATTACGATATCAACAGAGGATGCCATTGCATGTACGAATGAAGTAATGGATATTCTTGGCTGTAAGAGCGTAGCTGAACTGAATAAGGTTGGTGTTGATAAGCTTTTGAAGGCATCAGCGGTGACAGGACTTCGTATTGGTCCGGAAAGAGACGGAAAATACCTGCCCCTTGATCCATATGAAGCATATGCGAAGGGCGATGTGAAGGATATTGAGATTCTTCATGGTTGCAATAAGGACGAAATGAATTATTTTGTCTATCTTATGGGACCGGAGACTTTTGAAATGTGGGCTGCTGACCGCAAGACAAGAAAGATTGCAAACTTGCCGGATGAGGATAAAGAGAAAGTCGAGAGATTTTGTGGCAACGCAGTGGGAGAAGACTACGAGAAAGACAGCGATCTTTTCAGTCAGCTCTGGTTTAATGCGGCACATATCAGACTATCAGAGGAGCATACAAAGGGTGGTGGTAAATCCTACACCTATTACTTCACACCTGAATCCTCTTTGCCATATATGAAATGCGGACATGCAACAGAGCTTGCGTCTATACTCAAACATCCTGAGGAGACTGAATTCACAGGTCGGGCATATGACGAAACTTTCTCAAAAATCATGCGTAAAATGTGGATTCAATTTGCTAAATGTGGCAATCCTTCCCTTTCCGCAGACATCTCGCCTGACGGCAAGGCTTACGAGTGGCCGCTTTACGATACTACTAACAGGCAGATGATGGTATTTGACGAATTTGATATTCATTCGGAGAAGGAATCTGACAGAAAAGTTGTGGACTGGGACAATACTTATCCCCTGACAAAATATTTTTACCTGTAAATAAAGATAACTATGTGGATTATAGAATTAATATAATAGAGAGGTAATGAAAATGAAAAAGAACGCAGACAAGGTTTACAGAAATGCTAAGGTTTATTCTATCGCGCTGGACGGTACAGAGACGCATGCCCAGGCAATTGCCATCAAGGACGGTAAATTTGTATACGTGGGAGATGAGGCAGGAATCAATGAGTGGATTGGTGATGCTACGGATGTTGTAGATTGCAATGGTAAAAGCGTTATCCCCGGTCTTGGAGACGCACACATGCATCTGGCTCATGCGGCAAAAAAATATGCGACATGTAGCTTTGGAAGCATTGTACCTGATCCTAAGAAAGATGAACCTGAAGAAGTGATAAAGAAGATTCAAAAAATACTTAAAGATTATGTCGATGAGCACAAGGATGCTCCTGTAATCCGTGGTCTTGGATGGGACAGGACATGGTTTTCAGGGGGACTTAAGGGTATAGTAAGGCCGTTTACAAGACATGATATTGATGTGATTGTACCCGACAGACCGGCTGTACTGATGTCATACTGCGGACACAGGGTTCTTTTGAATACAAAGGCACTTGAAGCTGCAGGAGTGACGAAGGATACGGATGATCAAAATGGTCTGATTGTAAGAGAGGAGGATGGAAGTCCCAGTGGCTATATCAAAGAACCTGCAGTCTATCTTCCAATCATTGACAGTATTCCTAACTACGACTTTTCGCCAAAGGAGCATCGGGACTCTCTTAAGCAGTGCTTTGATGTATTCAACGAGAATGGATATACGCTGCTTTGTGACTGTCAGCAGGGTGCTTCATATCCTGTTCTTACGGATATGGCTAAGAAAGGTGAATTTACTGTCAGAGTATCCGGCGTTCATAATGTAAATGACGCGACTCGTGATGAAGACATGGAAAGGGCGATTACAAACCGTACGAAGTTTGATGTTGATGGGCTTTTTACTGTGGATACGGTAAAATACTTTGCTGATGGTCAATTCTCAATGATTGAGCCTTATGCTGAGACTTCAATTAACCATACACCGGGCACCAGAGAGCCGCTTCTGTGGGATGAGTCGCATATGGAGGAATCCATGGCACTTGCCAACAAGGAAGGCTTTAATATCCATACACATGCTATGGGAAGCTATGCTATCCGCAGAGTAATCGACTGCTATGAGAATGCACAGAAGCTGTATCCGAATCCAAGAATCAGAAACATCATTGCGCACGATACATTTATTGCGCCGGAGGACAGGGTTCGTATGGGAAAGAGCCATATCATTGCCAGCAACCAGCCGGCATGGTTCAATGATAATCCGACTGAAGAGCCTATTATGGTTGCAGATTGGGGTGAGGATGTCGTTAGACAAACATATCCGAGTAAGTCTTTGATTGATAACGGTGTGGTGTGTGCTTACGGATCTGACTTTTTTGTCAGTCCTTCCTATGGTCTTGCAGGTATCCAGGTTGCCATGACGAGAAGACATGTTAAGATAGATCCGACTTACGAACTCTATAAGGATGTGCCTGCTGCTTTGCCAGAGGAGTGTGTAAGTCTTAAGGAGGCACTTCAGGCTCATACCATAAATGCTGCATATCAGGCTCATATGGAGGATATAACAGGCTCCATTGAAGTTGGAAAATCCGCAGAGCTTGCCGTTTTAGACAGCGATATCGAAACCATACCGGTAGAGCAGATACAGGATATTGTTGTACTCGAAACCGTGTTTATGGGTAAAACTGTATTCAAAAAAGATTGATAGATTGAACTACCAATGAGTCATAGAAACTCATAACATTAATAATACTTAATTGAAGGGATAACGAATATGAAGGTAGACAAGATTATAAAAAACGCAAAAATTTTCACATCTAATAAAGACATGCCACAGGCCAAAGCTCTTGCAGTAAAAGACGGTAAATTCGTCTATGTAGGAGATGAGTCGGGACTTGTAGACTTTGAGGGTGATGTAACGGATATGAAAGGAAAGCTTATCATTCCGGGTATCATTGACAGTCACGTACATATAAGTCTGGGCGTTGGATTTGAGTACACGAATTTCGGTGAATATGTTGAGTGTACCAACAAGAAGGAAGCTATGGATTTCATGGCTGAATATGTGAAAGAGAACCCCGGACTTGACCGATACAGATTCGAGTTGGAACGCGATCTCTTAAACGGTGAGACTATTGTAAAGGAAGAGCTTGATGCAATATGTCCTGACAGTGAGCTACTTATATTGGAGTCGGAAGCTCATAGCGTCTGGGTGAATTCTAAGATTTTAGAGAATCATAATATAACGGATGAAACGCCTGATATAGTTCCGGGACTTAGCTATTATGTACGAAAAGACGGACATGTTACTGGAAATGTATATGAAGCCGCAGGCTGGAGGTTTCTTTTTGATCATCTTAAGAACCTTACAGATGAGCAGATAGAAGCTGCTGTCAATCGCTGGATAAAAGATTCTGAAAGATTTGGAGTAAGCTGTGTCTTTGATGCGGGATTTCCGGAGCATAATGAGCTTCATGAACGTGTCTATGCGTACCTAAGAGACATTGATAAAAAAGGTAAGCTGCCTGTATATGTGGACGGATGCTATGTACTCACAAGACCTGCAAAGATGAAAGAGGCTGTGGAAGAGACAAAACGCTTTAGCCGTGAATTTGATACAGAGCACTTAAAGGTTCATACATTAAAAATCTTTATGGATGGAACTTTAAAGATACATACTGCCGCACTTGTTACACCATATGAGGATGACGGTTCAGTGGGAGCTACTACCTTTGATAAAGAGGGAATTGCTAAACTGTTAATGCTTCTTAACGAAGCAGGACTGGACCTTCACGTACATTCCGTAGGTGAACGTGCGTCGCGTACAATTCTAGATGGTGTGGAAATTGCCAGAAAGGAGCTGGGAGATGACTACCATGTGAAGGTTACCTGTGCCCATCTGGAAATTCAGGATGATGCGGATATTGAACGATTTGCGCATCTTGGAGTATTTGCTGATTATACACCATGGTGGCATGCAGGTAACATGGGTGGAGAGCCTTTTAGGGCATGGTGTGAGCTGCTTGGTGAGAAGAGGGCGCTTTCAATGTATCGTTGCAAGAGCCTGTGGGATAGCGGAGCAGTTGTTACTTTCTCAAGCGATGAGGTATTCTTCGGTGATAACTGGAGTCCTTATCTTGGTATGGAAGTAGGAATGACTCGTCACATTACTGATAAGACGAAAGCTTTAGAACACAGCAGAACCAAAGGTGCATATCCGCCTGAATCTGAGCAGATGAGCATAGAAGAAATGATACTTGGATATACCATAAACGGAGCAAAGCAGCTTGGTATTGAGGATACTAAGGGTTCTATCGAGACCGGCAAAGACGCGGACTTTCTGGTATTTGATACTGATTTGCTCACAGCAGAGCATGACGGATTCAGCAATCTATTGCCGGATGAAATATATTTCTCCGGTAAAAGAATCTAAAGGGGAATCAGTCATCTATTAATAGGAAACATAGGAGGTGCAAGTTGGCAGCGGATAATAACAAAAAAAGGTTTTTGTCAAAAAAATCATTCTTGAATTATCGCTTGAATAAAGAAGTCCTAAGAGATGGGGTAGCCTATATTCCTTGTCATGTAGACAATATGGAAGATATTATAAGTAAATACAGTATCAAAGGTAATGAGAGTCTTAGTTCTGAGTTTGTGGATTATTTTACGGATTTTGCTGAGTGTATTCCCATAAAGTACCCCATTGTTCTAAAGATATATGGACCGAAATTTACAGAGGAAGAAAAAAAGATTATTGTTGACACAATAGCTTTAGACGGAGACTATAATCTTGGTAGGACTATACAAGAGAATAGACATCACAGGTTAGTTTTTGTAGAAATGGTGGTTGGAACTGTAATATCAGGAATTCTCCTTGCACTTTTAGGAAAATACCTTGAGGCTGTCCCCCAGGAATTTTTCTATGTGATATTTTGGCTGTTTGCGGATGCTTTAGTCAGTTATATTTTTATCGAAAGATGGGATCACAGGAATGAAAGGAGCGTCGCAGGGAGACTGGCAAGCGTGAAAGTGGAGTTTGTAGAGGATGAAGAGAATAGTGACAGTCCTTTACGGCAGTGACATTTATGTGATATTATGAATAAAAAAATAAAGGAGAAGGAGATATGAAAAGAGAATTTAAGGACTTGATTAGACTGGAGTCATACGAGAGCTTGAACAGCGAGATCAAGGGAGACTATGACAAGACTCATGCCGTGAAGTGCATAAACGGCACCTTTGTCGGAACCGAGGAGCACGGGGTCGCGTCGTGGCTGGGTATCCCCTACGCGAAGCCACCCGTGGGTGAGCGTCGCTTCAAGGCACCGGAGTACGTAGATGCGGGCGACGGAGTCTTCGAGGCCAGGTACTACGGAAAGGGTGCTTTCGGCTCAACGGGCTATCCGGACAGCGTACAGAAGATAGAGTCCGAGGACTGCCTCTACCTGAACATCTGGCTCAACGCCGACGACAAGACCGAAAAGAAACCGGTAATGGTATGGATTCACGGCGGGGCATATGTTGTGGGCTCAGGATCTCAGGCCTCCTACAGCGGAGCCAACCTCGTCCAGAAGCAAAGCGATATTATTATGTTAACTATCAACTACCGACTGAACATGTACGGCTTTATGGACTTTTCGTCGGTGCCCGGCGGTGAAAACTTTGGGACTGCGCCCTGCAACGGTCTCTTGGACCAGGCTATGGCGCTTCGATGGGTAAACGAGAACATCGCTGCTTTCGGCGGCGACCCGGACAATGTGACTATCTTCGGACAAAGTGCCGGCGGCGGTTCGGTATCCATTCTGCCGGTCATGAAGGAAGCGAACCGGTATTTCCAGAAGGTCATCGCCCAGAGCGGCTCGACTGGTCTGGCTTTCCCGGTCGGTTGCGAAGCCGCGCAGGGCAAGACTAAAGCACTGCTCGAGTACACCGGCTGCAAGACCATGGACGACATCATGGCACTGAGCGAAGAGAAGCTTCATGAGGCATATGTCGGAGCGGTAGGGAACTTCACGTCCTGTCCCTACTACGGCACAGAGGTGCTCCCCGAGGCACCTATCGAGATGTATAAGAAGGGCTATGCGAAACACATAACAATCATGGCTGGCAGTACGGCCGACGAGGCCAGACTGTTCATGGGCGAGGGTCCGATGTTCAGCGTGGAAGAGCAAAAGATATTTGCCCAGCGCACCGTCGGAGACGCAGTTCCCTGTCTGAAGGAAGAGGACAAAAAGTATTATGAGGAATTTAAGCGGGTCTGCAGGTTCCAAGAGCCGGGGCTTATCGAAACGGAGTTCATAGATGAGCTCATGTTCAGGGTGCCCATGCTTAAGCAGCTCGACGAGCAGAGTCAGTGGGGCAAAACCTACAGCTACTACTGGTCGTATCCGGGCAGCAATCCTGATGTGGGAGCAGCACATTCCGTGGAGCTTATATTCGTGTTCGACGTTCGCTGTGTCGGGACGAGCAGTGCTTTCAACGGCACGAACATCCCCGATGAGATTTTTGACACCGTTCAGCAGATGTGGACCAATTTCGCGCGTTGCGGCAACCCATCCACAGATAAGGTTGAATGGAAGCCTTACTCGGCCGGGGAACAGAACGTTCTGGATATTGCCGGACCTGATGATATACGTATCAAACGTGATCTGCTGGCTGACCAATACAAGGCCGTGCTCCCCCTGGTAGATTACTATCAGTTCATGGACAAGTACTTTACGCCTACCTACATGTTTGATATCCTCGCCGCACGTGAGCAGAAATCATAGGCTCTGTCGGCACTTCAGACAGAACAAGCCGAAGGAAGTGTATTTTTGGATAGAAAGAAAAATGAATCTGTGAAAGGAGATTGAAGCAATGAGTGGAATGGTAATGATGGGATTGGATGAAGCGACAGCGAAGATGTATGCTCTGTACGGAGAGAACAGAAAAATTACAGACGGGAATTATGACCGTTCGCTGGGAGTCAAGTGTATCAACGGCACTTTTGTCGGAAAGAAGAATGGGAATATCATTGCATACAAGGGTATACCCTTTGTGGGAAAGCAGCCGGTCGGGAACCTGCGCTGGAAGGCGCCGGTGGATGTCACTCCGGACGACGGCGTGTACGAGGCGTACTACTTCGGAA
>DFLF01000012.1 GCA_002373675.1 Pseudobutyrivibrio sp. UBA3626
TGATCGAAAAGGGCATGAACCTTCTTTTGGTGTGATAGATTTATATGAAGTAGTAAAAGAATGCATGGATGAGTTGACAGTAAATGCGAAACAAAGAAATGTGAACATATCACTTGATGGTGAATCGTGTAATGTCCATGGAAGTAAAGATATGCTGAAGGAACTTGTTGAAAACCTTGCTCAGAACGCAATCAGGTATAATAACGTAGGTGGAAAGGTTTGGGTTTCTGTTACCAAAAGAGACGGACGATGTGTTCTTACGGTAAAGGATAATGGTATTGGAATACCTGCATCAGAGCAAGAAAGAATATTTGAGCGGTTTTATAGGGTGGATAAGAGTCGTTCGAAGGCTACCGGAGGAACCGGGTTGGGACTTGCAATTGTAAAACATATTGTTGAAATTCATGATGCAAAAATTGAATTAGATAGCGCACCCGGGGTGGGAACTGCAATATCGGTAATGTTTTAGATTGGTAAGACCTGTATGAAAGAGGGGATGAGTTGAAAGTCTCTCTTTTGTTGATTTAATGCAGGAGCTGTTCTAATGTTAGTATGTCAAATTAGAAGATGCTGTAAAATTTACCTACGGTAGCGTAAAATTTTACTCGGAAAAATTTACGCTTCCTTGATTAATTTATTATTTTTTTAACTATTAGATAGTATTGTCTTTAACACGATTTTTAGTTCTATTATTCGTAGGTTCTTTTAGCATATTATCAACATTACGCTTGATAGAATATAGCTCTTTCTCAGCATTTTTAGCAGAGTAGTACCTTGTACGAAGCTTCTTTTGCTTACTTATCAATTCAGATCTCTTGGCTTTAAGCCTATCTAAAGACACAAACTTTCCAGGAGCTGATTTGATGTATTTAAGAGAAGGCAGAGTGCCGTTATCTGCGTGTTCTTTAAGGTATCTTTTAGCAGCCTCATATATGATGATTTCAGACTCATGTTCAGAGCGGAATCGACCCTTGTTCTTTGACTTGAGGAAGGCTTGATATGTGCTCTTATTTGCAAGATATTGACCAGTATAGTGTATTTGTTCATTAAGACCAGTTATACCATCTTCTGAGCGTTTTAGAGCACTTCTAGCATCACTAGTTCTATGCCTAGATTCATCAAAGGAATCATTCAGGACATCCCTATTTTCAATACCATGTTCCTCAATATACATAATAGTATTAGCCATTTCCTTTAGGTTATTAATCTTAACCCTGCGCTCATAAGCTCTATTAGTGATGGATATAGCAGAGTTCTGTAAATCCCTAACAAATGGTAAATCTGAATGCATAGTAAATGCTTTAGGATAATTTCCCACAAAATCAGCCTTATAGTCATTTCTTTTTAGATTATTAAGCTCATTTTTGACACTTTCTCGTTCAGCATTCTTATTATTCTCCCTGAAGCGCTTTCTTAAGTATTCTTCAGTATAATCAGTTCCAAGCATCCTTCCACGAATTGTCTTCTTACGATTAGGTAGAAGATAACTATATCTTCCACGACTAACTTTAAGTGTTATCTTATACTTTTCTTTGAGCATAGAAGCAAAAGCCTTTTCAGACTTACATTTAGAAGAGGCTTTATCTATGGCATTTCGTAAGAAATCTTTATCTGTTGTGAATCTTGAACCATGAGCAGCATTCCCTCTGGCATTAGCCCAGTATTCCCTTTCGGTAACTCTTTTCTTGGCAGGAGAGAGTAGATCAACTTGATTAAGTTTCTTTCGATTACATACATCCATCAGGTCAGCTTTAAGATGAGCTAAGTACTTGTTGGTAAGATGATGCTTATATCCAGCAAGAGAATCACATTTTCTTTCCATAAAAGCTTGTCTGTCAACATCTCGCTTTCTTAAACTGTTGATGATTATATGAACATGTATATTTCCGCTCTTATTCTCACCATCACCATGAGTACATACTATTGCCTGATGACCAGGGAAATTCTTTTTAGCAAAGTCCATCCCAATCTTTTGTGCGTCCATAACTGTTAATTTGCCTTCTACAGAATCCTTTGGATCAAAACTAATAATATAGTGGTGAGATTTAACATCGGAATATCCTTGATTCTTTCGAAATGTCTTATTTAGCATCCTACATTCAGCATCAAAAGTAGATACATTACATTCTAAAGAATCAATTAAGAAATTCTCACGCATAACAAGAAGACCATCTTCGTTTCTTAGAGAATGATTAGACAGTCTGTCCTGTTCATACATTAGATATTCAACGGCTCTTTTATAATTTGCACTTTTTGATGATAAATGTTTTAGGATTGCCATATTAATCACCTTATTTGTTCATTAACCTTTATATTTAGTTCATGTAATTCGTTAGCCAGGGTAAGCAACTTGTGTCTTATGGCTTCTGTTAATTCCTTACCGCTATTAAGATGGTGTGCTATCTGATTAAGATTAATACCAATCTTATGAAACTCCTCAGTAAGAGGAATTATAGAATCAATACAATTACTTGGTTCTTTATATGCATACACTTTACCATGCTTTACCATTTCTCTTATATATTCAGAAGATGACATTTTAAGTGATGCTGCTTTTAGTTTTACATTACTTAATTCTTTATCAGTAAATCGAATAGTAATTCTGTTATTCATTTCATCTGAAGCTTTCTTTCGTGGTCGTCCCATAGCATCCACCTTCCTTTCTATATCCCTGCCGTAAGGCAGCTGTGCGAAGCACCATTGTTGTAGTGCGTAGCGCTACTTTAATGGGTTTGGGGCTACGCCCCAACGAGTGTGCCAAGGCAGACAAAGACGAACGAAGTGAGTTTTTTGTCTGACGCAGGCGCATCTCGCGTTACTAAAGTAGCCCTCACTTATACAAAGAAGGAGGCATCAAAGTAAACAGTAGAAATAATAAAAATATTTCAAAAAAACATTTACTTTTTGTTCGCCAGATTTGTAATTATTGAAGGGAGGTGAATAAGATGAACGTAATATCTAACGCAGAGTATGGAGAATCAGAAATCTATCCTAAAGGACATTCTGAGATTGGGACCATACCTATCCAATGTAAAGTTGCCCTTACTATTAAGGAGGCAGCGAAGTATTCAAATATTGGTATTAATAAACTAGAAAGTTTGCTTAGAACGCCTAGATGTCCATTTGTTTTATATGTGGGCAAGAAAAAACTTGTTAAACGAAAAGAATTTGAGAAATTTATTTCAGAGAATATTGAGATATAGTAATCTTAAAATAATTAGTTTTTTTGTGAATTATAAAGTGTTGAAAAATGAAATAACATTGCAAATGAGCCCTTGTTAGTGTACAATTTAATAGTGCTAATTTGGGGCTTTTTGCTTGGAAAGGAGCCTCGAAATGGGAAAAGATCTTAAGGGAAAAGAACTTGGAGAAGGGATTGTCCAGCGTTCTAATGGCACGTATCAAGCCAGGTTCGTTGATAAATTTGGCAATCGTAGACAGAAGAAATCCAAGAAGCTTCAAGAAGTGAGACAGTGGCTTGCTGATGCAACTTATATTGATAAACACAGTAACTTAGACCAAGCTTCCGATATGCTTGTAGATGCTTGGTTTGATTATTGGATCAGTATTAAGAAGCAAACAGTGAGACCCAATACGGTCAGGAATTACACAGAACGATATGAACACAATATTAGGTGTGTGATGGGGAATAAGCTTTTGACAGATGTGAAGCCACTTCATTGTCAGAGAGTTTTTTCCAAGATGGCTGAAGAAGGTTATAAAACCACTACAATTTACCAGACTAGGATAACTCTATATAATATGTTTGAGTTTGCAAGAGAGAATGATGTACTTATTTCTAATCCTTGCAAGAAGTCAGTAAAGAGTGATATGGGAAAGCCTTCAGCTAAGAAAGAGGCACTTACGATTGATGTTCAGAAGAAGTTTCTAGATGCTGTAGTTGGTTACAGTTATGAAAACCAGTATCGATTTGTGTTGCAGACTGGACTTCGTACCGGAGAGATGATTGGTCTTAAATGGAGCGATATTGACTTCGAGAATCGAACGATGAAAATCGAAAGATCGATGGAATATCGCTATAAAGTTGGTGAGTGGAGAGTAGGCCCTCCAAAGAGTAAATCAGGTTTCCGTACAATACCTCTTACCGATGAAGCAATTCGTATTCTTGAGAATCAAAAGTTAAAAAATGAGAGCTTAAAGCTCGTGCCTATGGAGTGGAAAGATATAGTCTTTTTATGCAGGAAAGGTACACCGGTCAAGAACAGTACCTATGATACAGGGCTATTTAAGTATTGTGATCGTGCGGGTATCCCTCGTTTCTCAATGCATGTACTCAGACATACTTTTGCAACAAGATGTATAGAGGGTGGGATGAAGCCCAAGACTTTGCAGAAAATATTAGGACATTCTAATATAGGCATTACGATGAATCTATACGTACATATTACGGAAGATGAAAAGCAACGAGAAATTAATCTCGTGGCTGATGCGTTAAAAGTGATATAAAGCTTAATGCGAAATATTTTTTGATGGTGCCCGCTGTGGTGCCCGGTTAAAACCGCATGTGGCGCAAAGCCCATAAAATAAGGATTTTTTAAGGAGATATTGATAATTATGAAACTAGGCATAGTCGGTCTGCCTAACGTAGGCAAGTCCACATTATTTAATTCATTAACAAAAGCAGGTGCTCTTGCGGCTAATTATCCCTTTGCAACAATCGACCCCAATGTGGGGGTGGTGCAGGTGCCTGATGTTAGAATTGAGAAGTTAGGAGAATTATATAATACTAAGAAGGTGACACACGCAACAATTGAATTTGTTGATATTGCAGGACTCGTTAAGGGTGCTAGTAAGGGCGAAGGTCTTGGTAATCAGTTCCTTGCCAATATCCGTGAGGTGGATGCAATCGTTCATGTTGTGCGTTGCTTTGAAGATGGCAATGTGGTTCATGTTGATGGCTCAATTGACCCACTTCGTGATATCGAGACTATTAATCTTGAACTTCTTTTTTCTGATATGGAGATACTAGAGCGTCGTATGTCTAAGACCGGCAAGGCAGCAAGGATGGACAAGTCTCTTCAGAAGGAAGCAGCTATGCAGGAGCGTCTCTATAAGCATATGGAAGATGGCAATATGGCTAAGACTTTTGAACTTAACGATGAGGACGAAGAAGCATATTTTAAGGAGTATAATCTTCTTACAGCCAAGCCTGTAATATATGCGGCAAATGTGGCAGAAGACGATCTTGCTGATGACGGTAAGAGTAATGAAAATGTTAAGAAGGTTCGTGAGTATGCAGCTAAAGAAGGCTCAGAAGTATTCGTAATATCAGCTGCAATAGAGCAGGATTTAGCGGAACTTGATGATGAAGAAAAAGAGATGTTCTTAGAAGAACTGGGACTTAAGGAATCAGGACTTGATAAGTTAATCAAGGCAAGTTACAGTCTTCTTGGTCTTATCAGTTATCTTACAGCAGGAGAGGATGAGTGCAGAGCCTGGACTATTACCAAGGGAACCAAGGCACCTCAGGCTGCCGGTAAGATTCATACTGATTTCGAGAGAGGATTCATCAAGGCAGAGGTTGTGCCGTATAAGGACTTGATAGAGTGCGGTTCTCTTAGCGCTGCAAGAGACAAGGGACTTGTGGGAATGGAAGGCAAGGACTATGTTGTTAAAGACGGTGATGTGATTTTATTTAGATTTAACGTGTAATACGTCGTAAGGAGGGACCCACGCAGTGGGAGGAATCCTTACGACCGGTAATTAGGAGGTAAATATGAATCCTGTATATGACAAATTACAAAAATGCTTAAAATGTGTTAGAGAAAAGGTTGATTTCGTACCTGATGTGGCTCTTGTATTAGGCTCGGGACTTGGAGACTACGCTGATACAATGAAGGTGGTTTCAGATCTTAGTTACAAGGATATCGACGGATTTCCCGTATCAACCGCTCCGGGTCATAAAGGTAGATTCATATTCGGATATGTGGGTGATACCAAAGTTGTTGTAATGCAAGGAAGAGTGCATTACTACGAGGGGTATGATATTTCAGATGTGGTACTTCCTATTCGACTTATGAAGCTTTTGGGAGCCAAGACGCTATTTCTTACCAATGCAAGCGGAGGCATCAATCCGGACTTTGAAGCGGGAGACTTGATGCTGATTACTGACCAGATATCACAGCTTATTCCGTCGCCTCTCAGGGGAGAGAATATTGCTGAACTGGGAGTGAGATTTCCTGATATGTCACACATTTACGATGAGAAGCTACAGGAATTGGCTAGAAAATGTGCGAAAAATCAGGGAATAGAACTCAAGGAGGGAGTATATATCCAGACTCCGGGGCCTAATTATGAATCACCTGCGGAGATAAGGATGGCGAAAACTATGGGAGCTGACGCAGTCGGAATGTCAACAGCGTGTGAGGCGATTGCCGCTAATCACATGGGAATGGATATAATCGGCATATCATGTATATCTAATCTTGCAGCAGGTATAAGTCCTACACCTCTTACAGAAGAAGAAGTACTTGAAGCGGCAAGCAAGGTTTCTAAGAAGTTTACAGCACTGGTTACGGACATAATTACTAATATTGGATAGGATATAATGAATAAATTTTTTTTAAAGGGTTAAGGAGAGAGGAAATATGAATACAAAGTTTTATAATGCACTTATTCTACTTACAAATGATGACAAGACATTTACAATTATCAGAGGAGAAATGCACATAATTGATGATAAGATTTCTTACATCAAAGGCACTCCCGTGGGAGTAGATAGTTGTGACTTTGATTCTAGTGTTAGTTACGAGCAAGGCACGCCTTGTCAGGAATTCGACATTCAGCGCGATTTGGAAGGTAATCTGTTGATGCCGGGATTTAAAAATGCGCATACACATACTGCAATGACATTTCTTCGCTCATATGCAGACGATTTGCCACTTCAAAGTTGGCTTTTTGAACAGGTCTTTCCTAAAGAGGGACAGCTTACAGAAGATGATGTATATTGGTTGGATATCCTTGGAATTATGGAGTATTTGACATCGGGTATCACTTCTAATTTCGATATGTATTTCTTCCCGCCAAAGAATGCGAAAGCATCAATTGATTGCGGATTTAGAACTGTTCAGACATCTGGCCTTAATAATTTTGGTGGTTCAGTTGAGCAATTAGAAGAGCATTATAATACGATAAATGAGATGAGTGATTTGTCGTCATTTATTATGGGATTTCATGCGGAATATACAACTTCAATGGAGTTAATGGAAGGTATTGCAGACCTTTGTGAGAAATATCAGTCTCCAATGTTTATGCATAATTCCGAGACTTTGAAGGAAGTTGAAGAGTGTAAGGAGAGATGGGGCAAGACACCAACAGAGCTTACTGACGATCTTGGTATGTATAGATTTGGTGGCGGTGGATTTCACTGTGTACATATGTCTCCTAATGATTTTGAAATATTTAAGAGAGCAGGGCTGTATGTAGTAACCAATCCGGCAAGTAATCTTAAGCTTGCAAGTGGTGTTGCACCTGTTAATAAATATTTGCAGATGGACATCCCTGTTGCCATAGGAACTGATGGAGCTGCCAGCAACAATTGCCTTGATATGTTCAGGGAAATGTTCTTAACGACAGGTCTTGCTAAAGTGAGAGAAGGGGATGCTTCATGCGTGCCAGCAGAAGATGTTCTCTATATGGCTACAGTTAATGGTGCAAAGTGTATGGGGCTAAATGATTGTGACAAGCTTGCTGTCGGTAAGAAGGCGGACGTTATTGCAATTGATTTGAAGCAGCCTAATATGCAACCTGTTAATAATATTGTTAAGAATATTGTTTATTCAGGAAGCAAGCAAAATGTTATATTTACAATGGTTAATGGTAAGGTCCTATATGATATGGGCAAATTTAATATTGGATTTGACGCTGAAGAAGTCTATAGAAGAGCAAATGAGATAATAAGACGTATGAAGTAGTTAGAATCTTGATAATAGATGAGAAATCGTTTATAATTCTAAGCATGTTTATGATTATTTTGGAGGGAAAACAATATGGCATTTTTGGGTAGTTTTCTACAGTATTTAATAATTATGATAATCCTTGTTGCAGTAGCTGTTCTTGGTGTACTGGTGGGAAGGGTTTTAAGAAAGAGAAAAGACGCTAAGGAAGCTGCAGCAGCTTCTGCTATTAAGGCCGAGGGCGTCGAAGGAGATTCAACTAATGAATAACAAAGTTAATGAATTAAGAAGAAGTTTTCTGGAATTTTTCGAGAGCAAAGGACATTTGTCTAAGGGAAGCTATTCCCTTGTGCCCGAAAATGACAACAGTCTACTTCTCATTAATGCTGGTATGGCACCACTTAAGCCTTATTTTACAGGACAGGAGGTTCCACCCAGAACAAGAATGTGTACTTGCCAGAAATGTGTACGTACAGGTGATATTGACAATGTTGGTAAGACAGCGCGTCATTTGACTTTCTTCGAGATGCTGGGCAATTTTTCCTTTGGAGATTATTTCAAGAAAGAAGCACTAACCTGGTCCTGGGAATATCTTACCAAGGTACTTGGACTTCCTGAAGACAGACTTTATCCATCTATCTATGGAGAAGATGATGAAGCACTTCATATATGGACAGACGTAATTGGCGTTTCAGAAGACAGAATAACAAAGTTCTATCGTGATCCTGAGACTGGAGAATGTGATAATTTCTGGGAGCATGGTGCAGGTCCTTGTGGCCCATGTTCAGAGATATATTATGATCGTGGAGAGAAGTACGGATGCGGAAAGCCTGATTGTAAGGTGGGGTGTGAATGTGACCGCTACATGGAGGTATGGAATAATGTATTTACTCAATTTAATGGCGATGGTCACGGCAATTACGAAGAATTAGAGAATAAGAATATCGATACAGGTATGGGACTAGAGCGTCTTGCAGTTGTTATGCAGGACGTTGATTCTGTATTTGATATTGATACTATGAAAGCCATTCGTGATAAGGTATGCGAAATGTGTAATAAGAAATATCAGGAAAATGATGCAGATGATGTATCTATTCGTCTTATAACAGACCACATTAGATCTGCAACATTTCTTGTGGCAGACGGTGTATCACCTTCTAATGAAGGTAGAGGATATGTACTTCGCCGTCTTATTCGTCGTGCCGCAAGACATGGAAGAATGCTTGGTATTGATGGTACATTTCTATCTAAATTATCTGAGACTGTTATTGAAGAGTCCAAGGATGGTTATAGCGAGCTAGAAGAGAAGAAGATATACATTTTCAAGGTTCTGACAGAAGAAGAGAATAGATTTAATAAGACAATTGATCAGGGACTTAGCATTTTAGATGAGATGATTAAGAATCTGTCAAAAGATAACAATAAGGTACTCCCCGGGGAGGATGCATTTAAACTATATGATACATATGGTTTTCCTGTTGATCTTACTGCAGAAATCTTATCAGAATCTGGCTTGTCGTATGACAAAGAGGGCTTTGATAAATGTATGAATGAGCAGAGAGAGACAGCTAGAGCTGCTCGTAAAGAAACTAATTACATGGGCAAAGATGCAAGCGTGTATGAGGAGCTTGATCCATCTATTGTATGTACATTTGTAGGATATGATAAACTAAGCACTAATTCTACTATAATTGCCCTTACATCAGAGGATGCAATTGTAGATAAGCTGACACAAGGCCAGAAGGGTGCAATATTCGTTGACAAGACACCGTTCTATGCTACCATGGGTGGACAGATTGGCGATACTGGTGTTATTAAGGTGGCACAGAGCGAATTCAAGGTAAATGATACTATCAAAGTCGGAGCTGATAAGATTGCTCATATAGGTGTTGTAGAAAAGGGTGAAGTCAATATCGGTGCTATGGCTAAGATGGATGTTGATAAGACCCGTAGGTCTTTGATAATGAAGAACCATTCTGCTACACATTTACTACAGAAAGCTCTTCGAGAAGTATTAGGAGAACATGTTGAGCAGAAGGGGTCAGAAGTTAGACCAGACAGGCTACGATTTGACTTTAGTCATTTCTCTGCAATGACAAGTGAAGAGATTGCCAGAGTTGAGGCTATTGTAAATGCTAAGATATCCGAAGGTCTTAATGTCGTAACAGAAGAAATGTCAATTGAAGATGCCAAAAAATCAGGAGCTATGGCTCTATTTGGCGAGAAATATGGAGATGTTGTTAGAGTAGTTAAGATGGGAGACTTCTCAATTGAACTATGTGGAGGAACTCATATTGCCAACACATCTGATATTGTGGCATTTAAGATTATCTCTGAAGGTGGAATATCTGCTGGTACAAGACGTATTGAAGCAATAACCAGTCAGGCAGTTTTTTCATACTATAATGAGTTAGAAGAGAAGATTAATGCTGTTGCATCACTTCTTAAGACTAATCCTGATGGATTAGAAGACAAGGTTAATTCTATTCTAAAAGAGAATAAATCATTAAAGGGTGAAATCGACTCCCTAAAACACGCAGCTGCTAAGGATGCGTTAGGAGATGTGGCTTCTGAAGTAGAAGAAGTGTCAGGCGTTAATTTCGTCGCTAAGAAACTCAGTAATATTGATATGAATGGTCTTCGCGATGCTGGAGATGATATCAAGAAGAATATTGGTGAGGGTGTAATTGTCCTTGCATCTGATAATGATGGCAAAGTAAGTCTTGTTGTAATGGCAACTGAAAGCGCCGTTAAGAAGGGTGCACATGCTGGCAATATCATAAAAGAAATCGCTAGTCTTGTTGGCGGTGGCGGAGGTGGTCGCCCTAATATGGCACAGGCTGGTGGTAAGAACCCGGCAGGGATAGATGAGTGTCTGGCCAAGGCTAAGGAAGTTTTAGCTTCTCAGCTTTAATTTGTGGTAAAATGTGTTGCGAAAGGAGACGTCTTATGAATAAAAAAGAAGTTGAGAAAAAACATTTAATACAGAAGAATAATTTAACCTTTGTATTCTTACTTGTTATTCATGCACTGGCTTTAGTATGTACAATAATGTATGGTAACAAATCAGGAAATTTAATGCGAGTGATTATTTCTTCTGGAATTGTTGTTGTTGGTATTATTATTACTATTATTGGTAAGGTTGCCTTTGGGAAGAGTCACAAAGGACATCTTGTAATGTTTGTTGGTGTGTTGATAACGTATTTTGATACATTATGGTCCAATATTAATGCACCACTTTTATATGCATTTACATTCCTGATATGTTTTGTAATTATGCTTCATAAGTCTGTTAAGACCTGTACAATAGGTATTATAGTTGCAGTAGTGGGCAATGCAGTTTATACAGTACTATATATTTTGTTTGGATCTGGAGAAGATCTTTTCAAGGTAATAACTAATGACTGGTTTGCCATTGTTGGATGTGTAATAGCATTTCTTGCTGTTAAGATGCTTGCCAAGCAAGATGCTGAACTCCTGGATACTGCCGAGAAGCAGGCTTTAGAACAACAAGAGGTTGCAGAAAAGATTAAAAAGACAACAACTGAAATTAAAGAATTATTAGATAATGCTAATGTTTCTGTAGAGACACTTGCTCAGAACATAGAATCATCATCTACTTCTATTAACCAAATTAGTAATTCAACAAAGCAGACAGCTTCATCAATTCAGACTCAGACTGCAATGTCAGCTAATATTACGGAAGCTTTAGAGGCTGTTGTGAGTCAGACAAAGGAAATGTCTTTGACGAGTGACAATACATCCAAGGTAATTGTTGAAGGTAATAAAACTGTTGAGAGCCTAATGCAACAATCTGAGATTGTAAGTAGCATTAATGGTGAGACTGCTGAGATGACTGCTGAATTACAGAATAGAGTTCAAGGTATTAAAGATGTAGTTGAGACAATACTAGAGATTTCTTCTCAGACTAACTTACTTTCTCTAAATGCTTCTATTGAAGCTGCTAGAGCTGGAGAGGCAGGAAAAGGATTTGCAGTTGTTGCTGATGAAATTCGTAATCTTTCTGACACGACTAAAGATTCTGCAGAAAAGATTGGCGAAGTAATAGATGAACTTGTTGATAGCATTGTGGCGGCTTCTGATAACATGCAAAAATCAGTTGAGGCTACTAAAGAAGAGGCAAGGCTTATTAGTGTGACTGATGAACAATTCAAGCTGATTGACGAATCAGTTCAACAGATGTCTGATGCAGTTGCTGCTATTGAATCTAAGGTTGGCGATTCCACAAATGCTAATAATGAGGTAATAGATTCTATCTCTAATTTGTCTGCTTCATCTGAAGAAGTAGTTGCATCTGCAGAAGATTCAATATCTATTACTCAGGGTTGTGTCGAAAGTATGGATACTACTAAAGAGATACTTGATAAGATATTTGAATTATCTGAGTCATTATAAACTATAATTATTAAGGCTTAAGTTAAAAAAAGATTCACAGAAAGTTCACTTGCAATTAATAGTATCATGCTTTAATATGAACATAAGGTGTCAAATAAGATATTTGATACCTTATATTTTTAGGAAGAATTAGGAGGTGATTTTTATGAAATTCTACAAATGTAACACGTGTGGTAATATTATCACTAAATTAATTGATTCTGGTGTACTAGTTGTATGTTGTGGCGAGGAAATGGAAGAACTAGTTCCTGGCGCAACAGATGGTGCTTTTGAGAAGCATGTGCCATCAGTGACAGTTGAAGGTAATGTTGTTAAAGTTCAGGTGGGTGAAGTTGAACATCCAATGATGTCAGAACATTTTATTCAATTTATAGTTCTTGAGACAGAAAGTGGAAGTATGATTAAAAATCTTTCTCCAGGAGATAAACCTGTGGCAGAATTCGTACTTCCTGCTGGAGATAAAGCAGTGGCTGTTTATGAATATTGCAATCTCCATGGCTTATGGGTTAAAGAGATATAAGCCGCTAAAGTATTAGTATTAAGGAGGTAAGAGATATGGCAGAGAATAAATATGCAGGAACTAAGACTGAGAAGAATTTATGGGAAGCTTTTGCAGGAGAATCTCAAGCTCGTAATAAGTATACTTACTTTGCATCTGTTGCTAAGAAAGCAGGCTATGAGCAGATTGCAGCTATGTTCCTTAAGACAGCTGATAATGAGAAGGAGCATGCAAAGCTGTGGTTTAAGGCGCTAGGAGGAGTAGGCGATACACCTGCTAATCTTCTTGCAGCTGCAGAAGGCGAGAATGCTGAGTGGACTGATATGTATGAGAGAATGGCGCGTGAAGCTGAGGAAGAAGGCTTTACTGAGCTTGCAGAGCAGTTCAGAGGCGTTGCTGCTATTGAGAAGATGCATGAAGAACGTTATCGTGCACTGCTTCACAATGTTGAAGCCATGGAAGTGTTTAAGAAGAGTGGAGTTACAATGTGGGAATGCAGAAATTGTGGTCATGTTGTAGTTGGTACAGAAGCCCCAGAGGTATGTCCTGTATGTAATCATCCACAGAGCTTCTTTGAAGTTAGAGCTGAGAATTATTAGAAATGTTATAATTATTACCACTCTTATGTGTTCATAAGGGTGGTATTTTGATTCTTGAATATTGGCAGGAGTTTTTTTGTAATATCTAAAGGTTGACACACTTTTTTTCATTAAGTATAATTAACACACTTATTACTTGATTTCTTAATAGTTTATTAGTAAAATGCTGATTTTTCTTAAAAGATTTCGACATGTCCTGATAATCGGACATATTATCCTGTATTATTTATATGATGAGTTGAAGCAACACGAACAAACCCTCGAACAAAAACCGAACAAATTTTCTATAAAAGTGTTGACAACTCCAAATTTGTAGTATATTATATATTTAGTCAAACGAACAAAGGTTCGTAGAAGGAGAAAATTATGGCACAAGAAGATAAGTTAAGAGCCCTTGAGGCAGCAATCTCACAGATTGAGAAACAATACGGTAAAGGTTCTGTTATGAAGCTTGGTGATACATCAAGCCAGATGAAAGTCGAGACAGTTCCTACTGGTTCAATAAGCCTTGATATAGCGCTAGGTCAAGGCGGGCTACCTAAAGGAAGGATTATTGAGATATACGGGCCTGAATCATCAGGTAAGACAACAGTTGCACTTCATGCTGTAGCTGAAGTTCAGAAGCGGGGAGGTATAGCAGGCTTTATTGATGCAGAGCATGCCCTTGATCCTGTTTATGCTAAGAATATAGGTGTTGATATTGATAATCTCTATATCTCCCAGCCGGATAACGGTGAGCAGGCGCTTGAGATTGCAGAAACCATGGTTCGCTCTAATGCAGTAGATATTGTAATCGTTGACTCTGTTGCGGCATTGGTTCCCAAGGCTGAGATAGATGGTGATATGGGTGATTCTCATGTTGGACTCCAGGCAAGACTTATGTCTCAAGCCTTAAGAAAGCTTACAGCAGTTATTGCCAAGAGTAATTGTATTGTTATATTCATTAATCAGCTTCGTGAGAAAGTTGGCGTTATGTTCGGTAATCCTGAGACAACAACAGGTGGACGCGCCCTTAAGTTCTATTCTTCTGTTAGACTTGACGTAAGAAGAATTGAAGCACTTAAGCAACAGGGTGAAGTTATAGGTAATAGAACAAGAATTAAGGTTGTTAAGAATAAGATAGCACCACCTTTTAGAGAGGCGGAATTTGATATTATGTTTGGCAAAGGCATATCTAAAGAAGGAGACATCTTAGATATGGCTTCTGACCTTGATATTATTAATAAATCCGGTGCATGGTATGCATATAATGGAGAAAAGATTGGCCAGGGTAGAGAGAACGCTAAGCAATATCTGGCTAATAATAAAGAATTATATAATGAGATTGAGAAGAAGGTAAGAGACCATTTTAATCTTGATGGTGAAGATGTTTCCGGTGATGATACGACCGACAAACAAGAAGAAGTAGCCTCTGTGAAGTCATCAACAAAACAGGAAAAGTAATATGATAGTTACAAGTATAGAACCCCACACCAAAACAAAGGTGAAAGTCTGTCTGGATAATCGGACAGACTTTCAGCTTTATAAGAAAGAAATAAGTAAATACGATATCAAAGTGGGAAGAGAGCTTGATAACTATGATGAGATATTAAGAGATACCTTGATCCCTCGTGCCAAGAGGCGCGCTATGCATCTATTAGAGAAGATGGATAGAACATATAAAGAGATTGAGACAAAGCTTAAGCAGAATGGTTATCCTAGAGAAGCAATTGATAAGGCAATAGAATATGTAGCATCTTATAATTATATTAATGATGAACGATATGCATGTTCTTATGTACGCAGTTACAAAGATTGTAGATCTAAGAATCGAATCATGCAGGATTTGTATCATAAGGGAATAGATAAAGAATTAATTGATAATGCCTTAGAAGAGGAATATACCACTGATGAGAATGAACTAATTCGTTCATATATTAGAAAGCGTAATTATAATTCCTCTAATGCAACTGATAAAGAGAGAAGTAAGATGTACAGATTTCTTATGGGTAAAGGATTTAATTATGATACTATAAGTAAGTATTTGTAGAGACTAAAGCTTAATTATTTATGAGCTTATTGCTATATACATATTGCAAATATACTATCATAATACATTGACAATTCAGAGCACAAAGAGTAGAATGAATTTGTTGTAAATTATGACAGATATAAATTGATTATGTTATATGTACAATGAAAATTAAATAAAGGAGGTGCTCCTGTGTCAATGATTATTGTTACACTTGTTATTGCTGTTGCAGCCATGATAATTGCTATTCTTGCTACAGTTTTTGTATCGAGAAGTGCACATAAGAAAGCTGCCGCTAATAAAGTTGACAGCGCTGAGAATAAAGCTCGTGAAATTATTGATGATGCAGTTAAGACTGCTGAAGCAAAGAAGAGAGAAGCTTTAATTGAAGCAAAGGAAGATGCCCTCAAGCAGAAGAACGAGTTGGATAAAGAGATACGTGAACGTCGTTCGGAGATTCAGAGAAACGAACATAGAGTTGCTCAGAAAGAAGAAAACGTTGACAGAAAACTCGATCAGTTAGAGAAACGTGAGAGGGAGTTGTCGCAGAAAGAAGCTAGGCTTAACAAGGAAAAAGAGGAAGTAGCGAAATTAAACAAACAGAGAGTACAGGAACTGGAGAGAATCTCAGGTTTGACCTCCGTACAAGCAAAAGAACAATTACTACAAACTGTTGAAGATGATGTAAAAATTGATGCCGCAAAACTTATTAAAGAAACAATGGCTCAAGCAAAAGATGAAGCGAATAAGAAGGCTCGCGATATAGTAGTAACTGCTATTCAGAAGTGTGCTGCTGATCATGTGGCAGAAACATCGATTTCTGTTGTGCCACTTCCAAGCGATGATATGAAAGGACGTATCATTGGTCGTGAAGGACGTAATATTCGTACATTAGAAACTATGACTGGTGTTGAACTTATTATTGATGATACACCAGAGGCAGTTGTTTTATCTGCTTTTGATCCAGTGCGTCGAGAAATTGCTCGTGTAGCGCTTGAGAAATTAATAGTAGATGGAAGAATTCATCCAGCTCGTATTGAAGAGATGGTTGATAAAGCAACTAAAGAAGTTGAAACTAATATGAGAGAAGAAGGAGAAGCTGCAACACTTGAAGTTGGTGTTAATGGTATTAATCCTGAACTTGTTAAGTTACTTGGACGTATGAAGTATCGTACAAGTTTCGGTCAGAATGCACTTAAACATTCTATCGAAGTAGCTCATTTGTCCGGTCTTCTCGCTGGAGAGTTGGGATTAGACGTAAGAGTTGCTAAGAGAGCTGGTCTTCTACATGACATTGGTAAATCAATTGATCATGAAGAGGGCGCTCAGGGATCTCATGTTCAACTTGGTGCTGATCTTTGTAAGAAATATAAAGAATCACCTACAGTTATTAATGCCGTTGAGGCACATCATGGGGATGTAGAACCAGAGACTCTTATTGCATGTATAGTTCAAGCTGCTGATGCTATTTCAGCTGCAAGACCTGGTGCAAGAAGAGAAACTATGGAGACATATTCTAATAGATTACAACAGTTAGAAGAGATTACCAACGACTTTAAGGGAGTTGATAAGTCTTTTGCAATTCAGGCAGGTAGAGAGGTTCGTGTAATGGTAGTTCCTGATCAGGTAACTGATGCGGACATGGTTATTATGGCTAGAGATATTACTAAGAGGATTGAATCCGAACTTGATTATCCTGGTCAGATTAAAGTTAATGTAATCCGTGAATCCAGAGTTACTGACTACGCGAAATAGATTTGTTTTACGCGAATTTAAATCAGCTGCATATCATGCAGCTGATTTTTGTTATAAGATAATTATAAATAATAGTAAAGGAGATATATATGGAACACGTAATAACTGAGAAAAGGACTTTAGTTCATAAAGGTTCTATTATAGACGTATATAGCGATGAGATGTTACTTCCTAATGGCAATCATGAGACATGGGATTATGTAGAACATCGAATGGGAGCAGCATGTGTGCTTCCGGTTCTTCCTAATGGCAAAATTGTTATGGTTAAGCAATTCAGGCATGCACTTAATAGATATACAATTGAAGTCCCTGCCGGCTCAAGAGATAGTAAGACAGAAGATACATTGATATGTGCCACTAGAGAGTTAGAGGAGGAGACAGGATATACTTCTGATAACATAGAATTCCTACTTTCGCTTAAGACTACAGTAGCGTTCTGTAATGAATCTATAGATGTATATCTTGCTCGTGATTTAAAGCCTGGTAAGCAGCATCTTGACGATGCTGAAAGTATTAATGTGCTTGAATTTGAATTAGATGAACTTCTTGATATGATATATTCAGGTAAATTGCAGGACTCGAAGACAGTTTCTGCAATTCTGGCATATGCTGTCAAGTGTCAAAATAACTCTAGTATCAGCTAAAGAATTTATCCTTTACTTCTTCTATTGGCATATTAAGGTCGGTCCAAAGCTTAAAACTTCTTGCACCTTGATATAGGAGCATGTATTTGCCGTTAATGTATCTGCAACCGGAATCTGAAGCATCCTTTAATAGCTTTGTCATAGCAGGTTCATATATAAGGTCGCATACAACAAGATTAGATCTTAGATAACTTTTATCAATTAGACTCTTATCAGAAGTCATTCCGACAGGAGTTGCATTAATAAGAATGTGACTCGTGGAAATGGCTTCTTTTAATATATCGTTATCCTCAATATTTATAACAGAAGTATTACAGTTCGTCTTATCATTAATATTTGCAGCAAATTTCTTTACTTTATCTAATGACTTATTAAATCTTTTGGCAATAGTAATAGAGTTGGCTTTCTGCAATGCAAGTTCTACAATGACTGAAGTTGCAGCGCCCCCGGCACCAAGTATAAGGATGTCTTTACCTTCTACAGTAACATTTATCTCAGAGAGAGAATCAATGAATCCGGCACCGTCAGTTGTATATCCTACAAGCTGCCCATCTTCTGGGACAATTGTGTTGACGGAGCCGGCAAGTTCTGATGATATATCGAGTTTATCAATGTATTTTATAATCTCGGTTTTGAGAGGCATAGTAACATTTGCACCCAGAAAGTCTACATTTCTTATTTCATTCAAGACTTCTTTAAGCTGCTCCGGCTTTACATCAACTGCGTAATACTTTGCATCAATTCCAAGCTTGTCGAAACTATAGTTATGCATGTCAGGTGAAATGCTATGTGCCACAGGACTTCCCAGAAGACACGCAAATTCTTTCGTTGGATCGTAGTCCACATTAATTGACAGTTCATTTTTCTCAATAAATCTTAATCCCATTATTAACTCCATTTCCCATATGTAATATTTGCTTTAATCTATATTTTATACGCAAAATATGATACCATAACATAGACATAATATAAAGGCATTATAATTTTTTGATAGCGTGTAGCTTTTCGCCATTTAAATGTGTCTAGTGGTTCTAACTATTGAGAAATAATAATGAAACTATATGGCAATCTGTAAGGAGTATATAATGCGTATAAAGAATATCGACATGGAGAATTTCAAACCGCTTGTATGTGTACCCATAGTGGATGAATCGGTAGATAAGAGTCTTAAAACCGCCAGGGCATTGGTGGATGACGAAGTAAAAGTTATAGAATGGAGACTTGACTATCTTAAGGAATTGTCGAGTCCTGTCCTACTAGATAAAGCACTTAAAGAAATGTCAGCGATATGTTCTTCCTCTGTACTTATAGCTACCATTAGAACTGATAGGGAGGGAGGCAAGGTTCCTTTTGACGAAGGGAAGATGAAGTCTTATCTTTCACTGATTGCTAAGTCTAAAGCCTGTGATTTCGTAGATGTTGAGTACTTCACATATGAGAATCCCAGAGATGTTGTATCGGCTTTGAAAAGGCTGGAGCAGAATGTAATATGCTCTCACCATGATTTTGAAGAGACACCACAGGATGATACGATATTTTCACTGCTTGAGGAAATGGATTGCAGTGAATGCGATGTTGTTAAGATGGCGGTAATGCCACAGACTACTACAGACGTTACCAGATTTATGGATATAAGCAACGCATTTGCAACCCATACGAATAAGCTTGTTATTACAATGTCAATGGGAAAGCTCGGCAGGGCGAGCAGACTGTCCGCTGATGTTACTGGCTCGTGTGTTACATTTGGCTCATATCTTAAGGCATCTGCGCCGGGACAGATTGATTACAGGAGACTTCAGGAGATAATTAATCAGGACTAGAATTTCAGAAAAAGGACGGATATAAAGAGTTGTTAAAGGATAGAATGAACATTTACTTAATAGGATTTATGGGAGTCGGCAAATCCACTGTAGCAAGAATTCTCAATAAGAAGTTGGGATATAAGCTTATAGATACGGATAAGGAGATTGAATCAGAAGAAGGAATGCCTGTAAGTGAGATATTCAAGATGGAGGGAGAAGAATACTTCCGGGGGATGGAGGCTTATCTAATACATAAGATTGCAGGACAGGATAAGACTATCGTATCGTGTGGGGGCGGTATTATTAAAAGCGAGGATAATATTAAAGAAATGCGAGGCTCAGGCTATGTGATTCTTCTTGAGGCGTCGCCTGAGGTTATATATGATAGACTAAAAGATGATAATACCAGGCCTCTTCTTCAAAAGAATCCGGGTATTGAAGGAATCAGGAAACTTATGAAGGAGAGGGAAGAGTTCTATAACAAGGCGTATACACATAAGTTTGACGCTGACAAAGAACCTGAACAGATTGCGGATGATATTATCAACATTATAGGAGAGTTTCATTGACATTATGTTACAAATTTGTTACAATCAATAAGGTTAAAGTGTAAAATAACCAGTAGGCGTAGCGTAGTTGGATAACGCATCGGACTCCGACTCCGAAGACCGCTGGTTCGAATCCAGTCGTCTACATGACGAGATTTATAGATTTGGAGGAGTATATATTATGAAATTCAAGAATGGATGGCATACATGCATAGAATTTATAGCAGATAAATGGAGATATTTTCTCGCAGCAGTTGTATTTGGATTAATTGTACTTATTCTTGCTTTCGTTGTAAGTAAGAAGACAACTCAGGATGAAGATATATCTGGTGTATATAAGGACTTTCAGGTTGATGCTAATGTAGAGCTTAATGCTCTTATAGTTAATTATTATAATGCTTATGCATCTGGAGATACTAATGCACTTAGCGCTTATGCTTCTCCAATCAGTGATGCTGAAGCAAGTTTCATCAAGTTCATGAGCCAATTCATTGAAGCTTACAATGTAGTAAATGTATATTCTAAGCAAGGTCTGGATGACGGTTCATATCTCGTATCTGTTCATGTCAAAGAGAAGTTTGTAGGAATTAATACTCCTGCATCCGGACTTGATTTCTTCTATGTAAGAACTAACGAGAATGGAATGCTTTACATTGATAATTCATATGGTTCATACAATCAGAAGGAGAATGAGACATCTCAAGATCCTAAGATACAGGAAATCATTGAAATCTACAATGAACGAAATGATGTGATGAAACTTAAGAAGATGGTTGAAGACGAACTTGCTGAGGCACTTAAGTCGGATGCTCAATTGAATCAGTTCCTTACAGAGACAATAAGAACTAAGATTGGTGAGTGGAAAGCTCAATATAAAGCACAGAGAGAACAGCAGAAAGCAATAGCAGATGCTAAGGCTAAGGAAGCTGCAGATGCTGCAGCGAAGGCACAGCAGGATGCTCAGGCAGCAGCTCTTAAGGCACAGCAGGATGCTATGGAAGAAGCTAATGCTACAACAGTAGTTATTACTGAGAAGGTTAATGTAAGAGACTCTGCTTCTGAAGCAGGTAATATTGTAGGAACCCTTGATGGTGGAACTCCAGTTAAGAAGTACGCTGAAGAGAATGGATTTACCAAGATTGATTATAATGGAGCAAAAGCATTTGTTAAGAGTGACTATGTAGCAGCTGCTAATCAGCCGGCAGCACAACCGGAAGTACAGCCTCAACCTGCTACTAATAATGTAACACTAACTAATACAGTAAATGTTCGTGGTTCTAAAGACGAGAACGGAGAAAGAGTTGCAGTTGGTGTACCAGGAGATACAGTTACTGTTCTTGGTGATGCAGGAGACGGATGGTCAAGAGTTTCAATCAAAGGTATTGAAGGTTATATGAAGACTGAGTTCATACATTAATCTGTATAATATATGAATTCTGGTAAGGAAAGGTCTTAGGCCTTTCCTTACTTTTAGTATGGAGGGATAACAATCAGAATTAATAAGTATCTCTCGTCTATGGGCGTATGCTCTAGGAGAGAAGCGGATAGACAGATAGACAATGGAAATGTTACTATTAACGGCGTCGTTGCTTCACTAGGCGATAGGGTTAGTGTGGGCGATAAGGTCTGCTTTATGGGAGAAGAGGTTTTAAGCAGCAGTAAGCCGGTAATTATAGCATTCAACAAACCTAAAGGTATAGTATGTACAGCTGAGAAGCGTGAGAAGGATAATATAGTTGACTATATCAATTATCCCAGTAGAATATATCCTATAGGTCGTCTTGATAAGGACTCCACAGGCCTTATTCTTCTAACTAATCGTGGTGAGATTGTTAATGGAATTCTCAAAGCCAGAAATTATCACGAGAAAGAATATGTAGTTAGCCTTAATCGCCCTTATTCTAGGGATTTCCTGATGAAAATGAGAAATGGCATATATTTGCATGAACTTGATACAACAACAAGAAAGTGTGAAGTAAGACCTATTGATGATAAGACGTTTTCCATAATTCTTACACAAGGACTTAATCGTCAGATTAGGCGTATGGTAAAGGAACTTGGATATAGGGTTACAAGCCTTAATAGAATAAGAGTTATGAATATAGAGCTTGGTAATCTTCCCATTGGAAAATATAGAGAAGTTGAAGGGGATGAACTCTCAATTCTCCTAAGAAGTATAGAAGACTAAAGGATAAGAGGTTAATATCCATATGAATGCTAAGGAAGAGATTAAAAAATTAAGAGAAGAGATAGAATATCACATAGATAGATATTATAATCAAGACGAGCCTGAGATTACTGACTATGAATACGATATGATGATGAATCGACTAAAAAAGCTAGAGGCTGATAATCCGGGGCTTGTTACACCTGATTCGCCTACACAGAGAGTGGGGGGCAAGGCTTCAAAAAAAGGTCTTAAACCTGTTAAGCATAATATGCCGATGCTTAGTCTTCGAGATGTATTCTCTAAGGAAGAAGTAATTTCTTTTGTTAAAGATATGGAAAATGCTTTAGAAAATCCTGAATTTGTAGTAGAATACAAAATAGATGGACTATCAATGTCCCTTCGATATGACAACGGTAAACTGATAATGGCTGAGACTCGCGGAGATGGAATAGAATTTGGCGAGGATGTTACTGCTAATGCATTAATGATAGACGACGTTGTTTCACAACTTAAAGACCCCTTTGAATACTTTGAAATAAGAGGCGAGGTCTACATGACGAATGAAAGCTTCGATGCTGTTAATAAGAAGCAGGAGCTTATGGGTAAGAAGTTGTTTGCTAATCCAAGAAACTGTGCTGCAGGCTCTCTTCGTCAATTAGATCCTCAGATTGTAAAGGAGAGAAATCTATCCCTATTCATATTCAATCTTCAAGAGGCAAGGGGAAGAGAATTTACGACTCATACTGAGTGTTATGACTATATGAAGTCCCAGGGAATCAAGGTCATTGATAATTACAAGGTATGTAAGAATGCTGATGAAGTATGGCAGGCAATATGTGATATCGGAGAGAAAAGGGGAGAACTTGGATATGATATTGATGGTGCTGTAGTTAAGATTAATAACTACGCCCAGAGAAGTATGCTTGGGTCAACCGCCAAGGTTCCCAAGTGGGCAGTTGCATACAAATATCCTCCGGAGGAAAAAGAGACAACTTTACTTGATGTAGAGCTTTCTGTTGGAAGAACAGGAAGGATAAACCCTACAGCTGTATTTACACCAATCAGGTTGTGTGGCACAACAGTAAGTCGTGCTACTATGCATAATCAGGATTTCATTGATGAACTTGATATCGGGATTGGTGATACTATCGTGGTATATAAGTCCGGGGAGATAATTCCTAAGATCAAAGAAGTAGTTAAGTCTAAGAGACCAAGTGGCACGAAGACATATAGGATACCTGATACCTGCCCTGTATGTGGTGCACCAACACATCGTGAGAAGGATTCTTCTAACATTGTATGTACATCCCTTAGTTGTCCTGCACAGTTAGAGAATCATCTTATTAATTTTGTAGGTCGCGATGCCATGGATATTAAGGGCTTTGGAGCAGCATATATTATTGATCTTTGTCGCGAAGGTTACATCAAGGATATATCTGATATATATAAGCTTAGTGATTATAGAGATGAACTTGTGGATAAGGGTCTGATAGGCAAGGCGAAGAATACAGATAAGCTTCTTAGTGTTATAGAAGATAGCAAATCCAATGATGCCAATATGCTGCTTACCGGCCTTGGAATTCCTAATGTTGGAAAGACAGCAGCTAAGACGCTGATTAGACATTTTGAAAGCATTGATAAACTAATGTCTGCTTCTATTGAAGAATTAATGGAAGTCAGTGACATTGGACAAATTAGCGCTAAAGCTATATATGATTATTTTCAAGATGATAAGAATAGAGCCATATTACTACGCCTCAAGGAGTACGGGGTTAATATGTCTTCTGATTCAAAGTCTTCATCTGACAAGCTAAGTGGATTGACTTTCGTAGTGACTGGTACATTGCCGTCTCTTGGTCGTAAGGAAGCGGCTAATCTTATAGAAGATAATGGTGGTAAATGTGCTGGTTCTGTATCTAAGAAAACTAATTATCTTGTGGCTGGTGAGAATGCCGGAAGTAAGCTTGCCAAGGCAAGAGACTTGGGTATAGAGGTTATTACAGAAGGAGAATTACTTAATATGATTAATTCTTAGATTGGTAGGAATTAATACAATTACTAGTGATAAGAGGAATATAATATGCCTATTAAGACTTTGGCCGATTTACCGGCAAATGCAATATTAGAACATGAGAATATATTCGTAATGGACGAGCAAAGGGCTGATCATCAGGATATCAGACCTATTGAGATTGGTATCCTTAATCTAATGCCTCTTAAGGAGGATACAGAATTACAGTTGCTTCGTTCCCTTTCTAATACGCCACTTCAGGTTGATGTAACATTTCTTATGGTTACAAGTCATGAAGCCAAGAATACATCTAAGAGTCATCTTAATAAATTCTATGAGACTTTTGATGACATTAAAGACAGAAACCTTGACGGACTTATAATTACAGGGGCGCCAATTGAACTTAGCAGATATGAAGATGTGGATTACTGGGACGAGTTATGTAAGATTATGGAGTGGTCTAAGACTCACGTCACATCAACATTACATCTGTGTTGGGGAGCTCAGGCAGGTCTGTATTATCATTATGGTATTGAGAAGCATGTAATGGATAAGAAGGTGTTCGGTATATATGAGCATCATGTAAGAAATCGTAAGGTTCCGCTTGTCAGAGGGTTTGATGACGTATTTCTGGCACCACACTCTCGCCATACAGAAGTACCATTTGACGTAATAGATAAGAATAAGGATCTGATTATTCTTGCTGATTCTGATGAGGCTGGAGTTCATATTTGCATGTCAAATGACGGTAATCAGATATTCGTGATGGGGCATCCCGAGTATGATAGGGTTACACTTGATAGAGAATATAAGAGAGATCTTGCTAAGGGACTTGATATACAGATGCCGGTTAATTATTATCCTGATAATGACATTAATAGAAAGCCTCTGCTTCAGTGGAGAGCCCACGCTAATGCTATGTATTCTAATTGGCTTAATTACTACGTATATCAGCAGACACCGTATGAATTTATAGATAGTAACAGATTTATTAAAAAGAAATAAAAGGAGAAAACATGAGAGAGAAGCTAGAAAGTTTATCACTTGCGGTTCTTAAGGAACTGGCAAAAGAAAAGGGGGTTAAAGGAATATCTTCCATGAAGAAGAAGGACTTGGTTGAAGCACTTCTTCTTGCAAGTAGTGAAGAAGATATGCCTACAAAACCTAAGAAGAGTCATTCAAAGGCTGAGGGTTCTGAGACAGATAAGGATGAGAACACAGATAGTGAAGAGGTGGAAGAAGAGCCTACTAAGAGGACAGATGGAATCCTTGAAGTGCTATCTGATGGTTACGGATTCGTAAGATGCGAGAACTACCTGCCTGGTACTGACGATGTGTATGTATCACCATCTCAGATTAGGAAACTCAATCTTAAGACAGGAGATATTATTGTAGGAACCAACCGACGTAATAATCCTACTGACAAATTCGCGGCGCTTCAGCTTGTTGAGTCGGTAAATGGTTATAGCTTAGAAGAAGCAGCAAGACGTACTAATTTCGAAGACCTTACGCCGATATTTCCTGATGAGAGAATTCATCTGGAGAGAACTAACAGTTCTAATGCAATGAGAATTGTTGATCTTATCTCACCTATCGGTAAGGGACAGAGAGGTATGATTGTATCTCAACCAAAGGCTGGTAAGACCACACTTCTTAAGGAGATTGCCCGTTCAGTAAAAGAATCTAATCCAGACATGCATATCATTATACTTCTTATTGATGAGAGACCAGAAGAAGTAACTGATATTAAGGAAGCTATTGAGGGAAAGAATGCGGAAGTCATCTATTCTACATTTGACGAACTTCCAGAGCATCACAAGAGGGTATCGGAAATGGTAATCGAGAGGGCAAAACGTCTCGTTGAGCATAAACAGGATGTTATGATTCTACTAGATTCTATTACAAGACTTTCTCGTGCATACAACTTAACAGTACCACCATCAGGTCGTACATTATCAGGAGGTCTTGATCCTGCCGCACTTCATATGCCAAAACGATTCTTCGGTGCTGCAAGGAATATGAGAGAAGGAGGTTCGCTGACTATCCTTGCAACAGCACTTGTCGAGACAGGAAGCAAGATGGACGATGTTGTATTCGAGGAATTCAAAGGAACTGGTAATATGGAACTTGTTCTTGATAGAAAGTTATCTGAGAAGAGAGTATTCCCTGCAATTGATATTGCTAAGTCCGGTACAAGAAGAGAGGATTTGCTCTTAACTGATGAGGAGCTTAAAGCAGTTGATATAATGCGAAAAGGCTTAAATGGAATGCGAAGTGATGAAGCAGTAGAGAATATTCTTAATCTATTTGCAAGAACGAAGACTAATAAGGAAGTTATAGCACAGATAGGTAAGAGAAGATTGTAGGATGGGAGAAGGAAGAAAGTTATGGAAGAAAAGACAATAGAAAAGAATAATAAGAAGAGGAACATAATAATTATTATTGTGGTGGCATCAATTGTTATTTTATCTGCCATATCAGTTTCTGCATTTTTTGTTATTAAGGACAGGTTGGAAACGGCTGATTTGGGGTCGGCAGAGAGGGCTTCTAAGAGGAATATTGAGAGGACTATATCTGCATCTGGTGTATTTGATTCTATGAATAGTGAATCTATCTCAAGCACACATGTTGGAAGTCGAATTAATGCGGTTTATGTTAAAGAGGGTGACAGTGTTATGCCCGGACAGATAATATGCCAATTAGATACAACTAGTTTGCAAGAGACATATTCTGCATTGCAGAAGACAATTGAACAGACGAAAGCAGATAAAGCTAAGAATAATCAGCAGTATGACAAGGAACTTCTTGATGCACAAAATGAATGGAATGCGGAAATATCCAATATTGTACAGGAAATATCTATAGCTCAGGCTGCTTGTAATAATACAGCAGCTGAATTGGATAAACAAAGGGCAAGATATTCTGAGTATCTTTCTGATCCAAATCACAGTGAATGGGATATGGAAGCGATTGAGATGGAGTCTAAAATAAGTGATTTAGAGTCTGAATTTGAGAATAATCAGTATAAGGTTAATCTTTATAATAATATTCTTAATGCTGTTCAAAATAGTGATAATAGCAATTCCTCTGTTGATGAGATTAGAAATAGCGTTAATGGAGTAATAGATAGCTCTATACAAGCAATGGAAGATCAGGCAAGGGCACTGCAACAGAGCATAGGTGAAGCAACAGTAAGATGTACAGTTGGTGGTATTGTAACTAGTCTTAGTGCTAAGACAGGTGATACATATATAGGTGGTCCAATCTGTATGGTTGAGGATGCTAACTCATTTATGCTTTATTCACAGATTGGTGAAGCTAATATAGCTGATGTAGCAGCCGGCATGAAGGTTAAAATTAAGACAGAAGCTACTGGTGATAGTGAGATGATAGGGTATGTTACTTATGTTGCACCTAGAGCTAGTTCAACTGCTACCTCAAGTGACTCGCCTAATGCAGGGGCGGCTTTGAGTGCGACATTAGGTTCATCAGGTAATTACCTGGTTAAGATATCATTAAATGAACAGAATCCACGAATTAGACTTGGAATGAATGCAAAGCTTAAGATTATTACTAGTGAGACACCTAATGCTCTCTCTGTACCAAGTGCTGCTGTTCAAGACGATAATGGTAACAAATACGTAGAAGTGATAACTAATATGGATGATGTTGAGAAGGATAGTTCTACTCCATACAAGAAAGAGAAAGTGAATGTAAAAGTTGGAGAATCAGATGGTGATTATACACAGATAGAAGGAACAGGAATAAAGGAAGGTACCGGTATCTATGTTCCACCTGTCATAGATGAGGAAACTATTAATGCTGTTAAGCAGTTACTAGAGAGTAGTGAATAACGTTATTTAAGGTGGTTTAATAAGTTGTAAATTCTTCTTGCATTAATATAAAATCTATGATATATTTATTAGGCTGTTTATAGGGATGTAAATGGTCATTATGTAAACCATCATATTTACATAGAAAGAATGGTCGGAAACCATTCATATTAGAGAGGTGAAAAGAATGAAACAAGGAATCCATCCAGATTATTATCAAGCTACAGTAACATGTAACTGTGGTAACACATTTGTAACAGGATCTACAAAAGAGAACATCCACGTGGAAATTTGTTCTAAGTGTCATCCATTTTACACTGGACAACAGAAGGCTACACAGGCTCGTGGACGTATTGATAAGTTCAATAAGAAGTATGGTATTGAACAGTAAAAAGAAACTGTTGATAGGGTTGAGGATTCCTCAACCTTATCTTTATTTTAGGGCTAGTTGTATAAAGGAATAGGAAAGGCATATTATGAAATTCTCCGGAATTGGTGGACAGGCTGTTATGGAAGGTGTCATGATGAAAAATGGTGTCGACTATGCAGTGGCAGTAAGAACTTCTGATGGCAATATAGAAGTGACTAAGGATAAACAAAAGCATAATAGAGATACTATTAACAAAATTCCTTTAATTCGTGGCGTTGTTGCCTTTGTGGATTCTCTTGTCCTTGGAATATCTACCCTTATGATTTCTGCTTCATACTTTGAAGAAGAGGATACTAAGTCAAAAGATGTAGAAAATAATCCACAACGAGAAGTTTCTAATGAAGATATTGAATCTAAGAAGAGGGCAAAAGAGATTGCAGAGATGGCAGTAACAATTACAATTTCTACTGTGATTGCAATTGTACTTTTTATGCTTCTTCCTTATGGATTGTCTAAGCTTCTTACTAATTGGCTAGACAGCCCTAATCTTCTTGCTCTTATAGAGGGCATTTTGAGAGTAATTATTTTTTTGTTGTATATAGTTATAATTTCCCGGATGGAAGATATTAAGAGGGTATTTATGTACCACGGAGCTGAACACAAATGCATTAATTGTATTGAACATGGATTGGAACTAAATGTAGAAAATGTAAGGATTAGTTCCAGGTTCCATAAAAGATGTGGAACATCTTTCTTAATGATAGTTTTAATTATTAGTATATTTGTATTTATGTTCATAAGATTTGATAATAACCTGATTCAGATATTAGCAAGGATTCTCCTTGTTCCGGTAATTGCTGGATTATCATATGAATTTCTTAGAATTGCAGGAAGATATGATAACAAATTCATTGAGGCATTATCTGCTCCGGGGCTTTTGGTACAGCGACTTACAACAATTGAACCGGAAGATGAGATGATTGAAGTTGGTATCCAAAGTGTGGAATCAGTATTTGATTGGAAAGAATTTGTACAAAGTATAGAATTAGAATAATACATGGACAGTTACAGAGTAAATGACTATAGATTATTGCCTTAAAGAAGGAATTGGGATATTAAAAACAAATAACATACAGGATTTTGAATATGATGCATTTTCTTTACTTGAATATGTGACAGGTATTAATCGCTCTGACTTTTTCCTTAAGAAATGTGAAAAGATAAGTGAGTCTGACTATAATAGTTATAAAGCACTTCTAGAAAGAAGAATCAAGAGAGAACCACTTCAGCATATTACAGGTACTCAGAATTTCTACGGTTATGATTTCTTCGTAAATTCGGATGTCTTGATTCCAAGACAGGATACAGAAGTTCTGATTGAGAAAGCAATTGAAGTAATAGAAGATAACTTCCAATTAGACAATTCATCTTGTATTAATATTCTCGATATGTGTACAGGGTCGGGTTGCATTGCAATAACGCTCTATAAAGAACTAATTAAAAGAGGATATAACATTGATGTTACAGCCACTGATTTATCAGATAAGGCACTGGCAATTGCAGAGCAGAATAGTAAGTCACTTATTGTAGGCAAATCCGAAGAAGACAAATTTGAAGAAAGTAAATCCGGAGAAGATACATTTCATATAGTTAAATCGGATTTATTTACTAATCTAAGCAGAGATAAGAAATTCCATATTATAGTTAGCAATCCGCCTTATATCCCAAGACATGAAATAAAAAAACTGGAGCCGGAAGTCAGAAATTATGATCCAATTATAGCTTTAGATGGTGATGTTGATGGTCTTAAATTCTATAGAGAGATAATTAATGAATCTGGTAACTATCTTAATGATAAAGGTTTCATTGCATTTGAGATTGGTTATAACCAGGGGACAGATGTGGAAGAACTATTGCAGAGAAAAGGATATGGTGATATTCACATTTACAAGGATTTAGGTGGCCTTGACAGGGTGATTATTGGTAGAAATAACTAATGCTTTATTTGGTATTATTATAGTAAATAATGTTGGAGGAATATTATGTTCGACAAATTAGAAGATCTTGTCATTAGATATGAAGAGGTTATGAGCCTTCTATCAGAACCGGATGTTGCTAATGACAATAATAGATTTAAGGCTCTTATGAAGGAACAAAGCGAGCTTGCTCCTATTGTAAAGGCGTATCAGGAATACAAGAAGCATAAAGAGAATATCGAGGATTCTCTTGCATTGCTTGAAGAAGAGAGTGACGAGGAATTAAAGGAACTTGCCAAAGAAGAATTAAATGAATCCAAGAAGGAAGTTGAGAGACTTGAAGAGGAACTTAAGATTCTTCTTCTTCCTAAAGATCCTAATGATGATAAGAATGTAGTTGTTGAAATTCGTTCCGCTGCAGGTGGCGATGAGTCGGCGCTCTTTGCTGCAGAATTATATCGTATGTATACACATTATGCAGAGAGTAAGGGATGGAAAGTTGAGCTTGCTGAACTTGAAGAAATCGGTATTGGCGGAATCAAGTTCGTATCATTTATAGTAAATGGCGCTGGAGCATACTCAGTACTTAAATACGAATCCGGTGTTCATCGTGTGCAAAGAGTTCCTAAGACTGAGTCGGGCGGTAGAATTCATACATCAACAGCAACAGTATCAGTTATGCCGGAAGCAGAAGATATTGATATAGAGATTGATGAGAAGGATATAAGAATTGACGTTATGCGTGCATCGGGAAATGGTGGACAGTGTGTCAATACAACAGACTCGGCTGTCAGACTTACATATTATCCTGAGAATATTGTGATTTACTCTCAGACTGAGAAGTCACAGCTACAGAATAAGAATAAAGCATTTGCACTTCTTAAGACGAAGTTATATGACTTGGAAAGGCAGCGTAAGATAGCAGAAGAATCAGCAGAGAAGCTAAGTCAGATTGGAACAGGTGACCGTTCAGAGAAGATACGTACATATAATTTCCCTGATGGTAGAGTTACGGATCACAGAATTAATCTTACTTTGTATAAGCTTGATAAGATACTTAATGGTGATATTCAGGAGATAATTGATGCTCTTATTGCAGCTGATCAGGCGGCAAAGCTTCTCAAAATGAATGAAGCAAGTTAAAATGTGTGTAATTATAACTAGAGATATGATATAATAACATAAGTTTAGAATAGAAATATATGGAGGCATGTATTATGGCTGAAGATAGTATGGTATTTATGGTTAACGAAGGCGTAAGCGTTGCTGGCGAAGTAATGTCAATTATTGCAGGTCTTTCTGCTACAGAAATTGATGGAGTTGATTCTCTTGCAGGTAATCTGACTAATGATATGATTACAAAGTCTAGTCCTAGTAAACTAGCTAAGGGAGTTAGAGTTGCAAGTGATAGTGATAATAATATCAAGATTAAGATGGCTCTTAACTTAAGCTATGGATATGAGATACCAAAGCTTTGTGAGCAGGTTCAGGAAAAGGTTAAGTCAACAATTGAGAGTATGACAGGTATGAACGTATCAACTATTGATATCAAGATTGCTAGTGTATCTACTGAGTCTGAATAATCTTTTTAGCACAAAGAATAATACATAATTTGATTTCACATTTACAACCAAATAATGTATAATTTAGGGTGTCGTTTGACACCCTATTTTAGTACCTTGATAAAGGAGATTTGAAATGTCTAAGAAATTATCTAAGAGACAATTTAGAATAGAAGTATTTAAAGGAGTATTTCAGTCAGATTTCTATGATGATGTCCAGAAAAAGCAGCAATTAGATGATCTTTATAACGAGGAGCTTAAACTAGACGAAGTTACTTTTACTGAAGAAGAGAGAGAGGCTATATCTTCAAAATGTAAAAATATATTAGATAACATAGCAGACATTGATGCTTCTATTGAAAAGGTTCTAGATAAATGGACAATTAATAGAATTGGTAAAGTTGAGCTTGCAATACTTAGAGTTAGTGTATATGAGATTAAGTATGACAAAATCGATGCTGCTATAGCTATTAATGAGGCAGTAGAGATATCTAAGATATATGGCGGTGCAAAGTCAGGTTCATTTGTAAATGGAGTACTTGCTAAACTGGTTGATTAATTATGGCAAAAGATATATTTAGTGTTAGTGAAGTCAATAATTATATAAGTGGAATGTTCGAAAATGATTTCATGCTTAAGAATATATGTATTAAGGGTGAGATATCTAATATTACATTTCATACAAGTGGTCACATCTATTTTACTCTAAAAGACGAGAATTCCTGCATAGCAGGTATAATGTTTCGAGGAAATAGGGCTAGAGGCTTAACATTTCCAATTAAGACAGGTGACAAAGTAAATGTCTATGGTCGAATTGGGGTATATAGCCAGGCGGGCAAGTACCAGATATATGCTACTTCATTCGAAGAGGCGGGGCTTGGAGAATTATTCAAAAGGTACGAAGAGCTTAAGAAAGAGTTTGAAGAGATGGGAATGTTCGATGAGTCCTATAAGAGACCTATTCCCAGATTTGCAACTCGAATCGGTGTGGTTACAGCAGAAACCGGAGCTGCCATTCATGATATTATAACTACTTCCTTAAGAAGAAATGAACATGTGGAGATTATACTATATCCATCTCTTGTGCAGGGAGCAGGTGCGGCACCTTCCATTGCAAGAGGAATAGAGACATTAGATGAATTGGAACTGGATGTTATTATTGTAGGTAGAGGCGGTGGCTCTATTGAGGATTTGTGGGCATTTAATGAAGAAGAGGTGGCAAGGGCAGTATTTAATGCAAGAACGCCAATAATTAGTGCCGTAGGTCATGAAGTGGACTATACAATATGTGATTTTGTAGCAGATAAGAGGGCTGCAACACCTACTGCCGCTGCAGAGATGGCGGTATTTGAATATGAAGTCCTAAGAGAGAGTATGGAGAGTATGGCTGTAAGGCTTAATAATACATTTGACAGAACATTAGAAACATCCAGGGCAAGACTTGATGTGTATAAGAATAGGCTTGGGGCATTGAGTCCGAGGAATCAACTTACTCAATTAATGCTTAGATTAGCAGATATTAATAACAGACTTGATAATTCAATTAATAATAAGATTAACGAGACAAGGTACAGACTTGAGAATGATGCAAGCAGGCTGGATTTGCTTTCTCCTGCTAAGAAGTTGGCATCGGGGTTCTCATATGTAGTTGATAAGGATGGAAGAAATGTTACTAAGGCTTCGAGTCTTAATATAGATGATGAAGTTACATTGTATTTTAGTGAGGGGAAAGCCCTTACCAAAGTTAAGAAAATCGAGAAATAGAGGTTGTTATGGCTAAGACATTAGAAGATGATTTCAAAGAACTGGAAGAAATAATAAATGATATGGAACAAGAGGGAGTTGCCCTTGAGAAGTCATTTGAATTATATGAAAAAGGAATGAAGAAGCTAAAAAGTGTTAGTGACAAGATAGAATCTGTGGAGAAGAAGGTTGTTAAGCTTCAGGAAGATGGAAGCTTTGAACCTTTTAGTGAATAGATTATTTGCTTTGGAGGGAGTATATGGATATTTCCAAAGAGATTGAAAAGCGTCAAGTTGAAATTGAATCTGTAATTAATAATTATATGCCAAAGGAAGAGGGGTTGCAGAAGACGATTTTCTCCGGAATGAATTATTCCATTAATGCTGGCGGAAAACGTATTCGTCCCATGCTTATGCAAGAGACATATAAATTATTCTCCGGTAGTGGCAGGATTATAGAGCCATTTATGGCAAGTCTTGAAATGATTCATACATATTCTCTGGTGCATGATGATATGCCGTGTGTTGATAATGATGATATGAGGCGTGGTAAGCCTACAACTCATGTGGCTTATGGGGAAACTATGGCTCTTTTCGTGGGAGATGGACTACTTAATCTTGCATTTGAAACAATTGCAAGTGGTATGGATTACATAGATGTTAATAATCCATCAGAGGTTATGGCATATAAGAAGGCAAGTCAATATATTAGTAAATGTGCTGGTAGCTTTGGTATGCTTGCAGGGCAGGTGGTAGACAAAGAATCAGAAGATAAGAAGAATATAAGTCTTGATACAATTATGTATCTATATGACAAGAAGACTGCAGAACTTCTTAAAGCAGCTATGGTGGTAGGTGCGATTCTTGCAAATGCATCGGATAAAGAGATAGATATAATTGAACGCGTTGCATATAATACAGGAATAGCATTTCAGATACAAGACGATATTCTTGATATTACAAGTTCAGAAGAAGAACTTGGTAAACCAATAGGCTCAGATGAAAGGAATAACAAATCCACATATGTGGCATATAAGGGTCTGGAAGAATCTGAGAAAGAGGTTAAAAGACTTACGAGAGAAGCACTTTCCTTATTGAGTCAGCTTAATAAGAAGAATGAATTCTTAGAGAAGTTACTAGAGTATATGATTCATAGAACGAAATAACCATATTGTGTCAATTGGATTCGATTATAATAATAGCAAGGGATAGAAGGTTAATAAAATGGTTCTTGATAAGATTAATGGACCTAATGATGTTAAGAAATTAGATCCGGAAGAAGTAATACAATTAAGCTATGAGATTAGAGAGTTTCTAATTAATAAACTGTCCAAGACAGGTGGGCATTTAGCATCGAATCTTGGTGTAATTGAACTTACAATTGCACTTCACCTGGTATGCGATTTGCCTAAGGATAAGATAATATGGGATGTGGGACACCAAAGCTACACCCACAAGATTCTTACCGGAAGAAAAGACGGATTTGATAATCTTCGTCAATTTGGTGGAATGAGCGGATTTCCCAAGAGAAGTGAAAGTGATTGTGATGTGTTCGATACAGGACATTCTACTACATCAATTTCAGCTGCCCTTGGAATGGCATGGGCTCGTGAGATGAAAGGTGAAGATTATAAGATTATAGCTGTAATAGGTGATGGCTCTATGACAGGTGGTATGTCATTTGAGGCGCTTAATAATGCAGCAGAATTTAAGAAGAATCTTATAGTTGTACTTAATGATAATGAGATGTCTATCTCTAAGAATGTGGGTGGTGTATCTGAGCATTTAAGCAAGATGAGAACCAGCAATAATTATATAGGACTTAAGGAAGATGTTATGACTTCCCTAGAGAAGATTCCTGTATATGGTGATAAAATCATTAAGCAGATTCAGAAGACTAAGAGTGGTATTAAGTCACTTGTGATTCCAGGAATGCTATATGAGGAAATGGGAATAATGTATCTTGGACCGGTTGATGGCCATGATATTAATAATATGGTTAAGATATTACAGGAAGCATCCCGTTATCAAGGACCTGTTATAGTTCATGTCAGAACTAAGAAGGGTAAGGGCTTTGTTCCAGCAGAGCGTCATCCATCCAGATTTCATGGTGCGGGACCATTTGATGTTGAGAAAGGTTTACCTCTTAACTCTAGTAAATCAAGCTATACAGATGTATTCTCAACTGTAATGCGTAAAATGGGTGACAGAGACCGGGATATAGTTGCTATTACAGCAGCAATGGCAGATGGAACTGGTCTTAAGAGATTCAGTAATATGTTTAAAGACAGATTCTTTGACGTTGGAATTGCAGAGCAACATGCAGTAACATTTGCAGCAGGGCTGGCAACTCAGGGATTTAAGCCCATATTCGCAGTATATTCTTCATTCTTACAGAGGGCATATGACCAGATTATGCATGATGTATGTATGCAGAATCTTCATGTGGTATTAGCAGTAGATAGAGCAGGTCTAGTTGGCGCAGATGGTATGACTCATCATGGAGCATTTGATTTATCTTATTTGTCACAGATGCCTAATATGGTTGTTATGGCACCGAAGAATAAGTGGGAGCTTTCTGATATGGTGAAATTCGCCTTCAAATACGACGGACCTATTGCCATAAGATATCCAAGGGGAGAGGCTTATTCGAAGTATAAAGAGTATAGAGCGCCTATAGAACTTGGTAAATGTGAAGAAATTTTCCAGGGAAGGAAAGTACTTCTTTTTGCAATTGGAAGTATGTTCAAGAATGCTATAGAGGTGGGCAAGCTTATGAAAGATAATATGAGTCAGCCAACTATTGTAAATGCCAGATTTGCAAAACCTCTTGATGAAGAATATCTAAAAAAAGCTGCAAAGAAATACAGAGTTATAGTGACCTTAGAAGATAATATATATACCGGCGGTATGGGAGAAAGAGTTAATAATATCCTGTATAAGAATGGCTTTAAAGGTGAAATTATTAACATTTCCCTTCCAGACGAGTTCGTTGAGCATGGAAGTGTTGATAAGCTTCAGAAGTCCCTGGGTATGGATCCTGAATCAATTTATAATAAGATTAAGGAAGTTATGCAATGAAAGAAAGATTAGATATTCTTCTTGTTAATCGTTCTCTTGCACCGTCAAGAGAGAAGGCTAAAGCCATGATTATGGCTGGAAATGTCTTCGTAGATAACCAGAGAGAAGATAAGCCTGGGACCAAATTCGACGAGAATGTAATAATTGAGATACATGGTAAAACCCTTCCCTATGTAAGCCGGGGAGGCCTCAAATTAGAGAAGGCAATTAAGGCATTTAATATAGAACTTGAAGGCCTTATCTGCATGGATATTGGTGCATCTACAGGAGGATTTACAGATTGCATGCTTCAAAATGGTGCATCTAAGGTTTATTCAGTAGATGTGGGATATGGACAATTTGACTGGAAGCTTAGGAATGATAATCGCGTCGTATGTATGGAGAAAACTAATATCAGATATGTAAAGCCGGAAGATATTGATGATGTGCTTGATTTTGCAAGTTGTGATGTGTCATTTATCTCATTATCTAAAGTACTCCCTGCGGCGTATAGCCTGCTTAGAGATGAAGGGGAAATGGTATGTCTTATCAAACCTCAATTTGAAGCAGGTAAGGATAAAGTGGGAAAGAAAGGTGTTGTAAGAGATCCTAAAGTCCATCTTGAAGTAATAGAAAATGTATTAGATTTTACAAATGAATCAGGCTTTAATATTATAGATGTTGATTATTCGCCAATTAAAGGACCGGAAGGCAACATAGAATATCTTATGTATATTAAGAAAAGTAACGAGAGTAGAGATTGGAGAATAGATATAGATGCAGATTCAATAGTATCTATGGCACACCAAAGCCTTGATAAGTAGCCTGTAACAACCTGTATTGAAAGAAATGTAAATCACTATGAAGAATTATTATATTGTTGTAAGAGATAATCATAGAGATAAGATTATGCTTGCAGAACAGATTAGAAATTCAATAATTGATAAGGGAGGCAAATGTAATTATTCCGTCCTTGGACCGGATTACGAAGTGCCTTATGATACAGAGTGTATTCTCGCAATTGGTGGAGATGGTACAGTAATTAGAGCGGCACAGAACAGCTTCGGCTCTGATATACCTCTTCTTGGAATTAATTACGGTCATATGGGATATCTGTGTGACCTTGATAAAGATAGTGTATTCTCAGCTCTTGATCGACTCTTTAGAGACGACTATGAGATAGAAGAGAGAATGATGCTTAATGGTTATATTAAGCCGGCTGAGGATTATTCCATGAGAAGCCCTGCCCTCAATGATATTATTATCAGATCCACAGAAGACCAGCATGTTGTTAGATTGTCAGTATATGTCAATGAGGAATATCTATTTGCATATGATTGTGATGGAATTGTTATTTCCACACCAACAGGCTCAACGGCTTATAATTTGTCAGCTCATGGACCTATTGTTAATCCTGAGACATCGCTTATTCTGCTTACACCTATTAATCCACATACGTTAAATGCACGGAGTATTGTACTTGACAGTGAGGATATGGTATCTGTTAAACTAATACCTAGAAATAGAGATAGTGATGAGAAGGCGCTTGTTTCCTTTGATGGAAGACATAGAAGATATCTTAGAGAGGATGAGAAGCTTATTGTATCTAAGGCGGATGAGGTTGCTAAGATGGTAATGCTAAGCAAAGAGAATTTCCTTGATAGAATTAGAAATAAGATGCAAGCATAGTTATGAATGGTAGACAAGAGAAGATATTAGATATAATAATTAATAAATCAATAGAGACTCAGGAAGAACTTACGAGTGAACTAAAGAAAGAGGGATTTGATGTGACACAGGCAACTGTCTCTAGAGATATTCGTAAGATGAAATTAACCAAGGTGGCTGATGCATTTGGCCGTCTTCGTTATGTCGCCTATAGCGAGACAAATGAGGATCTTGATGAGAAGTATATTAGGATATTAAAAGACGGCTTTATTTCTATGGATAATGCCCAGAATATCCTTGTTATTAAGACAGTATCAGGTATGGCAATGGCTGTTGCAGCAGCACTAGATCATATTAAGTTTGGTGAGATAGTAGGCTCTATTGCCGGAGATGATACTATTATGTGCGCTATAAGAAGCGTTGAAGATGTTGCAAATGTTATGAGCCGATTAAGGTTCATAATGGAGAAATAGATTTAATATATGCCAAGAATTCTGATGTGGGTGCTATTTGACGGGTTAATAGCATTTTCGTTAGAAAGGAGAGGGGTATGTTAGTATACTTACATGTAAAAAATTTAGCACTTATTGAAGAAGAGGAGATTGAGTTTACAAACGGGCTTAATATCTTATCGGGAGAGACAGGAGCAGGTAAATCCATAATTCTTGGAGCCCTTAATCTTGCACTTGGAGAGAAGGTTCCTAAGGAAATGCTTCGAGATGAGACTAGAGATGGAATAGTAGAAGTAACATTTACCATAACGAAAGACGAGCAAAGAGAAGCGCTAGAGAATATGGATATATCCTTTGATGATGAAGTTATACTTTCCCGTAAGATTACAGAAAGTCGCTCTGTAGCTAAGATTAATGGCGAGATGGTTCCGGCAGACAAGTTAAAAAGTGTGGGCTCACACTTTATTGATATCTATGGTCAAAGCGAGCATCAGTCCCTGGTGCATAAGAGTAAACACCTAGAGATGCTTGATGAATATGGCAAAGCCGAAATAGGACCAATAAAGGAGGAATTATCCCATGCTTATCATGAATATAAGAAGATTCAGACAGAATATGATAAGGCAATGGAAAGTAATGTTAATCGCGACAGAGACATAGAATTTCTTCGCCATGAGATTGATGAGATAAAAAAAGCGTCTATTAGCATCGGAGAAGATGAAAGCCTTGAAGAAGAATATAAGAAAATGAATAACGCAAGTAAGATTGTATCTGGTTGCAATGAAGCGTATAATAATACTGGAATGGATGATGGGATATCTGACAAAGTTGCTAGGGCTATTAGAAGTCTAAGGAGTATCGAGGAATATGATAGCAAAGCATCTGAACTTGCTAATATGCTAGATGATGTTGATAGCATAGTAAGTGATTTTAATAGAGAGATTTCATCATATATGTCAGAGCTTGATTTTGATGAAGCATCCTTTGTTGACATAGAGAATCGTCTTGATACCATTAATCTCTTAAAGCAAAAGTATGGACCTACTCTTCAAGATGTTCTTAATTCTCTTGAAGAAAAGGAGAAGAGACTTGAGCAACTTGAGGATTACGACAGGTATTTGGATAAATTAAATGATGAATTAATAAGTGCAAAGAATATTGTGGATGATATATGCGCAGAATTATCTGATGTAAGGAAGAAATACTCATATGATTTACTTCCCAAGGTAAGAGAAGCTTTATCAGATCTTAATTTCTTAGATGTGGAATTTGATATGTATTTTACTAAATTGGATAATCCCACTTCTAATGGTATAGATGAGGCTGAATTTATAATAAGTACTAATCCAGGAGAGCCTATGAAGCCTCTTAGGAACATAGCATCCGGCGGTGAAATGTCTAGAATTATGCTTGCACTTAAAACAGTACTTGTAACTAATGATTCTATTGATACAATGATATTTGATGAGATAGATGCTGGTATAAGCGGAAGAACAGCCCAGGCTCTTTCTGAGAAGCTGAGTGTAGTGGCTAAGGGTAAGCAGGTAATATGTATTACACATTTACCACAAGTTGCTGCCATGGCCGATAAGCATTTCTTGATTCAGAAAGCTGTAGTTGGAACTAAGACAATTTCTTCAATTCAGGGAATGAATGAAGAGGAGAGAGTAGATGAACTTGCCAGAATGTTATCGGGAAGTGAAGTTACAGAAGCTGTTCTTATTAATGCAAGAGAAATGATAGATTATGCAAAAAGATACAAGGGTGAGTAGTTATGGGATTCTTTAAGAAAAAACTTGACTTAGACAAAACGGAGGTTGATTATGATATTGATTATGCCTCCCTTGAAGCGAAGGCTAACAGGTTTACTGTTATTTGTCTTATTATCACGTATTTTATCATGGGACTAATGTGGATTCTCAATTTACTTGGGATTTTTATAGTACAGAAGAGTCTTATGAATTATGGATTCTTCCTGCTTTCTGTTGTGATGCTTATACTGGTTGCTGTATGCAATCTGGTAGGATATGACAAACCATGGTTAAAATACGTAATACTTACATTTGCTGTCCTTATGACAACTGTGCTAAGTATAGCATTAACATACCATATGATTATTGCAAGTGTGCTTCCTCTTATATATGCTATTCAATATTCAGATAAGAAGCTTCTATTCTATACATATGCATTAAGTGTTATAGGTATTTTCGCTTCTGTAATGGGAGGATACTACCTGGGGCTTTGTGATGCTAATATGGTGCTTCTAACTACTGGTACAATTGAAGAATATGTTGATGAAGCGGGGATAGCTCATTTTGGTCCTGTAAATGATAATCCATGGGTTACACTTCCTTTGTTCTATGCATTTCCAAGGTGTATTATACTTCTTGCTCTTATTCCAGTCTTACTTCATGTGTCAAACGGAATGGCTAAAAGGGAGCTTAAGGGCTTATATCTACAGAGAATGAGTGAGATTGATGATATGACTCAGCTCTACAATAAGAATAAGTATCTGTCAATGATAAAGGATTATTATCCTAAAGTAGAGAAGGTTGGTGTCATTTTCTGGGATGTTAATGGGCTTAAGGAGACCAATGATACATTAGGCCATGTAATGGGTGATAAGCTTATTGCGGCAATTGCCGATTCTATTCGAGGATTTACTAATGACAAATGTAAAGCATATCGTGTTGGTGGTGATGAATTCATAATGATTTGTGAAGACGAGAATGAGCTGAAGATGAATGAAATCGTCAACGAGTGGAATAAGACAATAGCCGAGAATAATAAGACATCGGATATACCTCTTTCTTCAGCAGTTGGATATGCAGCAGGAAAGGGTATAGATATTGGTGCCGTAATTAAGCATGCAGACGATAGGATGTATGCGAATAAGATTGCCAGTAAGAAACAAAGAAATAAAGAATAGACTAGAATATAAGTAAAATACCCCTTGCCCGTGGCAAGGGGTATTTTTGCTTCTTAGTATGTTATTGCATCGTCTTTTCTTGAATAATAATACACGTGGTCAGATAGAATATCCTCTGTTGAAAGATCGGAAGAATTTACTTCTTTGACCAGCTCTGACAAGTATTCTTTGTCGTATTCCATATTATTAGGAAGTAGCAGTACTTCATGTACGCTACTTGGAATAATATATAAGTCGCTTCCAAGATTTTTGGCAAATCCTTCGAGTAAATTCTTATAAAGAATACAACAGGCTCCATACAGCTTAATCTTGTTAGTAAGTACGTACATTGCGCTTTCTTCCGGCATAGAATCCAAATCAAGATTAATAGTAGGATTATCCATCATAATTTCCTTTACAATATCTGTTAGATTCTTTATTTCAGATTCTAGAAGCCGTGGTGTGTTATTAGATGCCACATTGAACAAATCATCACATGTTACGCCCCAGTGATTCATGTGGGAGTTCCTTATAAGAATAGAACTTGTCTCTGATCTGCTTGAAGATAGCAGGCAGTAGAATACAATTGCAAGGTCAAGATATACGATATGTGGTACATCTCTGAGTAGTTCTTTGTTCTTCCCATAGTTAATTAGCTTATAAGAAATATTAGGCTTACATTTCTCATAATCTGTAAATACAGTTATATCGAAGTCTTCTTCTAATGCAAATCTTTGATATTGAGTAATGATTTGCTTTGCAAGATATTCGATATCAAATCCCTTCTTATATTCATCATAATAATAATCGAGATAAATAGTAGGGGAAATGTTACAGAGCCCATTATTAATAATAAGCCCATGAAGAACAACACCATTATTTTTGTCTACCGGCTTTATTAAAGTCTGGTGTCCTTCTAGTAGATTTTTGTTGATTGAATCAACGATTTCTTTTTCAAATTTTTGATATGTCATAAATACCTCCATATTTATGACATGGTAGAAGTGGAATAAGATACATTAAAGTATCTAAGCTCCAAGTCGGACTTGAACCGATGACCCCTTCATTACGAGTGAAGTGCTCTACCAACTGAGCTATTGGAGCAAACGAATAATCGTGCAATACAAAGTATAACAAATAATGATTCTATAATCAAACAAAGAAATAAACTTTTTGATATTAATGAATACTACTTATTCATGGCATCTTCAATAATCTTATAAGCCTCTGCAGCATCTGCTGAAGTTGCCTGTCTTACGCCTTCTAGTGGATAAGGAATTCCAAGACTTTCATACTTATGTACTCCTAAGGTATGATAAGGAAGAACTTCAACTTTTTCTATACATTTATATTTAGATAGATGTGTGCCTAATAATTCTAGAGATTCTCTATCATCTGTTATTCCTGGAACCAAGACATGACGAATCCATACTGATTTGTTATTCTTTTCAAGATATTCAAGGAATGCAAGTATATTGCTATTGTCGTGTAATGTAAGACTCTTATGTTTCTTTGCATCAATATGTTTGATATCAAGCATTATAAGGTCTGTAACATTAAGAAGTTTATCTGTCTTATCCATTGAGTCTTTTTTTTCAGGATTAAAGCATATTCCTGATGTATCAAGGCAAGTATGAATACCGTTATTGTGTGCAAGTGTAAAAAGTTCTGTAACAAATTCTGCCTGAAGCATTGCTTCGCCGCCTGTTACAGTTATTCCACCAGATGAATAGAATTCTTTGTTGCGAAGGACTTTATCTAGAACATCTTCTGCTGTTAAAGTAAGATTACTCCAATCGCATACTCCTGTGGGAGTAGCATCTTGATTCTGGGAATCTAAAATATAAGAGTTATCTAAATTATGCCATGGTATGTACCAGGTGTCTGGATTGTGACAGTATTTACATCTCATTATACAGCCCTGCAAGAATACTACATATCTTATACCAGGGCCATCCACTGTCCCGAATGATTCGAGAGAGTGGATATAACCTAGTGTACTCATATTAATTCCTTTCGAGTGTCAATCTATAGTTGATTTACAATCTACATTCTCTCGTGGAAAGTACGAGAGATAACTTCGTCTTGTTGTTCCTTCGTAAGCTTAATAAAGTTAACAGCATAGCCTGATACTCTGATTGTTAGTTGTGGATATTTCTCTGGATGCTTCTGTGCATCTAGAAGAGTCTCTCTGTTGAATACATTTACATTTAAGTGGTGTCCACCCTTTGATACATATCCGTCAAGCATGCCAACCAGATTGTTTACTCTATCCTCATCATCTTTACCAAGTGCATCAGGAACAATTGAAAATGTATTAGAGATACCATCCTGGCTGTCTTCGTATGGAAGCTTTGCAACAGAAGCAAGACTTGCAATAGCACCATTAATATCACGACCATGCATTGGATTGGCACCTGGTGCAAATGGCTCTCCTGCTTTACGTCCGTCAGGAGTAGCACCAGTATTCTTCCCATACATAACATTAGATGTAATTGTAAGGATAGAAGTAGTCTGTACACCATCTCTATAAGTATGTTGCCCACGAATGTCTGTTATGAACATATGTAGAACTTCTTTTGCAATATCATCGACTCTGTCATCATCATTTCCGAATTTTGGGAAATCACCTTCGATTTCGAAGTCGACGGCAACACCATTCTCATCTCTGATAGGCTTAACTTTGGCGTATTTTATAGCAGAAAGGGAGTCAGCAACAACACTCATTCCGGCAATACCTGTTGCAAACCATCTCTTTACATATTTATCATGTAATGCCATTTGGAGACGCTCGTATGAGTATTTATCGTGCATATAATGAATTACATTTAACGCATTAATATATACTCCTGATAACCATTTCATCATATCAGCATAGCGTTCCATTACTTCGTCGTAATCAAGATATTCTGAAGTAATAGGTCTGAATTTTGGGCCAACCTGTTTCTTGGATATCTCGTCAATACCGCCATTAATAGCATAAAGCAGGCACTTTGCAAGATTGGCTCTGGCTCCAAAGAATTGCATTTCCTTACCTACACGCATTGAAGATACACAGCATGCAATGGCATAATCGTCGCCATGCTTAAGTCTCATCATATGGTCATTCTCGTATTGAATAGCAGAGTGCTTAATAGACATCTTGGCGCAGAATCTCTTGAAGTTATCAGGCATTTTCCTTGACCAGAGAACTGTAAGATTAGGCTCTGGTGCAGTTCCGATGTTATTAAGTGTCTGTAAGTATCTAAAGCTCATTTTCGTAACGAGAGGACGACCATCAACGCCCATACCGGCAATTGATTCTGTAACCCATGTTGGGTCACCGGCAAATATACTATTATACTCCGGTGTACGAGCGAATTTTACAAGACGAAGTTTCATAATGAACTGGTCAATGATTTCCTGAACTTCTTTCTCAGTTAATGTTCCTTCATCAAGATCACGCTGTGCATATATGTCGAGGAAAGTAGAAGTTCTACCAAGACTCATGGCAGCGCCGTTTTGCTCTTTAACAGCAGCAAGATATGCAAAGTAGAGAGCCTGTGTTGCTTCAATTAAGTTAGTGGCGGGCTTTGTTATATCTTTTCCATAGATTCTTCCAAGTTCTGCAAGAAGCTCAAGTGCTCTAATCTGCTCTGATAATTCTTCACGCTCTCTAATTACGTCCTCGTACATAATTGTTCGTGTGCCGGATTTTTCTGCCTTCTTGAATTCAATCAGCTTGTCAGTTCCATATAAGGCAACTCTTCTGTAGTCACCAATAATACGACCTCTTCCGTATGCATCAGGAAGTCCTGTAATTATATGATTAGAACGGCATGCTCTCATTTCAGGAGTATATACATCGAATACACCGGCATTATGTGTTTTCCTATGAATTGTAAATGTTTCTGCAACATCAGGGTCAATTTCATAGCCATTATCACTTAATGCTTTAGTTGCCATTCTGATTCCACCATAAGGTTGTAAACTTCTTTTAAATGGTTTATCAGTCTGGAAACCAACAATTTTCTCCTTGTCTTTATCCAAATATCCCGGACCGTGAGAAGTGATAGTAGATATAATCTTGGTATCCATATCAAGTACACCGCCATTTTCCCTTTCCTTCTTAGATAAGTCCATTACCTGATCCCATAAGTCAAGGGTATCCTGTGTAGGTCCTTCAAGGAAAGATTCATCACCTTCATATACTGTATAGTTTTTTCTTATGAAGTCCCTTACGCTTACTTTTCTAGTCCATTCATCTCCAACAAATCCTCTCCATGGATCATTTGTATTTTTTGCCATTACAATCCTCCTTATTGTTTACTGGTGTGATTAAAAATTTCTCAATATAGATGATTGCCTAAGTTATATATGTCTATATAAATAAAAAACGCCTGGGCAACATCTCTGCCCAGACGGTCGGCTTCATATCTGTTATACTCCCTGTGGTTAACTCCACTTCCGTCAGTCATATAACATCTGTATTATAGTATGGATTATGATTTTTAACAAGTTTTTTTCTATGAACAATGTGTGTTTTTGCAATAATACATGTCAAATGCTATAATACTTGAGTATTGCGAAACAATACTCAAGTATTATAGGTGTGTATATGTTGGAAATGGATAGAAATTATTTAAAACTAATATATAGATTTGTCTGTAAAATTATTCTTACTGTTGTTATTATTTTATTTTTTGCATTAGTATGGACCTTTAGTTTAGATGAGTTACGATTTCAAGCAGGCATCTGGGAAGAAAAATGGATAATGTATGCCTTATATGGAGTTGTTGTTGCCATATGTATTAAAGCCTTCGATGGATACATGATAGGTGTTAATAGAATATCAACATCTATTCTGTCTCAGACTTTAGGTTTAATACTTGCTAATAGCATTGAATTGTTAATACTTATTCTAATAATTGGTTCTAATAGATTTGTTGAGACCATTGTAATAAACCTTTTAAAAGTTCTAGGGCTTCAGATTGTATTTGCATTCTTATTTACCTGGCTTACAGGTTTCATATATAGAATTAAATTTCCACCTCATAGAATACTAATGGTTTATGGAGATTATGATAATAATCTTGGCGCCAAAATGTGTTCTCGTGATGATAGATATAGTATTGTATCAGAAATGCATTATAGTGAGGGGCTTGACAATATAAAAGAGGAAATGAATAAAGTGGATGCTATTTTAATTAATGATATTCCATCAGAGATGCGTAACCTGATTCTTAAAATGTGTTTTTATGCTGATAAACGGGTGTATTATACTCCAAAACTAGGGGACATATTTGTAAGAGGTTCTGAAGAACTTAGAGTATTTGACACCCCTATATGTTTTTGCCGTAATATAGGCCTCGACATTGGACAACGAATTATTAAGAGATTAGGGGATGTTATAGTATCAATAATTGGAATAATTATTACGTCTCCAATAATGTTGGTTGTTGCTATATTAATAAAAACGTATGATCATGGAAGTGTTATATATAAACAAGATAGATGTACTGTTAATGGGAAAATATTTGAAATTATAAAATTTAGAACTATGCGAGAGGATGCTGAAAAGGAAGGGAGAGCGCAACTTGCGACAATGGATGATTATAGAATAACTCCTGTTGGAAGATTTCTACGAAAAACTAGAATAGATGAACTTCCTCAATTCTTCAATGTATTGAAAGGTGATATGAGTATTGTAGGACCAAGACCAGAACGACCGGAAATAATACAAAAGTATCTGGAAGATATACCGGAGTTTGATTACCGGATGAAAGTCAAAGCAGGAATAACTGGCTATGCTCAAGTATATGGGAAGTACAACACAACTGATTTGGACAAATTAAAATTTGATCTAATGTATATACAGAAGTGTTCAATACTATTAGATATACAGCTTATGCTTTTAACCATAAAAGTAATATTCATTAAGGATGCTGCTGATGGGATTGAACCTCCTCAAAGTCCTTAACTAGTTGTTGGATGTGCGCTGCTTGAACATCAGTTAATTTAGATGTATCAATACAACTTTTGTTTTCATCAGATAACTCTAATAAATAATCTGCTGAACAAGAAAAGAATTTTGATAATTTGATTATTATTTCAACACTTGGAAGAATATTATCATTTTCCCAATTGCTTACAGATTGTTTTGATACACCTAATTCTTTACCAAGTTCAACCTGTGAGAGTCTTCTGGCAGTACGTAATTTTTTTATTTGTGTCCCAATCATAATCTTTTTCATAATTCCTTTCTCTTTTTATCTGTATTATACAAAGAATGTATGTTTTTTTAAGGTTAACGACATTTGAAATATGTTCTTTAATTTATTTATTTTAGTATCAAAAAAATGCTTGAATAAATACTAAAGTATTGCTATAATGGACAATTGATGATTTATACCTATAAATATGGAAATGCTACCTTTATGGGAACATGGTCTGAATGGTTTGTTTTTATGAAAAAGATACTGTTTATAACTACAATTGGCGGATTCTTATCACAGTTTGAAATGAATCAAGTTAGAATCCTTCAAAGTATGGGATATGAGGTGCATTATGCATCTGATTTTGATAATAATTTCTATGAATTTGATGAAAAAGACTTGATAAAAGAAGGCGTGATTATTCATAGGGTTGATATTAAGAAGAAGCCTTATAGAATATTATCTAATTTGAAAGCCATTGGACAGATTAAAGAGATTGTTAATAATAAAGAAATAGACGTAATTCATTGTAATAATCCCCTTGGTGGAGTATGTGGAAGAGTTGCAGTGGTTGGCTCAAGAATTAAACCTTTAGTTATATATATAGCCCATGGATTTCATTTTTATGAGGGCGCGCCATTTATTAACTGGTTATTGTTTTATCCAATAGAAGGATTCCTGGCACGTTTTACTAATGTTCTTCTTACTATTAATAATGAGGATTATAGAAGAGCACTTAGGTTTGATATTAAAAAAGGTGGATTTGTAGCTAAAGTAAATGGTATGGGGGTTGATTCTAAGAGATTCAAACCTATGCCTGAGATAAGAGAAGAAGTTAGAGGAGAGTTAAACGTTCCCAGTGATGCATTTCATATAGTTACTGCTGCAGAACTTAATGATAATAAGAATCAGAGAATAGTTATAGAAGCATTGGCAAATTGTCCATATAAGAAGATTTACTATAGCTTATGTGGAGTTGGCGAAAATGCAAAAAGACTAGAAGAATTAATTAAAAGTCTGGGATTAGAAGATAGAGTAAAACTTCTTGGTTATAGAACAGATATGGAGAGAGTTCTTCAGTCAGCAGATGTATTTGTTTTTCCGTCAATTCGAGAAGGACTAGGAATAGCTGGCGTTGAGGCATTAATGTGTAATGTTCCTGTTGTTGCCCTAGATAATCGTGGGACAAGAGAATATGTAAGACATATGGCTAATGGATTGGTATGCAGGAATAACAGCATTGATTCATTTAAAAATGCGATTATGTGCTTGTATGAGAATCCTAAATTCTTGAATAAATTATCTGCTAATGGAAGACAAAGTGTTAAGAGGTTTTCTAAGACTTCTGTTAATAATAGGTTTAGAAAAATCTATGCAAAGATAGATTCTTTATTATAAATCGCACTTAGGGGAGTATATAACTATGCCCGAAATATCGGTAATTATGGGAGTCTACAATGAGACTAATGAGAATATAATCAATTATGCAGTAGACTCAATTCTTGAACAGACGTATGAAGATTTTGAATTCATTATATATAATGACGGCTCGTGTAAAGAAACAGTAGATATACTTCATAAGATTAGTAAATCAGACGACAGAATCGTTCTAATAGGAAGTGATAATAATAGTGGGCTCGCTTTCTCCCTTAATGTATGCATTGAGGTGGCTAGAGGAAATTATATAGCGAGAATGGACTGTGACGATTATAGTCATCCTAAGAGATTAGAGAAACAGCTGAACTTTCTGAAGTGCCATCCAGATATTGATTGGTGTGGTACTAATGCTTTTCTATTTGATGAGAATGGTATATGGGGAGCAAGAAAGATGAAACCAACCCCTTCATTAAATGATTTTTACAAATACTCCCCATATATTCATCCTTCTGTTATGTACAGGAAATCTGTATTTGTTAATGAAGGGGGCTACAGTGAATCAAAAGATACTCTTAGGTGTGAGGATTATGAAATATTCATGAGGCTTCATTATAGAGGCTTACATGGTGCTAATATTCAAGAGAATCTAATTAGTTATAGAGAGACAAAAGAGACATATGCTAGAAGAACCTGGTCCACAAGAGTGGATGAGTGCAGGCTTAGATATAGAAATTATAAAGAAATGAATATGATGTCTTTTAAAGCGTGTCTAGCAATTATTAGACCCATAGTGGGAGGGTTGGTTCCAAGAAGTGTTATCAAATGGAAAAAACATCGTGATGGAAAAATATAAAATTCTATTCAGAAGTTACTACGCACCTATATTATATGATTACGTATCTTGGGTTATAGAAGATGCAAGAAAAAGAAAAATTAAAAAATTATACTTTCTATCACGAGATGGATATCTTATGTATCTTGTTGCAGAAAGAATTCTTAGTTATAGAAAGATAGAAGATATTAGTATTAGTTACTTGAAGGTATCTAGGTATTCACTAAGAAGTGCCCAATACTATCTTCTGGGAGAAAAGAGCTTAGATTATATATGTATTAATGGAATAGATGTTACCTTTAGAAAAATACTTATTAGAGCGGGACTTAGTAAGGAGCAGCAGGAAGCTGTTGTAGAAACAATATCCATTATAAAGCTAGAAGACATTGATAGGGTGCTAAGTCGTAGTGAGATAAAAAAAGTCAAACGAATACTTTCTGGAAATACTATATTCTGGGAGTATCTTAACAATAATTCGAAAATAGCATATGAAAATACCATAGGATATCTAAGACAAGAAGGTGTAGATAATAATGAAGAAATCGCAATAGTTGACAGTGGATGGGTAGGAAGCATTCAGGAAAGTATAAGACAATTATTGGAAATTAGTAATCTGCAAGGGTATTACTTCGGGCTATATGAAACCCCTAGAGGTGTTGAAGAAAATAGCTATCATAGCTACTACTTTGGTCCCAAATCAACACGTGGATTAATGCATGATAATTATGCAGATAATCAAAGGAAAGTACATTTCTCTAATTGTTTATTTGAGGCAATTTATTCTTCCCCTGAAGGAATGTGCCTGGGATATAAGAAAGAAGACAATAGATACATATCAATTGATGGAAGAGAGAATCCTAACAAGCTATATATGAATGCGGCATATGAAGTAATGAAGGATTATGTATATTGTGAAAAGAATTATGGCAAGTGCTTTGATTTGAATGAGGAATTAATTGTAGAAACTATGTCATATCCATCGTTAGAAGATGTAAATGTACTTGAAAATTTGCAGTTCTGTGATGATGTTATTGAATATGAGTATCAGTCTATAGTACGTCCCTGGTCAATAAATGATGTTAAAAAAAATACTGTGTTATACAGAATATTTAATAAGATGTTCAATCCTAAATATATAGAAAATACAAGTGGATGGCCAGAAGGTTCTATTGTGAGATGTGGATATAAAGTAGATTATTATTTGAAGCAGGAAAGATTGTATAAAAAACTCATGTATATAAGAAAGGCAATTAAGAGATGAGTTCGCCTAATGATGATAGTATAACAAAATATGGTAAAAGTAATCGTTTCAATTCAGGCTTAAATAATGTTGGCGATTATAGAAGGAGAAAACGTAAGAACTTTATAAAAAAGACTGTAAGAAAACAAAGGGATTTTAAGCAGTATTTTTTTGTTATAAGAGAACTGACAAAGAGAGAGATAAAAAGGAAGTATGCAAGATCTGTACTGGGTATACTTTGGTCGGTGCTAAGTCCGCTGCTGTTTATGATAGTATTGTCGCTTATTTTTTCGACTATGTTTAGGAGAAGTATAGAGAATTTCCCCGTTTATTATATTATAGGACATACTCTATGGGAATTGTTTAGCGAAGCAACAAGAGGCCCAATGACAGCATTAGTTGATAATAAGACGCTTCTTATTAAATCTAAATTACCTAAGCAAACCTTTATTTTATCAAGGATATATACTGCTTTTGTTAACTTCCTTTATACATGTATTGCAATGGCGGCTGTAATGTTGTTTTTTAGAATACAGCCAACAATATATACATTGTTATTTCCGGTTGCTGTGATACTTTGCCTTATTTTTAGTACTGGAGTAAGTTACATAATTGCGACTGTGTATGTGTTTTTTGGGGATATAAAACACTTATATTCTGTTTTTTTGAGGATGTTAATGTGGCTTTCTGCTATCTTTTATCCGGTTGAAAGATTATCGGGACTTATGCAGAGAGTTGTAGGTAATAATCCAGTTTATCTCTTTATTCATTGTTCAAGAGATTGCCTCCTCAATGGGGTATTATCTGATAGTTCTGTCTGGATTAAGATGATAATATGGTCTTTTGCAATGCTAATAATTGGAATAATCGTATATAAGAGAAAAGAAAATAACATAATGCAGAGGTTGTAATAAAGTTTATGTTTCATAATAATAGAATTAATATAATTTCATATGGAAGACTTTTTTGCCTTGTTACAATATGCAGTTTTATGACCATTTTATTATCTTGTAATACAGTCTATGCTGCTAATGCGGATATAGCATTTGGTTCAGATAGCTATACTGCAAATAGTGGTGGTACATTTCCCATCGGTGTATATCTTAATTCTAATGAATCCACTGGAGAATTTGTAGTTAATCTTGCATACGATAATAAGAGGCTTGTATATGAGTCCGGCGCTTCATCAGTTGATGCAGATAAGGGAGTTATTACAATAAGAGGTAATAGCATAAGTGCTGGTAGCACAAGATATTGGCTTCAGTTTAGAGCTGTAAGTGGTGGAGATGCATTCATCAAGGTAAGAGACTATACAATTAAGAATTCAGGTAATAATTCTAATGCAATTGTAACTACGCAGAGTAAAGCTCCTATTCATATTAGTGGAAATGATACTGTGGGATATGATGTAGAGAGAACGTTAGAAGATACGTCTACTAATCAAAATACGAGTAGTTTGGATGATGAAGTGGATGACTATTATGAAGAAAATGATGAGTCGGATAAAGGGATTTTATCAAATGTATGGTATGTAATAGCTGATTTTATGACAGCTCTTGCAGCAAAGCCTGTTGCAGCATTATTAATGATTCTTTGCATAGCTATTGTTGTTATTATTGTTTTTATACTTGTCTATTATTTTAAGAATAAGGATAGCTTAGTAGGGAATGAGAATGATGCTATAAAGTCTAATAAGAATAATAGTAATCGTAATAATATTGTGACGAATATAGATTCGCTTACCCCTGTTCCTAAAGTCGTAGATAATAAGCGACTCAAAGATATAGAGAGAGAAGGACGTGAAAATCTTGGTAAAATAGTTATTCGCGTAAAACATGTGACAATGGTATACAATATGTCCGGTTCTGACGCTTCGGGACTAAAGGAATACATAATACAATGGGTGAAACATCAGGTTGAATATAGTAAGCTATACGCACTTCGCGATGTGAGCTTCAATGTATACAGAGGAGAAGTTGTTGGGATAATTGGTTCGAATGGTTCAGGTAAGTCAACACTTCTTAAGATTGTATCGGGAGCGCTTAAGCCAACATTGGGCAATGTAGATGTTAATAGAAGAAAGATACAGATTCTAACACTAGGAACTGGGTTTGATATGGAACTTACTGCAAGGGAAAATGTATATCTAAATGGTGCAATAATAGGATATTCTAAAGAATTCTTAGAGAGCCATTATGAAGAAATAGTTGCATTTGCAGAGTTAGAAGATTATATGGATCAGAAGGTTAAGACTTTTTCATCTGGAATGGTAAGTAGACTGGGATTTGCAATTGCAACAGCAGGTGATGCTGCTGAGATACTTATATTAGATGAGGTGTTGTCGGTAGGTGATGAGTCATTCAAAAAGAAGTCGTTAAAACGAATAAAGGAAATGATTCATGGTGGAAGCACTGTTCTTATGGTAAGTCATAGTATGAAAACGATAATTGAAAATTGTACAAAGTGCGTCTGGATTGAAAAGGGGATCCTTAAGATGATTGATGAACCGAAAGTAGTGTGTGATGCATATAAGAATTATTCGAATGGATAAGAGTGTAGCAATGGGTTACGCTCTTTTTTGATAATTTCATGTTTTACATTGAGATAGTCATATGATATAATATGTACATAAATAAATACATATTTAGATACATGTTTATTAGGAGGTGCTCTTATGGTAGTTACTAAGCCAGTTGAGATTCGTAAAGAACAGAAGAAATATTTCAATATCGCTTACCAAGGTGAGCCGGTTGTTGTATCAAGACCAAGGAATGAGAATGTGGTGGTAATAAGTGAGGAGGAATATCGGCGTATTAAAATGGAAAATAGAGTGCTATCATATGCTGTGAAGCTTTTAGATACTGAAACTAACAAAAAAACAGATGACTCGTTTGAAGAAGAATTAGCTATTAACATACTTGAAAAGCTTGATGAAGGAATTAGTTCGGAAGAGGGTTGGATAAGTGAAAAGGAAATGGAAAGACGTATAGATGAATATATAAGAGGTAGAATGTATGCATAATGTTATATATTCTCGGATGGCTGAACAGGATATATATAAAATATATGATGTTGTATATAATTTGTCTTGTGATTTGTCTGTAGCAGAGAATTATATTAACGGTATAAAAAGAAAAATATCTGAGCAGAAAAAGCACCCTAAGACTGGATCAAGATTCATATATAAAGGTTTATTTACGGGTTTTTATTATGTTAAATACAAAGCTTATTTGATTTTCTATAGAATACAAGATGATAGAATAATAATTATACGAATTCTACCAGAAAAGTCAGATTATGAAGATAGATTACTATAAATAGCTCGACTTATTTAGTGACAGTACGCTAAGAAGAGTACAAAGTAGTAAAGAATTTTGTGAGAGAGTATGGCGATAAGCTATGCTCTTATTTGTGTGTGAAAATAATATTGAAAAAATACTATAGTATTGGTATAATGGACAAAGCCGATTGCGACATATAAATTAAAAAAACAATCATATACGTAATTACATAAGTTGAAAGGTTTGATGTTGGTGGTTTTGTGATGGTATATAAAGAGAAATGATATTAGTAATAAAGTACAGGTCACAATAGAAACAATAAACTATAAGAATAAGATATATCTAAACATATGATATAGAGGGATGTTATTAGTGACAGATTTGAATAATATTGATATTTCATATTTATCAAAAAAAAATGACACAGAAATAATTGAGAGTATAGGTATGGCAAATTTGCCGCTTATTGTTCATATTTTTTCGAAAAAATATAATAATAGGGTAGTTTTTACTGATATAGGTAATGATTGTATGATTACCTACGGAAATACTAATATTGCTAATATGTCATATTTGGCAACACATCTTCATTTTTTAGATATTAAAAATGACGTTATGGAAATATATGGCAATACATCCATACCATATGATTTCAGAGATTATTGTGAATATAAGATTTTAATAAACGGTAATTATGTAAAGTATGAAACATTTGATTTAGGTCTAAATCAGTATTTCAATGGTGATTGTTATGAATTGCGTAAGGGTTTTAGAATAGAGATTGATTTAAGTGAGTACAAAAATATAAGTATTGATTTCGAGATTATAACTAATGGGATAAAGAGCAAGTTTAATAAGATTAATTCTTATAGATTTATGCCGGTTGCAGATATAATAGAGAATCAATATAAGGAGTTTGAAAAATACATTGTAAAGATATGTAAAAATAAGGTTGTGGTAAAACCATTGATTAATAAGGATGATGTGGTTCTTTGTGAAAAAAAATATAGAAATGCATTAAAAAAAATCAATTCAGAAGGCTCTTTAGATTCAATAAATATTCGAAAAGAATACTTTGAAAAAAAATCAAAAAAAACAAATATGATTTGGTTGTTTTTCGACAGATATGATAAGGCTGATGACAATGGCGAGGTTTTATTTGAGTATGTGTGTAAGCATAATTATAAAAATGTTGACGCTTATTTCATAATATCGATTGATTCTCCTGATTATAGGAGATTGAGTAAAATTGGTAATGTAATACCTGCTTTTTCTGATGAGCATAAACTGTTATTACTTTTAGCTGATTATGTTTTTACATCACAGTTGAATGGATTCGTAGAGAATCCATTTGGAAAAAATTGTGAATATTATAGAGATTTATATCATGATTCAAAAGTTGTTTTCTTACAGCATGGTGTTACGAAAGATGATCAAAGCAAATGGTTACACAAATATAAACACAACATGCATGCTATAGTTGTTAGTTCCACCATGGAGAAAACAGAATTTCTTCGAGATGATTACGGACTAAAAGAAGAACAAGTATGGCTTACAGGAATGCCAAGATTTGACAGACTCTACCATAACGAAAATAAACAGATATTAATAATGCCTACATGGAGAAAGGGCTTAATGAGTTTAAAAAAAGAAAAAGACATACCAATTAGTAGATGGATGGCTAATGATAATATAGAGAATAGCAAATATTTGAAAAAGATTAATTCTTTGTTGAATAGTAAGATGCTCCAACTTATTACTAAAAAATATGGATATAGAATAGCTTTTATGCCACATCCTTTAAGTCGACAATTTGAGCATCTGTTTAGTGTCCCTGAATGGGTGAAAGTATATTCTGTATATGACAATTATAAAGATGTTTTTGCAGAAAGTGATCTGATGATAACAGATTATTCTTCTGTGGCTTTCGATTTTGCTTATCTTAGGAAGCCTATTATTTATTATCAGTTTGACAAGAAAAAATTCTTCGCAACTCATACTTATAATAAAGGATATTTTGACTATATAAAAGAAGGTTTTGGACCGGTATGTAAATATCAGTTTAAGGTTATATATTTGTTAAAACACTATCTTAAAAAAGAATGTAGACTTAAATCTTGTTTTTCTAAGAAAATTGATACTTTCTTTGATAAAGACATATCAGAATCATGTAAAAAAATAATAGATAATATTATAGAGTAAGGTGGTATGAAATTTTGAAAAAACTAAATGTTGTTGAGTTAATTCTGAGAAAAATCAGAGCACTTAGCGATAAAGATACTGTAGAGGTAATAGATAAAAAAAAGGTAAAAAAAGAAAAAAAATATACTGTATGGATAGACGGTTTGATGCATGATAAAGGTGTTTTTCTTATTCAAGGACACATATGTGACACTGACAAAGTCAAAGAAATAATACTAAGAACTGTAGTAGGAGAAAATGCATTGATGCCTCAATTGGATTACACCTTTGAGTCGGGAAGAATAGATTTTAAAATTAATTCGAACTTTTTTGTATTTAAAAGCTACCACCTATTTTCTATTGATGTTGTTGACGTCAAGGGTATTGTAAGAAACACAACTATTTCTATTTCAAGCTTAGGTAAAAAAGTATTAGTTTTTAAGAATAAGTTTATATGGTTTTCCAAAACAGACTTTTGTATTGATGTTTTTACAGGTGATTATGGACAAGCTCTTGCCATCAGATATTTACGTGAACGAATCGACGTAGATGATTCGTTATTCATACCGGAGGAAGGAATAACTTCAATAGACGTTCTTGAGCGTGATACAGATCTTATACAAGCGTTTATAGAAAAAGAATACAATTCTCGAGAATTGATTCCTGAGATTCAAAACGGAATCATTTGTTACTTTCATGCTGCATTAAACAATGCATTGGACGAAAGTGAAGCAATTAATCAAGGCGTAAAAGACCATTCTGCTATTTGGGACAAGATAGCTGGTATATTAAGAATGGTAAGCGAGGAAAGAATTTTATCATTAAATATGACTTCTTACTTTAAAGACTTTATGCTTTGCGTGCGTGATAGCGGCATGAGCGAAAAAAATGAAACAAGAATTGATTTGAATGCATTAAGTACAATTATTTATTTTATTACAGCTGATGAAAGAGATATTTGTGTAGAAGGAGGCATGTGGATACCATCAAGTGTTGTTGATAAGAAAGTAGAGCCTGTTGCAGATTTGAATGGAAACATAATAAATATATATCAAATTAACGACATAGAAACAGCCTGCAAATTTGATCGAGTATATAGGAAAGAAATAGGATTTAGATTAAAAATTGAAAAGAATAAATCGTTTGGAAATATTAGATTTGGTTATAAAATTGCGGATAGTTATATTTTCCCTATAAATCTAAGGTATCATAATTTGCTTTGTCCGATATCATATAGGACTCAAAGAGGATATTATTATTCTGATGAAGTCCTTTTTAAGGCTAATAAAGATTCTTTGAAGGTAGTGCCATTTAAAAAAACTGAGATAAGTTCTTATGAGCAGTATTTTAGAAAAGAAATACTCCAAGCAGATTATTCTGAAACAGATATTCAAGAAATAATTATTATCAGAGATTTTTATTATTTATATAACTATGGATTTGACGAGGAAATCTATAAGGACTTGATGTATCGTATGGAGAGTATTAGACAAAAGGATAGTGATTTTGAAAGTGCAGAAGAAATTGTTGAAAAGTATATTGGCAGTGATAAGAGCAGCTTTAAAAGGATATGGCTACTAATGGATAGGCCTGATAGAGCTGATGATAACGCGGAGGCGCTATTCAGATATCTAAGCAGTGTTGATATGAGTGGGATAGATGTATATTTCTGCTTACAGCATAAATCAACAGAGCATGAAGCATTAAAAGAATTTGGTAGCATAATTGAACCATTATCTTTGAGTCATAGGATGCTTCATTGCATTGCTGAGTTTGTAATATCATCGCAGATGCAAGAATTCGTAGTAAACCCTTATAATGATGCAAAAGATTTTCTTAAGGATATTATAAGACATCCTAAATTTGTTTTTCTTCAACATGGCGTAACACATAACGCAAATGGACAAATATTGGGACGATACGGAAGAAATTTCTATGGAATTATTGTAAGCTCAAGACGAGAATATGATTATATTGCGTCGAAACGGTTTCATTATTTGCAAAAGAACGTGTGGCTCACTGGTATGCCAAGATTTGACCGGTTATATACAGATGATAAAAAGCAAATAACAATAATGCCTACATGGAGAAAGTGGCTAACTACAAGGGAATTTGATAACAAAACAGATACAATGGCTTGGAAAGTCAATGAATCAAGTTTTTTTACATCTGAGTATTTTACATTTTATAAATCGCTTATTAACGATGTAGAATTGCTATCAGCTGCAAAACGATATGGATATACAATTGCGTTTTTACCACATGTACATTTCCTGAAGTATGCCCATGTTTTTTCGGAAACGGAGGATGTAAAAGTATATGATTATGAGGAATCTTATAGGAAAGTTTTTGCTGAAAGCTCGCTTGTGGTAACGGATTATAGTTCTGTGGCTTTTGATTTTTCATACTTGTACAAACCCGTTGTATACTGCCAATTTGATGAAGAAAAATTCTATAAAAATCATACAGTAAAAAAAGGTTACTTTGATTTTGAAAAGGATGGTTTTGGAGAAGTTGCTAGAGACAAGGAAAATCTTGTTGAAATCATTATTGATTATATCAAGAATGATTGTTGTTTGAAAGATATGTATAAAAATCGTATAGATGATTTTTTCGTTTTTCATGATAAAAAGTGTTGTGAAAGCATATATAAATATTTAAAGGAGGTTTAAGAGATGGTTATTGGATATACGACAGGCGTATATGATCTTTTTCACATTGGACACCTCAATCTTTTGAAAAATGCAAAAGGAATGTGCGATAAGTTAGTAGTTGGTGTTACTGTTGATGAGCTTGTTTCTTATAAGGGTAAAGAGGCGTTTATTCCATTTGAAGAACGTATAGAAATAGTCAGAGCGATTGAATGTGTGGATGCCGCTGTGCCTCAGTATGATATGGATAAGTTAAAGGCTTGTAAGGAGTTGGGGGCTTCAATACTGTTTGTAGGTGATGATTGGTATGGTACAGATAAGTGGAATGAATATCAAAGACAATTTGATGAGATTGGGATAAAAATAGTTTACTTCCCATATACAAAAGGGGTGTCATCTACAAAGATAAATGATGCACTTTCTGCATTAAGAGTTGATGTTAAGGACACTCAATTGGGAGGAGGATGATTATGTCGCAGCTTATTACGGAATCGGATATAATAGTTGATGTGCCTTATTGTGCTAGTTCTTTTTTGATGCACAGAATGATTTATGACGGAAAAAAAGCATTTAGCAAAAACTATCCGCCGAGATTGTATAGAGGAAGAAAAAATGTTGACATGGTTTATACTAGCGATGACCTTGAAAAATCTCTAAAAAGACAAATTGAAGAGAGTACAGCTGATGGGAAAACAGCTATTGCACTTAGTGGTGGTATTGATTCGGCAATTATGGCACGTTTTATGCCCAAAGGTTCTAAATCATATACATTTAAGTGTATAGTACCAGGGAAAAAAGTTGAGGATGAAACTGAACAGGCTGCTAGATATGCCGAGGAGTGTGGTTTGAAGCATGAAATAATAGAAATATATTGGGAAGATGCTCTTGATTATTCTCCCCTATTGATGACACATAAAGGTGCTCCGATTCATTCTATAGAATTTCAAATTTATAAAGCATGTGCAAAAGCTAAAAATGATGGATTTAAGCGTATTATTTTTGGCGAAAGTGCGGATAATAATTATGGAGGAATGAGTAAATTAGTTGAGGGGATTTGGCTGTTTGGGGAATATGTTGATAGATATTCATATGTTAAACCCTATCACGTTTTAAAAGATTACAGAATGGTTTTAGAACCATTTATTAAGCACACGGATGTTAAAGGATATGTTGATCCTCATGAGCATTGTCGAAACGAGTTTTTTAGAGAGGCGATGGGAACCTATAATAATCCAGCAGAAACCGCTGGAATAGAAATGATATGTCCTTATGCTAATACTTATATGGCATGTGACATGGATTTCGAACGTATACGGGCAGGAGAGGGGAAATACCTGATAAGGGAGATATTTAAAAGGCTTTATCCAGGATGGGATATGCCACAAAAACTTCCAATGCCACGTCCAATGAATGAATGGATGGCTAACTGGCAGGGACCGCTAAGATCAGAATTTTGGCCTAATTGTACCCAAAATATGACAGGAGACCAGAAATGGCTGGTTTGGTCATTAGAAAAATTTTTAAATATAATAGAGGAGAAAGTTTAATGAAACAAGTTTCAATAGCTAGGTGTGAAAACTATAATACAGATTTGGTGTCAGAGTCTTTAGACAGTCTACTCATAAGCTTGGGAATGGACGGTGAAAATCCTTTTGGGGCATTTATTAAACCTGGAATGCGAGTAACCATAAAGCCTAACTGGGTTGCATCTAGATGGCGTAAATCATGTAATCATGTAGATGACCTTTATTGCGTCATTACACATCCCGCAGTAATAGAAGCTGTAGCAGATAGGGTGGCAATGGCGCTTGAAGGAAAGGGCGAAATCATTATTGCTGATAATCCGTCTATAGATGCAGATTTTGAAGAATTGATGGAATTTACCAATATTCGGAGGTTGGAAAACAAATATAATGTTCCGTGTCATATTTATGATTTGAGACCATTGGTGTGTCCGTCATTGGATGTGTATGGAAAAAAAGACAAAATGGTTGAGGCTTTTGGAGATCCTAACGGGCAGATTGAGATTAATCTAGGGGAGAAGTCACTTCTTTGTGATGTCGATTCTAAACTATTTAGAGGTGTTTTTGATGAACGTGAGGAAACAGTGGCATCTCATACGGGTGAAACTCAGTTATATACAATGGCAAGGAGTATTTATGATGCAGATGTGTTTATTTCAATACCTAAGTTGAAAACACATCAAAAAGTTGGTGCCACATTAAATCTAAAGGGTCTTGTTGGTTCCATTACAAAAAAGAATCAGCTAGTACATTGGAGAATAGGAACACCTGAAACTGGAGGAGACGAATATCCCGATAAAGAGAGCTACGATAGAGCTTATGCTAGTGGAATACTTCACCGTGGTTCCTGGCCAGGAAATGATACGATATGGCGTATGGTAGTAGACCTATACAAGACTTTGATTACAAATGAACATCAAAAGCGCTTTACTGTGATAGATGGAATCATGGGTGGGGAGGGTCAAGGACCGTTTTGCCCAAACTCAAAGATGTCAAAAACTTTGATTTGCTCTGATGATTTTCTTGCTGCAGATATCGTTGCTGTTAGATACATGGGATTGAATCCACACAAGATAAAATACTTGAGTTATTTTATGGATGAGTGGAATATTGATATTGACAATGATATTGCTGTGACTTTGAATGGAAACATTAAGAGGGACTACTTTTCCTCAGTCTCTGCATATGAGGATTTTAAGGTTATTGATGCGTGGAAAGATATAAAGATTCATTAGTCGTAATGAGGGAGGTTAAAGAAGTAATGCTTGAGTCTCAGGAGATTCTCCTACAACTTGTAAAGGAGCTGGATGATATATGCAAAAGAAATAATATTACATACTACCTTATAGGTGGAAGTGCTCTTGGAGCAGTGAGACATCATGGGTTTTTGCCGTGGGATGATGATGCTGATATAGTGATGGATCATGAGAATTATATGAGATTTGTTGAAGTTATGAAAAATCCAGCAAATCTACCGCCTAATCGTGCCTATGAAGATCCGTTTATTGAACCATATACTCAAGTAAATGTTTTTGGCAGGTATTCAGCCGTAGATACTACATGTATATTTGATGTATTGAATTACTATCCTAGTGTACACGGTATAAAGGTGGATGTATTTCATCTTATACCTTGTCCTGACGAAGGGGAGGAAAGGGATGCATTTTTAGAAAAGTTTCGGTGTTGGGGTGAGCTCGTTCACCCAATTGCAAGGAATCGTCAGATGAATGCGGAACTATATCGTTCATTATTAAGTCAGATGGATTGTGTGGGTGTCGGGCGACTTAGGAAGAAGCTATTTGATGAATTGCATATAGAAGATTATAAGGACTCATCCCAATATCTATATGTGTACGAGCGGGATCATATTTTTTATAACAAGGATGTATTTGGTGTTCCTAAGTTTTTCACATTCGAGGATTGCAAGCTTCCAGTACCTACTAAATATACTGAACATTTTAGGATTCTTTTTGGGGATGACTGGTTTCTTATACCCGATGCCGACGGTCAAATCATGCATCATGTGGCACAAGACACAAAGCGTAGCTATAAAGAATATACTGTTGATTACCTAAAATATGAATCTTCAAATATGCTTGAATTTCACAGGGAATTGAAATATTTCACTTTTAAAGTGTGGGAGAAGCAAAGAGATATTGCAGATCATCAAACAGTATTAAGAAAAAAACTCACTGAATTAAAGGCTGAAATGCTGTGGGAAAGAGAAAAAGATATAATTGTAGAAGCGTTAGAGAATAAGGATTATGCTCTTGTATTTGAATTGTTGGATCCTTATCTTAGTGAACAGTTTAATACATATTCTGACCGATGGGAGATGTTTTTGGAGGTTAATAAAGAACTATTTGTTACGGCATTAAAAGCATTCTTATATACTTCACAAAATAAGAAGGCACGAAAATTGCTTTTGATGGCTCCGGACGATTACATTGATGATGAGATTATGAAATATAAGGAGTTACTTGCATGCAAAGATGGTCTGATAAAAATGTCAGAGGAGGGTGAAACTTCTTCAAATATGCTTCAGGTAGTAGAGAAAGCTCTTTTATTGCATAGTAATGATAGGGATTTGCTGCTTACTCAGGTAAAGCTTCTTGTGAATATTGACGCTATTGGTAATCAAAGCGTTATTGAGAAAATATGTGCCGATTTTCCAGAGGATGGTGAGTTCAACGCAGTGAAGGCTAGGCTTTGTGAATTGACAGGTCGATTGAAACGGGCGAAGGAACTATATGAAGAAGCATTATTACAGACTAAAAATGGAATGGTTATCATGGAATGTAACGAGTCGATTAAATCTGTTGATATGGAGATGTAAATGTTATGGATAGAATACAGGAAAAACTCTTAGGCTTACTGGTTGAGATTGATAGAATTTGTCAGGAGAACGGGCTAGATTATTTCCTTGGAAACGAGACGGCGATATGTGCTTTGAGGTTGCATGGGTTTGCTGAAAACTGTAATTCTGCAACTGTTTTTATGCCTTCATGGGATTATGACAGATTTGAGACTATAGCAGATAATTATAATGAAAAATATGAAGTGGAATCAATTAAGTATAATACACAGTTTCCGTTTACCTTTATGCATTTTGTAGATAAAGATACAACTGCAATAAATCTAACGATGATTGGGATACAAAAACATCCGGGGATAGCTGTGAAAATTATGAAGCTTTTACCATATACTCCAAGAAGCAATAATGATGATTTGAATGATAAAATTGCTCTTGGGGCAGCGCTTTACGAAGAGTGCTTTGGAAGCTTGGTGAATTATCCGGATGATTATAGTGGATTTCGTATTGACAAAATAAAGAATAACAAAGACTTAATTCGTAATATTTATGGAATGCCACTAAAGAGAAAGGGAATAGATAATTATAAGTATTATTTACAACAGCATAGGGCTGCAATAAAAACTTTTCCAATTAATGTCATTGAAAGCGGAAGGATGGAGGTTGAATTTGAAGGAGTTAACTTCTATATTCCTAAGAACTATTGTAAATATATGGATATTCTGTATGGCCGTAAATGGAGGACAAGAGAAATTGAGTATAAGCCAAGAAGCTTTAATTATTTGATGGACATGGAAACACCTTATGGATATTATATGTCTTTTGAAGAGTCATTAATTGATGAAGCAGAACAATATAGAATATCTAGAAGAGAACGAACACCTTATGATAAGCGAAGAAAGGAATTGTTAGGTGTTATCGAGCGTCAGAATTGGTATTATGAGAGGACAGTAGACAGGTTCTATTGCGTAGAAACATTTCTTTCTAACAAGAGTAACATATTGCAAATGTATGTTGAAGGCCGATTTGGCGAGCTATCATTTATTCTGTTGGAATATCAGCAAATTGCTGAAAAATATATAAAGAGGGATTTGCCTTTTGCTTTTGATAAGGATTTCTATATTATTCTTTGTGATCTCCTGATATGGCAGGGGATTACTGCACTTAGTAAAAAGCTAATAAAAAGAAAAAACGATGCGTTTATGTATTTAAATGACGCAAATGCAGATAATCAGCAGGTTTTAACTGGAACAGCTTTCAAGTATAATTCTGAAAAAGAACTGTTTATAAGAAAACGTGGGAAAAAAATATCTGTTTCAATAGCGACAACTGATGAGTTGCATGAATTAGCATATCGGATTCGTGAAAAACTTGCAAATGATGATGATGATACAGAAGGAATTGATGAGAATGAAAAAGAAATAGATTTATCTGATAATCATATTACTGTAGAGTAGCGTGATGAGTGGCTAAAGTATATAGAAGTTATGTTCGTCAACTAGAAAGTGAGCCACTGGCTCACTTTTAGAATTGCAAATATATCATAGCATTGACATATATTTACTTCTTTCTTTTTGGGGTATGTCAAGGATATCCATTGCTTGTTCTGCTGAGCATTTGAGGTTTTCATTACATTTTTAATAGAAGTTGCTTATGCGGATGTGTGGCCTTCTTCGCGGATTTCATAATATAATTAACAAAGCGTCTTGATGCCCTATAATATAGGGCGTATTATTGTTATATGAGTTAGTATTATATGACAAGAAGTTTTATAGAGATTCCCTTATTTACTAAGAGGTGGAAGCAGATAGGGGCATGAGATGATGAATTACAAGAACTACAAAGTATTATACTAGCTAGAGTGTGCTATCTTGATTTTGAAGAATATGGATGAACATATCTGATAACAGCATTTAAGAAAAATGAACAGCAGAGTATTAATGAAGCAGAGAAGAATAATCTTAAGAAGTTAGTTAAGGTATTAAGAGACGAGATAGCTAATAGTAACAGGAGGTGAGACCATGAACTCATTATATGAAGATTTAGAGCAGGGATTAAAAGAGGCAATACAATATGAGCAGGGGACTGGTGATGCTAGAGAGACAACATATATGATTGAACCTGTTCATGAACTGACTGGATTAGAGATTAGAGATATTCGTAGGAAAGCAGGTATGACGCAGGCTATGTTTGCTTATTATATGGGGGTTTCTAAGAAGACAGTTGAAGCATGGGAAGGAGAAAGGACTCATCCAACAGGTCCTGTGTTCAGATTGCTTGATATTCTTAAGAAACAGACAGAGGCTTCTTATAAGTTTGTAGTTGCAAGATGATTATTTGTACCGTGTACCGTAAGTATAGATGTTACAATTGATGCGTGACCTTCTTCACGATATTTTCACACTCATAAAAGAAACTCCCAGAGCTAATACTCCGGGAGTTTTTGATGTGTACATAACAAATATCATCTGAGTTCTTTAGGAATATCTTCCTCATTCAACTCAGATATAGCCAAAGCATCTTCTTTTGACATGCCTCTGTTTAGGCAGTTTTTGTATACTTGAATTCCATTTTCCAGTTTGCCTTCCAGTTTGCCTTCCAGTTTGCCTTTAAGTTCACCTTTAAGTTCGCCGTTTTTGAATCCATTCCTATATATAGTTTTAGCTTCATATTCTAATATCTCACCACCCATAACTTTGTCTGCCTCCTTCATAACTTTATTATGCTTCTTAGCAATTAGACCCAGTACGCTTCTCATTGAAGTTATTATACAATACTTTTCGAGAGAAGTGATTTCTCCGACTTGGTTTAAATCACTTAGCTTACCTACAATATATTCATACTCGTGAATTAACTCTCTTAACTTATCTTCATCCCTATTATACAACGAAAGCTTCTTCTCGTGTACAAAAATAAGAAGTGCTAAGAGGATAAGTATTTTCGTCAACTGGAAAGTGAGCCAATATACATAATAGATAGGTGTTAGTCTGTTGTTTTTTTTATAGGCATAGTTTTGTGCGGCAAGGAAGTGCATTTTTCACAAATAAAAAAGTGAATTTCGTAAGATTCTACCAAAGAAAAAATTTCCATGAAACGCTTATTGTCTTTCATAGATACGAATGCTATGTTGTTTGAAAGTAGTAGCATTAAGGGAGAAGGACATAAGTGTATGGACGAGTTGTATTCTGATTTTGCATATGATGATGCATTTCGCACAATGGTTGTTAAGTGTGATGAGTTGCTGATACCTTTTATTAATTACATGTTTGGCGAGCATTATAGTAATAAGGCAAGAATATATCGAGGCTCGAATGAACATTTCGTAGATAAGCAGGGAGGGGCTCAGGATAAAAGAATTACAGATTCTTTGATTAAGATTGTTGAGAATAATATTTCACATACTTATCATGTTGAATGCGAGAGCATGGAAGATGTAGATGGAACCATAATAGTGCGTATTTTTGAATATGATGCCCAGATTGCATTAGATAGAAGTAGGGTAAGTAGAGGAAGGCTAGATGTATATTTCCCTCATACAGGAATACTTTTCTTAAGCTCTTCTGATTCAACACCAGATAGTATGGAGATAGTAATTCATACTTCGGGAGGGGAATGCAAATACTCTGTTGAGGTTATTAAGGAATTAGATTTTGACTTAGATAAGATCTATGACAACGGTTTGTTTTTCTTGTTGCCTTTTTATTCATTCAATTATAAGAAGGAGTTTGATAAGATTGAAGCAGACGATTATAAGCAGGAGGAATTTGTTGAAATTTTTAGGAGAATAGTTGGTGAGTTAGAGAGCCTTGTCGATGAGGGGCTGTTGTCCGCATATTCAAAAGATGTTATAATTAGGTTAATTAATAAAGTAGTACATAAGCAGTTGATGAAGTATAAAAGTACACAGAAGAGAGTAGGTGATTTGATGGGTGGTAAGGTATTAGATTTGGACGTTATAAGAGCGCATGACGAAGGAATAGAGCAAGGAAGAGATTCTACTTTAGCGACATCTATCCGTAGTATTATGAAAAATTTTAAATTAACCGCAGAAGAAGCCATGGACAAACTTGATATTCCTAAAGGAGAACGTAGTAAGTATATGGCGATGCTATAATTGAATTTGATATATCGCTATGGTCGTCAACTTGAAAGTGAGCCAACCTTACCTCCTGGTTTTCTTGGTGTTAGCTAAGCGAAAGGATTCTCCGTTCATATCATATATATGAGTGGTCAAGGAAAGCATGGAATGACCTATTGTGCAATATATGACAAAGGGGCTGTAAAAAAACTCCCCT
>DFLF01000003.1:0-553 GCA_002373675.1 Pseudobutyrivibrio sp. UBA3626
CTGCTGGTTTTCGGCTCCGTGGTCAAGAGGTTAAGACCTCGCCCTTTCACGGCGGTAACACGGGTTCGATTCCCGTCGGGGTCATTTGAGCAGCTTGATGTATTTCTTGCTGCTTTTAACATATGCCGATGTGGCTCAATTGGCAGAGCAGCTGATTTGTAATCAGCAGGTTATCGGTTCGAGTCCGATCATCGGCTTTTAGCAATAATATGGACCTTTAGCTCAGTTGGTTAGAGCAACCGGCTCATAACCGGTCGGTCCGGGGTTCGAGTCCCCGAGGGTCCATTTGGCCCAATGGCTCAGTTGGTTAGAGCGCCGCCCTGTCACGGCGGAGGTCGCGGGTTCGAACCCCGCCCGGGTCGTTTGTTCTCCTTAAAATTGAATAGTTTTTAAAAGATGTGGAAGCTTAGCTCAGCTGGGAGAGCATCNNGGGTTCGAGTCCCGCTTGGGTCGTAAGTCATAAGGTGTTGTAAAGCAAGAATTATCCTACTTTACAATGTACCTGATAAATGATATAATACATATCGCTGTGGGATCATAGCTCAGCTGGGAG
>DFLF01000003.1:607-104609 GCA_002373675.1 Pseudobutyrivibrio sp. UBA3626
AGAGCACCTGCCTTACAAGCAGGGGGTCACAGGTTCGAGCCCTGTTGGTCCCATTTATTATCTTTAGGGGTCCCCGCAAAACAAAGTTTTGTGGGGAAGAACAGGGAGTCTCGGCCTATTGTAATTTGGCTTTGCCGAAAGGCCTCGACGTGCAGTCACTCGCTTCGCGAGTAACAGCATACGCCGCAGTGGCGGAACTGGCAGACGCGCAGGACTTAAAATCCTGTGGTGGCGACATCGTACCGGTTCGATTCCGGTCTGCGGCATTGACCTATCATTTAAGATAGGTCTTTTTTATTATTAATTACTATTATTTTTGATGATTGGAATGCTTTTTCGACGTGTATTTAATACTCTTTATATAAATGTGGATTTATGGTATAGTAAAATCTGGGTTTGAAAATAAGATATAGCATTTTCAAAATAATATTGATAAGGAGACTAGTATTATGGTTAAATGGACAAATTATGATGAATTGGATTCTGCTAAAGAACTCGCATCTCTTAAGAATCAAGTTGATGTTAAATCCGTAATGAGTGATGATAATGGTGCAAAGAGAGTTAAGGAATATAGTGTGCCTATGTCTTCTGGTCTTGTATATAATTATGCATCTAAGCAGGTTGATGATAAGGTTGTGGATACTCTTGCTAAATTGGCTGATGAAGCACAACTTGTAGATAAATTTGCGTGTCTTTACAATGGCGAAGTTGTTAATACAGGTGAGAAGAGGCTTGTGCTTCATCAACTAACTAGAGGCCAGCTTGGCGATGATGTAGTTGCTGATGATGTTAATAAGCGTGAATTCTATGTAAGTCAGCAGGAGAGAATAGCAGAATTTGCCAATAAAGTTCATAATGGTGAAATTGTTAATGAAAAGGGCGAGAAATTCACAACTGCTGTTCAAATTGGTATAGGTGGTAGTGATCTTGGACCAAGAGCTATGTATCTAAGCCTTGAAAACTGGGCTAAGACAAATGGATGCTTTAAGATGGAAGCTAAATTTATTAGTAATGTTGATCCAGATGATGCATCAGCAGTATTAAGTGGTATAGATGTTGCTCATTCAATTTTTATTCTTGTATCTAAATCAGGTACAACCCTTGAGACTTTAACAAACGAGTCATTTGTTAAAGATGCATTGAAAAAAGCAGGGCTTGATCCAAGTAAACATATGATTGCAGTAACAAGTGAGACATCACCTCTTGCTAAAAGTGATGATTACCTTGACGCATTTTTCATGGATGATTATATCGGTGGAAGATTCTCTTCTACTTCATCGGTTGGTGGTGCAGTGCTTTCACTTGCCTTTGGACCGGAGATATTTGCGAGATTCTTAAATGGTGCTGCAGCCGAGGATAAGAATGCTACTAATAAGGATATTAGAAAGAATCCAGCACTACTTGATGCTTTAATTGGTGTATATGAGAGAAATGTATTAGGATATGGTACTACTGCTGTTCTTCCTTATTCTCAAGCACTAAGTCGTTTTCCTGCACATTTACAACAGCTTGATATGGAGTCTAACGGTAAAAGTGTAAATCGATTCGGAGAAAAGATTAAATATAAGACAGGTCCGGTGATTTATGGTGAGCCGGGAACAAATGGACAGCATTCATTCTATCAGTTGCTTCACCAGGGAACTGACATTATTCCGCTTCAGTTTATTGGATTTAAAAATTCGCAAATGGGAAATGATGTTGTAATAGAGAATAGTACAAGTCAACAGAAGTTAAAGGCTAATGTTGCAGCACAAATTGTTGCATTTGCATGTGGAAAAGATGATGATAATAGGAATAAGTATTTTGAGGGCAATAGACCTTCAAGCATTATTGTCGGCGATGAGCTAACACCAGAAGCGCTTGGAGCACTACTTGCACACTTTGAGAATAAGGTTATGTTCCAGGGATTTACATGGAATATTAATTCATTTGATCAAGAAGGAGTTCAACTTGGTAAAGTACTAGCTAAGAAGGTGCTTGCAGGTGACACAGATGGTGCACTAAAGGCATATAGTGAACTTCTTGAAATATAGTCAAATAATACTTGAAAAAACTTATACTTCATTATATAATAATTGTCGGTGCGAAAATGCACCGACAATATTAATATGTGTGTGTAGCTCAGCTGGATAGAGCACTTGGCTACGGACCAAGGTGTCGGGGGTTCGAATCCTCTCACGCACGTCTAATTTTTGCCCGAGAAACCGCGTATTTATGCGATTTCTTGGGTTTTTGACTTTTGCGTAATTTGTTCACTTTTGCCCTAAATTTGTTCACTTACACTTCGATTTCAATTAATCTATTATATTCCTAATACAACTTCCTGCTTAAATGGTATAATGTTTGTTGCTTTGATAGGTACATATTCAAAACACTGGAATTATATGCTATATTATAAGTGTAAATGTTGTTCGTAATTAAGGAGTGATTATTATGCATGCAATAGCTGGACATATAAATGATAATATGATTGTAACTGATGAAAATCTTAGCTCATATGAGGGATATGATGTGATAATTACTGTGTTAGATACAAGGGATAATACAGAGAATCCGCAATTGCCTAGTGAAAGTAGTATTAAGGCGGCAAATAGGTTGGCAGGCTTATGGGAGAATCACGATGACGATACGCCTGTTGATGATGTTGTAAGAGCAATGAGATAAAAGATTGTTAAAGTATAAGACAACAGATATAAGAATGGTTAATGCTATTGATTATATTATGGAAAAGGAGGATGAATAATGGATATAAATACTATAGGAATTATTGAACGAGGAATGAAATGCCTTTCAGATAATCTTGGTGCGGATGAAACTGAAGTATTTATCTCCACTATTCTAAGGGAACGGTTTGATTATACTGAATGGAGAAAATCGTTGGTCGATTCTATTGATACTATGGATAAACTGGATGAATTTGTTGAGTTGTCAAAAGAAAAGATTCAATTTAATGGGAATCCAAAGAGTGTTATCATGGAGGAAATATATGAATAGAAAATATCCTAAGAGAAAGGATTATATTATAGGGTTATGTACTTCAATTTTTTTTATTATTGCCGGAACATTTATGTTTTACAATTTTGTTAAAGAATTGGGATTTTTATTTGCAATTATCGCACTTGGAGTTGGCATTGCTATTGGATTGCCGATTATAAAAAAGTGCAGGGAGTGGGATAAACTATCTGATAAAGAATATGAAGAATTGGGAAAACAGTTGAAGGAAAAATTCAACTTGAAAAAACCATTAGGAATTATTTGTGGAAGCATATTAGGCATATCTACTCTGGGTGCTGTGATAGGAAAGGGAATTGCTTCAAATATAAGACAATATGGTGATTTTACAACACAGAAAGTGTTTTATTGTACTGTCGCTTTTGCAGCGATAGTTTTTTCAGCTTTTTTTATTGTTTTTGCAATATACGGACTTAAGAGTAATAGGGTATCTGATTAATCATGATGCCGCGTGTTTAATCGAATCGTTTTATCTGAATTGTTATTATTGAATAGTTCTTGGAGTTGCGTAATGCAACTCTATTTTTGTGTATAAACAGCCGAGGTTGTTCTTCAAATTATATATTGCAATCTCTTTCCTGTAGTGCTACGATGTATCTACGATTCAATGCAAGAATAGTGCATGTGTATGCACATTTTGAGTTTTTTATTCTTATTATCTATCTCAATATATGTCAAACCAACATATTCTTGCACAATCCATTTTTAAAATTATGTATGCGAGTAATATGATGGTTATTCGTTGGAGTCATATTCTCGCGGAAAGGAGAAACTATGTCCAATGAGAGGAACTATAAGAGTAATGTATTTGTAATGCTGTTAAAAAAGGAAAGAGCGCTAGAACTATATAATGCAGTAAATGATTCTGATTATGATGATCCTGAGCAGATAGTTATTAATACTATCTAAGGTGGTTTTATTAAAAGTGATGAAGATAATGCTTTTTATTATTACATGTAGAGAAATTTTTGTCAGGATGGTATAATATTTATAAGTAAATCAATAATATGTCACATAGAAGGTGGTGTATGTTATGGATAAAAGAATGACTATGGATGAAATAAAAAGTAAATACCCTGATCAATGGGTGGGATTAACAGACGTTGAGAGAGATGGCGTAGATGTTCTTTCCGCTGTCGTTAAATATTCTGACAAAACTCAAAGCGAGCTTACTATGATTCAGATTGATGATGATTCGCTGTATAGTTGTTATACTTGTCCGGACCATTTAGCACCTTTGGGAATGGTAGGTTACGGCTTATGAAACAGTTTACATTAGACTTATATAAGAGTATTCAGCGTCCTGTTATATTCTTAGAAAAGTGGTATAAATTTGATGCTATGATAGATACTGGTGCATTGTTTCCTGTTTGGGTTGATGATGAGAAAGCACTTGTTAAACTTGGAGCCAAATGCATAAAGAATGATGTTAGATTCGGTGGCTTTGGTGGAGAAGCAAAGGGGAATCTGTATAGGATAGATTATTTTAGAATCGGAGAGCTTGTTTATCCTGATTTTCCCATTATTGCTTGTAAAGTAAAAGCGCCTTGTCATATGATCTTAAGCGCTTCTATGTTTTCTCACTTAAGGTACGAAATAGACGATGACAACCATAAATTAAATGTCACTATTCCGGACTCACAGTCGTTAGTAAGAAATCTGACTATTTGGGATGAAAAGGGTCATCTTCAAGTATTATGTTCATCTGAGAATAATTAAGTTGTTCAACTTCTGTTCAACAAATAATAGACAACCTTGAAAACCTTGATTTTACGTGATTTGTGAGTGATAGAATTACGCGAAAATTGTTCGAATCCTCTCACGCACGTCTAATTTTTGCCCGAGAAACCGCGTATTTATGCGATTTCTTGGGTTTTTGACTTTTGCGTAATTTGTTCACTTTTGCCCTAAATTTGTTCACTTACACTTCGATTTCAATTAATCTATTATATTCCTAATACAACTTCCTGCTTAAATGGTATAATGTTTGTTGCTTTGATAGGTACATATTCAAAACACTGGAATTATATGCTATCTTATAAGTGTAAATGTTGTTCGTAATTAAGGAGTGATAATTATGAATATAATAATAATTACAGGATGCAGTTTTATTATAGTTGTAGCAATTGGAATTGTTATATGGTGGTATAGAAGAGGTACAAAGAATAGAAGAACTTTTAGTGCTAAAGATATTGGCATAGCGGATGGCTGGATAACAACCTCAAATTTTGAAAACTATGCTAAACATGATAATATTTCTGTAAAATATTCGTATTTATATAAGATCGATGGTAAAACTTATACTGGTGAAGAAGTTGTTAATAAGTTTTCCTTATACGATGCGTACAACATAGATTTTTTTAACGGGGGTATGGTACATAATCAACCAATAAAAGTTGTATATAATAAGGATAATCCGGATGATTCATATATTTGTTTAGATATGCCTAAAGAGTCGAAGAAATATGAGTATACCGGATGGTGATATTACGAATTTATTGAAATTGTCGGATAGAAAACTGTTGTAATAAAAACTAATAAAGGATTTAAGTATTATGGACGAAAATTCAAAGACTCTAACTGAAAAAGAGAAAAAGTTAATAAAAAAACTATATATGTGTGCAAATCTAATATTTCCTATGTTGATTGGCAGCTTTTTAATTGAGATTGCTGCAGCTATTCCAGTTATCATTATTGATATCATAACACTGTCTGTGGGTGCTACACCAATAATTTTAAGTTTACTGTTACCACCGATTCCATTTTTACTTTGTGCTTCTTATACATATTTATTTTCAAAAATTACTGTTCAAAGTGAAAAATGGCAAAATATCGTCTATAAGGCTTATCAAAACGTAAATGATGCCAATGAATTTGTAAAAGAACAAGAACAGACAGAATACGACTTAAACAAAACTGATAAAAAAAGAAGTGGAGCAACAGCTATTTTCTTTGGTGGTATAGCTATAAACAATATAACCAAAATAAAAGAAATTCAGCAAATAGGTACAGCAATCGGTGGAGTATTAGTAGGAATACATTTTTTCGAATTAGGTAAAATTATTAGTGAGCATGTAAAACAAGTTGCAGATATATTTAATATACCTTTACCAAACAAAATAAAAAAAAGGATTTGGCTAAATTTTGTAATTCTGCCATCAATTATTTTATTAATTTTGATTTCTGTTATCTTGGGTATTAAAAGCGGAAATACTTACAATAATACTAAACAAGCTCAACAAACAACAATAAATACAGTACAAGAAAAACTTGCAAACGATGAAAACATAAGAGTTGTTACCAATACATATGATAGAGGCAAGAATACAGTAAGTGTAGATTTACGCCATGAGATAAATGACAATCTAGATTTTTGGGCAGACTTTAGAATAAACGAAGATAATACTATAAAAGAAATAAATTATACTCTTTGTGCTGATGATATTAATGATTGCAATAAAGAAGAATTTTTTAATATTTTTAAGGAAGAAGTCGTTAAATCAAATAATTTAGTACAAAAATTAGATTGTGCCTATAAAGAAGTTGTTGCGTTATATCTTCCAACGGAAGAATGTAAACAAGCCTTTTTATCTACACCAGAATGGCAAAACTTAAATAGTTCACCTCAATACATAAAACCTACAACAGATACTGTATATTGCGACTGTGTGGGTTATAAAAGTACAGTTAATAGAGATGAACAGCCTTATTATTTATCTATAAAGGTGTATATGAAAGAAAATACAAGGAGAGCAACATATGAATAAAACAAGAAAACACATTCCATTAATACTAATATCTGTATTAGCAATAACCGTGCTTACATTAGCAGGTTGTAGTTGTACCAATAAGTCTAGCGACCAGTCTTCTGTATCAAAGTTCAAATCAATAATGAAAGAACATAACTATTCAGTTAAGGAATTGACATATAATCCAAATCTTCCTTATCAAGATAAAACACTTCCTATGCCAGACTCATTTACAGCAACATCTAGTGATTATGATACTTTTGTATTTTATGAATGTTATAGCAAAAATGAAGACGACCTTCAATATGCACAAGATACATATAATAGCAAAAAGTCTGCATTAGAGAGCCTAAAGGATAAATACTATCCAGTATATGAAGATGCTTCTACTGATGAATATAAGAAAGAAATATATAGTGGTGAGTCTACATATGTCATTTTGATATATCAAGATAACAAAGTATTAGAAATTGAAACATTACCAAAGCATATTGATGAGGTAAATAACCTATTAGAAGAATTTGGTTATAGATAGAAACAGTAAAAAATCTAATTAAGGAGAAAAAATGACAGAAGAAGATTTAAAAATAATAGAAGATTTAGCTCCATATTTAGCTAATACTTTAAGAAATGAAAATCCTGACTCTACTGCATATAAAGCGGCTATGAAAACTGTAGAATCTCCTGAATTTCAAGCAAGAATGGATGTATTAAGAACCCATGAATATACAGTTACTACACAAGGAGTAGTTATCAATGATACTCAAACCAATAGCGAACCAACAAACTGGGGAGCAGTTATTGGAATATTGCTTGGCTCAATAGCTTTATTATTTGTGATAATTGTTCTTATATTGAGATTATTGATAAAAGTGATTGGGAAGAGAAAAAAGGATACTGTTTATGTCTGCACCTGTATAAAGTGTAAAAATACTAGAGAAGAGAAATATGAGAATGTTTTTAAAGGTCTCATGGGTGGAATGACTAGATATAGCGAAAAGTATAAAATGAAAAAGTCATTCGGTATTGGTATAGGTACAGCATATTTTGGTCATTATCAGAAAAAGATATATTGCCCTACATGTAATAAAAAGACTTGGCATGAAATAGAAAATATAAATGATGTAATGTATGATGGACTCCCTACTCTAAAAGAAGCAAGGGATAGGATGTTTGAAAAGGAAATGAATAAACAATAAGGGGAATAATTATGAGTGATTTGAACTTGGATGATTTAGTAAGAGATGTAGCAGAGGCTCAACGTATAGCAAATGTCGCAAATGGAGTAACAAACACCTTAACCAACCACAATATCGTTAACGATGATATTACTAGGGGTGACACTGATGTGAAGGACTTGAATAAGATATATTATTTGTCTGAAAACGAAGCTGTAAATTGCATAAGAACTTGGTTAAAGGAAAAGAGTGTTGGATATAAAGCGAAGGATGTAATTACTGTTATATTCTATATAGTTGCATTTCTTATGTGGCTGTTAACAGTTTTGTTTTTTTATTTAAATATTCCATCTAATTATTATAATTCTGAGACATTAATTATTTCGATTCTTATAGGTTTTATTGTATTTGTGATAGTTTTTGTGATAGCTAACTCTGTAAGACATGGGTTGTTTCTGCATCGTGGTTATCCGTATTGTCAACAAGAACGAGAGGTTTTAAGGATAAATGATGACACAATAGAGCATTCTTATCACAAATTGCCAGAGAAATCAAGGGTGGACATTTGGATATTGAAACTCAATAAGCTTAAGAGACCTAGTGAGCAATGGCCTGAGAATAGAGATGTGTATAGAATTTCAAAAGATAAGATAAAAGATATTGTATATTATTCTAATTATCACATGGTAACAATTATCGGTGAAGGTGAGATGGTATCGTTTAATGATTATAATGAAAAAATAATTAATCACGATATTCGATGGTTTTTTAATAGTGATTCGGGATATAGTTTCTTCCTTGCGCTAAGTGAGAATGAACGTAAAGAGGCGCTAGAAGCGTTGAGTGAATTACACTCAGTAAAGAGTGTTTAGGAGGAGAATGAATAAACAATGAATATAAGGAAACACACGATACGAAGTGCTTTTTTAATATTTCTGTGCATGATGTTAATGATGTGTATAACAGCTTGCGGAGAAAAAACAATAAAAGAGTATCCCAATCTTATGAATGAGCGTATAGGATTAAATAAAGGGGCATTGTCCTATGAGTTGAATGTCCCTAGCATTAAAAAAATAAATGAAGGAGTCTATAGTCAAAGAAGTTTAGATTCTTATTTAGATGGTGATCTTCAAATATTAAATGATGATAGTTTTTTTTGGCAACTAGTAAACCATAACGAGTATCCAAATGTCGCATTGAAACTAAATATAACAGATGTACAAGGTGTTAATGTTAAGGAGTCTGCTGATAAGGAATTTATAAATAGTGTTGAACAAGGATATGCAACGGGATTAAAAGATGTTGGTAAATACATCGGAAATAATGTTGAGGGTTATCTGTATCAGTATAAAGAAGGTGGATTTTTGGATAAGTGTAATTCTTATGGAGCTTATTTGGTTAAAAAGATTGATGGTGGTTATTTGGTAATAAAGGTTATGACTTCTGATGTTAATAATACTGCAATGATAGATTATGTATTATCTTATTTTCAGGACGAGTTTGGAGAGTTAAAATTTGAAAAGGTATAATGTAATACACAATATGAGAATAGATAATTGAGGTTGAATTAGACTAAAACTATATGAAATAGAAATCCATTAGAATGGAGAAATAATAACCAAGATTGTCCTTTGATGGAGGAATAATAGTGAATAAAAGATTAACAGATGTAAACAAAAAGAGATTAATAGGCTGTGTTTGGGGAACGATATCCTCATTAGTTGGACTAATTGTTATATTTTCCATTGTTTATTATGTGAAATATAATTATATCAACTGGGGAATAACTTTATTAACGTTAGGTATGACGGCTGCTTTAGGACTTGGCGCAGCATTTGTATATTATCGTAAACTGCTTGCCAGTCAAATAGAGTCAGATTGCCATTTGTCTAATGAAGAAAAAGAAAAAGAAATAGCTAAATTAGGTATTGATAGAGATGAAATAAAAGGCATTGTAAGAGCCCAGAAAGAACATAGGGCTTATTATAGCCGGAGCAATCGGCTCCATCGCAGTTATAAGCTTTTTAGTATTTTTCTTTATGATAGCTGCAAATAAGATTTAGGAGAAAGTTTATATGTAAAATATACATATAACTACATCGTAAATGGAAGAACGTATAACGGCTAACAAGTTATTCACAGACTCAAATTATATACGGTCTATCATATTCTTGAAAATTTTAAGAATGAACTTAGAGTCAGAAGGTGTGAGAGGTTCTAATGAATAAATATGATTATGACAGAGAGAAAAAAATAAGTGTTGTTAGAAATCTTATGCTTATCACATTCTCGGTGGGTGTATATGCTGTGATTTGTTTAGTGAGACTTAGTAAAAGAAAACATTAAATGAGTTTGGCAACAAAGTCAAACATTACACAATTCTTTCTACAGAAATCTTCAAAAATACTATATACCTTTTATATAAAAGTCTTAAGAACTACGGTTTTTAAGACTTTTTTCTTTTCTAGTCGTTAGATTACGTCCATATGCCTCATATAATGGCAATTTGGCTTATGAAAAATATCACATATGTGTGATATAATACTATTATTCGTTTTGCAGGTTAAATACAGGAGGAAGAGAAAGTGAGTAAGAAAACCAAGGTAATCCTGATACTTATATTGGCACTTGTACTGGTAATTGTAATTGGAAGCTTTATAATTAAATTTTTGACAAAGCTTTATGGTGTATATACATCGGTATCTACTGTTATAGCATTTATAATAGGAGCTGTAATAGGCATTGCCATAGGTTTGGCGATTGGTTACATTAGGGGTAAAACTAAGATAGACTGAAAGGTTATTACATGGGAACTTCTAATGGTGTAAGTGTAGAAGACATGAATCTAATGGGTACCTTGGAATTTGTAGATGGGGCACTGATAGAAGATTGGGGTGATGATGCTCCTGCATATTTTGTTACTGCTACATATAACAAAGACCTCTTCGAGGTAATTAATTCTACCAGCATGAATGATGTTACAGGATTATCAAATTCGAGTGTGTTGGCATCCCTTTTTGGAAATGTTGTATACGCCGCTCAGCCTGATACTAACAATAATGCTGCAGCTAATAATAACAATAACGGCAATAATAATGCTGCTAACAATAACAATGCCAATAACAATAACGCCAACAATAATGCTGCAGCTAATAACAACAATGCCAACAACAACGCTGCAGCTAATAATAACAATAATGCTAATAATAATGCCGCAGCTAATAATAATGCTGATGCAGTTAAGAAACAAAGAACATCTGATAACAGGTGGAGCACTATGGATATGGCTGTTAACTATACCGTTGATAAGTTGCAAAATGTTAATGCTACTGCTGCAGCGGTAAGTAAGGGCTGTAAGATAGCATATGATTTTGGAAAAGCTATAATCTCCGGAAACCCGGCAGCTGCTATGACGGGATTGCTTGATATATTTGATGCGATAGGATTGTTTAGAGGAGGAGAAGACCCTAATAATCCGAGTAATAAGACAATGGACGATAAGATTGATGACATAAATGTAATGTTACAAGCAATGGATAAGAAGCTGGATACGGTTATAAAGAATCAATACAAGGCCATGACACAAGGATATGAGAATGCTCTTGATGCACTCAGTACTGATTGTGCGAGGACTGATGCAATAGCAAGAGCAGCAAGTGACGTATATGTGAGTCGTGGTGGAGTTATTCCGACAAAAAATGCTTCTGAGAAGGAACTAAAGGATTATAATGCGGCGCTGGTTAAGATTATAAACGAAGAAGAGAAAAACAATAATGCAAACTTTAGGGGATATTCTCAGCTTATTCAACGTATAGAGAATAATTATATCCTTGTAACAACGGAGACGGCTAAAGAATGGGATAAGAACCCTATATTCTATAATGATAAATGCTGGTCAGAATTCTTTAATTATGAATCACAAGGATATTTCATGAGAGTGGCATATAGAAGTAATGTGGAATATCAGATTAGCAGAGCTTTTAAAGTACTAAGCTTCTATTACGAGATGGCTGCATACCCAGATATACATAAAGATTTGGCACAGAGACAGACGAGAGCACTTGATATGATAAAAGATCATCCTGGCACTCCTGAACCTATGGGTATTAAAGCCGATACGAGTGGACCTAATAACCCAGGAGTAGCATTTAACGTTGAGCTTAATGCACCGGTATACAGCTCTACGCTTAATAAATCAGTGGTTGGATGGTATATTCCTACAAACGGAGTATGTGAAAAGTTCCTAACTACTGATTGGCATAACAATATAAAAGAGGAATTCAATGTATATACCGGAGGCAAAGAGGTATGTGATAAATATATATCCAAGCTTCATGGAAACAGTGTAAAGGATGATTTGCTCTTAGCATTCCCTGAAATGGGTCCGGTATTTGAAAAGAAATATAAAGTTATTAATGGCTCTACAGAAGATCTTACAGCAAGTAAAAGAGATAAGGTAAATGAAGTCTATTATATAGATAAGACAATTGACGGCATTGGATTTGGAGGCAAATGGGCTGAGAGTAAATGCAGACTTATTGAAAGGATGCGTCATTTTATGACATTCCACGACTGGCTTTGGTGGGAGAATATGGTTGACCTGGGTGGTAAATACCATAGTTATAATACCTATGATACAGGGGGGCCTGTTGAGGATAAGAAAGTTGCTTTAAGATTTTGGTTTAAATAAGTAGATGATAACAAGGGACAGAATGTCACAGTTATAAGCTATTTACAAGCGAACCAAGAAAAATTATATTTATATTTAACAAAGAAGGATTAGCAGTAAGCTAATCCTTCTTTTAGCGTTTTTCCTTGCTATTTTCTCAATATATGATACTATATTTAGAGTGAGTTTTTCTGTCTATAGACAGTATATTATGAGAATGTTGCCAGATGATTTGTATATTTGGGGGCAGGTTTTGTAATTTTAGAATTAGTATTAAGAAGGAATTGATATGACTGATAATAGTTATATGTTCGTGGATGAAGATAAGGAAGATATTAGTGAAGCTGGAGGTGTTGAGCCAAAGGGTAAATATCTCGACAAATCTGTAACAGGCAAGATAGAGGATGAGAGTACTATTAATCTTGTTGCTGATGAAGATGTAGTAAGAGAATTGTCTTTTCAGGAGAGACTTGAAAAGAAGGCATCTGATTTACAGGAGAATATCCACGAGAATTTAAAAAATAATATAAAAGATAATACTGATAGTTCAAGTAGTGTTGCTCTTAATTCAGAAAGAATTATAGAGAAAGGGAAGGGATTTGGTGTTGCATCCCTGATATGTGGAATAATATCTCTCACACTGTTTTGCAGCATATTTAATGTGTTTTCTTCGCTTCTTAGTATTATTTTTGGAATAGTTCATATTAGAAGAGGCGGGAAGAAAGGTATAGCAATCCTTGGAATGCTTTGTAGCGTATGTTCTATAATTTTACTTATTATATGTATGACTTTAATAATGAGCAATACTGCATTTCTGGACATGATTACGTCTAGTATGCTTAATATGGGAATTTTCTCTGTTAGGTAGATATTATTTGTACATAGATTTATGTAGTTTCTATTAGATGCTACATTGGAAGGAGAATAAAATGTATAACAAAGTTTCAACTGATCTTAATTTTGTAGATCGTGAGAAGCAAATCGAAAAGTTCTGGGATGATAATAACATTTTCCAGAAGAGTATGGATTCAAGAAAAGAAGGAGAGACATATACTTTCTATGATGGCCCACCAACAGCTAATGGTAAGCCTCATATTGGACATGTTCTTACTCGTGTTATTAAAGATATGATTCCAAGATATCAGACCATGAAGGGTAAGTTTGTCCCCAGAAAGGCAGGATGGGATACTCATGGACTTCCCGTGGAACTTGAAGTTGAGAAACTTCTTGGTCTTAATGGTAAAGAGCAAATTGAAGAATATGGTATGGAACCATTTATTGATAAATGTAAAGAATCAGTGTGGAAATACAAAGGTATGTGGGAAGATTTCTCTGGTACCGTTGGATTCTGGGCAGATATGGATAATCCATATGTAACTTACGATGATGATTTCATTGAGTCTGAATGGTGGGCGCTTAAGGAAATATGGGATAAGAAACTTCTCTATAAGGGCTTTAAGATTGTACCTTATTGTCCTAGATGTGGTACACCATTATCATCTCAGGAAGTAGCGCAAGGATACAAGACTGTAAAAGAGAGATCTGCAGTTGTTAGATTTAAATGTGCAGACGAAGATGCGTATTTTCTTGCATGGACAACAACACCCTGGACACTTCCAAGTAATGTTGCTTTGTGTGTTAATCCTGATGAAACATATATTAAGGTTAAAGCTGTTGACGGTTATACATATTATATTGCACAGGCACTTGCTGATAAGGTGCTAGGACAACTTCTTGAAGAAGGGGATGACAGTAAGGCGTACGAAGTGCTTGAGACCTTCAAGGGAACTGACTTAGAGAGAAGAGAGTTTGTGCCATTATATGATTGTGCCAAGAAAGAAGCTGATAACCAGCATAAGAAAGGATTCTATGTAACATGTGATGATTATGTAACAATGTCAGATGGTACAGGAATCGTACATATCGCTCCTGCATTTGGTGAAGACGATGCGAAAGTTGGAAGAAAATATGATTTGCCGCTTGTTCAAATGGTTGACGAGAAAGGTGTGATGCTTGATGAATCACCATTTGGAGGAATGAGAGCGAAGCCTACAGAAGAAGAGATGAAGAAGGGAGCTGTTAGTTGTGACCCTGAAGTTATAAAGGACCTTTCTTCTAGGAAACTGCTTTTTGACGCACCTAAGTTTGAACATGATTATCCTCATTGCTGGAGATGTGATACACCACTTCTTTATTATGCTCGTGAATCTTGGTTTATCAAGATGACAGAAGTAAAAGATGACTTAATTAAGAATAATAATACTGTTAACTGGATTCCAGAGTCTATAGGCAAGGGAAGATTCGGCGACTGGCTTGAGAATATTCAAGACTGGGGAATCTCTCGTAATAGATATTGGGGAACACCTCTTAACATATGGGAATGTGAAAGTTGTGGACATCAGACATCAGTTGGTTCAAGAGAAGAACTGGCTAAGCTTTCTGGTAATCCAGAGGATGCCAAGGTTGAATTGCATAGACCTTACATTGATGAAGTGACATTTGTATGTCCGGATTGTGGTAAGACGATGCGTCGCGTGCCGGAGGTTATTGACTGCTGGTTTGACTCTGGTGCAATGCCATTTGCGCAACATCATTATCCATTTGAGAATAAGGATTTGTTTGAGCAGCAATTCCCTGCTAAGTTTATATCTGAGGCGGTAGATCAGACTCGTGGATGGTTCTATTCGCTTATGGCTGAGTCTACATTGCTATTCAACAAGGCTCCTTATGAAAATGTTATTGTACTAGGACATGTCCAGGATGAAAAAGGACAGAAGATGTCTAAGTCTAAGGGTAATGCAGTAGATCCTTTTGAGGCACTTGAGAAGTATGGCGCTGATGCTATTAGATGGTACTTCTATGTCAACTCTGCACCATGGCTTCCTAATAGATTCCATGGTAAAGCGGTTCAAGAAGGTCAGAGAAAGTTCATGGGAACTCTTTGGAACACATATGCCTTCTTTGTTCTTTATGCTAACATCGATGATTTTGACGCCACAAAATATACACTTTGTTATGATAAACTATCAATCATGGATAAATGGTTATTATCTCGACTTAATTCCACAATTAAGGAAGTAGATTATAACCTTGGTAATTATAGAATTCCAGAGGCTGCAAGAACTCTAGAATCATTTGTAGACGACATGTCTAACTGGTATGTTCGTCGTTCTCGTGAGAGATTCTGGGCTAAAGGAATGGAGCAGGATAAGATTAATGCATATATGACGCTTTATACTGCATTAGTTGAGATTTGTAAGGCTGCAGCGCCTATGATTCCTTTCATGACAGAGGAGATATATCGTAATCTCGTATGTTCTATTGATAAAGAAGCACCTGAATCAATTCATCTATGTGATTTCCCTGAAGTAAATGCTGATTGGATTGATGAAGAATTAGAGAAGAATATGCAGCTTCTTCTTAAGATAGTAGTATCTGGTAGAGCTTGTAGAAACAGTGCTAATATCAAGAACAGACAACCTATAGGTCAAATGTTTATTAAAGCAAATGAGACTCTTCCTGAATACTACGTAAGTATTATTGAAGATGAACTCAATGTAAAGAAAGCGCATTTTACAGATGATGTTTCAAGCTTTACAACATATACATTTAAGCCACAGCTTCGTACTGTTGGACCAAAGTATGGCAAATTCCTTAAGGGAATACAGGAGGCATTGGCTAATCTTGATGGTAATAAAGCGTATATTGAACTTAAAGAAAATGGATACATTACACTTCCAGATGTTGATAGCAGTATAAAGTTAGAAGAAGAGGACCTTCTTATTACAATGACTGAGATGGAAGGTTTTGTAACAGATGGTGATAATGAAGTTACAGTAGTTCTTGATACTAATCTTGATGATGCTCTTATTGAAGAAGGATTTGTAAGAGAGATAATTAGTAAGATTCAAACAATGCGTAAGGATGCAGGTTTCGAAGTTATGGATCATATTGATGTATGTTACGACGGAACAGACAGAATTAATGGCATTTTTGATAGAAACTCTGATGTTATTATGTCAGAGGTACTGGCAGACTCGTTGACACAAGGTAGCCTTGATGGTTATACTAAAGAATGGAGTATTAATAAAGAGGATGTTAAACTCTTTGTTAAACGTGTGTAAGAAATAAAAGGAGGATAGCACATGTTAGAGAAGTCGTTTGATAAAAAGGCTTTTAAGAAAGACGTAGTTGATAATGTAAGAAGATTATATCGAAAGGATTTTGATGATGCTTCTGCACAGGAAGTATATCAGGCTGTTGCTTTAGCTGTTAAAGACACAGTTATTTCTAACTGGCTTGCTACAGAAAAGGCTGTAAATGAGCAGGATCCTAAGATTGTATATTATATGTCTATGGAATTCTTGATGGGTAGAGCACTAGGTAATAACTTAATTAACTTATGTACATATGAGAAGGTTAAGGATGCCCTTGATGAGCTTGGTTTTGATATCAATGCAATTGAAGATCAGGAGCCTGATCCAGCTTTGGGTAATGGTGGTTTAGGACGTCTTGCTGCTTGCTTTTTGGACTCACTTGCAACCCTTAATTATCCTGCATATGGATGTGGTATTCGTTATAGGTATGGTATGTTTAAGCAGAAGATTTCTGATGGATATCAGAAAGAAGTACCTGATAATTGGCTAAAGGATGGTTATCCATTTGAACTTAAGAGACCTGAGTATAGCTATGAAGTAAAGTTTGGTGGATATATTCGTGCTGAGCAGAAGCCTGATGGAAGCACAATCTTTATTCATGATGATTATAATTCAGTAAATGCTGTTGCTTATGATATGCCTATCGTTGGTTATGATAACAATATGGTTAATACCCTAATGATATGGGATGCTGAGCCAAAGGAAGAGTTCAGATTAGATTCATTTGATAAGGGTGATTACAACAAGGCTGTTGAGGATCAAAACCTTGCGCGTAACCTGGTAGAAGTATTATATCCATGTGATGACCATATCTCTGGTAAGGAATTGAGATTAAAGCAACAATATTTCTTCGTATCTGCATCTTTACAAAGAGCAGTAGACAGATACCTTAGAAATCATGATGACATTCATAAGCTTTATGAGAAAGTAGTTATTCAGATGAATGATACTCATCCAACACTTGCTGTTGCTGAACTTATGAGAATCTTAATGGATGAGAAGGGCTTAGAGTGGGATGAAGCATGGGCTGTAACAACTAAGACTTGTGCTTATACTAACCATACAATTATGGCAGAAGCTCTTGAGAAATGGCCAATTGAGATTTTCTCAAGACTACTTCCAAGAATTTATCAGATTGTTGAAGAAATCAATAGAAGATTTGTTGTTGAGATACAAGAGAAGTTCCCGGGTGACGAAGAGAAGGTTGCTCGCATGGCAATTGTACAGGACGGTCAGGTTAAGATGGCGCATCTTGCTATAGCAGCAGGATTTTCTGTAAATGGTGTAGCTGCGCTTCATACTGAGATTCTTAAGAAAGAATCACTTAAGGATTTCTATGATATGTATCCAGAGAAGTTCAATAATAAGACTAATGGTATTACACAGCGTAGATTCCTTCTTCATGGTAATCAGCTTCTGGCTAATTGGGTTACAGATAAGATTGGTAAAGACTGGATTACAGATTTGTCTCAGATGAAGAAGTTAGAATTATATGCTGATGATAGAAGAATGCAACATGAGTTTATGAACATTAAGTATCAAAATAAGCTTCGCCTTGCAAAATACATTAAGGAGCATAATGGTATTGATGTAGACCCTCGTTCTATATTTGATGTTCAGGTTAAGAGACTTCATGAATATAAGAGACAGCTTCTTAATATTCTTCATGTTATGTATCTCTACAATCAGATTAAAGAACATCCAGAGATGGAGTTTTATCCTAGAACATTCATCTTCGGTGCTAAGGCAGCAGCTGGATATAGAATTGCAAAACTTACTATCAAGCTTATCAATAATGTATCAGAAGTAATTAATAATGATGAGTCAATCAATGGTAAGATTAAAGTTGTATTTATTGAGGATTACAGAGTATCTAATGCTGAATGGATTTTTGCAGCTGCAGATGTATCCGAGCAGATTTCTACTGCATCAAAAGAAGCATCAGGAACAGGTAATATGAAGTTCATGCTTAACGGTGCTGTTACAATTGGTACTATGGATGGTGCTAATGTAGAGATGGTTGAAGAAATGGGACAGGAGAATGCGTTTATCTTCGGTATGAGCGCAGATGAAGTTATTGCTCATGAAGCTAACAGAGACTATAATCCAATGGACATATTTAACAATGATATGGAGATAAGAAAGGTTCTTATGCAATTAATTAATGGATTCTATAGTCCAGAAGATCCAGAATTATTCAGACCATTATATAATTCTCTTCTTAATACTGAGGTGACACAGTTTGCTGATACATACTTCGTACTTGCTGACTTCAGATCTTATGCTGACGCTCAGAAGAAGGTGGAAGAGGCGTATCGTGATGAAGAAGGATGGGCTAAGAAGGCAATGCTTAACGTTGCTAATGTAGGTAAATTCTCTTCAGATAGAACTATTGAAGAATATGTTAGAGATATCTGGCATCTTGACAAGATTACTGTTAAGAAGAAATAATTAAATTATGATATAATAATATGATTATTATAAGCGACTATTACTTGTATAGGTGGTAGTCGCTGTTTTTGTTTATTATGTGAAATATAGATGTAGAGGCCTTGTTTTTCTTGACCATATAAAAATGTAGTTGGTATAATTAATGTTAAGTGTGGGGTAATGTATTGTGTTATGACACTTTTGTGACACTTTTATTGTTGTTTTACGGATATTAATTTATTAAGGCGTATTATTATATAGACTAGCAAAGAGGATAAGTCGGATATTAATGACAGGAGGAGTACATACATGAATAGACTGTCTAAGATAATAAAAAAAGCGACAGGAATAACACTGGCAGTTACAATGGTAACGAGTTCTATGGGTGTCATGGCGGCACCGGCTGCGGATACACAGGATGTGAACTCTGATAACAATCAGACTGTGGTGCTGAGTGACGCACAGCCTGAAGTGATGAATAATGCACAGCCTGAAGTGGTTAATGATGTTCAGGCAGGCTCTGTTACAGATAATCGCCTTACTTGGGGTGCTATAGAGGATATTGTAAATGTGTCAGAACCGTCAGGTCAATCTGTTGGATACATAGAAAAAGGTATATGGCGTACAAGAAATGATTGTAAAGAATATGCAGATAATATGTCGGATGGATGGTATGTGTTAAATGGCGTTAAAACAACAAGTAATGCTGTTACTATTCATGGAAAGGTTAACCTTATCCTGGCAGATGATTCATATCTGCATGCTAATAATGGTATCTATATAACTCAGGGGAGTGAACTTATTATATGGACTCAGTCCAATAGTCTGGGTGGAAGGACAGGGCGTATTGATGCGCATCCTGAAAATGGACCGGGTATTGGTGCTGTCAGGGATACAATGGGTGGAAGTCTAACCATTAATGGTGGAATAATAGATGCAAAAGGTGGCAAATATGCTGCTGGAATAGGTGGCGGTCGCGGAGAAAAGAGCGGGTTTGGTAATATTACTATTAATGATGGTTTTGTATATGCAACTGGAGGAGATTATGCTGCAGGAATAGGATTTGGTCACAGAAATTGGAAAATGGGAGTCCTTACAATAAGTGGAGGAGAAGTAAAGGCTACAGGTGGTGATAGGGCTGCCGGAATAGGTGGAAGTGAAGATAGAAGTGGAATGATCGTTACTATTAATGGTGGAACAGTTGACGCTACAGGTGGAGATAATGGCGCCGGAATTGGCGGTGGCAATGAAGGAGACCAAGGGGGTAAGATAACTATTAATGGTGGAAAAGTTAATGCTTATAGCCGTCTTGGGGCTTCTGCAATTGGTGGCGGTGGTCAACATGACTACGGAGTATTTCATCCGCATAGAGAAAATAATGGTGGTGAAGTAGAAATAAATGGTGGCGAGGTAAATGCTACAGGTGGTGAATATGCATCGACTGCCATTGGCGGCGGAGATAATGGTACTAATGGACCTATTACAATTAATGGCGGAGTAGTTAATGCTAAAATGGAAAATAAGGGTGATACTGCTGGTGCTGCTATAGGTTCGCGAGGTAAGCAGAAAGGAACAATTACCATCAATAATGGAGTTGTTACTGCGACTTCACTTGGAGCTGGTGCTGCAATTGGTGGTAAAAAAGATGCAAGTGTTATTAATATCAATGGTGGAACAGTTACTGCTATTGCTCAAGACGGAGCTGGTATAGGAGGCGGAGGAACTGGTCGTGAATCTAACTCAATAACAGGAGGTAATTGTGGGAAAATAACGATTACAAATGGCGATGTTACTGCTATATCTTATGGAAAAGGAGCAGGCATTGGAAATGGTCAAAGAGCCAATGGGGGCTCAATTACAATTACAGGCGGAAATGTATCTGCATCTTCTGGTGATTATAATTCAGCAATTTGGGCAAAGCTTAATTTCACTACGCCTAATAACCCTGGAATTGGATTGGCATGGACTGGTGCTGTAAGAGGTCTTATCTATTTAATGACCATGGGTGATGTAGGTGGCGCCGGCATAGGTGGTGGTTATAAAGGCGGTGGCGTTGATGTCAAGATAACCGGTGGAAATGTTGCTGCTTATGCGAAGCATTCTGGCTCAAGAGGAATTGGCCGTGGAGAAGGCGGTAGTAGTGATGGCAAGCTGGAGATATATGATGAAGCAGTTGTAAGTGTTGGAAATGATATAACCAAGGTAGCGCCTGTTAAGAAGGATATTGCAGAAGCATCATGTAGAAATAATCGTGGAGTTGTAATAAGGAAGTGTGACCATACTAATGCGGAATATAAGGATAAAAATGTCCATGTTCATGAGATTAATTGTCCTTATTGCAAGGCTACAGGTAAAGTAGTTGAACAAAAACACACATTTGATCCACAGACACATAAGTGCGTCTGTGGGCGTACAGAGCATAAGGTTAACTTCAATACAATCAATAATGCAAGGATTGTTGACCCTGGAGATAATGCTAAGAAAAGAAAGTCTGATGGTTCAATATTAATACCGGGTCAGTATATTACTGCCGGTGATACTATTAGCTTTACTTTGGGAAATACGAATTGTATACAGGATATTGAAGTATCTTATAAGAATGGGGATAATAAAGAGATTGTTAAGCCTATAGAGTATAAGACAGAGAGTAACGGTACAATAGTTGCAAAATATACTATGCCTGCTCATGATATAGATGTTAATTATACAGTAGATGCCAAGCCACTTAATTACGGCTCAGCGCAGCTAGAATATGCACCAAGAGCAGCCAAGGGACTTGTATATAATGGTAAGTCTCAGGATTTATTGATTTCCGGAACAGCCAAGAATGGTAAGATATATTACGCATTTGGTAAGGATGATAAGACCGCCCCTGCATTCGATGGTGCTTATGGTGAGGTAACTAATTCTGACAATAATGGCAGTAGAACATGGAATACTCATTGGCCACAGGCTACTAATGCAGGTACATACTATGTATGGTACATGGTAAAGGGTGATGAGGGATATACTGATATTGCCCCTAAGTGTATAACTTGTGAGATTAAGTCAGTAGAATCAGCAAATAAGGATACTAAGACTGTCAAGGGCACTGTTAGAGATATCACTGAAGATTTATTCAGGAATATAGATAAGGCTAAGACTAAGAAACAGGTGAAGACATCTGTAGAGGTCTATACCAATAATTATAGTGATGATGCTAAGTTCGATATTGAAGTAGGCGGTAAGAAGCTTAGTCAGCAAAAATCGGGCGATACATTTGAAGTAACACAGGGGGATAAGATTAAGATAGATATTCCTGCAAGTGTGGATGCCGATAAGAATGTGCAACTGTTCTACAGTAAAAGGGACGGTGTAACATCTACAGTTACACCTACCATTAAGAAGGTAAATGAAGATGGTAGTCTGCATGTGGAATATGAGATGCCGGGATACGACAGCAGACTTGTAATCAGACTAAATAAGAATGTTCCTCAAGATACGAAGCAGACTGCTAATGAGACGACAAACCAGACTGAAGAGAAGGTTGTGGCACAGTTAAAGAAGATTTCTTATGAAGCGCCAAAAGCTAATAAAGGACTTATAAGTAATGGTAAGGCTCAGGCGCTTGTGAAGGCTGGTTCGGCTACAGGTGGCAAGATGTATTATGCCCTTGGAACAAGTAGTAGTCAGGCACCGGAATTCGATGGATTAAGTGATAAGTCTGATAAGACATGGGGCGTAGGTGTTCCACAGGCTACAGAACCAGGCAAGTACTATGTATGGTATATGGTTAAGGGTAATGAAGGATATGAGGATGTAGAGCCTGACCTAGTTGAAGCAGAGATAGGTAAGTCAATACAGCAAAAGAGAGAGGCTGTAGAAGAAAATCCTAAGGCAAAACAGCCAGTTGTTAAGACTACAGATAATTCTAAGCTAACAGACGCTGTAGAGGTTCAGCCGGACGAGAAGGAAGAGGGTGTTAATATCTGGTTAGAGGCAACGGATATAACTGACTCTATAGATGAGAATAGTAAGACAGTTCTATATAATCGCTTTAGTGATTATGAGATACCTATAATATATGACCTTAGTATGTATATGAAGGTTGGAGATAAGGAACCGGTAGATATTGTAGATTTGTCAGAGGAAGTGGAGCTAAGTCTGGATATTCCTAGTAGATATGTTAAGGAAGGAAGAGACTACGTTATTGTAAGACTTAATAGTGATGATTCGAAGGATATAACTATCATTAATCCAACTGCATTTGATTCTAACAAGAACGAGTTAATATTCAGTACAGATAAGATATGTCCAATGGCTATCATTTATAAGGCTGATGAAAGTGCTTTAGAGAAGACAACTACAATTAAGACGCCTTTACTTATATCCCCTAAGGCTAAGGAAGGACTCTACTACTCTGGACAGGATATGGAGCTTGTTACAGAGGGAGTTGCCAGCGGTGGAACAATCTATTATGCAATTGGTGATAGTGAAGGTAATGAGCCTGAATTTGATGGTCTGACTGATAAGACTGACAAGAAGTGGACGACTTCTATTCCAAAGGGTAAGGATGTAGGTTCGTATAATGTATGGTATAAGGTTGTTGGAGACAAGGGATATACTGATTTAGACGCTGCATATGTTGCAAGTGTGATTAAAGAAGTGCCTACAACTGCTACACCGACTGTTGTGCCACAGAAAGGCCAGACTATAGATGTTACAGACCATCCTGATATGGAGGATAAGAATCCACAGAAGGCTAAGATTGAAGGCGACAAGAAGATTAAGCCAAAGGATCCTTCTAAATCGCAGGAGCCATCTAAAGCATTAGAGCCATCTCAAGCATCAGAAGAAGATGATGATGAAGTGTATGATGAAGACGAGGGCATAATCTATTGGATTGAGACACACGATATAACTGATACTTTGACGGAAGAGGATATAGATATAATATACAATCTATACAGGAATTATTATATAGGTAAGCTATTTGACTTAACCCTTACTATGCAGGTGGGAGAAGAGCTGTATGATGTAACTGAACTTGAAGAGAAGATACCTATTAGCGTAGAGGTTCCTGAGGATATAGTAAATCCTGGAAGAAAATACATCATATATATGATTGAGGATGATGGGGATTACTTCGAATCAACAATTATTCGACCGACTGCATATGATGAGGCTACAAGAAGACTGACCTTTGAGACAGATAAGATTAAGCCATTTATCATAGCTTATACTGATGATCCTGAAGAGAAGGATTTCATAGTATTAGAATATGAGGCTGAGATGCAGAGTCCTTTGATTAACAGGTCGACTGTAGTTAGTGATAATACGCCAAGTGGCAATGTAACATTTACACCACCTGCTGTACCTACTCAGACAGTATCAATGTCTGATAATAAGGTTTCTACAGTAAGCTATCAGAATACAGATGGAACCACAATCAAGCTGACATCAGCAAAGACAGGCGATGAGAATATTATAGATATAATTATTAAAATGATTAATGGACTTTTAATCAATTCTATAATTAATCTGGGCAGTAGTCTAAGGTAATTAGTAATTGGGTGTGCCAGGTATATGTTAATATATCTGGTGCACCCAATATAATGTGCTTTTGTAGACTTATATACACAAATATGGTACAATAACTCTAATATTGTGGGATGTGTACAATCAATTAATCTGATGGTACACAGTTTTTGGAGAGGTATTAACATGGACAAAAATGAAGCGTTACAGAAATTAAAAGAACATAATCAGGAACATGTAATGAAAGGGTTTGATGATTTGTCTTTGGAGCGTAAAGAGCAGCTTCTTAGACAAATTGAAGAGATTGATTGGGAAACTATTGCTCTAGTGGGAAAAGGTAAAGAAGAATCTAAAGGTGATATAGAACCCCTTGGAGCAGTTGAAATATCTGAGATAGAAGAAAGAAAAGAAGAATTTACTGATACAGGAATTAAAGCTATACAGGAAGGAAAGCTTGGAGCAGTTCTTCTTGCAGGAGGAATGGGAACTCGACTTGGACTTGATAAGCCTAAGGGAGAGCTTAATGTAGGACTTACAAGAGAATTGTGTATTTTTAATTGTCTAATTAATAATCTCTTAGATGTTACAAATGAAGCAAAGACATATATACCTTTGTACATAATGACTTCTGAGAAGAATAATGATGAGACAATTAGATTTTTTGAAGAGAATAATTACTTTGGATATCCAAAGGATTATGTCAAATTCTTTATTCAAGAGATGGCAGCAGCAGTTGATTTTGATGGGAAATTGTTGTTAGAGGAGAAAGGACGCCTTGCCACCTCGCCAAATGGAAATGGTGGATGGTTCTCATCACTTGCCAAGGCAGGACTATTAGAGGATGTTAAGAAGAGAGGGGTAGAATGGCTTAATATATTTGCAGTTGACAATGTGCTGCAACGTATTGGTGATCCTGCCTTCTTTGGAGCTACGCTTCTTAGCGGAGCGGACTCAGGAAGCAAGGTTGTTCGTAAAGTAGATGCTTATGAGAAGATGGGAGCATTGTGCAAGAAAGGCGGTAAGCCATATATTGTCGAATATTATGAGCTTAGTAATGAAATGGCAGAAGCTACAGACGAGAATGGCAATTACTTATATGCATTTGGAGTAATTCTTAACTATATATTCAAAGTATCCAGACTTGAAGAGATAATGAATAACAGAATGCCTGTACATGTAGTCGAGAAGAAGATACCTTATATTGATGATAGTGGAGAATTAATAAAACCTACAGAGCCTAATGGATACAAGTTTGAAACACTGGTAGTTGATATGGTTGCTATGATGAATGATAGTGTTCCTTATGAAGTAATAAGGGAGAAAGAATTTGCACCTATTAAGAATTTGCATGGCGTAGATTCACTTGATAGCGCGAGAGAATTGCTTAAGGCAAATAATGTTGAGTTATAGCCACATAAGTACTCCCAAGGGAGTAGGAGATTAACTATGTATAGTAAAAGGAAAAGAAGCTGGGTTAAGCATCTGGATTTTACATTACTTGATATATTATGTATGATGCTTGCTCTCTCTATAGCTTATGTATGGAGATTTGAGTGGAATTTTGACTTGGATACTAATGTAAATGTTGATTTGTACGTTAGGATGGCTATAATGCTCGTCTTAATAGACATTTTTGTTATATTCTTTGTTGAGTCTTATTCCGGAATCCTTAGACGTAATAAATATCAAGAGCTTCGTGCAACAATACTTCATTGTTTTGTAGTATTTGGCGTATATCTAATATATATGTACGCTACAAAGCAATCGATTCTTTATTCAAGACAACTTTTGTTTACATATCTTGTTCTTGTAATTATATTTGAATATTTCGCAAGAGTTTTATGGAAACGAGTTATTAGAAGAAGAAAGCTTCTTGATAAGAACAAATCAGAGATGATTGTTGTGGCAGAATCCATGACGGTGGAGAGATGCCTAGAAGAGATAGCACATAACAAATACACTGACTTTAAGGTTGTAGGAGTTGTTGTTGTTGACGAAGATATGGAAGGTCAACAGATACAGGGAATACCTGTAATTGCTAATGCAGATAACTTCCTCGAATATGTTAGAACCAATGTGGTTGACGAGGTTTATATTGACGGTAATACAAGAGCCAGTTCGGAAGCTCTTGCTACAACACTTGTGGAACTTGGCGTAACAGTTCATATTAGTCTAGTTCATACTAATTTTGTAATGCCTAATACAATTCTTGAGAATTATGCAAGTTACGTTGTTCTAACTACAAGCATGCATATAGCAAGTACAAGACAATTGTTCTTTAAGAGACTTATGGATATTGTGGGCTCTATAATCGGACTGATTTTTACATTTATTGCTTTTATTATTTTCGCACCTATTATCAAGATTCAATCCCCCGGTCCTGTATTCTTTAAGCAGGTCAGAATAGGTAAGAATGGAAGAAGATTTAACTTCTACAAATTTCGCTCCATGTATGTAGATGCTGAAGAGCGTAAGAAGGAACTTATGGCGAAGAACGAAATGGACGGTAATATGTTCAAGATGGAAGATGATCCACGTATTATTCCAATAGGAAGATTTATGAGGAAATATTCTATTGATGAATTGCCACAGTTCTTTAATGTGTTAAAGGGTGATATGTCTCTTGTTGGAACAAGACCACCGACAGAAGACGAATATGAAATGTATAAATTCCATCATAAAGCACGTCTTGGATTTAAGCCGGGACTTACAGGAATGTGGCAGATTAGTGGTCGAAGCGACATTACAGATTTTGAGGAAGTTGTTGCTTTCGATACTGAGTATATTTGTAACTGGAATATTGGACTTGATATTAAGATAATTTTCAAAACAATTGGAGTTGTGCTTTCTGGTAAAGGATCAAAGTAGTGCTCTTTGGAGGACCATATGAAGATAACAAGTTTTACCATTGTAGTTGTATGCTCTAATACCAGGGAGATTTTCTTTAGAGATTTTCTGGAATCAGTTGTAGCTCAGGATTATGACAACTGGGAAATGTATATATTAGATGACGATATCTCATCTAACCTTGAGAAGATTTCTAAGGAATTCTTTCCAGATGATAATAGAGTTCACTATCGCAAATTAAAGAATCATAAAGGGAAAGCCTATGGAACTAACATAGGCTTTCATTTTGCTGAGGGAGATTATATTCTTGTAACAAATTGTCATAACAGATTAGATGCCCATGCTCTGTATCATATGGCAGGAACTATATTCGATGCATCAGAGCCTGATGTGCTGTATTCAGATCATATTGATCTAGAAGGCATTGAGAAGACCAAGATTCATGTAAAGCAGGATTTTAACAAAGAGTTATTCCTTCGCAATAATTATATAGGTGATACAGTTGTAATTAAGCGTGATGCTATTAAGAAAGTGGGGCTTACAAGAGAAGCATTAAGTGAGTCGTATATGTATGAGTATCTTCTTAGATGTATGGAGAAGAAATGTAGATTCTATCATATACCGAAGTTTTTGTATTATAAGAGAATTCTTGCGTCAGATATTTATGATAGTGCAATTATGCAGAATAATGAAGTGGTTATTCCAGAAAGAAGAGAAGGTGCTTTACTTGGTATAATAAGAAGCGTTTTTCCTGGCTTTATGAAGAATCCTGTTACGAGAGCTGATATGGATAAGGAAGAACTTATTTATAGAGAGAATATGGCAAGCGTCAAAGCCTATCTTACCCGTAATAATATTAATGCAAAGATTGAGAGTGAGCCACAAAAGCGCTTCTGGAAAGTTGAATACGATGGTGCAGGTGCATCGATTCGAAGTAAGGATTATATGTTTCTTAAAGACAGAGATGTTAAAGTATCTGGAAGAAACTATCTGGAGAAAATGTATGGATATATTAAGCAAAAAGATGTAGCTGTTGTAGGCGTTAGATTTGCTAAACCTTTCTGGACTACTGAGAATTGTGGATATATATATGATACAGATGGAAATGCGTATCCGGCGTTTTACAATTATAAGCTGAAGGATGCAGGATATGATAATTTACAACTTATTGCTAGAGAAGTAGGAATGGTTGATGGTGCCTTTTGCATGATTAGTAAGAAGGCTTATAGGTCACTGGGAGGATTTGATACTTCTCTTACTGGTAGAGATATTATGCTTGATTTCTGTATTAGAGCGCGTAAGAAGGGATATAGAGTTATAATTGAGCCATCAATTATTGCAAAGAAAAATAATAGTAATATAATTAGTGAAGAGGCATCACACAATAGATTAGTAGAGAAGCTTTCTGATGAACTTGTGAAAGGCGACCCATTCTACAGTCCTAACCTTGCAATGGGATTAGAAAATCATAAGTTTATGGAGGCTGATACTGTAAAAGGGGGCGAGGATAATGAGAAATCACGAAGTGGTGGACAGCCACAACCTGTTAGACGAGAGGGGAATGCTAATTGAACCGGGGTGGTCTAAGGCACTAATACAAAGGTATGATAGAAAGCAAATTAAAGCATCAAAATTCAAAATCAAAGAGTGGGATTATTATCTTGTATTAAATGATGACTTTGCCGGAGCTTTTACATTATCTGATGATGGTTACATTGGGCTTCAGTCTGTATCATTTCTTAATTTGAAAGAAGGTTGGGAACATACAGAGACAATTCTTAATCCATTGCCACTTGGAAAGATGAAAATGCCGAAAACATCCGCCCAGGGGGATATAGTATATGAAGATAAGAAACTGTCATTAAGTTACAGACACGAAGTTCTTTCGTATGATGAGGCTGTTAAGCTTTATGGAGATGTGATTACTGAAGAAGATAAGAAGTCAGGGAAATGCAAGATACGACATATATCCTGTGTGATGTTTGACTTCTATAAAGGAATGACGTTGTCCGCAGATATAAAGCTTTATCAACCGAAGATGGATACAATGGTTATTGCTACGCCATGGGAGGAGAAGCTTACTGCATTTTACTATAACCAGAAGATAAATTGTATGCCTGCATATGGATATATGAAGTTGGGTGAAGATGAGTTTGTATTTGATCCTTCAATTAATTATGGAACACTAGATTGGGGAAGAGGCGTATGGACGTATGATAACAGATGGTATTGGGGCTCTGGTAACCAAACTGTGAATGGTAAACCCTTTGGCTTTAATATTGGATATGGTTTTGGCGATACTAGTGCAGCTTCTGAGAATATCCTTTTCTATGATGGGGTATGCCACAAATTAGATGATGTTAAGTTCAATATACCAAGCAGTAGTTACACAGATCCATGGACAATTACTTCATCAGATGGAAGATTTGAGATGGATTTTGTTCCTGTAATTGACAGAGCAGCAAGGATTAATGCAGGTATAATAGAGTCTGATCAGCATCAGGTGTTTGGAAGAATGTCAGGAAATGTTATACTGGACGATGGTACCAAATTAGAGATAAAAGACCTTATGTGCTTTGCAGAAGATGTACATAACAGGTACTAGAAGAGAAAGGATATAGAATGATTAACGAAGAATTTAAGGAAATGTTAAATGGTAAGTCAGTAATTAGAGAGCTAAGCGAATATGCTACAGCAAGAGGTAAAGAGATAGGATATGAGAATGTATTTGATTACAGTCTTGGCAATCCAAGTGTGCCATGCCCAGAGGAGTACACAAAGGCTGTAATTGACATTTACAATAAGAAAGATCCTATGGAGATACATGGTTATTCTCCGTCTCTTGGTAATACGTCTGCAAGGGAATATCTTGCTAAGGAACTTCGCGAAAGATTTGATATACCATATGAGACAAAACATATTTTTATGACAAGTGGTGCTGCATCATCTCTTGCGCATGCTTTCAGGCTTGTAACAAAACCGGGAGATGAAATAATCGGTTTTGCACCATTTTTCCCTGAGTATGTTCCATACATTAAATCTACAGGTGCCAAATTTACAATTGTATCTGCAGATACATCTGATTTTCAGATTAAGTTTGATGAATTAGAAGAGAAGTTAAATCCTAATGTTCAAGCGATTCTAATTAACTCTCCTAATAATCCATCAGGAGTAGTATATTCGGAGGAGACTTTAAAGAGACTTGCTTCATTATTAGAGGAAAAACAGAAAGAATATAATCATGATATTTTCTTAATATCGGATGAACCTTATAGAGAGATTGTCTTTGATGGTAAGAAGACGCCATATCCAAGTCATTACTATGATAATACAATTTCTTGCTATTCATATTCTAAAGGTATGAGTCTTCCCGGAGAAAGAATTGGTTACATGGCTTTTAACCCCAAATGTACTGATTCAGACATTGCTGCAATAATCTGTGGACAGATAAGCCGTGGCATAGGACATAATTGCCCGTCCGCAACTCAGCAGCTTGCTATAGTTGAGACTGGCTTTAAGCTTTCTGATTTGTCAGTATATGAGACAAATGCCAGTATTATATATAATGAACTTGTTGATCTTGGATTTTCAGTAGTAAAGCCTCAAGGAACATTTTATATATTCCCTAAGGCTTTAGAAGAATCATCAATTGAATTCTGCAATAAAGCTAAGAAGTATGACTTGCTTCTGGTACCAGGGGATTCTTTTGGCTGCCCTGGATATTTTAGAATGGCATATTGCATTGATACTGATAAAGTAAAACGTTCTATGCCGGTACTTAGAAGATTCGTTGAAGAGTGCTATAGATAGTAAATTAAGATGCTATATAGCTACTCTTCATTTGGAACTTCCCAGTCCATTGCTTCTTTTAGGTATTGCTTGTGAAGTTCTAATATAGCAGACACATCGTGTGGTGGCTCTTTCTTAGGAGTGTCATCAGAGAAGTTGTCATAGCCAAGCTCCTTTGCAATATTGGCATAGCATTGTGCTAAGCCAAGGCGGGGAGCTTTTCCTTGTGAGCCCACATCCAGAATTGGCTCGGTTTCATAAGCGGCATTGTAGAACCATACAATTGCTTCTTCGTTATCATTGTTTTCTAAGAAGTATTCTCCCAGTTCTAAGCATATTTCTGAACATGCATCTGTTACAAGTACTTTAGTTGTATATTTGAGAAATGATGCTTCGTCTTTTCTAAATCTGGCAGCTTTAGCCAGAATACAACAGGCTTTGCATAATTGTTCTTCTGTTACTTTCTGATTAATAAGAATGTTTTCGAAGACAGATGTTGCATTTGAAAAATCCTTTTCATCTCCGCATTTTAGAAGTTCCTTTGCATACATTGTTATTAAATTGTCGCTAAGATACTTATCCTTATTATATGTCTTTTCGAATATGCTAAAATCTCTTTTGTGATGAAGATTTTCAGGCATATGAAGAATCTCAATATCGCTGTCGAATACAACGGGGTCGAGCCTTACTGTCTCGTGTATGGGTTCAATCCATGTAAAGCTTCTTTGGCGTTTGTATAGTTTTGGGCGATATTCTGACTTGGAATTGAGAACAGAAGATTTGCCATTTTCTACATAATGCATCTGGACAATTTCAACTTCTGGGACAAGAGCCATTTTGAGGTTCATAAAGCGCATTCTGTTTTCTTCATCAATTACTTCGTCAGCATCGCAACTATAGATATAATCCATTGTTGCTTTGGAGAAGGCAAAGTTCCTTGCAGCAGAGAAATCATCTACCCATTCAAAATCATATATTTTATCGGTATATTTTTTCGCAATTTCTTTTGTCTTATCAGTAGAACCGGTGTCAACAATTATTATTTCATCCATAAGGTTTTTTACTGAGTCAAGACACCTTTCTAGAAATTTCTCTTCGTTTTTTACAATCATTACAAGACTTATAGTTGTCATACAAACCCCTCGCGTTTTTCTATATAATCCTATAATGATTATAACATATTATATTCTTGTTAAAAAACAATAATACGAGTATAATTATGTGAGATGATGTTTGATATATAGTGCTCATATTACAAGTGTGATATGTGGCAATTAATTCATATAGGAGGTACTAATGGAAGATAATAAAGCAAAAGAGAATAAAGTGGATGAGAATAAGAAGGCAGAAGAAAAAAAGAAATTGAGCTTGCGTTCAAGAATTATAATTACTATTGCTGTTGTAGTTGTTCTTATTGGAGTTGCATGGCTTGTATATTATCTGGTTGATTATAAGAGGGGGCAATCAATATATGATGATATTAATAAGAACTACACTGCAAGTAATGGCGATGAGTGGTATAACAAAATAGATGTTAATATTGCTGAGTTAAAGCAGAAGAATCCAGATACCAGAGGATGGATTTATTTTGAAAATGAAGAGATAAGTTATCCGGTTGTTCAGGCTGCAGATGATGATAAGTATCTTAATACTTCCTTTGATGGACAACAGTTAAGAGCTGGCAGTATATTCTTAGAGGCACTTAACAGTGGTGACTTTAGCGATAAGAATAGCATCATATATGGTCACAATATGAGAGATCAGTCTATGTTTGGACGTCTTCAGAAATACAAATACGAAGATAATTACTATAATGATCATTTATATTTTCAAGTGCTGACTGCGGATAAGATATATAGATATAAGGTCTTTGCTTATAATGATGTGTCTGATACAAGTGATGTATACACACTTTCATTTGCGTCAGATAATGAATATGTTAAGTATATCAGTATGGTAAAGCAATTGTCACAACAGCAGATAGATGTACCGGATGTGTCAGAACCTAATGCTACTGATAATGAGAAGATTATTCAGAACTATAAGAAGTTAGTTACACTATCTACTTGTACAGATAGAGATGATATGAGGTTTGTAGTACTTGGTACACTAGTGGGAGAATATGACAGAATTAATAAACAATTAATATATGATCCATTAAAGCAGCAACAATAATAAAATGCGTCTGATTTGTGAATGTGTAGTTATATATGAGTATAACTACACATTTTTTGCTGCTGTGCTTATTAATATGAATTATGCACAAAAATTTCAGGTCTAAAAAAATGAAAAACAGAAACTAAAAGTTATCCACATATAATTTGTCGTAAAAATTGTGGATAACACCTACGAAAAATCATTTATTAACGGACTTATCCACGTTGTCCACGAAAAATGTATAAAAATAGGTGCAAATGGACACTCTATGTAATCAGTTTAGTTTTGTATGATTTGTACAAATTATTGCTATTTTGCATGATGATATTGACTTTTGAGATGTAAAACTATTGAATTAAAAAAATAAAATTGTCTGACAATTATGTGTCCAAAATGTGTAGTTTGTAAAAGTGCATAAAAAAATATAAATAAAACCTTTATTTATTTGGTAAAATGTATTAAAATCTCTTTATAGGTATGTGCAAATACATTAAAATCTACATTTGATAATTGTCGAATGTGTATATATGGGGAACTTAAGGAGGGGGAATATGATTTCAAACCAGATATTGCAGAATACTATTGACGGTGCAAAAGGGATAACAGGTAAAGATTATGCTGTACTTGATACTGATGGGATAGTTCTTGCAACAACAACAGACAGTGCAGATGATTATGTAAAAGCTACAATCGAATTTGCAGAATCTGATATGGATGCTCAGTTTAACGGACCGTGCAATATGTATAAGGTATTTGATGGTGGTCAGCTTGAATTTGTTTTTTTGGCTTTTGGAGAAGGCCAGGATACAACAGTAGGAAAGATTGTATCATTCCAGATATCAGAACTTCTTGTTGCTTATAAGGAGAGATTTGATAAGGATAATTTCATTAAGAATCTTATCCTGGATAATATGCTTCTTGTTGATATCTATAATAGAGCAAAGAAGCTACATATAGATATTGAAGCTCGTCGTGTCGTGATGATTGTTAAGTTTGAAGAAGAGAAGGACGGCGACGAATTCGAAAGAGTAAGAAGTATATTCGGTGGCAAGAATAAAGATTTTGTTACTGCTGTTGATGAATCAAGCGTAATAGTCCTTAAGGATTTGGGCGAGAATGGTACATACGAAGATATTGAGAAAACTGCTAAAGTAATTATTGAATCATTCAAGGATAAGAAGAATGAGATAAGAGTTTCTTATGGAACTATTGTTAATGAACTAAAAGAAGTTTCACGTTCGTACAAAGAGGCGGGAATGGCACTTGATGTAGGTAAGATTTTCTTTGATGAGAAAGAGATTATTGCATATTCTGTGCTGGGTATAGGAAGATTAATATACCAGTTGCCTATTCCTTTATGTAAAATGTTTATTAAAGAGATATTCGAAGGTAAGTCGCCTAATCAATTTGATGAAGAGACGCTTATGACTATTAATAAGTTCTTCGAGAATTCTCTTAATGTATCAGAAACTTCAAGACAGCTTTATATCCATAGAAATACTCTTGTATACAGACTGGATAAATTACAGAAGAGTACTGGTCTTGACCTTAGAGTTTTCGAAGACGCAATAACATTCAAGATAGCGCTTATGGTTGTAAAATATATGGATTATATGGAATCACAGGAGTTTTAATTTATGATTAAACTAGAACATGTCAGCAAAGAATATCAGAAGGGTGTTCCTGCTTTAAATGATGTTAATTTACATATTGAGCCTGGTGAATTTGTATTCGTTATAGGTAATAGTGGCTCAGGTAAGTCTACATTGATTAAGCTACTTCTTAAGGAATTAGAGCCTACCAAAGGAAGAATTCTTATTAATGGTAAGTCTATTGCCGGATTAAATAAGAAACAAATTCCCAAATTCAGAAGAAATATCGGTGTTGTGTTCCAGGATTTTAGATTGCTTCAGGACAGGAATATATACGAGAATATTGCATTTGCTCTTAAAGTAGTCGAGACGCCTAGAAGACAGATAAATGAGAAGGTTGCAAGAATGTTGTCTCTTGTTGGTCTTGCTGCTAGATATCGTTCTTTTCCTGATAATCTATCAGGTGGTGAGCAACAGCGTGTTGCAATTGCAAGAGCGCTTGTTAATCAGCCTAAGATTCTTCTTGCAGATGAGCCTACAGGTAACCTTGATGAGGGCAATGCCTGGGATATTATGAATTTGCTTGATGAGATTAATCATAGAGGAACAACAGTAGTAGTTGTTACTCACAACATGGAAATTGTTAAAGCAATGAATAAGCGAGTTATTAGAATTAAGAAAGGTGTCATCGTTAGTGACTCCAAAGGAGATTTTTAAGGATGAAATTAAGTACACTTCTTTATAACATACAACAAGGTCTTAAAAACATTTGGAGAAATAAAATGTTTAGCTTGGCCTCAATTGCTACAATGGCTGCATGTATATTCCTGCTTGGCATATTCTATTCTTTAGGTGTTAATTTTCAGGCAATGGTTAAAACTGCTGAGAAGGGTGTAACCGTGACGGTATTCTTTGATGAAGGAATTGACCAGAATAAGATTAATGCAATAGGTCAGCAGATTGCATCAAGAGGAGAAGTTGATAATTATGAATATATAAGCCCTGAGAAGGCATGGGAATCATTTAAAGATTCATATTTTGAAGGGGATGAGAATATTGCGGCAAGTTTTAACGGCGACAATCCTCTTATTAATTCTGCCAATTATAAGGTAACATTATCTGATGTGGCAAAGCAGGCATCTTTTGTTAATTTTGCAAAAGAAATTGATGGAGTAAGGGAAGTTAAGCAATCTGAAGTTGCAGCAAATGTATTAACTGACTTTAATAAACTTCTTACAGTTGTATCTGTAGCTATTGTTTTAATCCTTATCCTTGTGGCTGTATTTTTGATTAATAATACTGTAACAGTTGGTATATCTGTAAGAAAAGAAGAGATTGCCATTATGAAATTAATAGGCGCAAAAGATTCTTTCGTTAGAGCGCCTTTTATAGTAGAAGGTATAGTGATTGGTTTGGTGGGAGCTGCTATACCATTGATACTTTTGTTCTTTATGTATCAATCAATAATGTCATATGTAGCTAAAGAATTTAATCTATTAAGTTCTATGCTTACATTTGTTCCCATAGGGGAGATTTTTGCTGTACTTATTCCTGTATCAATTCTTCTTGGAGTAGGAATAGGATATTTTGGAAGTAGATTTACACTTAAGAGACATTTAAAGGTATAACTTGTAATGGATTATAACGATAAGAAAATATTCAGAAAAGGCCTGTTGACAGGCTTAATAATTGCGCTTTTCATAAGTGCTTTGCTTATTACCGGGATTTTTGTATTTGTATATAGAAGTTCGGCAGTATTAACACCGAGAGTTAAGGCTAAGGTATCGTACCTTACAAATTATATACAAGAGAAGTATTACGAGGATGTAGATATAAATAAGCTTCAAGAGGGACTGTATAAAGGTCTGGTAGAAGGACTGGGAGATGAATACAGTACATATCTTTCGGCAGAGGAAGCTGACTCATTCAAGTCATATGTTACAGGAGAACTCTGTGGGCTTGGTGCTGTTCTTACGAAAGAGGATTCCGGTGATGTAATAGTATTAAAAGTATACGAAGGGTCTGCTGCTGATGAAATAGGACTTAGAGGTGGCGATATTATTGTTGCTGCTGATGATAAAATGGCGTCAGATATGGAACTTTCAGACTTTACTTCCTATACAAAAGGTGGAGAGAATACATCCTTTAATCTGACATACAGAAGAGGGGATGACACAAGACAGACTAAGGTTACAAGAAAGAAAATCAAAGTTCCATCTGTATCCCATAAGATGCTTGATGGTAATATTGGCTATATTGAGATTTTAGAGTTTTCTAAAAACACATATTCTGAATATATGGATGCCATTAATGACCTTAAGGCAAATGGTGTTAAAGGCGTAGTATTTGATCTTCGATTTAATGGTGGTGGACTTGTGGAATCATCTGCACAAATACTTGACGAGATACTTCCTAAAGCTAAGATTGTAAGTTTGCAGATTAAGAATCAGCCTGATGTGACATATGATTCTGATGATGAGAAGAAACTGGATATGCCAATTGCTGTTCTTGTGTCAAACAGGACAGCATCAGCAGCAGAAATTTTTGCAGCAGCTATCAAAGATAATAATTATGGAACACTTATTGGATATAAGACATATGGAAAAGGTGTTGTCCAGGCATCATCCGTATTAGAAGATGGTTCTGTAATAAGTATTACAAGCGGTAAATACTTTACTCCAAGCGGAGAATGTATTAATGAAAAGGGAATAGAACCTGATATCAAACTTGATTTTGAATATAAGGGAGATTCTAATTCTTCATATGATGAGATGATGGATAATCAGGTACTTAAAGCTATAGAAGTTATTAATAGCAAACTATAATATAGAAAGAGGGTGAAACTGTGGTTGAACTTGATGAATACAAGAAGACTTTAAAGTCTTATGAAACTCCACTACAGGAAGTGAGGGATTCACTTTGACTTAGCTAATAAGTCAAATCGGATTAACGAATTAGAAAAGGAAATGGAGGAGCCTACATTCTGGGATGATTCTGATTCTTCTACTGCCAAGATGAAAGAATTAAAAGACCTAAAGAATGATATAGACTCATATAACAATCTTGTAAATGCCTATGAGGATATTGAGGCATATATTGAGCTTGGTAATGAAGAAGAAGACGAAGAATTAGTAATAGAAACCAAAGAGTTACTTGACGATTTTATTAAGGAATTTGATTCCCTTCGAATGAAGACTCTGTTTACAGAAGAGTATGATGGCGATAATGCCATTGTTACACTTCATGCAGGTGCAGGGGGAACAGAGAGTTGTGACTGGGTTTCTATGCTTTACAGAATGTATTCAAGATGGGTTTCAAACAAAGGCTTTGAACTTGAAGTTCTAGATTCTTTAGATGGTGATGAAGCCGGGCTAAAGTACATTACATTCCAGGTGACAGGACACAATGCATATGGATATTTAAAGTCTGAAAAGGGCGTACATAGACTTGTAAGAATATCTCCTTTTAATGCACAGGGAAAAAGGCAGACCAGTTTTGCCAGTTGTGATGTTATACCAGATATCGAAGAAGATGTAGATATTGAGATTAAGGACGAAGATATACGAATAGATACCTATCGTTCCAGCGGTGCAGGTGGACAGCATATTAATAAGACCAGTTCTGCTATTAGAATTACACATTTCCCATCTGGAATTGTTGTTCAATGTCAGAATGAACGTTCACAGCATATGAATAAGGATAAGGCAATGCAGATGCTAAAGTCCAAATTATATATGCTAAAGCTTGAAGAAAATGCAAAAGGACTTGAAGAAATCAGGGGAGAAGTAACAGAAATCGGTTGGGGTAATCAGATTCGCTCATATGTAATGCAACCATATACTATGGTTAAGGATTTGAGAACTAACGAAGAGACTTCGAATGTAAATGCTGTAATGGATGGTGAAATTGATAACTTCATTAACGCATATCTGAAATGGAGGTTACTATGACGATACAAGAATGCTACGAGAAAATGGGCGGAAATTTTGAAGAAGTAATCAGAAGACTTCGTAAAGAAGATTTTGTCAAGAAATTTCTTGTGAAGTTTCCAGATGATCCAAGCTATGGGGAGCTTGTTGAAAGCATGGATAAAGGGGATGTGGAAGTTGGCTTTAGAGCTGCCCACACTCTGAAAGGAGTTTGTCAAAATCTTGGTCTTGAGCGATTATTTAAGTCAAGTAATGAAGTAACAGAAGCCTTGAGATCTGGGGATAAAGACAAGGCTTCAACATATATGCCTCAGGTAAAAGAGGATTATAAAGTTACAGTTGATGCAATTAACGAATTTATTAACAATGGGGAATAATGTAAAGATGCTCTAGGAGAAGAATATGACGAAAGAAGAGTTGCTTAATTCTAATTTCACAGAGGATCAACTTGATGAGATTCAATTAGGCATCAAGGATGGAGTTGACGTGTCTTTATATGCTAAGGAAAATTTATTAGCTATTCAGATGCGTCAGATTCGACTTGGGCTTCTTTCAGGTGTCATGGTTTCAAAATATAATGATCCCAAATTCGATTGGTTCCAGATGGAAGAGATTAGAATCGGTCTTGAGAACCATATTGATGTCGATAAGTATTGTTCTCCTGAGATTCCATATATGAAGATGCGCCAGATTCGTAAGGCGCTTATGCTTGGAATTGATCTAACAAGTCAGCTTGATAAAAATGCAGATGTTCTGCGTCAGATTCGTAAAGCTGTTGTATCAGGAATCGATATCTCTAAGTATGTAATTCAGGGATATAATGCAGGACAGTTAGCGGAGATTAGAAAAGGAATAGAAAAAGGTCTTGATATAGAAGACTATGTTGCAATTGAATATAGGGGTGGCTCAATCAGGGAGATTTGTAAGGGCTTAGAATCTGGAATAGACGTAAGTGTATATGCGGATGAAGAATATAGCTGGCGTCAGATGCGTGAGATTCGACTGGGTCTTGAGAATCAGCTTGATGTTGGGCTTTATAATAATTCTTTCTATGAGTGGCGTCAGATGCGACAAATCAGACTTGGATTAACAATAGGTCTTGATGTAAGTAGCTATGCGAAGCTTTCCTTTACATATAAGGAGATGGAGCATAGAAGAAAGCACTTAGAAGCTACCGCATTTAACCTGGGTGAAGAGGGAACAGAGGGAGCAGCTGTTGGAGATATAAGCGTAATAGTTACTGATTACGGAATGAAAGCAATAATGACTTGTCCCGAAGGCTGTCGTTTTACCAGGGATGCAATTGATGCTGCAATACAGAATGCCCATGTTGTATCAGGTCTTAAGACGAAAGATATAGAAAGAGTTGTTAATACTGTCTCCAAGGGACAGGAGATAATAATTGCTGAAGGTACGCCTCCTGTTCAGGGAGAAGATGGAAGGTATGAATTCTTCTTTGATACTAATCCCACAAGAGAGCCTAAAGAATTAGATGATGGATTTCTTGATTTTGTAAATGTTGATTGGTACGAGACTGTTAAAGAGAATGATAGAATTGCCCTTTATCATCCTGCTACCCGTGGAGTTGATGGAGAGAGCGTAACAGGTTCTAAGATTACAGGTAGAAATGGTGCTGAGCAGAAGGTATTAACAGGTAAAGGCTTTAATAAGAGCGAAGACGGAACAGAGTACTTTGCAGCAGTATCAGGAATAATAGAATATGTTGAGAAAAGTAATAAAGTAATAATATCAGAGAGCCTTGAAGTAGATGAAGTTACTAATGCCACAGGAGGAATTGATTTCGAGGGAAATGTTCATGTAAGACATGATGTTGGAGCGGGATCAATAATTAAGGCTACTGGAGATGTTATGGTGGACGGCTTCGTAGAGAATTGCTATATAGAAGCTGGTGGCGATATTATTCTTAAAAATGGAGCCAATGGTCAAGGTGGCAAAAGTCTTATTAAGGCTTCGGGAAGTATAATGGGACGATTCTTCGAGAATATGAAGCTTGAAGCAGATGTGGGAATTGAAGCTACTTATTGCCTGCATTGTGACATCTATACGAAGGGTACCCTTGACTTATCTAGCAGAAAAGGTCTTCTCCTTGGCGGTGTCACTGTTGTAGAAGAGCGAATAAATGTTAATAATATTGGTAACAAGCTATCAACTCCAACGAAGGTCATTGTTGGAATGAATGATAGAATTAGAAATATAGGTAAAGAGATTCAAGCTGATATTAAGACTGTCAGAGGAGAAATCAAGATTCTTGAAAATGCTTGTGAGCAGTTTAAGTCACTATATACTCCTGAAGAGCGTAATTCAATGGAAGTATATCTTAAGATTGAAAATGCTATCTATACAAAAGAATTACAATTAACAGAGCTTAAGGGTAAGAGACAGAATTATGTAGATAGGATTAAAGAAATGATGAAAGCTAAAGTTAATATTCGTAATCACTTATATGAAGGTGTTCGATTTAACTTTAATGGCAAGGTGTGGAATTCTGAGAAAAACTACAATATTACTATGACAGGAACGCCTAATAATATTATTATAGTCAAGAACTAGTGTACTATTATTGGGACATAAGTGCGGAGGTGTCTTATGGATAAAACGGTTCTTATCGTCGATGATGACGAGATGGAAAGAAAGATGATATGCGATGTCTTATCTGACGATTACAATATAATAGAATCAGAGTGTGGTAACGATGCCATGAATACCATTGATGAGATGCACAATGTAATCTCTGTTATTATTCTTGATTACATGATGCCTGATGGTAATGGTCTTGATGTGTTAGAACACATGAATAAGACTAATGATATAAGGAAGATTCCTGTGCTTATGCTTACAGGGGAACGTCACAACGATGTTGAGAAGAAGTGCCTGGAATTAGGTGCTGTGGATTATATCAAAAAACCTGTGGAGGCTATGCTTGTTCAGGTAAGAACCAGGAATGCCTGTAATATTTTTACATATAAGAAAGAATTAGAAGCCAAAGTTGCAAAGCAAATGGATACCCTCCAGAAGCAGAATCGTCTTCTTATGATTCAATCTGAGAGAATTAAGAAGAGTAAGGAGAAGATGGGTGATGTTCTAGGTTCTATTGTTGAGTATAGGAATGTAGAAACAGGAGATCATGTTCTTCGTGTCAAAGAATTTACCCGCATAATAGCTAATTGCTATATGAAGACCTATAAAGACAGAGCACTTACTCCTGAACGAATTGATACAATAGTGTCCTCTTCTGCACTTCATGATATAGGTAAAATCGCCATTCCTGATAGCGTTCTTCTAAAGCCCGGACGTCTTACGGAGGATGAATATGAACTTATGAAGTCCCATACTATTAAAGGAGCAGAGATGCTTGAAAGTGTGGATGGCGTATGGTCGGATGATTTCAAGAGATGTTGTGCAAATATCTGTAAGTATCACCATGAAAGATATGATGGAGGAGGCTATCCATACGGAATAGAAGGGGATGATATTCCTCTTGAAGCACAGCTTGTATCTATTGTTGATGTATATGATGCTCTCATTAGTGAGAGAATCTATAAGAGAGCATATCCAAAGGACAAGTCATATCATATGATAATTAATGGTGATTGTGGGGTATTCTCTCCAAGGATATCAGAGTGCTTTAGATTGAGTCGTGAGAAATTAGAGAAGGTTGCTGATACATTTTCTACTGCAAATGCAGCAGAGACAGTTGATCCTGATGCATAGAATAAAATACTCTCCGTAAACAATATGATACGGAGAGTATTTTTTATTATAGAATTACAAGACTGCCATCAACAACATCCACAACAAGAGTTGTATCTTCAGACAGGTCTCCTTCAAGAATTTTCTTGGCAGCCAGTGTTTCTACATTTCGCTGCAAATATCTCTTGAGAGGTCTTGCTCCATATGTTGCATTGTATCCATTTTCTACAACGAATTCCTTCGCTTTGTCTGTGAGTTCTACTGATAATTCGCGGTTTTTGAGTCTTTCATTAAGCTCTGTAATAAGAATGTCAACAATGCCAGAGATTCCTTCTTTCGTAAGAGGTTGGAAGATGAGTATCTCGTCTAATCTGTTGAGAAACTCAGGTCTAAAGCTTCTTCTGACTTCGCTCATAACAAGGTCTTCAGCTTCTTTATTAACATTTCCATCCTCATCCATAGACTCAAGTAGATAAGATGAGCCCAGGTTGGAAGTTAGAATTATTATTGTATTCTTGAAATCAACAGTTCTCCCTCTTGAATCTGTTATTCTGCCGTCGTCAAGTACTTGTAGAAGTACGTTGAATACATCAGGATGTGCTTTCTCGACTTCATCGAATAAGACGACACTATAAGGTTTTCTTCTTACTGCTTCTGTAAGCTGTCCACCCTGGTCATAACCTACATATCCCGGAGGTGCTCCAATAAGTCTGCTTACAGAGTGTTTCTCCATATATTCGCTCATATCAATACGAATCATATTGTTCTCGTCGTCAAATAGATTACGCGCCAAGGTTTTTGCAAGCTCAGTTTTGCCAACACCGGTAGGACCAAGGAATAGAAATGAGCCTATAGGCTTTCCAGGGTCTTTGATGCCTGCTTTAGACCTTATTATGGCCTCGGATACTTTGTTTACAGCTTCATTTTGGCCAATTACTCGTTTGTGTAATTCTTCTTCCAGATGAAGTGTCTTATTACGTTCTGATTCTGTAAGCTTTGCAACAGGAATGCCTGTCCATCGTGAGATAATTCTTGTTATCTCATCTTCTGATACTTTTTCATGAACTAGAGTAACATCTTTCTTGCTTAAGATTTCTTCCTGTTCTTCTAGTTCTTTCTCAAGTCGCGGCAATTCTCCATACTGTAATTCCGCAGCTTTTTCCAGGTTATAGCTTTGTTCTGCAACTTTAATTTCGTTACGGACGCTTTCTAGTTCCTCTCTAAGAGAAGTTACTTTATTGACGGCTTCTTTCTCGTTATCCCATGTTGCTTTTTTGCTTGAGAATTCATCTCTCAGTTCTGCAAGTTCTTCTTGAAGAGTTGCAAGGTGTTCCTGACTTAATCTGTCGTCTTCTTTCTTAAGAGCTGTTTCTTCAATCTCAAGTTGCATAATACGTCTGTTCATTTCGTCAAGTTCAGCAGGAAGTGAGTCAAGCTCTGTCTTGATTAATGCACACGCTTCATCAACTAAGTCAATAGCTTTGTCAGGGAGAAATCTGTCTGATATATATCTATCAGATAATTGTGCTGCGCTCACAAGGGCTGAGTCCATTATTTTGACACCGTGGAATACTTCATATCTTTCTTTGAGACCACGTAGTATTGATATTGTATCTTCTACAGTAGGTTCGTCAACGAGTACCGGTTGAAAACGTCGTTCTAATGCTTTGTCTTCTTCTATGTATTCCCTGTATTCATCAAGGGTTGTTGCACCAATGCAATGAAGTTCTCCACGAGCCAGCATAGGCTTTAGCATGTTGCCGGCATCTAATGCACCGTCATTTTTGCCAGCGCCTACAATTGTATGTAGTTCATCTATAAATAGAATTATTTCACCGTTAGAGTTCTTGATTTCATCCAGAACGGCTTTGAGTCTTTCTTCGAATTCGCCTCTGTATTTTGCACCGGCAACGATAGAACCCATATCAAGAGCGAATAGTTTTTTGTCTTTTAGGCTTTCAGGAACATCTCCACGAACTATTCTTTGGGCCAGCCCCTCTACAACGGCAGTCTTACCAACTCCCGGTTCTCCAATTAATACAGGGTTGTTCTTTGTTTTCCTTGAAAGAATCCTAATTGCATTACGTATCTCACTATCTCGCCCGATAACAGGATCCAGCTTTTGAGTGCGTGCGCGTTCAACAAGGTCATATCCATATTTTTCGAGAGTGTCGTAGGTTACCTCAGGGTTGTCACTTGTAACCCTTACATTACCACGAACCTCTGATAAAGCTTGAAGGAATCTGTCTCTTGTGATTCCGTATTCTGCTAGTATGTTGTTAATTGCCTTGTTGGGATATTTAATCATACTAAGCATCAGGTGTTCAACGGATACATATTCGTCACCCATGGCTTTAGCCTCATCTTCAGCAGTGATTAGAACTTTGTTTAAATCTTTACCCATAACAAGCTGTCCGCCGCTGACTTTTGTTCTTGCTTCAAGTGCTTTTAATGCGTTGCTCTTGAAATGATCTAAATCAATCTCCATTTTCTCAATTAGCTTAGGAATAAGACCATCTTGCTGGCGAAGAAGAGCAAACAGTAGATGTTCCTGCTCTAACTCCTGGTTGCCATATTCATAAGCAAGCTTTTCTGTATCTTGTATGGCTTCTTGTGATTTCTGTGTAAATTTTGATATATTCATAGGATCGCCTCCTCGTTCTTTTACTATAAGAAAAAAGCTATTTTTCTTATTCTCTGATGATATATTAACACCTGTTGTTAGCACTGTCAATAGTCGAGTGCTAATTTGCTGGAATTTATTTAATGATTGATTTTTTATACCTTTTAATACAATCTTTGTTATAATAAATGAATGTATAATATATTAGTAATAGATTGTAATTAATAAGCAAAGGATTATATATGGATTTGTTTGATTATATGAGAGAGAAGCAGGGTAAGAAAGAGTCACCTCTTGCTTCTCGATTAAGACCAACTTCTTTAGAGGAAGTTGTTGGACAAGAGCATATCATAGGTAAAGATAAGTTATTATATCGAGCTATTAAGGCTGATAAAATAAGTTCTATTATATTCTATGGACCACCGGGGACAGGCAAAACTACTCTTGCTAAAGTAATTGCATGTACAACGAAAGCTGAGTTCAAGCAGATTAATGCGACATCTAGTGGCAAGAAGGAGATGCAAGAGGTTGTATCTTCTGCTAAGGATAGTCTGGGAATGTACGGCAAGAAAACAATACTCTTTATAGACGAGATTCATAGATTTAATAAAGCCCAACAGGATTATCTTCTTCCATTTGTCGAAGATGGAACTGTTATTCTTATTGGAGCAACAACTGAGAATCCTTATTTTGAAGTAAACTCCGCTTTGGTTTCAAGATCTATAATATTTGAACTTCATACATTGTCTACAGAAGATATCAAGACTCTTATTGTCAGGGCGTTAGATGATGATGATAAGGGGCTTGGAGTTTATAATGCATATATTGATGATGATGCATTGGAATTTCTATCCGACGCGGCAAATGGTGATGCCAGAAATGCCCTTAATGCAATAGAACTGGGTGTTCTAACAACTGAACCAGAAGAAGATGGACGAATTCACATTACACTTGATGTGGCAAGTGAATGTATTCAGAGAAGAGCTCTTAAGTATGATAAGGATGGGGATAATCACTACGATACTATATCAGCATTTATCAAGAGTATGCGTGGCTCTGACCCTGACGCGGCAATCTACTATCTTGCAAGAATGCTAAGCGCAGGAGAGGATGTCAAATTCATTGCAAGGCGTATTATGATTTGCGCATCAGAGGACGTGGGAAATGCAGACCCTAATGCCATAGTTCTGGCAACAGCTGCATCACAGGCTGTTGAGCGAATAGGTATGCCGGAAAGTCAGATTATACTTGCACAGGCAGCAAGTTATGTTGCTTTAGCACCGAAATCCAACTCTTCAGTGTGCGCAATTGATAAGGCAATGGAGTATGTTCAGTCCAATCCTGCATACCATATACCGCCATATCTTCAGGATGCTCATTACCCTAATGCCAAGGAACTTGGACGAGGTATTGGATATAAGTATGCCCATGATTATAAGAACCATTATGCAATGCAGCAATATTTGCCAGATGAAGTGGTGGGTGAAACATTCTACGAATTGTCTGATATGGGTTACGAGAAGAAACTACAAGAGCATTTGGATAAAATAAGGCGTGAAGCAGAATAGTGTGAGTATAGTATTATATAGGGGGCGCGATGAGAATAAAGTATACCCATCGCGCCCCTCTCTTTAGTACATATATACTTATTATAAGGCGATTGCGCCTTATTTTTGTGTAAAAAACAAGTGTAATGTAACTCAAAATAGTGTAAAATATTATAGGTTTAGTATAACTAAAAAAGAAAAAAGAAAAGATTGGATGAAGGAAAATGAATTATTCACAAATGACAAAAGAAGAATTGTTAGAAGAAAAAAGTAAAGTTGAGGCTCTATATAAAGAGTACCAAGACAAGGGATTAAAGCTAGATATGTCTCGTGGAAAACCTTCTAGCGATCAATTAGATAAGTGCCTTCCTATCTTAGACGCTCTAACATCAAAAGATGATTATCACGCATCTAATGGGTTTGATACAAGAAATTATGGCATGGTAGACGGTATCCCTGAAGCAAAAGAACTTATGGCATCTATCATGGATACTAAGCCTGAAAATGTTATTATATCAGGCAATGCATCTCTTAATATTATGTTTGATTGTATAGCAAGAGCATTTTGCTTTGGTATAATGGGTTCTACACCTTGGAGTAAGTTAGATAAGATTAAGTTCTTATGTCCTGTTCCCGGATATGATAGACATTTTGGCGTGACAGAACATTTCAATATTGAGATGATTAATATCCCCATGAATGAAGATGGTCCAGATATGGATATGGTTGAGAAGTATGTTAATAACGATGATACAGTAAAAGGTATCTGGTGTGTACCTAAATTCTCTAATCCGGAAGGTGTTGTATATTCTGATGAAGTTGTAAAGAGATTTGCCAAGTTAAATCCAAAGGCAGAAGATTTTAGAATCTATTGGGATAATGCATATGCTGTTCATTATCTTTATGACGAAGAGATACAGATTCTAGATATAATTGAGGAGTGTAAGAAGGCAGGAAATCCTGATATGGTATATGAATTTGCCTCAACTTCTAAGATTAGTTTTGCAGGGGCAGGTATTTCTGCAATTGCTTCTTCAGAGAATAACCTTATTGATATTAAGAAGACACTTACAAAGCAGACAATTGGTCCTGATAAGATTAATGAACTTCGCCATGTAAGATATTTCAAGAACAAAGAAGGTGTGCTTAATCATATGAAGATTCTTGCATCAGAATTAAGACCCAGGTTTGAACTTGTAAGAGATATTCTTGAAAAAGAGTTAAATGGTAATGATGTTGGAACATATATCATGCCAAGAGGTGGATATTTTATTACATATAGAGCGAAGAATGGTTGCGCAACAAGAATTGTAGAACTTGCCAAAGAAGCCGGAGTAGTTCTAACAGGGGCAGGAGCGCCATTCCCTTATCACAAGGATCCAGAGGATTCAGTTATTAGAATTGCTCCTTCATATCCTTCTATGGAAGAGCTTGAGGAGGCTGCTAAAGTATTTGCTGTATGTGTAAAGCTTGCTACATTAGAGAAGTTAATAAGTAATAAATAAATTGTAAGGCAGGGATAGATATGGCTAAGAAGATTGGATTTATTGGATGCGGAAATATGGGTTCTGCAATCTTAGGCGGCATGCTAGGTGCTAAGATTGTTGATAAGGAAAATGTGTTAGTATCATGTCGTTCAGATAGTTCGAAGAATAGAATAACGGAAGAATATAAAGTTACAATCTTTGATAACAAAGAGGTCGCAAGTAAGTCAGATATTATTTTTCTTGCTGTTAAACCTAATGTGTTTTCGGAAGTTATACCTGAGATTAGTAAAGCTATTCCGGACAACAAGATGCCTCTTGTTATATCTATTGCAGCGGGTATGACGATTGCAAGAATAGAAGAATTATTTGGTAGAGATATTAAGCTTATTCGGTCAATGCCTAACACGCCGGCTCTTGTTGGCGAGGCTATGTCAGCGCTTTGTGTTAATAGTAATGTTACAAGTGAAGATAAAGACTTTGCACTTGAGATATTCGAAAGCTTTGGAGAAGCAGAATACATCTCGGAGAAATTGATGGACGCAGTTATAGGCGTTAGCGGCTCGTCACCAGCATATATCTATATGCTGATAGAAGCTATGGCTGATGGCGCGGTGTTGTCAGGAATGCCTCGTGATAAAGCTTATAAATTTGCAGCTCAATCAGTTCTTGGATCTGCTAAAATGGTTTTAGAGACTGGAATTCATCCGGGAGAATTAAAAGATGCAGTATGCTCCCCTGGTGGTACAACAATTGAAGGAGTTGCAACATTAGAACAACTAGGATTCAGGGATGCAATTATCGCCGCTGAAAGAGCTTGTGTGGATAAATCTATTGAGATGTCGAAATAGATATTGCAAAAATATAAGGGTGCGAAAATGAAACAGAAATTATTAACTTTTGCTGTGCCTTGTTACAATTCAGAAGAATATATGAAAAAGGCTATCAAAAGTATACTCCCAGGGGGAGATAGAATTGAAATTATCATTGTAGACGATGGTTCTACTGACAACACAGCAAGCATTGCAGATGAATATGCTGCTGAGTATCCAGATATAATCAGGGTAATTCATAAAGAAAATGCAGGTCATGGTTCTGCAGTTAATGCAGGGCTGGAAAATGCTAAGGGACTGTATTTTAAAGTCCTTGATTCTGATGACTGGTTCGAAAAGAATGCTTATAAAGAATATCTTGAGACATTAGAAGAACTGGTAGAGTCTAATCAGATAGTAGATATGTTTCTTACTAACTATGTATATGAGAAGCCATCTGAGAATCATAGAAGAAGAATGATTTATACGGCTCTCTTCCCACAGAATAAGGTAATAGGATGGGAAGACATGAAGCATAATATCAAAGGCTTTTCCATTCTTATGCATTCAGTTACATATAGAACAAAACTTCTTAGAGATATAGGGCTTAAGCTTCCTGAGAATACATTTTATGTAGATAATTTATTTGTATATGAACCACTTCCATATGTGAAGAAAATCTATTATCTTAATGTGGATTTGTATAGATATTATATAGGAAGAGAAGGCCAGTCTATAACAGAGAAGACCATGATTAAGAGGCTAGACCAACAGCTTGCCGTCAATTACAGGATGATAGATTCTGTTGACTTGTATGAAGATGTCAGTGAACCACATCTTCGCTCCTATATGTTGGCTTATCTTGAGATGATAACAGTTGTTTCTACAAGTTTGGCGCATGTATCGAAAGATCCCGTTAATTATGAAAAGGCAAAAAAACTCTGGAGATATATTAAAGAAAAGGATAAAAGAGTATTTTTGCATTTGAGATTTGGAATCTTTGGTCAGGCTGTAACAAAGCCAGGAGCAATTGGAAGATTTATATCTGTAAAATGTTATCATTTTACACAGTGGTTTATGAGATTTAATTAAGGAAAAAGAGAAGAGGTTATTATGACAAAGGTAGTTAAATTCGGAGGAAGTTCGCTGGCAGATGCAAAACAATTCAAGAAGGTAATTGATATAATCAAAGCAGACTCTGATAGAAAGTTTATTGTTCCATCTGCACCGGGAAAAAGATTTGATGAAGATACCAAAGTAACAGATATGTTCATCAAACTATATGACCTTGCTGCTAAAGGAAAGAGTCTTGATAGTCAGATTAGCAAAATTAAAGAGAGATATGACGATATAATCAAAGGTCTTAAGATTAAGGATTATACTTTAGATGATGAATTCAAAGCTATAAAGACAGAACTTGAATATAATCCTACATGCGATTATGCTGCTAGTAGGGGAGAATATCTCAATGGCTTAATAATGGCTAAGTATCTGGGATATGAATTTGTTGATCCCAAAGATATTATCTTCTTTAATGAAGAGCATGGTCTTAATTCATATAAGACAGAGAAGAAAGTTGTTGAACGCTTGAAGGGCGTAAAGCATGCAGTTATTCCCGGCTTTTATGGAAGTGATAAAGAAGGTCAGGTCATGACTTTTTCAAGAGGCGGGTCAGATATAACAGGTTCAATTATAGCTGGAGCTATTAGGGCTGATGTTTACGAGAACTGGACTGATGTATCAGGTTTTCTTGTGGCAGATCCCCGTATTGTAGAAAACCCTGTTGGAATTGATATGATTACATATAGAGAGCTTAGAGAGCTTTCATACATGGGGGCATCTGTACTCCATGAAGATGCTATTTTCCCTGTTCGTTCAGCTGGTATTCCTATTAATATCAGAAATACCAATAGACCTAAAGACGAAGGAACATGGATTGTAGAGAGCACATGTCATAAGCCGGAGTATGTAATTACAGGTATTGCTGGAAAGAGGGGATTCTGTGCTGTATCAATTTCTAAGGCCCTTATGAATGCTGAAATAGGCTTTGGCCAGAAGGTGTTACAGGCATTTGGAGATAATGACATATCATTTGAACATATACCTTCAGGAATAGATACAATGACAGTAGTAGTACATGAAGATGAATTTGTTACTAAGGAGCAAAAGGTTGTATCTGCAATTCACAGATTGACTGACCCGGATTCTGTTGAAATAGAATCTGATCTTGCATTAATTGCTGTTGTTGGTCGTGGTATGAAATCTACCCGTGGTACTGCTGGAAGAATATTTGCTGCACTAAGTCATGCCAATGTCAATGTTAGAATGATTGACCAGGGTTCTAGCGAGCTTAATATTATTATTGGTGTAGAAAATGAGGATTTTGAGAAGGCAATAAAGTCAATCTATGATATATTTGTTACGACGAGATTATAATATACAATTAGGAGGTAAGTATGAATCCTATGAAAATCATGGCTGCGTTTAATACATTTCGCAGTAATCATCCTAAAGTAATTGAGTTCTTTCAAGTGGTATTTGGGCAGAGAGTAGAAGAGGGAACTATTATTGAAATATCTGTTACAAAGCCTGGAGAAGAGACAATTACTACTAATATGAAGGTAAAACAATCTGATATAGAGTTGTTTGATGAATTAAAGAATATGCCACGATACTAATTGTGACTATATATTGAAAATGTTAAAGGAGAGACGATTATGGAAGAATTAGAATTTCGTTATGACACACAATTATTACTCGATCAATATGTAGAGGATGGTGACGATGCTGATGATGTAGCCGATGACCTTTTAGATGAGATTAGAGATTATCTGATTGAGAATATTAAAGGTGATTCAATGGTTGTAGCTGCTGATAGCGGTGAAGATGAATTCGGTGAGAAAGCAATCATCAAGATTCATTATCATACTAATGAGCCATGGGATGTGCTTTCATATTGTAGAAAGCATGGAGAAATCTACGATATCGTAGTAGAAGACATGGACAGACAGCAACGTAATCTGCAAGGCTAGTTGACAGTACAATGCCACCGGTATATCAGTGTCAGAACGCCTGCAAAGCGATTTTCTGTATGAGCGTGCAGGATGTTCTGAACTGATATATAGGTGGCTTTATTATCTTAGCCTTAAGCTTTCATATTTCTTACGTGTTCTAACACATGTCTTAAGCTCCGCAAATCTTTGCTCTATAGAACCGTCAGGAATTACAACATCTAATGTAACAGCAAGATTGTCAATTAATACATCATTAATGTCAGCTCTGGGAATGTTACATAGAATCTCATACTTTTCATCAAAATCATCAGTATCTAAGAACTTAATCATAGGAGACTGCGACTCTTCCTTTTTTGTCGGAGTATCTTCAGAAATATGTGAGTCAGTAACATCACTGAACTCGCTGTTCATAGGAATGAATGTGAATCGATACGTCTCGCTTGCATCTTCGTATTTTTTCTTATCAAGCTTTTCGATAAATGATTCATACGGTCTTACATATGTTACATGGTCGCCGTACATTCCCTGGTATATAACCATTGCTTCACCTGTCTCAGAGTGAACGGCAACTCCCATAACTTTGTACATCTTACCTTTGAAATGTCTGTATACTTCTCCTGTCAGTGGATTTGATTGTGGCATAATAATTACCTCTTTTTTAGAAATTTGTATTAAATACTTTGTAAGCCATTTCTTTATCAGCTCTGTCAAGAACTATTATTCCATAACTTGTGTTACTTTGCAGTTTTTCTTCATTGAACATTCTATTAAGTGAATCAGCATTTCCCTTAGGATGAGGAATTAGTCCTTGTCCGGAAAGGGAAAGGAAGTTTATGAAGAATGCGTCTTCACTTGCCTGACAGTTTAGTAAACCATCTTTGAACGCATCGTATTTGTCTTGTATAGAATATTTATATCTGTCTTGAACCCATAGTGATTCGTTAGAATTAATCATAGATAACGCATATGGCATATCTACAACTTCTTTTTCGCCTTGATCTGTCCAGTAGAAATGTAAGCCGCTTTGTTCATCGCCAAGATTCAGTACATCTTCATATCTTGATGCAAGTACAATTTTTCCTCTCACTTCTCCCAGAGTAGGTATGGCATTTCTTGTATACCATTTGTCAGGAGCCTCTTGAATCTCATCTTGAATAAGTTTCTCTGCCAGAGCAACATCATCCTTAGAGTTCTCTAATTTGACTGCGAAAATAACTGTCTCACTCGGATTATCTTCTAAGAAAGAATATGCATTTTCGCATAATTTTGTAAATGTTATATTGTCAGCCCAAGGCCAGAAGCTCTCCTTGCATTTGAAGCCACCATGAGTAAATATGAATCCGTCTTTTTTGTCGTTGATTTGTAATCTGACATCTAGATAACGATAGCCGTTTCTCATTTGCTCATACATAGATGTGTCCTGACAGCTTGTACAATAGGAAAGAGTACAATACTCGGTTGCGCTGTCATGCGTTCCCGGAATAGATATGGCACTTATCTTTGTCTTGTCAGGGATTTCTGACATCCAATCAAGATAGTGTTTATCCTGTTCTTTGTTTTCTTCTGCATAAACAATGCCATAAGGCGCAGATGTAAATGCTACTAGAAGAGCCATGCATAAACCAAGTAATACTTTAATCTTTTTTTTCATAACTTTTCCTCGTTTCGTTGTTTCTATTATGTATAAATGTATTTTTAGGTATAAATGGATTTTAACATTTTTTTAAATATAAAAAAAGGGTGGATGTGCTATAATACAGAAAATGAATAGAACTATTGGAGGTTTATATGATAGATGTAAAAGATGTATTGTCGCTGGAGTTTTATAAGAAATCGCCTTTTCATGGTAGTTATAATGGTATAAGGTATAGAATTGAAAAGGATGGTGATGATGAAAAGGTCAAATTAAAATGTACCATATGGCCTGAGCCATACAGTTTTGAGGCGACAGATGATAGTTTGAAGGAGTATTATCAGGCTGAATTTAGTAACGAAGGTCTAGAAGATATTGTTTCATATATTAATAATAAAGTTGTCCATAAGTAAAAAAGCTCCACAGTGGTATAATGTATAGCATCTATGGAACTTTTTTAATGATAATTGCTTTTCTTGTTATTATTTATGTCGAGTAATTTGTCTACTGCCGGTTGCATTTCACTATGTATGCGATAGGAATGAAGTAATTCTTCTTCGTGTCTGGTAGGTTCGATTAACCTGCTTTTGCCACCTAGGAATGCTGCTTTTAAATCTCTTATATTATATAATTCACATAATTTTATTAGACATTCTGCATCAGGGAGCGCCTGTGCACTTTCCCATCCATATACAGTTTTTTCTGCAACAAATTTACCATCTTCACTAAGCTTAATTGCAACATCAGAGACTTTATAATTGTTCTTTTTTCTATATAGTTTGAGTACTTTTCCTATATCTTCTTTATTCATAATAATCCCTCTTTTTCATCATAGTTAAGAGATGTTAGACAGTCAAATAATTCTTGCTTTCTGAGAATTTGAAGCGTTGAAATTCTCGGCAAACAAGAAATATAGTAATTTGCCATTATTTTATATTGTGTTAGAATTTAAGTAACGGAGGAAAAAAACCATGATTTGTAATAGATGTGGCTCTAGCGTTCCTGATGAATCAAAATATTGCATGTTCTGTGGAAATAGAGTTAGTAAGATACAATACTATGAAGATGACAAGAGTGGGAACAATCAAAGTCTCAATTCTTATTACCTCGATGCTGATTTTCGAGGAGATGGTCCCAAATACAAGAAGACTGCAGGACTTCTGGGCGTATTTTTGGGGGCATTCGGAATACACAGATTCTATCTTGGGTATACAGGAATAGGGATTGCGCAAATTGCTGTATCTCTTGTTACATGTACATTAGGTGGTGCTATCTGGGGTTTTATAGAGGGACTTTGCATTCTGTGCGATACCGGAATTACAACAGATGCAGATGGAAATGATCTTGTGTAAATACTATTACTATTATTATTACATTTTTGTATAAGGAATTAATATGCAGGATGATGAATTAAGGAAAAAGAAAAGAATAATAGGTATAATTACAGCGGTTTTGGTTATTGTATTTCTGGGGGCACTTACTTATTTTGTAGGAAAGCCACTCATTCAATTTGTATCAGAACCAGACAAGTTTAGAGAGTGGGTTGAGTCGTACGGAGCACTTGGTGTATTGATTTTTATTGGAATTAATATGGTTCAAGTGTTTCTTGCTGTAATTCCAGGGGGACCCTTTGAGATAGCAGCAGGTTATGCTTTTGGCGTGATTAAAGGAGCACTTATATGTGATTTTGCAATGTCTCTTGCTTCTGTAATTATTTTTTCACTTGTAAAAAAGTTTGGTATGAAATTTGTGGAACTGTTTACAGACCGGGAGAAAGTTGAGAATCTTTCCTTTTTGCAGGATAATCCTAAGTCTAAGGCTTTTATGTTCTTTTTCTTCTTAGTGCCAGGTTTGCCAAAAGATCTGATGTGTTATGTTGCGGGTCTTACTAAGATTTCTGTACCTTATTTTGCTATGATTAATATAGTAGGAAGATTCCCGGCAATACTTATGTCAACAATAGGTGGAAGCGCAATAGGTGATGAGAAGTATACAATCTTCATAGTTATGATGGTTGTAATAACAGCATTATATGTTGTTGGCACAATTGTTTATAAGAAGATTACTAATAAGCATAAGAACGAAAGTAATAATGTTGATGAATCTAATACAGATAATAAATAAAATAGATTTCTGTGTAAAATATATTGTTATGATTTTATCAATATGTTACAATTTAATGTATGTAAAACGAAAAGTTTATAGTAGTTTTTTATATGTTTCTTGGATTTCTTAGACTAATATATTATTATGGGGAATTGGAGGTACATATAGTTATGGAGGAGGGTCTATGAAGGATTTAAAGCACTTATACTATTTTGAGAAGTTGCTTGACGAAGCTCATAATGATCTGGTTCGAGAAGCCCAAAGTCAGGGGAGGAAATGTCTTGCTACTGTTTGCGAAAATGTTCCCGAACCGCTTTGTAACTTGGGAGGAGCATTTTCAGTTCGTTTGAGAGCTCCAAGAACAGGCAGCTTAGATATGAGTACGTATTATATGACAAGCTTTTTGTGTGAATACACAAGGGCTTTGTTAGAGCGTGCAATGGAGGGCGGATTTAACTTTGCTGACGGTTTGGTTACACCTGATGGTTGTTCAATGCTTAATAGATGTGTTGAGAACATGGAATTATTAGATGTAATTGATAAGCCTGATTTCTTCTTTGAGTATATGGAGATACCGATGAAGGCTGACGATAATGGCCTTAATCTGTATAAACTTCAATGTGAGAATCACATTTTAAAACCTATGAAAGAAAAGTTCGGCGTAGATGTATCTGATAAAGCAATTAGAGAGTCAGTTGAACTTCATAATAAGGTATGTAATATTATCAGGGAACTTGGAGATTTTAGAAAAGAAGAATATCCTAAGATTACAGGATATGAATACCATATTATTACTATGGTAACATATGTTGTTCCTAAGGATTTGATTCTTGATAAATTAGTTGAGACATTAGAAGAAGTTAAGAATAGAGAGCCTGATAAGACAAAGCATAGAGCGAGAGTTGTGTTTGTTGGATCAGAAGTTGATGATGTTGATGTTATTAAGCTGGTTGAAGATTCAGGGGCTTATGTATGTGCTGACAGATTCTGCTATGGCTCCCTTCCGGGAAGAGATCCTATTGAATTAAACGATGAGGAAGATGCCCTTACTCAAGTGTGTAGAGCATATATGTATAGAGGACAATGCCCTCGTTACATGAACCAGAAGAAGATTGTAGAACGTAAAGAATATGTTGCGGATATTGCAAAAGAATATAATGCTGATGGTATCATTTATGAGCAAATGAAATTCTGCGATCCATGGGCATATGAGAGAATGGTTGGTACAGCAGTTCTTCGTGATGATTATAATTATCCTGTGCTTATGGTTGACAGACCTTATGCACTTGGTATGTCAGGACAGATGCGTACAAGAGTTCAAGCTTTCGTGGAAAGTATTGAGATTAAGAAAATCCAGGGAGGTGAGAAATAATGAGCAGAGAAAAAGATATAGGTGGAAAGAATCTTGGTAACTTCTATATGGCTGGCAAAAAAGTCAGAAAACGTCGTGAGTGGCGTGGATTTAAAGATACCATGTATGATTATGGTTGCTGGCTTAAGATTCTTATGATTCTTGGTAAATTTATAGTTAAGCCTAGAAATATCAAAGCTATGTTCCGTTATAGATGGATGGCTAACTACCTGGCAGTTCCAATGATGACGGATAGACATACTCAGGGATTAAGAGGTGAACATCTAAGGATTGCACGTACAGAATTTGATCTTATAACAGATGATGTTGCTAAGCTTCTTGATAAGGTATTTAAAGCAGATGCAAGAACCGGTAATAATAGAGAATATAATAAGAAAGTGCTTCTTGTAGATGAGAATGAGATGACAGCACCTATGATGGGATTTCCTGATCTTGAGGTATTAAGTAGAGAGACAATATCTACATATGTTCCAGTACTTCTTAATCAGCATTCAATGGAATACTATCTGGATCTTATTCAGGAATATGGTATGCCGGGTGATGTATGTCCCATGCCTGCTGTAGAAGCCGCAATATCTATTGCAGATGATGCACCGAAACTTGGTAGAGCAGCTGTTCAATGTAATACTACTTGTGATGGTTCGCTTCTTAGTAATGGTGTAATTTCCAAGCGTCTTGAATTAGAAGAAGGAGTTCCTTGCTTCCAGATTGCTGCACCGCTTCGTCATAGAGAAGATGATGTACAGGAATATGCAGCACAAGAGATTAGAAACTGCATTAAGTTCGTAGAAGAGAACACAGATGCTAAGTGGAATTGGAAGGAATACTTTGAATGTGCTAAGCGTGTTAATGAATCTACTCGTCATAGACAAGAGTGGCTTGATATGAATAAGACTGAATATCCACAGGTATTTGGTTCTAACCTGGCTCTTTATACTGAGACTAATTATATGGCAATCTGTGGTAGAGTGCCGGCCTTTGTAGAAGCAGACAGGAAGATAACCGCATTAGCAGAGAAAGCATATAGAGAGAAGAAGATGGCTTGTAAAGAGTATCGTCACAGAGCAATTGTCTGGGGCGTACAATCTCATTATTATTTCGACTTCCTAATCTGGTTACAGAATTGTTGGGGAATTATTCCTCTTACTGATATGTTATCTATGGTTAGTACAAGAGTGCTTGCAGAAGAAGATACTCCTGAGAATAGAGAAAAAGCTATATATGATATGGCATGGCTCCAGGAGAATATGATTATGCGTAATAGAACCCATGGTGGTTACAAGGTACTACTTGATGAGTTATGGGAATTCTGTGAAGAATTCAATGCTGATATGGTAATTTTGTGGGAACACATTACATGTAAGGCTTTAGATGGTATGCATGGTCAGTTTGAGGAGAAGGCCAGAGAAAAAGGCATTAAGTTAATGTGGGTACAACATCAATTGTTTGATCCACGTATTGTATCTAGACAGGGCGTTAGAGATGATGTTAACAGATATATGAGAACTGTTCTCAGAGAAGAACCTGTTGACCCGACTCTAGAGAATTTGCCAGATGAGAATTCATATTAATAGTTAATAATAAGGAGATAAGACGATGAAATATTATGGTGGTTGTGATTCGGGAAGTACATATACAAAATGTGTAATTATTGATGAAAATGGAAAGCTGGTTTCTGATGTGACATTAAAAAGCAGAATAAACTCTGTGCAAAGCTGTCAGGAGTCTCTTGATGAGGCAATTAAGAAGGTGCCTGATCTTAACAAGGCAGAAGACCTTGATTATCTTGTTGGAACAGGTTATGGCCGTAATAAGGTTCCTTTTGCAGATGAGAATATATCAGAGATAAGTTGCCATGCAATGGGGGTTCATGTAGCTGATCCGAAGGTTAAGGCTATTATTGATATTGGTGGACAGGATGTTAAGGGAATAGCAGTTGATACTGATGGAACTGTTCTTAACTTCGCAATGAATGATAAATGTTCTGCTGGTACAGGAAGATTCTTTGAAGCCATGGCAAGAGCTTTCGAGATGTCACTTAGTGATTTCTCTAAGTTGTCACTTAAAGCTAAGAACGTAATTCCTATTACAGCGCAATGTACAGTATTTGCTGAATCAGAAGTTATTTCTCTCGTGGGTGAAGGTAAGCCTATGGATGAAATTGCAGCAGGAATCGAGTTGTCTGTTGCAAAGAGATGCTTCGTAATGGCTAAGAAGGCAGGAGCTGTTGATAGTATTACTTTAACAGGTGGATGTGCTAAGAACGATGGTCTTAAAGAGGCAATTGAGAAGGTTCTTAATCTTAAGGTAATTGACTTACCAATTGATCCACAGCTTATGGGGGCACTGGGAGCAGCTGAGTTTGCACGTCAAAAAGGAATGGCAAAGTAATATGAAAGATAAAGAAAAGAAAATTCGTGATTTGATTGCTTGTAAGAAAAAACTAAATGAATATAAAGATGTAGTGACAAAGACGAAAGGAGACAAGACTATGAGTGGATGGATAATTGCATTAATTGTAATTCTGGCAGTTATTGTTGGATTATTCTTACTTACTTTCCTTGTATATATATTTAACCTTGATATGAAAATGATGGCCGGGATGGAGAAGATTTTCCTTAAGCATTATGATAAGGTTGAGAGAGACGAACATTTATAGGATACACAAATGAGGAGACAGAAACCACTATACTTAACAGGACTTCTTGTTATTATGGTACTTAGTGTTGTAATGACAGGATGTACTACAAGTAGAGAGAAGCAGGAACAATACAAAACCCAAGGGCTAGATGCCCTTAACAAAGGAAATTATAAAGAGGCAGTAGAACTATTTGATGAAGCTCTCAAGATGTCAGAAGGAACTGTGTCGGATACGGAGATAGACATTTGCTATTGTAAGGCAGCGGCGCAGTTTAATGCTAATGATAAAGAAGGAGCAATCAAGACATATACAGCATTAGTTGATTATGATTCGAAGAATCCATATCCTTATTTCCTGCGGGGAAGTGTATATCTCAAATCAGGGGAAAAGAATCCTGCATTTAATGACTATAAAGAAGCAATCAAAATTGATGAAAAAAATTATGACTTATATATAGCAATATATGAGAACTTAAAGGCAATGAACTTCGAGAAAGAAGGAGAAGAGTTTCTAAACATTGCATTAGAAAAAAGTGGCGACTCTGCAGAGGACTGCTTGGCAAGGGGAAAGATTTACACCTTGATGAAGCAATATGATGCTGCCAGAACAGCATTTGAGAAGGCGGATGAAAAGGGGGCAGAAGATGCTAAGATTTACCTTGCTGATCTGTATCTTGAAGAAGGTAATGAATCAAAGTGCGATGAAATTCTTGAAGGAGTCAAGAAAGATGGCAACCCTAGCGCAATGGCATGTAACGCAATTGCGACAATGGAATTAAAGCGTAACAATCCTAATGAGGCTCTTATCTTTATTAATAAAGGACTTGAGAAACTCATTACAAAGAACAAGAAAGAGCTTCTTAAGAACAGAATAGCAGCTACTGAGAAGTTAGGACAATTCAATGAAGCATATCAATATGCTGTTGAATATTTAGAGGAATATCCACAAGATGTTGATGTTGTACGGGAATTAGAGTTCTTGTCAAGTAGGATAATGTAACTTCGTTAAAATTGCCGAAATTAATTTGCGAAAATAGTATAAAATATCGTATTAAAGCCCATAATCCACGAGATTATGGGCTTTTTTACATTCATAAATTCCACCATATGTATGAAAAATGAAAAAAATAAAACACTATATATTGTGTTTTTGGTGTTGACTACGGAATTATTGAGTGATACAATACTTTTATGTTCGGCGCTAAGAGGTGTAATAGCGTCATTTAGTATCAAAATATTAATTAATTAGAGGTGGAAAATGTTTGAGGTAGTTAAGAGAGACGGTCAAGTAACAGAATTCAACTTAGGCAAAATCAATGACGCTATTGCTAAAGCGTTTGATGCAACAAAGAAGGCATATAATGATGACATCATTGGTCTTCTTTCACTTCGTGTATCTTCTGATTTTCAAGAGAAGATAAAAGATAACAAGGTAAGCGTAGAAGACATTCAGGATAGTGTAGAGAAGACACTAGAATCCACAGGTTATACTGATGTTGCTAAAGCTTATATTCTTTATCGTAGACAGCGCGAGAAAATGCGTAATATGAAGTCTACAATTCTTGACTATAAAGATGTAGTTAACAGTTATGTTAAGGTTGAAGACTGGAGAGTAAAAGAGAATTCAACAGTCACATATTCTGTTGGTGGTCTTATTCTTTCTAATTCAGGTGCGGTAACAGCTAATTATTGGCTTTCAGAGATTTATGATGATGAGATTGCAGAAGCTCATAGAAATGCAGATATTCATATTCATGATCTTTCAATGTTAACAGGATATTGTGCAGGATGGTCTCTCAAGCAATTAATTACAGAAGGACTTGGAGGAATATCAGGTAAGATTACTTCTGCACCTGCTTCTCACCTTTCAGTTCTTTGCAACCAGATGGTTAATTTCCTTGGAATAATGCAGAATGAATGGGCTGGTGCACAGGCATTTTCATCTTTTGATACATATTTAGCACCTTTCGTTAAGACAGACAATCTCTCATATAATGATGTTAAGAAATGTATAGAAGCATTTGTATATGGCGTTAATACACCATCTCGTTGGGGTACGCAGGCTCCATTTACTAACGTTACTCTTGATTGGACAGTTCCAAATGATCTTGCTGAACTTCCTGCAATCGTTGGTGGAGAAGAACAGGACTTCAAGTACAAAGATTGTAAGAAAGAGATGGATATGATTAACAAGGCATTCCTTGAAGTAATGATTGAGGGTGATGCTAATGGTAGAGGATTCCAATATCCAATTCCAACATATTCAATTACAAGAGATTTTGATTGGTCAGATACTGAGAATAATAGATTATTATTCGAGATGACTGCAAAGTATGGAACACCATACTTCTCTAACTATATTAACTCTGATATGGAGCCAAGTGATGTACGGTCTATGTGCTGTAGACTTAGACTTGACCTAAGAGAACTTCGTAAGAAGTCTGGCGGATTCTTCGGTTCAGGTGAGAGCACAGGTTCTGTAGGTGTTGTTACAATCAATATGCCTCGTATTGCATATCAAGCTAAGAATGAGAAGGATTTCTATGAGAGACTTGATAGATTAATGGATATTTCTGCAAGATCTCTTAAGATAAAGAGAGGAGTCATTTCAAGACTTCTTGACGAAGGATTATATCCATATACTAAGAGATATCTCGGAACATTTAATAATCACTTCTCAACAATCGGACTTATTGGTATGAACGAAGTTGGTCTTAATGCTAATTGGTTAAGAAAAGACTTGACTCATAAAGAGACACAGAAATTCACACAAGATGTTCTTAATCATATGAGGGAGAGACTCTCGGATTATCAGGAGCAGTATGGTGATTTATACAACTTAGAAGCTACACCTGCTGAATCTACAACATACAGATTAGCAAAGCATGATAGAGCACAATTCCCTGATATTATTACAGCTGGTTTTGAAGGAGATACACCTTTCTATACCAACAGTTCACATCTTCCAGTTGAATTTACATCAGATATTTTTGATGCTTTGGATATTCAAGATGATTTACAGACGTTATATACATCAGGAACTGTATTCCATGCATTCTTAGGTGAGAAGATGGCAGATTGGAAGTCAGCTGCAAGTCTTATTAGAACAATTGCTGAGAATTATAGAATTCCTTATTATACATTATCTCCTACATATTCTATATGTAAGGAGCATGGATATCTGTCTGGAGAGACTGCTACATGTCCTCATTGTGGAGCACCAACTGAGGTTTATTCAAGAATTACAGGTTACTATAGACCAGTTCAGAACTGGAACGAAGGTAAGAGCCAGGAATACAAGAACCGTAAGTTATACGATATTGAACATTCGATTTTGAAGAAGCCGGGCAAGAAGGTTTCAGAAGAGACACAGGAAGTATCAGTTGATAATACTTCTAAGGCAACAGTTAAGTATTTGTTCACAACTAAGACTTGTCCTAATTGTGCATTAGCAAAAGAAATGCTTAGTGATGAAGATTATGTATTAATTGATGCTGAGGAAGAATCAGATATGACTAAGAAGTTCGGTATTATGCAAGCTCCAACACTTGTTGTTGTTAATGGAGATAAATCCAAGAAATACGTTAACGCTTCTAATATACAGAAGTTTGTTGATTCGAAGTAAAAAGTAATAGACTAACTAAACGGTGCCAGGGCTGGGTGAGACTAATAATATTATTAGTTTCTATCCAGCCTTTGCATTTGAAAGATAGAAAGGTATTATATGTCTTTTGCACATTTACATGTCCATACAGAATTCTCGCTTCTGGATGGCTCTAACAAGATAACAGAATATGTGTCGCGAGTTAAGGAACTTGGTATGAATAGTGCAGCTATTACAGATCATGGTGTTATGTATGGCGTTATTGATTTCTACAAAGCTGCAAAAAGTGCAGGAATAAAACCAATTCTTGGATGTGAAGTATATGTTGCACCAGGCTCTAGATTTGACAAATCCAAAGATGATAATGAGAGTAAATATTATCATCTTATACTTCTTGCTGAGAACAATGTGGGATACAGTAATCTTATGAAGATTGTATCTAAAGGATTTATTGATGGGTTCTATTACAAACCCAGAGTAGATAGAGAACTATTAGAAGAATACCACGAAGGTATAATATGCCTAAGCGCCTGTCTTGCAGGAGAGGTTGCACGACTTCTTGCCGGCGGCATGTATGAAGAAGCCAAGAAAGCTGCTATCTGGCATAGAGATTGTTTTGGAGAGGGCAATTATTTCTTAGAACTACAGGATCATGGTATCTCTACCCAGCAAAATGTCAATCAAGGTCTTCTTAGAATTTCAAAAGAGACAGGAATAGAGTTAGTAGCAACTAATGATGTTCATTATACATTTGCAGAAGATGAAGTGCCTCATGATATACTACTATGTATTCAGACTGGCAAGAAAGTGAGTGATGAAGACAGATTAAGATATGATGGTGGACAATATTTTGTTAAGAGCGAGGAAGAGATGAGAGAACTCTTTCCATATGCACCATCGGCAATTGAGAATACGCAAAAGATTGCAGATAGATGTAACGTTGATATCGAATTTGGCGTAACGAAACTGCCACATTTTGAAGTCCCAAGTGGTTATAGTTCCTGGACATATCTTAATAAATTATGCAAAGACGGTTTGAAAAGAAGATATAAGGATAAAGCTTTAGAACTAATGCCGAAGCTCGAATATGAGCTTGATGTAATTAAGAATATGGGTTATGTCGACTACTTCCTTATTGTGTGGGACTTTATTAATTTTGCAAGAGAACATGACATACCAGTTGGCCCGGGGCGTGGTTCGGCAGCAGGTTCGTTAGTGTCCTATACTACGGGGATTACGGATATTGATCCAATAAAATATAGTTTGCTTTTCGAGAGATTTCTTAATCCTGAACGTGTATCAATGCCTGATATTGATATTGATTTTAGTGATGAAAGAAGAGGCGAAGTAATAGATTACGTTGTAGATAAGTATGGTGAAGAGTGTGTAACGCAGATTGTTACATTTGGAACTCTTGCAGCAAGAAATGTTATAAGGGATGTAGGCCGTGTACTGGATCTTCCTTATGCTTACGTAGATAAGATAGCAAAAAGCATTCCAAAGGAATTGAAGATTACAATTAAAGGAGCTTTAGAGAAAAATCCCGAACTTTATAAAATGTACGAAGAGGATGAGACTGTAAAGAACCTTCTTGACATGGCAATGAGACTTGAGGGGCTTCCTCGCAATACTTCTATGCATGCTGCCGGCGTGGTTATATCAGAGCAACCAATGGATAATTATGTGCCACTTGCAAGAGCACAGGATGGAACAATAACCACGCAGTTTATTATGACGACAATTGAGGAATTAGGACTACTCAAAATGGATTTTCTAGGTCTTCGAACCTTGTCTGTTATCGACAATGCAATTAAGATGGCCAAAGAAAAAGATAATAGCATCGAGATAGATTTTGAGAAAATAGGCTATGATGATAAGAAGGTATTTGAGTTAATTGGTTCCGGTAAGACAGAAGGCGTATTTCAATTGGAAAGTGCTGGAATGAAGAGCTTTATGAAAGAATTGAAGCCGGAAAATCTCGAAGATGTAATTGCCGGAATATCCCTTTATCGTCCGGGTCCAATGGACTTTATACCTGATTATATAAAGGGCAAGAATGATAGAGATTCTATAACATATCTATGCCCGGAGCTTAAGCCTATATTAGAGCCTACCTATGGATGTATTGTGTATCAGGAACAGGTTATGCAGATAGTAAGAGATCTTGCCGGTTATTCTATGGGAAGAAGTGACCTTGTTAGACGTGCCATGTCTAAGAAGAAAGATGAGGTAATGGAGAAGGAGCGAGCTAACTTCGTATATGGTAATCAGGAAGAAGGAGTTAATGGCTGCATTAATAATGGAATAAGTGAAGAGGTTGCAAATGAGATATATGATAAAATGATTGACTTTGCAAAATATGCGTTTAACAAGTCTCATGCTGCAGCATATGCAGTGGTTGCATATCAGACTGCATACTTGAAGAGATATTATCCGCTGGAATTCATGGCAAGTCTTATGAGTTCCGTAATAGATAATACCACTAAGGTGTCAGAGTACATCTTCAATTGTAAGAATATGGGAATAAAAGTTCTACCTCCAAGTGTTAATTATGGACAGGGCAGATTCGCTGTTGATGGAGACTGTATAAGATACGGTATGTATGCCATTAAGAGCGTTGGAAGAAATGTTGTAGATAAGATTATTGAAGAGAGAAATAATAATGGATTATTTACTACAATAGATAATTTTATTAACCGTGTAAATGGGATTGATATCAATAAGAGAGCAATAGAGAATTTAATTAAAGCAGGAGCTCTTGATGGTCTTGATGGTAACAGAAGGCAGATGCTTTCTGTATATACTAGAATTCTTGATAATGTTAATTCTGACAGGAAGAAATCGATTGATGGTCAGATGAGTTTTCTTGATTTTGCAAATGATGATACTAAGAAGCAGTTTGAAATTGCTCTGCCTAATCTTCCTGAGTACGAGAAAGAGACACTTCTCGAATTCGAGAAAGAAGCTCTTAATATATATGTAAGTGGTCATCCTCTTGAAGAATATCAGGATATAATGAATGCAAATGTTACTAATGTTACGTCAGACCTTGCTCTTGATGAGTCCACAGGAGAATGTCGTGTAGAAGATGATTCACATATTACCATTGGTGGAATGATTACGGGGATTACAATTAAATACACTAAGAATAATAAGACAATGGCATTTATTACTGTAGAAGATCTTGTTGGGCAGGCTGAAGTAATAGTATTCCCTAATATATATGATACATGCCAATATCTTCTTAGAGAGGATAATAAGGTACTAATAAGAGGTCGCGTTAATGCAAGTGATGACAATGATGCTAAGCTTATATGTGAAGGAATGAAAGGCTTTGATGAGGTTAATAAAGTTGCCTGGGTTATATTTGATTCTAAAGAATCTTTCGAAGAAAATGAGAATAATCTATATAAGGTGCTAGATAAGAGCACAGGTGATGATAATGTCTGGATTTATATAAAGGAGGGACATTTGACGAAGGGGCTAGGTAACAGATATAATATTTCTATTGGTGATGAGATAATTAATACACTTAAGAAGACCTTCGGAGATGACAGGATTAAAGTGCAAAGTGCTAAAGTAAAATTTGATTCCATAAGAAGGAATAGATACTGATAGAAAGAAAATAAAGCAACTTTCCTTAATATAGTGTATAATAGTGGATGAGTAATAATAATTGGAGGCAGAAACTATGTCCAAAGAAGTAAACACAATTGGAGTATTAACAAGTGGTGGTGATGCACCGGGAATGAATGCTGCTATAAGAGCTGTTGTGAGACAATCTATATATCATGGCAAGAAAGTTAAGGGCATAAGAAGAGGATATGCAGGTCTTTTAGAAGAAGAGATTTTCGAGATGCAAAGCTACGATGCCTCTGATATTATTGGTAAAGGTGGAACAATCCTTCAGACTGCAAGATGTAAGGAATTTAAGAAGCCTGAGATTGTAAAGGAAGCAGCAAAGATATGTGCCAAACATGGAATAGACGGTCTTGTTGTAATTGGTGGAGATGGATCTTTCCGTGGTGCGACAGCCCTTGCAGAGGCAGGAGTTAATACAATTGGCGTTCCAGGTACAATTGATCTTGATATTGCATGTACGGAATATACTATTGGATTTGATACAGCAGTTAATACTGCCATCGAGGCCATAGATAAGATTAGAGATACATCAACGTCTCATGAACGTTGTTCCATTGTCGAAGTTATGGGACGTGGAGCAGGATATATTGCTCTTTGGTGTGGAATAGCAAACGGTGCTGAAGATGTACTCCTACCGGAGTACTATGATTATGATGAGCAAAAACTTGTAGACCACATTATTGAAGGTCGTAAGAAAGGCAAGCAACATCATATAATTATAAATGCAGAGGGAATAGGTCATTCTACATCTCTTGCTAAAAGAATTGAAGCAGCAACAGGAGTAGAGACTAGAGCAACTATCCTGGGTTATATGCAGCGTGGTGGCTCACCAACTGCCAAAGATAGAGTATATGCTTCAACAATGGGAGCTAAGGCAGTAGACTTGCTTTGCGAAGGTAAGACTAACAGAGTCGTTGGATATCGCCATGGAGAGTTTGTTGATTTTGATATAATTGAAGCTCTTAACATGGAGAAGAAGATAGACGATTTCTTTATTAATACATGTGCTTCCCTTAATGAGAGATAGGTAATATATAGAAGTATGGAAGAACATTTTGAATTAATAACAAGTCCATCTAATTCCAAAGTGAAATACATATCTTCTTTGATTAAGAAATCAGCCAAAAGAAGGGAAGATAATGTATATGTTGTAGAAGGACTAAGAATGGTTCTTGATGCACCCTTAAATGATATAATCAGTATATTTGTAAGTGATAGTCTATATTATAAAGAAGAGAAGATAAGAGATTTCTTAGATAAATGCAAGAATATTGATATTCTGCTTGTATCTGACAGAATTATAAAACATATATCAGATACAGTAACTCCCCAGGGTATAATTGCTATCATCAAACGAAAGAAGTATGAAGTGGATTTGAATAAAGACGCATTTTTACTTCTTGAAGATATACAAGATCCGGGTAACCTTGGTACATTATTTCGTACAGCTGAAGCAGCTGGAATTCAAGAGATAATAATGAGTAGAGATTGTGTTGATATTTATAATCCTAAGACTATTCGTTCTACCATGGGAACAATATATCGGATGCCACATTTTATATGTAATGATAAGACAGAGTGGCAGACTGTTATTAATGCATTGATTGCTAATGGTGCTTCATTACTTGGGGGAGCACTTACTGGCAGTACATGTTATGATAAGATTGATTATACCAAAAAGACAGGAATAGTAATTGGTAATGAGGGCAATGGAATCAGCCCTGATACATTAGATATGATAAAGTCAATAAATATTCCAATGGAGGGTGAGATTGAATCCTTAAATGCTGCAATGGCAGGTGGAATAATTATGTATGAAATGCACAGGCAGCGATATGATATGGGGTGATGTTGAGGTACTAGATGAAATTATGGTTTAAAGTGTGGGATAATAATCATATATTAGAGTCTCATACAATAGAAGATGAGTCGGATGATACTAGAACTCACAAAATTTTTAATGCATTAGACGAAGTTTGTGTTAAAATAAACGTTGGTCGTCCGATTTGGCTCGATTGTAATATAAGAGATTTCAAGAGATTTGCTAAGACAAGATTTAATACAGATAATTTTGTTGAGACAATTGATTTTGAATATCTTGAAATAGAAGTCCTTGAAGAAGACTAGAACTTTGACATAAGGAGAATTGATAAAATGGCAGGTATGGAATTTAGAGAAGGATCAGATGGATGGGCGCAAGCAATGCTTTGCTATAATTCAGCTCTAAAGGAAGTTTCGACTAAGGTAGATATTCTTAGTGAAGAATTCAAGCATATTCATAAATATAATCCTATTGAATATGTTAAGACTAGAATAAAAGCAGCAGATAGTATTGTTAAGAAGTTAATAAGATATGGTTATGAGCCTACAACAGAGAATATGATTATGTACTGTAATGACGTTGCAGGAGTCAGAATTGTATGTTCATTTACATCAGATATATATAGGCTTGCTAATATGATAGGCAGGCAGGATGATATAACAGTTATTTCTATTAAGGATTATATTAAGAATCCAAAACAAAGTGGATACAAGAGCTATCATATGATAGTAGAAGTCCCGATTTTCTTATCTAGTGGTCCTGTACAAACCAAGGTAGAGATTCAGATAAGAACAATTGCTATGGATTTCTGGGCTTCACTTGAACATAAGATTTTCTACAAATTCGAAGGAAGCGCGCCTGAATATATTAGTCAGGATTTAAGAGAATGTTCTGAGATTGTATCGATGCTTGATGCTAAGATGCTAGAGCTTAATGACACAATTAGTGCGGCTGTAGAAGAACAGGAAAGGAAGAAAGTGCAGGAAAGAGAACGGAAGATTGCTGAGAAACTTCATTTCGATTCAATAGAGAAAGCAAATAAAAAGAAGGCTTCTGGTGAATAACCAGAAGCCTTTAACAGTGTTACTTTGCTTTTTCTAAAAGCCTACTAGTAAAACTAAGAGTTTTCACCGTAAGTTCCATTCTTCCATGCTTCGAACTTCTCTAGTACGGCATCGTAGGTCTTTTGACTAATCTCAGGTAATTCTTTACCCCATGCAGCAGTTGCTTCGCTAAATCCTTTCTTGAAAGCATCTAGTAATGTCTCTGCTTTAGAGGTATCGCCTCCTGATAGGGCGATTGCGAAATCCAAAATTCTATCTGATGTCTGATTGACACCCCAGTATCCATCTTCAGCAATTGCTTTCTCGGCATTTGCTTTTGTTTCTTTGTCAACACTAAATTCACCACTTGCTAAGAACTTCCACATGTCGTCTGCTTGTGCAATGGCATTTCCTTGTCCTGCAATTGTTTTCTTTACAATGTCAAATAATTGCAGTTTTTGCGCTTCCTGGTCTGCTTTTAGTTGACTGATTAGAGCAGATCTGTCAGCTTTTGAATTCTTGACGTTTGAATCTACTTTATCAGATGATTTCTCGAATACAGCAGCCTCTGAACTAAAGCCTGTTTTCTTCTCAGAGTCAACTTTTTCTTTTGTGTCAATAGAATTCTTGTTGCTATAATAATTATTATTACTAATGTTACTGATTGCGTTTAAGTCCATGCTTAACCCTCCTTGGTGTGATGATTTTGGATTCCGTTCCCAAGATTAGTTAGGGTGCGCCCACTAACTCTTATAATGTTAATCGGACATTTTCTATAAAAAGTTAACAATGGACTAGGTAAAAACACCAATTTTGTATATATAGCATTGAAAATGAATATTTTTTTTGTTATATTTTTTGTATACAGAATTACAGCGGGGGTATAGTATATGGAATATAGTGGTTATAGTAAGATTAATCTGGGTCTTGATGTAATAAGAAAGCGTGAAGACGGATATCATGATCTTAGAATGATAATGCAGACGCTGCAACTAAGAGATGTTATAGACATTACTATTGAAGATTCAGACTCTTTAGAAATCAAAATGACTTGTACTGATGATACGCTTTCAGTTGATGATAGTAATTTGTGCGTTAAAGCTGCAAGTCTTCTTCTTAATGAATTCAACATTTCCTCTATTGTTACAATTCATCTTGAGAAAAATATTCCAATAGCGGCGGGTATGGCTGGTGGAAGTGCGGATGCGGCAGCAGTTCTTGTTGGATTAAACGATATGCTAAGTCTTGGGCTTTCTCTAGAAGATTTAATGGAGCGTGGCGTCAAACTTGGCGCAGATGTGCCATATTGCATTATGAAGGGAACAGCCCTTGCTGAAGGAATAGGAGAAAGGCTTACCAAACTAAAACCACTAGGTAATTACCCGATTGTAATTGCTAAGCCACCCGACAGTGTTTCTACAGGATTTGTCTATAGTAATCTTAAGATAGAGAATCTAGAACATCCGGATATTGATGCACAGATAGAAGCAATCAATAATGAAGATATACAAGAGATTGCAAGGACAATGGGAAATGTTCTTGAGAGCGTTACAATTCCTGCTTTGCCGGTTATCTCTGATATTAAGAAAACTATGATGGAAAATGGTGCTTATAATTCTATGATGTCGGGGTCAGGTCCAACTGTTTTTGGGTTGTTTCCTAATGAACATAAGGCATCACGAGCTGTTTCGGCACTTAAGAAAAGTGGATATTGTGACAGAGTATTAGTTACTCATGCGTACAATGAAGCATAGAATAATTTACTAAAAAGTTTATACTAGAAAAGGAGAAGTTATGAATAACGATATTCATTTGAAACAAGATGATTTTCAACCACTAAGAAATGTGGTATTCAATACGCTTAGAGACGCAATTCTTAAAGGAGATTTTAAACCGGGAGAGCGTCTAATGGAGATTCATCTGGCTAAGAAACTTGGCGTTTCAAGAACCCCTGTTAGAGAGGCCATAAGAATGTTAGAGCGTGAAGGTCTTGCAGTAACATATCCAAGACGTGGAGCACAAGTGGCCAAGATGACTGAGAAAGATTTAGATGACGTATTAGAGATACGAGAAGTCCTTGATACATTAGCTGTTTCTCTTGCATGTAACAATATGAATGATGAAGATATTGACAATTTAGAAAGGGCATGCAGGGAATTTGAGAATGCTACACGGGGAAATGATATACGAGAAGTTGTTAAAAGAGATGAGGATTTTCATAATGTGATTTACGAATCATCTAATAATCCGAGATTAAGAGCAATTCTTGTGAATCTCAAAGAACAGATGTACAGATTTAGATTTGAATATGTTAAGGATAAGTCAATCTATCCTGTTCTTATTAAGGAACATAAAAGTATTCTTGAAGCATTACGAACTAAGGATGTGGATGAAGTTATTTCCTTAACTAAGACTCATCTTGTTAATCAGATGGAGTGTGTCAGGAAGATTATACTTAGTCAGGAGTAATCTATGCTGCCAGAGAATGTTACTATTTCGATGTTTTCCAAAGAATATCTAGATAATCAGTGCTTAAGCACCAGTGGTACTTTCTCTGGAAAATGCGCATTAAAAAATAAAAAAATATATATAAGCTATAAAGAGAAACTAGAAGGAATAGATGAACCTGTTCCCACTCTTGTTACGCTAGATGAGAATTATATTCAGATTTCCAGATCCGGTGAAGTAAAAAGCAGTATGAAGTTTGTGTGCAAGGAGGATACTGTATGCAAATATCTTACAAAAGCCGGAACTATAGATCTTATAATTCATACCAAGAGATACGCTACTGTTCTAGGGAATATGACAATTGAGATATATCTCGATTATTCATTAGAAATGAATGGTGTAGAGACAGGTATGCACGAAGTATATATCAAAATCAGCTAGTTTTTCCTAAAGATTGGCTAGTTTTCTGATTGATTAATAATCTTAATAATGGTATACTTTTTAAGATTATTTCAAGGAGGAAAAGTAATGTCAGTTATAACTATTATATTAATAATAACAGCAGTTGTTTTGGCTGGAGGACTAGTTGCATTTTATTTTCTGGGCAAGAGAGCTGATAAGAAGAGAGATGAACAGCAAGCTCAATTAGATGCTATGGCACAGACAGTATCTATGCTTGTTATTGATAAGAAGAGAATGCATCTTAAGGATGCAGGACTTCCTGATGCTGTAATGAATGCCAAGATTCCATGGTATGCTAAAGCATCAAAATTACCAGTAGCTAAAGTTAAGATTAATGGACCTGGCGGCTCACAGATTATGACTATGATTGTTGAAGCTGAGATATTCGAAGAGTTGCCTGTTAAGAAAGAGATTAAGGCAACAGTAAGTGGACTATACATTACAGGCTTTAGAGGAAATCATGGAAAACTTGTTGTAGAACAAAAGAAGAAAAAGGGATTACGTGCCTGGGCTCTTCGTAAACAGAAAGAGCTTAAGGGTTAAACCGGTTTTTAAGGGAGTTTTTATATGAAATTAAGAAGAATAATTGGAGTTGGTCTTTCTCTTGTATTATGTATGGGGCTTTGCGCCTGCTCATGTAGTACGGGTGAAACAACCAGTAAGAAGAATGCGAGCATTGATGATATTCTAGGCTATAATCCATTAGATTATGTAACCCTGGGACAATACGAAGGAATTCCTGTTCAACTTAATGCGGCTGATTATGTAGTAACAGATGATAAGATTAACGATATGATGCAGTCAATGTGTGGAAATAACAAAGACATTTCTGTAGATGAATCTAAGACTGTTGTTACTGATGACTCTATTGTAAATGTTGATTATGTAGGTCAGCTTAATGGTGTTCCTTTTGAAGGCGGTGCTGCTTCTGATGTATGGATAGATGTAAAGAACAATTCTGATGCTGAAACTGGAACGCAATATATTAAAGGATTCAGTGATGGTATCAAAGGTGCAAGAGTAGGAACGAAAGCTGATTTTGGTGTAACATTTCCAGCCAATTATCCTAAAGCAGATCTTGCAGGAAAATATGTAGTATTTACATTTACAATTAATTCAATTGCGAAAGACGCTAATGTTGAACTTACGGATGACTATGTTAAAGAACATTCTAGTTACCAGACAGTCGCACAACTAAGAGATGCGGCTAAAGTTCAGGTGGAAGAGGAGATGGCAGAAACCAAGGAAAGTGATATTAGAAATAAAGTTCTTGGAGCTGTCGTAGAAAATTGCAAAGTTAATTCTGTTCCGAAAGATGTGGTTGACAAGAGAGTTGATCAATATCTTAGTCAGTACAAAGAATCATATGTAGAAAAAGGAAGCTCCTTAGATGAATATGTACTTAACAATCTTAAGCTCTCAATTGAAGAATTTAAAGAGCAGGTTAAAGAGGAAGTAGAGAGTACCCTTAAAAGTGAGCTTGTATATGAGGCAATAGCAAAGGAAAAGAATATGACTGTTGACGAGGCTGGATTTACTGCATATGCAGAGCAGCAAGCCAAGAAAAACGGCTATAGTTCCATTGATGATTTATTCAAGACATATGGTGATGGCAAAGACACAGAGGCAGGCAAGAAATACCTAGAGGAAATATATCTATGTAATATGGCAGCTGAGTTCTGTGTACAGAAAGCTGTTGTAACAGAAGTATAGAATTGGCAATTAAAAGAGATGGGAATCATATCCTATCTCTTTTTTTGTTTCCGAAAAATGGCTTATTTTCAATAAATCTCAAAAAAAGACTTTACAAAATATGGCTTTTGATATATTATTATGTAGAATTAAAAACCACGAAAGAAATAGATAAAAACTTTGATAGAGCAAAATTGAAACTCTATCCATAAGAGTTTAAAGGGGAACTCTAATGGGTGATTATATACTAAGTTGCTGTTCTACAGCAGATCTGAGTAAAGAGGATTTTGAAAAGAGAGACATACATTACATTAGTAATTCATATGAGATAGATGGGATAAGATATATAGACGATTTGGGAGAATCTGTCACTTATCCCGAATTTTACCAGGCTATAAGAGAAGGAGCTGTCACAAAGACAAGTCATATTGAGACAAAGGAATATGTAGAATACTTTGAAGGCTTCTTAAAAGAAGGTAAGGATATACTTCATATATCTCTTAGTAGCGGTTTGTCAGAGACTGTCAATCATGCTTATGAGGCACGAAATCAAATTGACAAGAAGTACCCTGACAGAACAATTTACATTGTTGATTCCATGGCAGCATCTTCTGGTTACGGATTAATTATGGAAACCCTTGCTGACAAACGTGACCAGGGTGCTGGCATTAAGGAATTATATAGATGGATTATTGAGAACAGAATGAATATGAATCATATTCTTTTCTCGACAGATATTACAACTTATCTTAGAGGTGGAAAACTATCTAAGAGATCAACTATCCTAAGTGATATGATGGATTATTGTCAATTATTATATATGAATTACTTAGGAGAGTTAGTTGCTAAAGGAAGAGTTCGAGGCAAGAAGAATGCTTACAATGCTATTGTGGACAAAGCAGTAGAAGTTGCTGGTACTGATTACGATGGTAAAGTATTTATAAGCAATTCTGATTGTTTAGAGGATGCGAAGAATGTGGCATCTATGCTTAAAGAAAGACTTCCTAAGATTAATGGAGACATTAGTATAAAGAATATTGGTAATACAATTGGTTCCCATTCTGGCCCAGGAACTGTGGCAATTTATTTGTGGGGAGCCACGCGAGTTAGTTAACCCTTTTATTTCTTTTTCATTTTATTCCCGTTACGTTATGTGGCGGGGATTTTTTATTTGATTTAATGATGCTATCTTACTATAATTATGTGTGGAGAATCTTACATTATCAGTTGTAGAAGATGATGAGGTCTGGGAAATGTATTATGAGAAATAATGATAATGATTATATAGAGTTTGTAAATGAAATAATGAATCTTAGACGCTTTGGTAAAAAGAAGGGCATTGAAGTATCAGGTGAATTGCTCGAATCATTTGAACATCCTGAAAAGGGTATGAAGATAATTCATGTTGCCGGTACTAATGGAAAGGGATCGGTTTGTTCTTATGTGGCTAATTGCCTTATGAGAATGGGCTTTAAAGTGGGTCTATTTACATCGCCACATCTAATTGATTTTGATGAGAGAATTCAAGTGGGATATGGTGACACATTTGCAAGGATAAGCCACAAGGATGTCCTGCTATTGGGACATAATATTATGGATGCGTCAATTGAATCTGAGCCAACTATGTTCGATGTATGCTTTGTTATGGCACTTCTTCATTTTGCAAATGAGAAGTGCGATTATGTGGTGTTAGAGACAGGCCTTGGTGGTATATTCGACTCTACAACATCTATTTCCTGCACTCCCAAGGCATGTGTTATTACCAGTATTGGACTTGATCACACTAAGTATCTGGGTGAAACAATAGAAGAAATAGCAGAGAATAAGGCGGGGATTATTAAGCATAATAGTAAGGTGGTATTGTCTTCTTGCATATCTAAAGAGGCTTTATCTGTAATAGAAGATAGATGTAATAAGCTTGGTATAGATGACAGTGATATTTACCATGCAGAAAATAGTGATTATACAAAGTATTATGCGATTAATAGATTGGTTGGATATCAGAAGATAAATGCAAAAACAGCTATTAGTACTATGCATAGTGTTATAGAATCAGATAAGGATAGCTTTATTATAAACTATATGAATTTCTGCAAGAGTAAAGAGGAACATTGTGGAAGTGATTGCTCAAAATGTGTAACTGAAGACAAGATGTGTGAGATTAGTTTTGATGAATGGGTAGATGTCAACATTAATCTGGGAATTAGCCATACTAATTGGCAGGGGCGTTTTGAGAAGGTGTCTGATAATGTGGTACTTGATGGTGCTCATAATGTTGAAGCCTTTCACGCGCTTGCAGATTTGCTTTCAAATGATTATAGAAATTATAATATTCATATTGTTGTTGGTGTGTTAGAAGACAAGGATTATATGAATGAGTTGTTGCTTCTAAAACCTATTGCAAAATCTTATATGACTGCTACAATTAATGATACGAGAGCTAAGTCTGGAGAAGAGCTACAACGTGAATTAAAGAATAATGGATGTAATGCTTCTTATATTGGAAATGAAGAAGATGTTGCTAGATTAATTAATAATTTGATGAAAAAAGATAGTGAAAATTCTTCCGTAGAATTATATAATGATTTATATGTAGTATGTGGCTCTCTTTATTTTGTTGGAAATGTTAAGAGGTACTTATGGCAATTACAACAAGAATAGAAGCACTGAAGAAGTTGGGGCTTCCTGTTGGTGCGTCTTCGTCAGATATTAAAAATGCATATAAAGAATTATCTAAGAAATACCATCCCGATGTTGTGGGAGAAGAATATTCATATCTCTTTGTGGAGATTAATGAAGCCTATAGTTTCCTTAATAATAACCCTGTTCCTGCTAGAAAGGTGCTAGGCGGGGACGAGAAGGCAATGATGAGATATCAGACTCAACGAAACAACAGAGACATGGCCAAGAGATATGAATTTAAAGATAAGAAAAGAAAGAAGGAAAAGGAAGCTGCATTAGAGAAAGCGGCAAAAGAAGCACGTCAACGTCGTAAAGAGGAGCAGGCTAGAAAGCTTGAGGCGGAAAAAGAAGCAAAAAGACAAATAAAAGCCATGGAGATGGCGATTGTAATATCAAGAATGTTAGGAGAAAACAAGGATTAATTATGAGTAGAGAAAAAGTTGAAGCAAATAACGAAAGAAAGAAGAATTACAAGAAGTATAATAAGAAAGCAAAGGTAAAAAAGATATCAGTTTATATTCCAATTGTAATTATAGCTGTTGTTTTGGCTGGATTTATCGCATTTGGAGGATATTCAGCATATACATCATATAAGAAGGATAATCCAACAAAGGTGTCAGTTAACTTAGACCCCTTATCTGATTTTGCTGGGGAGTTAGAAGCTGGAATGGAATGACCTTAATATAAATAGTAAAATAATTTATAAAAACCCTTGACAAAGGGAGGGTAATTCTATACAATAATTCTTGTTGTAAGCGCGAGTGGCTCAGCTGGTAGAGCACCACCTTGCCAAGGTGGGGGTCGCGGGTTCGAACCCCGTCTCGCGCTCTTTTTTATTGCCTCAGAATCTGCGTAAATACGTGGGCTTTGGGGATTTTTATTATTTGAATATTTCTAGAAAATTGGTTGACCCTGGTTGACCCCTTTGTCTGTTGAAACTTCTAAACTACGCTACTTTCCGTCTATTCGTGCAATAATAGTTAAAACAGTATGTCCGAAGTTCGTTTTTTCTTATACCTACACTGATTTCTACCCTAATTCTACCCTAATATGTAGAGTCCGGAGCACGTCGCTTCTTCGGCACTAGTGATATGTTCTTTTAGGAATTATTGTTCCATTACGGAGTAATGAGTATGTAATTATGTTTTGCTCCGTAGTTTAATAACTATGCGAGTATGCAGGAGACACAGAACTACGGAGCAAAGGGTGTCAAATCAACATTTGCCCCGTAGTATTTGGAACATAATGATCAGCTTCTGTTGAAAAACTACGGAGCAAAGAGGGATAATTAGACCGTTGCACCGTAATATACTAATCATGAAGAATGAATTATGTCGCAGAACTACGGAGCAAACTGGTCTAATCGCCCCATTACTCCGTAATTGCAATTTATGAAAGCTAAGAATGCTGTGTTAGTTTATGAGCGATTTGTTTGGTCTTGTTGTCGCATAACAGATGCAAGGTGAAGTGTTCGCCCTTAAACGTTATCTGAGTTCTATTAGAGCAATATTGCTTTCGCATTAGAACGATAACGTTCTCGGCGAAGACTTCTTTCGGTAGAATCCTTACAAGTCTGTCCATATAGGATAAGACGAGGTCTTCCTGTTCATATTGAAGTTTCTGTGGTTCTTCGTGATAACAAATACTAAGTTTACTTTCCACAGCCTTGCTGTGACACTTAGCGGATGCGAAGTAGTCGGATGCCATCATATAGAGGGCGAATTCGAAGCCTTTTTGGTTGTCTTTGAAGTTTGGTTTGAATAACATAGCAAATCCTCCTTAAAATAAAAAAAATACATTGGTTTCATCATTATTCCCAAAGGATAGACTCCTAGAGGGAATAACCATATACAATGCAATCTTCCTATGAGGATTTTTAATTATGGCTAAATTATATCATTGTAATATGCATATGTCATTTAACTATAAGTTAAATGTATAATAATAATTATCATGTTATGATTAAATATCAGATAGGTTATTTTATGTTTGGATTATGTTATAATATCTACTGGAATGTTATAACGTAGGAATTGTAAAGAATATGGATAATAATTTAGCTAGTCTCACAATGAGGCTTGAAGCAGATGGATTGAATTATAAAAAAGCATCAGATTTTCAAGGTGTAATGTTTGCGAATATTTCAGATGAATATGGGGATTTTCTTCATCAACAACAATTGCACCCCTATAGTCAATATATTTTTTTTGAAAATGATACCGCTTATTGGCGCATTAATACTTTGAATGAGGATGCATACGATAATGTTATTGTTCCATTATCAAACAAAGCTTTTAATACTTTTAACATACATAATGGGAATATAGAAGTTACAATTAGAGAAAAGCAAATACAACACATCAAGTTGCAATCATTGTTAGATGAATTTTATGATGCAAATATTAACAAGACGATAAATATTGAGTTTAGAACACTAACGGCTTTTAAACAAAGAGGAAGGTATAACATTACACCGGATCTAAGGCTTATATATCAGAGTTTAATGATGAAATATAGTTCAATTGCCGGAAATGACAATATGATAGATGAGGAGACGCTTGATGAATTAGCTTATAACAGTCAAATAATTTCATATAACTTGTTTTCATCTATATTTCCAATGGAGGGAAGAAATATTCCGGGGTTTGTAGGAAAGATATCAATTCGTTTTTATGGCACTAATACGATGGCTAGCTATGCCAGAATGCTATTTCGATACGGAGAATTCTCAGGCATAGGGATTAAGACTGGAATGGGAATGGGTGCTATAAGAATAATCGAGAAGGAGAAAGATAAATGACAGATAGACAACTTGAGCTGACACTAGGAGGTATGCTACATGATATAGGAAAAGTTCTTTATCGTGAAGGTGGAGATGGTAGCACACATAGTCAGATAGGTTACAGATTTCTTAAAGAAGAGCTTAATGTTGATAATAAAGAAATATTGGACTGCGTCAGGTATCATCATGGTGCGGCATTAAAGAATGCTGATATTAAGGATGATTCCTTGGCGTATATTGTTTATTTTGCTGATAATGTTGCTGCGTCAATTGATAGACGAGCTAAGGATGAAGAAGAAAAGGGATTTGAGATACATACCCCCACGCAGCCGGTGTTTAATCTACTTAATGGAAATAAAAGTAATATGTATTATTCACCATATTGTTTTAATGTTGAAGATAGAATTAATTATCCTATGGGTGAGAAGAAAGAATTTACAAGAGAACAATATGCTGTAATTAATGACAATATCAAGGATAATTTGAAGAATATATCTTTGACTAAGGAGTATGTAAATTCTTTATTGGAAGTTATGGAGGCTAATCTGTCATTCGTTCCATCATCAACATCTAAGAAGGAAGTGCCTGATATATCATTATTTGATCATGTTAAGATTACATCCGCCTTGTCAAGCTGTATTCTAGATTATATCAGTGACAGAGGAGATACTAATTATAAAGAGTTATTAGTCAAAGACAGTGAAAGTTTCTACGATGAAAAAGTTTATTTACTTGCGTCATTTGATTTTTCAGGAATACAGAATTTTATATATACTATTCCGTCCAAAAATGCATTAAGAAATCTGAGGGCAAGATCATTTTATCTTGAAATAATGATGGAACATATAATTGATGGATTGTTGGAGGAACTAGGGTTGTCTAGGACGAATATATTATATTCGGGCGGAGGACATTGTTATCTTATTTTACCAAATACTGATGGAGTCAAAGAAATATTTGATAATTATTTAGATAGGATAAATAACTGGTTATTAGAACAATTTGATATAGAGTTGTATCTTGCAGGTGGATATGAAGAGTGCTCGGCGAATGACCTGAAGAATAATCCAGAGGGTAGTTATGAAGATATATTTAAAAATGTGTCAAAAATAATATCAAGAAAAAAACTTGACAGATATTCATATAAGAAGGTAGTTGAACTAAACAATCGTAGACATGATGATTATTCTAGAGAATGTCAAGTGTGTAAAAGAATAGATGTGCTTAATGAAGAAGGAAAATGTAGAGTATGTGCTTCATTAGAAAATTTTTCTTCAAAAGTATTGTATTCAGATTTCTTTTCGGTTGTTGAGGAGACGGAGAACAATTTGCCACTTCCTGTAAATAACGGCTTGGATTGGGATACAGATGATTCGTTAAAAGAAAAAATCAAAAATAATTATAGTTTTATAAGGGCATATAGTAAAAATAAAGCATATACCGGTAAAGATGTTGCAACTAAGATATGGGTGGGTGATTACACGACAAAGGCAACATTTGAAGAGTTTTCTAGTAGTTCAAAAGGGGTAAAACGACTAGGCATACTTCGTGCAGATGTAGATAATCTCGGACGCGCTTTTGTAAGCGGTTTTAAGAATACAGATAATAATGATAGGTATGTTACTTTATCGAGGACAGCAACTTTATCAAGACAACTATCTTTGTTTTTTAAGCTACATATTAACAAAATACTTAATGAACCAAGCTTTACTTTTGACGGGGAGAAGAAGGAAAGAAGAAATGCAACAATAGTATACTCTGGAGGAGACGATGTATTCGTTGTTGGTTCATGGAATGAGATAATAGAATTTGCTATTGATTTACATGAATACTTCAAAAGATTTTCTGAAAATACACTTACTATTTCGGCGGGAATCGGTATATATGACGACGGATACCCTATAAGTGTTAGTTCAAGAGAGGTAGAAAAGTTAGTTGATGAATCTAAGAAGCTGGATGGAAAAGATGGAATCACCCTTATGCCGGATGGATGTAGACACATAGTTATGGTTGATGGTAAAGAAGAAAAGGTAAGTGATGGTACTTATAAGTGGGATGAATTTATTGGTACGGTACTTGGCGAAAAATTTAGTTTGATATCAAGGTATATGTCAAATAATAAAACTGAACACGGTAATGCACTTTTATATAAGCTGTTAGAGCTTATAAGAGGACAAGGTGATAATATTAACTTTGCTAGGTTCATTTATACATTATCTCGTCTTGAACCGGAAAAAGATGCTACTAAAGAGTTGAAGGAACTGTTTAAAGAGTTTTCTCAAAGTATGATTAATTGGGCAAAAAATGAAAGAGATTGCAGACACCTAAAAACAGCAATTGAATTGTATGTCTATTTGAATAGAAAAAGAGAGGGGGAAGATGAGTAGAATGAAGACAATTGATGAAAAGAATTGTGTAAGAAAAGCTGAAGATGCAATAAAACGTTTAACGCTAAAGGCAAAGAAAACAAAAAATGGCGACCCAATAATGGTTACAACTTCTAAGATTAGGAACCTCTTAGCGATGTCGGCAGATATATATAATAATGTCATTCTTATGCAAGAAGACAAATTAGATGATGAAGTTATAGGTCGCATAGAATATTTAAGAATGAGGTTCGTTTATGAATGTGGTAGAGATCCTAAAGTGAGAGCTTTTGTGGAAGAGGCCAATCTGCTGGATATATTAAATGAGATTGGAGATGAAAAAAAGAACTACATATTGTTCAACAGATATATGGAGTCGCTAATAGCGTACCATAGGTACTATAGGGGAAAAGATTTATAAGGAGAAAATAAAATATGTATAGTAAAATTCAGATAACAGGAAGCATTGAAGTTGTAACAGGAATGCATATAGGAGGTTCACCAGCCTTTGCGGCAATAGGTGCAGTGGATTCACCTATTATTCGAGATGTAAGTACTAATTTACCTATGATTCCCGGGTCTTCACTTAAGGGTAAGATGCGTACACTGCTTGCTAAGGCGTACAATGATACTGTAGTACAGCCAGATGATGACAATCCAAGAATTACAAGAGTGTTTGGAAGTGCAAAACAAAATAATATTCATAAGAGCCGTTTTCTATTTTCAGATATGATATTATCCAACCAAGATGAATTAAGGAAAATGGGATTACAGAGTCTTACGGAAGTAAAATTCGAAAATAGCATTAGAAGGGCAACGGCGGTTGCAACCCCTCGTCAAATTGAGCGTGCAGTTAGGGGGTCTGAATTCAAGTTGGACATAATGTATGAAGCTGAAGAAGAAAAAGATGTTATAGAAGACATGGAACTATTAGCTGAAGGAATGCAATTACTGCAATATGATTATTTAGGAGGAAGTGGTTCGAGAGGATATGGTAGGGTGCTTTTCAAGGATGTATATGCTGAAGTGGTTGTTGGTGAAATTGATGAATCAATAATTAATAAATGTAATGAGACCTTACAGGCACATATAGCTAATTAAGGAGATAATATATGTTTTATGATATATACAAATTGAGCTTCCCTTATGGAGTACATTTTGGAGAACGCTCATTAGAGAGAACGAACAACTCATTTTGTGCAGATACTTTGTTCTCGGCACTTTGTATAGAAGCTGTAAAAAGAGGAGATAATGAATTAGGTTACTTATACTCAATGGTCAAGAGCGGTAAACTAATTATATCAGACGCTTTTCCGTATTACGATAAAGAATACTTTATGCCAAAACCATATATCAGCATTCAATCTGATGAGGACTCTTCGAAAAAGAAGAAATATAAGAAAATGCAATATGTTGCTGCTTCAATGTGGGAAGAGTATATAAGCGGAGAATTGGATCCAACTAAGGAGCTGGAATTAGAAGATAATCTGGGTAGTAGTATGGCAAAGACATCTGCATCCATTCGAGGAAATGAGAATAGTATGCCCTATCGTGTGGGAAGATACAGTTTTAAAGAAAAAGCTGGATTGTATATTATATATGGATACGAAAATGAGGAGATTAAGGATTTCTTCTATGATTTGCTGAAGGGCTTATCTTATTCGGGCTTAGGAGGAAAGCGTTCATCAGGAATGGGGAGGTTTGAAATAGATAATGGTAAGATGCCGGAGGTTCTAAGTAGGTGTATAGAAGAAGAATCGGATAAGTATATAACGCTTTCTATTTCATTGCCAAGAGCAAATGAGGTTGAGGAATGTATGAAAGACGCTTCATATATGGTGAAGAAAAGAAGTGGTTTTGTAGAATCATATAACTATTCCGATAATTACTTGAGAAAAAAAGATTTATATATGTTTTCTGCAGGTTCTTGTTTTGTAACTCGATTCGAGGGGGATATATATGATGTCTCGACAGGTGGTAATCATCCGGTGTATAGGTATGGGAAACCATTATTTATAGGAGTATAGCATGAAAGAGTATTTAAAAAAACATAATGTTACAATTCATACCATAGGTCCGGTTTTTATAGGTTCCGGAAAAGAGATAAGCAAGAAAGAATATATACTTGATAATGAGAAAATACATGTTATTGACCAATTTAAGCTATATAATTATATAAAGAAAATAGGAAAGATTAAGAGATTTGATGATTTTTTGGCAAAACCAAGGCAATCGGATCTAAAAAGTTGGCTAGAAGATAATAATGTATCACTAGATAGTATAAAAGATTGTTATAAATATGAGATAAAACACAGTGATACTGCACTATCGAATATCACTGTTATGGAATTCATGAGAGATGCCTACGGTCTGCCTTATGTGCCGGGAAGTTCTATCAAAGGAATGCTACGAAATATAATACTCGCATATGAATTATTGAAGGCACCTAATAATTATATTGATAACAGAAATGATTATAGTAGAGCTATAAAGAAAGGCGGAAAAAGGAACTTCTTATTAAAGAATCAGCAAGCTATGCTTGAAGCAAAAATCCTAAATACATTAGAAAGAAAAGAAGAAAGGATAGGGGATGCTGTTAATGATTGCTTTGCAGGTATAAGGGTAAGCGATGCAATACCACAGTGTAACGAAGATATGGTTCTTTGTCAAAGGCTTGAATATCATATTGATGGAACACAAAAAAACCTTAATGTTTTACGAGAATGTATTAAACCGGGAGTGGATATTAATTTCAGCATCACAATTGATGAGCAGTTATGTAAGTATTCCGCCGAAGATATAGAACAGGCAATTACTACATTTAGTAATATGTATGATGATGTTTTTAAATTAAAGTTTCGTAATATACCGGCAAGTGCTGATAATACGATATATCTTGGTGGAGGTGTAGGCTTTATTTCTAAGACTGATATTTATCCTTTATTTGGGGAAGACGCTTTAGAAAAAACAGTAGAAATATTTGATAAAACAAATGTATCACGCCAGCACGGACACTACAAAGATAAAAAGCTGGGAGTATCTCCACATATACTCAAGGCTGCAAAATATCAAGGTGCGATATATCATATGGGTGAATGTACATGGGAGTTTGATTGATTTTGAACCGATGGTGGAAATAGGTGTGTTATGGACTATTATATTATGCATTATTATGAGAGTTCTATAAAATATTGTTTTGCGACGCAAAGTGCAAATTTAGCAAAGAATTAATAAGGCGTTGCGAGGGTGGTATTAGGAAATAGATACTCTGAGAGGAGATGGAAACGCCTCTATTAAAATTTCCAAATGTTTTACTACCAATTAGGAAATAGATACTCCGAGAGGAGATGGAAACATTCTGCTCCCTTCTCTGTCTCCCTAACTCTAGCATTAGGAAATAGATACTCCGAAAGGAGATGGAAACTTGCCAATGTTCTTGATTTGATACCATGTTTGTTATTAGGAAATAGATACTCCGAGAGGAGATGGAAACCTAAACATTGAAATAATAGATACTACAAAACCTATTAGGAAATAGGTACTCCGAGAGGAGATGGAAGCGCTTCTTCTTTTGTCATTCTTTTACCTCACTTTCTGAATTAGGAAATAGATACTCCGAGAGGAGATGGAAACATCCGTAGCCGTAGCCGTTGCCGTTGCCGTATTAGGAAATAGATACTCCGAGAGGAGATGGAAACACTTCATCTGCGTGTTTTATTGCTTCATCAAGTGTATTAGGAAATAGACACTCCGAGAGGAGATGGAAACACTATATTCAATTTTCAATGTTCCTGAGAATTTATTAGGAAATAGATACTCCGAGAGGAGATGGAAACTTTTTTACATATGCATTATCACCGCAGTAATCAAGATTAGGAAATAGATACTCCGAGAGGAGATGGAAACATTTTGTAAAAGCTTGCCATCTGTCCATTAATAGGTTAGGAAATAGAAACTCCGAAAGGAGATGGAATTATTTTTGTTATCGTATTTAAGGTTTCATTGGAGCAAGCAAATTATGGTGTTTAATATATATTTTTTTATATATACATGAAAAAAAGATGTTATAATTGACATATAAGAGGTGACTGCTATGGAAGAAAGAGGTTATATTATAGAAAAATTAAAAAGTATATGCCTTGAATACGCTGATATTTTGGGAGTGGTTATACTATTTGGATCTGTTTCTAGAGGAGAAGTAAGGGAAGGTTCAGATATAGATTTGTATGTTGAAGCTAAAGAATTAAAGATGACCACTGATAAACTATGTACAAGTAAACGCTATAAAGATTTTAGAAAAGAATTAAGTAATAGTTTTAATAGATCATTTGATGTATTAGCTTATGGCGGGAAACGCGATACCAGATTAATAAGAAAGAGCATGTTGTGGAAGCAAATAGAAAAGGATGGGGTATTAATATATGACCAAAGAGCAAAAGCAGTATAAGCTTATGATTATGGCTGACTTACAGATAGTGAAAAGCTATTACGCAGACAAAGAGAAAGCATTAAGGTTGCAAGCGGCATATCATATGCAACAAGCAATTGAGAAGACAATTAAGCTTTGTGCTGAGATTGAAGGATTAAATCTGTGGGGGCATGACATTCAATTGCTTATACAGTCATGTGATGAATATGATAAAGATATTGAAATCCCTAAGCTGATACGTGACAAGGCATATGTCATAACTCAGTGGGAGGCAGAGTGTAGGTATTATCCATCTAAAATTGTTAGGAAAGATAGTATAAAGAGTATATACGACGTAACTATAAAATGGGTAGAAACGATTGGTTAAAAAGAAGTTAGAGATGTTTTGGGATTAGATATTTAATAAGACGCTGGAATAGGCGTCTTTTTTATAATAAAAAGAGAATTTACTTAAATCGTAAATGATGCGTGTCAGGGAAGTGCGTAAAATGAGTTTTATTTATGTGAGTGAAAGTGGAGTTGTTATAGGTATTGAGAAGAACAGACTTACTCTAAAGTATAGAGATGGAATGATGAGGTCGCTTCCAATTGAAACTGTTGATGGGATAGTTGTGATTGGAAAAAGTCAGCTTACTTCTCAATGTATAGTTAGATGCATGGAAGATGGCGTCCCTGTTTCGTTTTTCTCTTCAATTGGCAAAAATAATAATTCGTGAAAAAATCAACAATCAGATTGTGGTGCTTCGTAGATATTCTAGAAATAACAACATAGATGTGAAAGAGTATATCCATAGTATGAAGAATAGTAGACATAAAATTGATGAAGCAGAGTCAGTTGATAGAATTATTGGATATGAGGTTGCAAGGAATAAGAAGGTATACGCTCTAATAATCTACGACATAGTTGATAATAAGAAAAGGACTAAGTTTTCAAATTTGCTATTAGGATATGGTGATAGAGTGCAAAAATCGGGATTTGAGATAAAAGTATCTGAGCGTAAATTTGAGCAATTGTTAAAAGAAATCCCCATGTATTGTGATACATGTGACTCAATAAGAGTGTATCGTATTTCTGGGAAGAATTTGGTTTATAAATGGGGAACGGATAAAACTCCGGAACAAGAAGATGTAATTGTTATTTGAAAGGGATGGTTTATTATGGCGAAAAATATCTTATTTTCACCGGTGGGTGGAACAGATCCTGTATCGCAGGACAATTTCAGAGATGGTTCTTTAATTCACATCATAAGGAATTATGATATTGATGTAGTTTATTTGTATATGTCTAAGGAAATGTTGGAATTACAAGATAAGGACGATAGATATAGATATTGCATCAACCGGTTGGCAGAAATGAAAGGTAAAAAAATAGAGATTTATGAGATAGAAAGAAATGAACTGGAAAGTGTACATCAATTTGACCTTTTTTATCAAGACTTTTCAAAGTGCATTCAGGAGATAATTACTAATAATAGCCTATCGGATAGTATATATTTGAATGTTTCATCAGGAACTCCGGCTATGAAAAGTGGTCTGCTTGTTTTGGCTACTTTGGGCGAATATAATTATAAAATGATTCAGGTATCTACGCCATTGAGAAAAATGAATAATCATAATCACGATAATTATGATGTCGTCACCTTATGGGAGTTGAATGAAGATAATGGTCCTAACGCTATCAATAGGTGTGAAGAAGTAAAATGTCCATCATTATCTGTTATAAAACAAGAGGAGATAATTAAGCAATTAATAAGGGAATATGATTATAAGGCTGCGATGATTGCGGCTGAAAAACTACCTAGTGAGGTATCCGCAAATTATTACAAGCTGATAAAGATTGCTTATTATAGATTACAATTAGATAGAAATAGTCTGATAAGATTAAAAAAAGAGTGCAGTATTTCCGGATTTCCGATAACACATGATGAAGCATTTAGTTGTTTTGAGTATGCATTAAATATTGACATAAAGAGACGCAAAGGAGATTATGCTGATTTTGTAAGAGCTATTTCTCCATTAATTGTTGATATATATAAATTGATTCTTAAGCATGAATTTAAAATTGATATTTCTAGATATACAAGTGTAGATTCACACAATATACTAAGGTGGAGTGAAAAAGGACTACAGAATTCGAAAATAGAAAAAATTTTAGTTAAAAGATGGCCTAATTTTAAGAAGAATACTCCAGTTGCAGCAGTACATCTATTAGAAATAATACTATGTGAATCAACTAATAAAAAATTGAATGATTCCGTGCAGAGTCTAAGAGATGTTGAAGAAAAAGTAAGGAATATTGCAGCACATCAGATTGTTTCAATAAGTGACGAGTCCATAAAGAAGTTTACAGGTTACAGTTCGGATGAGGTCATGGAAAAAATAAAACAGTGTTTCTTATATACGGGGTTAAATATTAGGAAAGAGTACTGGAGAGCCTATGATGAAATGAATGATAGTATTATAGACACAATGGAGTCTAAAGCATAATTATTTAGTAAAGAAAGAATCACATTAGGAAGAGGAAGCATATGAAATTACTACATATCTCGGATTTGCACCTAGGCAAACGGGTAAATGAATTCTCAATGATAGAAGACCAGAAGTATATTTTGAAAAAATACTAGCTATTGTTAACGAAGAACATCCTGACGGAATTCTGATTGCTGGAGATGTATATGAACGCTCTATTCCTACAGAAGATGCCATGAAACTGTGGGATGACTTTTTAATTAGTTTTGCGGAAAAGAAAGGGCTTTTGCCATTAGAAGAAATTGCAAAAAGCATTGATGAAAATGGAGAAGATGCTCTTATTAAGAGGTTAGTAGCGCAAATTGTTGATGGAACAGACCCTGAAATGATTGAGAGATGGGCGATGTATGATTATGCATCTAAGATTAGAGATCCTTATGAAGGAATACTTTATATAATAACTGTTTGTGGGATGAGAGCAATTCAAAGTGGCGAGAGTAGAAGATTTCTAGCAACTCTAATGAACAGTATGACTCCTAGTGATATTGCTATTGATCTTTGCAAATATGAAGAAGTTACGAATTCTGATGAACCCGAAGATAAATACAAAGATATTGAAGAATATTGTTCGGGAGAAATTAGGGTCTCTGAAGGTGGGATAGGATATATAGAAATAAGTGCTGTTGATTCATTGTTTCGAACTATTAGTGACAGGGGAGTGCAGAGGCTCCTTCGAGAGATTACCAATGGAGATTTAGCTAAGCTTATGCCTGGATTGTCTGGCGAAGCACGTAAGAGAATCTTCGATAATATGTCTAGCAGGCTTGCAAGGATGGTTCTAGACGATATTAGATATATGGGTGCATATGATGAGGTAACCGATTGGATACTTGAATTATCGAAAGAGGCGGCAAATGTTATACTTAAGATTGCGTTGAAGCTTAGAGAACAAGGAGATATTGTATTTTAGAAAAATGGAATATAATATTGTTAGAAGTGGTATTAATAAATAATACATTACTGCCGAAAGAATTATAGTAGATATGCCTTGACAAATTTATGTATAGGGTGTATTCTACTATAATTTCTTGATTGAAATTATGAATGTAGGTAATGTTAATAGTAGAAGAAAGGAGCACAAGATGAACATTCGTAAAGATTATGACATGAAAGTCATAGGGGGAAACTTAAGAAAGCTTCGTATAGAAAACGGATACTCTATTGAAGAGATTCGCGAATTTCTTTGCTTGGGCTCTGTTCAGGCGGTTTACAAGTACGAGCTTGGTTCTAGTTATCCTCCTGGGGATACGCTACTTGCGTTAATGGAGATTTACCATGCTGATGTATACGACATAATAAGGACTGATGAAGAGGACGATAAGTCCTCTTCTTGCTTTATATGGACATTTTTAACTGTGGGTTAAATGACAGGGTATAGCTATAATGATATATTAGTATTAACTATACTTTTTCTATTACTGTGAGGATATAATATATACTAATTTCCTAGGGGAGGTATTGAGTTATGACAAGTAAGAAATCATTAAAAAAAGCTATGGCACTTCTGTTTGTAGGGGTACTATCGTTGTCTGTGTTTAGTGGATGTGATTTGTCTAGAAAGAATACAGAAAAAAAGAGTCAAGTAAATGAAACACAAGTACCAAAAGATATTGAACGTATAAATGTAAGTATCACACAAAACAAGATAGAGTCTGATGAAATGAGTAAGGATAATACAAAGCCATATGCAACGGCATATTATCCATCCTTTAAAGTTGAAACAGAAGGCTATGATAGATTTCAAGAAAGATTAAATAAGATATCTAATGATTTTAAAGTCGAGTGCGAAAAGTGGATAGAAGATGAAATAAAGAAAAACTATAATGGCGGTTTTTCAATGACTATTGAAGCTATACCTACAATTTGGAATAGTGATACATATAGTATTCGTATTGTAGAAACAGTTGACCTTGGGGAGGATAAGTATGAGAATTTAAAAGGCTTTGTAATTAATCCAAAGACTGGAGAAGACATAGATATCACACATTTTGTGCCGGATAGAAATAAGTTAGTTGAGATGTTAAGGCAGAACCAAAAGAAGGGAGAATATGGCGTTTTATACAATGATGAGACGGAGAAATTCTTTACTAGTTTAAAGTCTAATGAGAACTATCATTACAATTATTACATCAATGGCCAATACCTTATGGTTATCTTTGATGGAGTAATGGAACTTGGTGGTGATAGAACTATGGATGATATAGAGATTGCTGTTCCAATGGATTATGTATCTTATGGAGATATACAGGCTAAGGATTACATAGATGCTTATATTAACTATATCAATAATGAGATAACATCATCAGGCCTAAGAGAGGAAGATTTTAAGTATGCACTTGTATACATAGATGATAATGATGTGCCAGAACTTTTAGTAGGTGGAAATAGCACGGGAGGTTCAACAGAGATTTGTACTTATGCAGGAGGTCTTGTAAGAAGTGAAATGCAAGGCGGATGTAGGTGTGAATACATACCAAGAGAGGGACTAGTTCATTATTATAGTTTTAAGCTTAATCTGTTTGATTCTCATACTGTATATGAGATGAACGCTAATGAACTTAAATATAAAGTGAGTGGTGGAAGTGAAGCCAAAGATGTTTCGTCTAAACAATTTGATTCTTATAAGTTGAATGGAAAACCATCATCAAAGGAGGAAGTGGCAAAGGCTGTCTCTGAAGCATTTGGGAATAGTGTTGTTGTAAGCACAACGAATGAGATTGTAATAAAGAATGATAAGGCAAGGAGTTTCGATGACGAGAAGACATATACATATAAAGAGATTATAGATAAGCTTAATAGTATGAGAGATTACGCTTAAAACTATTATTAGGATAAGGGCACTCCCTTTTCTACATTTCTATGTTAGCATTTACATGGTCATGGCTCGTTTTATAGAACTCAACCGTTTTGTATATACTTAGAGTCTCACATCAATTGTAACCCTACAAACGACAAAAGAAAGAGAAAATTGCCGTTTTGACGAGCGAGGAGGATATAATAATATGGACGATTTATTAAGGGATGTGTAACATTTTTACTTATATCTTAAACAAGAGATTAGATAACGCAACTTTAGTATAAGAAAGGTTAGAAGATACATGGGAAGACTAAAAGAACTAAGAAAATATGTTAACAACGAACTAATTCAACTGGAAGACGAAGACAAGAGAAATAGCGCTATCGTGCATTTATATGGTGTATCACTCGCGGCTACGATTCTTGCGGAGAAAAGAGGTCTTGATTCTGAACTGTCATCTATGGCGGCTATGCTTCATGATCTATATGCGTATAAGAGTGGCTCTTATGAAGACCACGCACATAAGGGAGCAGAGTTGGCTAGGACAATACTTGAAGAGCTACAGTTAACAAATGAGGAAGAGACAGATATCATATGCTCTGCCATATATCATCATGATGATAAGCATGTAACAGATAGTGAGATGGATGAAGTGTTAAAAGATGCTGACGTTATTCACCACTGCATGAATGACCTTTCTAAACCTATTAAAGAGAAAGAACAGAGCAGGTATGAGAAATTACGCTTGGAATTATTATGAGACAATTTATTTCGATTAATTTTAATGGTGAGACGATTAATGTTCGAGATAAACACGAAATATCATTACAATGTAATGAAAAATCATTGCAAATTATAATAAATATGCTATAATAGTTTTAGATAAAGGAATTATTTTATGGGGGATATAAGAATGGCTAATGTGGTAAATGTGAATTTTAGAATGGATTCTGATTTAAAAAAGAATATGGAGAGCCTCTGTGCTGAACTCGGAATGTCAATGACAACTGCTTTTACAATATTTGCAAAAAAGATGACAAGAGAAAAGAGAATACCATTTGAAGTGAGTGCTGATCCGTTTTACTCTGAAAGCAATCTTAGGTATTTGGAGGGTATTATGGAAGATATCAAATCAGGGAAGGCTTCATTTCAGAGACATGAATTATTGGAAGATGATTGATGGGGTTATTATGGGAAGATAGAGCCTGGGATGAATACCTAGGGTGGCAGAATGAGGATAAAAAGACTATAAAAAAGATAAATAAGCTCATTAAAGATGCCCAAAGAAGTCCGTTTGAGGGACTTGGCAAGCCGGAACCATTAAAGGATAATCTTTCTGGCTTTTGGAGTCGCAGAATAAATGAAGTGGACAGATTAGTATATGAATATAAGGATGGCGAGATCAGAATAATATCCTGCAAAGGTCATTATGAATAGACGCGATTTCAAACCGATACTTTTAGCATAAAAGCCTTGTGAAATCACAGGGACTCATTGTTGATATGAATACGACGCCCTTAATAGCTCTATCTGAAATAGGAAAGCTTAATATTTTGAAAGATATGTATGGTGAAATTTCTATTTTATAAAACATAGTAACCTCTTTAGTCTCCTCGGTGCATAGACACCTCGTCGGTGAGTTCGGTGGAAAAAGGTCCACCGGACCTTTTTTTATTTCCACCCCACCCCATTTCTTGCGTGATAAGGAAGAGGTGACATTTCTTAGCTTTGTGTCAACGGCTAATAAAAGCCGCGAATCAGCCCAATTGTTAGCCGACAACAGTCATACCACGCCCTAGTCACGTGTCAACGGCTAATAAAAGCCGCGAATCAGCCCAATTGTTAGCCGACAACGGTCATGCCACGCCTTGACACCGCGACAACGGCTAACAAAAGCCCCAAATCAGTCAAATTGTTAGCTGATAACAGTCATACCACGCCCTAGTCACGTGTCAACGGCTAATAAAAGCCGCGAATCAGCCTAATTGTTAGCCGACAATAGTCATGCCACGCCCTAGTCACGTGTCAACGGCTAATAAAAGCCGCGAATCAGCCCAATTGTTAGCCGACAACGGTCATGCCACGCTCTAGTCACGTGTCAACGGCTAATAAAAGCCCAGACTTATCCTAATTGTTAGCCGACAACAGTCATACCACGCCCTGACACCGCGACAACGGCTAATAAAAGCCGTAAATCAGCCCAATTGTTAGCCGACAACGGTCATGCCACGCTCTGACATCACAACAAGAATGAAATACTTGATATTTCAAGCAAATGATAGTACTGTGATAGTACAAGGCGTCGACCTGTGTGGATGGACACGGGGGTGGCGCCAATTTTTATCACAGTCGGATAAGTTCCGGCTGTTTTTTATTGCTATGTGCTTGCAATACTATTTGTGCCAATTAGCGTGGCAACTCTATTTGTGCCAATTAGCGTGGCAATTCTATGTGTTATGCAATATAATGTGAATGAGGAGGGTGGACTTATGAAAAAATATTTTATAACTTTAGTAGTAGCAGTGATGCTTGTTGCATCAGGTTGTTCCTGTAGTATAGCAACAGATAATGCAGAAAATAGCAGTAATGCAACAGATAATGCAACAAATACAAGTAATACAACGAATGTAAATAGAGAGAATAGTTCTATGACAACACAAAATACAACTTATAAGCAGATAAGCCAGGAAGAAGCCAAAGAAATGATGAAAAGAAATGATAATCATATCATTGTAGATGTACGCCGTCAGGATGAATATGATGGCGGACACATAGCAGGAGCGATTCTAATACCCAATGAAAATATTGGAACGACTCGTCCTGAACAGCTAAAGGACTTAAACCAGACTATACTGGTATATTGCAGAACCGGCAAAAGAAGTAAGCAGGTGGCTCAGAAGCTGGCTGATATGGGATATACAAATGTCTATGAGTTTGGAGGAATCAATACATGGGATGGAGAGATTGTTCAGTAGCCGTTGGCGTCGTGAAGGAGTATTATATTGAATTCGGTTTTCTTTCTGATAGATATTCCCCATATACTATTGTATAATGTCGTTATATGGAAAAAGATAAGGATAGGGGTTAATTGTGAGTTATTTTAATCTGAATAATGGAGAAAATATTTATTATGAAGATACAGGAAAAGGGGATAATACAATTGTAATGATGCATGGCTGGTCCAGCACACATGAGGTTTTTGCTGAAGCTGTTCCTAAGATAAGTGAAAAGTGGGAGGTAAGGATTGTATGGAACAAGAACTATTTACAGAGCTTCGCCCGTTATATGAATCTAGAAAAGACAGTCCTCGTGTAATTAGAATTAAGATTAGATTGAGAGATTCTATTGAGCCTAATGCGTATCGCTACGCTGTTGATACTACAATGAAGAGATATCCGTATTTTTGCGTTGAATTAACTAAGAAGGATGGAAGATACATCTTCATTGACAACGCACGTCCTATAGTTATCACGAGCTCTCTTCGTGGCGTAGAATTGAATTCAGAAGATTCTAATTACCATATGATTGCTTTTTGTCATGAAGATGACTGGATTGCCATAGATGTTTTCCATGGATTAACAGATGGAACGGGTGTGTATGAGGTTGTAAGAACGCTACTGTATTATTATTGTACAAAACGTTATCATGTTAAGTATGATACAGATGGTATTCGATTGGTGGGTGATACAATTTCCCATAAGGAGTGGGATGATTCTGTTGCCAATAGAAAGGATTTGCCAACACCGGATAGGTCTGATATGCCCAAAGCATTGAATCTAATTGATATGGCTGGAATTGAAGATGATAAGAAGAGCATGGTCTATAGCATAGTCATAGAAGAGGCGCAATTAGTGAATTATTGTAAATGTAATGGTGCAAGTCCAACTTCGATGGTCGCTCTACTTATGTCTCGTGCAATTGCAAAAATGTATCCGACAGCAGAAGATACTATTCGTATAACTGTGTGTGTCAATCAGCGAAATGCGCTTGAAGCTCCACTATCTCATCATAGCTTGGTTGGAGGAGCTTATCTTGTATATAAAGATGATATGCGCTCACTTTCTGTTAGGGAGCAATCCGACTTATATCGCAATATGCTACGTGAACAGACGACGAAGGATAATGTATTGAAGGGAGTAGCATCGCAAGTGGGAGTATATAACTTGATTCTCTCTAAAGAGACTGACGAAGAAAGGATTGAGTTAGTTGATGCTATTGGCTGTCTTACTAAGAACATTGTTACGGTCAATTTAAGCTATGTCGGAAAGGGTGATTTCAAAGAAGCGGAAGAATATATCAGGGATTTTAGAACGTTAACTTGTCCGGCGGCAAATGGTATAACTGTTGAGATGGCAGCAGTAAATGGTAGATTTACGTTGGATTTCATACAGACATTTTCAAGTGATTATTTTGTAGATGCTTTTATGAAGGAATTAGAGGGTAACGGTATAGGATACGAGCTTAGAGAAGCGAGTGAATTAAAACTTCCGAGGATTAGATTGCCGTGGACCAAGTGATGAGAATACGAAGAATTATTATTTGTCGTTCAATAAAGTCAGGTTTGTGTTATATTATCGGTATTAATTTCTAGCTTCCAGCTATCATAATATGACTGGTTGCTAAACATATATGTAAATGAGAACATAAAGTCAAATAATAGTACGGCTAGAAGGACTGTACTAATGACGCGCTTTGATTTACTGTCATGCTCGTGAATTATATCCATTAGTGGGCAAAAACATTTCCACATAAACATTGTAATTATAAATGCAAAACAAAGACTTGTGAACAGACTTGTATATCTTGTAAAATGAAATGGAAGAGATGTGTAATCCCAAAAATACACGCCACAAAGCAATTCGCCTAGTGAACCAAGTATTAATTCGCCCATGGAAATGCCAAAGAAGCATTTTATAAAATAAACAAACAAATTACTTTTGTCAGGTACGCCTAGAACAATCCAAATTAAAGTTATAGCAAAACCATAACCAATAAGGAAAGGAAAATGCATATTTCGGTTATCAATATAACCTTCACGTAATGCAATCCATATATTTTCTAGAAAAAATCCTAGAAAGGACACTATAATTACCATAATAAAAATATCATATATTGTGTAATTCTTTGTTGTTCTGTTCATGAATTAACTCCATAATCACTTATTTTAGAATAACGAATAAAAAAATCACGAGTAATAGTTTAACAATTTTTTTGTTTTTTGGCAAATTGATTGTGCTAATGGTTAAAAAACTGTTGACAAACAATAAAAACCAATTCATAATAAGATTATAGTCGTGAGTGGCTGTTCACGAGGGTGGTTTTTATGTATAAGAAAATGGATGATGCTAGTCTAGAAGCTCTTCTTGAAGTGGGGATAGATGAATTTTCAAAGAGCGGACTGGATCGCGCAAATATTAATAAAATAGCGAAGAAGGCCAATTTCTCTGTTGGTGTAATCTATAAGTATTATGAGAATAAAGATAAATTCTTTATTGCTTGCGTTGAGCATTCTCTTAAACTTCTTGAAGATACTATGACAGAGATTTTGTCTAAAGAAGATGATGTGATTAGTTGTATTTCTTTGCTTGTTGATATAGTAATTGCAGAGTCAGATAATCATGCTAATTATTATGTAATGTACAATGAGATTACATCACAAAGTTGCAACAAGTATGCAGTAGAACTGGCGGATAAGATTGAGAACAGTACTGCACATATATATAAAGGTATGTTTGAACGTGCACAGAAGAAAGGACAGATGACGACTGAGTCTGACCCTTTTATGTGTGCGTTTTATTTTGATTCTCTTCTTATGATGTTACAGTTTTCATATAGCTGTAATTATTACAGGGAAAGAATGAAGATATTTTGTGGAGAAGATGTTTTTGACAATCCCAGAAGGACGAAGGAGAGCTTCCTTCAATTCGTAACTGGAGCTCTGGGACTTAAGTAAGCGGGGAGGGGGTTATGATTAAAGTTATATCCTATGATATTGGAACGACAGGTTTAAAGGCTTGTCTGTTTGAGATTGATAAACAGATTAAACTAGTCGAGGGTGAATATGAGACATATGAACTATATGTCCTGGAGAATGGTGGAGCAGAACAGGACGTAGAAGAGTGGTGGAGCGCAATGTGTAATTGCACTACAAGACTTCTGGATAAGACTGGAATTAAGGCGGAAGATATAGAAGGAATCTCGTTTTGTTCTCAGATGCAGGGAGTTGTTCTTGTTGACGAAGAGGGAAATGCCATACGCCGGGCTATGAGTTATATGGATCAGCGCGGTGAAAAAGAGATGAAAGAAGTTCAGAAGCATGGAGTTACAGTATCAGGTGTTAATGCTAGAAAGCTTCAAAAGAGTATTCGTTATACATCAGCTGCTTCCACATCTGCAAAGGATCCGATTTGGAAATACAAATGGGTTGAGAAGAATGAACCTGATGTATTTGCAAAGATTTATAAGTGGCTTGATGTTAAGGAGTATCTCATTTGTCGTATGACAGGAGAGTTTATTATGACACCAGATTCTGCTTACGCTACGCTTTTATATGATTCCAGAAAAGGTCATGAAGGATTCTCTAAGTCTCTTTGCAAGATGTATGGCATTAAGTATGAACATTTACCAAGAGTAATAGAATGTCACGAAGTTGCAGGAACTCTTAGAGAAGAGCAGGCGAGAGAGCTTGGTCTTGTTGAAGGAATTAAAGTCTATGGAAGTGGAGGAGATGCTACATTAATAGGTGTTGGAGCAGGTGCCACAGCACTTGGGGATACACATATCTATTGTGGGACATCAGGCTGGGTATCAACAGTAATTGATAAACAGGAAGTTGATATTATATCCATGATTGCCGGAATTGTCGGAGCTACCAAAGGCAGATTTAACTACTTCGCTGAGATGGAAACTGCTGGTAAATGCTTTGAGTGGGTAAAGGATCATTTGGCACTTGATGAAATAGATATTTATCTAAGCAAAATGAATGTTGAGGATTCTCCTGAATCAGAATATATAAGCCTTTATGATTATCTCTCAGACGTTATAGATAAAGTAAATCCGGGTAGTGACGGAGTAATATTTACACCCTGGCTTCATGGTAACAGGTGTCCATTTGAAGACCCTCATGCTCAGGGAATATTCTTCAACATAGGGATTAATACAGGCAAGAGTCAGATGCTTAGAGCAGTTATTGAGGGGATTTGCTTTCATCTAAGATGGATGCTTGAATGTTCTGAGAAGAAAGTCACCACATCTGAGAAAATAAGATTTGTGGGAGGAGGAGCATTGTCTCCGGTATCCTGTCAGATTCTGGCTGATATATTAGGAAGGGAAATAATTACAATAGAGAATACAAAGGACGTTGGAGCTGTTGGAGCTGCTATGCTTGTTGCACTGGGAGAAGGATACGCAAGGGAACTTAGTGATATGAGCGAATTTGTAGCTACTAAGAAAGAATACAAACCTAATTTGGATAACAAGAAGATATATGATAAACAATTTGTTGTATTTAAGCAGTTATATAAATCTAATGCGAAGAATTTCAAAATTCTTAATAGTTAAGGAGGGGTATCATGGATTTGAGACAGCAGGTAGTTGATACGGGACTACTACTTCTTGAGAAGAAATTAGTAGCGCGTACATGGGGAAATGTAAGTGCCAGAGAAGATGATAATCATTTTCTTATTACACCAAGCGGACTTAGTTATACCAAGACTTCGCCGGAGGATTTAGCACTTTTTGACATGACAACAGGAGAGTATGAAGGGGAGTTTAAGCCATCTAGTGAGAAGGGAATACATGCGGCAGCATATAAGGCTTTTCCAGATTGTAAATTCGTCATTCATACACATCAGACATTTGCATCAGCATTTTCATTAACAGGTGTTGATGACATTATTATGACAAAAGAAGAGGAAGAGAAGCTTGGCGGAGTGTTAGTTGCCGGATATGGTTTGCCAGGAACTAAAAAATTAAAGAACGAAGTTGCATCCTGCTTTAATAAGGGAGCTCATTGTGTACTTATGAAGCATCATGGGGCTGTAGTGGCAGGAACAAGTCAAGAAGACGCCTTAGAGAGAATTGAACTTCTTGAAGATGTATGTAAGAGAAGTTATGAAGGCCACAAACTAGATGAGAAAGCGACCGTAGCTTACTCTAGACTAGGTATACCTCTTAAAGCACAACTCGATGATATGGCGCAAATGATAGGACCACAAATTGACGTGATTACAGGTGATGCGAAGAAATACCTTATTAAGCATAAGAAGAATGCAGTAATTGTATTAGACAAAGGAATTGCCGTTCTTGGTAAAGATAAAGAAGATACAGAAGCTTTAAGAATCCTTGTTGAAAAAGCAGCCGTCAGTGCTCTTCATACAAGATGTTATGGTGAGAAAGCTACACTTGGCTTCCTTGATACTAGATTAATGAATGTAGTTTATAACATGAAATACTCAAAGAAAAAGGAGGCGAAAGGATGACAGATAGTATAAAAAAGGAAAAAGATATCACAGAAGAATTAGATATTACAAATAGCGAAAAGCCATCCAAGCTTAAAGAATTTATACGTATACTTAAATTTATAGGTTTTTCGATTTCAGCAGGTGTAATTGAGATAGTTACATTTACCTTGCTTAATGAATTAGTAGGTTGGTCTTACTGGCCGTGCTATTTGATAGCTTTAGTGTTGTCTGTTCTATGGAATTTTACATTTAACAGGAAATTCACATTCAAGAGTGCTAACAATGTGCCAATTGCTATGCTGAAAGTCGCAGCATATTACGCGGTATTCACACCGGCAACGACACTGCTTGGTAATTTCCTCGCTGAGTCTGTTGGCCTAAATGAGTATCTTGTAACAGGAATTAATATGGCACTAAATCTATCGACAGAATACCTATTCCAGAGATTCGTTGTATTTAGAGGCTCTATTGATACTAATATAAAGAAAAATAAAGAAGATAATAAGGAGGAACAGTAAAATGAGTAATTGTGGAATAAGTCGTTGGGATGACCCTAGAAAGATTAATAAGAAGCTTAAAGAGCTTACATCTCAACCAATATGGGAAGTGGATGATGATTATTATGAGAATGAAGTAATGACTTATTATAATGAGAAATGTAAGAAGTCATACCAGGTCTTTGAAGAATCACAGAAGTATATCCCTGGAGGCGTACAGCATAATCTTGCATTTAATAAGCCATTTCCAATGTGTATGTCTAAGGCAAAAGGCCCATACCTATATGATAAGGATGGTAATGAATATATTGATTTCTTACAGGCAGGTGGTCCTACAATCCTGGGAAGTAATTATGAACCAGTAAGAAAGAAAGTATTCGAACTATTAGAGGATTGTGGCCCTGTAACAGGACTTCTACACGAGTCAGAAATGCTTATTGCAAAAGAGATTAATAAGCATATGCCAAATGTAGAGATGTTTCGTATGCTTGGCTCTGGTACAGAGTCTGTTATGGCATCACTTCGTATTGCTAGAATTGCAACAGGCAAGAAGCATGTAATCAAAATCGGTGGTGCATATCATGGATGGTCTGATCAGATGGTATATGGACTTAAGATTCCAGGAAGTCGTGCACTTCTAGAGTCACATGGTATCCCAGGCAAATGCTTTAAGTATACAGATGAAGTTCGTCCAAACGACTTAAATATGCTTGAAACTATGCTTAAGAGAAATCGCTTAAGAGGTGGTACAGCAGCAGTTCTACTTGAGCCGGTAGGTCCTGAAAGCGGAACGAGACCAGTTGCTAAGAACTATAATAAGGGCGTTAGAGAATTGTGTGATCGTTATGGTGCTCTATTAATCTTTGATGAAGTTGTAACTGGATTTAGAGTAGATATAGGCGGTGCTCAAGGTTACTTTGATGTTGTGCCTGATCTTACAATATTTGGAAAGATTGTTGCTGGTGGATATCCTGCAGCCGGTGGTGTAGGAGGTAAGAGGGAATATGCATCTCTTATGGCAGCAGGTCTTGCAACTGGAAAGCATAGAGCATATGTTGGTGGTACACTTTCTGCTAACCCTCTTAGCTGTATCGCTGGTTATACAGCAATTCAAGAGATTGCTAAGCAAAATGCCTGCGAGAAGGCTGGTAAGATGGGCGATCGTCTGTGTGACGGCTTGAAGGAACTTATTGACAGATATGGACTTCCATATGTTGCATATAACCAGGGTTCTATTGTTCACCTTGAGTGTACAGGTGCAATGAGCTTCGACTTCTCATCTATGTCCTTTGTTAAGTCAGCTCTTGGCTTGTTAAAGAATAAAGAAATGATGTATGTAAGAAAGGATTCTATGGAGAGGATGGGTGCCGCATACATGGCAAATGGTATTGTAACACTTGCCGGCTCACGTCTATATACTTCAATGGCTGATACGCCAGAGATTATTGATGAAGCTCTTAATAGATTTGAAAATGTATTCAAGCATGTTAAGAAGACGGATAAAGGGCTTGTATAAATTATAATAATAATTAAGCGGGAGTGACACAGTCACTCTCGCTTAAGTATTATAAATGTTATTTTCTTTCTTTTATTTCTTTGATTTTATCTTCAAGTATCTTATTGGCATCAAAGCCATCAATATCTAACATATCAACATAGATAAGTTCTGTCTCGTCTATTCCAAAGTATTCAGTGGAGATAGTCTTAATATATTCATAACTGAATTTAGGGTTATATGGACCGCCGCTTGTTGTAACATAATATAATTTCTTTGCTTTACATAAGCCTGTTGGGGCGCCATTTTCGTTATATTTTGATACGAGACCTGTAACATATATATTTTCTATATATGATTTTAGTGCAGCTGGGAAAGACAGATCCCAATATGGTGCAGCAATTACTATTGTATCTGCAAATGCAAACTGTTTTGCATAGTCGAATATGGGATAAGAGTAATTGCTCTGTTCTATAAATGCCTCTCGCATTATAAGAGTATCTCTATCAAGAGGAAGTAAGTTTTCTTGTGTGATATCAAGTACTTCATAGTAGTCACCTAGGGTCTCAAGTAAAGCAGTAGCTAGTTTGTCAGTTCTAGAATCACTTCTTGGACAACATTTTACATATAAAACCATTCGTGTAATCCTCCCCATAATTCTTCATCGAATAAAGTGTATCTATAGTAAGTTGATATAATAAAAAAACCATATTAAGTATAACACTAATAATATCATTATGGTATATATAAAATTAAAGAAATGTATGTAATGCATGGTGACAGGCGTTATGAAGTTTTGAAAAATTTATGTCAAGCGTTATGAAGTTTTTGAAAATTTTATTGACAAACGTGTATTAGTATGATTAAATACTAGATAACTAAATAAGATTGAAACCGATGAGAAAGAGTAAGTAGTCAACTTCCCTATTCTAAGAGAGAGCTGTAGATGGTGTGATTATGGCAGAATATATTTTGATGAATGGACTTTCGAGGGCGAGCTGAAATAAGAATAAAGTAGGCGAGACGGAGCAGACACTTCGTTAACAATGTCAGCATATGATGGTATGCGTTGAGTGGTCGATAGAGAGAAGCTATCGTCAAGCCGGGTGGCACCGCAAGATATTAGATATTTTGTCCCAGCAATCGTAAGATTGCTGGGATTTTTTTATATGTTGCGTTTTGACGAAGTCAAAATGCTACACGTCGAACCCCTTCGTGCGAAGCACGAACTAAAATGGGGTGAGACTCCTTATTAGCTTAGAAAGACTAACTATTAAAAGTC
>DFLF01000011.1:0-69771 GCA_002373675.1 Pseudobutyrivibrio sp. UBA3626
AACTACTACTATATAATACGAGGGAGAAAACTATGATACTAGACACAATCGTCGAAGACAAGAAAATAAGACTTATAGAAGAGAAGGATATAATTCCAGTCTCATTAATGAGAGATAAGGCTTATTCTGTACTAAAGGATAAGACAAGGGATACAACTAAGTTCTATCATAACCTTGCCAAGGATGGAATTAGTATTATAGGTGAATTCAAGAAGGCATCTCCTTCTGCAGGAGATATTAATTCATCAATTGATTTACTAACAAGAATAGATGAATATAATGATTCAGTTGATGCAATTTCCTGTCTTACAGAGAAGGATCATTTCAAAGGAAGCACTGAGTATCTAGAACAGATTAGAACAAAGTCAACTCTTCCAATTCTAAGAAAAGACTTTATGATAGACGAATATCAATTCTACGAAGCTAAGGTAATAGGTGCTGATGCAATACTTCTTATATGTGCCATACTTGATGATGCTAAGCTTAAAGATTTCTATCAGCTCTCGCAGGAATTAGGACTAGATGTACTAGTTGAATGTCACGATGAAGTGGAGATAGAAAGAGCACTTGAGATAGAGGCACCTGTAATAGGAATAAACAATCGCAATCTTAATGATTTTACAATATCCCTTGATACAACTAAAAGACTTAAGAAATACATTCCAGAGGAAATAATTGTTGTATCAGAATCAGGCATTAAGACAGATGATGATGTTCGTTTTCTAAAGGACTTAGGTGTTGACGCATTCTTAATAGGTCAGTCATTTATGGAATCGAAAAGTCCAAGAGAACTTGCAATAAGATGGAAGGAAATGTGATAGATTCTATTAACAAGAAGAAAGAGCATGTGACATAAGAGAGTAGGTTAAGAAGATGAAGATTAAGATATGTGGAATCACAAGTGAGAAGGAATCAGATTATCTTAATGATAATAAGGTAGATTTCGCTGGATTTGTGTTTTACGAGAAAAGCAAACGGAATATTACAATAGATAAAGCAAGATTAATAATGAACAGACTCGATTCTAATATAAAGAAGGTGGCGGTTATGGTTTCTCCTACGTTAGAAGAAGTAATTGATAAGGAAGATGCCGGATTCGATGTAATCCAGATTCATGGAGAGCTTAAGGAATCAATACTTGATAAGACTAGAAAGGAAGTCTGGTGCGCCATTAATCTATCAGATGAAGAATATGATGATAAGATGCGATGGATTATGGGACTTAAGCCTAACCAATACCGGAAGATAACAGGTATTGTAATTGATTCTAAGAATTTTGGGTCAGGACAGACATTTGACTGGCAGCAAAACAAAGACAAATTAGAATCTAAGGTTTTTAAGGACAAGACATTTATCCTTGCAGGAGGCCTTAATTCAGACAACGTCAGCGAGGCAATATCAATCCTTAATCCAGACATAGTTGATGTAAGTTCCGGAGTGGAGGTTGACAAGGGGACGGTTCTTTTGTCAACTGTTCCCCCGGGAAAAGATAAAGATTTAATAGATAGATTTGTTAAGGCGGTAAGAAGTTGACAAAAGGACCGTCCCCTTGTCAACCTGTCAGCCAAGAAAGGAAGCATTATGAACGAAAAAGCATACTATGGACAATTCGGTGGTCAATATGTTGCAGAGACCTTAATGAACGTCCTAAACGAGATTGACGAAGAATTCGAAAAGGCAATAAGAGATGAAGAATTCATCAGAGAATATAATTATTATCTTAAGGAATATGTAGGAAGAGAGACACCACTTTATCTTGCCGAGAATCTCTCTAAGAAATATGGCACGAAGATATACCTTAAGAGAGAGGACCTAAATCATACAGGAGCTCATAAGATTAATAATGTATTAGGTCAGATTCTTCTTGCTAAGAGAATGGGCAAGACTAAGATAATAGCAGAAACTGGTGCAGGACAGCATGGAGTTGCAACAGCAACAGGATGCGCACTATTTAATATGGAGTGTACCGTATTTATGGGTAGCGAAGACGTTAAGAGACAGGCCCTTAATGTAATGAGAATGGAGATGCTTGGGGCAAAGGTTGTGTCAGTTGAATCAGGCTCTAATACCCTTAAGGATGCAACTAATGAAGCTATTAGGACATGGGCTAAGACGGCAGAAGATACATTCTACATAATAGGTTCAGCAATAGGACCTTACCCATATCCTAAGATGGTTAAGGAGTTTCAGTCATGTATCTCAAGAGAAGCAAAAAAGCAGCATTTTGAAAAAGAAGGAAGACTTCCAGATGTTGTAATGGCTTGCGTAGGAGGTGGCTCTAATTCCATTGGAATGTTCGCTGACTTTATTGATGAAAAGGATGTAAAGCTAATCGGCGTTGAGGCAGCAGGCAAGGGAATAGATACCAATGAACACGCGGCATCAATGGCAAGAGGACATATTGGTGTACTTCACGGAACTAAGTCATATTTACTAAGTGACGAGGATGGAAATGTGCAGCTAGCCCATTCCATTTCAGCAGGACTTGATTATCCAGGAGTCGGCCCAGAACACGCATTTCTTAGAGATTCAGGCAGGGCAGAATATGTACCAATTACAGATGCAGAGGCTATGGATGCTCTAATGGAATTAACTCGGGAAGAAGGAATAATTCCTGCAATAGAAAGCGCCCATGCAATGGCCTATGCAATTAAATATGCTAAAGAAATGACAGAGAATCAGTCAATGATTATATGCTTATCTGGCAGAGGCGACAAGGACGTTAATACAATTTCAGATTATATTGCCGGTAAAGGATATCTTAACTAAGGGGGTGATTGGTGTGAGAAGTAGAATTGAAGAACATTTATCGAAATTACAAAAAAAAGGTGAGAAAGCATTTATTACATATTACACTGCTGGACTTGGCGGGATGGAGGCTACAAGACAAATCATAGAAGCTCAGAAGGGATATACAGATGTTATAGAGCTTGGCATTCCATTCTCTGACCCAATTGCAGATGGAAGTGTGATTCAGCAAGCAAGTTATGAAGCTATACAACAGGGATCCAGCCTAAGAAAGACATTTGAGCTTATGAAGGACATTAGAGATTCTGGAAGCCAGCAGCCAATACTATTCATGATGTATTACAACACAATTGTTAACTATGGAATAGAAGCCTTCGCTAAGAAATGTGATGAGTGTGGCGTAGATGGACTTATCGTTCCCGACCTTCCTTTAGAAGAACAGGAAGAACTCCAAGGCGCCATAGATAAATACGATACAACAATACTCATTCAATTGGTATCACCCATTAGTGCTGACAGAATCCCGGTGATTTTGGAAAATGCAAAAGGGTTTGTATACTGCGTATCTTCTATGGGAGTTACAGGTGGTAAAGGAACATTTCACAGTAAGGTAATTGATTATCTGTCAGATGTTAAGAAGCATTCCAAGATTCCGGTGATGATGGGATTTGGAATTAGAGAGGCTAAGGACGTGGAGCCTATGAAAGATATAATTGATGGAGCGATTGTTGGCTCACATTTCATCAATCTAATGAGAGAGGGTAATTATAATCCTGATATTGCAAGAGAATATGTATCTAAGTTTAAGCGTGAGATACAGTTGACAGGGGGACGGTCCTTTTGTCAACCTCTTAAGAGAAATGAAGATAACTAGAAAATGAGAATGAAGAAAGGTTGACAAAAGGACCGTCCCCCTGTCAACCTGAAAGGAGACACAAAATGATTAAAGAAGCTATTGAGAAAATTGTAATGAAGGAAGATCTCACTTATGATGAGGCCTACACAGTAATGAATGAGATAATGTCTGGTGAGACATCTCAGACACAGAATGCGGCATTTCTAGCTGCTCTCTCAACCAAAAGCACAAAGAAAGAGACTGAAGATGAAATACTAGGATGTGCTAAGGCTATGAGAGAGCATGCCAGGAAATGCGATCTGGGTAATCTGGACGCAATGGAGATAGTAGGTACAGGTGGAGACAGAGCAGGAAGCTTTAATATCTCCACAACAACAGCATTTATTGCAGCAGCAGCTGGAATTAAAGTGGCAAAGCATGGTAATCGTGCAGCCTCATCTCTTAGTGGTACAGCTGATTGTCTTGAGGCTCTTGGAGCTAATATAGATAAGAACCCTGAGGAATGTAAGAAGTTACTTCTGGATACTAACTTCTGCTTCTTCTTCGCACAGAAGTATCATACATCAATGAAATATGTTGGTGCCATAAGAAAGGAACTTGGTTTTAGAACTGTATTTAATATATTAGGACCACTAACAAACCCGGGATGTCCTACAAGACAGCTTCTTGGAGTATATGATGAATGCCTTGTAGAACCCCTTGCCAGAGTTTTGTCAGATATGGGAGTAAAAAGAGGTATGGTAGTATATGGTCGTGAGAAATTAGATGAAATATCAGCTGTAGGACCAACCTTTGTATGTGAGGTTAATGACGGATACTTTAAGTCTTATGACATTTCCCCTGAGGTATTCGGCTTCGATAGATGCGACAAGGAGGAGCTTGTAGGTGGAACTCCTGAGGAAAATGCTAATATAACCCGAGGCATCCTCAAGGGCGAAATAAAGGGTGGCAAGAGAAACACTGTTCTTATGAATGCAGGAGCAGCCCTATATATTGGTGGAAAAGCTGACTCCATCGCTAAGGGCGTCATCATGGCTGAAGAGATTCTCGATTCTGGTAAGGCTTATGATGCACTAGAGAAATACATTAAGGCATCTAATTCGTAGGAAGAGCACACCTAAGCAGCCAAAACCTGTGACTCTGGAATAAATCATATGTCTAATTAGCCGAGGTATTACTATGAATGATTATGAGACATTAAGACAATATACTAATGATTACAATTATATTCCTGTTAAGAAGGAGATTCTTTCAGATGTTACAACACCTATTGAACTTCTTCGAATTCTTAGAGGCGTAAGCCCTCACGTTTTCATCCTAGAGAGCGTTATGGAACAGGAAAGCTGGGGCAGATATACATTCCTTGGATACAATCCTAAGCTATGTATTACATGTAGCAATAATCACCTTAAGATATACGATGCTAATGGCTCCCTGGTGCTAGAAGAAGTAGTTAGAGAGCCTAAAGCACATCTTAAGGATATATTAGATAAATACAAGAGTCCTAAGCTTAAGGATTATCCTTCCTTTACAGGTGGACTGGTAGGTTATTTTTCCTTTGACTATATTAAATATGCAGAGCCTAAGCTTAACCTTGATGCTGATGATACTGAGGGCTTTAAGGATTTTGATTTGATGCTGTTTGATAAGGTGATTGCCTTTGATAATCTTAAGCAGAAGATAGTAATAATTGCCAATGCACCGGCTGATAATTTTAAGGATAGCTATAAGCAGGCGCTGACAGATATTGATGAGATTATAAGACTTATTCAAAATGGCAAGAAGGCTGACATCCCTAAGGGCGAGCTTTTATCAGACTATAGAGCTTTATTTAGTGAAGAAGAATTTTGCCAAAAGGTTAACAAAGCAAAAGATTATATATATGAAGGAGATATATTCCAGGTCGTACTTTCTAATAGATTAGAAGCAGATTTTAAAGGAAGTCTCTTTGATACCTATAGAATCTTAAGAACTCTTAATCCTTCACCATATATGTTTTATTTTAGTGGTGACGATATGGAGGTTGCTGGTGCAAGTCCAGAGACTCTTGTTAAATTAGAGGATGGAGTTCTTCATACATTTCCACTAGCAGGGACAAGACCAAGAGGCAAGAATGAGAGTGAGGATAAGAGATTAGAAGAGGAGCTTCTAAAGGATGAGAAGGAACTTAGCGAACACAATATGCTTGTTGATCTTGGCAGGAACGATATTGGTAGAATCTCTAAGTTTGGTTCTGTTGAAGTTGAGAAGTATATGGAGGTTTTGCGTTTCTCACATGTTATGCATATAGGGTCAACTGTTAAGGGAGAGTTAAATGATAATAAAAGCCCTGTTGATGTAATAGATGCGATTCTTCCTGCTGGAACTTTGTCGGGAGCGCCTAAGATTAGAGCCTGTGAGATTATTAATGAGTTAGAGAATAATAAGCGTGGTATATATGGTGGCGCAATAGGATATATTGATTTTACAGGTAATCTTGATACAGCTATAGCCATTAGAATTGCTTACAAGAAGAATAACAAGGTATTTGTTCGCTCAGGTGCCGGAATCGTTGCTGATTCTATTCCTATAAACGAATACAACGAGTGCATTAACAAAGCTAAAGCCGTAATGCTTTCTATTGAGAAGGCTTCTAAGATGGAGGACTAGTTATGATTTTACTCATAGATAATTATGATAGCTTCTCATATAATCTCTATCAGATGTTGGGAAGTATAAGCTCTGACATTAGGGTTGTAAGAAATGATGATATTAGTATCCCTGAGATTAGAAGAATGGATGTAAGCCATATTGTACTGAGTCCGGGGCCGGGAAGACCTGCAGATTCGGGAGTATGTGAAGATGTAGTTAGAGAGTTTGCAGGTAAGATACCGATTCTTGGAGTTTGTCTTGGACACCAGGCAATATGCGAAGCTTTTATGGGAAATGTTGATCATGCTTCTCGTCTAATGCATGGCAAGAAATCTGTGGCGAGCATTGATACTTCATGTGCAGTCTTTGCTGGATTAAGTGATAATATTGAGGTGGCAAGATATCATTCACTAAGTGTATCTAGAAAGGATTTGCCAGATGAACTTAAGATAATAGCAAGTGCTAATGATGATAATGAGATTATGGGAATAAAGCATGAAGAATATGAAGTATATGGATTGCAATTTCATCCCGAATCGATACTTACTCCTGATGGCAAAAAGATTCTAAGTAACTTTATTAATATATAGAGAATTACCTATAGTTTTAAAGGCAATTACACATATGTGTAGTTGTCTTTTTTGCTTAAAGCACGTAAATACGCAGGGTTGCCTTAGTGTCATGACACATAACTTTACATTGTACTTGACAGATAGACTTTTAGCATATAAACTATTGTCTAAGCAACCAAAACCTGAGAGGTATAAGTTATGGATTTGAAATGTGATGTTGTAATTGTTGGAACGGGGGCGGCAGGGCTGTTTTCCGCACTAAGCTTTCCTGATGATGTTAATATCCATATGGTTACAAAGAGAAAAGTAGATGAGTCGGACTCTTATCTTGCGCAAGGTGGAATATCTGTACTTCTTGATGAGGATGACTATGATGATTATTTCGAAGATACAATGAGAGCAGGTCATTTCGAGAATAAGAAAGATGCTGTTGATGTAATGATTAGGTCGTCTCAGGATGTTATTGATAAACTTATAGAATACGGTGTTGATTTCGAGAAAGACAAAGAAGGGAACTTGTCTTTTACGAAAGAAGGAGCTCATTCTCAGGCAAGAATTCTATTCCATGAAGATGAGACTGGAAGAGAGATTACATCTACTCTTTATAAGAGAGTTGCAGAGAAGAAGAATGTAACGATTCATGAATACACAACTATGGTGGATATTATAACAAGAGATAATATCTGCGGTGGAATTGTTGTTGTAGATGACATGAAAGAATTCTCTATAATTAAGGCAAAAGACGTGATACTTGCTTGTGGAGGAATTGGAGGACTTTATAAGAATTCAACCAACTTTCCGCATATAACAGGGGATGCTATATCTATTGCAATCAAACATAACATAGAAGTTGAGAATCTTAATTATGTTCAGATTCATCCTACGACTTTATATTCTAAGAAACCAGGCAGAAGATTTTTGATATCAGAGTCGGTGAGAGGAGAAGGAGCAGTTCTTCTTGATAAAAATGGTGAGAGATTTACAGATGAACTTAAGCCTAGAGATGTGGTTACAGCTGCAATAAGAGAGCAGATGAGAAAAGATGGTACAGAATATGTACTAGAGGATATGAGACCACTTGGCAAACAGACAATACTTCACCATTTTCCTAACATTTACGAGAGATGTAAGAAAGAAGGATATGACGTATTAGTTGAACCAATACCGGTTGTACCGGCGCAGCACTATCATATGGGTGGTGTAAAGGTTGACCTTAACAGTGAGTCTACAATGCATGGACTCTATGTTGTTGGAGAAGCAAGTTGCAATGGAGTTCATGGTAAGAACCGTCTTGCAAGTAATTCTCTACTTGAGGCTTTGGTTTTTGCTAAGAGGGCGGCTGAGAATATTATAAGGCGAAATGATAGTGGAATAGATGACTTCTTCGTTGATTTTGAAGAATATAAGAATCTTGACGGATTATTTGACGAATATAGAACAAGTGCACTTAAGAAGATATCAGAGTGATTAATACGAGGAGAGATTAATATGGATAATATTACAATGAAATTAAATGCGGATAAATACATACGTATGGCATTAGAAGAAGACATTACAAGTGAGGATGTATCTACTAATGCAGTTATGCCTAAGTATCAGAAGGGAACAGTTGAACTTATATGTAAGGAAGACGGTATAATTGCCGGACTTGATGTGTATGGAAGGGTGTTCCATTTATTGGACACATCTACAGAGACAGATTATAAGGTAAAAGATGGTGACAAAGTTAAGTCGGGCGATTTGCTTGCAACTGTAACAGGAGATATAAGAGTCCTTCTGTCTGGAGAGAGAGTAGCCCTTAATTATCTTCAGAGGATGAGTGGAATAGCAACATATACAAATCAGCTTGTGAAATTATTAGAAGGAAGTAAGACTACACTTCTTGATACAAGGAAGACAACACCGAATCAAAGGATTTTTGAGAAATACGCTGTAAGAATAGGTGGAGCTTGTAATCATAGATATAACTTATCTGATGGTGTCATGCTCAAAGATAATCATATTGGCGCAGCAGGCTCTATTACAAAAGCAATTAAAATGGCAAAAGAATACGCGCCTTTTGTACGAAAAGTAGAAGTGGAAGTTGAGACACTAGAACAGGTAAGAGAAGCAGCCGATGCCGGTGCGGATATAATTATGCTTGATAATATGGATATAGATACAATGAGAGAGGCTATTCTTATAATAGATGGAAGAGCTGCTACAGAATGCTCAGGAAATGTTACGAAAGAAAATATTGATAAATTAACAGATATAGGAGTTGATTATATCTCAAGTGGTGCACTTACACATTCTGCACCTATAATGGACATTTCTATGAAGAACTTGAGGGCGATTTAATAATAAAATACTTAAATGTGGAGTAATTATTATGACAACTAATGAGAGAAGAAGGGAAATTCTAAATAAACTTAAAAGTGCAAGAGGCGCTGTTCCTGCTAAGGAATTAGCGTTAGATTTTGGTGTGAGTCGTCAGATTATAGTTGGGGATATGGCTGTAATAAGAGCTAATACTCCTGAGATAATATCCACTAACAGGGGCTATATTCTTGGTAAAAAAAGCGCTTTTACTAGAGAATTTAAAGTCAAGCATGGACCTGACAGGGTTAAGGAAGAATTGACACTTATTGTGGACTTTGGAGGAACAATAAAAAATGTTAGTATTAGCCATAGAGCTTATGGTAGAATATCAGCAGAAATGAGTATTAGTTCAAGACAGGATGTCATTGAATTTGTTGAACGATTGCTTGATAGTAAATCTACACTTCTTGGAAGTGTAACAAGTGGATATCACTATCATCTTGTTGAAGCCTCTAGTGAAGATAGATTGGATTTGATTGAAGATAAGCTTAATGAGGCAGGATTTCTAGTGCCACTTCTACCTTGGGAGCGTGAGTAGAATATAGTATAATTTCATCTTTTGAGGAGACATATTACATATACGAAAGGAATATAGCTATGACAGTGAGAGAAGTACAGGAAGAAATTATTAGACTTAAGAAAGAAAAGGATGTGTGTATCCTGGCACATGCATATCAGGATCAATGTATATTTGAAGTGGCTGATTATATAGGTGATTCTTTTGGACTTAGCGTTCAGGGAAGAGATGCTAAGAATTCCAATATACTTATGTGTGGTGTAAGATTTATGGCGGAGACTTGTAAAGTGCTTTCTCCTGAGAAGAGAGTATTCCTTCCTAATCCTATTGCCGGATGTCCAATGGCAGAGCAGATGTCACTTGAAGATTTGAAAGAATTAAAAAAACAGTACCCTGATCATGCTGTTGTATGTTATATTAATACAACGTCAGAGTTAAAGACAGAATGTGATCTGTGTGTTACAAGTTCTTCTGCTGTAAGATTAGTAGGAGGACTTAAAGAAGATAAGATTCTGTTTATTCCAGATCCTAATCTTGGTGCTTTTGTGGCAAGTAAGATGCCAGAGAAGGAATTTGTATATTATAATGGTGGTTGCCCGAGACATATTATAATAAGCCACGATGATGTAGTTAAGGCTAAGAAGGCTCACCCAGATGCGCTACTTCTAGTGCATCCTGAATGTAGACCGGAAGTTGTAGAAGAAGCTGACTTTGTTGGTGCAACAACTGCTATTATGGACTATGCCAGGGAGTCTGATAAGAAAGAATTCATTATCGGAACAGAAAATAGCATAGTAGAACATCTTCAATTTGATTGTCCAGATAAGATGTTCTATCCACTATCAGTGAAATTATCATGCATGAATATGCGTGTTACAACATTATATGATATATATAATACTTTAAGAGGTGTAGGCGGAGAAGAGATAACACTTGATAAAGATGTTATTGAAGGCGCCGCTAGATGCATCAATAGAATGATTGAGGGATAAGGATGTCTGTTGACCTTGAGAACAAAGAAGAAACAATTGAAAATGATGAGACATTAGGCGAAGAGAAAAAGGTAAAGAAAAAGAAGCCTATCCATAAAGTAATTCTAGGATACACTGGATTTATATTAGCGCTTCTTTTAATTCTTTATACTGCTTGTATGTTCCTCAAGATGACAGAACCTGTTAATGTGGCAAGTCTTCAGGGAATATATAAAGAGAAGAATACACTTGATGTAGTTTTAATTGGCGCAAGCGAAGCTTACGCCAATTATTGTGCACCCCTGGCTTATGAAGAGTATGGATATACATCATATTCTTATGGAGTATCCGGTGTGCCAGGTAGTCTATATAAGTCAATGATAAGAGAAGTTACAGATAATCAGAATCCGAAGCTTATTGTTGTGGAGATGAATGGCCTGTTACAGAAAGATTATTATTATGATCGCCAGGGTAATCTTCACGGTTATCTGGATAATATTAATTATGGCGATAACAGGAATGAAGCCATTGAATATGCTGTAGAGGATGAGGATAAGGATGATTTTAAAACAATCAATTTCCTTAATGTATACCACAATAGCTGGAAGGATCCCGGCAAATGTATAGCGACTCTATTTACAAGAATAGGATTATTCCTTGAGCCTAAATCTAATCTCAAGGGTTACTCTACAAGAGCTAAGACTGCTTCTACAGATGATTTAGATATAACTAAGAGTAATTATTTTACTGATAAGAGTAAAGCCATATTCGAGGATTTATTAACATACTGTAATGAACAGGGATTACAGAATGTGTTATTTGTTCGATTCCCACACATGAACAAAGATACTGAACCTGAGATTGCAGAAGAATTAGCTAATATGGCTAATGCTCATGGATATAAGTTCGTAGACTTTAGTCATTCTAAGGAAGAGGCGGGAATAATTCCTGTTGAAGACTACTATAATGATGAACATTTCAATGCAAAAGGTGCAAGGAAGTTCACATCTTATTTTGGTAATTATCTTATGAATAATTATGATATAAAAGGTGAATATTCTGAAGAACTTAAGAAGAGTTGGGAAGATAGTGTAGAGAAGACTGAGGAAATATTGACTAGAGCAGAGCAGGATATAGAGAATAATTTGGGAAGAAATTATTATGAATTAAGTGTATACTTACCGAAGTGGCTAAATGTATAGCTTGTTAAGAAAGGATTTAACAGATGGAAAATGTGCTTGAGTGGTTGGAGGCTACAGCAAAAAGGATTCCTGAGAAAGTAGCATTTACAAGTGAGACAGAAGAAGGCAGTGATGTAGAAGTAACGTTTGGAGAAGTATATAACCTGTCTCGAATGATTGGTTCTACTATTATAAAAGACAATGATACTACTCCCGTGGGAGTATTCTCTAAAAGGGCAGCTACTACTCCTGTTCTTTTTATGGCATGTGTATATGCTAATAGGGCTTACGCACCTATTGATATGGCACTTCCTGAAGCAAGAATAGGTAAGATTCTGGATAATTTAATGCCCAATGTAATTCTCGTAGATAAAGAAAGCTTTGACAGTTTTGCAAAGCTTTGCAAGGATATTTATCCAGATAAGAAATGGGATGTGGTTGTAGTTGATTTTGAAAAAGGAATTATTAGTAAATATAATGATTCTAGTTATGAGTCACCTTCAGCTGAGAATAAATTAAATGAAGACTTGATAGATGAGAATCTATTACAAAGTGTTCGAAACAATGCAAAGCCTGGTGATGCGTTATATATTATTCATACATCCGGTTCATCAGGAAGACCTAAAGGCGTTGTAACAAGTCATGAATCTCTAATTAATTATATTGACAGTTATGGTGATGTTATGGGGATTGAAGAAAGCGACAGATTCGGTAATCAGTCACCCCTTGACTATATAGCTGCAATTCGCGATATTTATTTGCCATTTAAGTATGGTGCAAGTTCGTATATTATTCCTAAGAAATATTTTATGGATCCCAATGCTTTATTTACATATCTTAATGATAAGAAAGTAACTGCAGTTGGCTGGAGTGTATCAGCCCTTACAGTTCCACTGAGTCTTGGAGCTTTTGAAGAAGTGAAATTAGATACCCTTCGTAAAATATGCTTCTCCGGTTCTGTTATGCCTTGTTCAGCACTTAGGGTATGGCAGGAGAATTTGCCGGATGCGTTATTTGTTAATCAATATGGCCCAACTGAAGCCACAGCAAGCTGTACATATTATGTGGTAAATCATATTGTTGATGAATCGGAAGTGCTTCCTATTGGAAAAGCATATGATGGGTATGATGTATTCTTGACAGAACTCGATTGTGATAGTAAGGTTATCACAGACGAGGACGTTGAAGGTCAGATTACTGTGTCAGGCGTATCTCTTGCAATTGGTTATTATAATGATCCTGATAGAACAAATGAGAATTTTGTTGTTAGAGAAATGTCTGATGGTACAACGAAGAGAATATATAAGACTGGTGACATAGGTACTATTCATAATGGAATGTTTGAATTCCATGGAAGAATGGATAGACAGATTAAGCATATGGGACACAGAGTAGAACTTGATGAAGTTGAATGTGCTGCTAATTCTGTGGAAAATGTTACTGAGACATGTTGTATCTATAAGAAAGAGAAGGAGAGCCTTATTTTATTCTATTCTGGTGATGCAACCAGGAGAGATTTGTCTCTTGCTCTTAGAGAATTAATTCCGGGCTTTATGGTGCCTCGTAAGATTATTCAACTTGATAAGTTGCCGAAATTACCTAATGGTAAGATTGATATTAAAGAATTGGAGGAAAGATAATTATGGAAACAAAAGAAACTATTATTGAGATTTTAGAAGAGATTAGACCTGATGTTGATTTTGAGAATGAGACATCTCTGGTTGATGGAAATGTATTAGAATCATTTGATATTGTATCACTTGTATCAGAATTATCTGACGAATTTGATATTACAATTAGACCTAAAGACCTTGTACCGGAGAACTTTAATTCTGTTGATGCAATGGTTAAGCTTGTTAATACTCTAGTAGAAGAGTAATTATAGATTAATAGGTTTTATTAGAATGGAGAGAACATGAATACACCTTGTTATGTTTTTGATTTTGATGAATTTGAGAATAGAGCAAATACTATAACTAATGCACTTACGGATATTCCTTTGACATATTCAATTAAGGCTAATCCTTTCTTGCTTAATGATTTGCCTGATAAGATTGCTCATGTTGAAGTATGTTCACCTGGAGAATTAGAGATATGTAAGACACTTAATATTCCTGGAAGCAGAATTATTTATTCCGGAGTAGTTAAGGGCGAGGAGGATGTTCATGAGGCGTTGGAATATGGCGTAGATATTATTACATGTGAAAGCCTTCGTCATGCTGCACTTATTCAGCAGGAAAATGTCAAAGTTAAAGCATTGCTTCGTCTTACAAGTGGCAACCAGTTTGGTATGTCATATGATGATGTGGAATATATTATTGAGAATAATGAAGAACATTTCTCTAATCTTGATATTATTGGACTTCATTATTATTCAGGAACCCAGAAGAATCTTCGTAAGATTAACAAAGATCTTGAGAAGATTGAGAAAGCACTTAATTCTCTTAAGTCGGAATTAAATTACGAACCTTCTCTTGTAGAATATGGTCCGGGTTTGTGTGTCGAGTATTTCAAAGATAATAACGACGAATTAGAGATGGAGCATTTACAGGAAGCAGCAGAGGTTCTTAATAAATTCAGGGAGAAATATCCTCTTGGAATTGAGATGGGAAGATTTCTTGCGGCAACCTCAGGTTCTTTCTTCACAAAGGTGGTTGATTCTAAGAATAGTATGGATACTAACTATCTTCTTATTGATGGAGGTATTCATCATCTTAATTACTTTGGACAGAAGATGGCAATGGAAGTGCCGCCTATGGATGTGGTTTCTAATGGATATAAGTATTCTATAGATGAAATGTGGAGTAATAAAGGTAATATAAGGAAGAATTCAAGAGAGGTTCCTTATTGCATCTGTGGAAGTCTGTGTACTGTTGCAGATGTTATAGTTAGAGAAGTTACGCTTCCTGAACTTAATGTGGGAGACGTAATATGCTTCAATAGATGTGGAGCTTATTCTGTTACAGAAGCTCCAGCGCTATTCTTGTCGCGAGAACTTCCTAGTATTTATACTAAGAGAGGGAACGAGTTTACTCTTGTTAGAGATAAGATTAAAGCATCAAAGATAAATGTTAAAGGATTGTAAGTTGTGGAATTAATATCGTTACAATATGCAGCTTTTGTAATAGTATCAGTAATTTTATATTATATAATCCCTAAGAAATACAGATGGATAGTTCTTCTCTCTGGAAGTTTATTCTATTATGTATATGTATGTAAATTCTATGTGGGATTTATATTATTTACAATTGCTTCTACTTATACAATCGCTCGGATTATTGATAACAATTTAGTTAAGGAGACTGCCGTAGTTAAGTCCCATAAAGAGGACTGGGATAGAAAAACAAGAAAGGCATATAAAGCAAAGGGTCGTAAGGTGCGTGCGACTCTTCTTGTTGTAGGATTAATACTTAATTTTGGAATTCTTGCATTCCTAAAATATATTCCTTATGCCTCAATGCTGGGATTACTTCTTCCTCTTGGTATATCGTTTTATACATTCCAATCAATGGGGTATCTAATTGATGTCTATAGAGAGAAGACGAAGCCAGAGACTAATATTGCAAGATTTGCTTTGTTTGTTTCCTTCTTTCCGCAGATTATACAAGGACCAATTGCAGTATATGATGATTTGGCTAAGCAGTTATATGTTGGTCACAAATTCGATATTGAAAATATAAAGAAGGGCGTTCTCCTTATTCTATGGGGAATGCTTAAGAAACTTGTTATTGCAGACAGAGCACTTGCTCTTGTTAACCTTGTTACTAAGGATTCTTCCTCATATACAGGAAGCTATATTCTTTTTGCGGTAATACTTTATGCTCTGCAATTGTATTGTGATTTCTCTGGAGGAATTGACATAATAAGAGGTGTGGCTAATCTCTTTGGAATTACTATGGCAGAGAATTTTAGAAGACCATATTTTTCAACAAGTCTGACAGAGTATTGGCATAGATGGCACATTACACTTGGTAACTGGTGTAGAAATTACATTTTCTATCCCTTATCAATTTCCAAGAAATTCCTTAATTTCGGTAAATGGTTAAAGCCTAGATTCGGAAAGCACATAGCGAAGGTTTTTCCAGGATGTGTTGCCAGTCTTATTACATTTATAGTAATTGGCGTGTGGCACGGGTCTAATCTAAAGTATCTGTATTTTGGACTTTGGAATGGAATTGTTATAATGCTGTCCGAGTTATTTGCACCTATAAATGAGAAAATAGCTGATAAATTCTTTGGGGTGACTAGACTTAAAAGGAAAGGTGTCTTTTCTACAATTATATCTGTTATATGGACATTTATTCTTGTTTTAGTTGGGTATTATTTTGACGTTGCACAGAATGCCACTGACGCATTTACTATGTTATTTAGAAGTGTTATTGATTTCCATATTACTAATTTCGCATGGGATAACTTTAACTTACTACTTTCAGCAAGTGGATTAGATGTATATGATTTCTACATTATGTTAATTGGAACAATTCTTCTATTCTTTATTAGTCTATACAAAGAGAAGAAGAAGGTAGAAGACCTGCGTGAAATCATCCTATCTGCCAAGTCAGGTATTCGTCTCTTGGCAGTATGCGTAGGAATAATAATTCTTGTTTATTTTGGATATTATGGCTCGGGAATTGATCCGGCTGAGTTTGTATATATGCAATTCTAGAAAGGGATTATATGGCAAGGTTGGATAGACATTATTGCGACATATGTAAGAAACCACTTCCATCTATGGGATATTATAGATTGAAGGATGGGAGTATTTGCGCTTCATGTTCTAGACTAATCTCGCCTTTACTTAGTAATCGAAAAGACAAGACTTCCGATTATATAAGACGTCATATAGAGTACAGAAAGGAGAATGCGAAGAAGCTTTCTTCCTTTCGACCGTCAATTAGTTTTGGATATGACAAGAAAATATATATTGATCCTTATATATCAGGATTTGTAGTGACACGGAGGAAAGAAGAAGAGATTATTCTTGATAATCCTGATATCATTCCTCTTAATCAGGTTGTTAGTTGTGACACAAATATTAAAGAGTATAAGAAGGAAGAATACTACATAACAGAAGATGGCAGGAAAGAAAGCTATTTTCCACCACATATATCATATTATTATGACTTCAAAGTAGAAATAGAATTAGATAGCGAGTGGTTGAATAAAATTATCGTAGATCTTAACGGAGAGAGTATTGCAGGTAGAGGCTCTGTTAGATACCAGAAATGTACCAGCATCGCTAAGCAATTAAAAGATACTTTAATGGTTGATAAGAAGAGAATGCCCTTTGAAGTATATAAAAGAGAAAAGGATATATTTAGGTTGTAGGAAGTTGTTTGGAGCATATCATGATGATATGCTCCTTTTTATATGTTATTATTCTACAAAATGTGGTATAGTTATTGTTAGGTTTGAATGTTTTTACACAAGTTGTATTAAATGCTTGTATTATAGGAGACATAATATGGAATATATAAAGAATCATAAGGCTTTATCAATAGTTATTGGGGTTGGAATTGTATTAGTAATTGGTTTTGCTATTTTCTTTACTATAGCTGCAAAGAACAATGAGGTTGTGGTTGCACCTCTTACGTTCCAGGAAAAATATGCAGAAACAGAGAATAAGATTAAAAATCTTATTGCAACTGATGCAGAAAGAGAAGGATATAAGGCGGATCTTATGACTTATTCAGATAAGGTTAAGCAGGAATATAATATGACATTGGAAGAGAAAGATGCATTTATCACATTTACCAGGAAAATTGATAAAGTATATTTAGAATCTAAAGCTCATGTATTAACATTCCATGGCAAGGTCAAAGAGCAATATGATAAGGATGTGGCAAATAATTATTTCAGAGATGAGATAAAGGCTAACATAGATACTTTGTTTAATGAATATAATTTGTATTTCAGAGAAGGAAAGTATCAAGATGCTTATAATAAGTTAGATGAGATATCTAAGCATTTATCAGTAAGGGTAAATGAGAATGGTGTTGTAAATGAACAGGCAACGCAAGTTCAAGCACAGGCACAAGCGCAGGCGGCTAATGGACAGCAACCTCTAGATCCACAGGCGGCAGCTAATGTCAAAGGTAGAGCTTATCATCCGGAAGCAACTGCAGGTCAGCAGATTACAGATCCAATAAATGGAAATCCAGGTGTGGTTGCTCAAAATGGTATAGAAGTTTACAGACTTCCTAATGATACGACTTATACATATCTTACTAAAGAGGAATTTATTGCAATGAATGTAAGGATTGGCATGCCGGAATCACTTGCAAGGCAAATGGCAGATGCTATGGCTAATGCACAGGGATTAATTACGGTTGCAGCAGAAGATGATGGAACATATGAATAAGGAGTTAGTATATGAGCTTAGCAGATAAATTATTTGTAGATATGTGTCAGGACATAATTGATAACGGTATAAGTACTGAAGGAGAAAAGGTCAGACCTATTTGGACTGACACAGGAGAAAGTGCATATACTATTAAGAAATTTGCTGTTGTTAACAGATATGATTTGCAGAAGGAATTCCCTGCCCTTACTCTTAGAAGAACAGCAATTAAGAGTGCGACTAACGAAATGCTTTGGATATGGCAGAAGAAATCCAATAATATTAATAATCTTAAGTCTTCTGTATGGGATGAATGGGCAGATTCTGAAGGTACAATCGGTAAGGCATATGGCTATCAGATAGGAAAGCCTTACGCACATCATGCCTATGTGGATGGAGAGGATTTGTCTGATTATCCATCTGCTTCAATTAAGGATGTAGAATGTGATACAGATAAGGGAATTGTGAAAAAAAGGTATGTCTATCTGGATCAAATAGACGGAGCAAGATATGACCTTAAGAATAATCCTTTTTCAAGAAGAATAATAGTTAATATGTATAATCTAGAAGAATTGCATGATATGCATTTATATCCATGTGCATATTCAATGACATTTAATGTAACAACTGATTCTGATGGTAAGCTTGTGCTTAATGGAATTCTTAATCAGAGATCACAGGATATACTTGCTGCTAATAATTGGAATGTATGTCAGTATTCTGTTCTTCTCCATATGCTGGCAAGAGATTGTGATATGAAAGTTGGAGAACTGGTGCATGTTATTGCAGATGCACATATATATGACAGACATATCGAATTGGTTAAAGAGTTGATTGGACGAGAGCAATACCCGGCGCCTAAATTCACTCTTAATCCGGATAAGAAGAATTTCTACGAATTTAGTGAAGATGATATTATATTGGAAGATTACAAGACTGGAGAGCAGATAAAAAATATTCCTATTGCTGTATAAGCAGTAAGGAATTACTTGAAACTGGAGGATAATATGAAGCTTATAGCTGCTGTAGATAAGAGGTGGGGCATTGGCCTTGATAATAAATTGCTTATAAGTATACCGGAAGATATGAAATACTTCAGAGAGACAACTAAAGGAAATGTTGTTGTGATGGGAAGAAAGACATTAGAAAGCTTCCCTGGTAAGAAGCCACTTAATAATAGGATTAATATTGTTCTTACGAAGGATAGGAATTATAAAGTGGAAGGCGCAACTGTGTGCAATACAAAAGAAGAAGTATTGGAAGAAGTCAAGAAATACGATACTAATAATGTATATATTATTGGTGGAGAAAGTATTTATCGATTATTTGAAGATGAATGCGATACTGCATTAATTACTAAGATTGATTTCGAGTATGAGGCAGATAAGCGTTTTCCTAATCTTGATGAACATGGATGGGAGTTAGTTGAAAAGTCAGAAGAACAGACGTATTTTGATATAGTATATTATTTCTGTACTTATAAAAAGAATTAGAATGGTAGGTTGAGATGAATATTACAGGAAGAAAATTATTTGTAAAAGCATTACTAGAGGAAGGTGTAGACACAGTATTTGCATATCCGGGAGGAATGGTTACAGATATTATTGATGAGTTATATAAGACGACGGAGATTAAGGTTGTTCTCCCTCGTCATGAGCAGGCGCTTATACACGAGGCAGAAGGATATGCCAGAGCTACAGGCAGAACTGCTGTATGTATTGTTACATCAGGTCCTGGTGCAACCAATACGATTACTGGTATAGCTGATGCTTTCTATGACAGTATTCCACTTGTTGTATTTACAGGTCAGGTGCCTCAGGAGCTTATTGGTAATGATGCATTCCAAGAGGTTGATATTGTGGGAATGACGCGTTCTGTTGTAAAGTATGGAGTTACTGTAAGAGATAGAGACAATCTCGGCAAGACTATTAAGATGGCATTTCAGATAGCGCCAACTGGAAAGCCGGGTCCTGTTCTTATTGATTTGCCTAAGGATATTCAAGTTGCTACAGGAGATGGCGAATACCCTTCATATGTAGATATTCGTGGATATAAGCTTAACAAAAGCGTACATATAGGTCAGCTTAAGAAGGCATATAAACTTCTTAAGAATGCTAAGAGACCAATGATATTAGCTGGTGGTGGAATCAATATTTCCGATGCTAATCAGGCATTGAAAGAATTTGTTGAGAAAACCAAGATACCTGTTGTCACAACAATAATGGGCAAAGGCGCACTAGACTATGATAATGATTTATATATAGGCAATTGCGGTATGCACGGAAGATATGCAGCCAACAAGGCGGTAGTAGGATGTGATGTGTTATTCTCGATTGGTACAAGATTCAATGACAGAATAACAGGGGCATTATCCGAATTTGCTCAGGATGCGGCGATTATTCATATAGATGTTGATACAGCATCAATCTCTAGAAATGTTATTGTGGATGTTCCTATTGTATGTGATGCTAAGGCGGCATTAGAGAAATTAAATGAATGGGCTGAGCCACATGATACAGAAGAGTGGCGTAAGAGGATTGCAGCCTGGGATAAAGAGAATCCACTTGAGATGAGAAAAGATTTGGGACTATGTCCACAAAGCATAATGGAAGGCATCAATGAAGTATTTCCAGAGGGGATATTTGTTACGGATGTTGGTCAACATCAGATGTGGGCTACGCAATTTATTAACCTTAACTCTAAGAAACAGATGATAACATCTGGAGGATTAGGAACCATGGGATTTGGCTTTCCAGCTGCTGTTGGTGCCAAGATTGGAGCGAGAGACAAGGATGTTGTATGTATCACAGGTGATGGCGGAATGCAGATGAATATGCAGGAGCTTGCGACATCAATCGTTGAGAAAGCCAATATAACCGTATGTATTCTTAATAATCAATACCTTGGAATGGTGAAGCAGATGCAACAACTGTTCTATGGTAAGAGATACAAGATTACATGTCTTCGTCGTAATATTGATTGTCCGGATGATTGTAAAGGTCCACAGGGTAAATGTCCTCCTTATGTGCCGGATTTTGTAAAATGGGCAGAGAGTTATGGTGCTGTAGGAATTAGAGTTACCGATCCAACACAGATAGAGGATGCTCTTAGAGAAGCGAAGGCAAACGATAAGACAACAATTATTGAATTCTTAATTGCCAGTGATGAATTGGTTCTGCCAATGGTAAAAGGTGGAGATGCTATGTCGGAGATGATACTACCAGATAAGCCAAGAAATGGAGCATCTTCGAAGAAAAAGTCATCTAAGAAGCCGAACAAATAATAGACAGGCAGTTCTTGTAATAAGATATGCATTATAGAGGTAAATAATATGTACGATATGTATGATATACGTGACAGGATTCAAATTAAAGACAGATGGATTGCGTTATATGTGGAGAACCAGGTAGGTGTTCTTGCCAAGGTGTCAGGGCTGTTCTCTGGAAAAAGCTATAACCTGCAAAGTCTAACAGTAGGAACGACAGAACATGAAGATGTATCGAGAATGACTATCTGTGTAAAAAGCGATGATATAACATTTGAACAGATTAAGAAACAACTAAATCGTATGGTAGAAGTAATTAAAGTAATCGATATAACGACTTCTTCACTTCATATGAAGGAACTTCTATATGCGAGAATTGATGAAGTTAATTCTGATGATATTAATCTGATTTTTCATCTTGCAGAAGTATTCAAGGTTAGAGTATGTGATGCAGGAGAGGATTCTTTGATACTTGAGTGTCTTCTCACAACTGAGTCTAATGACGAGCTGATAAAGCTTCTTAAGAAGAAGTTTAAGAAAGTATCAATTGTAAGAGGCGGTGCTGTTGCAATGGAATCAATCTCTATATGTAAGAGATAATAATTTTTGAACAAAATTACAAAAATGCTTGAATAATCATGCGTTACAATATATAATGATGTATAGGAAGAGGGTAGTTGAACTTTATTTAAACTACTCTCTTTTTTCTGTAAAGAATTATCTGCTGTATGCCGATATACATAAGTAGTATGTTTATAGTGCGAGGACATATATATGAGACAACTGGGACTTAAAAGGATAGTGTCATTGTTAATAGTGGCTATAATGATTTGTTCGAGTTTTTCTATTGTTGGAAGAGCAGAGACAATCAGCGACTTAGAGAAGAAGAAGCAACAGGCTGTTAATGAAAAGGATGCTATTCAAAGTGAAGCTAATGATCTTAAAGCAAATTATAACGATGTACAAAGCACATACAATGATTTGAAGGCCAAAGTAGATGCTAATGATGCAGCTGTTACAGCAGCTTCAAATGATATAGCTACATTAAGCCAGCAGTTATCCGAAGCTAAGACAAGTCAGGCTGAAATGGAACAGGTAATGAAATTGCATATTAAGTATATGTATGAGAATGGTTCCATGAATATGCTAGAGACGCTTCTAGAAAGTGGCTCTTTATCTGAATTTATTGAGAGATTTGAATATCTGAGTTATATTGTAAAATATGATAGAGATATAATGGATAAATATAAGAAAGTCCAGGAAGAAATTACGGCTAAGACTAATGAGTTGACAGCAAGAAGGGCTGAATTAGAAGCCAAATCAAGTGAACTGGGAAGACAGAAGCAGGAACTACAGAGTCTTGTTGATAGTGCAGGAGCGGCGCTAAGTGACAAGAATGCTGAACTAAAAAGTGCTCAATCAGAAGTTGATGCGTATGATAAGAAAATAAAAGAAATGAAAGAATATGAGAAGCAGCTCGCCAGAGAAAACGCTGCAAGACAGGAAGCACTTGCCAGTCAGGTTGGCGGCAATAATGAAGATACATCAGGTGCTTTAGAAGGATATTCTCAGGATGATTTGTATCTCCTTGCAGCAATTATACATGCAGAAGCAGAGGGAGAGCCATATGAGGGGAAGATTGCTGTGGGTTCTGTTGTTATGAACAGAGTCTTTAGCTCTAAGTTCCCGAATACAATATCGGGAGTTATATATCAGGCCAATCAGTTTGAGCCTGTTCGTTCAGGAAGACTTCAAATGATTATGGATAGAGGTCCCAATGAAGATTGTTTCTCGGCTGCGAGAGAAGTACTTAATGGACGAAGAAATGTTGATAAACTCTTCTTCTGGGCTCTGTGGCTTGCTCAGCAGCGTGGTAAGACAGGTGGAATTATAATTGGAAAGCAGTATTTCTATTAGAGAGTTGGACTGTGTGAAGATTAAGTTGTTATAAAATATTCCCGGCATTTATGCTGGGAATATTCAAGAGTGGAGGTATAATGTCAGAACCTATTGACACATTATGGCTTGATGAAGAGGCTAATGAAGTAAAATATATAGACCAGACGAAATTACCAAACGAACTGGTTGTTAAGAGCACAATTAACCTTGACGAAATGTATAGGGCTATAGAAAAACTAGAGGTTAGAGGAGCACCAGCAATTGGTGTATTTGCCGCCCTTTCTATGTATGTAATAGCAGCAAATATTACTGCTCAGACCCTTGGTGATTATGTGAAAGAATATATAAGATGTTCAAATCATCTTGAAACTGCCAGACCAACGGCCGTTAATCTGTCTTGGGCATTAGGCGAGATGATTAAGGAACTTAACAGATTTACAAATAATAGATTCGATTGTAGCTTACATAGCAAGAGCCTTGATAGTATTGAACTTGATGATACATTGAGGGATAGTATAACTTATGTCCTTAAGAAGAAAGCTCTTACAATATGGGAAAATAACATTAATGAATGTAAAGCAATCGGTGAGAACGGACTTCGATTTATTCATGATGGAGACGGTATCTTAACACATTGTAATGCGGGAAGACTTGCGACTGTAAGATACGGAACAGCTACGGCGCCTATCTACTTGTCTCATGAAAAGGGTATGAATATAAAGGTATTCTGTGACGAGACAAGACCACTTCTTCAAGGTGCGAGGCTTACAGCTTATGAACTAATGGAAAGCGGTATTGATACAACTCTTCAATGTGATAATATGGTGGCATCTCTTATGGCATCCGGACAGATTAATTCTGTATTCGTAGGATGTGACAGAATAGCATCTAACGGAGATGTAGCCAATAAGATTGGAACAAGCGGTGTGGCAATTATTGCCAGACATTATGGTATTCCGGTATATGTATGTGGCCCCACATCTTCAATCGATATGAGCATTGCAACTGGAGAAGACATTGTAATCGAGCAAAGAAATGGTTCGGAAGTTACGAAAATGTGGTATAATAGCGAAATGTCACATAAGAATGTTAAGGTATACAATCCTGCCTTTGATGTTACAAGTCATGAATTGATTACCGCTATTATTACGGAAAAGGGCGTTGCTTGGCCTGATTATAAGAGTGGACTTGAGACATTAATGGGACAGGTTGATAGTATTAGGAGGGAATAACAATGAGTGAAGAAAGAGATAATTGCAGCAGTGCATCAAGCTGTGACAGAGACAGTTGTGAAGGATGTCCTTCAAAAGAGAAGACAAGTTTCTTGGAAGATATGAATCCTATGTCTGATATTAAGCATGTTATAGGTGTCGTATCAGGTAAAGGTGGAGTGGGAAAAAGCTTCGTTACTTCTACACTTGCTGCAAAGCTTAGAAAGCAAGGCAAGAAGGTAGGTATATTAGATGCTGATATCACGGGACCTTCAATACCCAAGATGTTCGGTGTTCACGGACCTGCTGAGGCGGTTGAAGAGGGTACATATCCAATAGAAGCAGAAGACGGAACCAAGATTATGTCTATCAATCTTCTCCTTGAGGACGAAGAAAAACCTGTTGTTTGGCGTGGACCTGTAATTGCAGGTGCAGTTAAGCAATTCTGGACAGATATTATTTGGGGCGAATTAGATTATCTTCTTGTCGATATGCCTCCAGGTACAGGAGATGTGCCACTAACTGTATTTCAATCACTTCCAGTTGATGGAATTGTAATTGTAACTTCACCTCAGGAACTTGTAAGAATGATTGTTAAGAAAGCATATAATATGGCTGGAATGATGGATATACCTGTACTTGGAGTTGTAGAGAATTACAGTTATATTAAGTGCCCTGACTGCGGTAAGAAGATGCAGGTATTCGGAGAAAGTCATATAGACGAAGTGGCTAAGGAGCTTGGCATAAAGGTTCTTGGCAAGATGCCTCTTGATAGCGAATTTGCAAAAAAAGCAGATGAAGGTAAGATATATGAACTTGATGTTGATTACATTGACGAGGGTGTTGAGGCTATAGAGAATTTGCAGTAGGTTACAATTACTGTTTGTTTTTCATAGGTGATTTCTTAAGAATATCCATAAGGGGCGTATCACTGGAAGAAAGCCACGCTCCGATTATCATTATTATTAAAGCGAATATGAACAGTGCGCTAGGTTTGTCTTGAAAGATTATAAAGGACAGTATAAGACCAATTATGAGAGACCCTGTTCCGGCTCCAACATCTAAAAATCCTGCCATTAATGTGGAAGGCATATATTCAAGAAGTATCTTGTAATGATTGGATGTGATATATAGCGATGAATAATTCTTCTTGTATCAATAATTATGTAATACTATATTAAGAAAAAACTTGATTTTTGGTAAATTGTAATAAATTAAAAATTTCCATGAAACGCTTATTGACTATGAAATATCTAAGTGTTAGTTTTGCGGTAATAAAACAAACATGGAGGTATTAATGATGAATGGAGGAAGAAATTATAAGAGCAGCGTATTTGCGCTATTAATGAAAGACAAAAGAAGGGCGATGGAGTTATATAACGCTGTGAATGGTTCTGATTATGATAATCCGGAAGATGTAACAATTAATACAATAGAAGGTGGAGTGGAATTGTCGGTTAGGAATGATGCTTCGTTTATTTTGGGGGATAGTCTAAGTATATATGAACATCAATCGACGGTATGTCCCAATATGCCCTTGAGAAGCTTAGTATATTTTATGGTACTGTTGTATGATATAATAGATTTTGATAATATATATGGTAGTAGGAGAGTTATGTTGCCAACACCTAGATTTGCTGTATTTTACAATGGTAATCAAAGTTTGCCGGAAGTTCAGGAAATGAAGCTGTCGGATTCTTTTGAAAAAAAGGAAGAAGACTTAGATTTAGAAGTGAAGTGTGTAGTATATAATATTAATAAGGGTAAGAATAAGGAACTGATGTCAAAATGTACTTGGCTGGGTGATTATTCCTTCTTTGTTAATAAGGTAAGGGAGATACATGCACTGGATAAATATAAAGAATTAAAGTACGATGTAGAAGAAGCGATTGATTATTGTGTTGAGCATGGTATACTTGCTGATTTTTTTAAAGAAAATCGAAAGGAGGTCGTAGAAGTGGCAGTTTTAGATTATACTTTTGAAAGACAACTTGAGATGGAAAGAGCAGCAAATATAAAGGAGGGACGTGCAGAGGGACGCGCAGAAGGACGTGCAGAGGGTGAGGAGGCAATTCTCACTAAGCAAATCACAAGGAAACTAGAGAAAAACAAATCCATTGAACAAATAGCAGAAGAATTGGAAGAAGATATTGGTGTAATAAGCACAATAATAGATAAAATACAGAGTAAAGTCTGAAAAAGTAGATGTGTAAATAAAAATTATCTGTAAAAATCTCTGGAATCAAATGATAAAGGAGTATTCAAATGAAGGCTGTAATACTTAATGGAAGTCCCAGAAAAAAATGGAATACGGATTTAATGCTAAGAGAAGGCAAAGGAGATAGCCGACATATTCAAAAGCCTGAACGGAGAAGTAGAGGTATATCCATGTTGCGATACTTTGCAGGTTAATGATTACAGCAAGTTCGATATGTCAGGCTTTAATGAAGCACATAAGAAGGAAATGAGGGAGAAGAATTTCCCTAACGATCTGGAAAATGCATTTAAGCTGGGCGTTAAGCTTTGTTCATAACTATTAGAAAGGAAGCTCCTTAAAGGGAGTTTTCTTTTTTACATTTTATATTGACGCTGTGTCAGAATGGGTGTATAATTCATTTTGACATGAAGTCAGAATAGATTTTGGGAGGAGTAAGCATTATGAAGTACACTAAGCTTGGTAATTCTAACCTTAATGTATCCCGTATCTGTATGGGATGCATGGGGTTTGGCGATTCGTCGAGAGGTCAGCACAGCTGGACAATTGATGAAGAACACAGTAGAGATATAATCAAAAGAGGTTTGGAACTGGGAGTGAATTTCTTTGATACGGCAATCGGGTATCAGAGCGGTACCAGTGAGCAGTACGTAGGCAGGGCTCTTAGAGACTTTGCTAAGCGCGAAGATGTAGTGGTTGCCACGAAATTCCTCCCAAGAACGACACAGGAAATCGAAGACGGAATCAGCGGGCAGCAGCATATTGAGAATATGATTGATACAAGCCTTAGTAATCTTGGTATGGACTATGTGGACTTATACATTTATCATATGTGGGACTACAATACGCCGATTTATGATATAATGGATGGGCTAAACCGTATAGTTAAGGCAGGAAAAGCAAGGTATATCGGTATCTCTAATTGTTTCGCATGGCAGCTTGCCAAGGCAAATGCATTAGCTGATAAAGAGGGATTTGAGCGATTCGTATCTATTCAGGGTCACTATAATCTAATCTTTCGAGAAGAAGAAAGGGAGATGGTGCCGTATTGCGAAGAAGAGAATATTGCTCTTACGCCGTATAGTGCCCTTGCAAGTGGAAGGCTTTCAAGAAAGCCGAAAGACGGTAATACGAAGAGGGCAAAAGAAGACAGCTATGCCAAGTTTAAGTATGATTCAACTGCCACAGCTGACTCGTCAATTATTTCTCGTGTAGAGGAAATTGCTGATAAGTATAACGTATCAATGACGGAAGTATCACTTGCGTGGCTTCTTACTAAGGTTACATCACCTGTTGTAGGGGCGACTAAGCTTCACCACATAGAAGGAGCGGTAAAAGCTGTGGAGTTAGAACTTAGTGAGGAAGATAAACTATACCTTGAAGAACCTTATGTGCCACATCCTCTTGCAGGTGTGATGGCGCAGAATAAGAAAAGTGACGCAAATGCCAAGCACGTATGGACTACGGGAGACCAGAAGATTAAGGAAGGATAAGATATGCCTAAGGGTTCAAAGGAATTAACACAGGCACGAAGAGAAGAGATTATTAATGCCTGCGAGAAGCTGTATCAGACAATGAGTTTTAAGGATATCACTATAAAAGAGATTGGAAATGTGACATCCTTTACAAGAACATCTATATATAATTATTTTCAGACAAAGGAAGAGATATTTCTTGCGCTGTTTGAGAAGGAATACATACGATGGAATGAAGAGTTAGAAGATATACGAGGTGAGGAGGATGAGTTAAGCAAAGAAGAGCTATCAGACAGAATTGCCGCATCTCTTGCAAGAAGAGAGCAACTCCTTAAGCTTCTTTCTATGAACAATTACGATATGGAAGCAAACAGTCGTCCGGAACTTCTAACCTCCTTTAAGAGAGCATACGGTAAGTCGATAGAGAATATTGAATTGATTCTTGAGAAATTCTGCCCTGATATGTCATCTTCGGATATTAAGAGTTTTATATATATTTTCTTTCCATTTATGTTCGGAATCTATCCCTACGCAGTGGTGACGGATAAACAGCGAAAAGCAATGAAGGAAGCAGAAGTGGATTTTGTATATCAGTCAATATATAATATAACAAAAAGCTGTATTATGAATATTCTATAAAGTAATGTTTTGTCTCCTATATTAGAGAGAACATTTTATGGCTTTCATAATAGATTTCTTTTGTGATTCCTTTTTCGGAAAAGGCGGCTAAGTAGACTGCGTTCATTAGCTTCTTTATTTCTTCTTCGTTTAGTTTTATATTGTTTTTGCCATCTGATTTCAAATGTTTAATAAGGCTTTCTTCAACTTCCCTGACAGAGGGATTATCAGACGTAATCAGTTTTTTCTTTTTCCACTTGTCAAGTGCTAGTCTGTATTCAAGAATAAGTGCTTTATTATACTCCTTCTTTTTTATATAGTTCTTTATTCTTATTATGTTGACAGCTCTTTTTCCAGCTAACCACATAATAAGAATTATTATAATTACAATAATCATCCATAAAAATGGAAGAAATAGATATCCAACACTACTTACAAATTGTTTGATTATTCCCATGATTGAACCTGATGAAGAGTCATTTAATGGGTTAGTCGTTAGAGTGTCGGATAATGTATCAGACAAATCGTTTTGGATGGAATTTCCATCTGTATCATCAATTAGTCGTTCTGTGGGATTAAATAATCTGGCAAATGCACCCCAAAATCCGAGGTTTGAAGAGCCGCTTTCTGATTCTTTGGCAGGAGGAGTCATTTCATAGGGAACCCAGCCGTAGTCTTCTAGATATATTTCCAGCCATGCGTGTGCATTGGCATCTGAAAGTTCTGCTCTGTAGACACCAATAGAGTTAGTGCCATTATCAGAAAGAGATGTACCATTATTGACCCACCCATTAATATCATCACTTATTTTTGTGTTAGAAGTAGTATTGCCATAAGAAAGCAAATATCCTTCACAATATCTTGCGGGTATATTCATATATCTAAGAATAAGTGTTGCAGACGACGCAAAGTGTGCGCAGAACCCATTTCTATTCTTTGTTAGAAAATGTTCAACCACATCAGAGTCTACAGGTGTTGCACCCGGTGTCATAGTGTAATTAAATTTGTTTTCATAGAATCTTTTTAGTGCTTCTGCAATCATAATTGATCTTTTATCAGAATCGTATGAATCGAATTCTTCTGATGTAAGATTTGCTTCGTTACATATATTTGCAAGAGTATCATTAAGATATGAAGGATAAGATAAGTAAAGTGTCTTATATTTATCTAAGATTAAAGAAGAGTTCATATCGTTATTGGAATTTGCATTTTCAAGGTCTTTTATAGTATATTTTTCATTTCCTGTAATCGGAGTAAAGATAGTTTCATATGTATTGTCTTTTAGATTTGTTGACAGCAAATGGATTGCATCATTATAATAAATACTCCTAAAAGGGCTTATACCGGTTTTTGCAGGGCTGCCATCTATTGTTGTTAATACGGGTATATAGGGTTGATAACCATATGTATTGTCAGCATTAACATTTTCAACACGCATTTTATAGTAAGGTGTATTATTGTTAGCATCTTGAAGTATATAATTATCCCCCATTATTATTGCATCGGCATTAGAAGATGGGGAATTATCTAATGTATTGTAGAAACGGTTGTGTTCGTAACGTACGCCTGTATACGCTTTTAGATATATGTCGTCTTTGCTGTATGGAACATATTCAACGATTAAGTCGGTTTGATAATCGGGATTAACACTCCTTATTCCTCCTAATTGACCTTTTGAGAGTCCGCCTACAGCGTCGTAACGATTAAATAAAGACGTAATACCGCTTACAACAACAGTTTTTACATATTTATCTGTGATATCTTTTACTGAATTTGATATTTTTTTTGTAGAGAAATCTGTATTAAAAGTTCCTCCCACAAGAAGCATTATTATAGTTGATAGAACAACACTTATGCCCATCATTTTTAGCATGCCTCGTCCACTTGCATGATAGAAATGTTCGTCTCTGTTTTTCTTCCTTTTTCGGCCGTATGGTATGTCTTTCTTGTATTTATAGGGAAGAGTATAGTGCCCACTTCGCCCTAGAATAGCAACCGATATATATACCGAAAGAAGCATAACAAGATATATCATAGGAGGAACAATATCTATGTAAAATGCAATCTGGAGTGGAAGAAATGATACAATGAAAGTCATAGGAAGATCCATATATCCGGAAATGGTTATATTAAAAAATATAGAGAATACTCCCCCTACAAATATTAACATAGCACTTACAGAGAGTGTACGATTAGCAATCTGCTCCTCGGCAACACGACCTGATACTATACTAAAAAACGTTTCGTATCTGCTGATTACTTCATTAAGAAAGGCTTGAAAACCTGAATTAATATACATATAGAATGCAAATGCCATTATAATTAGAATTATAAATACAATAACATAGCCACTATAGAAAGTGATTTTGTTATAGTATATGAAAGACGAAAAGAGTGATAGAATAAAAAGGCTAGGAGCAACAACTATATGAGATATGGGAAGGTCGAATGATGCTGCCAGACCAATAATTGTTCCATATACAGCAAGAAACAGTAAAATTGCGCGTACCAAACAAAGGAAAAGCCTGTTGTCACTTGAATCTTTCTTGATGTCAAGTAAGGCGATTCCATACACGTTTTGGTCATGTATTCGTGCTTTTTCTTCTTTTCTTTGCTGCCTTTTATTCACAGATTTCCTTTCTTGTAACCTTGCCGTCTTCTATAAGAATTATACCTTCTGTGCTTTCTTTGAACTTTTCGGTAAAACGTTTGTATGCTCCGTCATAACCTTTTGTATCGACGCGGTATAATTCATATAGCGCCTCATATAATTCGTTTTCTTCAGTTACTATTTTCATTGAAAATGTGTCATCTAAGCTGTTATAAATTAGAACAGAGAAAGGTTCTTTCTCTTTAATTAAATCTTTCCCGATTGATAGAAATACTTCTAAAGTTTTTTGCAACGTGTCTTTTGCTAAATCAACATCAACTTTCATATTCTCATAATCAACTGTATTGAAATCTGATGAGAGAATGGGAAAGACCAGATAATAGAGTTCTTTTATTTCTTCGTATTCTTTTACCATTAGTTCATCTGTCTTGGCACTTAATTTCCAGTGAATATCTTTTATACTGTCCCCAGAGCGATATTCTCTGATTTGTTTTGTGTCACGTGTTTTTTCTCCACCTATTGTAGTGATTTCTGTAGGATCACCTTCCTTTTTAGATGCTATAACACGTCTCTTGTCATAAGAAGGAACCTCTATATCATCCGGAAGTATTGGAACTTCAATTTGTATATCGATTGGCCTTGTAAATGTATACAGATGTAGATAGTCTGTGACATTTAATCTATCTGCTTTAAGGATGAACATTCCGGCTTTTGTTACAGAAAAGGGTAATAAGAATTCGTTTTTCTTTTTCCTATCTGCATGAAATACAAATTCCTGAGGCTTTTTATGAGGATAGAACAGGTTCTCGTATGTCATGTCTATCATGCAATTTAGGAGTGGAATTATACCTTCGTATGATGCTGATATTTCAACATTAATAATGCCATTTTGAAAAGCATTTATTCTTTTTATAGAAGCATTTACCCTTAGTTTTTTGAATTCGTATTTTGTGATAAATATAGAAATTACAGGTAATAAGACAAGGAGAAGTAAAAGTACTGATAGGAGTGGCTGCCTGTAGAATATGGCACCTAAGAGTACAAGAATAATCTCTAATATATATGTTATTTGATATGGTATATTTCTTCTTTTCATATATTACTTATCATATATTACTTATTAATTTTGGGCTGTGGTACATCACTTAGCAAATTTTTTAGAAGAGTATCAATATCTTCACTTGCCGCAATGCTTTGAGTTGTCTGTTTGATTCTGTGTTTTGATACAATCAGGAATATATCATGTATATCTTCCGGTATTACATAACTTCGATTATTAAGATATGCATTTGCTTTAGCCATCTGAAGTATGGCAATACTTCCTCTAGGGCTTAGGCCAAGGGATAATGAAGGATGATTTCTAGTCTCTTCACTAATGGTTACCACGTAGTCATATATACAATCGTCCACATAGAGATTTTGAACTTCCTTTTGCATTTTATTTATCATGTCTGAATCAGCTATAGGAGATATATCTGACAGGTCTTCTCTTGAGTTGCCTTTTAAGACATTAATTGCATCCTGATGATTAGGATATCCCATTGTAAGACACGTCATGAAACGATCTAATTGTGAGTCAGGAAGTCGTTGGGTTCCAGATGAGCCAAATGGATTTTGAGTTGCAATTACGAAGAAAGGATTTGGAACCTTTCTCATAACTCCTTCAACGGTAACTTGTCTCTCTTCCATTACTTCAAGAAGTGCAGATTGAGTCTTAGGAGATGTTCTATTGATTTCGTCAGCAAGAAACAGGTTGGTATATATGTTACCTTCCTGGAATCTAAAGTCACCTGTCTTTTTATCATATATTTGGAATCCAACCAGATCGCTGGGAAGAACATCAGGTGTAAATTGGACACGACGATAAGAAAGGGATAATGCTTTAGAAAATGCCACAGCAAGAGTTGTTTTGCCAACACCAGGGATGTCTTCTAGCAGGACATGTCCGCCTGCGAGAATGGTGGCAAGGACATTTCTTATAACATCATCTTTGCCATGAATTACTTTTTTGATTTCATATATGATTTGTGAAGTGGTCTCATTTGTCATGATCCTTCTTTCTCCATTCTTTGTATGCGCTTGTAAATAGATTAATTACAGTTTCTTCTAAATTATCTATTTTATCCAGATATTTCTTATATATTATACCACCGGCCATTGTTGGATGACCACCACCGTTTCCAATGTCTTTTAGTGCTATTCTTATAAGGTTTCCCACGTGTACATTGCTGTCTTCACTTCTTATTGAGAATTTAACAACATCATCTAGCTTTGAGAATACAACTGAAATTTTTACTTCTTCTGTTGATAAAAGAAAGTCTGAAATAATCGCAACAAGAGTAGATGGACATTGAAATGGAATATAAGCAAAGCCAAATTCGTCAACGGTTTTAATATTATTAATGGCAGCCTTAAATGCTTTGAAATCATCTAAGACCAATTGATTCTGATTGATATAAGTAACCTGTTCATAGTCACAGTAATCAAATACTTCATTAAACATTTCAATGTCGAATTTCGTGCATCCTCTGTTGAAATCATTAGTATCCATTTTGAGTCCATAACATAGTGCAGAAGCAACGTCTCTAGACATTTTGATTCTAGATTCAACGAAGTAGGATATAATGATGCTTGCACAAGCACCAACTTGTCTTATGTCCTGCCATTTATAATCAGCTTTCGAGAAAACAGGATGGTGATCTATACAATATACATCCTCCCCACAGTTAAAAACGATGTTGGCATTGTTGATCTGAGAATCAACTAGTATATTTACAGCATTAAAAAATTCGTTTTCGTAGTCTGTTCTTGGGCTTGCTTCTATGTTGAATACTTTAAGCATTTGAATTAGACTTAATCGTTCAATTACACCGCCATAACAGATTACTGAATCAATATCATAATGACTAAGCAAATTCTGAAGACCGTATGCACTGGCAAATGCATCTGGATCAGGGAAGTCATGGGTGTGAATAAATACTTGTTTTGTTTTGAAGTGTTCTAATAAGTCTTTTGTAAACATATGTTGATAATATCACAAAAAATACTTGCTGAAAACCTTTATAAATAGGTTTAGTTGTGATATAATCTCTTGAGATATGAAAAAATGCATTTTTTAATAAGGAGAACTATCATGAAACATATTAAGACACTTAATACAAAGAAGCTTTCTAATACAGTTAAAAAGGGTGGATGTGGTGAATGCCAGACATCTTGCCAATCAGCTTGTAAGACAAGTTGTACTGTAGGAAATCAAAGCTGTGAGAATAATAATAAATAATCAACTGGTCTAAAGTGATTATTTAAGGAACTGACCGATGCCTGGTATGTATGAATAAACCTGTGCTCGGTCGGTTTTTGTGCTATTTGATATATTATTTAAATAGTCGAAAAGACACACAGTTAGGAAAGAGATATAATGATACATCAATATAAGAATAACGGATATAACATAGTATTAGATGTTAACTCTGGTGCAGTTCATGTTGTAGATGATGTCACATACGACGTGATTAAATACGTGGACGATAATTTGTCTGACAAATTTTCTGGTTTATCTGACAAAATAATAATTGATGATTTTAGAAAGGAATATCCTGAGCACGAAAGCATAGGTAGTAATGACCTTGAAGAAATCATTGACGAGATAGAAGAGTTAATAGAAAGCCGTGAACTTTTTACTGAAGATTTATATGAGAAACCTATAGAGGATTACAAGAATAGACCGACGGTTGTTAAGGCGCTATGTCTGCATATTGCTCATGATTGTAATCTGGCTTGTAAGTATTGCTTTGCAGAAGAAGGAGAATACAAAGGCAAAAGAGAGTTAATGAGCTATGAAGTCGGTAAGAAAGCCCTTGATTTTCTCGTAGCTAATTCCGGAAGCAGGAAGAATTTAGAAGTTGATTTCTTCGGTGGCGAACCCCTTATGAATTTCCAGGTTGTAAAAGACTTAGTTAAGTATGGACGAAGCATCGAAGAAAAGAACAACAAGCATTTTAGATTTACACTTACAACTAACGGGGTTCTTCTTAATGATGAGATAATGGAATTTGCTAACGAGAATATGGACAATGTTGTTCTTTCTATAGATGGCAGAAAAGAGATTCATGATATGATGCGTCCTTTTCCAAGTGGAGATGGAAGCTATGATCTTATTGTTTCTAAGTTTATTAAGTTTGCAAATAGTAGAAATCAGGAGAAGTACTATGTGAGAGGAACATTTACACATAACAATCTTGATTTTTCGAAAGATGTATTGCACTTGGCAGATCTTGGGTTTAAGCAGATATCAGTGGAACCTGTAGTTGCAAAAGAGAGCGATGAATATGCCTTGAGAGAAGAGGATTTGCCTAAACTATATGAAGAATATGATAGTCTTGCAAAGGAAATGGTAAGACGCCATGGAACAGATAAAGAATTTAATTTCTTCCATTTCATGATTGATTTGGAAGGGGGACCCTGCGTATACAAGAGACTTAGTGGATGTGGTTCTGGAACGGAATATCTTGCTGTAACACCCACTGGCGATTTGTATCCTTGTCATCAATTTGTTGGTGATACGCATTTCCTTATGGGAAATGTTGATACAGGTATTAAGAATACTGAACTTCAAGGTGAATTTAAATCCTGCAATGTATATGCAAAAAAGGAATGTAGAAATTGCTTCGCAAGATTCTACTGTAGTGGCGGATGCGCTGCTAATGCATATAATTTCAAAGGTAGTATTCTTGAGAACTATGAAGTCGGATGTAAGCTTCAGAAGAAAAGAATAGAGAATGCTATTATGATTAAAGCGGCGACTAGTGAATAATATTTGTAATAAATCACAATTAACAGAGGAGAGAGAAGATGAAGAACATGAAGAAAGGTCAAGCTGTTGCTTGGCTCCTTGCCTTTTGCATATTAACAGGTCTTCTTATATATGAAGCAACGTTAATTCTTTCATCAACTGGCAAAGGCGCAGACCAGAATATTAAGCTTGGACTTGATTTGGCAGGTGGTGTGAGTATCACATACGAAGCAGAGGGTGATACACCTACTGAAGAACAGATGAAGGATACTATCTATAAGTTACAACAACGAATAGAGAAAGATCTTGGAAGTTCTCAGACAACAGAAGCAAGCGTCTATCAGGTAGGAGATAAGCGTGTTACTGTAGAGATTCCTGGTGTTACTGATGCAAATGCAATTCTAGAACAATTAGGAACGCCTGGTGATTTGTATTTCATAGCCCAGACTAATTCTAGTGGTGAACAGAACTATGGCTATGATTCAACAACCGGTGGTTATAAGCTTAATAAGGACATTGCAACGCTAGAACAGGAAGGTTCTATTGTATTAAATGGTTCTAAAGTTAGTTCCGCTACATCAGGCTACAATACTAATCAGCAGACTAATGCCAAGGACCCTGTTGTTTCAATTACATTAAATGAAGAGGGTGCCAAGGCATTTGGAGAAGCAACAACTAAAGCATATCAGGCTGGAGAATCTATAGGAATTTATTACGATGGTGAATTTGTAAGCGTTCCTAAAGTAAATGCAGCTATTACAGATGGTAATTGTATTATTGAAGGAATGTCTTCTATTGAAGAAGCAGAGAAGTTAGCTTCATATATTAGAATTGGTGGACTTGATATTAAGCTAAGCGAAGTTCAGTCACAGGTTGTAGGTGCACAGCTTGGTTCTGATGCATTATCATCAAGTCTTATGGCAGGTCTTATAGGTCTTATTGCAGTAGTCATATTTATGATTGTAATGTATAGACTTCCCGGATTTGCATCAAGTCTTGCACTTGTATTTTATACAGCCCTTGTGATATTCATTATATGGGCATTTGATATAACACTTACGCTTCCAGGTATTGCAGGTATAATTCTTTCGGTCGGTATGGCTGTTGATGCAAATGTTATTATATTTGCTCGAATTAAAGAAGAAATGGCAGCAGGTCACGATGCAGCATCTTGTGTAAAGGCTGGATTTAAAAAGGCGTTATCCGCTATCTTAGATGGTAATGTGACGACACTCATTGCAGCAGCTGTGCTTTACTTTATTGGCTCAGGTACAGTTAAGGGATTTGCTGTAACACTTGCAATTGGTGTAGTTCTATCAATGTTTACAGCACTTGTTGTTACAAGAATACTTCTTAATGTATTTGTTGCATTTGGCGCTGTCAGTCCTAAACTTTATGGAATGGCTAAGAAGAGAAAACCAATTAATTTCATTGGTAAGAAAACAGTATTCTTTATTCTTTCTGCAGTTGTTATAGCAGCAGGATTGATAGGAATGGGTGTAAATGCAGGAATGGGCAATAAGCCTCTTAACTACAGCCTTGAATTCTCAGGTGGTACATCTACAACAGTAAATCTTGATAAAGAGTATACACTTGCAGAAGTAGACGATGAGATTGTTCCTCTTGTAAGTTCTGTTACAGGAGATAACGATATACAGACACAGCTTGTAGATGGTGCTAATCAGGTTGTGATTAAGACAAGAACGCTTGATTTGGAAGAGCGTGAAGCGTTAAATAAAGCCCTGCTTGATAGCAAAGGAATTCAGGAAACTGACATTTCTTCAGAGAATATCAGTTCAATGATTTCTTCGGAAATGCGTACTGAATCATTAATTGCTGTTATAGTTGCGGCAATAGCAATGCTTATATATATCTGGTTTAGATTTAAGGATTTGCGTTATGCTTCATCGGCAATTATAGCTCTTGTTCATGATGTATTAGTCGTACTTACACTTTATGCCCTCGCAAGACTTACGGTAGGATCAACATTTATTGCATGTATGCTTACCGTTATTGGTTATTCTGTTAATGATACCATTGTTATATTCGATAGAATTCGTGAGAATGAGAAGAATATGATTAAGAAAGAACCGGGAGACTATAAGAAACTTTGTAATGAGAGTATTACACAGACTCTCACAAGGTCTATATCAACGTCGTTTACTACAGCGCTTATGGTTGTTATGCTTCTAATCTTTGGTGTATCAACAATTAAGGAATTTGCTATTCCTCTTCTACTTGGTGTAGTTGTCGGTACATATTCTTCTATCTGTCTTGCAACAGAACTTTGGTATGTGATGAAAGTACATATTAAGGGTAAGAAGGGTGCAAATAATAATAAGAAGAAGCCAGCTGGTAAGAAGTCTTCTAAGAGTAAAAAACAGGATATAAAAAATGCAAAGAAAACAAATGATGGAATTATGGTTTAAGGAGGAATAATAAGAATGTATACATTTGAAGATATAAAAAATACTGATCCGGAAATTGCGGCAGCTTTAGTCGCAGAACAGGAGAGACAGTCAAGTCATATTGAATTAATTGCTTCAGAGAACTGGGTAAGTCCTGCTGTTATGTCTGCAATGGGAACAATATTTACCAATAAGTATGCCGAAGGATATCCTGGCAAGAGATACTATGGCGGTTGTGAATGTGTTGATATTGTTGAAGATTTGGCAAGAGACAGGGCAAAAGAGTTGTTTGGATGCGAATACGTAAACGTTCAGCCTCATTCAGGTGCGCAGGCTAATATGGCAGTACAATTTGCTGTATTAAAGCCTGGTGATACAGTAATGGGAATGAATCTCGACCATGGTGGACATCTTACTCATGGTTCGCCTGTTAATTTCTCTGGAACATATTTTAATATAGTGCCTTATGGAGTTAATGATGAGGGCTTTATTGATTATGATGAATTAGAAAAGATAGCAATAGAATGCAAACCTAAAATGATAATTGCTGGAGCTTCTGCATATGCAAGAGCAATTGACTTTAAGAGATTTAGAGAGATTGCAGATAAGGTGGATGCTGTTCTTATGGTTGATATGGCTCATATTGCAGGTCTTGTTGCAGCAGGGCTTCATGAATCGCCAATACCTTTCGCAGATATTGTTACAACAACGACTCATAAGACTCTTAGAGGTCCACGTGGTGGTATGATTATGGCTACCGCAGAGGCTAATGAAAAGTACAATTTTAATAAGGCTGTTTTCCCAGGGATACAGGGTGGACCGCTTATGCATGTTATTGCTGCTAAGGCGGTTTGCTTTAAAGAAGCATTACAACCTGAATTCAAGGAGTATATGCAAAATGTATATGACAATGCCAAGGCTTTGTGCAAAGGTTTGCAGGATAGAGGCATTAAGATTGTATCAGGCGGTACAGATAATCACTTAATGCTTGTGGATTTAACACCTTTTGAACTCACAGGAAAAGCGGTCGAGTCACTTCTTGATGAAGCTCATATTACTGCTAATAAGAATACAATACCAAATGACCCTAAGTCGCCATTTGTTACATCAGGAATCAGACTTGGCACACCAGCTGCCACAAGTCGTGGACTTAACGCAGAGGATTTTGATAGAGTTGCAGAAGCTATTGCTATCGTTATCAAAGAGGGAGAAGCAGGAGTATCTAAGGCCAAGGCAATTGTAGAAGAATTAACAGGGAAATATCCTTTGTCATAAGCGGATATTATGAAATATATATAATAGGAGATAATAATGATAGATATTAAATTCTTAAGGGAGAATCCTGATATTGTCAAAGAGAATATTAAGAAGAAGTTTCAGGATGAGAAGCTTTCTCTTGTAGATGAAGTAATAGAACTTGATAAGAAGTCTAGAGAGGCTCAAAGTGAGGCTGACAATCTTCGTGCCAAGATGAATAAGATATCTAAGCAGATAGGTGCTCTTATGGGACAGGGCAAGAAGGAAGAAGCCGAGGCTGTTAAGAAGGAAGTTTCGGATATTAAGGAGAAGATTAAGAACTTAGAGCCTATTGAGAAGGAACTTTCTGACAAAGTTACTTCCATAATGATGAGAATTCCTAATATCATTGACGAGTCTGTTCCTATAGGTAAGGATGATACTTGTAATGTGGAGATTGAGAAGTTCGGTGAACCTATCGTTCCTGATTTTGAGATTCCATATCATACAGATATTATGGCAAGATTCGATGGAATTGATTTAGACAGCGCAGGCAAGGTTGCGGGCAACGGTTTCTATTATCTGATGGGTGATATTGCAAGACTTCATTCTGCTGTAATAAGTTACGCCAGAGATTTCATGATTGATAGAGGATTTACTTATTGTGTTCCTCCTTTTATGATTCGTTCAAATGTTGTGACAGGCGTTATGAGTTTCGATGAGATGGAAGCTATGATGTATAAGATTGAAGGTGAGGATTTATACCTTATTGGAACATCTGAACATTCAATGATTGGTAAATTCATTGATACTCTTAATGAGGAAGAGAAACTTCCATATAAACTTACAAGTTATTCTCCTTGCTTTAGAAAAGAAAAGGGTGCTCATGGTATTGAAGAGCGTGGTGTATACAGAATCCATCAATTCGAGAAGCAGGAAATGGTTGTTGTATGTAAGCCGGAAGATTCTAAGAAATACTATGATGTTCTATGGAAGAATACAGTAGATTTATTTAGAAGCCTTGATATCCCTGTTCGTACATTAGAATGCTGTTCAGGTGATTTGGCTGATCTTAAAGTTAAATCATGTGACGTTGAAGCATGGAGTCCGAGACAGCAGAAGTATTTTGAAGTTGGTTCATGCTCTAATTTGGGTGATGCACAGGCGAGAAGACTTAAAATAAGAGTAAAAGGCGCAGACAAGAAGAAATACTTTGCACATACTCTTAATAATACGGTTGTTGCACCACCAAGAATGCTTATAGCTTTCCTCGAAAATAATCTTAATGAGGATGGTTCTGTCAATATCCCTAAGGTATTACAACCATATATGGGAGGGGCAGAGAAACTTATACCTAAGAAATAATTAATTGATGTCGCCAATGTTTATTCTATAATGGGTCACTTCATTAGTGTTAACTACTCTTATACATTATATCGAGCTTAGAATATGCTAGTAATTGAGTCAGGAGGTAAAATCGTGCCAAGGACGGCACGATTAGGTGCGAACTGGCTGAGCCAGATTGAGCACCGATTACCGTCAAACATCTGAAGAAAATTTAACCTCAATTACTTACATATTCTTAGCGAAGATATACCTGTATAAGGGTAGTTAACACTAATGAAGTGACCTCATAATACAATATGAATGGCGACATCTAATACATTTATAAGGAGGATTATAATGGTTATTGCTGTAACTCATGATAATGGTAATGTTGGTAAGCACTTTGGACATGCCAAAGAATTTAAACTATATGAGATCGAAGATGGTAAGATTACTGATAGTGCTGTGGTAAATAATTATGGCGAGGGCGGCCACGAAGCAGCTTGCATGCTTATGGATGATTACAATGTGGCAGTTCTTATATGCGATAGTATTGGACAAAGTGCTATTGACGGATTGCAGGAAATAAGTGTTTCTGTTATTCCAAGTATAGAAGGAAAATGTGACGATGCAGTAGAAGATTTCCTTAGTGGAAAGCTTGTTGCACAAATTCAAGGTGCAAATTGTTCGGCATGTGGGAGCCATGACGAAGGAGGATGTTGCGATCCATCTTCTGGTTGCGGTGCAGGATGTGGTGGATGCTGCGGTTAATATGCCACACTTATAGAGAAATAATGGGCGCTACTAGTTTCCTGGTGGCGCTTTTTTAGTGTTCTGAAATAAGTGCAAAAAAGCACGTAAATGTACGGATCTAGATACAATATAATCTCGTGAGTGGGATTTTACACGGCTTGATAGTTTCGTCGCTAAAAATGGCAGTTTCCAAAAGGGGTAAAATATACAATATCTACAAATATGCATTTCCAAGCAATTTCGTTGTTTACAAAGAAAAATTACGGGGGTATAATCGGCTCATAAAAAATGTAGTTCCTCGAAAGTTATTGGGAGTTTCCGAGGAGAGTGTTAGGTGTTTTTTTGAATAGGAGGGAAAAGTAAAAAATGAGAACAAAATCTAAAGTTCTAGCAGTAGCACTTAGTTTGACAATGGCAGTTTCGGCATTTACATTAGCAATGCCGGTAAATGCTTTAGCAGCTCCAAAGAATAACGCAAGTGTAGAACTTGACGAAGCTGTAGACTTACAAGGAAATGTATACGTATCAGAAGAAGCAGCAACAGAAGGTGATAATGTAACAGCAGAAGTTGAAGAAGGATTAGCTCAAGACTTCAATTTATATGCATTATCTACTGATTACAATGAAAGAATCTTCTCACAGATTATTGGCGATGTAGTTAACAGAAATACTGTTACATACGATAAGGCTTCTGATCTTGCAAGAATCGTTAATCTTGGATACTCATGGCATAATGACAAGGGACCTATCTCAGTATCTAAAGCTGTATTAACAAAAGAGAATTCTTATACAACGGGTTGGTTATGGAATAAGAAGACTATTACAGAGACAACACAAGATGATATCTATGTAGTAGGTTTATCTGGAACTGATGTATTAGCTCTTAATAGCACAACAAATGCTATTACAGATTTATTCTCAGGATTTGAGCAGGATAACATGTATGTAAGAAATATCAAGAAGGTAATTCTTGCAAATATTCCTGAAGGATCTAAGATTCTTATCTCAGGTCACTCACTTGGTGGTATGGTTTCACAACAGATTTCAGCTGACCCAGAAATCAAAGACAGATATGAAATCGTTAATGTTGTAACATTTGGCTCTCCTCTTCTTTGTGGTGTTAACAGAGAAGGTGAAGTTCAGAGACTTGGTGATACATCAGACGTAGTACCTTATCTAAGTGTTAACACATTTACACATCTTCTATGGCAGGTATTTGGTCTTAACAGAGAAGATGGTGGATACTTTGGAAGATTTATCACAGCACACTGCCAGAGTTATCAAAGAGATGACGTATGGGGTGGATATGATGTAACTGGTGTTAAGGGTGGAAATGCTACATTAACAATGGATTATAGCACAACACAATTCTTCTCATCACCAATCATCGTATTTAAATAATTGGTTATTCATAACATCTCCCAATAAAATAACAACCAATTCTGACTTCTGTCGGGATTGGTTGTTTTTTATATGTATTATTAAATTATAAGGTCTTCTTAGGACTTGTTTCTAATATAAGCTCTCTTTCTTTCAGTAGGATCTAGAATACGTTTTCTGATTCTAAGAGACTCTGGCGTTACTTCAAGAAGCTCGTCTGTATCAATAAAGTCAATTGCTTGTTCTAGTGACAGAATTCTTGGTGGTGTAAGAGTAAGTGCTTCATCTGCAGAAGATGAACGCGTATTGGTTAAGTGTTTCTTCTTACATACATTAATCTCAATATCTTCAGCTCTTGAACAGGAACCAATAACCATTCCAGAGTATACTTTCTCGCCAGGTCCAATAAAGAGGCTTCCTCTATCCTGTGCGGAGAATAGTCCGTACGTAACTGATTCACCTGTCTCGAATGCTATAAGAGAACCAAGCTGTCTGTATTCGATATCGCCTTTGTAGGGTTCGTATCCATCGAATATTGTATTGATTATTCCATTGCCCTTTGTATCAGTAAGGAAATCACCCCTATATCCAATGAGACCACGTGATGGAATTTTAAATTCGATTCGCGTATAACCACCTGCAATTTGTGACATATTTCGAAGCTCGCCCTTTCTTAATGAAAGCTTCTCTATTACAGCACCTGTGAATTCATCTGGTACGTCGATATAGGCGATTTCCATTGGCTCCAGTTTCTTGCCGTTCTCATCTTCTTTATATAATACTTCTGCTTTGGATACAGCAAATTCGTATCCTTCACGTCGCATATTTTCAATAAGTACAGATAGATGAAGTTCGCCTCTTCCTGAGACTTTATAACTGTCAGGAGAGTCTGTCTCTTCCACGCGAAGAGATACGTCTGTATTAAGCTCTTTGAATAGTCTGTCTCGGATATGGCGGCTTGTTACATATTTGCCTTCTTGTCCGGCAAAGGGTGAATCATTAACTATAAAATACATGGATATTGTAGGCTCGGAAATCTTCTGGAACTCAATTGCCGAAGGGTTATCTACAGAGCAAAGGGTATCACCAATCTGTATGTCGGAGATTCCTGATATTGCAACAATTGACCCGATATCTGCACTTTCAACATCCACTTTGTTTAAGCCGTCAAACTCATATAATTTAGAGATTTTTACTTTGTCACATTTCTCCGGGTTATGTGCATTTACTACAACAGCTTCCTGGTTAACTTTAATAGAGCCGTTGTCGACTTTGCCGATACCGATTCTTCCAACATATTCGTTGTAATCAATCGTACTGATTAGTACTTGGGTTGGAGCATCAGGGTCGCCTGTCGGAGCAGGAATGTATTTTAATATAGTATCGAATAAAGGACACATGTCATTGTTGTCATCATCTATATTGTATCTTGCAAATCCCTGCTTGGCAGATGCATATATGAAAGGTAGATCTAATTGTTCATCGGATGCATCTAAGTCCATAAGAAGCTCTAATACTTCGTCTATAACTTCATCAGGTCTTGCCTCTGGTCTGTCGATTTTATTGACACAACAGATTACTGGAAGGTCAAGCTCTAATGCTTTCATTAGAACGAATTTGGTCTGTGGCATTGCTCCTTCAAATGCATCTACAACGAGGATAACACCATTTACCATCTTAAGTACACGTTCAACCTCACCACCGAAATCAGCATGGCCCGGGGTGTCAATGATATTGATTTTCGTGTCATTGTAATGGACAGCTGTATTTTTAGAAAGAATAGTAATTCCACGCTCTTTCTCTATATCGTTAGAATCCATTATTCTTTCTTCGACTTCCTGACCTTTTCTAAATACACCACTTTGCTTAAGAAGTTCGTCTACCAAGGTTGTCTTACCATGGTCAACATGGGCGATAATAGCAACATTTCTTATGTCGTCTCTTGTTTTAATCATATCTATCTGTTCTCCTAATACTTTTTATGAGCGTGCAGATTTTTCTCATGAACACTAAATAATGCTAAATAACACACTTTAGCAATTATATAGATTTAGCGGTTGAATTACAATGTAAAAAATGGTAAAAAAGATAGGCTCTAAAGGCAGTAATATTGTAAAATTATTAAATATGTTATATAATTTAGACTGTGCTATGGCTAGAGGGAGGAATCTATGGATAAAGGCAGAGTGGTGGCATATTGCGGAGATGGAATTGGCAAAACGAGTGCTGCTTTAGGTAATGGAATAAAGGCTGCTGGCGAAGGAAAACAAGTGTATGTTATTCAGTTCATGAAGGGTCAGCTTAGTAATGATTTCCTTGATAAACTTGAACCAGAGATTAAGATTTTTAGATTTGAACAGTCTGTAGGTTCTTTTGATGAAATGACAGCATTAGAGAAAGAAGAAGAGCGCAAGAATTATATTAACGCTCTTAATTTCGCTAAGAAAGCACTTACCACAGGCGAATGTGACCTGCTTGTTCTTGATGAGGTTCTTGGAATTGTTGAAGAGAAAATGGCTACGGAAGAAGAGGTTCTTGATGTGGTTAGAAGTAAGTCTCTGTTTGCAGATGTAATTCTTACTGGGATTAATATTACACAAGAAATTAAAGATGCATGTGATACAGTATATGTAATTAATAAAGAGAAATGATTAATAGATAATAGGAGGAAAGATTATGGCTATATTCAAAGGCTCAGGTGTTGCTATTGTTACACCAATGAAAGATAACTTAGAGGTAAATTACGACAAATTAGAAGAGCTTGTTAATTTTCATATTGATAATGGAACAGATGCTATTATTATCTGTGGTACGACAGGCGAAAGCGCTACTCTTTCAATGGAGGAGCATCGTAATACTATTAAGTCGTGCGTAGAGTTTGCTAAAGGAAGAATACCAGTTGTTGCCGGAACAGGTTCTAACAATACCAAGATTGCTATTCGCCATGCAAAGGAAGCAGAAGAGGACGGAGCAGATGCAGCTCTTATTGTTACGCCTTATTATAATAAAGCAACACAGGCAGGCCTTATTAATCATTACAGTATGATAGCTGATGAGACCAAACTTCCTATTATCCTATATAACGTGCCAAGTAGAACAGGAACTAACATAGCACCAGAGACAGTAGCAGAACTTGTTAAGACCAAATCTAATATTGTAGGTCTTAAGGAGGCCACAGGTAATATGGCACAGGCTTCTAAGACAATGGCTCTCTGCGATGGTAATTTAGAACTGTATTCTGGAGAAGACGGACTTGTTGTTCCCCTTATGTCAATAGGAGCAATTGGTGTAATATCAGTTATTGCTAATGTGGCACCTAAGAAGACACATGATATGGTGGCTAACTACTTGAATGGAAAATGCGATGAGGCTCTTAAGACACAATTTGAGGCATTACCACTTATTGATGCTTTATTCTCAGAGGTTAATCCAATTCCAGTTAAGAAGGCGCTTAATCTTATGGGCAAAAATGTTGGACCACTTCGCCCGCCTCTATGTGAGATGTCTGACGAGAATGCTAAGGTGTTAGAGCAGGCTATGAAGGCATATGGATTGCTGTAAGAATATTGATGAATGATATTAAGCAATATGGGAGCAAAGTGTTCGATTCGACGATTTTCTTCATGAGGAGAACGAACACTTTGTCACATATTGCGTATTCTATTAAGGAGTTTAATGATTATGATTAAAGCAATAATGCATGGCTGTAATGGCCATATGGGAAGAGTTATTACTGATATATGCAGTAAAGACGATAATATTGAAATCGTAGCAGGAATAGATCCTTTTGATGGTGTACCTAACGATTATCCTGTTTTTTCATCTATTGAAAAATGCGATGTTAAGGCAGATGTAATTATTGATTTTGCCAGTGCTAAGGCAGAAGACGCACTTGTTGATTATTGTGTCAACAATCAGATTCCTGCGGTACTTTGCACAACAGGACTTAGTGATGAACAGATTGAGAATATTAAGAATGCAAGTTCTAAGGTTGCACTCCTTAAGTCTGCTAATATGTCGCTTGGTATTAATACATTAATGGATTTACTTAAGAAGGCGGCTAATGTATTTGTAGAAGCTGGATATGATATTGAGATTATTGAGAAGCACCATAATCAGAAGATTGATGCTCCTTCAGGCACAGCACTTGCTCTTGCTGATTCAATTAATGAAGAATATGATAACTCATTTGAATATGTATATGACAGAAGCACTAAGAGAGAGAAGAGAAGTAATAAAGAAATAGGAATTAGTGCTGTTCGTGGCGGAACAATTGTAGGTGATCATGATGTAATATTTGCAGGAACTGATGAAGTAATTACATTTTCACATTCAGCATATTCAAAGTCGGTATTTGCCAAAGGAGCAGTTGAAGCCGCTAAATTCTTAGCTGGTAAAGGACCTGGACTATACGATATGAAAGATGTAATCGCTTCAAAATAGTATGTATGTATTAATAGTGTTGTTAATTCTCGTCATAATCTTCATAGGATATATATCAGGTGTCGTCATTTATGGGCTGACACTGGTTAGGAAGCATCCTATAGAGGCTTTGTATAATGAGATATCTAAGGAAGAAGATTATGCCGGAATTGATATGATTCCAAAGAAACTTATACATTATATTGTCCAGATGGAAGATGAGAACTTTTATAAGCATAAGGGCTATGATATATCGGCAATAAAGAGAGCATTTAATAGGAATCTTCATGCTAAGAAGATGATGTATGGTGGAAGCACTATTTCACAACAGGTTGCGAAGAATCTGTACCTTAGTTTTAAGAAGAGTTATTCAAGGAAGCTTGCTGAATTAGTCATTGCATTATATATGGAGAAGCGTTTGAGGAAGGATGACATCCTGTCTTTGTATATTAATACATCTTATTTCGGAATGGGATTATATGGAGTAAGCCACGCCGCTTTATTCTACTTTAATACTGGATTAGAAGATTTGAGTAATAATCAGATGTTCTTGATAACGTGTATGCTTTCTGCACCGACTAAGGGTAATCCGGTTACTTATCCTGATGCATTTGTAAGAATAAGGGATATAAGGCTAAGTTGTTTACTTGAAGCAGGTAAAATTGATATAGAAGAATATAATAATATACTTGAAGGTCAAAAAGATTGTATTGATGAAAAGCTTCGGTTAAAGGATGAATTTTGTTCCAACTATTCACAGGATATTCCAATATATAATTATAGATTTGGACTACATAGAGACTATAGTAAAGTAACAATACCTTAGTGCATAGCACTAAGGTATTTCTTGTATATTGTGATATGATTATCCGTCCTGATATAGTTTTCTGTATTCTTTTGAAGTCTTAAGAAGCTCTTCATGTGAGCCTTCTGCTATAACTTTTCCATTAGACATTAAGAACAATTTATCGCAATTTATAACCGTTGATAATCTGTGGGCTATCATTATAAGAGTCTGTTTTCCACGTAGATTCTCAATAGCGGATTGTACTTTGGCTTGCGTCATGTTGTCAAGAGCTGAGGTTGCTTCGTCTAGCATTAGAATAGGGAAATCTTTAAGCATACTTCTGGCAAGTGCAAGTCTTTGCCTCTGACCTCCTGATAGCGTCACGCCTCCTTCCCCTACAACTGTATCATATCCCTTGGGGAGAACCTTGATGTCATCATGAATGCAGGCTAATTTACACACCCTTATTATCTCTTCTTCAGTAACATCGTGCTTAACGATTGAAAGGTTATCTCTTATGCTCATGTTGAATATATAAGGAGTCTGGCTTACCATAGCAATATTGCTTCTGATAGAGTCCTGATCTAACTGCCTTATATCGGTATCGTCAATTAGAATTGAACCGGAGTCTGGCTCATATAGTTTAGTAATCAGAGACAATAGAGTACTCTTGCCACATCCACTTTCTCCGACAAATGCAACACTTTCACCAGGATGTATATGAAGACTTACATCATTAAGAACTGGAACTGAACGCTCTCCAATTCGTTGATAGGCAAAGGAAACAGATTGAATCTTGATATCTCCAGTTACATGGTCCAGGTGTGTTGAGCCGAATTCTTCTTTGCCATAGTCTTTACCACCTACAAGCTGATATATTCTCTCTGCTGATAAGTGTATATTGTATATTGTATCAGTTATTCTGGTTATGGCATTGGCACTTGTATATACTCTGCCATTGTAGTTAAAGAGGGTAAGTGCAGTTGCAGGCTGCATTCCGAAGAATACCATAAGAAGGGCAAGGATTCCCATATACAGAAAGTCTGTTACACCTACGAATGAGCTTCGAAGCATAATGTATTTCATTGATCTGTAGCGCATATTTGTATTGGCATCTACATTGTTATTAATGCTAAGTTTGATATTTCTTAGAAAACTTCCTTCACTATGGAGAAGCTTAATGTCACGATGACCTTTGACCATTTCACCTACAAATCCAGCCTGTGTCTCGGCAGTTGCCTTAACAATTCTGGATTCGTCAGTAAGAACCTTAGATTGAACGATTTGAATAATACAATATATGCCGAATACAATTGCTTCAAATACGAACATTACAGGTGATATTACGAGGAATGCAATTAGCAGACTTATAACACGAAATATCTCGGTGGAAGATGCAAGAAGAGCATCGAAATGGTCTGCTAACTGGTCTGTGTCAGATGTAAGTCTTTGGGTGAACACACCGTGGCCTTTGTCTGTCATATAGCCTGTCTTGATTCTAAGTACATTCTTAGTTGTTTCGTATTGAATCTCTTTAATCATAGTTGCAAAAGATTTTCTTAAGAGACGGGAAGCAGCCCATGTAATGAAAGCTGATAGAAGCGCATTTCCCATAATAAGGGCAGCAATTATTATAATCTTTTCAATCTGTGAACCGGAATAAGCAACAATTATTGCAGCTGAAAGTAGTGGTTCAATAACCGCTAGAGCCATATTAACAAATCGAAGTACGACACCACCGATAAGTGCTGCTTTTTCTTTTAGAAGATGTTTTTTTACAAAGTCAAGAGCTTGCTTGTTGTCTTGTATAATTATTGATGTGAAAATGTATATATTATATCCATTTGCATATTTATACACAGGATATTTATCGAATTTTTCAATATTACTGAATTTGAAGAAATCTTTATTTTTTTCTATATAATCACATTTTGAGCCTTTGATTTTAAGAACAACATCAACCTTGTTCCATTTACGTTTTGTCTTTATTGTGAAATTAGTTTCGCCTTCGTCTCTACAGTATGCTCCCATTAAATCTTCAATGAGAAGACAGTGCATCAGCTGACGTTCTTTATCTATTTCGTTAGTTTTAAGAAAGTTATTTAATTCCTTTATAGTTGGAGCAATTATTTCATTTGTTAGTTTCATGTTACTACCTCATAATCTGAATGAACTATTTATTCATGAGTTATCATAATCGATGATCAGCTCAGCGATTCTGGTTGAATGGATAACATAACTACTATGGGTTTCACCGGGAAGTATCTTTATAGTCGAACCCTTAATATATTTGTTTAACTTCTTGGTGTCAGATGATTTAACCATATCTTTTGAACCTGCAAGAATACATGTGGGTACGTCGATTTGTTCTAATTCAAAGTCAAAGAAGTTGGGTTCTTTAAGCATTAGCCCGATAAGAGGGTTGTAATCACTTTTTTTATATTCTTTTTTTATCATTGAGATTGCAGAACCTTTAAGTCCTTTCGGCGAAAGATTGACTCCGCTTATTATGAGCTTGGATAACAATTCTCCGTTAAGTCTTGCTACATGTAGTCCTATTATTCCACCATCGCTAAATCCGTATAGAATTGGTTTCTCTATCTTAAGGGTTTCAATAAATCTAATTACATCATAAGCCATATCGATGTAGTGAAATTCCTTTGGGGTAGCAGACATTCCCTGTCCACGAGAATCAATTGCATATACAGTATATGTATCAGAGAGAACCTCTATTGCTTCATTGAATATTTCATGGCTTTCGTTGTTGCCATGAAGCATAATAAGCGGTTTCCCTTCACCAGTTTTCTCATAATATAATATCTGTCCGTCTAATTGGATATACATACAGTATCCTCCTGTCATACTAATACAATGTCGAAGCAGCAAAAGACTGGGACTCGATTTTCATGAGAGTATAGGTCTTTGGTACTTTAACATTTAAATTGTACTTTAGATATGCTTAAATGTCTAGGTGAACAATAATAAGTTGCTTTAGTAGATCCTAAGAACTACGCATTTATATTGCTATCTTACATCATAAATGATAAAATATTCTAGTATAGTTTATAATACTAAGTAATAATAAAAGGGGGGTATGTTATGTCAGGAATAATGAGTGGTCTTAGTGGTCATCCTATTATAATAATAATAGTTTTTGTTTGTACGTTAGCCCTTGGCTTTTTACTATGGTTTATAGTAGGGAGAATAGTAACAAAGAACGAAGATAAAGATACAGATAGTAATAAAACTGAATCAGATGCTGAGCAAACAATTTATCAACGCCGCAAAGATATTAGTGTTCAAATAAACCAGGCAAAAGATGCTGATTCTGGTAAGTTTTATAATAGCAAGTTGCGTATCATTTATACGGCTGTAATATCTCTGTTAGCTGTAGGTATGGTGGTAGCTGCATTTTTATTAATAAAATAAGAGTAAAGAGAATGTGTAAAAAAAAGAAGGATTAATTATCCTTCTTTTTTGTTTCAGATGGTTTTACCATATCTCTTGAACCTGCAAGAAAATTGTACTTTAGATATGCTTAAATGTCTAGGTGAACAATAATAAGTTGCTTTAGTAGGTCCTAAGAACTACGCATTTATATTGCTATCTTACATCATAAATGATAAAATATTCTAGTATAGTTTATAATACTATATCTATAATTATTATTAAATTTTTTCGGGGGGATTACGAAAATGAAACTTAAGACATGGCAAACAATTAGAGTGGGATTTGCGTTTCTATCAATTTGCGCATTCTGGCAAATGTATAATGGAATTATTCCTTTAATTCTAAAGAATACATTTAACATGAATGAGACTATTACCGGTGTTATTATGGCAGCGGATAATGTGTTAGCACTATTCCTTCTTCCATTATTTGGAGGAATCTCTGATAAATGTAAATCTAAAATGGGTAGAAGAAAACCATTTATTCTATTTGGAACGATTGCAGCTGTTATTCTAATGCTTATGCTACCATTGGTTGATAATAGTTATTTTGCTAACCCATCACTTGGCAAAGAGATTTTGTTTGTAGGAATACTTGGAGCATTGTTAGTCGCTATGGGAACTTATCGTTCACCTGCTGTAGCTCTAATGCCGGATGTAACACCTAAGCCACTTAGAAGTCAGGGAAATGCTATTATTAACCTGATGGGAGCTGTCGGAGGTGTACTTTATCTTGGTATTTCCACAGTATTATATAATTCTAAGAGAGTCGCAGGACTTGAGCATGTAGATTATTTCTTACTATTTGCAATTGTCGCTGGTATTATGCTGGTGGGAATGCTAATTGTAATGATTACTGTTAATGAAGTTAAAATATCTAATGAGGTTAAGGCAATTGAAGCAGAACATCCAGAATGGGATCTTACTGTTGATGATGGTTCTGGTAATGCAAAACTTCCTGCAGATGTTAAGAAGAGTCTTGTTTTTGTTCTTGTATCAGTTGCACTATGGTTTATCGCTTATAATGCTTTAGAGACATGGTTTACAACTTTTGCATCTGTAAAATGGGATATGGCACTTGGTGATGCTAACCTATTCCTTACAATTGCAACAGTAGGAGCAATTGTATGTTACATACCTTCAGGATTAATTGCCAGCAAAATAGGAAGAAAGAAGACAATACTTATTGGCGTTGCAGTTATGACAGTATGCTTTATTGCAGCATTTATCTTTACACTTTCTTTCTCAGGTGAATTCCAGATGGCTGAGAAGATTTTCTTCTATGTACTTTTGGCACTGGTTGGTGCAGGATGGGGATTCATTAATGTAAATAGTTTGCCTATGGTTATTGAGATGTGTAAGGGAAGTGACGTTGGTAAGTTTACAGGATACTATTATACATTCAGTATGGCAGCACAGATTGTAACACCAATTATTTGTGGCGCACTTCTAAGATATATATCTTATGATGTATTTTTCCCATATGCATTCGTATTTATGGGTCTTGCATTTGTAACAATGCTATTTGTAAAACACGGTGACAGCAAGAATATTGAAGTTAAAAAAGGCTTAGACGCTTTCGAGGATATGGACTAAGCAGTTACTCTGCGAAGCAGAGTGACTGCACGGCGAGCCCTTTCGTCGAAGACGAACTATAGTGGGCGAGCCACCTTGCGGCGAGCCCTTTCGTCGAAGACGAACTATAGTGGGCGAGTCTCCTTGTGAGAAGGTAAGGGAGTATAAAGCATGAGAGAAGATATGGCATCTTTGATGATTAAAGAAGATGATTTTAGGGGAGTGGTTGAGAATACGATTGAACCGTGGATTGAGAAGGAATTTGTAAAAGGACATTTTACAAGTTACGATGGTACGAAGCTGGCTTATTATTATGTTGTTAATCCTGATGAGAAGGCTTCTGTAGTTATGTGTCATGGGTATTGCGAGTTCTTCCCTAAGTATTACGAACTTGCCTATGTTTTCTATAATATGGGATATTCTGTGTTCTTTGTAGAGCATAGAGGATATGGATTCTCAGATAGGGCAGTACCAGAATTAGACTACGTATATGTTAAGGATTATTCGGAATATGTAGAAGATTTTCATGAATATATGGAGCAAATTGTAAGGAAGAATTCTAAGACCAATAACTATGTTTTATTTGCACATTCTATGGGGGGATGTATTGCATCCCTTTTCCTTGAGAAGTATAAGGATTACTTTAATTGCGCCATCCTTTCATCACCTATGCATATGATGAAACTTGGGCAGTTTAAGCCTTGGCAAGTGTTGTTAATCGGTAATATATGCAAATTCTTTGGCCAGGGGAAGAAACTTGCCAGTGGTCAGAAGAGATTTGATGGAATAAATGTGTGGGAGAAGAGTTCTTCCATGTCTAAGGCCAGATATGACTATCAATTTGATAAGAGACTGACTGTGCCAGAGTATACTACTTATGGCGGCACATTTGCATGGGCGACAGCAAGCGTTAAGGCATCTAAAAGATGTCTTAAGGATGCTCCTGAGATTGATACTAAGGTTTTGCTTCTTGAAGCAGGCAATGACAGATTGGTTGATAATGAAGGACACAGAAAATTCGTGGATTTGACGCATAATACTACATATAAGATTTTTCCGGAAAGCAAACACGAATTATTCAATGCGACACAGGATATAAGAGAAGAATATTACGAAGAGATATTTAATTATCTCGATAAAATACTCGAATAAGAAATAAGACGAGAAAGGGTTTAAGTATGTCTAATAATGATTTTAGAGAAGTGGACGAGTCTGGAGATGACGTTGTTGATACAACAATTGTAGAGTCTGATGCTTCTGATGTGAAGTCTGAGAATAAAGAATCAGACAAAAAGGATGACAAAAAGGAAAGCGAATATGAGAATATCTGCTTTATCTGTCATAGAACAGAGAGTACAACGGGTCCTATGATTAATATCGGAAGTGGAGTGTGTATTTGTAATGAGTGCATGCAACGAACTTTTGATTCTATGAATAATTTCAATAATACTCAGGAGAATACTGGAGGAGCATTTGATTTTAGCAAGATGCCTAATATTGGCATGATTAATCTTGCTGATTTTGGTATGCCTAATTCTCAGAAGATTAAGAGGAAAAAGAATAAGACCAAAGAAAAGGCTAAAGCAGAAGGCGATGCTAATAATGAAGAGGAAGATAAGCCTGTAATTGATATTAAGAACATTATTCCTCCTCATGAGATTAAAGCTAAGCTTGATGAATATGTTGTGGGACAGGATTATGCCAAGAAAGTAATGTCTGTTGCAGTATATAACCATTACAAGAGAGTGGCTAATGACCCTGAGGACGAAATTGAGATTGAGAAATCTAATATGCTTATGATTGGACCTACTGGTTCAGGTAAGACATATCTTGTTAAGACACTGGCGCGTCTGCTTGATGTACCACTTGCTATTACCGATGCCACATCTCTCACAGAGGCTGGATATATTGGTGATGATATTGAGTCTGTAGTATCTAAGCTTCTATCAGCTGCGGATAATGATGTAGAGAAAGCAGAATGCGGAATCATATTTATTGATGAAATAGATAAGCTTGCCAAGAAGAAAAATGCTAATCAAAGAGACGTAAGTGGAGAATCTGTACAGCAGGGAATGTTGAAACTTCTCGAAGGTGCAGAGGTTGAGGTGCCGGTTGGAGCAAGCAGTAAGAATGCAATGGTTCCTATGACAACCATTGATACGAAGAATATTCTCTTTATCTGTGGTGGGGCATTTCCTGATCTTGATAATATTGTTAAAGAGAGACTTAATAAGACAAGTTCAATGGGATTTACAGGTGAACTTAAAGATAAATATGATAAAGATAAAGATATTCTTATGAAGACAACGACAGAGGATCTTAAGAAATTTGGTATGATTCCTGAATTTATAGGACGTTTACCAATTCTATTCTCTACGCAGTCTCTTGATGAGGATATGCTTGTTCGTATATTAAAGGAGCCTAAGAATGCAATTCTAAAGCAATATCAGAAGCTACTTGCGCTTGATGAAGTTAAATTGACATTTACAGATGGGGCGCTTCATGCAATTGCAAGAAAGGCTATGAAGAGAGAACTTGGAGCCAGAGCACTTCGTGCGATTATTGAAGAATTTATGCTTGATATAATGTATGAGATTCCGAAGGATGAAAATATAGGAGCTGTTGAGATTACGGAAGAATACATTGATAATCAGGGTGGACCTTCTATAACTATGAGAGGGGCAACAGCCATAGAGGACAAAAGCAACTAGGCTAAATATTTAGGAGAAGCTTCTATGAGATATGTATTGTTAGACGAGGTTAAGCCAGGGATGGTGTCTACTGGTAGTTTGTATGATTACTATGGAGAGGTAATTGTATCAGGAAAGTCAGAACTATCACAAGACGATATTGATAAGATAAAAGAATATGGATATCACGGTATATATATAAATGATGATTTGTCAGCAGATATTGACATTGAAGAAGTTATATCACCATCTCTTAGAGCTGAAGGATTATCATGTGTAAGATCTCGCGATATAGATGGATGCAAGAAGGTTGCGAAAAGAATCGTTGAGCAGATTGCATCTAAAGGTAAGGTCTCTATTGATATGACTGACCTTAGAACATATGATAACTTTACTTATGCTCATTCTGTAAACGTTGCTGTATATTCATGTGTGATAGGAATAGGACTACACTATGATGAGAATGCGCTCAAAATGTTAGTTACAGCTGCCCTTCTTCATGATTTGGGTAAACTTTCGATTCCAGAAGATATTATTAATAAACCAGGAAGACTTACTAAAGAAGAATATAATCTCATGAGAAAGCATCCTGTGCTTTCTTATGAACTTATAAAGGATGATCCGAAGATTGCAGATGAAGTTAAAGAAGCAGTTCTGTCTCATCATGAGAATGAAGATGGGACAGGTTATCCTAATGGAACAAGAGGTGATAAGCAATCTGATTTTACCAAGATACTTCACGTGGCTGATGTATATGATGCTCTTGTATCAGAACGTCCTTATAAGAAACCATATTCTCCATATGAAGCAGCAGAATATATGATGGGTGGATGTGGTATTCTCTTTAATCAAAGGATGGTTGAAGCACTTCTTGATTTTGTATCACTGTATCCTAAGGGAACAGGAGTTACGCTTTCGGATGGAAGAGCAGGTATTATTGTAGAGAATTCAGGATTTAATAATCTTAGACCGATTATAAGACTTCTTAATGGTTCGACACTTGATTTGACTCTTAAGAGGAACCTTTCTCTTACTATTGTTAATTCAAGAGAACTGTCTGGAGAAAGCTTAGAAAGCCTTGAGAAGAAGCGTAAGATTATGGTTGAAAATGCCAATAAGAAGCTTGTTATGCTTATTGATGACGAGATGAGTCATCTTAATATTCTTGGGCTTATATTAGAAGAACAGTATCTGATTGTTGCCTTTAGAAATGGGCGTGATGCAATTAATTATATTTTAGAGAAGAAGAAACCAGACCTGATTATTTGTGACCTTGATATGCCTATTATGACTGGAGAAGAGACGGCAGATGAGATAAATGAAATGACAGATTTTGGAATACCAATTCTATTTGTTGCAGATGATAATGATGATAGAACAATATCTGCATGCAAGGAATTTGAGACTAAAGGATATCTTCTTCGTCCATATAACACAACATATATTAAGACAGAGGTTGGGAAGATTTTTTCAAGCAACTTATAGAGGTGTTTATGTATACAATAGAAGGAAAATGCGCTTGTGAAGGGGTTGCTCGTGGACCTGTATTTGTGGTTAGTAGCCCTGAGGTAGAAGTTAAAAACAAGACAACGAAGAATCCCAGAGCTGAGATACAGCGTTTCTGGATTGCAAAAGAAAAAGCAAAAGAACAAATTAAAGAACTGCTTAAACAATCTGGTAATGATGCTGGCTCTATAGGGGCTAGCATTTTTGAAGCATATATTATGTATCTTGATGACGTTCGATTTAAGAATGATGTTGTCAAAATGATAATAAATGAAAATGCAAGTGCTGCATATGCTGTCAAAACAGTTGGTAAAAAGTATATTGATGTAGTAGATAATATTCAGGACAATTCTAGATTAAGGGCACGAATCGTAGATTTAGAGGATATTGTCAACAGACTGATTCTTTGTGTTGAAGAAGAAGAGATAACAATAAAAGAACCGGATAAACCAAGTGTTATCGTTGCTCGTGATTTGACACCAAGTCAATTCTTCTCTATAGGAAGGGATAAGGTAAAGGGAATTGTTATAGAGAGGGGTTCCTATAATTCGCATCTTGCCATTCTTGCAAGAACATACGATATTCCCCTTATAATAAATGCTGACAATTCACTAGGTCAGGTTGAGGATGGACAGGATTGTGCTTTGTATGCAACAAAAGGTCAATTTGTGGTTCTTCCTACAGAAGAGAAGATAGAAGAGATTAGAGAAGCCATAAGGATTGATGCTTTAGAGAAAGAACAATTAGAAAGCCTCAAAGGCCATAATACATTAACACATGGCGGTGAGAGAATAATTCTTTATGCAAATGTTTCTTCCCTTGAGGAAATAGATAAAGCACTTAAAAATGATGCAGAAGGTGTGGGATTATTCAGAACGGAATACATATTTATTTCTTCTAAAACTTTACCAACAGAAGAAGAGCAGTTTGAAATATACAAAGAAGCCATAGAAAAGGTTGATGGCAAAACCATAGTATTTCGTACTGTTGATATTGGTGGAGATAAGCAACCGCCTTATCTTGAACATGTTCCTTGTATTAATCCATCAATGGGAAGTAGGGGAATTCGCTTTAGTATGAATAACAAGGAGCTATTCAAGATTCAGCTTCGTGCGCTGTATAGGGCTGCTTACTATGGTGAGGATAACGTCAAAGTTATGTATCCTATGGTTTGTGTTCCAGAAGAAATAGATTGGGTTAATGAGGTTAATAAAGAGGTTGAGGCAGAACTTATTCATGATAAGGTAAACTATAAGAAGCCAGAACAAGGAGTTGTAATCGAGACGCCTGCATCTGCAATGGTTGCTGATATGATAGCACCGAAGGTTGACTTTATTAGTATAGGTACAAATGACTTGTCCCAATTTCTATATGCTGTTGATAGAATGAACTCTTATATTGATATGCGTGATTATAGCGATGTGGCTATGAAACGTATTATCAAACATATCATTAAGGCAGGAGACGATGCAGGGATTCCAATTGGACTATGTGGTGATCTTAGTAGCAATAAAGAGACATTAAGATGGGTTCTCGATGCAGGTATCAAAGGATTATCAGTTCAGCCTAGGCAGATTCTTCTTTTTAGAAAATATATTAGAGAAATGTAATATTATGAGGCTATTTAATGGCAAATAAAGGAAGAACTAAGAATAAAAGTAAAAGCAAGAATAAGACGTATGGAAAGAAACAAAGACAGAGAATATTAAAAATCGTTTTTCAAATAGTTGTGTTATTTTTTGCAATAATTGGTGTAATTGCTACAATTTCCGTTTCGATTTCGGCAATAGGTAATCTTACAGGTAGAAATGACGGAGAGGGGCCAGAAGTTACACAAGATTTACTAACGGTTAATTCATATTCAAGACCAGGTATTGCCCTTAATAAGGTTAATGGTATAGTTGTACACTATACGGCTAATCCTGGAAGCAGTGCAAAAGATAACAGAGATTATTTTCAGAATCTTATGTTAACACACAAGACGAAGGCAAGCAGTCATTATATTATTGGTTTAGACGGTGAGATAATTCAATGTATTCCATTAGAAGAGATAAGTTATGCATCTAATTCTAGAAACACGGATACAATTGCTATTGAGTGCTGTCATCCTGATGAGACGGGCGAATTCACGACCAAGACATATGATAGTCTCGTTAAACTAGTTGCCTGGTTGTGTAACAAATACGGTTTGTCTTCTGATTCAGTAATAAGACATTATGATGTTACAGGTAAAGCCTGCCCCAAATATTTTGTGGATAATGAAGATGCGTGGAAAGAGTTTCTAAAGGACGTTGATAAGAAGAAATGAGAAATAGATTTAGTAGAATAAAAGCATTATCTCTTATTGTAATTATAGCAATATCTGTTATGTGTCTAGGCGGTTGCAGCGGTCCAGTAAGCTGCCTGTCTTTTTTTGGTGATGGAACATTTGACATAACGAGTGATGCACCTGAGTCTGTGTCAACATATAGTGAGGACAAATACGTATATAATACATTAGATGAGACGTCGAAGAAAGTATATGATGAACTTTATGAGGGGATAATTGAGATGGAATCCACCATTAAGGTTTCTACATTAGATGATAAGGTGCTCTCAGACGTAACAGAGTGTATTGCGGCAGATCATGGTGAATTATTCTATATTGATGGTTATTCTTATACCAAGACAGGGTTAATTGGCGAGAGTGGATTTAAGGTTTCACCTAATTATACCATGAAGAAGAGCGATAGAGACGCTATGCAAGAGAGGATAGATGCGGTAGTCAATTCCTGGCTTTCTGAGATTCCGGGAAATGCAAGTGATTATGAGAAGTCAAAGTGGGTATATGAAACCCTTATTAATAGAGTTGATTATGTAGCAAATGCACCGGATAATCAGAACATCATAAGCGTATTTATTAATGGTCAGACCGTGTGTCAAGGCTACTCTAATGCTGCCACATATCTTTTTAGCAAGCTTGGTATTCAAAGTTTTGTAGTGCCAGGTGCAACTGAAACCGGTCTTCATGCATGGAATTGTGTAAGGCTTGATAATGAGTACTATCTAATGGATATCACCTGGGGAAATGCAAATTACGGCGAATATTCTGATGCTAATAAAGTGTCTTATAATATGTTAAATGTCACTTCTCAGGAAATGAATAGAACTCATGAGGTTCAGGCAGTTTTCCCAATGCCTGACTGTCATTCAATTAATGATAATTATTTCTATCAGGAAGGTTTATATTTCGACACATTCCAGAGAGAAAAAATGGGAATGATAATACATAACGGTTACGTCAAAGGCGAGGACATTTCTATAAAATGTGGTAACATAGAGGCTTATAATGAGATGAAGGAATATTTTATAGATAATGGCCATTTCACAGAATATTGTGGTGGGCTTCACAGATTAAAATATGTTGCATATCCTGATAATATGATTATTCTGTATAAATTCGCATAAATATGTTATAATAAGCTGGTTTTTCACAAGAAACGAGATGCTTAATATAATACTATACAAAGAAAAGATTACTAATACATAAGGAGTTTATTATGGCAAAGAAATGTTTTGTGACAGAAGAAAAAGTAAGAGAAATAGCAAAAGAGATTCCTACACCTTTTCACATTTACGATGAGAAGGGGATTCGGGAGAATGCAGCTAAAGTAAATAAGGCATTTTCGTGGAATGAAGGATTTAGAGAGTATTACGCTGTAAAAGCTAATTGCAATCCGTTTCTAATTAATATTCTTAGGGAATATGGTTGTGGACTGGATTGTTCGTCTCTAACTGAGCTTATGCTTTCTAATGAGCTGGGTGTTAAGGGAGACATGATAATGTTCTCATCTAATGATACACCGGCTGAGGAATTTAAGTACGCAGCGGAAGTTGGTGCAACAATCAACTTGGACGATTTTACGCATATTCAGTTTCTAGAGGATACTATTGGATATATTCCAAAGACAATGAGCTTAAGGTACAATCCGGGTGGAGTATACTCGGTATCCAACGGAATTATGGATAATCCTGGTGATGCCAAGTACGGATTTACCAAGGAACAGTTAATCGAAGGATATAAGATTCTTAAGTCTAAGGGTGTTGAGAGATTCGGACTACATTCTTTCCTTGTAAGTAATACTGTAACCAATGATTACTATCCTACACTTGCTAAGACATTGTTCGAGCTTGCTCTTGAGATTAGAGAAGAGACCGGGGTGCAGCTTGACTTCATTAATCTATCAGGTGGAGTTGGTATTCCTTATGAGCCTGATAAAGATCCTAACGACATCCTTGTTATTGGAGAAGGCGTACATAAGGTATATGACGAAGTGCTTGTTCCTGCCGGTATGGGAAATGTGGCTATCTATACAGAAATGGGAAGATTCATGATGGGACCTTATGGTGGACTTGTTACAACAGCAATTCACGAGAAGCACACTTACAAAGAATACATAGGTGTTGATGCCTGCGCAGTTAATCTTATGAGACCTGCAATGTATGGTGCTTATCATCATATTACGGTACTCGGCAAGGAAGATGCACCACTTACTAATACATATGATGTAACAGGTTCGTTATGTGAGAATAATGACAAATTCGCAATAGATAGAAAGCTTCCTAAGATTGATATGGGTGATATATTATTTATCCATGATACGGGAGCGCACGGATTTACCATGGGATATAACTATAACGGTAAGCTTAAGTCGGCAGAAGTACTTCTTAAGGAAGATGGCTCTTATAAGCTAATCCGTAATGCTGAGACACCTAAGGATTACTTTGCGACATTTAAGGGGCTTGGCATAATTGATAACCTATGTTAGATAGTTGACATAGGTGCTCGGAAGAGGTTTGCGACTTTTACGAGGTGTACGAATTATGGGACATGCACCTAGAGAAATTTGGTATTTGATATGAAGAAGAATACAGTTGGAAGAACTTTATATTATTATGGAAGGGCAGTAATGAAACACTGGCCTTTCTTTATATTGGGCATAGCTGCTTCGTTTGGCTATACTTATTGTCTTACATTTCTTAATGCAATCGCTGTATCTAACATAATTGATAAGGTAAGCAGTGCTACGGTAAGCGCAGATAATGTAATTCTATATTTTTTGCCGGACATTCTTATGCTGGTAGGGGCAAATGTTATAGGGCAGATATGTTCTAAGCTTCAAGACTACAGCGTGTGGAAGCTTGAGATACTTGTGTATTACGACTTGTCTACCCTTGTGTTCGACAGACTCTCTAATCAGAGTATGACATTTCATAATAGCAGATTTGGAGGTTCACTTGTTAGTCAGACCAGTAAGTTTACAGGAGCATTTGCCCAGCTTATTAATCTGTTCATGTATGCCATTGTACCCCTTGTGTCTGCTACTGTACTTACAATTGTGCTGCTGGCACCCCTTGTTCCTGTATATGTTGTGATTCTGTCAATTATTCTTGTGATATATGTTGTTGTGGTATGGAGATTGTTTAGGCGTTCTCTTCCCCTTAATAATGAGGCTGCGAAGGCGCAGAATACTTTATCGGGTGTGCTTTCAGATGCTATTACCAATATTATGGCAGTTAAGACTTCAGGAAGAGAGAGCTTTGAGAAAGAACATTTTACACGGGTTAATAAGGAAGTAAGAGCGGCTGATTCTAAGAGGATGCACGCAACGCTTCTGAGCGCTTCTGTTGCAGCAGGAATTATAGTTGTTATTATGGTTGTGCAGACTGTGTTTGTTGCAGGCGGAAATGCATGGTATGGAATCAGCGCCGGAACATTGGTTATGATATTCTCATATACCCATAATCTGACACTTAGATTCAACATGCTTAATTCCAATATGATTACTATTAACAGAGCATTTGGTGATGCAAGTGAGATGACGGTTAATCTTGATGAGCCTCTTCTTGTGGATGATGCTGATGATGCTGTAGAGTTAAAGGTTACGGACGGTGAGATTGCTTTTGAGAATCTGGTGTTTTACTATACTGATGGAGTAACTGAAGACGGTGAGGTACTCGATGATGAGGCATACTCTGACAGTACTTCTGAGACAGGTGAAGACGAAGTATACTCTGACAGTACTTCTAAGTCCGGTGAAGACGAAGGGAATAAGCGATGGGGTGACAATGTCTTTAATGACTTCTCTATGACAATACATGGAGGGGAGAGAGTAGGGCTTGTGGGAGAGTCCGGTTCTGGAAAGACAACACTGACTAAGCTTTTGCTTCGACTTGCAGATATACAAGAGGGTGCTATCCGAATAGATGGACAGGATATATCCAAGGTTACGCAAGTGTCACTTCGCAAGCAGATTGCGTATGTGCCTCAGGAACCGCTGCTTTTCCATAGGACTATAGCTGAGAATATATCATACGGAAGACCCGATGCATCAATGGACGAGATTATTAAGGCGGCAAAGGAAGCTAATGCCTATAATTTTATACAGAAGCTTCCTAAAGGATTTGATACGGTTACAGGTGAGAGGGGAGTTAAGCTTTCCGGAGGTCAGAAGCAACGTGTTGCCATTGCAAGAGCAATTCTTACTGACGCGCCTATTCTTGTGCTTGATGAAGCTACAAGTGCTCTTGATTCAGAGAGTGAGAGGCTGATACAAGAGGCACTTGCCAATCTTATGAAGGATAGAACGTCAATTGTTATTGCGCACAGGTTATCAACTGTTGCAAGCCTTGACAGAATAGTCGTACTTAAGGATGGTAAGATAACAGAAAGCGGAACGCATGATGATCTTATAAGTAAAGACGGTGAATATGCGAAATTGTGGGAGAGACAGACGAATGCGTTTAAGGTGATATAGACAGACCAATGCGTTCAAGCAGATATAGGCTGTAGTTTATGAAATTTAATGTATATGCTATGGATTGAGGGGTGAGTGAGTTTTTTTAGTTGAAATGAACTAATTGATGTGATAAAATGTCATTTGTTTGTAAGGACTATGCAATTATATGATAATTCATAATGAGCAACACGCCCATTATTGTTTCGGCTTCGCCGAAGGGCGGTTGCGTGAAGCCACTCGGCTACGCCGAATAGCTTCATATGCAGGAGTGGCGGAATTGGTAGACGCACCAGACTCAAAATCTGGCGGTGGCGACATCGTGTGGGTTCAAGTCCCATCTCCTGTATCAATAAGAAGACTAAAGAGGTTAGGGATAGCTTCTTTAGTCTCTTTTTTTCGACACGCTCATCCGTTTTTCTTTTTTAATTCATATTCTTTCTTAGTCAATTCCTCCTTGACAGCGTCAATATTGCCTATCGTATCATGATTGATAAAGTGTGACAAGTGGTAGAGCTGATTTTGGATATCTTGGAGTTCCTTATCTTTTGATGAATTTTTAAAATGTTCAAAACCAATATTTGTATTAGCCATATATTCTGCTCCTATTTCTAACAAAATCTCTTTGATAGAAATATGATAGCAGTTTGTTACAAAACTATTTTAATTATCAGGAATAAAAATAATATCCATTAAATGCCAGTATTATCTAATGTATATTCTTCACAAAACGGAAGAGGCAAGAAAGTGGGAAAACATATGGTGCGACAGAAGCAATAATCATTGATGACGACAAGAACGAAAAGCCATTAACATTTGTGACAATGTGATATGCAAAGTTTATAGGCGCAACAGTAATAATCCTGTATCATGGCAAAATAGATTACTCTGACATCAACGATTAAAAATTAATCCCCTCCGATGTATATGGAGGGGATGAAACATCATAATAGGCAGTTTTAATTAAACTCTGTCTCTGTATGGTCAGGTATCTCTTGGAAAAGGTCTCCAACAGGAACATTCAATGCCTTAGATAGGCGGTCAAGTGTTTCGAATCTGATGGATGTAGTGTTATTGTTGATGATATTGTTAAAGTTTCGATAACACATGTTTCCCATTTTTTGATTAAGCCAATATTTACTTTTGCCTTGTTCTTGTAGAATTTCTTCTATGCGTAGTTGTACCACAGATTTATTCTCCTTTTTTGTTAATTATAGGGCAACAAATGCTTCAAAATAACTTGCATTTAGATAGTGTGCGTTGACGCACTTATAAAATCGTAGTACAATGTTCTGGGAAGTTATGTCATAGAACAAAGAAATGGAGAAAATCATGAACAAAAACAAAAAGATAATAATTGGCATTATAGCCGCAATAGTGGTAATCGGTGGTACGGTAGGTACTGTACTAGGTGTACAGGCTTATAATACTAATAAGGAATATGAAGCATTACAACAGAATCTAGATGATTGTACTAAGATGATTCAGTCTATGAATTATGTATATTATGCAGAAAATGATGTTGCAAAGCAGGCTCGTCAAACTGAACTAGACAAGGTTAAGGCTTTTGAGGATAAAGTTAAGACTAAGAAGATGTCTGATGAAGAAAAGACAGAATTAGCTGATTTCGTAAAGTCAGTAAGAAAGCATAATGAAGATGATAAGAATGAGACCAAGACTCAGTTAGATGCAGTACAAGCTTCAAAGGATTCTCATACAGAAGAAGGCTATTATTCAGATGAATTCAACAATGAATGGAACGGATTGGTAAACCAGTTTAATGAAGCCTATAATAAGGGTGAATACTTTAGTGCATTCCAAAATGTGCTTACAATGCAGACCAAGTTAAATGAATATGTAGCCAATAAGGAACAGGAAGCACAGGCAAGAGCTCAGGCAGAAGCAGAACAAGCTGCTAGTAAAAAGAGCGGTAATTCTAGTTCTAGTAGTAAAAAGGGTAATACTAGCAATAATGAAAAAGTTGTAAATAATGAGAGTTCTGTAAACAATGAAAACAGTTCTAATGAAGAAAAAACAGAGTATGCAGATAATAGAAGACAGCTTACATCAGAAGAACAACAAAAGGATGCTGAGGCTAAAGCACTTCTAGAACAATGGCGTGAAGAAGGAGTTAGACTTACATGGCGTGATGAAAACGGAAATATAACATCTGTAATAAATTAACATTTAATAATAAGATATAGACAGATATCATTCCCTGGCTCTTTTTTTATTGTAAGAATAGTATAATTTGAAGGCCGGAGTGATATGTTCCCTAGCTCTTACCCACACCGGAGGAGAAAGAACCCATGTGGGTTCCATCTCCTGAATTGTGTCTTTTTATAGGTGACAATACAACTTTATAAAAATATGATTCTATGATACTATTATAGACAAGAGAGGGGAGTATTTTAATGAACTACAATAAACAACACGAAGAAGATTTACAGAGGATTAGAGGGCTACGCCTAATTGATGATGACTTCATGAATGCATGCTTTGATGGTAATATTGAAGGTACAGAATTGATTTTAAGAATAATCCTAGGAAAATCAGATATTAAAGTTGTGAATGTTCATACACAACAAGTTATGAAGAATCTTCTCGGTAGAGATATATGGCTTGATATTGATGCGTTAGATTCCGAAGGTAAAGAATATGATATAGAGATTCAAAGAGCTGACAAAGGTGCTGGCTTCAAAAGAGCTAGATATCACTCTAGTATCTTAGATGCACATACATTAAAGCCTAATGAGGATTTTGCAAAATTACCTGAGACATATATTATATTTATCACAGAAAATGATGTAATAGGTGAGAATGAACCGATATATATTGTAGAAAGACAGATTGTTAATATTGGCAAGCCGTTTGATGATGGTGAGCATATTATTTATGTAAATGGTGCTAATAAGGATGGAACCACAGAACTAGGTAGACTAATGCATGATTTTATGTGTACTAGTCCGGATGATATGAATTATAAAATGCTGGCTGATAAAGTAAGGTACTTCAAAGAGGATGAGGAAGGAGTGAAGGCTATGTGTAAGGCTATGGAAGATATGAGAAATGAAGCTGTTGAGAAAGATCGAATTGAAAATGCTATGACTATGATAAAAGATGGCAAGCTATCACTAGAAAAAATTGCTGAATATACAAGTTTGGCACTGGATAAAGTAAGGGAGTTAGCAGCTCCTAAAGTGGCTCAGTAGATTATTAATATTGACTTGTACTCTGGCGGCGGCAACATCGTGTGGGTTCCGTCTCCTGTATGGAAGAAGTAGTGGAAAAGCCTTTGCTTATGCGATTTTTGGCTTTTCCATTTTTCTTTTAATGATTTTTTGAGGTATCCATTTTTATAGTTGTTTCTACAGAATGACCTAGTAGGTTTAGAAAGATGGAATATGCGAACCAGTATAGATAAGGGTACATATGGAGTTTGATATAGTGCTTACGTCTATATGTGTTATAATACTTTTTAAAGAAAAAATGGAATCTTAGGAGGGAAAAATGATTCTTAAAGTGATTTTAGCAATTATAATAATAATTGCTACACTAGTAGGTATAATTGCTTTATTGTATTATGTTGCATTCAAGAGAGCACCGATTACTGTAAATTATAATCTAATCAACGGAAGAAATTCTGCAACTAAAGGAGTAGTAACAAAAAGAAAATTCACTAGTAAAAAGGAATTTGTTGATTATGTAGATTACAAGACTGGGAGTGATTATACTAGAACTGCTACATATTCCTATACTTATGAAGTGAATGGAGTACAATATAATGGAACAGATACGGTTGATGAACGATTAATGATTAACACATATTGTAGTAAATACTTAGACGATGAAGAGACAAGAAAAATGGATGCATTGTACTCTACTCGTATTATAGGCAAACATATACGTAAAGTTTTTGGCTTTATTTTTGGCCTTGCAGAGAATAGTAACCAAATGCATGTAACTATAGCTAAAGGTGATGAGATTGTTGTTATATATAATTCTGAGGATTTTTCGCAGTCTCGTATTTATGTGTCACATTTGAGTCATTAGAATACTTTAGTCAAGCTCAAGTATGTAGAGGTAATATAAATGAATAATAACGATGAATTGCAAATGCAGGTATCACCTATTTGTAATAAAAATGGAGAAAAACTTGCATACGTAACATTCTCTGATAGTGTAAGGCGAGCGGAGGGTGAGATACCTAAATGTATTATCAATTCTAATACAGGTTTTTCTGAGGAAGAAAAAAATGCATTAGAAGATTATATGAAACAAAATTTAGAGATGCTGAAGGATTTAGCAAAGGAAAACAATCCTATAAAGTCTTTTATGAAATAATTTGTAAAAAAGATTAAAATAATACTTCTCTGTCAAAGCAGGCATTTGCCTGCTTTTATTGATATAAACTTATTTGTAATTCTATACCCCCTTGAAAAATCGTGGTTTTTGCTTTTGAAAATGCAAATGTAAGTCCCATCTCTTGCGTGATAAGGAAGGAGTGACATTTCTTAGCTTTGTATCAACGGCTAATAAAAGCCGCGACTCAGCTAAATTGTTAGCCGACAACAGCCATACCACGCCCTAGTCACGTGTTAACGGATAATAAAAGCCCAGAATCATCCCAATTGTTAGCTGACAACAGCCGTGCCACGCCCTAGTCACGTATCAACGGCTAATAAAAGCCGCGAATCATCCCAATTGTTAGCCGACAACAGTCATACTACGCCCCGACACTGCGACAATAGCTAATAAAAGCCGCGAATCAGTCAAATTGTTAGCCGACAACAGTCGTGCCACGCTCTAGTCACGTGTCAACGGCTAATAAAAGCCGCGAATCAACCCAATTGTTAGCCGACAACAGCCGTGCCACGCTTTAGTCACGTGTTAACGGCTAATAAAAGCCGCGAATTAGTCAAATTGTTAGCCGACAACAGTCATACCATGCCCTGACACTGCGACAATGGCTAATAACAGCCGCGATTCATCCAAATTGTTAGCCGACAACAGCCGTGCCACGCCCTAACACTGCGACAACGGCTAACAAAAGCCCCAAATCATCCCAATTGTTAGCCGATAACAGCCGTACCACGCCCTGACACCGCGACAATGGCTAATAAAACCCGCGATTCATCCAAATTGTTAGCTGACAACAGCCGTGCCATGCCCTAACATCACAACAAGAGCTGAAAAAGTG
>DFLF01000011.1:69853-304725 GCA_002373675.1 Pseudobutyrivibrio sp. UBA3626
GCATCACAACAAGAGCTGAAAAAGTACATCACAACAAGAGTTAAAAAAGTCCTTGACATACTCCGTCAGTCGTAGTATATTTACTACATCAGATATAGTACGACAGTCGTAGTACGATAGACAGAGTAAAATTACAGGAGGTAGTTATGAGTCAGATAAGCAGTGATGTAATTCGCGGCTACAATGATACGATTATCCTCTACATTCTGATGGAAGCGCCTTCTTATGGGTACGAAATATCCAAGAAGATTAAGGGGATATCAGATGAGAAATATGTTATTAAAGAGACAACCCTTTATTCCGCATTTACCAGAATGGAGAAAAACGGATATATAGAGTCATTTGTTGCAGAGCCGGATTCAAGTGGTAATGGTAAGAAACGAACTTATTATAGGATTACCGACAGAGGCAAAGAATACTACAAAACCAAATGTGAAGAGTGGGAGATTACGAAAGAAGTAATTCAGAAATTTATAAGGGGAGAGTGATAATATGGAAACTATTAGAAATTATTTAGAGACAATGTTTGCTAATATGCCTAATACTCCTGAGGTTAAAAGGGCAAAGGATGAACTTCTTCAAATGATGGAAGATAAATATAACGAACTTATAGCCGAGGGTGTTAATGAGAATGCTGCAGTTGGAACAGTCATTTCTGAATTTGGCAATCTTGATGAACTTGCTGAAAGCTTAGGCCTTGAGAAGGAAGTTGATGAAGTTAATAACAGACAGGAAAATGTTAACAGAAGATTTGTATCTATGGATGAGGTTAAGGCTTACTTATCCCATATGACAAAGTCTGCAATATTTGTTTCAGTAGGAGTTATGCTTTGTATTATCTCTGTTATATTTCCGATTATTGGTGATATATCGTCAGTGGTTAGTGAGGGACTTTCAGTGGGACTAATGTTCCTTTCAATAGCTATTGCAGTGGGGCTTTTCGTTTTCAATGGAATAATATCCGGGGAATGGACATATCTTAGAAGAGAACCATGTCAGATTGATATGGCGACAGCAGAATATGTTAAGGATAGACTACGAAACTTTAGACCTATTAGTGCTATTCTATTATCAGTTGGAGTTTTGCTCTGTGCATTTTGTTGGGTTCCTGTTGCTGCAATTCAGAATGAATATATGACAGTATCATTGTTCCTTATGGTAGGATTTGGAGTAATGCTAATAATATATTCTTCCATGATAAGCAAGGGTATGGCGAGAATTCTTGGTCTTAACGATACCACAACTATCAGCGGAACCTATAGCGATGGTGCAAATGTTGAGTACACCAGTAAGACAGCAGAAGTAATAATGAGTGTATATTGGCCGACAATTACCTGCATTTATCTATGTGTAAGTTTTCTTACATTTGCATGGTACATTACATGGATAATATGGCCAATCGCTGCGGTACTCCATAAGATTTTTGGCACAGCTTGGGCTAAGGAGGTATAGTTATGAGTAATAAGGGTAAAAGAATCTATCTTATAATTATCTGGTCAATAACGCTAATTGTAATTCTATTTGGTATATATAGATTCATAGGTAATGGTGCATGGAATATTTTTTCTTTTGGATCTGGTAAATATGTGGAGAAAACAGAAGACTTAAGTGCAGATATAACAGAATTAGATGTAGATGTCCGTTCTGCAAATGTTACTATAGAAGAAGGTGATACACCTTCTATATACTACTCATTCCCAGAGAAGTCAGAGATTAGTATTCTTAATGAGAATGGTAAAGTATCATTTAGAGAAAATAGTAACAATAATAATCTCGTTCTTTTTGGAAATGGCAAGAAAAAAGAAGTTAAAATAACTGTTCCTAGAGATAGGCAACTTTCTAAAATTAACGCGAAGACTCATTCCGGAAATATTGATATTAATAATGTAAAATGCGATGATATTATAACAAATCTAGATTCGGGTAATCTTAAGATGGGAAATGTGACTTCTCGAAACCTTAAGACAGATGCAGATTCAGGTAATATAATTGTTAATAGTAATATTGAAAATGTTGATGCTACTGCTGATTCCGGTAATATTGAGGTAAATGGCAATATAGAGAAGATTAATGTCAAAGCAGATTCCGGCAATATTAATCTTAAGGGCGATTATCATATTATTACCGGAAAGGCAGATTCGGGCAATATTACAATTGATTCTAAGAGACCTGAGTCAGAAATGATTCTCAATCTGGATGTAGATTCCGGTAAGATAACTGTAAATGGAAATAAATATAAGAACTAAGAGAGGTCAAACAGGCGTAAACAGGAACAGCGTTTACGCCTATTTATGTTAAAATATAAAGTAATTCTTTGTTCGTAGAGGTGAAAATGACTATAGGAGAATTAATAAGCGGACAAAGGAGTAATCAACTTCAAATATATTGGAAGGGGAATAAAATGAATAACTTGGGTTATAAATTAAATACTTTAGATGCAAATGAATATGGCAAAAAGGCAGAAGACTTGTTTAAGCAGGGTTATAATTGTGCACAGGCCGTTGTTCTTGCATTTAATGATATATTGGAACTGGACGATGGAATGCTTCTTTCCCTATCTTCTTCCTTTGGAGGGGGAATGGGTAGACTTCGTGAGGTTTGCGGAGCGGTAACCGGAGCATTTATTGTTCTAGGAGTTCTCTATGGATATTCAGATGTGAAAACCACTGACAAGGGCGAGCATTATAAGCGTATCCAGGAGTTTGCTAATCGATTTAAAGAAGACAATGGCTCTATTATATGCCGTGAACTGTTAGGGCTTAGTTCAGGTGCGTCAGAGCCTACTCCTGAGAGGAGGACGAAAGAATATTATGATAAACGTCCTTGTCCTAAGAAAGTTTATTCTAGTGCGTATATACTGGCTGGGTATATAAATGAGATTGAGAATAATGCTTGTGGAGATGAAAAATGAATGTAGATATAAGAAAATGGAAAATTGATGACAAATCTGATCTGGCAATGAACCTAAATAACCTGAAGGTTCAAACTAACCTTAGGGATGGATTGCCATATCCGTACACTGAAAATGACGCAGAGGATTTTATCCGTATGATGTTATCGGCAGACAAGGATAATACATTTTCATTTGCGATAACACTTGATGATAAAGTGATTGGAAGCATAGGAGTATTCCGACAGGACAATATTCATTGCAAAACTGCCGAAATGGGTTATTACATAGGAGAGCCCTACTGGGGAAATGGTTATATGACAAATGCGATTAAACAAGTCTGTAAGTATGTGTTTAAGAATACGGATATTATTCGGATTTTTGCTGAACCATTTGCGCACAATATAGCTTCATGCAGAGTGCTGGAAAAGGCCGGCTTTCAGTACGAAGGAACACTAAAGAGCAATGCTGTGAAATGTGGCAGTATCGTTGACATGAAAATGTATGCTCTTGTTAGGGAGTGATATAAATCGGGAGTTGAGTAGATGTGTGATATGAAAGCGTTTTTGGATCATCTCAGCTATTTCTGGATGGTACATAGACTAAAGAGAAATGGCATTACAGCAATGAGCCTAAAGAAGAACCATATGTAAAATATGGGGCAGATGCTAGCCATGAAGAACCATACAAAGGTATGACATTGATTTCAGAGCGACCCAAATGAGGGTTTAGCTAATAAGCCCCCAAAATCAGCCAAATAGTTAGCCAAAAACGTCCACACCACCCTCTAACAACACAACAAAAGCTAATAAAACCCCAAAATCAACTAAATTGTTAGCCCAAAACGTCCACGCCACCCCCTAACAACACAACAAGAGCTAATAAATCCCTAAAATCAGCCAAATAGTTAGCCCAAAACAGCCACACCACCCCCTAACAACACAACAAGAGCTAATAAAACCCCTAAAATCAGCCAAATAGTTAGCCCAAAACAGCCACACCACCCCTAACAACACAACAAGAGCTAATAAAACCCTAAAATCAGCCAAATAGTTAGCCAAAAACGTCCACGCCACCCTCTAACAACGCAACAAAAGCTAATAAAAACCCCAAAATCAGCCAAATAGTTAGCCAAAAACAGCCACGCCACCCCCTAACAACACAACAAGAGCTAATAAAAACCCCAAAATGAGCTAAATTGTTAGCCCCCATAAGCCACACCACCCTCTAACAACACAACAAAAGCTAATAAAAAACCAAAATCAGCCAAATTGTTAGCCCCCATAAGCCACGCCACCCCTAATCATACAACAAACTCCAAAATAGCTAATCATAATGCCATCCCACAACAATAAATATATTGATTATAATCCTTATGGGAAAGGCATTGTCGCGTCATAAAGTCATACATCGTTAAACCTCAAAGTTAGAAGCTTCTAACCTTGAAAAACACACATATTTATGCTATAATAGTACCCAAATTTTTTCAAGTAGAAGGAGGTGACAGTATGCCTAATATGCTTTCTGAAGAAGAAGTTAATAAAGTTGCAAATCAAATAGGCCGTGAACAAAATACTGTCATCTCTACAAAAGATTTTGTTGATAAGGATACATTATATAATGAATTAATAGAGACTATTAGAAAGTATCACCCAAGTGCCAATACAGACATTATTGAGAAAGCATATAAAGTGGCTGATGAGGCACATAATGGTCAGAAGCGTAAGTCTGGAGAGGATTATATTATTCATCCCCTTAGTGTGGCACTTATCTTAGCCGACCTTGAAATGGATAAAGAGACAATTGTTGCAGGTATGCTTCATGATGTTGTTGAAGATACATTTATGACAATTGATGAAATTAGTGATTTGTTTGGAGAAGAAGTTGCGCTTCTTGTAGATGGTGTTACAAAGCTTGGCCAATTAAGCTATTCGTCTGATAAGGTTGAAGTTCAGGCTGAGAATCTTCGCAAGATGTTTCTTGCAATGGCCAAAGATATTCGAGTCATTATTATTAAGCTTGCCGACAGACTTCATAATATGCGCACACTGCAATTTATGAAGCCGGAGAAACAGAAAGAAAAAGCGAAAGAGACCATGGAGATATATGCTCCACTTGCACAGCGCCTTGGTATTGCAAAGGTAAAGATAGAACTGGATGACTTGTCTCTAAAATACTATAATCCGGAAGCTTATAGGAATATTGTAGAAACTATTGCACAAAGAAAGGCTGAGCGTGACGCATACGTAGATAACCTTGTTCTTGAAGTGCAAGGACATATAGATGCGGCAGGAATTAAAGCGGAGATTTATGGAAGGGCTAAGCATTTCTTCTCTATTTATCGCAAAATGGTTAGCCAGAACAAAGAATTTGATGAAATCTATGATTTGTTTGCCATTAGGATTATTGTAGATAATCTTCAGGATTGTTATGCCGCTCTTGGTGTAATGCATGAGAGATATACGCCTATTCCTGGACGATTCAAAGATTATATTGCAATGCCTAAGCCTAATATGTATCAGTCTCTTCATACGACTCTAATTGGACCTATGGGTGTTCCATTTGAAATACAGATTCGGACATGGGAGATGCATAGAACCAGTGAATATGGTATTGCTGCTCATTGGAAATACAAAGAGTCAGGTGAAGGTGCGACTGTAAAGGGCGAAGAGGAGAAGATTTCGTGGCTTCGAGATATCCTTGACTGGCAAAAGGATATGGATGATAATAAGGAATTTGTTAATCTTTTGAAGAATGACTTAGACCTTTTCTCTGACACCGTATTTTGCTTTACACCACAGGGAGATGTTAAGAATTTTCCTAGTGGTTCTACACCGATTGATTTCGCATATAGTATTCATTCGGCTGTTGGTAACAAAATGATTGGAGCCAAGGTAAATGGTAAGCTGGTTCCCATAGAATACGAACTTAAGAATGGCGATAGAGTAGAGATTCTTACATCAGCTAATTCGAGAGGACCTAGCCGAGATTGGCTTAACATTGTAAAGTCTACTCAGGCTCGAAACAAGATTAACCAATGGTTTAAGAATGAATTCAAAGTTGAGAATATTGTCAGAGGAAAAGAACTTCTGATTGAGTCTGCAAAGCAGAAAAATATCAATTTTAATGATATTAACAGGCCCGAGTATCAGGAAAATGTTATGAGACGCTATGGCTTTCATGATTGGGAGTCTTGTCTTGCGGCAGTCGGACATGGTGGTCTTAATGAAGGGCAGATCGTACAGAGGATGTACGAACAGTATCTGAGAGACTTTAATAATGATGTCACAGATGAGAAGGTTATAGAAGACGCTACAAGTCATTCTACGGCATTAAAGAAGAATAAAAAAGAGGATTCAAAAGGAAGTAATGGCGTAATCGTGCGAGGAATGGACGGTTTTTACGCTAGATTTTCAAAATGCTGTAATCCTGTACCCGGAGATGAGATTGTTGGTTATGTAACAAGAGGTAGAGGGCTATCTATTCATAGAACAGACTGTATTAACGTTATTAATATGCCTGAGAATGATAGAACAAGGCTACTTGAAGCAGAATGGTCTAAGGAATACTTAGAAGGAAATGCTGAGTCAGAATATATGGCTACAGTCAATATATATGTACGAAGCAGAGTAGGTCTTCTTGTAGAGGTGTCTAAGATTTTCTCTGAGGAAGAGATTAATATTATTACAATTCATTCTAATACCAACAAAAAGGATATTGCTACAATAACAGTCGGCTTTGAAGTAAAGACTAAGGAAATGCTTGAGAAAGTCTGTTTAAAGCTTAAGACAATAGAGGGAGTAATTGATATAGAAAGGACAACAGGCGGCTGATTATGAGTAAAATGGAATTAATACAATATGTTGTTGGTCCAATAAGTACTAATTGCTATTTTATAGTTAATAGTGATAGTAAAGAGACAATTATCATAGATCCGGGAGATGAAGCAGAGCATTTAATAGATAGAATAGAGATGCAGGGGTTAAAACCGGTTGCAATCCTTTTAACCCATGGACATTTTGACCATGTGGGTGCAGCAGGAAGAATCACTGAAGAATATAGTATACCTGTTTATGCCAGCAGAAACGAAAGAAATACATTACGAGATCCCGAAATCAATCGTACCGGGGTTAGTGGACGCATTCCTTCTATTTTCCATGCAAGTAATTTGCTTGATGATGAAGATGTAATAGAACTGGCAGGTTTTGAAATCAAGGTTTTATATACTCCAGGACATACGCCTGGAGGAGTATGTTATTATCTTCCCAAAGAGGGCTGTGTATTCTCGGGAGATACTTTATTCTACAATTCTGTAGGTAGAACTGATTTTTATAAAAGTTCAAGCGAAGATTTAATCAATTCCATTAAGACAAAACTGATGACACTTGATGATGATGTAGTAGTTCTTCCCGGTCATGACGCAAGAACTACAATTGGCGAGGAGAGAATGCATAATCCTTTTCTTTAGGAAATGTGATTTTTGATATGATATGTATAAAGCTTAATGATGATAATTTTGAATACGATATTTATTCTTTGGTAAAGGCGTTTTGCCCTGAAGAGGATATATCTTTTGTGAAGATTAGACCAGAGGATGAATTATCGTATTTTCTTGTGATTAATTATATTTTGGATGCAATAGAGTTAGAATTGTACAAATCGTCAAGTAGTACTCCGATTGATACAGGTAGCATTGAAGTAGACCATAATGATAGAAAAGAGACCAAGAATCGATTAAAACGTCTGATTTACTATGCATTTAACAAGGAAACAGGTAAGGAACTTCCCTGGGGAACATTAAGTGGAATTCGCCCTACCAAGATACCTCTTAGAATGATTGAAAAAGGGTTATCTGATGAAGAAATAAAAAAATACATGAAAGAAACATATCTTGCAAGCGAAAAGAAGATTGATATATCAATAGATATTGCAAGACATGAATATGGCTTGATAAAAGATATTAACTGTGAATCTGATTATAGTCTTTATCTGGGAATACCCTTTTGTCCTAGCACATGTCTATATTGTTCATTTCCCTCTTATGCCTATGGTATCTGGGAGAAAAGGATAGATGATTATCTGGATGCCTTAAAAAAAGAAATGTTATTTGTAGCTAAATCGCTTGAGAATAAGAATCTTACAACTATCTATATCGGTGGCGGAACACCTACATCTTTAGATACAGAGCATCTTGAAAGACTACTTGCTATAATAGAAGAAGCATTTTCTGTGGATAAAACGCTAGAATATACAATAGAAGCCGGTCGGCCTGATTCCATTACCAGAGAGAAGCTTGAAGTGATAAAAAGGCATAATATTAGTCGAATATCTATTAATCCACAGACAATGAATCAGAAGACTTTGGATTTGATTGGTCGTCGTCATAGTATAGAGCAGGTAATAGATAGCTTTAATCTTGCAAGAGAACTGGGGTTTTTGAATATCAATATGGATATTATAATAGGGCTTCTTGGGGAAGACATTAATGATCTAAGTCATACATTAGAAGAGATTAAGAAACTAAATCCTGATAGTCTTACTGTACATTCACTTGCAATTAAACGTTCTGCCAGACTTAATATTGATAGAAGCGAGTATGATGAGTATATTATGGAGAATTCTATGCAGCACATGGATATGGCAAGAGAAGTGGCTCAAAGTATTAACATGGAGCCCTATTATCTCTACAGGCAGAAGAATATGGCTGGTAATCAGGAGAATATTGGATTTGCAAGGAAGGGCAAAGAAGGTCTGTATAATATCTTGATTATGGAGGAGAAACAGACTATAATTGCACTTGGTGCTGGAGCAGCCTGTAAATATGTTACAGATAATGGTTATACCGTAACACGGTCTGAAAATGTAAAAGATCCGGGGTTATATATTGATAGAATAGATGAGATGATAGATAGAAAAAGAGAGAAGCTGGAGGAAATGAGATGGCTAACAAACTGAGTAAGAAGCCAGTTAACGGCATGAAGGATATTTTGCCAAGAGAAATGGAAATAAGAGACTATGTGACATCTGTGATTAAGGATACATATAGAAGTTATGGCTTTACCCCAATTGAGACACCCGCTATGGAAAACATTGCCAACTTAAGCAATAAGCAGGGGGGCGAAAATGAGAAGTTGATTTTCAAAGTAATGAAAAGAGGAGAAAAACTTAAGATTAAGGAGGCTGAGACAGAAGAGGATGTTGTTGACTTTGGACTTAGATACGACTTAACAGTTCCTCTTTGTAGATATTATTCTAATAACGCCAATGATTTGCCAAGTCCATTCAAGGCATTACAGATTGGCTCTGTGTGGCGCGCTGACAGACCACAGAGAGGGCGCTATAGACAGTTTACGCAGTGCGATATAGACATTATTGGTGAACAAAGCAACATGGCAGAGATTGAGTTGATTCTTGCAACAACTACTACACTCGGTAAGCTTGGATTCGAGAATTTTGAGATAAGAATTAACGAAAGAAAAATTCTTAAAGCTATGGCGTTGAAAGCCGGGTTCACTGAAGAGAGTTTCGACGAAGTCTTTATAATTCTTGATAAAATGGATAAGATAGGACTTGAGGGTGTACGTAGTGAACTTGTGGATAAAGGTTATAATTTGGAAGTTGTTAACTCATATATCAACTTATTCACAAATTTAGAGGGTAAAAAAGACGTTAATGACGCAATTTCATATCTTGGAGAGGAACTAGGCGACACTTTAGAGGAAAATGTCCAGCAAAGTATGCGCGAAATTGCTGATGCAGTAAACGCAGCAAAGATAGCGAAATTCGATCTTGTATTTGATCCCACCCTTGTTAGAGGAATGAGTTATTATACAGGAACAATATTTGAAATAGCTATTCCTGAGTTTGGCGGAAGCTGTGGTGGTGGTGGCCGCTATGATGAGATGATAGGTAAGTTTACAGGACAAAGTGTTCCTGCTTGCGGATTCTCTATTGGCTTTGAGAGGATTATTCTTCTTCTATTAGAACAGGATTACGTAATACCGGAAGCTGGTAAAAAAATAGCATACCTTGTGGACAAAAAGCTTCCCGGTGAAAGATATGTAGAAGTTATAAAAGAAGCAAATGAACTTAGAAGCCAGGGACAAAGTATTCTGGTTGTAAGAATGAATAAGAATAAGAAATTCCAGAAAGAGCAGTTAAAAAAAGAGGGCTACGAAGAATTTAAAGAATTCTTTGCAGATTAGTATATAGCCATAATATAAGATTTGGAGGATTAAAATGGCAGAATCAATGACAGGACTACATCGTAGTCACAGATGTACAGAGGTAAGTAACAAATTAATCGATGAGAAAGTAACTGTAATGGGTTGGGTACAGAAGAGACGTAACTTAGGAAGCCTTATTTTCATCGACCTTAGAGATAGAAGCGGTCTTCTGCAAATCGTATTCGATGAACCTCAGATTGGAAAAGAGGGTTTTGAGAAAGCAGGAACTTTAAGGAGTGAATTCGTAGTAGCAGTAGAAGGCGTTGTTAAGAAGAGAGAGGCTGCAATTAATGAAAATCTCAAGACCGGTGATATTGAGATTATTGCATCATCTCTCAGAATTCTATCAGAAGCAGAGACACCACCATTTCCTATTGAAGAAGGAATTACAACCAAGGATGAACTTCGCTTAAAGCACAGATATCTTGATCTTAGAAGACCTGATCTTCAGAGAAATCTGATTCTTAGAAGTAAGGTTTGTAATATTGTGAGAAGTTTTCTATGTGATGAAGGATTTATTGAGATTGAGACACCAATTCTTCAGAAGTCTACTCCTGAAGGAGCAAGAGATTACCTGGTGCCAAGTAGAATTCATAAAGGAGAGTTCTACGCCCTTCCGCAGTCTCCTCAGCTATTTAAGCAGCTTCTTATGTGCTCTGGATATGACAGATATTTTCAGATAGCAAAGTGTTTTAGAGATGAAGATTTAAGAGCTGACAGACAGCCGGAATTTACACAGATTGATATGGAATTATCATTTGTTGATGTAGATGACGTGCTTGATGTTAACGAGAGACTTCTTGCTAAAGTATTCAAAGAAGCAATTGGAGTAGAAGTATCTCTTCCGCTTCAAAGAATGCCATGGCAGGAAGCAATGGATAGGTTTGGCTCAGATAAACCTGATATCAGATTTGGAATGGAACTTACAGATGTATCTTCTGTAGTAGAAGGTTCGGAATTTGGAGTATTCACATCAGCCATTGAAAACGGTGGCTCTGTCCGTGGTATCAACGTAGAAGGACAGGGCGCTATGTCTCGTAAGAAAATTGATAAATTAGTGGAATTTGCCAAGGGATGTGGTGCCAAAGGTCTTGCTTATCTATGCGTTAATGAAGATGGAACATATAAGTCAAGTTTTAAAAAATTCATGACAGAAGAAGAGCTTGATAGTCTTGTTAAGGCTATGAATGGAAAGCCGGGTGACTTACTGCTTTTTGCAGCAGATAAGAATAAGATTGTGTGGGAAGTTCTTGGATCTCTTAGATGTGAACTTGCCAAGCAATTAGAATTAATACCGGAAAATGAATTTAAATTCCTGTGGATTACGGATTTCCCATTATTTGAGTATTCCGAGGAACAGGAAAGATTTGTTGCTATGCATCACCCATTTACAATGCCCTTTGAAGAGGATCTTGATATGATTACAACTGATCCTGCTAAGGTTCGCGCAAAGGCATATGATATTGTTCTTAATGGTTGTGAACTTGGTGGTGGTAGTATAAGAATTCACAGACAGGATATTCAAGAGAAAATGTTTGAAGCACTTGGCTTTACGAAAGAAGAAGCTCATGACAGATTTGGATTTCTTCTTGATGCATTTAGCTATGGAGTTCCACCTCATGCTGGGCTTGCTTACGGACTTGATAGAATGATTATGCTTATGACCGGTGCAGATTCAATTCGTGATGTTATAGCATTTCCTAAGGTAAAGGATGCATCATGTCTTATGACTAATGCACCAAGTAAGGTTGACACAGAACAGTTAGAAGAACTTAGTCTGGAAGTTGTAGAAGAAAAGTCAAAAGAATAGACGACTCGTGTGTATTAATAAAGCCCCATAAAAGCTATATTTTCCTTGCAAATAAAAGTAAAATATATGTATAATATCTATATATGTTTACTTAGGGTATAATATTTGCTGCATTAATTTATTTATACTCGGGTTTATAAAGGGGAGAATTCTTTAGCAAGGGGGTATAATATGCATACATTTCAACCATATCCTATAGAATTGTATGAAGCTAATCCTTTTACATTAATAGCAGATCAATGGTATACTATTACTGCTGAGAAGGATGGCAAAGTTAACACTATGACAGCTTCTTGGGGAACCTTAGGAAGTCTTTGGGGCAAATATGTGGCTGTTGTATATGTTAGAGAATCCAGACTTACACATGAATTTCTTGATGCATGCGAATATTTCTCTATTACTAATTATGAGAAGGGTAATAGAAGTGCTCTTAAGTATTTGGGTAGCGTATCAGGAAGAGACGAGGACAAAATAGCCGGCGCCAGATTTCATGTTAATTATGATAGTGGGGTTCCGTTTATAGATGAGGGTAATTTTAGTTTGATTTGCAAGAAAATTGCCAGAACGGAAATTAAGCCAGATCAGTTTGTCGATCCCAACATTGAATCAGACTGGTACAAAGATGGTGATTATCATACCATGTATGTTGGGGAAATTATTAAAGCCTTAGCTAGATAAAGTTCTAATAGGTGAGTAATAAGGAGAGGCTTTTGCTTCTCCTTTTTTGAGAAATGTTAATAACTATATTCTGGATTAATAAAGGACATAGAAATGATATTTGTAGGCGATGATTATACAACAATTGTACCTCGTGCTAAGACGGGAATAAGTCTCAATTCTCTTAATCAGATTAATGATTTGCAGACGAATTTATGCAAGATGAGTAATGTCTATTGTTTTTCTGTTAAGAAAGATGTGGGTGTTTTTGCATCATATTTTGGTTCTGAAAAAGAGAAGAAAGAGATTGAGAATTTAATTAGTCTTAAGCTTATATATGACCTTTGTTCGAGGTTTAGTGATCCTGTTATAGAGACTGTTATTCCTTATGATACAGATGTGGAACATGTTAAGATGACAGGGTTTGCAATATGTGGAAATGATAAGACATTGGTAGGTGTACATGTTCTGATAGGAATTCTTGATACAGCTGCTAATGATGAAAGAATAGATAAATGTCTTTCGACGACCAGCAAAGAAGAGTATGATAAGACGGTTCTATTTGTAGAACATATGATTAAGCACTTCTTTCATGAGAAGTTCTATGCAGCTAACTTAGAAGAAGATCTTAGTCATGTTGAGGCAATTGGAAGAAGTCTTGAGAAACAATTATCTAAGAATGAAGTTCTAACTAATGTGCTTAAGATGCTGGAATCTGACAATGATTTCGCTAAGATATCTGAAGATGTCCTTAGGGAGGCCAGTAATTATCTTAAGATAGACGATTGTATGCTTCTTCGACTTAATATTGACGAGACTACAATAGATTGTATTGGCGAATGGGCAATTAATGAAGAGATGTCTCTAGGCAATAAATTCTCTCAATTCAAAGTTAAAGAGTTGCCTTTCTTTAATGGCAAGTCATACACAATATCATCAGATAGTCTTATGCCAGATGTTTTTTCTGATTTTTTTGAAAATGCAGGGATTAGTGCCGGTGTATTCTTACCTCTTGAAGCGAATGATAAGCCGGGGCTTTATATAGTATTTGTAAGTATCAGTGAAAGAAAATGGACTGTTGAGGAGCTTAGATTCTTACAAGATGTAAAAAGAGTACTCCAGACAATTCTTATTAAAAGAATTACGAAGAATTCTCTTGCAAGTTCATATAATGCACTAGAAGCAATTCTGGAAAACGCAGGATGTGGAATATGTGTTGATGATATATCAAGTGGCAAAAATTTATATCTTAATGAAACATTTAAAAATTTCTTAGATGATGAAGAAGATATAGAAGATATTAATCTTGTGATTTCTAAAGCAAGCCATGATATAAATAATATTCACAATTATTATGCAGTCAACAGCGAAAAGTGGTTTGATATTACATTTGCCAAGACTCATTGGGTTGATGGAAGGGAAGTCCGCCTTGCAACTGTATATGATGTGACTGATGTAAAGAAGTACCAGAAAGAGATAGAGAGACAGGCAAGTACTGATCATCTCACAGGTTTATACAATAGAAAGCAATGCGAAGTAGATTTGCAGCAGGAGATACGTAAAGCCAATGTCTCTAAGACGCTGGGAGCCTTGCTTTATATGGACCTTGATGATTTCAAGAATATTAATGATGGATTAGGACATAGAGTCGGAGACAGACTTCTTGTTGAAGTTGCCAGAGCTTTAGATAATGTAACTGGTAAGGCTAACAGGTGTTATAGAGTTGGTGGAGATGAGTTCATTGTGCTTGTTCCAACTAGTGAGTATCATAGATTAGAAGAGATTTGCATTCATATTGCCGGTATATTCTCTAAGAGCTGGAAAGTGTCTGACACAGAGTATTATTGTACCATGTCCATGGGATATGTAACATTTCCAACAAATGGTACAGATGTACAGACTCTTATTCAGAGAGCAGATATTGCTTTAAGTTATGCTAAGCAGCATGGCAAGAATAGAATTGAAGCATACAATGAGGATGATGCAACTAATTCTGTTAAGCGTCTTGATTTGGAGAAAGCCTTAAGGGAAGCAGTAGCTGATGATTGCAGGGAGTTTGAAGTATATTATCAACCGGTTGTTAATATTACTGGAGACGAGGCAGTCTGCTGTGGTGCAGAAGCTTTGGTTAGATGGCAGTCTAAGGAATTTGGATTTATGAATCCGGCTGAATTCATTCCCCTTGCTGAATATCTTGGGCTTATTGTTCCAATTGGTGAGCATGTGCTAATAGAGGCTTGCAAGCGTTGTAAATACTGGAATGACTTTGGGCATCCTGATTATAAGGTAAATGTTAATCTGTCGGTTGTACAGCTTATGCAAAATGATATTGTAGACACTGTTGCAAATGCGCTTAAAGTATCAGGAATTAATCCTTCTAATCTCACACTTGAAGTTACGGAAGGGCTTGCAATTAATGATATGAATGCTATGAAGAATATTCTTGGAGGAATCAAAGAACTGGGTGTTCGTGTAGCATTAGACGATTTTGGCACAGGTTATTCATCTCTTAATCATATTAAGTCCATGCCTCTTGATGTAATTAAGATTGACAGATGCTTCGTTAACGGTGTGGGTGCAGATGCATTCTCTAATGCTTTTGTTCAGACTGTATCAGAACTTGCAGATGCAATTGATGTAAATGTATGTGTGGAAGGTGTAGAAGAGGAGAGCCAGAAAGATGCACTTGATGATATGAATATTCAGATGATTCAGGGGTTCTTGTATGACAGACCGCTTTCGCAGGATGATTTTGAGAGGAAATATCTTGTATGAGTGCTCATAATTGTGAAGAATGTAATAATTTTGTATATGATGATGAAGATGAATGCTATGTCTGTGATATGGATTTAGATGAAGATGATATGGTCAAATTTCTAACAGGTAATTATCCTGATTGCCCATACTATCAATCCGATAATGAATACGAGGTGGTAAAACACCAAATGTAATACACGTAATAAGGAGGGACCCGCTTGCGGGAGGATGCCTTATTACACGGCGACGTTTTGCGAAGCAAAATGTTGGAATTTAAGGAGGGACCTATGTTACAAGAAAGTATTAAGAAATTAGTTCAGTATGGAATTGATACTGGACTCACACCAGAATGTGAAAGGATATATACAACAAATCTCTTGCTTGAAGTATTTAACGAAGACACATATACCGACCCGAAAGTTGATTTGTCCAATATAGTACTAGAAGATGTCTTGTCTGATTTGTTAGATGAGGCTGTTAAAAGAGGTCTTATAGAAGACAGCATTGGATATAGAGATTTATTCGATACAAAACTTATGAATTGCTTAATGCCAAGACCGGCTCAGGTTCAGTCACGTTTTAAGGAAGAATATGAGAAGTCGCCGGAAGATGCAACAAATTATTTCTTCAAATTAAGCCAGGATAGTGACTATATTCGTCGATATAGGATTGTTAAGGATAAGAAATGGACAGTTGACACTAAGTATGGAACTCTCGATATAACAATTAATCTGTCGAAGCCTGAGAAGGATCCTAAGGCGATTGCAGCGGCTAAGAATGCCACAGATGTCAAGTATCCTAAGTGTCTTCTTTGTGTAGAAAATGAAGGATACGCAGGAAGATTAGATCATCCAGCAAGAGAGAATCACAGAATCATTCCAATTACAATAAATGATAGTGACTGGGGATTCCAGTATTCGCCATATGTATACTATAACGAGCATTGTATCGTATTCAATGGACAGCATACACCTATGAAGATAGAGAAGGCTACATTCATTAAGCTATTTGATTTTGTGAAGTTATTTCCACACTATTTCCTTGGCTCAAATGCTGATTTGCCAATAGTTGGCGGTTCGATTTTGAGTCATGATCATTTCCAGGGGGGACATTATACATTTGCCATGGAAAGAGCGGAAGTTATTAAGAACTTCACTGTAAAAGGATATGAGGATGTTACTGCCGGTATCGTTAAATGGCCACTTTCTGTTATTCGTCTTCAGTGTAAGGATGAGAAGAGGATTATTGAACTTGCGGATCATATACTTAAAACCTGGAGAGGATATACTGATGAAGAAGCATACATATTTGCTGAGACAGATGGTGAGCCTCATAATACAATTACTCCAATTGCAAGAAAAAGAGGAGAGCTATTCGAGATGGACTTAGCTCTTCGTAATAACATTACTACGAAAGAGTGCCCTATGGGTCTATATCATCCTCATGATAAACTACATCATATTAAGAAGGAGAATATTGGTCTTATAGAAGTTATGGGACTTGCTGTACTTCCTTCAAGATTAAAAGATGAGATGGAAGAACTTGCCGATTATATTATAAATGGCAAAGATATTAGAAAAAACGAGACTCTTTCAAAACATGCTGATTGGGTAGATGAATTCTTGCCAAATTATTCTGATGTGAATAGTGATAATATTAATGATATAATAGAGAAAGAAGTAGGAAAAGTATTCTGTCAGGTGCTTGAAGATGCAGGAGTATATAAATGCGATGAAGAAGGTCTTAAGGCATTTGAGAGATTTGTAAATGCTCTTTAATAAAAAAAGTTGAAATACAAGGTGTTGCTATATGGATGAGAATTATAGAAAATTATCAAAATTATTAGACAAGAAGCCTGTTATATGTGAGAAGTGCTCTGGATACTATGAATATAATGGTGCTGGAGAGTACGTATGCAAGCAATGCGGTAATATAGCATACGATGACTATGGCAAAGTAAGGAAATTCATTGAAGAGAATGGACCTGCGCCTTATCATGTTGTGAAACAAGCTACAGGTGTTAGTGGTAAACTTGTAAGGGAGTTTTTAGATACACCTAATACTGAGAAACGTTTTAATCTGACATGTCAGGGATGTGGATGTAAAATTGCTGTCGGGAAATTATGCTCTGCCTGTGCAGCAGCAGAAAATCTCTCATCTGCAAAAGAAGTGCTTGAACCCAAAGTGGCTGCAAAAAAACCTGTTAGTAAAAAGGGTGGAGTACATTTTGTTGTAGATCGTAATAAATAGAGAATGTATAGATATTAGTACAATAAAAAAATGCAAAAAAATAAGACGTTATGTCATATCCCCCATAAGGGGGAACATAATGTCTTATTTTTATAGATTACCTATTGCATATTTGATTAATGATACAGGATTCTTTCCTTCCTTAATCATCTTGTTTGAATACTTGTCATATTCTGCTACTAGTAATCCAAATGAATCTTGAAATGATAAATCTGCCATTTGTTTGTCCTCCTTTTTCTTTTTTACGCTGTAAGTTTACCACCCATATTGGTGATTGTCAACAAAAACTTTGTGTAGAATTTGTGAAAAACGCACTAAAAAGTGGCATAGTGACGACGAGGTCTTCTTATGCTATGTGCAATAAGCACAAAAACCATGCATGATTTATAGTGAAATATAACAAAAGCACCTAGAAATTATGAAATGTGCTTAATTCTAGCATTATAAATTTGTGCATGTATAACAAAATGCGTTGATTATAATAAGTCAAAAAAGTATGGGGTGAGTATTAAGCTGTTAATAATTTAACATGCCGTGAACAAATTGTGTCCTATTTATAAAAAAATTATTAATTTTTCTATTGAATATTTATAATTGCGAGAGTATAATCATTACTTGAAGAACATATTACTATCAAGGAGGAAATTAAGAAAATGGATGGTATGATATTTCAAATCTATGGCGATACCTCATTAACACAGATTCTTGGTTGGTGTATGGTATTTGCCGGATTGATTCTACTTAACGAGCTTGGTCGTAGAACTAAGTGGGGTGGAATCTTACTATTTGTAATTGTTCCAATTATTTTAACAATTTACTTTATTCTTATCCATGTTGGTCTATTTGGTGGAGCAGAAAACCAAGAGGCTATGTACATGGACGGATGGTTCCATTACTTCAAGCTATATGCTGCAGACATCGGATGCGTAGGTTTCATGATGATCAAGTATGGCTGGGGTATTGGTAAGAAGCATTGGTTTAAGGCATGGCCTTTCTTCATTGTTGCAGCTAATATCTTAATCGCTGTTGTATCTGACCTTGAGTCATTCATCAAAGGTACAATGGCAGGTGGCGCAACAGGTGGTTGGTGGGCTTCCAACGAAGGCGTATTCTTATACGGCGGATGGTGGAACCTATTAAATGCACTTGCAGGTATTATTAATATCCTTTGTATGACAGGTTGGTGGGGAATTTACTCATCAAAGGGTCAAAAAGATATGTTATGGCCTGACATGACATTTGCATTTATCCTTGCATATGATGTATGGAACTTCGAGTATACATACTTGAACCTTCCTACACACTCATGGTACTGTGGTGTTGCTTTACTTCTTGCTCCTACATTTGCAGCAGCATTTTGGAACAAGGGTGGTTGGATTCAAAACCGTGCAAACACTCTTGCAATCTGGTGTATGTTCGCACAAGTTGCGCCTCTATTCCAGTTAAGCAAGACGTTCTCTGTAATGCCAACAGTTTACGGTGGCGCAGCAGAGGCTGGTTACTCAGCACTTGACCTTTATGATTCAGCTATTAGCGTATACAACAATGGTGGAGATGCTGCTAAGGCAATCAGTGAGCTTGGTATCACAGCTAATCCAACAGCTCAGGGTGTTATCGCTATGGCTGCTATCGTTATTAACGTTGTTGTATTCACAGCAATTCTTAAGAGAGCTATTGAGCAGAAGAAGAATCCATATACAAACGAAATTTGGACTGGTACAAAAGATTTCGAGCTTGCTATGGCAAGAAGAGAGGATTAATTCTAGTTTAATATTTTTTGAATATGTTCTTTCAGATTAAAGCAGGTGCTAAGGCACCTGCTTTTTTTAGGCTTTTACGATGCATAAAAAATAGAGGAGGCAGCCACCCTATCTGCCTTCACATAAATAACTCAACTTACTATACAAAACTGATTGACACCAATTTTTAATGTGGGATAATATAATGTATATAAGCATGAGTTACCTGAGACTCAGCATACATGTAGAATATGTATAAGGGGGACTTTGTAGATGATTAAATACGAAGAGAAGACGAAATTTTTTAAACTGGATACTAAGAATACATCTTATTGTATGGCAGTTCTTGATACGGGGCATGTTGAGCATTTGTATTATGGTGACAGGATTAATGCGGATACGCCTGAATTTATGTTGGAGAAGAGGTGTCTTACTCCCGGGAATTGCAATGCATACGATGGAGAGCATTCAATTACTTTAGAGGATGCATGTCTAGAGATGTCGGGCTATGGCAAAGGTGATATCAGAGAGCCTTTTATTGATGCTGTTTTCGCAGACGGTTCAATGACGACTGACTTTGTATTTGATTATTGTATGGTAGATAAAGGTAAAAAGGCTTATAAGACTCTGCCGGGGTCTTATGATGATGACAACAAACAAGACCACTTGATGATTTCATTGAAAGACAAGAACAGCGGTTGTACTTTAGAACTTCATTATTATGTATATGAAGAAGAGGACGTTATTACAAGAAGCGCCAAATTCATTAATACAAGTGATGATGATGTTAAGCTTAGAAGACTTATGTCTATGCAACTGGATTTTGATGATGCGGGCTTCGTTATAACTTCTTTCCATGGTGGATGGACGCAGGAGATGAATAAGCATGATGTTACACTAACAAGCGGAAGATTTGTTAATAGTACATATACAGGATGCTCATCTTCGAGAAGTAATCCTTTCGTTATGCTTTCAGAGGTGGATACAACAGAAAGTAGTGGTAATTGCTACGGCTTCAATCTGATTTATTCGGGCAATCACTATGAATCCTTTGAAGTAAACAGCTTCAACAAGACGAGATTTGTAAGTGGAATTAATCCTCAAAGTTTTGAGTTCTTTATTGAACCTAAAGGTGAATTTGAGGCGCCTGAAGCTGTAATGACATTTTCAAGTAAAGGTCATAATGGCATGAGCCAGAATATGCACGCGTTTGTTAGAAAACATATTGTTAGAGGCAAGTGGCGTGACAAGGCTCGTCCAATTCTGCTTAACAGCTGGGAGGCTTCTTACTTCGATATTAATGAAAGTAAGCTTCTTAATCTTGCTGCAGAAGGAGCTAAGCTTGGAATTGAACTGTTTGTTATGGACGATGGATGGTTTGGAGAGAGAAGTGATGATACCAGGGCTCTAGGTGATTGGGATGAGAACACTAAGAAACTTCCTCACGGTGTAGCAGGACTTGCTGAAAGAATTAATGACCTTGGAATGGACTTTGGTATCTGGGTTGAGCCTGAGATGGTAAATGTTGATTCAGAGCTTTACAGAGCTCATCCTGATTGGGCAATTTCTATTCCTGATAGAGATCATTCAGAAGGTCGTAACCAGAGAATACTTGATTTTACCAACCCTGAAGTGGTAGATTACATGACAAAAGCAATGTCTAAGGTATTTAGCCTTGGTAATATAGCTTATGTAAAATGGGATATGAATAGGACATTTACAGATTATTATTCTCAGTATCTTCCTAAGGACAGACAGGGCGAAGTGGGACATAGATATATCTGTGGCGTATACAAGATGATGAAGACTTTGACGGAGAAGTTCCCTGAGATTCTCTTTGAAGGCTGTGCCGCAGGAGGCAATAGATTCGACCTTGGAATTTTATCATATTTCCCACAGATATGGGCAAGTGATTGTACTGACGCAGTTCAGAGACTTAATATCCAGAATGGATATAGTTACGGTTATCCCATGTCTACTGTATCAGCCCATGTATCAGGATGTCCGAACCATCAGACACTTAGGACAACGCCAATTGATACACGATTCAACGTAGCAAGTTTTGGCGTATTGGGCTATGAGTGTAACTTGTGTGACGCTACCAAGGATGAGAAGGAAGCTATCAAAGAACAGATAGAGATTTATAAGAAGTATAGAGATACAATGCAGTTCGGTGATTTCTATAGGGTTAAGGCTGATAATGTATATCAATGGACTGTTGTATCTAAGGACAAATCCTGTGCAATAGGAATGGTTGCCCAGATTCTAATGAAGGCTGGCAGAGGGTATCAGAAGTTTAAAGCATCGGGACTGGATCCTGATAAGAAATATCATTTCTATGGTAGGGAGCTTAAGTATCATCTCAGGGAATATGGTGATCTTATTAATACTGGTATACCAAGTCTTCCTATAATTGGAAAGCCTCATATTAATCCTAATAACGATACACTTATGAATCTCTTTAACAAGGTTAATCCTATGAATGGAGAGAAAGAGGATTATGAGGTATATGGTAATGCTCTTATGAATTGTGGAGTTAAGCTTAAGCAGGCTTATACAGGTGTAGGATATAATGGCGAGGGCGAGACTAGACATTTTCCGGATTTCGGTTCAAGGATTTATTTTATAGAAGAGTCGAAGTAGGCATTTATTAAAGGGTTACATAATAGATATACTAGAAACAACAAGGGTTTAACATATGAATGCGTGTTATGATAAGGTGCCGGTAATTATACCGGCGCTAAATCCTGACAATAGAATAAGAATCTTCATTCATTTTCTTGAAGAAGCTGGATTTGATCATATTATCGTGGTGGATGATGGCAGTGATAGCCATCATAAAGAAGGTATTTTTAGAGAACTTGAAGAAGAAGGCGTGAAAGTGCTTTCTTATGACGATAATCAGGGCAAAGGTGCTGCTATCAAAGACGGGTTGTCTTATGTATATGATGATATTCCAGATGCAATAGGAGCTGTTACTGCTGATTATGATGGAAGACAGAGTGCGAAAGCAGCAACTCTAATTGCTGACAAGTTGCTTGAAGGAGAAGAGTTTGTCCTTGGAGTAAGAGACTTAGAACATAGTAATATGTCTAAGAAAATGCGAAATGGCTATAAGATGGTGGGGCTTACTTTTAGAGTACTATATAGTAAACGTGTCAGAGATATTCAGACTGGTCTAAGGGGTATAGGACGTTCTTTGATGCCATATTTTGTTGATATTAAAGGATCTCGCTATGAATATGAGCCTAAGATGATTATCGATGCTGTAAGGGATGATATTCCTATCTGTGAAGTTGATGTGGGGCCAATTAAGCCTATTGACATGGATGAATCCACCTTGTTTGTTAGTGAGAACTTTAGGCCTTTTGCAGATTCCTTTAGGATAATGGTTGTACTTTTTGTTAATTTTATTAAGTACGCTATGACATCTATTTCGGCAACGGCAGTTGATTTTGCTTTGTTTTACACGTTGTCGAATCATATTCTGAAGGATTTGAGTCTTGGTATGTGCGTTCTTTTGTCAACAGTTATTGCAAGAGTGGTATCAAGTACACTGGCATTTCTTGTTAATAGAAATGTTGTGTTTAAGTCGAAGGATAACCTGGTTAAGAAAATGCTTAAGTTCTATGGGCTTGCTGCTATAATTATGTTTTGCTCAGCAGAACTCGTAACATTATTTGTATATTTGTTCGGTGGAGGAAAGACATTTACCAAGCTGTTTGTTGATTTATGCTTATTCTTTATCAGCTATCAGATTCAACAAAGATTTATATTTAAGAGTAAAGATAAATGACAAATGCAGATGGGGACAGGTGTCCATTATCTGCATTTGTTTTTGTGATTTATCTACTTTTTTGTTGTTATAAGAGACTTAATAAGGTATAATATTATGTAGGTTTTTATGTTGTAAGGGGAAGTTTTGGAATGCAATTATTTGACAAGAATAATTCAAACGACGTACATTTCGTACGTAAATTAATTATTTCAATCAGTATTATTGTCGTATTTATTGCAGCAGTAGTTATATTTTCTATTAACATGAAGTCAGAAAGTTCCGGCAATCCACAGAAGCTGGATACTGGTTGGGATGTTATAATTAATGATTCTATATATGAGGATGTTACATTGTCAACCTTTCGAATACCAGAAGGTTTGGAGAAGGGCGATGTTATTCTTCTTAAAAATACTTTACCTAAAGAATTTGATGGTGATGTATCATGCCTTATGCTTTTGATATATCTAACAACTGTAGATGCAAATATTGATGGTCAGAATATATATTCATATGGTAATGAAGAATATGAGAACGGATTTGTAGGTTCGGGCTATCATTTTATTCAATTACCTTACCAGTCTGAAGGCAAAGAGATATCAATTGTACTTAAACCTTCAGAAGCAGGAGCATTTACTAATATTCCTACGCCGGTTGTTGTTGATTCCAGATATGCACCAACTACCTTTACAGATAAGAATATGCTTAATATATTTATCTGTATATTCTTGTTTATGCTTGGCGCATCAATAACAATTGTAAGTGCTATATCATTTTTCTTTAACACTAATGCCAAGAGGCTTGTTGTAATTGGAATTCTCGCTTCACTTATAGGCGCATGGTCGCTTGGTAATACCAAGGTTCTTCAGATGTTCTCTATTAATCTTGAAGTAAACACTGTTCTTGAATATTTGACTTTATATGTGGCACCTATACCGCTTATTGGTCTGATTATCATGATGAGACAAGATGATACTGTATGGAAGAAGAGAACATTATTTCTGGGTATGTTTGCAATCATACTATTTGGTGTAATAAGCACTATATTACATTTTACCAATGTAGCTCATTATCCAAGTACGCTTACAGCATTCCATTTCCTGGCATTTGGTGTTCTTATTATTGCAGCCGTTGCAGGACGTAAGAAATTCTCTCTTATGGACAGGGCGGAGAGACTTCTTAATTTTGCAATCATTGTTCTCTGTGTATTTGCAGGACTTGACATAATAAGATTTAATTTCTCTAAATATATATGGCCGGAAAATGAGTTAATTGCTAATTCAATACTTCCATTTGGAACACTGGTATTTGTTATTCTTCTTGTTGGAAGTTACTTAATGTACCTATATGATATGATTAAGAGCAAGGCTGAATCAATGGCTCTTTCTAAGATGGCATATAACGATCCTTTGACAGGACTATATAATAGAGCGAAGGCGGAAGAGACATTCGCCAAACTTCTGGAGAAGCAGAAGGATTACTTCCTTATTAATCTTGATTTGAATGGGCTTAAGAGGATGAATGACCAATTCGGTCATGAAAAGGGAGATTTGTTAATTACAAGTTTTGCAGATATTCTTAGAACCTGCTTCGATGATATAGGTACTGTAGTAAGAATGGGTGGAGATGAATTCTTAATAATCATTGATTCTGATAAAGAAGAACTTATTAAACCGGCTCTTGCTAATATGATTAAGCTTGAATCAGAGAAGTCAAAAGAGACAGGAATGAGAATAGAGGCTTCATTTGGTATATCTTCTAATATTGAAGATAGAAGTCGCAATCCTGAGCAGGTATATTCAGTGGCTGATTCAAGAATGTATTCTATGAAGCAAAAGACAAAGGCTGCAAGAAGAGCCAAGGCTCAAGCTGCTGATAAGAATAACGAATAGTAATATATAATGTTTAATAAAACAAGGAGGTCATATCTATGGATTTGAAGTCAAAACAGTTAATGGAGAAGAAGAATGTAAGCTTCATTTTAACAATTATTATTCTTGTTACAATGTTACTATATTCAGTATATAGGCTTATTCTCGGATTTGAAATCCTTAATATTGTGAGACTTGTATTGGTTGTAGTTCCACTGATATTTGTTATTATTATCAGATTGGTTCTTATGAAGAAACCTGGTTCGGAGATGTACTTTACTTATTCTTCGGGAATTGCATATGGTGGGGTACTGCTTACAAGTGTTGATGATATATATCTATATGCATTTATGTTCCCAATAGTAATTCTTGTATTACTATTCCAGGATGTCAGAAAGAGTATTATTGGGTCTGCAACAGCTATAGTTTTTAATATTATATATCTTGTAGAGTATTTTATGATATCTGATAGGCCATCATTAGCAGCTGTAATATTCCAGTTTGTATTCTGCTTGCTTACTTGCTTTGTGGCAATATTTGTTATTAAGACACTTAGCAAACATAATAAAGAAAGTATGGATGCAATTGCAGATTCAGCTAAAGCACAAGCGGGTACAGCGAGAGAAGTTCTTGGTGTATCAGAGAATATTGCTGATAAGATTGATGGAGCGCAAGATCTTGTTGAAAAGCTTAATGTAGCAATCACTGAGAGTAATGATGCTGTTAATGGAATAGCAACAAGTACTAAGACAACAGCTGAATCAATTGAGAATCAGACAGTTATGACAGCAGAGATTCAAGAGAATCTTGAAGAGGCGGAAGCAGAAGCTAATAACATGATGGAAGCTTCAAAACTTGCTAAGGAGACTGTTGCTGAAGGAGCAAAACTTCTTGAAGAACTTAAGATGCAAGCTTCTGAGACAGCAGAAGTTAACAGGTCTACTCGCGAGACCACAGTTGAGCTTAATGAGCGAATCAAAGAAGTTGAGAATATTGTTGGTACAATTCTTAGTATTTCTGATCAGACTAATTTACTTGCTCTTAATGCTTCAATTGAGGCAGCCAGAGCTGGTGAAGCAGGAAAGGGATTTGCAGTAGTTGCTGATGAGATTAGAAATCTTTCAGAAGAGACGAAAGATTCAACAGAGAAGATTTCAGATATTATTAATAAATTCACAGTTGATGTTGATAAAGCCAGTCGTAACATGGAGCGTTCTGCTCAGAGTTCAGACAAGCAAAATGAAATGATTGAAGTTACAGGTGATAAATTCGATGCAATTAAAGTACAGATGGAGGATTTATCTAATTCAGTTAATAGTATTTCGAGAGAAGTTAATGATATTGTAGCAGCAAATACTAAGATTATGGATGCTATATCTAACTTGTCTGCTACTTCTGAAGAGATTGCAGCTTCTTCTGAAAGCAGTATCACCGTAAGTGATCAGAGTATGACATACATGAACGAGATGACAGATCTTCTTAATGATGTATTTGATGTATCTAATAATATGAAGACCATGGTTAATAGCGATAATTAGAAATGTGAGCACTATATGGATGTTACTATAGTTACTGATTCCAATTCGTATAATGTTACTATAGATAGAATGACTAGACTTGAAACCATTCTAGAAGGGCAGGGGATACCTTGCCCTTTTGTTTGTAATGGAGAAGGAACCTGTGGTAAATGCAGAGTAAAATTTCTGTCCGATGCCCCCAAGCCTACGCCTGCTGAACAAAAGCTTCTAGGCCAGAGGTTAATTGACAGAGGGTATCGTCTTGCCTGCGAAGTAGTGCTTATTAAAGACTGTAAGATATATGTTCCAGATGAATCTAAAGTCCAATCAGTAGAGGTGTTTGATACAGAGGCGATTGGAGAACGTGCGAAAATGCGTCGTGAAAAGGTTGTAATGGCCAGATCTAAGATTACTGACTACGGTGCCTTAGATGGTGTATGTGAATACGCCGTAGCAATTGACCTTGGGACCACATCTATTGCTGTTGAATTATTTGATTGCTTAGATGGAAATGTTATATATGCGACGGTAACTGAGAATCATCAAAGTATGTATGGTGTAGATGTTGAGTCTAGAATAGATAGTTCAATTCGAGGAAGACAGTACGATTTATCTGCTATTGTTATCCGGGATATTCTTTCATGTCTAGAGGATGTATCAAGGAAGTTGCCGGATGGAGTTAATATCGAAGAACTTCCCATAGTTCTTGCTGGTAATACAGCTATGATTCATATGCTTTGCAATATGTCTTGTGCTGGACTTGTCGATTATCCATACAAACCCCAGGATTTATCTGAACAGAAGATAGAATTAGATGATGGTATATTTGTAACGACATTTCCTGCTATATCTGCATTTATTGGAGGAGATATTGTGTCTTCAATATATGCACTTGATATTGATAGAAGTGACGAGGTAAATGTGCTTATAGACCTTGGAACTAATGGTGAGATGGTTGTTAATAACAGGGGTAAAATGCTTGCTTCTAATATCGCAATGGGTCCGGCATTTGAAGGTGGCAATATCTCTTGCGGATGTGCTTCAATTACGGGTGCTATTAGATCTGTTGACATAAGTAACGGTTTCTGCAAGGTTACAACTATTGATAATGCGTATGCTATTGGAGTCTGCGGCTCAGGCGTTATAGAAGCAGTATATGAATTCTTTAAGAATGGAATAATTGATGAACATGGCACATTTTCATCAGAATTTGCTCTAGGATACGAACTGTGTCAGCTTAATAAGAAGCAGTCAATAGTATTCTTGCAGGATGATGTAAGGAAAATGCAACTGGCGAAAGCTGCCATTAGAGCAAGTATCGACGTGCTTTTGAATGAGGCGAATATTTCTTATGGTGAGATTGATAATATATATCTTGCTGGAGGATTTGCTTATAGAACTGCTGTAGATAAGCTTATTGGAATTGGCGCGCTTCCTAAGGCATGGAAGAATAGGGTTATACCGGTGGGGAATGCGACACTTGAGGGTGCGAGACAGTTTATCATGGAGAATGATATGAGTCGAATTGATAGAATTGTTCATAATACTACCGTTGTTGATGTCAGTAAGAATGATAATTATCAGGATATGTATCTGGCAAATGTGTTATTTGAAGAAAAGTAGGACTATACGTCCTGCTTTTCTCCGTTAACAGTTGCTTTCTCGCCATCTTCTATGGGGATTATAATGCATTTTTTGCCATCAAGAAATGTTGTAGTTATCTGTTCTATTTTCTCCGGATTTACTTTAACTATAATATCATTTTCTTTGCCGTCTTCACCTATTACGCCAGATTCCTTAAGCTGGGTAGTTAAATCTGCTACTCTTTCCTGTAATGATTTCTTCTCTAATCGAAGTTCGTTATTCTTAAGTACCTTGGTGTCTAAGATTTCTTCTGCTTCTGGAACAGATTCCTTGAAAAATTCTTCATAATTCTTTGCTATTTTCTCAGTCTTCTCTTCTGAGATAGGAACATCCTTTAGGATTTCTGTTACAACTTCTTTGTCTAGCATAATTTCGTCGTCTTTATCCACAACTTCCTTCTTCTCTTCAATATAATCATTCAAGTTGGCTTGTATATCAACTATTATATCTGAGGTGTCTTCCTTATCTGGACCGATAGCCTGTGTAAGAATATTAGTAAAAGCATTCTTCTTTTCCTGTGTGGTTAATCTGCTTTCGCATCCCATGCCCATTTCCCATAATTCCTTGTGCGGGTCGTCTGCTTTCTTGGTATACATCATAATGCTATGGATGTCTGAACTTCTATCCGTAAAGCATGGGAAAATAAAACCGCTATCTGTAGGACCAACAACCCAATCTCTGATTCTTGCACCGATTCTATGTTCGTCTTCTCTATATCCCAGACCTGGTTTTGAAAGCATAACAGGGCAGATAGAACATATTATATATTCATATGTTTCTTCTGACTCATCTAATTTCATATTGTCACTTGTCTTAACAATGACATCATAATTGTCGTAATATAGAAGAATTAAGTAATTGCCAACAAAATCGTATGTTTCTATAATGTGGTCGAAGAAAGCATTGTATAGATTCTCATCTTCTAAGCCACTTTTCTTTAAAGCCATAAGGTTTTGCTGTGGTGCGCCATTTTCTTCTGCTTCAATTGGAAATTCAAGTTCAATTAAGTTGTTTCCTACTGTTCCTGAAAGTGTTTTATTGGCAATTTCTAGGTATTTGTGAAACTCTTCGTCTTCTAGGCTAAGAAAGCTTTCGCTAAAAGTACAAACCTTGTCTTTAGACGAATTCACATAGCATCCCACCATTTTAGAGATGGTGCAAGATTCCTTTTTTAGCCTTCTCTTTATCTCTGCAACTTCCTTTTTATTCATAATTTATCTCCTTTTAATCACTTACATATACTTAGCGTAGAATAGTCAGTATAAGAATGCTATATACATATAAGTACCCAACACTCAGCATTAATAATTGTAGATTATACACTTAAATAAATCAATTGGAAATATGTGCTAATATTGGAAAATGCTTGAATAATAGGGCATGTTGTACTAAACTAGATATTGGATTTTTGTGTACATGGAGGATAAGAAATTGGATTTACTTGAACTTAGACAATTACATCGTAATTTTAAGGATTATGAAGGAAAAGAAGTGACAGTTGGTGGATGGATTAGAAGTATTAGAGATTCTAAGACTTTTGGATTTATGGTACTTAATGACGGTACTTTTTTTGAACCAACACAGATTGTCTTTGCTGATAAATTAGATAATTTTGATGAGATTAAGAAACTTAATGTTGGAGCTGCGGTTATAGTGTCTGGTGAAGTTGTAATTACACCGAATGCTAAGCAACCCTTTGAGATACAGGCAACTAACGTTGATATAGAAGGTGTATCTGCTCCGGAATATCCATTACAGAAGAAGAGACATTCATTCGAGTATCTTAGAACCATATCTCATCTTCGCCCTAGAACGAATACATTTCAGGCGGTATTTCGCGTAAGAAGCCTCTGTGCATACGCAATTCACAAGTTCTTCCAGGAGAGAGACTTTGTATATGTTCATACTCCACTTATAACAAGTTCTGATGCAGAGGGAGCAGGTGAGATGTTCCAGGTAACAACTCTTGATCTTAAGAATGTTCCTCTTGTTGATGGAAATGTGGATTTTACCGAGGATTTCTTTAATAAGCCAACTAATCTTACAGTATCAGGTCAGCTTAATGGTGAGACATTTGCAATGGCATTTAAGAATATATATACATTTGGACCAACATTTAGAGCTGAGAATTCTAATACAACAAGACATGCTGCAGAATTCTGGATGATTGAGCCAGAGATTGCATTTGCTGACTTAACAGACGATATGATGCTTGCAGAAAGTATGATCAAATACATTATTAATTATGTGCTGGAAAATGCGCCTGAGGAGATGGAATTCTTTAATAAATTCGTGGATAAGGGATTAATTGATAGATTAAAACATGTTGCTAATTCAGAATTTGGTCATATTACATATACTGATGCAATCAAGGAACTTGAGAAGCATAATGACAAATTTGATTATAAGGTATCATGGGGATGTGATTTGCAGACAGAACATGAGAGATATCTAACAGAAGAGATATTCAAGCGTCCTGTTTTTGTAACAGATTATCCTAAAGAGATTAAGGCTTTCTATATGAAGCTTAATGATGACGGCAAGACTGTTGCTGCTATGGACTGCCTGGTGCCGGGAATTGGCGAGATTATTGGTGGTTCCGAGAGAGAAGCAGATATTGATATTCTTAAGAAGCGTATGGAAGAATGTAATCTTAAGGAAGAAGACTACGACTTTTATATGGATCTTAGAAGATATGGTAGTGCAAGACATGCTGGTTTTGGACTTGGATTCGAAAGATGCGTTATGTATCTTACAGGTATGAGCAACATAAGAGACGTTATTCCATTCCCACGTACAGTTGGAAATTGTGAACTGTAATCTATAGTAGAAGATACGAGAAATGTACAGTTAAGAGAGTATTAGTAAAAAAAGAAAAAAGATTATTACACGAGAGGACAGAATAGAATGAGCAAAATAGTAATTCCAGAGGGCTATGAATCAGAATTAAACCTTAAAGAGACACAAATTGCAATAAAAAGAGTCAAAGACTTCTTCCAGGCACAACTTGCTGCACAGCTTAACTTGCGCCGCGTGTCAGCACCTCTTTTTGTGACACCGGAATCGGGTCTTAATGACAACCTGAATGGTGTTGAACGCCCTGTTAAGTTTGGAATAAAAGAACAAGGTGATAAAGAGGTTGAGATAGTACATTCTCTTGCTAAATGGAAGAGAATGGCACTTGGAAGATATGGATTCAAGGTTGGTGAAGGTCTTTACACTGATATGAATGCTATAAGAAGAGACGAAGATACAGACAATATTCATTCTATCTACGTTGACCAATGGGACTGGGAGCAGGTTATTCTTAAGGAAGAGAGAACAGATGCAGTACTTGAGAATAGAGTTAAATCTGTATATGATGCCCTAAGACTTACTGAAAAGTATGTATCTAACAGATATGGCTATGTGGAATGTTTCCTTCCTGAGAACATTACATTTATCACATCTCAGGAGCTTCTTGATATTTATCCTGACTTAGATGTCAAAGAGAGGGAATATAGAATAGCCAAAGAGAAAGGTGCTGTATTTATTAAGCAAATCGGTGACAAACTTTCTAATGGAGAGAAGCATGATGGTCGTGCTCCTGACTATGATGATTGGGCATTGAACGGGGATATAATCGTATATTATCCTATTCTTGATATCGCTCTTGAATTGTCCTCAATGGGTATTAGAGTTGATGAAAAGTCTCTTGAAGAACAGCTTAAGAAGGCAGGATGCATTGATAGAATAGAACTTCCATTCCAGAAGTCTATAATGAATAAAGAGATTCCATACACAATAGGTGGTGGTATTGGACAATCAAGAATATGTATGTTCTTTCTTCGCAAATGTCATATTGGAGAAGTACAGGTGTCTTATTGGCCACAGGAAGATGTAGACTATGCTGCTAAGAAGGGCGTAATTATTCTATAGTAAGTTGGGATTTTCCTTTATGGAAAACGTATTATAAACAGGGGATTACATATGAGTAAACAAGTTAAAGATCACGAAATGGATAATTTGATGGATGCTTTCGTATCTCTTAAGAGTAGAGAAGAAGCATATGCATTTCTAGAAGATATATGTACTGTTAAAGAATTAGAATCTCTAAGTCAGCGACTAGAAGTCGCAAGGCTTCTTAGAGATAAAATAACATATCAGGACATTGCAAGTAAGACAGGTGCTTCGACAACCACTGTAAGCAGAGTTAATAGAGCCCTTAATTACGGTTGTGATGGTTATGATATGGTATTAGATAGAATTAAACTTTAGATTTCTATTCGCAATCAGAACCCATGTCAAGGTCGATTAACTCTTCAATCATCATTTTCTTAACATAGATGTCGAAGGATAAAAGACATATAAATGAGAATCGTTGCAACAATTCCTTGTCTTCTTCCGGGGCATCTTGAAATGATTTAGTGCTTAAGTTGAATTTCCTTAGGACATCCTTTGTAAGAGCCTTGCCATCAGCAAGCTCAATATCTACAATTTCTTTGTACAAATCAGTAAATGACAAATCATCATCGCTATTAAAGAATTTATCAGTTACAGGCTCCATTATTGCCTTTACATCCTTAATACTTAAGAATGTCTTAAGATAGTAGATGAATATGAGTGTAAGAATATGATTCTTATTGTATTTCTTCTTGTCTGGAGAGGGTAGTACATTGTTCTTTGTGTAGTTATTAATCATAGTTTTGGTTAATGTCTTATCCTCTGGATTACGTTTTACTGATTCTAGATGAGAATCGATAAATGTTGTTACCTGATCAATATAAAGGTCAATATCTGGAATATCGTTGTATCCTACATAGTCAATTTCTGAGAAGCTTTTTACTAGAATTGACATTATTTCCTTTTGGGTATACTTATACTTTTTCTTGTGTGATTTCTTATTTTTGTCACTTCTTTTTGGGCTTTCTGAGCTTGGCATTGATTTTTTCTCCTTAACACATATACCATGTTGTATAATACTAATATCTTCTATTACAGTTTCAAATACTATAATAACACATATCAATACCTTATGTAATATTTTTTTGACCTTATTTTGGAATGCTCACACTAGATGTCTGGTAGTACATATATTGAAAGGATAAGATAATATAGTTACAAGCACGAAAAAAGACCACATCTTGCGATGTGGTCTAAGTTATTTCTAGATTACTCAGTTACGATTACAGGTGAATGGAAGAATTGTGTTGTTGAGAAGTCAAGTGCAAGAGTCTTGCTGCCGTTCTTAACACCTGTTACATCATAAGCACCCCATACATCTGTTCTATTATAACTTTCGTTATGAGCATGGAACTGGAAGTCAACCATTCTGTAACCACCATCTTCCTTGTTAAGACCAAGTGTCTGCCAGAAGATGTTTAAGAATGTAGATACACTTAAGAATGGTACTACATCACTCTTGTCGCCTAATCTTTGAACTGTTCCTTCACGCTTGAAACCGTTGATTAATGGTGAACCAAAAGTTACTGTGTTAAGGAAGTTGTAGTTTGACTTAAGTGTGCTGTCAGATACAACCTGTTGTGCAACCATACCGCCAAGTGAGTGACCTGTTACGATAATGTTTGAACCTGCAGGAATGTTCTCTGATATAACCTTCTTAACGTTTCTTACATACTTGTTGTCAAATTCGAAACCTGATAGAAGATCTGTAAACCATCCTGTTGTCTGGTTCTTTGCATCCATATCTGTTCCTGATAGACATACAAGATATACATCTTTCTTCTGTCTTAACCAATTGTTGTAATTAAGTGTTCCCTTTGTGATAGAGATAGGTCCATCCTGTTGGAAACTATAGTATCCTAACATTGTAAGTCTTGATAACTCTGCTGAGTTAGTATAAGTCTTTTGCTCGCCTGAAATAACATCCTTTGCAGCAGAAGCGATTTGCTTTGTTCTCTCGTCCGCATCTGCAGCTACGTTTGCTGTTGCAGCAATTCCAGATAAAGCTTCTTCTGTTACATTTTCACCTTCAGTAGCCGCTGCTATGTCGGCATCCATAACCTGGTTACCTTCAGTTGTTTTTGCAAAAGCTGTGCTTCCGAAAAGCATTGCCATTGCCATTGAAATTGCTACTACCTTTTTAAACTTTTTCATTTTTACCCCTTTCTTCTTAAAAAAACCACGAAACTTTATGCTTTAATTATAGGACCTGGAAACTCAAAAATCAATAATGAGTTTCCAAAATAGCAGCTTGCATAATTTTGACTGTGTATTTTATTGCACATTTAACATAGCAAGATTGTTGTTGAAGAGTGGACCATGATGTGGCATATTATTATAGAAAGAATTCTACCTGATGAAAAAGAGAGGATGAAGTTAAGATGGATTTATCGATGCTTAATGATAATCAGAAATTAGGTGTTACTACCACAGAAGGACCTGTGCTTATTCTTGCTGGCGCAGGAAGTGGCAAGACAAGAGTGCTAACATATAGGACTGCGTATCTAATAGAAGAAAAGCATGTCGAGCCATATAATATTATGGCAATAACATTTACCAACAAAGCGGCAAATGAAATGCGTGAAAGAATTAATAATATTGTTGGACATGGCTCAAATGCCATATGGGTTGCAACGTTCCACTCCACCTGTGTAAGAATACTAAGAAGATATATTGACAGGATTGGTTATGATACAAGTTTTACAATATATGATACAGATGATTCGAAGAAGCTTGTTAAGGAAGTGTTGAACAGGCTTAATATCGATCCTAAGAGATATGCTGAGCGCATGTGTCTTAATGTTATATCTTCCTATAAGAATGAACTGATTAATCCGGAGAAGGCACTCCTTGACGTTCATAACAAGGCTGAGGATGATACAGTTGCCAGGATTTACAGGGAGTATCAGGTGATGCTTCGTGATAATAACGCTCTTGATTTTGATGATTTGATAATGAAGACTGTAGAATTATTCTCGAAGTGTCCAGAGGTTCTTAGTAATTATCATGAGAGATTTAAGTACATTATGGTCGATGAATACCAGGATACTAATACTGCACAGTTTGAATTAATCAAACATTTGGCAAAGCGTAATAAGAATCTATGCGTAGTTGGAGATGATGATCAGTCTATTTATAAATTCAGGGGTGCCAACATATATAACATCTTGAATTTTGAGAACAATTATCCGGAAACCACGGTAATTAAGCTTGAAGAAAACTACAGATCAACACCGAATATCCTTGATGTGGCTAATGCCGTAATTAAGAATAATACTATGCGCAAAAAAAAGACCTTAAGAACAAGTAAGCAGGAAGGAGATATTGTCAATTTCATAAGATGTGATACATCCTATGAAGAAGCTGATAGAATTGCAAGCGATATAGATAAGATGGCGAGGCTTTCAATATATTCCTATGGTCAGTCGGCGATTCTATATAGAACGAATGCGCAATCCAGACTAATTGAGGAGAGATTAATTGCAGAAACTATCCCCTATAAGATTATTGGCGGAACCAATTTCTATTCGAGAAAAGAGATTAAGGACATTGTGTCATATCTCAAAGTTGTTAGTAATCCATATGACGATATGGCAATAACAAGAATAATAAATGTTCCGAAAAGAGGGATTGGTGCCACAACAATTAGCAGAATCAGTGACTATGCCTATGCCAACAATATGACGTTTAGAGAGGCTATGGGAATCTGTGATGAGATAGGTACTTTATCTAAGGCGGCATCAGCGAAGGTTCTTAAGTTCTTTGATTATCTTGAGAAATTGACAGAGTTTTCTAAGACTTCTCTTGTGTCAGAATTGATTGAGAAGATAATAGAAGATACAGAATATGTTGAGAATCTCAAATCAGAAGGAACTGAAGAGGCAAGGGACAGAATAGATAATATTGATGAATTAGTATCCAAGGTGTATTTATATGAAGAAAATGCCAGAGCAAATGAGGAGGAAATCAGTCTTGACGCCTTCCTTTCTGAGGTTTCATTAGTTGCTGATATTGATAATTTAGAAGATGAAAATGATGTTGTTGTTCTAATGACTATGCATTCTGCAAAAGGACTTGAATTTCCGAATGTATATATTGCCGGAATGGAAGAGAATTTATTTCCTGGAGGAAGGTGCCTGGGAGGACCTGATGAGGAAAATGAGATTGAAGAAGAGAGGCGACTGTGTTATGTGGCAATTACCAGAGCGATGGAGAGATTGACACTTCTATCATGTGCTCAGAGATTTACAAGAGGACAGGTTAGTTACAATGCCATATCACGTTTTGTAAAGGAGATACCACAAGACCTTCTTAATGGAAATGTGTGGGAACCTAAGCCAAGAGAAAGTGACGTGTCTACTAATGTATCTGATTTCTACCGTGTTAAGAAGGAACCTGTGAGTGCCAAGAAGTATAAGGTAAAGAATTTTGGAAGTAAAATTAATAAGGCGCCTCTAGACTATGCAGTTGGTGACAGAGTAAAGCATATGAAGTTCGGCGAAGGAGAAGTGACATTAATTAACGATGGGGGAAGGGATTATGAGGTCACAGTTGATTTTGATACTGCCGGCAGGAAGAAAATGTTTGCAAGCTTTGCAAAGCTTGTCAAAATTTAGTGTTCCTTAATAAAAATAAATATGTTATAATTTAAAAAGATTGAAATGACTTTTAGGTCAAAATAAAAAAAGGAGAGGTAGAATTATGAAGTTTGATATGATTAGTAAAGAAGATTTAACAGATTATTTGAATGTTGATAAGCTAAAAGGATTAACAGATTCAATTTCCAACTTGTCGGCTGTTGAGGCTATCAAGAACCTTAAAGACGATGATGTTGTAGTAGTTGAGAAGAAGAAAAAAGGTGGTTTTAAGAAATTCTTAATTTTCGCTCTTGTATGTGCTGCTATCTGTGGTGTCGTATACGCATTGATTAAGTACTTTAAGCCAGAGTATGAAGATGAATTCATGGATGATATTGATGATGAATTCTATGATGATGACGACGAGTTATTTGATGATGATGAGGAAGATGTAGCTCCAGCTAAGGAAGAAGCTAAGGACGCTAAATAAATCGCTTCATTTAGGTTGTTAATTATAGCAACATACGATTTTTTCGTATGTTGCTTTTTTCTTATATGATGTCTGTTATAGTTGATACTGAAAGAATTAAGTGGTAGGTGTATGGCGTGAAAAAAGGACAACTATGTAAAGGTATAGTAGAAGATCTGGCATTTCCTAATAAGGGCAAGGTAAGGATAGTAGAGGTAGAAGGAGAATCCTCGGCAGAAGGAGTCGGTGAGATTGCCACTGTTAAGAATTGTCTTGTGGGACAGATGGTTGAATTTCGAATTACGAAGAAGAGAACCGGCAAGGTACAGGGTAATTTGTTAAATGTTATTGAGAGAGCTGATAACGAAGTGTTAGAGGGAATCTGTAAGCATTTTGAAGTGTGTGGTGGTTGCTCTTACCAGAGTCTAGGCTATGAAGATCAGATTGAGCTTAAGAGTAGACAGGTTCGGTCGCTTCTTAGTCCGGTTGTGGGAGAGGATAGATTTGATGAACTCTTCGAAGGAGTTATAAGAAGTCCTAAGCAATTTGGTTATCGCAATAAGATGGAATATTCCTTTGGAGATGAGATTAAGGATGGCTCTCTTACGCTTGGGATGCATAAGAGAGGAAGCTTCTATGATGTTGTAACTGTAGATGATTGCAGAATAGTTGATGAGGATTATCGACTTATTCTTAAGACTACACTTGACTTCTTCTCTAGTCGTGGAATGACTTATTATCATAAGGTAAGGCACGAAGGATACCTTCGTCATCTCCTGGTTAGGAAAGCATCTAAGAGTGGAGAGATTCTTATTTGTCTTGTGACAAGTAGTGACTATAGATGTGGTGATGGGGAATCGGATTTTCTGGGGAATGGGACAAAGCCTTTGGGAGACAAGGAAGGAATGCTGTCCGATTATAAGGACATGTTGCTGACACTTGATTTGACCGGTAAGATTGTGGGAATCCTTCATACAAGAAATGATGATGTAGCTGATGTTGTAAAGGATAAGGGTACAACGCTGCTTTATGGTCAGTCTTATATAGAAGAGGAAATTCTTGGATTAACATTTAAGATAACACCATTCTCTTTCTTCCAGACCAATTCACTTGGGGCTGAGCTTCTGTATAGTAAGGCGCGAGAATTCATCAAGGATTCTCTAGGTGGTAGTCTTGATAAGCTTAAGGGTGCGGTGCTATATGACCTGTATTCAGGAACCGGAACTATAGCACAGATTATGGCGCCAGTAGCAGACAAGGTTGTTGGAGTTGAGATTGTTAAGGAAGCGGTGGATGCTGCAATAGAGAATGCGAAAGCAAACAATTTAACTAATTGCGAATTTATAGCAGGAGACGTGCTTAAAGTACTTGATGACATTGAAGATAAACCGGATTATATTATCTTAGATCCTCCAAGGGACGGAATTAACCCCAAGGCGCTTCGTAAGATAATAGATTACGGTGTAGATAATATGATATACATTTCCTGCAAGCCCACAAGCCTTGCAAGAGACCTTGTGATGCTACAGTCATGTGGCTATGAAGTAAGAAGAGTGTGCTGTGTGGACATGTTCCCGGGAACGGTGCATGTGGAGACGGTCGTTCTTCTCTCTAATTGGAGCAACATAGAACTTTATTCGGAAGTTAGTCGTATTTACGATTGAATTTGGAGTTGGTTTAACGTATAATCAAATCGGAAGTTGGTCGACAATACGAGCAAAGCCGGAGGAATAAACATGATATATAATCGAGAGAAGTATGTTCGGATATTAGCTGATAAGCAGTGGAATGGCCGAATTAAAGTAATTACAGGCCTTAGAAGATGTGGAAAAAGTACTGTCCTTTTTGACCTGTTTAAGGCTCATCTGATTGAAAATGGTGTAAGGCCGGATCATATTCTTGAAATCGCGCTGGATATTGACGAAAATGAAAAATATCGTGACCCGTATGAGATGTCTGGTTTTATAAGAGAAAAATGCAACAGAACCGATGATAAATACTATTTGTTTCTGGATGAAATACAGTACGCGATTTCTAAAGAGGAACTGCGAAATCGTGATGAACCAGTCCGGCTGTATAGCGTCCTTAACGGGTTTCTGCACATGAAGAATATCGATGTATATGTGACTGGAAGCAATTCTAAGCTTCTATCAAAGGACGTTTCAACTGAGTTCAGAGGCAGGGGAGACAATGTCCACATTTATCCTTTGACGTTCAGTGAATTCCTTGATTTTTCTAGACTTGAAAAACATGAGGCTTATGATGAGTATCTTATGTTCGGGGGGATGCCGTATTTATTGAGCCTGGATACAGATGAGAAGAAGTATAACTATCTTGCGGAGCTTTTTGAGGAAATATACTTTAAGGATATTGAAGAGCGTTATGATATCCGTTTGCCTGGGGTATTAAGGGAACTAACAAGCAGTTTGTGTTCATCCGTTGGATCTCTCACGAATGCAAGTAAGATTTCCAGGGCAGTGGGTTCAGTTAAAGGGATCAAAACGGACCCAGAGACAATCAGCAGTTACCTTTCTTATCTTACGGACAGTTTTCTGTTTTCAAAGGTGGAAAGATATGATATCAAGGGGAAAAAATATTTTGAGTATCCCTCCAAATACTATGCTGCCGATGTCGGGCTTAGAAATGTAAGGCTTGGGCTCAGACAACAGGAAGAAACGCATATCATGGAAAACATCATATACAACGAACTGATATGCAGGGGCTTTGCTGTTGACGTGGGTAATGTTGAAATTGTGGAGAGGAATCAGGAAGACAGACGTGTTCAAAAAAACCTTGAAGTCGATTTTATAGCGCGTAGAGGAAGTAAAAAATATTATATTCAGTGTGCTCTTAATATGGATAACGAAGAGAAAGCCAAAGCGGAGTTAAAATCGCTGCTTTCAATCGACGATTCTTTTAAAAAGATGGTGATCTCAAAATCATACGGCAAAAGCTGGACGGATGATAAAGGAATTCTGAGACTTGGGCTTATGGATTTTTTGACGGATGAAACCAGTATTGACAGATGAGCAAACATAACTTATTAATAAAAGAGGAATTTTTAGAGATAATAAAATGATGTCGCATATTTTTTTTCAAGATTGAAAAATGATAGGAATGTATTATTAAATCATCTAGATAATATTACAAGGAGAAAGGAATTGCTATATGAGTGAATTTAAAATGATAAAGTGCACAAAGTGTAAAAGAGACACACCACTACTTCAAGAGGCAAAAAACTGCATTTTTTGTGGTGCTGCATTAGAAATAGATTCCAATACAATATGTGAAGAGAATTCTAATCATTATAATTGGTTGAATGAAGAGGAAAGAAATCATATCCCCAGCGTGGTAAATAGAGAGTATGGTTCACTGATAAAACTAATTGAAGAAAGTGATATTTATGGTAGTATTTTTAAACTGCGTGATGTCTTTGAAATAATAATGAAGGTGCCGACAATTATGTCATTGATTGTTGTTTGTAATAATTATGATAGAAAAACAGCAACCGATGAAGAAACTAAGTTATACAAAGAGATATTGGCAGCACTGCTAACTGGACCACTAGCCATGGGAAGTTGGCAGAACTTGATGGCAATAATTAAGAAAAATGGAGATAAATTCTGTTTGGGTGGTTCTCTTAGAAATATTTTAGACCAAACAAATAGATGTTTAAATCAAAAATTCCGCGAATACGATTCTGTTGCACAGTGGAGAAATGAAACAATCGGTCACGGTACATTAATGATTGGCAACGGAGACTCATATTGGGATGAAGTTGTTGCACTCATAGAGATTTTGAATAAATATTTTAGAGGAGAGTACAAGGATAAGAATCAGTCGGAATTAAATAACTTGTATGAATCTGTGTATTTTGAATTTCATGGTCATAAGCTGCAAGGCATTAATGCACCAAATGAACTACAAGGACAGCATATCCTTTGGAATGAGGGAAGAGAGTATATAGTTTCTAGTTTTGTACATCTTGATAAGGAAAAGTATTATTTCTTTGATTCCTATTATTCTCGGAAAATGAAAACAAAGGTAACGGACTATATTAGTCACACGAAGTATTGGGATAAGGATGATTTTTACAAGGGACTATATCAGTTATACGAAACTATGGTTGCACAAACCGGTGATGTTAAGCTTGGCAGTAAGTATATCACCGAATATGAACAGCATAAGTTAGACTGTCTGAATGAGTCTATTGAATACGAAAAACAAGAGTATATTTTTGAAGCGTTACGTCAAAAAATGTCAGAGAAAGAGAAAGGTGTCATAATTCTCCAAATGGAGAGAGGTATGGGGAAGTCTGCCTTCGCATATGAGCTTAACGGCGCTTACAAGGATGAATACTATAATGATGAGCTAGACGCTGTAATTCGAACTTTCCACTTAGGAGAATTACGATACCGTAATCTTGGTGATTTTTATATTTCTCCGATAAATTTGTTTCTTACCACAGCCACTGATAAGGGTAATATTATGAACCCTGATGATTCTGAATTTTCAAAGTATTATGACAATTTGACAAATAAGAAGGATATTGCAAGTAGCGTAGCTGGATTATTAGAGTATTTTAGAGAAATGTATAATGACTTGGCTGATGCAGATCGGGACTTACGTATTATTTTTGTTGTTGATGGAATAGATGAATTGAATAATGAGTGTAAAGCTATTATTCATGAATTGCCGTTGGAAGAAGAGTTGGAAAACGGATGTTATATTCTCTTAACATCGCGATTTGAAGATGAACGTAGTGTTTCAGAAGCAACATCTGCCCTTATTTGTGATGCTGTAAAAAGATTTGGTGGAGAAGATAACTGCCTAAGATTTAGAAAGGATAATAAGAAATATTTAGATACATTGCGGTCTTATGTTAAGAAGCTATCGGATAAAATCCCATCAATATCAAAGAGATATACCAAGGACGAAATAGATATGCTTTTGGAAAAAGCGCAGAATAGGTTTTTGTATGTGCGTCCGTTACTAGAATTGGGTGAAAATGTTGCGGAACAAGAGATAGCATCAGGAGAAGTTGCTAAAAAATATATTGAAAGAGTATCCGACATTTATTATGGCGTTTTACATGAGATTTTTGAACTGGTTTTGGCGTCTATTGGTGTTTTTAGAAAAATCTCTTTGGAAGAAATATGTGACCTAGTATTGCATGAAGGAGTGACATATGAGGCCATTGGATGTATTAATGATCTAATGCCATTGCTAACAACTTGGAGAGAAAACGGTCAGGATTACTATGGCTTGGCAAATGAAGAATATGAAAAATTTGTCTTCGATAACATGGGAGACGCTGTATGCGAAGTTATACGAAGATACAGAATTAGTATGGTAAGTTGGTTTGAATCAACGGATAAAAAGGCTGATGATTATGGAAAACAGTGGGGAAACTATATCAAAAGAGCATTGTTGGTTGATAGAGTTGCTAAAAATATTAAATTCTTTGAGACTACAGAAGAGTACATAAAAGCTTTAATTGAATTATGCAGGGGTTATCCGGGATCATTCTATTCACGGAGTGTATTCAACGAATTGTATGTAGATATTATTGAACAACTTAGACTGACTAATTATAGGGATTTAGAATTATTATCTTTAAAAGATTTGACAGGTTATATACCTTTGCAATCTCGATGGATGGAGTTTAGGGAGAAAGGAGGTTTATACTGGAAAAAAAACGAATTTACACAACAAAAAAAATACGAATTTACACAAGAAATAATTGAGCATTGTGTGCAAAAAGGCACCATAGATATATGGTTTGAGTTTGTCGTATCAGATAAGATGGGGTTAAACTCTGAGGATGAAATTGATAATGATAGACTAAATGCATTTAGAAAAATAGTTGAAGCGTGGCCGAATCAGGAAATAGTCATAGATTATTTAAATCAGAAAATACAGGATGATTTGAAAGAAAACAAAAATCATACATATGGAGCATATTTGGAGCAACTTTTATCATTTGTTATAGGGGAGAGGTTAAGAAAAAAAATTTTTGTTGGCTTGTTGAATGCTTATTACCTGTTGGCTAAAGAAATAATTATGTTTCCCAGAGGGAATAATGTAGAAGAGAAAAGAAAAGAGGTAATGCAGAAATACTTGCTAGAGGCAGAAACGTATACGAGTCTTTGTAATTATTCACTCATTGCAGAGATTAAAGATGCTATTTTTGGAGAAAATGTGTATGATAAAGCAATTGAACAACTGAATATGTTGGCTGAGACAGTATATAGTAAAAAACCCAGAGAATACTCAGATGAATTATATCGCCTAAGGTTAACGGAAAGAGATCTCACGGAAGATCAGATTAGGCGATATAGACAGGCACAAATCAAAAACTATCAAAGTATTATAAATCACATTAAAAAACTTTTGGATGAGCAAAGAATTGATAGTGTTTATGATTGGTTAGATGTTTGTTGGTGTGAGGATATTAATTCTTTTACAGTTGAGAATGAGGGATTACTTATTGAGTATTTAAGTCTATATGAAAAGCTAGTTATGGTATGTGTAGAAGAAGGAAATATTAAGAGATTAAGTAATCTTGAGCTGATGTTTAAAAGATTATTACTTCAATATGATGAGAAAGTAAGAAAAAAGTCTATTGGATTATATAGAAGTGTATATTGGGATATACCGGTTGATCAAGAACAAGAAATGACTTCATGGGAAAGAACATATGCATTATATTGTAGCTCTTTGGGTGATCTTTACCTTTGTAATATGCATGATGCAATACCTATTATTTCTAATGATTTTACGAACAAGTATCTTCAGGACCTATATGTAAATGAAGAATATGAAATGTACAATGAATTGAATTGTAGGATTATGGAAACCTATGAAAATATTGAGTTTAGAAATAATTATATTTTGTCAGGTGAGTATCCTCAATATCGATTGATTATAAACTATTATAGATGGCTTACAGTAAGATACTATAGAAGTGTTGAAGGAAAGGATAATCTTTCGTCAGATTTCTTATATGAACGATTAGAGGAAGAGTATGCGGCTTTGTTGAATAGAGTGAAAGAATTATTATCTAACGAGTCAGACTTGATACATAGAATAAGTTTTTCAGATGTAGGAAAGTTCATTAAGGATTTGCTATTTTTAAGTAAAATGATTCCTGATTCAATCTGTACAGTGGAAGATGCTAAGGATGAAATTGTATCAATGATAGATGCATTAGTGAAGACGACCTCAAGTAATAATGAGATAAAAGAAATTGCTACAAGAATTAATAATACAATATCAGCACCATTAGAGTGGTTTAATAAAGATGTAGAATTTATTTTGGATATGACAGATAAATCATTGTTTGAATGATTCTATGGTAAGCAAAAAGAAATAGAAATCATAGACCAAATAATAGAGGGAAAGAGGGAGGAATATAAACTATGATAAAACAGAATATGTTACGTTTCGCAATTCCATTTCATATTGCAAATTATGATAGACTGCAAAAAGAAAAATTCAAAAGTATAGAAGAATATGGATGGGAAAGAGCTCATATAATTCAAGGCGAAAACGATTTGTATGATTATATAACAGAACTTGCAGGTGAAAAGGAAACAAGTGCTATTGCCCATTCTTGGAAGTTGCCTAAGGAAAAGTACCATAAGGAACGATTTGTATCAGAAGTATCGGCAAAAGAATTATCTTGGAAATTGTCAGATATGGGATTGTTGATTTTTAATGACGAATTAGGAATTTTTTGGTATGAAGTAGATGCTTCAAGTATTAAGGAATATGATGATTTTTTGGATTTGGCATATGAATTAAAAGAATTATCACGTGGTGATAACGAGAAGAATTACTTTGTTTTCAATCGTCCATTTAATGGAATAGATGATCCGAAGTATAGAGAGATTGAAAATGATGATGCTGTTGTAATTCAAGAAACAAAGGATACTAAGCAGGGAACAATAGCGGTTTGTAAAAAGAAAATTGGTTTATATAAGGATGTGCTTTGTGAGTTTATACCATTTTTAGAGATTGATTCCTTTTTTTCAAATAGAAGGAAGGAATCCGGAAAAGCTCTTTATCCGGACAGGGCAGTTGCATTTTCCTGGATTTATGAGGTTGTTGAAAAGAAAGAAGACCGTGATGCCTATGATATGGCGTTTCATCTTGGAAGAACCTATAAATCTACTTATGAAATGTCCTCTAACTTTAAAAAGGAAGACTTTTATGTTCCTTTTGATGACTCGCTTTGGTACGGAAGTCTTGAAGGGTGTGGAAATTATACGGCACCAAAGCAGAAAAAAGAATTCTTTGAGTCAGGATATGCGGGGCGCTTAAATACATATTATTATATATACCTTCTATGCTTGGGGCAGTACTATTCATTGCTTCAACTTGCCCATAGAGTTTCTGTTTTGCCTACGAAGGAGGATATGTATTCGTCAAAGAATAATATTCTTGAGCATATGATGGATCAAATTCATATTTTCAATCTTAAAAACAATTATTCTCAAATTGGTCATTTGACACAGCATAATGAGTTTTATGAGTATCTTCAGAACAGATTGGGAATAAATAAAATGCAGGAAGAATTAGAAGTAGAACTGCAAGCTTTATTTGAGATGATTGAGAAAAAGAAAACAATCAAGCAGGAAAAGAACAATCGTGTTATAACAATTATTGGTGGAATTTTTGTAGTATTGCAAGCTTTTATTAATGTGGCGGCGATGTATGATAGTGTAATTTCAAAGGACTGGGGTTATTTTGCATTTGCTACAGCCGGAAGTTTTGTATTAGTTGTTTTGGGAATAATTATTTGGCTAATAGGTCGCATAAAAAAATAGTGATTATGTATTTATTAGGAGGTGGTTACTCTGGCATATAAGAATATAGATTTGATAAAAAAATATAATTTAATCCGAGATTATATGCGAGAGTTCTTTGTATATGGTTTTAAGTATCGCGGAGATATTGGAAACAAAAGTGAGAGGACATATGATGATAGAAGACGTCAAATAGAAAGCTGGCTTGGAGATTATATGTCTTTTAAGCAATCATCATCCGGTAAAGCACAGTTTATCTCCGTTGATAGCAGAGAAGTGGTCCACAATCCTTTATATAAGGCATTTAAGTCAAGTTCATTTACATCCAATGATATTTTGCTTCATTTTTGTATCCTTGATATGTTGAGCGAAAGTGATGGAATGTCTATATCTGATATTGCTGATAGACTTCACAGTGAATATTTTGATGAAATGAATCAAGACATTCTTGTCGATGAGAAAACAATAAGAACAAAATTACAAGACTATGCCAAACTTGGTATATTAACACAAAAGACAGGGGCAAGGAAGAAGCAGTATTATTCTTTAGCAGATAATCATCTTGATTTGCGTTCTTGGTTTGATGCAATAGCTTTTTATTCAGAAATGAATCCACTAGGTGTAATAGGTTCATTTTTGTTAGACAAAAAGGAGATTGAAGGCTTTGAATCATGTTTTTGGTTTAAGCATCATTATATGCTTTATGCAATGGACAGCGAAATAGTAGAAAATATACTCATAGCGATAAATGAACGTAAATACTTGGGAATAACGACAATCGGTAAAAAGAAGCAAAAGAATAAGAAGGAAGTATGTCCAATAAAGCTTTATGTAAGTACCCAGAATGGAAGGGAGTATTTGCTTTGCCATGAGACGGGCGGTTCCGGCATGATTTTTGTTCGTTTAGATAATATTGTAGATTCGTCTGTTAAAGGGAAATGTGATAGATATCAGGAATTTGAAAATGAATATGAATCCAATAAAGCTTATTATTGGGGTGTTATAACCGGCAATGCAAAGGATGTAGCGCATGTTGAAATGACAATTCGAGTATCTGAAAATGAGGACTTTATTGTAAAGAGATTAGAACGAGAAAAGAGAAATGGACATGTATATAGAATAAATGACTATCAGTATAAGTATGTTGTGGATACATATGATGCAATGGAATTAATGCCTTGGATTAGAACGTTTATTGGAAGAATAGATAAGCTTGAAAGTAGTAATCCAATTTTGAAGAAGAAATTTGAAGATGATATGAATGAAATGTATTCCATGTATTTGGGAGGTGATGGCAGTGTTGTTTAATGAAATATATGGCAATTACTATAACACTGTTGCAGCCATATTGGATGCATCGATTGATAAGCCGATTTCGTCTCAAGAGGTAAGGGGAATTGTTGAAGATAAGGCCTTTGCAGAGAGCATCATGACTATTCCGGAGCAATTATCATCAAGTGGAGAATGGCCATTATTAGATGAAAAAGGTTTAGCATTGATAAAACATGAAACATACATGCCTCTTACAACACTCGAAAAAAGATGGCTAAAGGCATTGCTCTTAGATCCAAGAATTGAGCTTTTTAATCCAAGTAAGAAGGGCTTGGAGGATGTGGAGCCGTTGTTTCATCCTGATGACATAGTGTATTTTGACCAGTTTTCTGACGGGGATCCATATCAGGATGAAAACTATGTGGAAAGATTTCGTTTGATTCTATCCGCATTGAAGGATAAGTTAGCATTACGGATTCTCTATCCTTTGAAAAACGGTTTTGAAAAATGGATAACTTGTAATCCGATTCGTTTAGAGTATTCATTACGTGATGATAAGTTTAGACTTATTTCAGCATCTAAATCGAGAGTGAATACTATCAATCTTGCAAAGATTATTCAATGTGAAATGGGTGAGGCTTTTGAGAAGGAAGAGGTTAAGGACCTTCTTTATGATAAAAGAACTGTTGAGTTATTGTTGAAAGATGAAAGGCAGGCACTCGAAAGAGTAATGATGCAATTTTCTGTTTATGAAAAGATAACAGAGAAAGTAGATTCCAATTTATATAGAGTGGTTCTTACTTATGAGGCAGAGGATGAAATCGACATTATTATCAGGGTTTTATCTTTTGGTCCAAACTTGAAAGTTGTGGGTCCAAAGAGTTTTATAAAACAAATAAGAAATAGATTAGAAATGCAAAGAGGTTGTGAACAATAGGTTCGCAACTTTTTTTTCACGATAAAAGCTTATTTTCAGTCTATAATCGGATTTATTAAAGAGCAGAATAATGGGGTGCTAACAACTTGAGGAATAAAAGGTTTTAAATATGATTCTAAGTGAGTTAATTGAATTATTAAAATATGCAGACAGTACATTTGAAATCGATATAAAGAGGGCGGAAATTGCTGAACTTATTCCGGCAGTTAAGATAATGTTTGATTATAATCAGCAAAATCATGCACATCAGTACGATTTGTGGATGCATTCTTTGAATGTTGCTATTAATCTACCAAGAGGTCTAGAGGATGACATGCTCTATTTAGCGGCACTGTTCCATGATATTGGTAAGCCAAAATCCCAATGTAAGGGGAGACGACCGGATGATACGAATATGCACTATTATGGACACCCAAAGAAAAGTAAGGAAATTGTAGATTCTGTTATTATCCCCAATCTGGATCAAAAAGGATATGAGATTTCTTGTATGGATGTGAAAAGATTGTTGTATTACGTTGAACACCATGATGATTATGTTAGTAAGAAACTAAAGCATATAAATAGACATTTAAAGATGGTATCTTTTGCGGAATTTAAGAACTTGATGTTATTACAAGTTGCTGATGCAAAAGCACATGTGCAGTTGCCCATAATAGTGGAGAGGTGTGAAGTTTGTAGCGCCCTTGCAGGAGAGGAAGGAGAAGCGCTTTATAAAATGTATTTAGAGCAGAATAGGAGAGAGTGAAAGAATTCGCATCTTTTTTCAAGATAAAATAGGGATGCGAACATATAATCAAATCACACAACAAAAAGGAGGAATGTGCCTATGTCAGATTATTCAAGTAAAGATTTTGAAGACCGCATGGGATTTCAGTGTATGTGACTCTGACAAAATAATGTAGACTAACTAAAACAAAAGAAAGGCGGATGGATTATGCAGGCAAAGGTTTTGGGATTAAATGATATTGAAGATTTAAACTATCTTGCGGAAGAGGTGCTGATGCAACTTCGCTTCGAGGGGTATCGCTACGATGAAAATGGGGATGAAAAGGCATTTGCAAAGTCGGAAAACGGTTCACATAAAGAAAGAACGAAGGAAATGATTGAGTGGATAGAGATGGTAGAACATAATCATCCGCTTTCCTTCAGGGGTAATGAAGAACTGATGAAGATACCTTTTACATATGCACTGGAGATATCTTTTGATGAAATAAAAGAGAAATACTTGAAGGATTACCTACCAATGATGCGCGGGATTATGCGAAAAGACACCATGCTGATCGGGTATATTGCCGGGGAAGAGATGTCGGATAATCTCATAATATATTCGTATGAAAAAGAAAAAGACGGTATGCGTTTTGTTACAGTAACTTCCGAACAGGTATGGGGAGAGAAGACAGCTAAAGAGTTAAGAGGAAAGCAGATATGAATTACTATATCAGTGGGGAAAATGATATTCCAAAGTACAAAAAGAAAACAAAAAGCAATTGTTCCAAATCAAAAAGCAAATCTGATCATAAACATCAAAATAAGGACTGCTTGCTTATAGTTGAAAATAGACCATATTTGGCAAGCTATTGTACTGTTTGTGGGAAAATACGGAGTTGGAATTATTGCTTGGAAAAATGTGAAGGTGGTTATCGAGAGTTACCTAAGGAAGAAGTGTATTCAAAGTATAAAGATTTAGAACAGATAGCTATAAAGGATTTGTTTGTAAAATATGTGCCACTGAAAGCAGATTAACATAAGGAGAATTGCGATGGGAAGAGATGAAAATGTAACAGTGTTTAAGGATACAGAAAAGCTATGTAAGACAAACCCTAAACTTACAGAATCCGTAAAGAAGTCGATCGCGGCACAGAAACTGATTTTGGAAGGAGATGCGTTAACAGAGCAGAATAAAGGACGTTATGAGGATGTTGCCAATGTTATAGTTACAAAAAAGAGAACCTTCGAGGCGGCATCAGCATATAAGAATCAGCGTGTGGCAGTCCATAACTTTGCTTCAGCATCCAATCCGGGGGGAGGAGTAACGAAAGGTGCTAATGCTCAGGAGGAGTGCCTTTGCCGATGCTCCGTTTTGTATTTTTGCCTTAATACACCGGTCATGTGGGATGGATTCTATAAGCCCCACAGGAATGCTCGTGATCCTATCCATAATGATGACATCATATACACGCCGGGAGTGACTGTATTTAAGACAGATTCCGCAACGCCTCAGCTTTTGCCTGAATCAGAATGGTACGATGTAGACATTATTACCTGTGCTGCACCTAATCTTCGTAATCAGCCGAGCAATCGATATAGCAGTGGAGATGGAAACAGACAGGTAAAGATGACGGATAAAGGTCTCTTAGCACTACATGAGAAGAAACTAAGGAGGATATTGGAGGTTGCATTATCGGAGGGGTGCGAAACGATAATACTCGGAGCTTTTGGATGTGGTGCTTTTCAGAACAATCCGGAGGTAGTGGCACTTGCAAATCGAAATGTTATTAAGGACTATTTACATGCCTTTAAGAATGTTGAGTTTGCTGTGTATTGTCCACCTCGTGATGATAGCAATTTTAAGATATTTGAGAGGGTGCTTAAAGTGTATTGCCATTGATTGTGGGGCACACTATCCGGGAGGCAGATTGGTAGCAATCTGCATATAAGAACTAAAAAAACAGATGGACATCGCAGAATGGTCAAAAGGAGGATTTCTTATGAGAGAAGAACTTGAAAATCAACTGCAGAATGATTTTTCATTTATGTGGCAGAAGAATGAGAAGGGACAGGATTTGTACCGCAGATGGGGATGCGAGTGCTCCGACGGCTGGTATGGGATTATTCATGATGCCTGTCAGGCTATCGCAGAAGATTATGAAGAAGCTGGGATACCGGTTGATTTTGTTCCTGCACAGATCAAGGAAAAATTCGGAACACTGCGTTTTTACTATGGTTTTGAGGATGCCCCCTGCGGGATTGCAGCCTTTGATAATCTTGCAGATGGAACAAACATCCGTTTTTTCCCAAAAGATGAAGATGAGGATGAAGGAAAGAGAAAGTTTCGCCAGAAAATAAGAGAAATAGTCCGCTCGGCTGAGGAGAAAAGTAAATATACATGTGAAGTGTGCGGATGTGAAGAGGGAAAAATCAGAAATGACGGTGAATACGGTATTTACCGCATACAGACGCTTTGCGATGATTGCCATCAGAAGCGGATCAAGCGGGTGCAGGAACAGAGAGAACGCAGGAGAAATATGAGTATCGAAGAGCGCCTCGCAGAGATTAAGGAGTATTTGGAATAATGGCGACTTATGTTATCGGGGATGTCCACAATTCCCCAATTAAACTGGACGGGATTCCTAGTGGACGATTGGCTTGTATCTGCCTTGAAAATGGTGCGAGATTCTATTCATAGGAGACGATAGTTATAGAGAGGTAGTGTAATGCTAATTGTGGAAAATGATGAACTGAAGTCCATATCAAGAGAAGAGTATTTAAAGATGAAAAACAATTTAGGCAAGATCTATGCAATGAGTGATATTCATGGATGTATAAAAGAACTGGATAAGAAAATGGAGTTGGTTGATCTCAGTGGAAATAATCGTATTGTCTTTCTGGGGGATTATATTGACTACGGGGATAGCTCTTGTCAAGTTTTGCAATATATTTGGCAATTGCAAAAACGGTATGGAGATAAAAAGGTTGTTGTGCTTAAAGGTAATCATGAGCAGATGTTTCTGGAGTGGATTGATGATTACAGAAATCCATTCTCGGATGGTACGGAAGACTTTATGATATTTAATGATTGGTTAAGAATTGATTTTGAATATGGAGCAAAAACCATAAGTACGTTTGTATCTGAACAGCAAATGAACTTTCTTAATCAGATATCAAGAACGTGTTCTTTGGAAACGATTAGTAAAGAAGCAGTTCAGATGATTCTCTCCAACCATAAAGAACCTATCAGGTGGATACAGAATATGCCTACATACTTTGATGCAGATAATCAGATATTTGTTCACGCCGGTGTGGATGAGGAGGCAGGAGAGAACTGGATGTGGGAGACATCGGATGATATGTTTTTGGGAAAGTTTCCGGCATCAAGAGGAAAGTTTTACAAGACGATTGTTGCGGGTCATGTTGGAACAGGAACCAGGGATCTTGCAAATGATCAGTCATACCATGACGTATTTTTTGATGGAGAGAGTCATTATTATATCGATGGCTCGGTTTATAAGGGCGGAAAACTTCTCCTATTGGGATATGATGAAAATGTTGGAAAATATTATCAGCTCGAATCAAATAGAAGGATTCCCGTGAGAAAGTACGAAGAATATGTAAGTTATGATTTTGCGAACACATAGAATAAGAGGGGAAAGAAAATATGAGATACTACAATTTAAGAATCAAGACAGAGATTGAATTATTTTCTGAAGCGGTAAATGAGAATTGTAAAAGGTATGGTTATGAAAACTATCAGAATCGTGTAAATGGGTATACATTTCAGACATTTGTAAATGATATAATGATGGTCGTTTATAGGGAAGAAAATAACGTTATTTATTCAATTTTTTCTTATGATGAGAAAAATCATAGCTTTGATGAAGCCTATGATTATATTATGGATAAATTGCGCGATGTAACATCGCCTGCAAAACTTCATTGTAAAACCGGAGAGATAACAATGTATGATTATTATAATTGTCTTTTGGAAGCATCTAGGAGAAATTATACATTTGGAAGCAGAATGCAAAATTCTAAGGCTGCAAATCTGGAGTTATTTGAATATGATGAACTTAGGTATGATAATAAAGGTGAATGTATATTTAACTTCCACGAAAAAATAATTGATACTCATAAAAAGATTGACTATTCAATGTTCAGTGAATCATTTATGAAGGAGCTTGCTAATATTGAAAGTCATAAGAATGAATCCGGAAATATCGGCAATATGGTTCATTATGTGATTTCGACTCGAAGTGTGGAAGCAGCAAGCAACATGGTTGAAACTCTTATGCAGAAGCTTGTTGAAGCTAATAGAATCAGTGGTCATCGAATGGAAATAATCAGCGAGATAAGATCGGATGCTTATAAATATAGCTACCTTGAAGATGTTATAGAGAATAATACCGGAGGTGTTATTGTTATAGATTTATCTGAGAAATTCGGACATGACGCTTTGGAGTATGAACTTGTATCGAAACATATAGAAAATCTTGTGAAGAAGCATAGAAAGAACTGTCTCTTTGTATTTACTTACAATATGGATAAACCCGGATTTGCATATAGTTTTCTTCCTAACATTAAGAAATATGTAATACCTGTTATGCTAAGAGAGGGCACAGGTGATAGAGAGTCGGCAACAAAATATATGAAGAACTTAATCGAAAAATCTGAGTATTCCGAGTATGCTAACCAAGCTAAAGAGTTTATGAAGGAGTTTTCCGGTGAAAAGTTCACGCAGACAGATGTTATGGAAGCGTATGAGAAGTTCGAGCCTTGGTGTCTTAACAAGAACATTTACTGTGCATATGATTATAATATTGATGATGACTTTATGCTTGACAGAGACGAAAATATAGCTTCTTCGGAGGAAAGACTTAATGAATTGATTGGGCTTGAAAAGGTTAAGGAACATATTGGCAAAATAGTTCTGTCAGACATAGCTGAGAAGGAAAGAAAAAATAGAGTCGGAAATAGTTATAAGCCTAATTGTATGCATATGATATTTGCTGGAAACCCCGGTAGTGCAAAGACTACGGTTGCAAGACTCTTTGCAGGAATTGCGAAAGAAAAAGGAATTCTAAAAAGCGGAGCATTTGTATCGTGTGGTGGAATGGATTTTGACGGATTAGGATGCGTCCAAGTAATTAGAAATACATTTAAAGCAGCAAAGGGAGGAGTTCTATTTATAGACGAAGCATATTCCTTACAATCAGATACGGCGACAACTGTTCTTATTCAGGAAATGGAAGAACATAGAGAAGATGTAATAGTAGTCCTTGCCGGATATAACGAGAGAATGAAGGGATTCATGGAGCAAAATGAAGGACTAAAAAGCCGTATTCCTCATTGGGTGGATTTCCCCGATTATAACGCTGATGAGTTGACGGATATATTCAAGCTTATGCTTAAGGATAAAGGTTTTACAGCCACCGATTCTGCAATTAAGGAGGCGTATTACATTTTCGAAAAGGCACAGCATATAGATAATTTTGGAAACGGACGATATGTAAGAAATATCCTTGAAGAAGCGATAATGAATCAATCAGTTCGAGTGCTGTCAGAAAAAAATGAAGCAAGCGAAATTAAAAAGAAAGAATTATTCATGATTACAAAAGACGATATAAGCGAACTCGATGAGGCAAGAAAAGAAGATAAAGAGCCTAAGAAGGAATTATCGGAAATGATAGGGCTAACGTCCGCAAAGAAAGTTATACATAAGGCGATAGCCAATCTTAAACTTAAGAAGATATGTGCGGAAAGAGGGCTTACAAAAGAGGATGCGTCTTATCATATGGTATTTACAGGTAATCCGGGAACAGCCAAGACAAGTGTTGCAAGATTATTTGCTGAGATACTAAAAGAAGAAGGTGTTCTACCTAGTGGTAACTTCATTGAGGTTGGTAGGGCAGACCTTGTCGGAAAAGCCGTCGGACATACAGCTCCTCTTGTAAAAAAGAGATTCAAAGAAGCGCAGGGAGGAGTATTATTTATCGACGAAGCATATTCTCTTAACGATGGATTGGATAATGGCTATGGTGATGAAGCGATTAACACTATTGTCCAAGAGATGGAGAATCACAGAGATGATGTAATAGTAATCTTCGCAGGTTATCCAAAACCGATGGAAGAATTCCTCGATAGGAATCCCGGAATGTCATCTCGAATAGCATTTCACGTGAACTTCGAAGATTATACAACAGACGAACTATGTGATATCACAAGGCTTATGGTTAATAAGAAGAAAATGACTATCACTGATTCTGCAATGACTAAGGTTCGTGAAAATATTGAAGCAGCGCGAAAGAATAATGACTTCGGCAATGGTCGTTATGTAAGAAAGCTTCTTGAAGAGGCAGAGATGAATATAGCTGAAAGGGTATATAAGCTAAAGAAGTCAGACATCACTACGGAAATGATCACAACCATTGAAGAATGTGATGTGCCGAAGTATAACGAAGAGGATAAAGATGACTTTAAGAAGATTGGATTCTGTGCGTAGGAGTTACATGATATTATAAAACGGAAAAGTTCTGATTTATAATATAGGAAAGGAGCCAGAAATGGAAAAAGATTTTATTGATGAGTTTATTCCATCGAAAGACACAAGAGCCTATCTGCACAGTATTCACCATGAATTTAACGACTTGGAGAAGGCAACGATTGTTGCTAATCATATTATGATCTCATATGAGGAAAAGGTGAACTGGCTTTCGGATTTCAAAGACAGGATTTCGGATGAGGGATTGAAGAAAAAGATCAATGAGGCGTTGGTACAAATAAAAAAAGATAAGAAATATTACAGAAAGAGTAAAACGGCATTAGGAGCATTGCCTTATATTGAATCTCTTTTTGATTTCGTATTTATTCCTCACGACTTCCGCCATGGAGATATTGTAAGAAGTTTATATGGGGATTGGGATACAGAGGCCTATTTTGAAAAGATTGGGATCGTTTTAGGTTATTTTGATGAAAACTATGATTTCTACAGAAATCTACAAGGAGATTATTCAGATGTACAAATCTGTGTGGATATCAAATTTGATGGAGTACGCTATCAGGGAGAGTTTGAGCATGAGCACATTAATCCCATATATGTTGAGCGTATGACGCTCCATGAAAATGATGAGCGAAAGACGTATCTTGATTATCTTACGAATACATATATCAAGAAGCTTCAAAAGGGAGAAAAGAAAAATAATAAGCCGGAGTATGTGGCTGATTCAATGGCGGAATTGGAACAGCGTTATTTGGATGAGTATATTCCTGTTTGGGATGAGGAGACCGACACATGGTGCGTACAGACGGTACATGGCTTTGAATGTGGAGATATAGGGTATGTAACCGGTGAATTCGCGGGTACTGGTTTAATCTATCATTTTTCCAAGAACGGAGTGGAAGATCATGTTCATGATTTTAAAGATGTTTTAGAAGCGGTGCTAGAAGATCCCGAACACATAGATATTATTACTGACTATGGTGAGTATTCTGAGCAGGAAATCCATATGGTAGAGGGTATAAAGCGAGCAGTTAAATTTGTGTACGCTCACCGAAGACCGATGACAATTGCTGAGTTAAGGGGAAACAGAACACAAAAAACTTGAGGAGGCGGAAGAAAATTGAAGCCAAAACTAAAAAACGCTATATATATTATTTTAGCGTTTATAATCTGTTGGGAGGTTGTAAATTTATTAGGAGTTTTTTACAAAAAAAGAGAAATTGCGACTAAGAATATAACAGGCACATCCACTCATGAACATTCGCAAGAAACAGTATATGAGGATAGTAATGTTATCTGTGTTGAAGTAAGAGATGATTGGAGTGATCCTAAGGCGCCGCATCCTATAACCGAAGTCATTCACCACACCTATGACAAGGCGACAAACAAGGAACTAACACTTTTGGATGTAACGGGTATGTCGTCAGAGGAATTAGCAAATGAAATAAAGGAGATGCTAAAAGAGGGCTATCCGGAACTATATGAGCGCTTTTGGGGAAATGAAGATGAAAGCTATAGATTTTATGCAGAATGCTTTGAAAAGATAAATCCGGCAACATTGGACTTTTGCATTAGCGAAGACGGAAAAATCGAAGTATATGATCAGTGGGGGCTGGATTACGCTACCAATCCAAATGGTTTGCTGGTTTATGTGACCTTGAAAGAAAGTGTTATTTATGGAATATAATATAAAAGATTTAAAAATTATATTAAGATTTGTATTTTGGGGGGCTTATTTAAATAACATCTCTACTAAAGATATATTAATAAATTATATAAAAAATAGTGATGAATTAAAAGAATTATGCAAAAGATCTATTACATATAATATGTATATAACTGGTTATATAAGATTTTGTAATTCTATTCATTTAAAACAGAATAATTTTAAAGAAATTTTAAACAAAGAAGAAGAATTAAAAAAATTAGATCTAGATTTAGATAAAACTATAAAAGATATAGAGAATAATATTTTATTAAAAAATTATAATGATATATTTTTATTTTTAATAAAATAAATACACAATTTTTATTTATTAGAAATATTTTCTGGAGGTAAATGACAATGAAAGAAATGAGAGAAATGACAAGAGAAGATATTGCAAAACTGAAGAAAAGACTTTATGATGAGTCGAAGATGAGATTCAATAAGGGGTAGATTCAGAGAAGTGAATCGAAAGGAAATAGATTAACAGAAGGGAGAGTAGTATATGCCAAAAGTGACCTTTGTTATTGGAGCAACGGCCTCCGGAAAAACATATTATATCAACCATAATTTTGCAGATAAGAATGTTGAAATCCTAAATATTTATGATTATCAGCAGAAGGCGTATGAAGAGTCCGGATATGGACAAATGATGCCTATGGCAGTTCATTTTAGATGTTTGCTGAGGGCAAATGATGATCTCCTAAGTGACATTATTGAAAATCTTAAGCAGGGCAATGATGTTGTTGCTGAACAGACATTATTTAAGGCAAAGCGGCGAATTGTATACATTGATGCGATACGTGAAGCAGTTGATGCTGAAATTGAAATCTATGTTATGTGCCCGGGAGAAGAAAGATGGCAAGAAAACATCAGATTGAGAAAACTCGAAGACGACCGTGGTTCCTTTGAGATGAATACTGATGAGATAGAATTTCCAAATCCAGCGGAGGGGATTGATTCCATTTATGAGGTGTCGGACGATGGCGTTAAGTTGAGGATGGATCCACCGTTGGAGGAACAGTTTTTGATAGATGCCAGAAAACAGATAGCAGAAGAAAGAGAACATGTTGAAAAAGAAGATGAGGAATCACGCCAATTTGAAGAATTATTGGAGAGTATGAAGACCCGTCCGTTTTGGCATTATTGTGAAGTGTGCGGAAAGAAGGAGTTTATTACCGATGAAGAGGCATTCGTCAGCGGATGGGATTATCCGCCCAAGATGGGTCTTTTTAGAATGCTTGGACCGCGTACATGTGGGAATTGTCAAATGAAGGATACTCTGTACTGGAAAATACAGACATCCCGAAAATTGCCGATTGTTAATGAAGCGAAGTTGAACGAGAATGAGCTTGCGACGTGGAGGCGTATCAAAGGGGAGCCGGAGAGCCTTCTTGAAGAAGAAAAAGAGTGATCTCAAGAATAGTGCTTTAGATTAGAGAGGAAAACGTATGAGTTTTGTAATTACAGGTGATACACATGGGACACTTGATCTGCCTAAAGTCGTACAATATTTTGATGAGCATAATGGAGAATACACAGAAGACGATTATCTTATAATTCTTGGTGATGTAGGTGTGTGCGGATTCTCTGCGTCGGAAGAGAGAGTGACGAGAGAGACACTTCGTAATCTTCCGGTAACAATATTATTTATAGATGGCAATCACGAGAACTTTGAACACCTTAATTCATATGAGGTTGAAGAGTGGAACGGCGGTAAGGTTCATTTTGTGGAGAATAATATTATTCATCTTATGCGCGGTCAGGTATTTGACATAGACGGAACAAGCTTCTTTACATTTGGAGGAGCATACAGCTTGGATAAAATGTATCGTACAGAAGGGGTATCATGGTTCCCGGAGGAACTACCAACTACAGAAGAAATGGAAGAGGGATGGATGAACCTTGAGAAGCGAGACTTTGAAGTTGACTACATCCTTACCCATACAGGGCCGAGAGAAGTTGTTGCTGCGCTCGGATATGGCGATGCTTCGGACGAAGAGATTCCCATAAGACAATACTTTCAAAGAATCGCTGACGAGGCAGAATTCGAGGGCTGGTACTTCGGACATTTCCACGTTGACGAGGAGGTGGAGGATGTATTCTTTTGTATGTATGATGAAGTTGTGGAATTGTAGAGGAGAAGGAAAACATGATAACGATAGATGATTTAATACCATCAAAATATATGCAGGACATTTTAAAAAAGAATAATTTTGCCCTCACTGATTTCAATAAGGCAACGATTATATGGAATAGCGATGAGCCCTGTAATGAAAGAGTAAAAAAGCTTAAAGAAATTGCTGATAACACAGAAGATATGATATTGAAAAAGCAGATTGAGGAACGCCTTGATTATGAAGAGGATGCATATAACGCATTCGCGAAGAATCCGGATAAAAAGTATGTCTTCGTTGTCGAGGATGAACAAGGGTATAGTTGCGGATTTTTCTTTGACTTCAATATGGCATATGAATATGGCAAGAAATATGTAAAAAAGTGGGAAGATAAAGAATTTGCCATAACAAAATATCATATAGTAGATACTAAAGAAGACCTTACAATAAAAAGACGAAGTGGATTGAATTGGAATATGTTCCCGGAAGAAAAGGGCGTCAAGACAGAAGAGGAATATGATGGTCACAGCATAGGAGAAATAAACTGCCTTCCGGATGGAACAATAAAGAGTATATATTCACATGAAATGAGCGATGAAAGAGAAGACCTTGTTGATGCGTATAAAACTGAACGATTTGAACATCAGTTTTTTAAGATTCCATTTGAAGTCGGTGCGGGTATAACAGCGGTTCGTGATGTGCTAAGTGGAGAGGTAGGGGTTCTAATGGTCGGCACAGAAGAATGGAATAATTATCTAAGACGCATTGAAGAGAAAAATTTATATGTGGACTACTCAGATATTCAGGTTATGGTAGTATTTCTTACACCTAAAGGCGTGTGGAGTCACGAGCATTACAATCCGTTCTATCTTGAACCTGTGAGCATATCATGTGACCCCGGCAACCTCAAGTCGGTGGCATATAGACAGGCAATGGAGAGTTTCATTGAATACCATATGGCTGAGATGGAGAATAGAGATAATCTTGATGACTATGCCAAAAAGGTTATAGAAACTGCAAGAGAATATCGTGACGCCTGCCTTGAAGAACAAGCCAAGAAAGAACTTATACACCCAAATGCTGTAGACCATGCGAAGACAGTGGAGGAGTTGATAATATGAGTAAAGAAGAAAGCATAGCTCAATTTGAATGCACACCGTATGTAAATAGACTCTTATGGTACAATAGAAAAGAGCGCGATAATAATACTAATAGAAATTAATATTAAAAGGGAGAAAATGAAATGTACATTGTTAAAGAGAAACTGATAGGAGATGCAAAGGAACGCGTTCTGAAGCTTGATAGAGATTCAAAGAAGCTAGTGGTCTATAAGCGAGTAGATAATGAAAAGCTTCATGATCATTATTCCATCCGTGAGGATTTTGACTCTTCGCCATATGCGATGTATGAAGAAGAGAAATCCTTTGACTGTATATACGGTGGGAAGGAAAGCCCAACCCCTGCCGGAACATTTACAATTGAATATAAGTCTAAGGATGAATATATAAGCGGATATTATAAGAAGCTTAACAAGGTTAAGTTCTTTGGATATCTTATTATATTCGAAGATTACTTTATTCATAGTGACTTATACGAAGAAAGTGTTACAATGGAAGACATGAGAAGCAACCCCGACATTCAACCGGTCAGTAAGGGTGATGATCACACATTCGGATGCATTCGTGTTAAGCAAGATGAACTAGATTGGCTCCTGGAAAATGTGGATGTTGGGACGATGGTGGTTATGTAAAGGAAGTGTAGTTGATTCGTTAGATTATAGAGGAGACGAGAGCTATGATACAATCGTTATATGAACCGTTTCGGCATTGGTCGGACGGTGGATCGGTCTTCTTGTTGTCAGACACTCATTTTGATGATTCGGATTGTAAGCTTATGGATCCTAATTGGGTTACGCCGGAAGAACAGATTAAGATTATTAATTCTATTGTTAGAAAGGGCGATACTTTTGTGTGTCTCGGTGATGTGGGAAATGCTAAATATGTGCCTATGATAAATGCTCGGAGAAAGGTTCTTCTACTTGGAAATCATGACGCTCGCGGAGCATACAAGAAGGTATTTGATGAGATTTATGCGGGGCCGTTGTTTATTTCGGAAAAGATACTTTTGTCACATGAGCCAATACATGGCTTAACCTGGTGTCTGAATATTCATGGTCACGATCATAACGGGACGGAGCCGTATAGAGAAGATTGTAAATATCTTAATCTCGCAGCTAATGTATGTGGATACACGCCCGTTAATCTGGGCAAGCTTATTAAGAAGGGCATATTATCGGATATAGTCGGCATCCATCGCGTAACAATAAATCAGGCAACGGAGAGGAAGAGAAAGAGAGAGGGCGTGTAATAATACTTTCTGTCGAGGACTCCGTCAGAAGTAAAAGGTTATTTTGCTGGAGATTTCGTGAAAATAGTGTGCTTGCAAATGGGAGCTTTCGTGATTGAAGTAAGTTAAATGGTGGAATATGTATTTTAAAAATGAAGATATTGGGACGGAAATAGTGATGTAAAGGAGGAAAGACAAATGAGTTATAAAATAGGTGAGGAAATTGAACTGAAATCTTTTGTTGAGGCTTTTAATAATTGTAAAGAGACGGTTTATGCGATGCCAAAAAACAAAAAGGAAAATCCTTATGTAGAATTAGCCGAAGATTTTGAACGCCTAAATAAAAAAGAGGATTTAGATAAAGTAAAACCTGATAATAGAGAATTTTATTGCTACTTGCTCAGACACTGCAAAGATTATGGTTCGTACACTTTTTTAGAGAAGGATGAAAATGGAGATGAAATAGTGGCAAATATTGATGTGTTTGAACCTTATGAAAATGGGAAGAAGGAGAAAATCAATCAGAAATGGCACGTAATGATTAGTTTATTAGCGTTACTTGATGCAGCGAAAAATGATAAAGAATTGAATAAAATGGATATGTTTAAATCATATTCAAAGAAAGATTTTAGCAAGTTTTCGATTATAGAAGAGGATGACGGAAAGAAGAGACTACAATTGCAAAAAGGAAACGGAGGCAATAATTTGGAAATGATGGAGCAGATTATGATAATACTAAATAAGTATTATAGGGAAGAAAATTATGCGTAGCACCTACATCATAACCCCACTAAAAGCAACATCACAATTCAATATCAAAGAGTTGAACATTAAGGGCGCAGAAGAACTTGGCTTCGACTCCGACTCCATGTCCGATCTTATCCGTCACAAGTGCGCAATGGATCAGGGTTTTGTAAGAAGATTTCGCTTAGAGAGAGATAACATCAGTGTCAATTTCGCTGACGGATTCTCTATGCCTGTTAAGGACGTTCAATTAAGCGTATTCGAGAACGGAATAGGTCTTCTTGGTGTGTTGTTTGTTGTAAATGAAGATGAGATTGACAGAATCTACAATTTTATCAACCCGGGATATCTGGATGACAAGGATAAAGAATTACAACAGAATTTCATTAACGACATAAGAGATAAAGTCTTATCTGGCACAGGCTTAGATATTGATGTGGAAGGTGACGATAAGAAGCTTGCTATCAAGGAGTCTTATCTCTTCAATGCGGCATTTACAGATTGCAGATACAAAGAGCTAGAACAGATTGATAAGGCAACATTCAATGTACATAAGCTTATTAAAGTTGACGAAGAATTCGATGACAGATCCGAGCGAGACATAGCATATACATATGGTGCGCGTGATGTGGAAAATAAAACTTACAGATGGGGTGCATGCATTTCATCCCAGTCTATATCATTCGTATATGGTCCGTCCAATAGTAATTATGATTTCGAGAATAAGATTGCTTATAAGTCCTCAAAAGATTTCTCTGTAGAGGACATGAGCTTATTAATGGAGGACGATTTACTTCTTACAATCTTAGCGTTACATCAGAGATTTACCTGCGCTGACTTTTCCGAGAGAGTGTTCAACGGAATTTACAATGAGGGCATAGGTAACATTAAGAAGCTTAAGGAAGAGATGATGCAATTTAAAGCATTTGGAACAATTACACCTTTCCAAGTATCAAGGTGGCACAATGTATGCGAGACTTATCGTTATCTTCTTAAGATGAACGGCGTAGACGAAGCGCTTGTCGATATCGGTGAAAAGATTAATCTTCTTGATGAAGAAATGGAACATAATACCGATCGTAAGAGGAACATTTTCGCAACCATCATAGCGATATTTGGACTGACTTCCATTATTGCATCAGTCCAACAGATTGCAGATTATATTATGCAAGGCGATTCGACAATAGAGATGTGGACAGGCATATCCGTAGGCGGTATCGTTCTTCTCGGAATAGCATTTATAATTGCACTTCGTAGGAAGTAGGAGATTCAACACATAAGAGATTTTTAAAGGTGGAGTATCCGAAAGGAGCATACAATGATTCAGTATAAGTGCTCATCATGTGGAGGAGAAATGACAATAGGAGGCTCGGGAGGTTTCGTGTGTCCTTATTGCGGGTCTAAGACATTTATGTCGGACGCGGATTTTCGGGGAAACGAAGTATTTCGAAAAAAGCTTCTTGAATACTATAAGGCAGAGGCTGAGAATAAGGAATATGATTACGGCACGGATACAATGTGGAAATCTAACGGTAATATTTCCTATACAATGAATAGTGGTCAGCCGTTATCTGTGAAATATATGTACAAATATGACTATAACGACTTCGAATGTTACCTCGCTAAGGAAACTGTAGTGTACGTATTTAATAATGAAAAATGTAAGAACCGCTTTAAAGAAGGAATACAGAGATTGGTATTTCCCGAGGCCGACACGAAATTACATAGGTGCTTTCCCAAGCTAAAGATGGAGGTTAGTCTTACAGGTGAAAAAGAGGTGCTTGTCTTTGAAAGAAGACCGAATTTCTATCCGGTGTATCTCTTCGAACCATTGGAATCTGAACATTTAGCGTGGGTCATATCAAGGATGGAAAATATTTGTTGTGAGCTTACGTATTCAGAGATACAACATGGAGGAATTAACGAGAGAGCTATATGGATCAATCCAATCACACACGAAGGAGCGTTATTCGGAGATTGGGGAAATGTTAAAGCATTAAGCGGAGTATCAGATATTAAAGATGTAAGAAGGACAGCAATCAGCATCGCAAAGAATGAAAAAGAACCAAAGGAGCTGTATGAGTTCTTACATAATGCACCGGCAAAAGATGCATACGAAGATTTTGAGAAATGGGATAAGGTAATTAACGAAGGATTCGGCGGTCATAGATTTGTTAAAATGTAAGGAGGAGATTATGGGTTACGGTAGTTATTCAGCATCAGATTGGAGCAAGTTAAAATCAAGCAGACAGCTTTCGAACGATCAGAATGTGCAGGAGGTATTCAAAAGTACAGAGTGCAATCCAAAGTTTGACCCTAAATATATTGGAACAAGAGAGTGCTTTGATTCGGAAGACCATCCCAATACAACGCCTATCGTTGTGGGACTGGATGTAACAGCATCCATGGGATACCTTGCGGTTGAGGTTGCAACGAATGCACTCAATGAATTAATTATGAAGCTTTATTCGACTAATACTGTTGAGGATCCTGCTCTTATGTGTGCAGCCTACGGAGATTTTAATGACAGCTCTCCTCTTCAGGTAACACAGTTCGAATCAGATATTCGAATTGCGGAGCAGCTTTTGGAACTGTATTTTGAAAATGGCGGATATGGAGAGGTGGTGCCGACTTGTCTATGGCATTTCCTGGCTCACCATACCAATATTGATGCTATCAATAAGAGAAATGATAAGGGCTTTGTATTTACCATAGGTGACGATGCCAAAATAAGAACGGATGCTGTTTCGGAAACAATAGAAAGAGTTGTGGGCGACAGTGTAGAAGATGCATCGCGTGAAAGCGTTCTAAAGGAAGTGCAGGAGAAGTTCCATGTATTTCATATAATGATTGATGACAGACATTTACGCGAGAGAAATGAGGATATTCTTGTAGGGAACAAAATAAAAATATCTGAAGCAGATATAGAATACTTACCACAGATTATTATCAGTACAATTCAGCTTCAGCAGGGAAAGGACATGGATGATATCATAGGACAATGGGATGATATCTGTGTCCCTATAGTAAGTGGTGCATTGAAGCAGCTTGCCATCTCTGATAACGGTCAGGCAGTTAATCTATGAAAATAACAGCAGTAATCGGTAAAAACTATGGTGATGAAGGAAAAGGGCTTGTGACAGCAAGTATCTGTTCCGATTATAATCGTCCGCTAATCATAAAATATAACGGCGGTGCGCAAGCAGGTCATACTGTTGAAGACGAGGAAAAAGGAACGAGATTTATTCATCATCAAATCGGTTCCGGTGCTGAATACGGAGCAGATACACTTCTGGCAGAGACATATTATCCCGATTTATATCAGATTGGGAAAGAGGTAGAAGAGTTTCGCGCTCAGTTCGGATTCGAGCCGAATCTATTTGCAGAAACGCAAGCCCAGATAACAACGGTAGATGATGTTCTTCTTAATATGGCACTTGAGACGAAGCGTGGGAAGAATCGTCATGGAAGCTGTGGGATGGGAATCAACGAATGTACCCTTCGAAGCTCAGCCGGATATTCAATTAGCATAGGCGAGATAGCGACTTATTCTCCTCAGAAGCTATATGAGAGATTTAAGGCAATAAGGAAAGAATATACTGCGAAGAGGGTGGAAGATTTAGAGATTTACCCTTCTAACAAGTATCATTCTTTACTTAATGATGAAAATGTACTGAGAAACTTTGCTTATGAAGTGCATAACAATATGTCTTTTGTTAAGGTGGTTACTGCTGATAGTAAGTGGCTTAATAAGTATGACGGAATTATATTCGAAGCCGGACAGGGACTACTCTTAGATAAGGACTATTTAGAGGGAGCACCTCATCTTACATCATCGAAGACAGGTGTAACTTACGTATGCGATTTTCTGGGGAAAAGGGAATTAGAACTTGATGAGGCAATTTATGTTACAAGGTCATATGTTACAAGACACGGTGCCGGCCCTTTGCCGAATGAATTCGATAGAATTATATATCAAGGTATAGAATCGGATATTACCAATGAACCCAATGAATGGCAGGGCAAAATCAGATATGGTCGCCATACCGATGTAACTGAATTTACGAGGTGCGTTTTAAGTGACATCAGTAAAGTGGGAATCAAGCCGTCACTCGCTATAACACATCTTAATGAAACGGATGATAAGATTTTGTTTCGAGACTGTGATATGCCATTACCGAAGCTGTGCGAGATAATACATAATGATTTCAGTACAGTTTATATTTCGAGAAGTCGCTACAGATTTTTAATAGGGAACAGAAAAGAAATCAATATACATAATTTAGCAATGCCAATAGAAATTTGGTAGTAGTAATGGCAAATTCCTTCTCGGATTTGCATCTTGAAGCCACATCATCTATAGCATTTCTTATCTTATCCTTGGTAAGTTCGAATTTAGATCCTTTTTTATGTGTTCCTCGTTCTTTAGCCTGATACCAACAATGAAAGATTAACTGTACTAGAACTCAATGAAATACTTAAGAATTTTGATAAAGCTTATGATAAAATGACAGATATAGAAAAGCGCAACTTCATGAACAAACTAATCGTTTTTGGTCAGCTGATGATAATAGCTAAGTAATCGTTGTAAAGTCTTATCATCAGCACTTTGAGCATCGTTTATTAGTTCAAACAGGAGTGGCTCATTTTTTTTCGAAATACTGATTACATCTGGTGATATATCATTTGTCTCTTCACATAGAAAGGCTGCAGATGTTCCTAGTTTTTCAGCAATTGTCATAAGGACTTGCGATGAGGGGCAACGGTCACCTGCTTCATATCTAACATAGGATGCCGCGGTTAAGCCTATTTTTCTTGCTGCTTCCGCCTTAGAAAGATTAAGACGTTCCCTTGCGGATTTTAAACGTTCCGGAACAAGTGTATTAGATGATGAATGCATGACAAACCTCCTTGACAATTACCATTGGTAATATTATATAAATCCAGACTATGAATGTCAAGGAAGGTGACGGATTATGAAATTGGAAGTAGAGATGACGGAAGAACAGCTAAACTTGAGTTATTCAAAACTGGATGAGGAACCGAAGTACAGTCTCTTTTATAGGTCTTTGGGAGCTTTTACACAACCCCGAATTTAATTGCCTCGAATTCGAGGCAATTAAAAAGGAATCAGGGGATAACGGTTTTGTAATGACCCCTAAACGATGGATAGAAGTTACCGGAGCGGTGGGAATTGTCAGTAAACAAGGACGGTATGCAGCAACATATGCTCACAAAGATATTGCATTTGAGTTTGCGTCTTGGATTTCTCCGGAATTTAAATTGTATATCATAGAGGATTATCAGAGGCTTAAAAATGATGAGAATAGTAGATTATCTCTTAATTGGAACCTAAATCGTGAAATAGCCAAATTGATAAAAGACTTGAGAGAAAGCACAGGGATGTCACATAAAGAGTTTTCAGAACATACAGGCATACCTGTTCGTACATTGGAAGACTTGGAAGCGGGAAGGGAGAGTTTATGGCAAAGAATAGAATAATACGAGTACAGGACATTCCTATCACGGTGTCTGAAGCTGATATGGATGATTATATTTGTATAACTGATATGGCAGCCGCCAAATCTGAAAATTCGCGTGCTGCGGATGTCGTAAGAAACTGGCTGCGGAATAGATCCACGCTGGAGTTCCTGTCAACTTGGGAGGAAATCTATAACCCGGATTTTAAAGTGTTCGAATCTGAACACTTTAAAAAACAGGCTGGACTTGTAGTATTTACACCTAGCGTGTCGGAATGGGTTGAAAAGACCGGAGCAATCGGATTATTTGTACGAAAAGGGCGCTATGGCGGGACTTTTGCTCATAAGGATATAGCGTTTGAGTTTGCTTCCGCTATAAGTCCTGTATTTAAGCTGTATCTGATAAAAGAGTTTGAGCGGCTAAAAGAGCAGGAGAATGATCTGAAAAAGATAGAATGGGATGCCAAGAGGTTTCTTTCAAAGAATAACTATCTGATTCAGACAGATGCGGTAAAGAATTATCTTATTCCGGTGCGCAATTATCGAGAGGATCTGCAATGGCTTCCATATGCGGAAGAAGCGGATCTGCTAAACGTTGCACTATTTGGGTTTACTGCAAAAGCATGGAGAGATGCCAATCCGGAGCTTGCAAAGAAGAGTAACGTAAGGGATTTCGCTACGATAAATGAATTGACCGTCTTATCTAATCTTGAAACGCATAACGCTCAAATGATCAGAGAGCGAAGAAGCAAAGAAGAAAGGTTTAAAATCTTGAAGGATATTGCTGATTATCAGATGCAGGTGCTCCGTGAGGCGGAAAATATCAGTAAGCATATCGAGGAGAAAGAAGATGAAGAAGAATCATAAATTTTATAGATATAAAAAAAGAAACGAGCAACTCTCTCGGCGAATAATCGCTTACCAGACAAAAACCCATTTCATTTAAAAAGGATAATACTATGGTACAGGAAAAATGTCAACAGACATGCCACATACAAAGAAAACAACGAGTACGTTGAAGAAAAGTATGGTTTTAAGCTTTATTCTGCCTTTATAGCACAAGTTAAGCGTGAATGTGGTATAAGAAAAAATGGGAGAGAACTATAACTTGTCTAAATCGGACGATTATGAGCCTAGAGAGGTGACACCTGAAAAGCGTGCTGCCATCATAGATGCTTTAAAGCACTTCAACATGATAGAAGAGACAGAAAATGCCTTAGTAGAGGCTAAAGCTAAGAAGCGGTCGATACTTGCATGCTGAGAAATTTTGAGAAGATTATTGGATTTAAAGAAGGTGAGGTGATAACAGTGGATATAATAGCAAAACCGTCTGAAGAATTACTTGAGAAATATGAGCAGTTAAAAGATTATTTGCAATCACTTGAAAGCGTGGCAGTAGCTTTTTCAAGTGGAGTGGATTCAACTTTTTTGCTGTTTGCTGCAAAGGAAGCACTGGCAGATCATGTCATAGCTGTAACGGCAAGTTCATGTTCCTTTCCTAAAAGGGAGTTGGATGAAGCAAGAAAGTATTGTGAAGAAAATGGTATCCGTCAGGAGATTTTTCAATCAGAGGAGCTTGAGATAGAAGGCTTTTCCCATAATCCGAAAAACAGATGCTATCTTTGCAAACATGAATTGTTTAAGAAAATACAAAAAATTGCTGAGAACAATGGTATTAAAGCTGTTGTAGAAGGATCAAACCTTGATGATAATGGTGATTACAGACCAGGTCTTCAAGCCGTGGCAGAGCTTGGTATAAAAAGTCCTCTTAGACACATAGGATTTACAAAAGATGAGATACGTATTTTGTCTAAATACTTTAAACTTCCCACATGGGATAAACAGTCTTTTGCATGCCTTTCTTCCAGGTTTGTATATGGTGAGACAATTTCAGAAGAAAAGCTTGGTATGGTAGATAAAGCAGAACAACTGTTGTTAGATCTGGGATTTCATCAGGTTCGTGTTAGAATTCATAATATGATAGCAAGAATAGAAATTATGCCAGAAGAATTCGGAAAACTGATTTCGGAGAACGTGCGTAAACAAATTACTACAAAGTTTAAGGAATATGGATTTGATTATGTGACGATGGATCTTATTGGATATAGAACAGGAAGCATGAATGAGGTTCTTAAGTAGTAGAACCAATTTGCGACTTGTTAATTGGATTTTTTTCTATAAAACAATGTGAAAATGGCAGCAAGGGCGCAAAATATGGATATACATATAAGCATCTGCTGGTATCCGTAGACTCCATTATTATTGGATATGAAGCCTACGAATATGGCAGGTGCTATTGTTGTGCCTACTTGTCTTACCAGAGCAACAGTAGCTATAGCAGAGGTGGAGTCTTTTGCCTCAACATTTTCAAGAATCATATAATTAGTAGGTGAACCCATAGCAAATCCAAGTCCAAGCCCAACTAGAGCAAGTCCTATAACAAGAGATATAGTACTTGGATTAATTGATACGTATAAAGCCAGGTACAGATAGGAGCCAATCATTAAGAGAAGCCCTGATATAAGGACAGGTTTTGGACCGAATTTGTCCACGAACTTACCACCCAGTGGCGGTCCTATCATAGATGTAATACCTATGGCAAGCATATAGTATCCACCTGAACCTGTCGGTGCATTCATGATGAATTCAGCATATTCGGGAACAAGCATCATGGCAATTATTATGCACCCTATGAAAAACGACGTAATCATTGTTATAACAATAGGCTTTTTCTGCAAAAATTCAATATGAAAAACAGGGTTGTTGACTTTCCTTTCAACTATTATAAAAATCACGGTAATTGTAATTGAAAGAACAAGCGGTATCCATACAATAGGACGGATTATGGATTCTTTTATGTTAAAGAAGTCTAGCTCCTTTAATCCCAGAAGCAAAAGAAGTATCTGTGTAATAAACAAGACAGAGCCTAAATAGTCTGTTTTAGAATCGTTTATCGTAGCACTGCTATGTAAGAACAATCTTGTTAGAATAAATAGTATGATACAAATTGGAGCAGATAGATAGAACATAATTGCCCAATTATCGATTCCAACCAATTCAACAATGGCACTTCCGATACCGGAACCTAATACATTGGATATTCCGGATACGGCAGCGGCAATGCCAAGCGCAAATCCCCGCTTTTCTTTAGGAAAGGATGTTCCAATCTCAGCATTTGCAACGGGAATCATTCCGCCTGCTCCCGAAGCTTGTATTACTCTACCAATTAGCAGCAGAGGGAAACCACCAAAAACGGACGAGAGACCACATAATATGGCTCCGCTCATAAATATAAGAATGCATATGGAGAATACTTTGTTTCTGCCGTATTTGTCAGCAATTTTCCCAATAATAGGAATTAGTGCAGCATAAAACAAGGTATAGATATTAATCATCCATATACCTGTACTATCATCAATAGAGAAATCTTCTTGTATAACTGTCCTTACGGGCGCAATCATTCCGACGAATAACCCGCCGATAAGAAGTCCAAGACAGTATATTACCAATATTATTCTATAATTATTTTCACTTTTTATTCTCTTACTCATATTTTTCATAAATTTAACCATATAGCAATTAAGATTATACCACTTAAATAAAAAAAGTGAATACTTGAGAATTCAACTCATTTTTCTGTAGTTTGTTTTATGTTATAATACCTTTTAATGGGAGAATACATATGTCAACAAAGTGGAAAATAATATCAATTATAATTGCAACTTTATTATTTCTGGCTATAGCGATTCTTTCTGTTCGTGGTAGATATCTTTGGATGGTAATACCGGATTATGATTATTACTCCATAACTGAGAATAACAATCTTGATAATGATGTGAGTAATAATAGAGAGAAAATCAATATAACTTCCAATAATCAAAGCGTTATAGAGATAAAAAGCGTAGATTATGACGATACAAGGGATTGCTATGTTGTAGAGCTTAATCCAATTAAAACGGGAGAAGTAACACTTAGAGTAGATAGCCCTGGAATGAGTTTTAAGAATAGTATAACTGATTTTAAAGTGTTTCCTTTTGGTATTATCATGGTTAAGGGAGATATAGGAAGCATAAGTAATGTTGACATCATTCGAGTAGAGATACTTGTTTTGTTTATCCTTATAGGAATTAATATTGGATTTTCATTATATAAACTGGTTAAGGAGGACAGATACTCTTATACGATAATGTATTACATTGGAGCTCTTGTATATATTATTGTTAACATATTCATGTTTTCGCTTCTTATAATAGTGGATAATCCTGTTGATGATAAACTAGCCTATCTGGTTAGTGATTTTGTAAATGATGGTATATACTTTGTATATCTGTTGTTCCCGATTATTATAATACTTGCGGTATTTCTTGTTATTAGTAATCTGGTGCTAATTATTAGAGAGGGTGGCGGTGTTAGGAATTTGCTGGGGATAGCCTTGGCCATGTTCCTTGTGATAACAACTCTGGGAATTGATTGGATATCAAGTATGTTCGCGGAGCAATCATATATAGTACTGTTTTTTGCTACAATATTCTATGGACTGCTTACCTATTTTGAGTGCATAATGATTGGGACATTTATTGCAACAACTATTTCCCATCATCATGTTCCTAGGAAAGAAATGGATTATATTATAATACTTGGCTGTGGACTTAGAGAAGATGGAACACCTATTCCGCTGCTTCAGGGCAGAATAGACAGGGCACTATGGTTATATAACAGACAATTAAAGAAGAAGGGAACGGAGATGATGTTCGTGTGTTCTGGTGGTCAGGGTCCTGATGAGATAATATCTGAGGCCTTGTCTATTAAGAACTATCTGATTTCTAAAGGTATAAGAGAGGAACTAATTCTTATTGAAGATAAGTCTTCTTCGACTTATGAGAATATGAAGTTCTCTCGTAAAGCAATTGAAGAATATAAGGAACAAAACAGAATCAACAGATTACAGAATATTGCTTTCTCAACTACTGATTATCATGTATTTAGAAGTGGATATCTTGCCAGAAGGCTTGGAATTAATGCAGAAGGAGTAGGTAGCAGAACAAGGTGGTATTTCTATCCGAATGCATTGATTAGAGAATTTGTTGCAAATGTAAGTAATCAGCGTAATAAGCATATTGTAAATTCTCTTGTAATATGTGTCGTATGTATAATGATTTGCATTGTTAGTATAGTAACATACATGGGGTATTATGGATGAATATAATCAATAATACATCACAGAATCAGTTAGAATATGATATAATCAAGAATAGATTCTAAGAAAGGAGATTACCTGTTATAAGGTAGATTAATTAGTTATGAGTAAGAAAGAAAAAGGAAAGGGATTTTTTGCAGAGTTCAAGAAATTTATTCTCAGAGGAAATGTTATGGATATGGCTGTCGGTGTCATTGTTGGTGGCGCATTTACAGCTATTGTTACGTCACTTAATAAGGATATACTATCTCCAATTATTGCACTTGTAGGTGGAACGGACTTCTCATACCTTACACTTACGCTGGGTACAGATGAGAGTGCGCCTATTCTATATTATGGTAATTTCATTACTGCAATTATTAATTTCTTAATAACTGCCCTGGTAATATTCCTTATCGTTAAAGGTATTAATAGATTAAGCGATAGAGTTGCAGCACGCTTTAAGAAGGAAGAAGAAGCAGCACCAACAGAGAAAGAATGTCCATATTGTAAGACGATGATTAAGATTGATGCTACCCGTTGTCCTAATTGTACTTCTCAATTGCCAGTAGAGGAAGTCGCAGAAGAGGTTGAAGCATAGATGGCTAAAGTTGTTGTTGGCATGTCAGGTGGTGTAGATAGCGCTGTGGCAGCATATTTACTTAAAAAAGAAGGCTATGAAGTTATAGGTCTTACTCTTCGCACATGGGAAGCAGAAGAAGGAGGAGAGAGCCGTTGCTGTGAAATAGATGATGCAAGAGAGACGGCTAGAAGAATTGGAATAGAATATCATACCCTTAATTGCCTGTCTGAATTCAAAGATAAGGTAGTTGAGCCATTCGTCAACAACTATATAGACGGGCGTACTCCCAATCCTTGTGTTGTATGTAACAGGAAGATTAAGTGGGAGAGGCTCATATATTTTGCTAATGTGATTAAAGCAGACTATGTTGCTACAGGTCACTATGCTAAAGTAGTAAAGCTTGACAATGGCAGGTATAGTGTTCGTCAGGCTTCTCACTATGAGAAAGATCAGACATATATGCTTTATAAGCTTTCTCAAGACGATTTGTCAAGAACTCTTATGCCTCTTTATGATTTAACTAAGGATGAAGTTAGAGAAATAGCTAGAGAAATAGGTATAGACGTGGCTGATAAACCAGACTCTCAGGAGATTTGCTTCGTTACAGATGGTAAGTACTCAGAATTCATTGAGAAAGAAGCAAAAAGTCGTGTACCAGGTGAAGGAAATTATGTTGATACAGAGGGAAATATACTAGGAAAGCATAAAGGAATCACTAATTATACCGTCGGTCAAAGAAGAGGTCTTGGACTTGCAATGGGCTATCACGTCTTTGTGAAAGAGATTAGACCTGAAACTAACGAAGTTGTAATATGTAGAGAAGAAGACTTATATAAAGATGAAATAACCTGTCATGATATAAACTTTGTGGGATTAGAGCCTCTTAAGAAGGACGAGAAAGTGACTTGCTTTGTTAAGATAAGATATCATCATAAAGCACAGGAAGCGACTATAGAGTTGATTGGCGATGACAGAATAAGTGTAACATTTGAAGATGCGGTTAAAGGAGCAGCCCCAGGACAGTCTGCAGTATTCTATGATGAAGAAAATACAGTACTGGGTGGCGGAATTATAGAATAATTACTAGTTATATGAGGAAAATGTTATGAATATCAATCAGTTAAAATACGTAATAGAGATTTCTGTGGCTTCTTCTATGCGAGAAGCTTCCAGAAAATTATATATATCTCAACCAGCCTTATCTAATAGTATTAAAGAATTAGAGGATGAGCTGGGTATTTTAATATTTGAAAGAACTAATAAAGGTATTTCTGTTACAGAAGAAGGCAGAGATTTTATTGATTATGCCAAGAAAGCTGTCAGTCAATATGAGATTCTAGAAGATAGATATTTAGATAAAGACGTGAATAGAGAGCATTTCTCTGTCTCAGTACAACACTACAATTTCGCTATTAACGCATTTACGAATATGATTAAGGATAGTAAACTTGATAAATACACATTTTCCATAAGAGAGACCAGGACAAGAGAAGTCCTAGAAGATGTCAGAAGCTTTAAGAGTGAAGTTGGAATTGTGTCATTCTCTGGTTCTAATGAAGAAGTGTTAAAAAAGCTACTTAAGGATTACGAGCTTACCTTTACTCCGCTAATGAAGAGAGATACATATGTGTATGTGTGGGAGAATCATCCATATGCCAATAAGAAGATAGTATCACTTGAAGATATGAAAGACTACCCATGTGTGTCTTTTGATCAGAGTGATAACAGCAGTTTCTATCTATCTGAAGAAGCCATGGGAGATTATGAATTTGATAAGCTTGTTAAGTCAGACGATAGAGCAACGACTTTAGAAATCATTGCAGGACTTAATGGTTATGCCATAGGTTGTGGAATGCTTTCTAATGAAGATGCTATTCTCAAAGGTATGGTGGCAATAAAGCTAAAGGAACAGGATCCTTTGACAATCGGCTATATAACAAGAAAGGGGAGAGATAATTCTATATATGGAAAAGCATATATTGAAGAATTATTAAAATACAAAGAATCAGGCGACAACTAATATAGAGATGCCTGCGATAACTAGAACTTATCGCAGACGATAAATCTAATATAATTTACAATGGATGTAAGTGTAATTATAATGTTTCTATGATAAAGCTGAACGCAATCAGCAATAACCTTTTTCGAAACATTGAACGAATGTTCAGTTGAGAAAAAGGTATTTTGTAATCGCGTTCGGAGGAATGAAGATTAGGAGGATATTACAATGTCAAACATTTACAAAGGAACACTTGGACTCATTGGCAACACACCTCTTGTTGAGGTTACGAACATCGAGAAGGATTTGGGATTAGAAGCAACTATATTAGTTAAGCTTGAGTACTTCAATCCAGCAGGAAGTGTTAAGGATCGTATTGCTAAGGCGATGATTGAAGATGCAGAGAATAAGGGGTTGTTGAAAGAAAATTCAACAATAATAGAACCTACATCTGGTAATACAGGAATTGGTCTTGCAGCAATTGCAGCAGCAAAGGGATATAGAATAATTCTTACAATGCCAGAGACTATGAGCGTTGAGAGAAGAAATATTTTAAAGTCATATGGTGCAGAGCTTGTGCTTACAGAAGGCGCCAAGGGAATGAAAGGTGCTATTGCAAAAGCAGAAGAACTATCTCATGATATACCAGACAGTTTTATACCAGGTCAGTTCGTTAATGAAGCTAATCCGGCAATTCACAGGGAAACAACTGGTCCAGAGATCTGGAATGATACAGATGGCAATATTGATTTGTTTATCGCAGGTGTTGGAACAGGTGGAACTGTAACAGGAGTTGGTGAATTCCTTAAGAGTAAGAAGCCGGATGTTAAGATTGTAGCTCTTGAGCCGGAAGATTCACCGGTTCTATCAGAGGGAACACCGGGAGCACATAAGATTCAGGGTATTGGTGCTGGATTTGTGCCTGATGTACTTAATACAGATATATATGATGAGATTTACAAGGCGTCTAATCAGGATGCATTTGATACAGCTAAGCTTCTTGCACGTAAAGAAGGAATATCTGTAGGTATTTCTTCTGGTGCTGCACTTCACGGAGCAATCGAACTTGCAAAACGACCAGAGAATAAGGGCAAAGTAATAGTTGCGCTTCTTCCTGATAGCGGAGACAGATATTATTCTACACCTCTATTTAGCGAGGAGTAATTATTAAAGGGAATGCGAGATATGAGTTTACTGGAGCAGATAAGAGATTACATACAAAGTGGTGAGACAACTAAGGAGCGACTTGGGCTTGAAATAGAACATTTTGTAGTAGATGAAAGAGGAGTTCAGATAGAATTTGATAAGATTTCTAATTTGATTGAAAAGACAGCAAAAGAAATTGGTGCTAGAACTATTCTGACAGATGGCCATGTGGTAGGATATTCCAATGATGATTATTCAATTACCTTAGAACCGGCATGTCAGCTGGAAATAAGCATTAATCCTCATAGCTCGCTTTCTGAGATTGAAAGAGTTTATAGAGAGTTCTTAGAACTATGGGAACCGTTGATTAATGATATAGGTTATCATTTTATTACAAAGGGGAATTTGCCCTTAGTAGAACTTGGGGCAATAACTCCTGATGAAATTCCATTATCGCCTAAGAAGCGATATGAATATATGGACAGGTACTTTGAGAAAAGTGGTAGATGCGGTAAGTATATGATGCGTGCAAGTGCATCAACCCAGATTTCTGTTGATTATAAAAGTGAGAAGGATTTAGTTGGAAAGCTTGCGATTCTAGAGAAGATTTCACCTATTCTTATGATAATGTTCGAGAATAAGAAAAGGTATAATTCAACGATACCTGGAATAATTGATAAGGAGCATCTATTTAGAATTCAGCAATGGGATGATTTAGATTCAGATAGAACTGGATTTTTACCAGGGTCTTTAGATGGTAATTATAACTATGAGAAAATTGCAAATACAGCCTATAATTTGCCATTAATACTTCTTACAGATGAAGACAAGACCATCTATGTTGGCAGTAAAAGTGCAAGAGATCTTATAGAAGATGGAACTATCAATGAGGATGAACTTACAGAAGAAAGAAGTATTAATCTTATAGAACATTTTCTTTCAATGGGATTCTTTCACTTTAGAGTAAAGAAATATATTGAGATTAGAGTGGTGGATAGTCTGCCTCTTGATAGAGCTATGGAATTTGCTGCTGTTGTTAAAGGCATTGTATATTCTGATAATAGTATTAATACATTAAAGGAAGAACTATCTAATATAGATACACTAGACAAAGTTCAACAAGCTGTTCTTCGGATTGAAGAAGATGGACTTGATGCTGTAATCTACAATGATAAGACCGCAAGAGAGTGGGCGAATATTCTTGTTGAACTTGCAAGAGAAAGCCTAAAGGAAGAAGAAAGGAAGTATCTTAGCAATGTGTGAGATATTTGGAGTATCTGCAAGAGAAAAGATTACAATTAATCACATGCTTAAATCTTTCTATAGCCACAGTAATGAACATAGGAATGGATGGGGATTGGCGCTTCTTGACAGGACGCCGATTTCGATTGATAAAGAACCAGTCAAAGCACTTGATAGCGAGTATTTAAAGGGAAAACTCCAATCAGAAATAAAGACAAAAAGATGTATATCACATATTAGAATGGCAACAATTGGTGGCATGAATGAAGATAATACCCATCCTTTTACTAGATATGATTATTCTGGTAGAAGATGGGTTTTCGCACATAATGGAACAATATTCGAGTCAAAGGAACTTACGCCATATCAGTACGTGCAGAAAGGGACAACTGATAGTGAGAGAATATTTCTGTATCTAATTGATATTATGGATAAGCATTTTGAAGAGAAGAAAGAGCCATTAACGCCTAGAGAGAGAATGGATTTAATAGATCAGGTTATACTTACTCTTGCGCCAGGTAACAAACTTAATCTAATGATAGAAGATGGTGAATACTTCTATGTCCATAAGAATGAAGAGAATACTTTATCTTATCTTAAGCTGGATGAGGGGTACATATTCTCAACAAAACCTTTAACTGATGATGAGTGGAAAGATTTCCCTATGAATCAGTTAATGGTATATAAGGAAGGTGTTCTTGTATACGAAGGGATTAAGCACAATAACACTTATGTAATGGATGAGGAAGAGATGAAACTTCTATTTATGGCATACGCTGAACTATAGATATATTATTAAAAAATCTTACATAAAACATAATAAATGTTATACAAAATGTGTAAATTGTTACAGAAATGTAACAAGTAATTGAATTTACCTTGTTTTCGTGGTAAAGTAATTAAGTCAGTGAGGGTAAATAGAACTTATATTAAGGAGGAATAATGAGTAATTACATTTTGAGCTGTTGTTCCACAGCTGACTTATCAAAAGAACATTTTGAAAAGATTGATGTAAGGTATATTTGCTTTCATTATCAATTAGACGGGGTAGATTATCTTGATGACTTAGGCCAGACAATGGATTTTGATGAATTCTATAAGAGAATGGCAAATGGTGCTGATACTAAGACATCACAGATTAATGCAGACGAATTCATAGATTATTTCAGACCAATGCTTGAGGATGGAAAAGACATTTTACATGTGTCGCTCTCATCTGGAATATCTGGTGTTGTTAACTCAGCTAATATCGCAAGAGATGTACTATCTGAGGAGTATCCTGATAGAAAGATATATATAGTGGATTCACTCGGTGCTTCATCTGGTTATGGTCTTATCATGCAGACGTTATCGGAATTGAGGGATGAGGGCAAGAGTATAGATGAGGTTTATGAATGGGTTAATGAACATAGACTCAATATGAATCACTGGTTCTTCTCTACAGATCTTACATTTTATATTAAGGGAGGAAGAGTATCTAAGACTTCTGGTACAATAGGTCAGTTCCTTAATATTTGCCCACTTCTTAATATGGACAATCTTGGTCGTCTTATTCCAAGATACAAGATTAGAACCAAGAAGAAGGTATACAAGGCAACAGTTGACAAGATGGAAGAATTAGCAGAAGGCGGTCTTGATTATTCTGGTAAATGCTATATCAGTATGTCGGCTTGTATGGATGATGCCAAGGAAGTTGCAAGACAGATAGAAGAGAGATTTCCAAAGCTTGATGGCAAAGTCGTTATTAACGACATTGGAACAACAATTGGAAGTCATACAGGACCTGGTACTGTTGCAGTATTTTTCTGGGGAGCAAAGAGAGAAGACTAGTTACAATTTGTTAATGTGTTATAATAAAAGGCGTCGCAAGATGCCTTTTATTTTAATGTGTTAAAGATATAATGGTTGTTTAGAAGGATGAATCATGAAGAGAATTAAAATAGTTATTACAGTAGTATTAAGTGTTGCAATAATTCTATTTGCCCTAAATTATATATTGCTTAAAATATATGCTGGAGAATATTATAGGGCAAGTGAAGAAGCAATAGAGACTGTACAAGAGAGTAATGATTTAATTGAGGTAAAAAAGAGCAAAGCCGGCGCAAATGAAGTGATTGTATTTGCACCAAAGAATCCTACGGCAGGTTTGATTTTCTATCCAGGTGGTAAGGTTCAGTACGAAGCATATGCTCCTTTGCTTCGAAAATGTGCAGAAAAAGGGATATTTTGTGTCTTAGTTCATATGCCTGATAATCTTGCAGTTCTAGACATGAACGCAGCAAGAGATGTTATAGCTAATAATTCTGATATTCATGAATGGTATATTGCTGGACATTCTCTTGGTGGTGTTATGTCAGCTGAGTATATAGCTGAGCATCCTAATGCCTTAAAGGGAATTGTGTTACTTGGCTCATATACAACAGCTGATTTGTCTAATTATAATATTAAGAAATTATCAATATATGGTACTGAAGATAAGGTTCTTAATCTTGAAAATTACAATAATGCAAAGAAGAATCTTGGAGAAGATTATGTTGAAATAGTAATTCCCGGCGGATGTCATTCGTATTTTGGAGACTATGGAATGCAAGAAGGGGACGGAAATCCGACTATAACAAGAGATGAACAAATGGACATAACAGCAAAGGCAATTTGTGATATAATATGCCATAAGGAGAACCAGTAGGTTCATTACATAGACAATAAACGGTATAGGAGGATAATAAAATGGCTAAAGTTGATGCAATTGTTTATAATTCCAATGCTGGGCATGGCAAAGAATATGCCGGAATCATAAGTGAGGCTACGAGTGTTAAGACTTATGATTTAGAAGATGCTAAGAATTCACTTAATAAGGATACGAAAGTTCTATTTATTGGATGGATTATGGGTAGCCAAATCAAAGGATACAAGAAAGCTGTTAAAGCATTTGACGTCCTGGGTGTATGTGCAGTAGGTATGGCTCCAATGGGAGCTACTGATGGGGAGATTAAGAATAAGAATAATCTTCCAAAGGATACACAATTCTTCTATCTTCAGGGTGGATTTGAATGGGACAAGGTCAGCGGTGCTGATAAGACTATAATGAAACTGGTTAAGAAGAAATTCAACAAAGACTTCGGAGGCAAAGAAGATATTAGTGACGGAGAGAAGGACATGCTAGAACTTGTTAACGAAGGTGGTAGCAGAGTGTCTCTTGAAAAAGCCACTAAAGTTATTGAGTGGATTAATTCTTAATTAATATGAATCTTGCAATAGTACTTGAAGATGAAAAGAAAGAATTACAAATTAATAATGATAGTAAGAAAAGCTTGTTAGAAATCCTTATAGATAATAACATAAGCATTGAATCTGATTGCGGTGGCAATGGTAAATGTGATAAATGTAAAGTCCGTGTTAGAGAATTATCAAGAGAATATAGGGCTTGTGAGCTTAAGATATGCAATTTGTATAAAAGTATTAATGAGGCACACAATAACAAGAATAAAAGCATTTCTAGAGAAAGAGTAACTGTAGAAATTCTAAGAGATAGACTTGCTTTCGATATGAAGATTGAAGGTGCAGATAAATCTGACATAGGGAAAATACTAAAGGAAGTACGATTAGATCGTCAAAATACTTCTGATAAAGTATTTGCTCTTGCAATTGATATTGGAACGACAACTATTGCATTTACGCTTGTTGATATTTTTAAGGGAAATGTAATTGATACATTGGGTATGGTCAATTCGCAGAGAAGATATGGAACTGACGTAATATCAAGGATTAAGGCGGCTTCTTCTGGCAAGAAGGATGTCCTTAGGAAATGTGTTGTTGATGATTTGATACAAGGCATCAGGGAAACATGTACTAATAATGGGACATCTGTTGCTGGACTTAATAATATAGTTATTGCAGGTAATACTACAATGTGTCATATTCTTATGGGTTATGATTGTAGCTCGCTCGGTGTATATCCATATACTCCTGTGAATATCGATTCAATTATATCTGATACGAATAGAGTCCTGGGATTAGATGATAATATTCCCGTTATAATTCCCGGTGCTATATCTACCTATGTAGGTGCTGATATAACAGCCGGACTTGTTGCAACATCCATGTTGGATAGTGATAAGACATCTATGCTTATTGACCTTGGTACTAATGGTGAATTGGTTCTTGTTGATAAAGGAAGAGTAATAGTCACTTCTACAGCAGCAGGTCCTGCCTTTGAAGGAGGTAATATTAGCTTTGGAATGCCAAGCGTTGATGGTGCAATAAGTCACATCACGCTTAATGGAGGAATGTGTGAATTAGAGACAATTGGTAAGAAGACGCCCATTGGCATATGTGGAAGTGGTGTTCTTGATGCTGTATATGAACTTAGGAAGAATGGATATATTGATGAGAACGGACTTCTAATAGATAGATATTTTGATGACGGTTATTATCTTTATAGTAGCATTTCCATTACACAAGAGGATATTAGACAGTTTCTTCTTGCAAAATCTGCTGTCAGAACGGGAATTGACATTATAATATCTAAGATGGGAATAGAATACGAGGATATTGATGCTTTATATATTGCAGGTGGTTTTGGGAAAGGTATTGATATAAGTAAGGCTGCAGGAATTGGGCTTATACCATCTAAGCTTCTGGATGTGTCTTTGGCTGTTGGTAATTCAAGCCTCTCTGGAGCAATTACCATTTCCCTTATTTATGGTAAATGTTACATGGAAAGCAAGATAGATGACTTCAATAAGATAATTAGAGGTATTGATAAAGTTCTAAGAGAAGCTAAAGAATTGGATTTGTCTAATCAAACGGATTTTAAAAATGAGTATTTGAAGAATATGAAGATATAAATTGATAATAGAGATAGAATTGGAATAATTATTAATATGTATTACAATAATTATTATGATATTAAAGGAGGTTTTTTATATGAGAGTTACAGATGATATTATTTATGTTGGAGTAAATGATCATGAGATTGAGGCAGACTTATTCGAAGGACAATATGAGGTGCCTCTTGGAATGGCATATAATTCTTACCTTATTAAAGATGAGAAAATCGCAGTAATGGACTCCGTTGATGGTGATTTTGAAGAAGAATGGTTAGAAAATGTTAAGAATGCCTTAGGTGGTGCTACACCGGAATACTTGATTGTACAACATATGGAGCCAGACCATAGCGCTAATATTACAGCATTTATGAAAAAATACAAAGATGCTAAAGTGGTTGCTTCTGCTAACGCATTTAAGATGATGAAGAACTTCTACGGAGAAGACTATGAGGATAGAAGAATTGTAGTTGGAGAAGGAGATACACTAAGTCTAGGAAAGCATGAGCTTTCTTTTATAACAGCGCCTATGGTTCACTGGCCTGAGGTTATAATGACATATGATAAGACTGATAAGGTGTTATTCTCAGCAGATGCATTTGGCAAATTCGGTGCAAATGATGTAGAAGATCCTGAAGGATGGGCTTGCGAGGCAAGAAGATATTATTTCGGTATTGTTGGAAAATACGGAGTTCAAGTACAAAATGTGTTAAAGAAGGCGTCTGCACTTGATATTGAGATTATCTGTCCTCTTCATGGACCTGTACTTAACGAGAATCTATCATATTATCTTGAGACTTATGATACATGGTCATCATATAATGTTGAGACTAAGGGTGTATTTATTGCATATACATCTGTATATGGTAATACTAAGCAGGCTGTAGAAGAACTTGCGAAGGCTTTAGAGGATAAAGGATGTCCTAGAGTAGAATATGCGGATCTTGCTAGAGAAGATATGTTTGAATCAATCGAAGATGCCTTTAGACATGATACGTTGATTCTTGCTACAACTACCTACAATGGGGATATATTCCCATTCATGAGAACATTTATAACACATCTAATTGAGAGAGGATATAAGAATCGTACAATCGGTTTTGTAGAAAATGGTTCATGGGCACCAACTGCAGCTCGTGTTATGAAGTCTATGCTAGAGGAGTCGAAGAGCATTAATTTCATCGAGAACAAGGTGACAATTACATCGGCACTAAATGATGAAAGCAGAGCTCAGATTGATAAGATGGCTGATGAGATAATGAAAAATTATTAATTTATTTCTTTTTAATCCCGACTTAATTGTCGGGATTTTTTTTGTTTTTATAAAAATACATTAAAAGTATTTATGGTATAGTATAATTAATTTGGATAAGAATTGTTGTAGACAACAGGGGGAGTTATATGGTTGTAATTAATAATAAGATAAAGAGACTTATTATTTTGGCTAGTACAATAATAATTGCGCTTATTTTATTTGGAATATTCAGAATAGATGCAAAAGCATATACGCCTAATATTGTTCATCTTGGTAATCATCAGACATATGATATTACAAATGCACCTAATAATACCATTGTACAAATTGATGATGCTTCAATTGGAAGTAACGGAGTTGGAAATGTAACTCTTAAAGGTTCAAGTGATAAGGTATGGGTTCATATTGAAGTGTCAAAGGGTAAGACAATTATTGTAGATATGGAAGATGGACTTGATATTCATCCTGGATATTGGAGCGCTTATGGTATAGGTTCTAATGATGACACTTTGGGGTGGAGTCGTTCAGCCATATATATTGATGAGACATCTAAAGCAGGCGGAATAGTTATTCTTCGTTCTATGAAGAATGCAACTATCAAACTAGATTCGTATCAGGATACTGTCTGGCAAGCACTGCCTGCCATTATGAAGAATAATACTAAGACAAAACTTGTATTCGAAACAGAAGATAAGAATAATCCGGGAACAATTATAGCTAAACCTTCTTTTAGCACTGGGCCATATGGTGCGTGTGGGATAGGGGCTTACGGTCACGGAATATTTGGCGAAGCGACTTCGAGCTATACGGTAGGAAATATTGAATTTCATTCGGGTAACATCGAAGCATACGGACGTGTAGACGGACCCGGAATAGGAGCTTATGATTATTCGCATGTAGGAGAATTGTCTTTTAGTGGTGCCCATGTTGTATCCAAAGCCGGTAATTTCGGTTCGGTTAGATGTTCGACTGGAGCTGCTGGTATAGGAGGTTCATATAGAAGTAATGTTGGTAAAATTAGCATCTCCGATGGATATGTTGAAGCCTGGGGAGTAGGTGCAGGTAAAGACACACTAGGTTGGTCTATGAAAGGAATGCAAGACACCGCCGGATGTGGTATAGGAAGCGGATGGTTTCAAAGCCATTTGGGCGAGATAGAGATATCGGGAGGAACAGTTAAAGCTTACGGTGGAACTTGCGCAAAAGCAGATAGTGAATATGTCTCTGGAGCTGGAATTGGGACATGTGTTGAAACAACCAGTGAGGTAGAAATTGCAACTGCAGATAAGATTACTATTACTGGAGGAGATATTCTAGCAGTAGGAGGAAGTAGTGCTTGTGGTATAGGTGGATGTGTAAAGGAAATAGTTATTAGTCCTAAGGATGATAACACCGACCTTAGAATAAACGCATCTATTGACAGTAGCAGAGATCGAGAAGGAGATAAATACTATCTTGGTTCCGGCATAGGAGTTGCCAACAATGCCATGGTTGGAAGGCATACAAGAACTGACTATCCAGGTAACATTACCATAACGGGTGGAGATATATATACTCAAGCAGGGAAAATATCAAATGACCCATATGACTATAATCTGTATTGCGGTTCTGGAATAGGCCCTTGTTCCTATGGAAGAATAACTAATCTAGTTATAACTGGAGGAACTATTTGTGCCACAGGCGGTTGGAATGCACCAGGAATAGGCGGACCTAATGGCGGCTCAGAGGAGTATAATCAGACTGTTGATAATATCTATATATCAGGAGGAACTATTCAGTCTACTAAAGCATCCTATAACGGAAGAGGAGTTAAACTCAGCGGAATAGGAGGTTATAAGGTTGGTGGAAGCGAGAGAACTAATATAGTTATAACAGGCGGAAATGTAATATCCGAAGGTGACGATTATGCTATTGGGTATGATAATGCTGGTCAGCCGAAGAATAGCAAAGGTGAGCCTGTATATGGAACAAAATTCTTTCTTAATCCAGATATAGGAGAGTGGGCGAAAGTAGAATCCTTTTATTTTAATCCGACTCTTGGTTATGATTATGGCTTAAAGGATGTATATACTAGAGAAGGATTAGGTGATGATGCAGGGAAATTTCTACTGGATTTCTGGATTCCACAGGGAACATCATCTTATGTCTGCGATACAAAGATTAAAGGACATGCATACAAGTCTAATGGTTCAATAGAATTAGGAGATAATAATACATTAAATGGATATACGGATATAACTTATGTTAATGATATTACTGGAACAACCTATAGTGGCAGAGGTGGATTCGGTGATAAAAAGTTAAGCATTGATCCTGTTCCTATGCAGTCACCTGAAATTATGCAATGTTATAACCTTGCTGGATATAAGGATGAGAAAGGCAAGGTAGTCGCAACAGGCGGTTATGGCGATAATGCTCCTTCACTAGAAATGGGTACTGAGTATGTGGATTCTGAAGGAAAATGGAAAGCGAATTACGGAAAACTTAATCTTAAACTAGATCTAGTGCAAACTAAATATCTAGTTAGTTACGATGCTAATAAACCTGAAGGTGCAAGCCACAATGTTACAGGAACTATGACAGATGATTTGTTTGAACTAAATCATGACTCTCAGCTTACGGATAATGCTTATGAATTAGTTGGTTGGAAATTCAAAGGTTGGAGTACATCACCTACTGGACAAGTAGAATATAATGACAAGGCTAATATTAATTATCAGGGAGGAGATCATCTTAAGTTATATGCTGTTTGGGAGCGTATGCCATACCAGATAACCTTTACATCTGGACTAACAGGTCCTGCTGATTATTTGCAAAACGCATATTATGACTTGGCAGCAAAGCTAGAAAAATATTCTGATGAGACATTTGGATGGACCAATCGTAGCAATATTCTTACTCATTCGCTTCATGGATGGAAAGGTGAAGGCTTTGGATCCTTCTTTAGTGACAATGAAGATATATTTAATTTTATCCAGAAGGATGTTAATGGAAACCCAGTATATGATGTCAATGGTGATCTTAAAGGTAGAACTCTTACAGCGGTTTGGGTCGATGAAGGCAAAATAGCAGTTTCTGTGACAAAAGATGGAGTGCCAATTAAAGCTGATGGCAGTGCAGGAAGTATTACTAAGGAAGACTTTGTCTTCAAGGATGAAAACGGAAACAGTATATTATTGCCAGAGCCAAGTATATATGATAACGTGTTAGTATTTGATCCTGCTAGTGTTACTAGAGGTACGACTATTGGACAGTTGCCAGCGGGACATTATTATCTGTGGTTTGACCCGGATTCAAATTCTAGCACTAAAGTAACTAATCCGGGAGAGTATAAGGCTTTCCTTCAGGAGATTGATTATACTACAGGGGCATCTGTTAGCTCAGTATATGATTATAATACCATTACAATGCATGCGGATAATCACATTCAAAGCACTAATGTGAGGGAAACAGGAACTAGTGAGCCAAATGACAAATTAACTGTCCCTGATGATTATGATGTAGTTATTGAAGCTAATGCTGAAAGTGGATATCACTTTGATGGTTATTCCTATTACGGAGTTGAACCAACTTGGAAAAAAGGAAAGAAGGTAGCTAATCAAAGTGTTACTGTCCGTGGAGAAGTTGATTTGACAGCTCATGCTGATGCGAATGTTTATCATATTGTATATGATAATAATAAACCAGTGGATGCGTCTCATAATGTTGAGGGAAGCATGACTAATCAGGATTTTGTCTATGATGAAATTCAGAAATTGCATGATAATAGGTATTCATTGATTGGATGGTCATTTACAGGTTGGAATACTAAGGCTGATGGCACAGGAAAGTTCATTGCCAATAATGAGAGTATGGATTCAACAAAATGGAATGAAATAGGACCTCCTGAAAATGGAGCAGAGGTTAGACTTTATGCTCAGTGGACGCCAAATGCCTATTCTGTATATTTTATAGATGATTATGCTTCTTCAGGTGCAATGCAACCACAGGCCATGCTATATGATAAACCAGCCAATCTTTATTCTAATGAATATGTAAGAGAAGATTATCACTTTGTTGGTTGGAATACAATTCCATCAGGATTTGGTGAGTCTTATGAAGATAAGGAATGTGTATCGTCTCTCACTACTAGTAGCAGTATACCTTTGTATTCTCAATGGGAGCATGATTATTATACAATTGTATTTGATGCAAATGATACGAATGCTATAGGGGAGATGAGTAATATTAAAGCCTCTACGAATACCATATATGAGGTGCCATATTGTCTCTATATGAATAAGGGGCATACCTTCAATTCTTGGAATACGAAGCCAGATGGCAGTGGAACTACTTATAATATAGGTGATACGATTGAGAATCTTGTTCCAATGGGTGAAAGTATAACATTATATGCTCAGTGGGAAAGGAATACATATACTATTACATATGACTTGAATGGTGGAGTATTAGATGGTAAAACTGGAATAGTTGAAGTTAATGCTAAGTATGGTGATAAAATTATACTACCTATGCCAAGTAGAGAAGGATTTAATTTTAAATATTGGAAGGGAAGTACATACTATGCAGGCGAAGAGTATGAGGTAGTAGATAATCATACCCTTACTGCAGAATGGGAAGAGATTAATAGTAATACTGATGACACAAATTCATCTGGTACGAAAAGCGTTGTTGCAAGATTATTTACTGGAGATAATGCACCGATAATGTTAGCCATAGTAATCATATTGGCAGGAGTAGTTGTTATTGTGGCAGTTCTCTTAATCCAAAGAAGGAAAAACCATAAGAAGTAAAAACTAGCAATAAATATTTTTACGCTTTAAAGGAGCACTTCATGTTGAAGTGCTCCTTTATTTATATAAATTGCTTATACTTATATTCTATCTAACGCCTGCTTAAGATCAGCTATCAAATCATCTGCATTTTCAAGACCAACAGAATATCTGATTAAGTCAGGTGAGATACCAGCTTCAACTAATTGCTCATCTGTAAGCTGTCTGTGTGTGTGACTTGCAGGATGAAGAAGACATGTTCTTGCATCAGCAACGTGTGTTGCAATAGTTGCAAGCTTTAAGGAATCCATGAATTTGATTGCAGTATCTCTGTCTCCTTTAATTCCAAAGCAAAGTACACCACATGTTCCATTCTTAAGATATTTCTGGGCTAGGTCATAGTATTTGTCATTCTCAAGTCCAGCATAGTGAATCCAACTAACTTTGTCTTGTGATTCTAAGAACTTGGCAATTTTAAGAGCATTTTCACAATGTCTCTCCATTCTTACGTGAAGTGTCTCCATACCTGTATTAACATAGAAGGCGTTCTGAGGAGACTGGATACATCCAAAGTCACGCATTAATTGGGCAGTAGCTTTAGTGATGTATGCACCTTTACCGAATTTCTCGGCATATGTGATTCCATGATATGATTCGTCAGGAGTACATAGTCCAGGGAATTTGTCCTTATTAGCCATCCAATCGAAGTTGCCACTGTCAACAATTGCTCCACCCACACTTATTCCGTGGCCGTCGATGTATTTTGTAGTTGAGTGAGTGACAATATCGCATCCCCATTCGAAAGGTCTACAGTTTATAGGTGTTGCAAATGTGTTATCTATAATAAGTGGTACACCATGCTTGTGAGCTAAGGTAGCAAACTTCTCAATATCTAGAACTGTACATGTTGGATTAGTAATTGTTTCGCCAAATACAGCCTTGGTATTAGGCTTGAAATACTTATCCAATTCTTCTATTGGTAAATCCTGATCTACAAATGTGCACTCAATGCCAAGCTTTGCCATGGTAACAGCAAATAAGTTATATGTTCCACCATATATAGCTGAGCTTGCAATGAAGTGATCTCCTGCTTCACATATATTGAAGATGGCAAAGAAGTTGGCTGCCTGTCCGGAAGAAGTTAGCATTCCGGCAACTCCTCCTTCTAAGTCAGTAAGCTTTGCAGCAGCATAGTCATTAGTAGGATTTTGAAGTCTTGTATAGAAATACCCTTCTGCTTCTAAGTCGAATAAAGCTCCCATATGGTCGCTAGAATCGTATTTGAATGTTGTGCTCTGATATATAGGTAGTTGTCTTGGCTCTCCGTTCTTTGGTTCATAACCGCTGTGGAGACATTTCGTTTCAATTTGTGTATCCATAACTTTTCTCCTTTTGTCTTAATATATACGAATATGATTTTATCACTATAAGAGTGGGTTTTGCAAGAAAATAGTACGTTCTTTGTGAGATAATGGTGTATAATGGTACTTGATTATAATTTGACGAGGAAATGACTTATGAATATTGTAATACTTGAGCGTTCATCTGTTGGAGATGATGTAAGCGTTGATTTACTTAATCGATTTGGAGAAGTGACAGTTTATAACACTACACCTGTTCATATGATAGGAGAGAGAATTAAGGATGCAGATATTGTTATTGCCAACAAATCACCTCTTAATGAAGAGACTCTAAGGGATGCTTCAAATGTTAGATTAATATGCGAATTTGCAACAGGGTACGATAATATTGATTTATCCTATTGCAAGAAGCGTGGAATTGGCGTAAGAAATGTCAAAGGATATAGTACAGATGCTGTGGTTCAACATACATTTGGATTGTGTCTATATATTTTCGAGAAACTCAATTATTATGATAATTATGTTAAGTCAGGTGCTTATGCCAGACAGGATAGCTTCAGCCATTATGACATGAATTTTAGTGAGTTATCAAGTAAGACCTGGGGAATAATCGGAATGGGTGCTATAGGAAGCAAAGTAGCAGATATAGCATCAGCTTTTGGTTGTAATGTGGTTAGATACTCTCTTTCAGATAAGCCTTCTGATTCGACTTATAAGGCACTTCCTTTTGACGAATTCTTACATGAGTGTGACATTATATCTATTCACTGTCCGCTTAATGATAATACAAGAGGACTCTTTGATTATAGCGCATTTTCTAAAATGAAAAGAGATGCAATTCTAATAAATGTTGCCAGGGGTGGGATTGTTGTTGATGCTGACCTCTATAGAGCTCTTAATGAGAATCTAATCTACGGCGCTGGACTGGATGTAACAAGTACAGAGCCAATGACCGAGGACAATCCACTGTCCAATTATAAGGACAGCAATCGTCTTATTATAACCCCACATATGGCATGGGCAAGTAATGAAGCAAGAGCAAGAGTGGTAGAAGAGACGGCTCTTAATATAGAAGCATTTCTAGATGGAAGAGACAGGAATGTAATATTGTAATATTAAGTTGGCTTCATAAGTGTGAATGCTATAGTGTTAGGTAGGACAAGGTGTTAATATGACAGATCTAATTATAGTTGGCGGTGGAGTGGCAGGACTTTTTGCTGCAATTTCCGCTAAGAAGAATGGTGCAAATGTTATAATTTTAGAAAAAAACGATTCCCTTGGAAAGAAGATTCTAATAACTGGTAATGGCAGATGTAACTTTACTAATGAAGAGATGGATAGTAGTTACTTTGTGTCATCATCTGATGATAAGGATAGATTTGTAGATAATGTACTTAATTCATTTGACAATAGTAGTCTAGTGAAAATGTTAGAAGAACTTGGAATGAGTTACTACCTACGAGAAGGGTATTACTATCCTAAGACTGACGAGGCTGTTACATTTAGAGATACTCTGATTAACGAAGTTGAACGTCTTGGGATTCAAGTAATCTATAACTTCAATCTTCGCTCCATAGAAAAGGTTCATGATGGATTTGAACTAAGTAATAAGATAGACATTTATCATGCAAAGAAAATCATCTTGGCAACAGGTGGCAATGCGGCACCTAGAACAGGTTCCTCTGGTGATTCTTATTATTATCTTAAGAATATTGGACATAATGTAATCAAACCAATTCCTGCACTTACAACGCTTAAGGCTGATTATCCTGATACTTTGCTTGGAGTAAATGCACTTGCTAAGATAAGTCTTCTTATTAATGGTGATATTGTAGGGACAGAAAATGGATTTATTAAATTCTACAAAGGAATGCTTTCTGGAATTCCAATATATCAGCTTAGCCTTAATGCAGTTCCTGCACTTGACAGAGGTGACAAGGTTGAGATATCGGTTGACTTTGTATCTGATTCTAATATGGTAAATGCACTTAATAGAGAGGGAATTAGCGTAAAGAAAGCACTTTGCCAGTCAATAAATTCTAAGATTGTTGATTCATATTATAAAGAAGATGATAATATGTTGACTGAACAATTAGATGATGAAGACAAAGAAGGAATTATTCAATTGTTTTCTAATGTTAATTATGAGATAATTGGATTTGGAAGTTTTGATGTAGCGCAATCAACTTATGGGGGAGTAGATATATCTGAGATTAACATGGATACAATGGAATCTAAGGTGTGCCCGGGACTATTCCTTGTAGGTGAGATAATAGATATAACAGGTAGATGCGGTGGATACAATATACAATGGGCAGCATCCACTGGTGTTATAGCAGGTAGAAAGGCAGCAGAGAATGGAAGACGAAATTAAGATTATTGAATTAAAGCAGAATGTATTCAAAGAAAATGAAGTAAATGCTGATATCATCCGTAAAGAATGTAAGGATGCAAAACAGCTTATGATAAATGTAATGTCTAGTCCTGGAAGCGGCAAGACAACTACACTTGTTAGAACTATTAAAGACTTGGAAGGTTTTGCAAGTGTAGGTGTTATGGAGTGTGACATAGACGCTGATGTAGATGCTTATACAATAAGAGAAGCAGGAGCAAGATCAATACAGCTTCATACAGGCGGTATGTGTCATATGGATGCTGGAATGACTAAACAGGGAATGCTAGAGATGGGTACAGATGGACTTGATCTTATATTTATTGAGAATGTAGGCAATCTTGTATGCCCTGCAGAATTTGATACAGGAGCATCTGTTAATCTTACCATCCTTTCTGTTCCAGAAGGAGATGATAAGCCTGCGAAATATCCATTGGTCTATGAAGTAAGTGACATTGTTCTTGTTAATAAGATAGATGCTATGTCAGTATTTGATTTCGACAAGGATTTATGCGTTAGCAGGATAAAAGAATTAAATCCTAATGCAAAGATTTTCTTTGTGTCATCTAAGACAGGGGAAGGATTTGAAGAGTGGATTTCGTATCTTAAGAGCATTTTGGAAGATTATAAGACACAGGATTAGAGCCGTAGTAATATACTATTAGGAGTACAGCATGAGTGAAGTAAAAGTTATAGAGATTAATGAAAGTGTATTCAGTAATAATGAGAAAGAAGCAGATATGATAAGGGAGAGATTGTCTGATCAAGGGACTTTCTTCGTAAATGTTATGTCCAGCCCTGGAAGCGGCAAGACTACACTTCTTTCTGCAGTCATTAATATGTTAAAAGACGAGATGAGAATTGCAGAGATGGATGTTGATATTAAGTCCAGTCTTGATGCCCAGACTGTTGCTGATGCAACAGGTGTTAGAGTTCTTCAGATTCATAATGGTGGTCTTTGTCACATTGATGCAGATATGACAGGAAGAGCTATAGCGCAGTTCGGTGTGGATGATACAGATCTTCTTATCTTAGAGAATATTGGTAATCTGGTATGCCCTGCTGAATTTGATACAGGCGCGCACAAGAACATAATGCTATTCTCACTTCCAGAAGGAGACGACAAGCCTTTGAAATACCCTCTAATGTATTCAATATCTGATGTAGTGATAATAACGAAGGTTGATACAAAGGATTTCTTCGATTTCGACATGGAACTTGCAAAGTCTCATATAAGAGAACTTAATCCTGATGCCAAGATATTTGCAGTAAGCGCCAAGACAGGTGAAGGTCTTGAAGATATAGCCAACTACTTACGAGAGCAGGTCAGGGAGATAAAGAATGCAGATTAGATAAAGATGGGGGATGTTATGAGTGAGAAAGTAATACTTGAGATTAAGCATTACAGCAAATCCTATAAAGGAGATGTTAAGGCGGTAGATGATGTAAGTCTTAGTGTACAAAGCGGTGATATATATGGATTTATAGGTCATAACGGTGCCGGCAAATCCACCACGATTCGTGCAATCGTAGGAGTACTTGACTTTACAGAGGGAGAGATACTTATTGACGGACATTCGGTGAAGGACGAGCCCATGGAGTGTAAGAAGGTTACAGCTTATATTCCGGACAATCCTGACCTTTATGAGAATATGACCGGTATTCAGTATCTTAATTTTATAGCAGATGTATTCAACATTGATGTGAAGACTAGAGAAGCTAGAATCAAGAAGTACGCAGACCTTTTCGAATTAACAAGTGCGCTTGGTGATTTGATAAGCTCGTATTCCCATGGAATGAAGCAAAAGGTTGCAATTATATCGGCGCTGATTCATGAACCGAAGCTTCTCGTACTTGATGAGCCTTTTGTTGGCTTAGACCCTAAGGCGACATTTAAGCTAAAAGAAATCATGCATGAACTGTGCAGCAAGGGTACAGCAGTATTCTTCTCCACACATGTACTTGATGTTGCTGAGAAGCTGTGCAACAAAGTTGCTATTATTAAGCAGGGACGGATTGTTCAGACCGGTACAATGGAAGAGATAACGAAGGGTCATTCCCTAGAAGAGACTTTCCTGGAGGCAGAAGAATGAGAGAAGGGAAAGTATTAATGAGGGCGCTTCGTCTGTCAACAAGTCAACTTAATATATTTAGGTACACAAGCGATAAGAAGAAAAAACGCAGGATAATAGGAAATGTAATAGGACTTCTTATACTTTTTGCCATGCTTATGGCTTTTTGTATCAGTATGTCTATAGGATACGGCAAGATAGGATTAAGCTATGCTATACCTGTTCTTAGTGCGCTGTTAATCAGTGGAATGGCTTTCGTGCTGACACTGTTTAAGACGAATGGATATCTTTTTGCATTTAGAGAATATGATATGCTAATATCCCTTCCTTTTAAAGCCAGAACAGTTGCAGGATGCAAATTCCTGTCTATGTACATTGATAGTATGCCATGGTTTATGAGTATATCGCTTGCTATGATGATTGGATATGGGGTGTATGAATCTGTGGCGATATGGGTATATCCTCTGTGGATTGTCCTATCTATGGTTCTTCCAGTTATACCCATGCTTATTGCTTCATTTATAGGTTTTATTATTGCAAGAATAAGTGCAGGCTTTAAGAAGACCAATATAGTTCAGGTTATACTTACAATTATATTTATCTTATTTATGTTTTCACTTCGTTTTATAATAGATGACTTGATTAGAAATGATAAAGTAGAAGCTACGCTTTATAAGGCATCTCAGATAACTGATGATGTAGCAGGCTACTATTTACCTGCGAAATGGTTTGTAAATGCAGTGCGTGATGGAAGCTTGCTGTCTATTATTTTACTTGCCCTAGTATCGGTTGTTCTATTTATACTATTGTTCAGTATAGTTGGCCACTCCTACATACGAATCAATTCTGCATTAAAGTCACATGCTTCATCTAGGAAATATAAGATGACAAGTCAGAAGTCTAGGAGTGTAATATCAACGATTGCTTTCAAGGAATACAGAAGGATGATAGGTTCGCCGAATTACTTGATTAATGCAGGTATGGGAATAATCCTATCACTTGTTGTCAGTTTGATTTTTTTGATTCTCGGAATGGACTGGGTAATTGACAAGGTGATGAAGGGGGCGCCTCTTGATGCTGCAAGCCTTACACCTGCTATTCCTTTTATAGTATTTCTGTTTACCGGAATGATAGCAACCACAGCCTGGACGCCATCACTCGAAGGCAAGAATGTCTGGATTATACGAAGTCTTCCATTGGAGATGAAGAAGGTATATCAGGGTAAAATGTTATTTAATTTCCTTCTATTTGCTCCGGCGACGGCTTTGTCAATTATACTTATATGTATCTCGGCAAGAGCATCAATTCTTGATAGTGTGCTATACGTAATACTTGGCATAGCACTGGTAGCCTATTCTACCTGCTGGGGATGTGTATGCGGTATCAGGCATATGACTCTTGATTGGGAGAATGATGTGGATGTCATTAAGAAAGGAACTGCGACGCTTATATATATGCTTCCCAATATGATTGTGGTTATGGGACTTATTGTGCTGTCTGTATTCCTGGGAATGAGAATGAGCCATGTGCTATTGTCATTAATTCTGATAGTGATTGCTTTATTACTTGCACTTTTAAGCTATGTAAGAGTGATGAAGCTGGCGAAGAAAGAAGGGACAGGGAATGGTTGAGAATTCCGGTGAAGAGAAGAAAGTTGAATATCTGGAGTTAATATACGACCTTATATTCGTATACCTTATTGGTCGCAATAATGGAATACTTCATCATATAGAAGGCGGATTTGTTACGTTTGAAGTTTTTCTTGCATACATTATGTGTACACTTGCAGTGATTCAGATATGGAGCTTTACTACAGTGTATATTAACCTTCACGGAAGGAACAGCGTAAGAGATCATATCTTCTTATTCATTAATATGTATCTTCTCTATCATCTGGGAAATGGTATAGGAGCAGCTTGGAGAGATGACTTCTACGAATTCAATATTGCATGGATATTGATACTTATGAATATTGCTATTCAGTATTTCCTTGAGGCAAGAAACCAGAAGAATATGCCCTGGGCAATATCCGCATTGAAGCAGCAAGGTCTGATTATTGTGGCAGAATGTGTCCTGATAATAGTACATATATTTATATACTACTTAACAGGTGTATCAATTGCCTATGTTCCTATTTTATTCGGAATAGTAATTTCGTTCTTTACAGGACATATATTTTCAATGTTTCCAGTGGATTTCATGCATCTTACGGAACGAATAATGCTGTATGTTGTATTCACATTCGGCGAGATGATTATAGCCATATCTTCGTATTTTGAAGGCGGATTTTCGGCTGATTCTATGTATTTTTCTATCACGGCATTTCTTATAGTTGTATGTCTCTTCTTAAGCTACGAGATATTCTATAACATGATAGTTGACAGGGAGATGATAAGTAACGGACTTGTCTATATGCTTGTTCACGTATTCTTAATTCTGTCTCTTAACAATATATCCGTTGCATTGGAATTTATGCAGGAAGAGGAAGTTGCTTTGCTTCCTAAGATGCTTTTTATATCCATATCTATTCTTGTATATTATATATGTCTTTTTATTCTTGGAAGATTTGCCAGGAAAAAATGTGTTCTTAATGCAAAATTCTTTGTCACAATGGCTGTTATTTCTGCATGCTTTATCATTCTTATGATTGTATTTAGGGAAAATATGTATGTCAACATTGCGGTAACGACAGCCTATGTACTTAGTGTAACCATAGTATTGTTTCGACGAGGAAAGTACAATATACAGGAGGCGAAGACATAATAATGAGGAATTCTCTAAGAGATGACAGCTGGTTCGATTACATATTTGCCAAAATAGTCGATAGGGTATAGAGAGAATTAAGTCATAATATTACCAGCTAATTCTTGCAATATCTGATTTCAGAAATAAGCTTCCTCGGACTTCTTCTTTTACAGGATTTAGTTTTTCTGATTTGATAAAATATGAAATATTCTGTCTAGAACAGTCTAACATCATGCAACTTTCGGTTGTATCTAGGATGTTTTGCTTTGTGAATGTTAGAAAATCCTCTAGAGATATATTTATATCTTCGCCTCGATTTATAAGCTCTTTGTATGAAATATCAATAGAATCATTGAAGGTTACGCACCTGCCACCTGTGGCAATACAGCATGTCTTATATACATTCTCGTTTCTTAATATAGAGTCAATTTTGTCAATATCTGTATACTGGGACAAATGTGATATTTTAGTAATACCGTTATTAAAAAAACACAGCAGTCTGTTATCTGAAAGAGCAACACATTCAGACAAATAGTCCTTAAACCGTCGATTAATATACTCCGGTAATTCGTTTATAAGTCTTAAATACAAATTGTCCTGCGCACATTTGCCCTTAGAAACATCGAGTAGTTTTTGGACATTATATTCTTTCATTTTGTGGTTTCTAAGAATTGCGCCGATATTTTGCCTGTCGCTTGGTATAACCCTTTCTTCTACCCATAGCCTACTTGCTTTCCTTGGTATGGTATACTCGCCTGCTCTGACATATTTGTCAAACAAAAAGGGTGCGTCCCATTCGTCAATTCCGTCTACTAATTCGACAATATAGTCATCGGATTTTTCATAGTATATTAGGCATCCAATATAAGATTTATTATCATTATCAATTATTTCGTAAATCTTCATAGTGCTTATACCTTTCGAATATCATTTCCCATGTCTTATTTATAAATGTGTCTGATACAATTTTTTCGAGCCCATCAAAAATTGTGTCTTTATCGTCACTTGTAAGCGTATTAGGAAATACACTATCCCTTGATTGAATCAATCCAAGATTCTCCAGACACGACCTGCCACCTATATAGTTATTGCAGGGCAAATCGCTTAGTATGTCAAATTTTTTAATTGAAGCATCGTTGTGACAGGAATACATAAGACTTAAGCCGTGATCGAACATAGGAGCCAGTCGTATTGTGTGTGCTCTAGAATTTCGTAGAATCTCGATGTTAGCACCATGCCTATCTCTATTAAGAATAATATAATCAATTGCTAACATTGTATCTATGCTTTTTCCCCAGCCCATTCTTTTGCAAAAATCAAGCGGGCTTTCACCTATTTGCTTATTGATATCATAATAATTATCTAGAGCGACTTTTGATTCACCTTTTTTCTTATAATCATATGATGCACATAGATATGTGTTAAATTCTTTCCCATCAACGATTATATCAGCATTAATCAGCTCATAGTTTAGATGCTCCACATCAAGTATGCTTAGCAATCGGTCTATAATAATCTCGTTAATGCACTCATGTCCTATAATGCCTTTTCTGGAATCATAATTAGATAATTTGTAATACTTCTTCTTGCCATTAGTATTAGATTGTGACTTTAGAAATGAGCCTGCCGTACCGCTAGATGTTCTTATATGAGACCATTCTAAAAATGTCAAATCTTGAGTTGTATGAGTTATAGTTGTCATAGGAACCTCTTGAAAACTGATTCTATTTGTCGTGCGTCAAATATATATTGAATTATACAGAGGATTATACAATATGTCAAGATATGAAAGACTTATTTGATGAATTCTTTATATATTTAATAAGGAGATTGTTGCAATTTGACAAAAAGTACCCTGTTTGGGCATAATAATCTTCGGTGAGACTGGGTGACAGGGGATAGTGTTGCTTTCACTGTCCCGATTGTTAAAAAAAGGGTCTTTATACAACTGGAGATATAGTATGATATTTATGTTGTTAATAATTAAGGAGCGATGAGCATGTATTTAATAATTATTATAAGTTGCAGTTTTATTTTTGCTTTAGCAGTTGGAATTGTTGTATGGTGGTATAGAAGGGGAACTAATAATAGAAGAACTTTTAGTGCTAAAGATACTGGCATAGCGGATGGCTGGATAACAACGTCAAATTTTGAAAACTATGCTAAACATGATAATATTTCTGTAAAATATTCGTATTCATATAAGGTTGACGGTAAAACTTATACTGGTGAAGAAGTTGTTAATAAGTTTTCCTTATACAATGCGTACAACATAGATTTTTTGAATGGGGGAATGGTTAATAATCAACCAATAAAAATTGTATATAATAAGGACAACCCGAATGATTCATATATTTGTTTAGATATGCCTAAAGAGTCGAAGAAATATGAGTATACGGGATGGTGATTAATATCATTTCTTTGAGAGATTGAAACAGATTTAGGGAATTAAATATGGCTATTTCTTTAAAATATACCAACTTTCACAAAGAATAAACAAATAGTGAAGAAGGAAAGAAACTACTATCTGATGCACAAAATTTAATATTGAAAATGGATTTGCCTATGAATAATGAAACCGTATATATGGTTTTCCTCGGTGCGTCATATGATGATTTTACTAAGAAAATGCTTACATGGTGTGTATTTGTTAATAATACGGGTAAAGCGATAAATGAATTACATGGTGTCATGCGCTTTAAGTATACAAAAAAACAGGGCGTACAAATTGCTAAAGCAACTATTGATATGAATAAAGTTTTTCTTGGAGAAGTGGCTAAGAATGAGGGTATACTTGTTAATTATAATATTCCTGTAAAAGGATTGACTGAAGATTGTGATGTTAGATTTAGTGATTTAAAAGGATGTTTTGATGATGTAAGAGTTACATATTGTGACTAGGATTGTTGTATTGTGTATGTAGTATATAAGGAGATAGCTTATGGCTGTACAAGAGACATATGAGTCAGTAAAAAACAAGTAGAAAAAGCTCAATTTGAGTATATGATTAAGGTTCAACAAAGACAGAACTTTATGGATAAAGCTGACGAAATGCGACGTGTGTATGACAAATTGGCTGAAGATAAAAGAAATGTCGAAGGGCAACGTAATATTATTTGTCAAGAGTTTTTTGTCAGAAATAAAATGGTTATTATATTACATGAGTAATATGATATACGATAACGCTGTGGCACCTTAGATGTTAAGACTTTTTGCGGACGAAACAGATAATAATTCGTGCTTAAAAGACTAATCTACTGGAGATAATATATGAAAGATTATATACCAGTTATTGTACTTACTATTGTTTCTTTGTGGCCAATTTTTAATATTATATTGATTTTCGTCATAAGATTACGGTCAAAAAGAAATGGAAAAACAGAATTGAGAAGAAAAAAAGTATATGAAGAGTTAGAAGGTGATGATACTCCGTATGGTATATGGAAGAGAAAAATGGCCTCTAATCCAGAATCTTTTTCTAGACTGACATTATATAGGGATTTAATATGCGTGTTTCTTTGGCTTCTTTTAGAAATCATACCGCTTTCTGCTGTTATAGATCTAATTAAGTAATAAAACGAATTTTTAAACTATAGATTATTGGAGTAAAAAATGAAAGAGAAAAAGCAATATATTATTTTGTTGGTTTTAGTTGATATGAGTGCTTTATTAGCACCTTTAATGTATTTTTTTGTTTTGTATTTTTTTAATCAAGCAAAACTTCAGGAAACACACGTCGTAGTAATTTTATGTATATGGTTTGCTTTGGCCATTGTGGGTAGCCTTATATGGACTATATACATTATAAGGAGATTGAAAAATATAAAAAGAAAAGCAATTTGAGAGAGGGAAAACCGGTGACAGGGGAGATGGTTCTTTTGTCATAACCTAAAAGAATTTGTGTATGAAGATGTTGTTAGTCCAATTAAATCAAGATTAGAAGGTGGTACGTGCTTCACGTCATAACCTGTATGAGGAGTTTGTTATGAACCAATATGAATATGAGAGAAAAAAAGAGAAACATGTTAATGGATTAGCAGGCTCTATTGTTGGTGTATTATTTATGATACTTGTTTTATGGGTGGTGCATAGAAATGTATATACGATAATCATTTTATTGGGGATATCCTTGATTTCTGTATGCTTTGTTTCTGGAATAGGATATTTATATATAAAATATATCGCTAAAAAGGTAAAGAAGTGGGAAAACAAACATATGGGTTTTACTAGAAGTTTTGTGACTTTATTTCCAACTATAGGTGCAGTTCTGGGAAGTATAATATATTCTGTATATATTTCTGGACTAACTGTTGATGCTGAAGTTGTTGTGATGACAATTGTAGGTATAGTTGGAGTATCATTATGTGGAGCGGGAATTGTATATCATATATTTTTACTGTTGAGAAGTGTAAAAAAATAATATAAATATTGGAACCGCCCTTTTTTCATCCGTAATTAGGTGACAGGGGACGGTTCTTTTGTCATACACATGTTATCGAAAAGCTGTGGTTGAGGGTGGTGTAAGTATATTGTCATCCTTGGCGATGGGTGCAGCTGGTGCTGAAATTGGAGCCCTTATAGGATCAGCTATTTCTGGTGCGGGAACTATTATAGGTGCGGTGATAGTTTTAAAGAACACTTGTATATGACGGAATTGAAAGTGTTAAAAAGGGCTTTGTTGGTTCTAATAAATGCTTGTTGGAATCGGCAGATTAGATGGTTTGTGAAAAATGGAGGGACTTGATGAAAAAACTATCTGAAAGCTATTTGAAAAAATGTTTCATTGGTTTTCTTAGCGTGACAATGGTTTTGATTATTATTCAATTATATTTAAGTGTTAAGAATCATGTTTTTGTTTTTACCATAAGTGTTATTTTACTTTCGATAATGCTAGGCGTTGGATGTTATTTGTTACTTTATATACTGAGAAAATGGATGATTAATAATCATTATTTGACCATAGATAGTATAGAGTATACAAGTGACTTTAAAAAAACCGAATCATATAAAAAACTAATTAAAATTTCTGGAATAATAACTTCATTTTCAGCTTTGGGCGGAGTAACTGGTCATTTGATATATAGATATATTGATGATGATTCTGATAAATTTGACGAAATAAAGATTATAATTATACTTATTGGGATTTTGGCATCGTTTTTTATTCTAGGTATTACAGCTACAATTAATCAATTAAAAGAAAAATTATATATTGATATGCGTATGATAAATGCTACATCTGATGAAGTGTTGAAAGATAAAATTATTTCGTTTTGTTTTACCCCTAAAACAAAGCAACAGATAAGTGCTCATATAGGAGACCATTCAAAGTTGGCTAAGACAGATGAGTTGATAGATGATTTGATTTTGAATGGAAGAATCAAATGTATTGGTAGCGATGAGAAAGGGTTACCCATGTATTATACTATGTGATGAGAAATTAGGTGACATTGGGACGGCTCTTTTGTCCAAAACTTAACATTTATGTATTGAAAAGTTTTTTGCATAATGCTATTATATCTCTACAATTCAAAGCAAGAATCCTGTGCTATGCACAGATTTAAGACGGGTAAAACTCTATAATCTTAATTTCTAATAATATGTCAAGATTTCGTGATTCTTGCAAAATCCAATAATAAAATTTGTTAAGTGAGATTATGATATTTTTACATTTTTTCATTGGAATCATATTCTCGCGGAAAGGGGTAACTATGTCCAATGAGAGAAACTATAAGAGTAATGTATTTGTAATGCTGTTAGAAGAGAAGAAAAGAGCGCTAGAACTATACAATGCAGTAAATGATTCTGATTATGATGATCCTGAGCAGATTGTTATTAATACTATCGAAGGAGGCTTTGAGTTGTCAGTTCAAAATGATGCATCATTTATATTTGATAATGTGTTGTCTATATATGAGCATCAATCTACTTATTGTCCTAACATGCCTCTAAGAAGTTTGATTTATTTTACAACTCTAGTTAAGAAGAATTATATGGATAGAGACATTTTCAGTAGAAGACTTGTCAAGATACCGTGTCCTAAGTTTGTTGTTTTCTATAATGGTGTGGAGACACAACCTGACTACCAGGAGATGCGACTGTCAGATTGTTTTATTAAAAGTGATGAAGATAATGAAAAAGATATGTTAGAACTTGTCTGCAGGGTGTATAATATAAACGAAGGACATAATAAGGAATTATTAGATAAGTGTAAATGGCTATCTGATTATATGGTATTTATAGACAAGGTGAGAGAGTACCATAAGAATCATGATGACGAGGAATTACATCAGGATATTGAGAAGGCCATTGACTACTGTATAAAGAATAACATTTTAAAGGATTTCTTAAAGGAAAGAAGGACGGAGGTGTTAGATATGACAGCTGTAGATTACACATATGAACGTAGGATGATTCTTAATTATAATGAAGGAAAAGAAGATGGAATAAAAGAAGGGATAAAAGATGGAATTGCTAGGGGTGAAAGAAAGTTGCTATTAGATAAAATATCAAAAAAGCTTTCTAAAGGAAAATCCATTTCCCAGATAGCAGATGAATTAGAAGAGAGTGAAGATGCTATAATGGAACTAGCAAAAGAGATAGAAGATAAATAGTTTCTAATAACGCACATTATAGATATACGTTAATACTACAAATTTACCTCGGGGCATTAAGCCCCGTTTTTATTTTGCATACATATTATGCCTAAAAAACACATAAATGTGCAAATAAATTAGGCATTTTGTGTGTTGAAAGAAGACTAATACTATTCTATAATGTAGAATACGTGTGTATTGTAATTATAGAAAGGATTGTTATGAGTTCAGATACATTACATAAATTAGGAATTGATATAGGCTCAACAACTGTTAAAGTTGCTGTGCTGGATGAAGATAATAATTTACTTTTCTCAGATTATGAGAGACATTTTGCGAATATAAGAGAAACTCTGCAGGGTCTACTTAAGAAGGCGTATGATGTAACTGGCCCAATCAAGGTAATGCCTATGATAACTGGTTCAGGTGGACTTACACTTGCAAAGCACTTAGAGATTCCATTTGTGCAGGAAGTTATTGCAGTATCTACTGCACTTACTTTCTATGCACCACAGACAGATGTTGCAATCGAACTTGGTGGTGAAGATGCCAAGATTATATATTTTGAGAATGGAAATGTTGAGCAGAGAATGAATGGTATCTGTGCTGGTGGTACAGGTTCATTTATTGATCAGATGGCATCTCTTATTCAGACAGATGCCAGTGGCCTTAATGAATACGCCAAAAGCTACAAGGAAATCTATCCCATTGCTGCAAGATGTGGTGTGTTTGCTAAGACCGATATTCAGCCACTCATTAATGAAGGTGCCACAAGAGAAGACTTGTCAGCATCTATATTTCAGGCTGTTGTTAATCAGACAATATCAGGCCTTGCCTGCGGTAAACCAATCAGAGGTCATGTGGCATTTCTTGGCGGACCTTTACATTTCTTAGATCAGCTTAAGGAGGCTTTTATAAGAACGCTTAATCTTGATGATGAACATGCCATTACACCTAATAATTCTCATTTGTTTGCAGCTATTGGTTCTGCCATGAATTGTAAGAAAGAGAATTATACAGAACTTGAAGATATACTAGAGAAATTAAGCTCAGATATTGTTATGGAATTTGAGGTTGCAAGAATGGAACCTCTATTTAAGGACGATAAAGAATATGAAGCATTTACCAAGAGGCATGGAAGCAATCATGTGAAAACTGCAGACATTAAGTCTCATAAGGGTAATTGTTATCTTGGAATAGATGCTGGTTCAACCACAACTAAGGTTGCACTTGTTGACGATGACGGAAGTTTACTTTATTCATTCTACGATAACAATAATGGTAGCCCTCTTAATACATGTATCAGGGCTATGAAAGAGATATATGAGCTTCTTCCTGATGAGGCGAGCATTGTACATTCCTGCTCAACAGGTTACGGTGAGGCTCTGCTTAAGTCTGCTCTTATGCTTGATGACGGCGAGGTTGAGACGGTTGCACATTACTATGCGGCTGCACATTTCAATCCAAAGGTAGATTGTATCCTTGACATTGGCGGTCAGGATATGAAATGTATCAAGATTAAGAACAACACAGTTGATTCGGTTCAACTTAATGAAGCATGTTCTTCTGGATGTGGTTCATTTATAGAGACATTTGCCAAGTCGCTTAATTATTCAGTGAGAGATTTCGCAAAAGAAGCATTATTTGCCAAGCACCCTATTGACCTTGGTACGAGATGTACGGTGTTTATGAATTCCAAGGTTAAACAGGCGCAGAAGGAGGGAGCCAGTGTAGCAGACATTTCTTCTGGACTTGCATATTCTGTAATTAAGAATGCACTCTTCAAGGTTATTAAGCTATCGGATGCATCTGATCTTGGTGAAAATGTTGTTGTACAAGGTGGAACCTTCTACAATGATGCAGTTCTTAGAAGCTTCGAGAAGATATCAGGCGTTGAAGCAATAAGACCGGATATTGCCGGTATTATGGGAGCTTTCGGTGCAGCTTTAATCGCTAAGGAGCGCTACGAAGAGAATCCGACAACTACAACTTTATCTATAGAAGAGATTAACAATCTTACATTTGAGACAAGTCTTACAAGATGTCAGAATTGTAATAACCATTGTCTTCTTACTATCAATAAGTTCTCGGGAGATAGGCAGTTTATTACAGGTAACAGATGCGAGAGAGGACTTGGTAAGGAGAAGAATAAAGACAATATACCTAATCTGTACGAATATAAGTACAAGAGATTATTTGCATATCCGCCGCTCAAGGTGGAAGATGCACCTCGCGGAACAGTTGGTATTCCTAGAGTTCTTAATCTCTATGAGAATTATCCATATTGGGCTACATTCTTTAAGGAATTAGGATTCAGAGTAGTTCTTTCTCCTCGTTCAACCAGGAATATATATGAACTTGGAATCGAATCAATTCCAAGTGAATCAGAGTGCTATCCTGCAAAGCTAGCTCATGGTCATGTACAGTGGCTGATTAATAAGAAAGTGGATTTCATATTCTACCCTTGTATTCCATATGAGAGAAATGAATTTCCAGATTCCAACAACCATTATAATTGTCCAATTGTTACATCTTATGCAGAGAATATTAAGAATAACGTGGACGAGATTACTTCCGGTAAAGTAAGATTTCTTAATCCTTTCATGGCATTTACAAGTGAGGAGATTCTTACTAAGCAATTAGTTAAGGTATTTGGTAAGGAATTTCCTGATATCACAAGCAATGAAGTTAGAGAAGCAGGTGCCAAGGCATGGGCTGAGCAAAATGCCTTTAGACAGGACATGACTGACAAGGGAGAAGAAGTTCTTAAGTACTTAGAAGAGACAGGTAAGCGCGGTATTGTACTTGCAGGTCGTCCTTATCATGTTGACCCTGAGATTAACCATGGTATTCCAGAACTTATTAATTCTTATGGCATTGCAGTACTTACAGAAGATAGTATTTCTCATCTTGGAAATGTTGAGAGACCGCTTATTGTTATGGATCAATGGATGTTCCATTCAAGAATGTATGCAGCTGCAAACTATGTGAAGAAGACAGAGAATCTTGATTTGATACAGCTTAATTCATTCGGATGTGGTCTGGATGCTGTTACAACTGATTGTGTAAATGATATACTTACTAACTCCGGTAAGATTTACACATGTCTTAAGATTGATGAGGTTAACAATCTTGGTGCTGCAAGAATTAGAATTAGATCCTTACTTGCTGCAATTAGAGTAAGAGAGAAGAATAAGCAGGAGAGAGAAATTGTGCCTGCTAATTACAATAGAAGAATATTTACTAAGAAGATGAAGGCAGAATATACGATAATCTGTCCTCAGATGGCACCTTTCCACTTCGAATTAATAGAGCCTGCATTTAATGCTGCAGGATATAAGCTTGTAATTCCAGATGTTCCTGCAAGAACTTGTGTTGATGTTGGGCTTAAATACGTTAATAATGACGCATGTTATCCATCCCTTATTGTTGTGGGACAGATTATGACGGCTATTACAAGCGGAGAATATGACCTTTCTAAGACTGCCGTTCTTATATCACAGACTGGTGGTGGATGTAGAGCTAGTAACTATATTGGATTTATTAGAAGAGCTCTTGCGAAGATTGGTCATCCAGAAGTTCCTGTTATATCAATTAACTTAAGTGGTTTGGAGAGTAATCCAGGATTTAAGCTTACACCTAGTCTTATTCAGAGAGGTTTATATGCCCTTATATTTGGTGACATATTCCTTCGTTGTATATATAGAATCAGACCATACGAAGCTATTCCCGGTTCTACTGATGAACTTCATGAGAAATGGAAAGAAAGAATTATAGAATTTATCACCAAGGATGGATATGTATCTCACTCTAAATATAAGAAAATGTGTAGAGATATAATCAGGGATTTCGATACACTTCCAATTCGTAATATTAAGAAGCCTCGTGTTGGAATTGTCGGTGAGATTCTTGTTAAGTTCCTGCCTGCAGCCAATAATCATTTAGCAGACCTGTTAGAGCAGGAAGGAGCTGAACCGGTAGTTCCTGACCTTACGGATTTCTTACTGTATTGCTTCTATAATAACAATTTCAAGGAAGAGAATCTTGGAATGAGTAAGAAGAGTAAGACCATAAGTAATTACGGAATTAAGTTCTTCGAGTGGCTTCGAAAAGAAGCAAGAAAAGCATTTGAAGAAAGTGAACGTTTTGAGCCACCTGCCCACATAGAAGACCTTGCAAAGGCAGCAGAGTCAGTGGTGTCAATAGGTAATCAGACAGGGGAAGGATGGTTCCTTACAGGTGAGATGTTAGAGCTTATTGAATCCGGTGCATCTAACATTGTATGTATTCAGCCATTTGGTTGTCTGCCTAACCACATTGTAGGTAAAGGTGTAATTAAGAAACTTCGTCATATGAATCCTACAGCCAATATTGTAGCGATAGATTATGATCCGGGAGCATCGGAAGTTAATCAGCTTAACAGAATTAAGCTTATGTTATCAACTGCAATGAAGAATCTTGATAAAGAGAACCTGGAGAAAGAAGAAGAGTATAAGAAGGCTGTAAATGAGTAACTTAAGATTATTATATAAAGGAATTATTATATGTTAAACAAATTAGAAAGAAAGATAGGAAAGTACGCAATACCACACTTAATCAATTATTTATTAATAGGTTATGCTATCGGATATGTACTTTATCTTACATCAAGCTTTAGTGGAGTTAATATACTAAGCTATTTAACACTTGAACCATATTATATTATCCATGAATTCCAATTCTGGAGACTTATAACATGGGTTCTGATGCCACCAACATCAGGACAGGGACTTATGGGTGTATTCTTCATGGTTATTATGATGTTCTTCTATTACCAGCTTGGTAATACATTAGAAGCAACATGGGGAGCATTTAAGTTTAACCTTTATATGTTCGGTGGATTGATATTTACAATAGGCGGTGCCTTCCTTGGATATCTTGTGTATTATCTTGTTGGTGGCGGTGAAGCGCCAATTGGAATTGGATATTATGTGAGCACTAATTGGCTTAATATGTCAATCTTTCTTGCATTTGCCCTTTGTTATCCTGATATGCAGATACTGTTCATGTTCTTCATACCGCTTAAGATGAAATGGATGGCAGTTATCTATGCTTTAATTACAGGATATCAAGTTGTAATAAGTCTCATTATGAAGAATTGGATGTCATGTATTATAATTGTTGCATCCCTTCTTAACTTTGGATTATTCTGGCTTACCACTAGGAATTATAAGTCCGTTTCGGCTGGTAGTGGAGCAGGGTGGTCGCCATTTGGAAATCGCAACAAATCAAGATTTAAGACTAACAGGAATGGATATCATGCAAATGGTAATGGTGCAGGATTTAGACCATTTAATCAAGATAACAATGCGTCGTCAAATTCTAGCGAGAGTAATCCTAAGAGAAGCCGTAATAACGTTATAGCACGTCATAAGTGTGCTATTTGTGGCAAGACAGACGTTACCAATCCAGAATTAACATTTAGATTCTGCTCTAAATGTAATGGCAATTACGAGTATTGCGAAAATCACATATTTACACATGTGCATAAGAAGTAGATGATATAGTTTTTATCAGGATACTTTCCTGTCTAATATATATTCATACTGATAGTTCTTTGCTAAGAATATGTAAATGAATGATGATGAATCTTAATAATTATTATGGCGAGAACCGCTTGCGACTCACATCCTTGTTCGCGCGCGCTAATTTTGCCGTCCATGGCAAAATTTTCTCTTGCTTAATCATTCACTAACATATTCTAAGCTCGAACTAATGTATGAATATATATTATCAAGAAAGTATCATAATAACTATATACTTATAGCCATGCTTATTAATGGGAGTATATATTAGATAAGAAAGTATCAATATAATAACTTAATACTTAGAACTATAATGATAAATAGGAGTACATATGGAAAACGAAACTGTATCTAAGAATTTTATAGAGAGAGAGATAGAGAAGGATTTGGCGGAAGGTGTGTATGATGAAGTAGTTACAAGGTTTCCACCGGAGCCTAATGGTTATCTTCATATAGGTCATGCTAAGTCGATTCTTCTTAATTATGGACTTGCCAAAGAATATGATGGGACATTTCACATGAGGTTCGACGACACGAACCCTACGAAAGAGAAGACAGAGTTCGTAGATTCTATCAAAGAAGATATCATGTGGCTCGGTGCCGACTTCAAGGATCATCTCTATTTTGCATCAGATTATTTTGATAAAATGTATGAATGTGCAGTTAAGCTTATTAAGGACGGCAAGGCATATGTATCAGACCTTAATGCTGATGAGATTAGAGAGTATCGTGGTACATTAGAGACTCCAGGCAAGAAGGACCCTTATTCTGATAGAACGGTTGAAGAGAATCTTAAGCTTTTCCAAGAGATGAAAGATGGTGTGTATGAGGATGGAAGCAAAGTCCTTCGTGCCAAGATTGATATGAATTCACCTAATATTAATATGAGAGATCCTATAATTTATCGCGTGGCACATCTTACTCATCACAATACAGGTGATAAATGGTGCATCTATCCTATGTATGATTTTGCACATCCTATTGAAGATGCAATTGAGGGTGTTACCCATTCCATATGTACATTAGAATTTGAGGATCATAGACCCTTGTATGATTGGGTTGTTAGAGAAGTGGGCTTTGAGAGACCACCTAGACAGATAGAATTCGCCAAGATGTATCTTACTAATGTAGTTACCGGTAAGAGATATATTAAGAAACTTGTTGAAGAAGGTACTGTTGATGGATGGGACGATCCAAGACTTGTGTCCATAGCTGCTCTACGTCGTCGTGGATACACTCCTGAGTCTATTGCGAAGTTCGTTGAACTATGTGGTGTATCCAAGTCTAATTCATCTGTAGATTATGCTATGCTTGAGTATTGTATTAGAGAAGACCTTAAGATGAAGGCTCCTCGTGTAATGGCAGTACTTGATCCTATAAAACTTGTGATTGACAATTATCCCTCTGATGATATAGAAATGCTTGAAGCACCTAACAACATGGAGAATCCAGAACTTGGAACACGTAAGATTCCATTTGGCAAGGAACTTTACATTAATAGGGATGACTTTATGATTGAGCCACCTAAGAAGTATTTCAGACTATATCCAAGTAATGAAGTTCGTCTGATGAATGCATATTTTGTAACATGTACAAGTTACGAGACTGATGATGATGGAAATGTGACTGTTATACGTTGTACTTATGATCCAGCATCCAAGGGCGGCAATAGCCCAGACGGTCGTAAGGTTAAGGGAACAATTCATTGGGTATGTGCATCGGATTGCTTTAAGGCTACTGTTCGTCTATATGAGAATCTTGTTGATGAAGAGAAGGGTGTATATGATGATAATGGAAATGTTAATGTGAATCCTAATTCTCTTACTGTTCTTAAGGATTGTTATATTGAGCCATCTGTTAAGGATGCTAAGGTATATGACAGATTTCAGTTTGTACGACAGGGATTTTTCGTGGTAGATTCCAAGGATTCTAGCGAAGGAGCACCAGTATTTAATAGAATTGTGTCCCTTAAGAGTTCTTTCAAGTTGCCAAAATAATTTTATACACGAAGCATAGATTTATGCTATAATGAAATACACGGATTTTTTATGGATTGATAGAGCGATTTGAGAATTGATACATTATAATTATTCGAAAACTTTGGGAAGAAGGTAAACATGAACAACTTATTAGCAGGAATGGAGAAATTTGGATTCGATACATCAGAAGGTATTGATATCCTAAAAGATGACAAGAAGAAGACAAGTGTGCCTAAGAATGCCACAGTAGTAGAGAAGGCAGAGATTCAAGAGAAGGATTTACTTATTGACAAGAAAGTAGAATGTCCTATATGTTTTACACAGATTACATACAAATCAACTCTTACAACTAAGCTCAAGAGATTAGAACCGGATTTTGATCTTCGTCCTAACTTTGAAGGTATTGATGATACGAAGTATGGTGTAGTATTCTGCAATCATTGTGGCTATGCAGCGCTTAATAAATTCTTCGAGCATGTGTCTACTGGTCAGAAGAAGATGATTAGAGCTGCTGTATGCGAGAAGTTTAAGCCAATTCCTGTTCCAACTGGTGATACATATACATATGATTTTGCTGTTGAGAGACATAAGCTTGCACTTGTTACAGCTATGGCAAAGCGTGCCAAGCTTAGCGAGAAGGCATACATTTGTCTTAAGGTAGCATGGCTTCGTCGCGCAGAACTAGAGAATCTGCCTGCTGATGTTACACCTGAACAGAAGAAGGAGAAAGAAGAAGAACTTCAAGGATTCTATCGTCAGGCATATGATGGATTTACTCAGGTTCTTTCTACTGAGATGCCTCCTTTCTGTGGCATGGATGAGCAGACAGTTCAATTTATGCTTGCTAATATGGCTATGTACTTCAATGAATATGACAAGGCTGCCAAGCTGGTTGCAGATCTTCTTACTTCACCTGGAGTTAATCGTCGTATTAAGGATAAATGTTCTGATTTAAAACCTGTTATATTACAAAAGATTAAAGAAAGTAAGAACAAATAATGGCAGTATTTGATTTTAACGATAATAAGAAAGATTCAAAAAGTGTGGTTGTTACATATGAGGTGTTCGATTCTAATAGAAGGAGCGCCGATTGTGACAACCCTATTTTAATAATTGATAATTCCAAGAGAGAGTGGGCACATCACTCTAGTGGTATGTTCCAAAGTCCGCTTAAGGGAAGTGGATTCGAATTTCGAGTAGATGATACGGTTCTTGTGTCTGACATAATTAAGATTGATTCAAGATTCGTTAATCTTATTAAGTGGCTTGGAGAGAATCATATTCAGGTGATTTTGTCTGGTAGAAATAATGACAATGGATATTGTGTATATAAGATAAGAGAAACTGGTGTAAATGTTCGAGGTGCCAAGCTTTCAGCACAGGATGGATTCTTGCAATTTATGATGGAGAGACTATTCTTAAGTGATGCACCAGGACCTGAACTTGACGAGGAAGAAGATATTGAAGGCGATGGCATGAAATTAACTTCGGTTCAGTCAATAACTGACTTTCTCACATGTGCAGGAAGAACGCTTCCTGATAATATCAACCAATGGGCCAGACGAAATCTGGCTGTTGCAAAATCTTCTGAAGTAACACCGGAAGAAAGACGGCATGCACAACGTGCAATCTCCATGATGCTTGGTATTCAATGGAAGAATAATTATTTTGAATCCATAGATCCAATTGAAGCTCGTCGAATACTTGATGAAGAATTATATGGAATGGATAATGTCAAGCAGCGAATCATTGAGACTATTATCCAGATTAATCGTACACATACACTTCCAGCATACGGCTTATTACTAATTGGTCCCGCAGGAACAGGAAAATCCCAGATAGCATATGCAGTTGCTCGTATTCTTAAGATGCCCTGGGCAACGTTAGAGATGAGTTCAATAAATGATCCGGAACAATTAACCGGAAGTTCCAGGATTTATTCTAATGCAAAGCCTGGACTTATAATGGAATCTTTTGCTGAGGCAGAGAGTTCTAACCTGGTATTTATTATAAATGAGCTTGATAAAGCAGCTTCTTCCAAGGGAAATGCTAATCCGGCCGATGTACTCCTTACACTTCTTGATAATCTGGGATTTACAGATAATTATATTGAATGCAATATCCCAACTACTGGTGTATATCCAATAGCTACAGCAAACGATAAGAGTGAGATTTCTGCACCACTTATGTCCAGGTTTGCTGTAATTGAACTTCCTGATTATACAGTAGAAGAGAAGAAAGTAATATTTACAGATTATGCAATGCCTAAAGTCTTGAAGCGAATAGGCTTAAAGAAAGAAGAATGCATCATGACAGATGATGGCCTTGATGCTTTAATGGACATTTACAAAGATACCTCTGGTATTCGTGATATTGAGCAGGCAGCAGAACATATTGCTGCTAATGCGTTGTATCAGATAGAAGCAGAAGGGAAGACGGTAGTAGAATTTACAGGTGATATGATAAGAGATCTACTTAAGTAGGTCTCTTTTTTGTACTATAATCAACTTACGTATAAACGTATGATTATTAATAAAAACTTAAGGAGGAAGTATTTATGGCTTGTTACGGTTATGCTAGAGTAAGTACAAAAGACCAAAATGAAGATAGACAGATTATTGCCCTTCAAGAGATGAGGGTACCTATGCAGAATATATACGTTGACAGAGAATCAGGGAAAGACTTCCAGCGCAAATTCTATAAGAGACTTATAGGCCGATTAAAAAAGGGGGATGTCATGTATGTAAAAAGCATTGACAGATTAGGACGGTGTTATAAGGATATTATAGAACAATGGAAATGTATTACTAAAGAGAAAGAAGCCGACATAGTAGTTATTGATATGCCTATACTTGATACTAGAAATGGGAAAGATCTTATGGGTACTTTTCTATCAGATATAGTGCTTGCGCTTCTTAGTTATGTCAGTGAAAATGAACGAGTTAATATAAGGAAGCGACAAGCTGAAGGCATTGCAATAGCAAAAGCAAAAGGCGTAAGATTTGGGCCTTCTCCAAGACCGTTGCCTGAGAATTTCGATGAAGTATATCTGCAGTGGAAGCACAAAGAAATTCCAATTAATAAGGCCGCAGAAATGTGTGGCATGCCTAAATCAACTTTTTTTGATAAGGCAAAAAGATATGGGGTACGTAATTAGAAATAGGTAGCAAATAGTTGACTAGAAAAAAGTCCGAAGAAGTATACTTCTTCGGACTTTTTCTTTACGCAAATCCACAGAAAATATTATCACATTTTTCAACAAATGTCTACATAAACTACACATGTATAGACGTCACATTTTGTATAAATCGTACAACCTATTAATTATCCGAAGAAGTATACTTCTTCGAACAACATGAGATGTGTCAGAGGTAGCTTATGTCAATTATGTTGTATGAACACAATAGAATTGCATATGAATCAGCTTTATCAATGTTAGATGAGGTGGGGAAAGCTGCGATTATTCATCCCACAGGAACAGGTAAATCCTTTATTGGATTCAAATTATGTGAGGATCATCCTGATAAAAGAATCTTATGGTTATCACCATCTTCTTACATCTTCGAGACTCAGGTTGAGAATCTGAAAGCAGAGTCTGACACGATATGTAACAATATCGTTTTCATAACTTACGCAAAACTTATGAACATGTCCGTAAATGAGCTAGAAGACATTCAGCCAGACTACATTATCTTAGATGAATTTCACAGATGTGGAGCAGCTGAGTGGGGCAATGGCGTAGACAGACTTGTTGAAATGTATAGCGAAGTTCCAGTCTTAGGACTTTCAGCAACAGCCATTAGATATCTGGATAATCAGAGAAATATGGCTGAGGAACTATTCGATTCTTATATTGCAAGCGAGATGACACTTGGAGAAGCGATTGTAAGAGGAATCTTGAATCCTCCAAAGTATGTCCTATCAATTTTCTCATATAAAGAAGAACTTAGTCGTTATGAGAAGAGAATTAGACTTGCTAAGAATAAGGCAGTAAGAGACAAGGCAGAAGATTATCTTGAGAGATTACGCCGGGCACTTGATATGGCAGAAGGCTTAGATGAGATATTTAGTAAGCACATAACTGATAGAACAGGCAAATACATTATCTTCTGCGCGAATTTCGAGGCAATGAAAGAAGCAATGGATAAGACACATGAATGGTTTCATCTAGTTGATGAAAAGCCATACATTTACCATGTATATTCCGATGATGCATCAACATCTGCTGAATTCAAAGAATTCAAAGATAACGAAGATGATAGTCATATGCGACTTCTCTTCTGCATCGATGCGCTAAATGAAGGTGTGCATGTGGAAAATGTGTCTGGAGTAATTCTTCTTCGTCCGACTGTGTCGCCAATCATATATAAGCAACAGATTGGAAGGGCACTTTCTGCTTCAAGAAAGAAGAAGCCGGTGGTATTCGACATTGTCAATAATGTTGAAAATCTATATAGCATAGATGCCATTCGTGAAGAAATGGAAGTTGCAATGCAATATATGAGGCATGAAGATGCATCTGACTTAATTGTAAATGACACATTTACAATCATAGACGAAGTAAGAGAATGCGTTGAATTATTCGAGGCGTTAGAAGATACGCTTAGCGCAAGTTGGAATGTTATGTATAAGGAAGCCAAGAACTACTATAGCGAGCATGGCAATCTCTTAATTCCAGCCGCCTATGTAACACCGGAGGGACTAGGACTTGGAAGATGGATTAGAACCCAGAGACTATCGAGACAGCAAGGTGCTATGAGCCCTGATAGAATCAAGAGACTCGATGCTATTCATATGGTATGGACAGCAGTTCTTAAGAATAAATGGTATAGAAATTATGAACTTGCCAAAGCCTTCTATGAAGAGCATGGCAATCTGATAATACCATACAATTACGTAACACATGTTATAGACAGTCACAATAATAAGGTAACTGTAAAGCTTGGAATATGGATTTCAAGCCAGAGAGACAGTTATGCCAAAGGCAAACTTAGCGAAGAAAAAAAAGATATGCTAACTCGAATCGGAATGTCATGGGACAGATTCGATGAGAAGTGGGAGATGGGTTTCCACTGCGCTAAGAAATACTATGAAGAAAATGGAGACATCAACTTCGTTCCAAAAGAATTAGAAGTAGATGGCTTCAATCTTAATAAATGGCTTCACACTCAGAGAGATAGAAATAACAAAGGTAAACTCTCAGAGGAAAGAAAGAGCAGACTAGATGCACTTGGTTTTAAGTGGAGCGTCCACGAGGCCTTCTGGGAAAGGGGCTACGAAAATGCTGTATCCTACAAGAAGGCTCACGGCAACCTGAAACTCCCAACAGGCTATGAATGCGAGGATGGCTTCAAACTCAAGTCCTGGCTAAGCAACCAGCAGACTAGGTATAGGAAGGGTACTCTAACTGAGGTACAGATTAAAAAGCTGATGGGGATTGGGTGTATATAAAATTGGAGATAGTAGAAAATGAATTCTTTAATGATAGGAAGCACAGGCTATGCAGTTGAATCACTTCAAGAAATGCTATGTAATTGTGGATATTCTATAGATGTCACTGGTACATATGATGAATTGACTAAGAAGATTGTATGTAGTTTTCAGGAAAAGGAAAAAATTGCTGTTACAGGAGTTGCAGACGAGAGAACATTAATAATACTAGCAATGAGGGCAGCTGTAGCACATTAGTATAATTAAGATGGATAATAGTACTATTGTAAAACATGATAATCATTTGAATAGCGTAAAACTCTTTGCATTGAAGTTCATTCACTATGCTGTATCAATAGCATTGTTCTTTTTCTTTTGGTTATTGTTTAGATACAACGAAATTACGTTTGTTGGATATGGATATAGATATAATTATTATGTAATAATAGGTTACGCGGTTATGCTTATCCTATTTAACAGAACATATAATGCTTATCTTTTGGGATATGCTAGAATTCGTATGCTTGTATTTGGGCAATTCTTAGCCCAGCTATTTACTGTTGCAATCATTTGGGTTGGCGCAACAATAGCTTGGAAACAATTCCATTCTCCTTTGATGCTTCTTATATTATTAGGAATTCAATTGATTCTAGATGTTGCATGGTCATATACGTCAACATATATTTTCTTTAAAAACAATCCTGCAAAAAGAACGGTACTTATATATCGTAATGATTTAGACAAATACAGATTCGGAAATATAAAGGGTAAAGCAGTTTCTAGAATCTATAAAGTCGTTGAAGAAATTCAATATGATGGAACATTTACAGAACTTAGAGAACAACTTGCTGGTTATGATGCTATTTTTGTTGCTGGTGTAAATAGTAGATGCCGTAATGGAATCTTAAAGTATTGTAAAGAAGAAGGGGTTCCAGGCTTTTTTCTTCCGCATGTAGGTGATGTGATTATGCAAGATGCAATTCATATTCAAACCTTTGATGCACCTGTCTTATATGTCAACAGAAGAAATCTAAAGATTGAATATGCATTTGTTAAAAGGGCGTTTGATATTTTTGCATCATTATTAGGAATACTTGTACTTTGGCCATTTATGCTTATAACCGCTATAGTTATTAAACTATATGATCATGGTCCAGCTTTATATAAACAGACTCGTCTTACGAAGGATGGGAAAGAGTTTAAGATATTAAAGTTTCGTTCAATGAGAATTGATGCTGAAAAGGATGGAGTTGCCAGACTTAGTACTGGTGATAAGGATGATCGCATAACACCAATTGGAAGGTTTGTGAGAAAGTGTAGACTTGATGAACTGCCACAGTTATTTAACATTCTTGTAGGAGATATGACAATAGTAGGTCCACGACCTGAGAGGCCAGAGATTGCTGAACAATATTACGAGAAAATGCCAGACTTTCAATTGCGATTACAAGTAAAGGCAGGTCTTACAGGATATGCGCAAGTATATGGAAAGTATAATACTGATCCATATCAGAAGCTTGAATTTGATCTTCTATATATAAAAGATATGAATGTGTTAACAGACTTAAGACTTATGTTTGCAACAATCGGAGTTTTGTTCCTTAAAGATAGTACTGAAGGTGTACGTGAAGGACAAAGTACCGCAATGAGGAGTAGAGATGAAGAATAAGCCATTAATTACGATTCTTACAGTATCATATAATGCTGAAAAAACTATTTCAAGAACTATTGAATCGGTATTAAATCAAACTTATGGCAATATTGAGTATATAATTATAGATGGCGCATCGAACGATGGAACTGTTGAAGTGGCTCAATCATATCAAGAAATTTTTGATAATGCTAGTGGGCGTTCTTTGACAATTGTTTCAGAGCCGGATAAGGGAATGTATGATGGTTTAAACAAGGGAGCCAAACTTGCACATGGTGTGTTAGTTGGGCAAATTAATGCAGACGACTGGTATGAAAAAAATGCTGTTTCGATTATGATGAAACTATATAATCAATATCATTATGATTTTGCGTGGGGTAATATTAAAATTCATAAGTCAACTGGAAGCTTTATAAAAAAAGCACATATTGGAAGATTGTGGACATCAACTGGATGGTGTCATCCAGCTTCGTTTTCAAAAAGAGAAGTTATACAGAATAATCCATATATTCTAGAATCAATGTATGATGATTTTGAATATATGATTTCTATAAGAAGTCAAGGGCTAAAAGTGATTACAGTTGATAGATTAATATCTAATTTTTCATTTGGAGGGATGAGTACAAAAAAGTCGCTTTCAGATGCAAAAAAGAGAGCGGAAATAAAATATAATATTTATAAAAGACATAATCTTTCTAAAATGTATAAGTTACATTGCTATACTATGGAATTATTAAAATATTTTCTTGGCTAGTTATGGAAGGTAGATTACTTCTTTTTGGTATTATTTGGTAATTATATATAAAATATTATTTTATAGACTATATTGTGAAAAAAAATAGTAGATATTTATTTAATAGCATGATTATTATTTGTTTTAAAGGCTTGATTATATAGGATTTATGTGAGGACGGTTTTATATGAATTTTTTAAAGAAAGGAAAAGAATTCCTAGATAAGTATCCAAGGATACTAAATGTTGCTTCTGCAGTAAATAATTTTGTTTGTTTTAATAGAATATATGGAAAGAACAAGAATAGAATTATAAAAAAAGGAGCCTTTATGCGTGGGTGTAAAGTGCTTATTAGAGGGTATGGAAATGAAATAATATTTGGAGAAAAATCATATATAAATAATACAATTATTACTATTACTGGTAATAATAATACAATTATTATTGGAGATGATTGTTTGTTGTTTAAAGCAAGTGTTTACATTGAGGATGACTATAATCGGCTTACAATAGGAAATAAAACATCAATTTTTGGTCCTTCACATATAGCTCTTATTGAAGGAACAACAGTAGAAATTGGTGTAGATAGTATGTTTTCGTCAGATACTGTAATAAGAACAGGAGATAGTCATTCTATAATTGATGAAAATGGAATACGTATTAATAATTCTGAAGATGTAAAAATTGGGAATCATACATGGGTAGGAAATAAAGTTATTATATTAAAAGGGGCAGAGGTGGCAAATAATACCATAATTGGCACAGGTGCAATTGTTACTAAAAAGTTTAAAAATTCATTTGTTGCAATAGGTGGTGTCCCAGCAAAGATAATTAAGACTGATATTAATTGGGACAGAAGAAGAATATAAAGTAGTTTATAGTAATTCGATTGAGTAGTGTTTTGTGTTTTTTGTTGCTTTCGTATGTGATTTTATAATGATAAAAATGATATTAAGAAATTTATTTATAAAAAAGGAATTTGGACGATGATTATGCTATATGATTTTAGAGGTGAATCATTATGAGAATCCTCTTTATTAATGAAGTATGTGGACATGGTAGTACAGGTAGAATATGCGCAGAGTTGGCAGAAAAATACGAAGCGGCAAATCATGAGGTTAAGATTGCATTTGGCCGCGATAATTATGTCCCAGATAAATACAAAAAATATGCCGTTCGTATAGGGACGGATTTTGATGTATATTTACATGCTCTTTATACTAGAATTATGGATAAACATGGTCTTGCTTCAAAACGTGCGACAAAAAGATTTTTGCGATGGGCAGATGAATATAATCCCGATATTATATGGTTGCACAATTTGCATGGGTACTATATTAATTATGAATTGCTTTTTGAATGGATTAAGAAACGGCCTAATACGGAAGTAAAGTGGACACTTCACGATTGTTGGGCGTTTACAGGTCATTGTTCGTATTTTGTCTATAAAGGATGTGAAAAATGGAAAAAGCATTGTTACAAATGCCCTCAAAAGCACGAATATCCTACTAGTTTTATAGTAGATAATAGTTCTTTGAATTATGATATAAAGAAAAAAGCTTTTTCTGGTATTAAAAAAATGGAAATAATTGTTCCATCACATTGGCTTGAAGGTTTGGTGAAAAAAAGCTTTTTTAAGAATTACTCTATAAAAGTTATTTATAATGAAGTTGATAGAAATACTTTTAAGCCTACGTTGGGTGACTTTAGAGAGAGATATGGACTTCAAAATAAAAAAATTATACTTGGTGTTGCGTCTCCTTGGACAGAAAGAAAAGGGTTAGGAGATTTTATTGAACTAAGTAAGATGCTTAGTGATGAATATTGTATTGTGTTGGTTGGTTTATCGGATAGGCAGATAAAGAAAATTCCTCAAAATATTAGAGGAATAAAAAGAACGGATTCTACTGCCGAACTTGCTTCAATATATACAACAGCAGATCTGTTTGTAAATGCTAGTAAAGAAGAAACATTTGGATTAACAACTATTGAAGCAAATTATTGTGGTACAGATGCGATAGTATATAGGGGGACGGCTTGTGAAGAAGTTATTAATGAATTTGGAAGAGGTTTAGTAGTAGAACCTGGAGTTAATAATCTTTATAAAGCTATTATAGATATGAATTTATAAACTATTATAATGTTTGGTTGGTTTTGATTGTTTTGGTTATTTTAAAATGATTTTTGAATTGGAATATAGGTTATATATATGTTAAATATGAGAGTTTTATTTCTAACAAATATACCGTCTCCTAATAGAGTAGCTTTCTTTAATGAATTGGGTAAACAATGTGATTTGACAGTTACATTTGAATTGCTAAGTTCGTCCGAGAGGGATAAAAATTGGGTTGGAGAAAAAATAGATTATTTTAAACCAATTTTTCTTAATGGTATACAAACAGCTGTTGATGCTGCTTTTTGCCCTGGAATATTAAAATGCATTAAAAAAGGGTGGGATTATATTATTGTTGGTACCTATAATACGCCTACATCTATGCTTGCGACACAGTATATGATGTTAAAAAAAATTCCTTATTGGTTAGAAGCTGATGGGGGATTTATAAAGAAAGATAATAAGGTTAAGTATTTGCTAAAAAAACACTTTATATCTAATGCTAGTAGATGGTTAAGTACAAGTGAAATGACAACAAAGTATTTGTGCCATTATGGTGCAAAAAAAGAGAAGTGTTTTGTTTTCCCTTTTACATCTTTAAGAGAAAATGAAATAATAAAAAATGGTATGCCTATGGATGTAGATAAAAAAATGGCAAAGGAAGAATTAGGTATTAAAGATGATTTTGCAATTATTATTATAGGAGAATATTTGAATAATAAAATATATGAACAAGACTTTGGTATGTTTGAGAGTCTTGCAGAAAGGAAGAGAGAAAGAATAGGCATCTATATACTTGGGGGTGAATCAACTGAGGAAATAAAAAAGGAGGTTTTTAAAGGGGATTTTAGAAACGTGCATTACATAGTTTGTGAATCAAAAGAAGAAGTTGACCAATACTTTATTGCAGGAGATGTATTTGTATTTAATTCTAGAAGTGATTTGTTGAAAGGTTGTATTATTGAAGCAATGGCAGCTGCATTGCCAATTGTGACAACAAACAAAAGTTTATCAGGAAATGATTGGGTTGATGAAGGAATAAATGGACATATAATTGGCGATGATGAACCCGAGTTAGTAATAAAATATATTGATGAATTTATCAATAATAGTGAAAAAAGAAAACAATATTCACTTGAAAGTTATAAGAAGATGATTAACACTTCGTTAGAGAATATTTCAGATGAATATCTTAGTGTTATGATAGGTGTGCAAAGACAATTGAAGAAATACGCAAGAGAACGTCTGGGAATATCAAATGAGTTTGTTTTTCTGTTCGTTGGACAGATTGTATATAGAAAGGGTATAGATATTCTTATTGAAGCAGCATATCGAGTGAATTATGGGAATTGGAAAATATATGTTGTGGGAGGTTTGGAGCCTAAGGATACTGATTATGACCGTGATAAAATTACTTTTTGTGGGTTTAAGTACGGAGCGGATTTGATAGAGTATTATAGAATGGCAGATGTGTTTATATTGCCGACTCGTGAAGATATATGGGGACTTGTAATAAATGAAGCAATGTCGCATGGACTTCCTATTATTACTACGGATAAATGTATTGCTGGAATTGAACTCTGCGAAAAAGATAGTAGAATTATTAAATCTGATAATGTAGATGAGTTAGTTGATGCTATGGATTATTATATTCAATATGATAAGGGAGAATTAGATAAGTTTAGAAATATGTCAGTTCGAAAATCAATGGAGTATACGTTAGAAAGAATGGCAGAGGAACATATAAGGATATTACAAAAATGAAGTTAAATGAGAATGAGAGTTTAACAATTTATTATTCAAAAGCTATAGCCATATTTTGTGTGATATGTGCGCATTCCACGCCTGTTTTAGATGAAGTGTCTAAGTTGACTGAAATTAGTTCGCAATTATTGAACTATTTGGGGACAATGGGAGTTCCAGTTTTTTTCCTTTTGTCAGGATACTTATTTGAAAAGAATACGAAAAGAATTTCAGATTTTTGGCGAACAAAGCTTAGGACAATTATTATTCCGTGGTTGTTTTGTGAAACTATTTTATGGTTGTATGTTGTATTAAGAAGTAAAGAAATTAGTTTTAAAAGTTGGTTATTATTTATCATAGGGTATAAGCATACGACTTATTATATAACAGTTCTTTTGGTGTTTTATTTATTATTCTATTGGCTTAAGTCTGATAAGATTATGATTATAGCGATAATATTATCGATTGTATCAATCATTTCGTTAGGATGGGGTTGTGGAATTAATTTTATTAATAATTATACTGGAACATATTATTTAAATCCATTGAATTGGATGATGTTTTTTTGCGGGGGGATATTAATATCAAGGCATAGTAGTTTGTGGAAAGTAACTGAAAAAGTTAGAATTGTAGCTCCGTTACTTGCAATTATTTCATTTGCTTATTTTATTATTAATCTTTTGTTGAAGGAATCGATTTATTATTTCTCAAAGTATAGTTTGGTTTCCTTAGTTACTAATACATTATTAATAATTTATATTGGATATAGTATTGCTAGGATAAGAAATAAGTCAAATGAATCTAGAATATGCAATTATTTGAAAGTGATTGGAGTGTATTCTTATTCTATTTATTTATTACATCAATTTTTTGCTGGAATAATTGTGAGAATTACGAATTTTTTAGATTTTTTTATTCTTGTGTTATTAAGACCTTGGGTTGTTATATTAGTAACAAGTTTTGTAATTAGTGTTTTTGCTAATGAAAAAATATTTAAAGGTAGATTTGGGAATATTATTAGAGGACTTTTGGGAATTAGATTATGAAAATGGTTTTATGCGGTACTATTGTTCCGCCTCAATTTGAGACAAGTATTAAAGATTTATCGAATGCAGGAAATAGATTTTTGCTAAATTTGTACAAAGAACTAGTAAATACTGAAAAAGTATTTGTAATGTCGTATATTGCGGTAGCGGTTGAAGATGATGTAAAGGGTAAATTACTTCAAGATGAAAAATGGAATTATACATTTAAATCAAAAAGAATTATAGGGTCAATAATTGAATATAATAAAAAAGTTAAATCACAATTAAAAGACGCTGATTGTTTAATTACTTATAATATTTTTTATCCGTGGATGAGTTCACTTATTAGTGCAAAAATATTTAAGAAAAGAAGTGTACTTATATTGGCAGATTATTCTCCGGAGGAGAGTTGTTCTAGTTTGAAAGATAAGCTATATTCAAAACTACAGTCGTATTTAATAAAGAGGTATGATGTTGTCGTAGGTCTTTCAATTAACACAAAACAGTATGTGACTAAAAAGAATAAATTTTTATGTATATATGGTGGGATTTCTGAGGAGTTTTATAATAAATTTGACTTTGGTTTAGGTAAGACACCTAAGACAGTAAACGGAGGAAAAAATGGAAAGCTAGAACGAAAGATAGTGGTAATGTATTCTGGTTTGCTTTCTAAGGTTACAGGAGTAGATTTGCTTATTGAAGCATTTACAGAATTATCAAAAATAAGTGACTGTAAATTAGTTATAAGTGGGAAGGGAGATCTTGCAAGCTATGTAAGAGAAAAAACAAGTGATAACGAGTCGATTGAATATTTGGGATTAATGGAATACGATGAATATATTGATAAACTAAAAGAAGCAGACATATTAGTCAATCCTAGAAATATGTCACTCCCAGAGAATAAAAACAATTTTCCTTCAAAAGTAATGGAGTATCTTGCTACAGGAAAACCGGTTGTATCTACTAAATTTCCTGATTATGAAAAGTTTGAAGATTATATTTTTTTCTCGAATAGTGATGCAGCAAGTTTGGCATCAACGATAAGAAATGCAATAGATATTTACGCTGATAAAAAAAATAATATTTATAAAAAGAATAGAGAATATAGTAAAGAGTTTTTGTGGAGTAGACAGTGTAAAAGAATAATTGATGCTATTGGAGATTAGTTATTTGGCTTATATTTAATGGCAAATATAATAGCAGTGTGGAGTATGTGATGGTAAGGACATTAAGTGGTATTAAATTAAAAAGTAGTTTGATAATGTTTGATCTATTTCTTTTCTTGTTTTTGTATCAACCTACTATATTTGGTCTGAATTCGGTATATTATATTCCAATATTTATTGTAGCTTATTTATCAATATGTGGTTTTCGACTGAGATATTTTATAGATTATAAATATGCAATGTATTTAAAGAAAATCCTTATTTTAATAGGATTTGCCATTATATATTTATTGCTAATGGGTTGTGATTTTAGTGTAGAAAAAAAAACCATATTGTTAATCATTCCAGTAATTGAGTTTTGGTTTGTGATACAGTTTAAGACTATACATAATTATTCAAATGAACAGATATTATCAGAAGTAATAAAGATTGGGCTCCTTCAGACTTTGTTTTGTGTAATTATGATTATTATTCCGGAGTTTAGAGAAATACAAATTAATTATGTTAGTAAATATGTTGATGAAACTATTAGCACAGCCAGTATCGAAGGAATAAGAATGTTTGGTATTGCGGGATATGATCAGTATTTTTATAGTATTGGTATGGTACATGGATTGATGTCTATACTAGTTTTTTATAAAGGATTAAAAGTCAATAGTATCCGTTATATGCTGATGTCTCTTGTCTTATTAATACCATCGATGCTAAATGCTCGAACAGGGGCTATCGTTTCTGTAATAATAATGTTCATAATGATGCTCGTTTTTTTTGTTAAAAATAAGAGTATTAATAGTTATATGTTAAGAGGGTTTGTGTTTATTATAATACTTGTTTCTGGTCTTATTATGTTGTCACAAAAGGTTGTTGAGAAAGCCTATAATTGGTGGGTGGAATTATTTGAAGTTATTAAAGATTTAATAACTCATAATTCATATTCGCAAGCTTTAAATTGGTATGGGGGTATTATTCCAAGTAATTGGATACTACCAGATAAATTTAACCTGATTATAGGAGTAGGAGCTATTCCAGTTGATAAATTTTCTAATGTTGTAAAGGGAGGAGCATTTGATTCTGGATATGTGCGTGTGATATGGACCGGTGGTCTCGTGTTAATGGCTTTGGTTCTTATTGGTTATTGCTTTATAGTTTACAACTCAAAATGTGATAAGTTACTAAGAATATCTATTTTTGGTTTTATGGTTTTTGGAACGTTGAAGGGGAATCTTTATTCTTCTTTATCAGTGTTATTATTGGTGATGCTTATAATATTCTTTGCTGAAGGCAAACGTACAGATTATTTAAGTAAAAAAGATTTAGTTAAGTATTATTAGTGAAGAAAGGGTAAATATATGAAGGCGGATTATCCTATGATGTCTGTTATAGTAGTTACATATAATCCCGTTTGGGATAAACTAAAAAAAACATTACTTTCAGTTTTACTTCAAAAGAATATTGAACTTGAAATTATTATAACGGATGATGGCTCAAAGTGTAATTATCAAGATAAGGCGTTAGATTTATTGCTGGAGTATGGTATTAATAACTATACTTTGTTGGCAAACGAACAAAATGAAGGTACTGTAAGTAACGTAATTAAAGGTATAAAGCAATCTAAGGGGAGATATGTTAGATTGATTTCACCAGGGGATTATTTGTATAATTCAGATACATTGTTTAAAACATTTAATTACATGAAAAGTAATAATGTGAAAGTTTGTTTTGGTGTACCTATATACTATAATGATGATAAAAAGTTTGAAATTATTAATCATAGAAGCGTACCCAAGTGTCTGTTTTTGTACAGAGGTAAACGAAATGAGTCAATGATTCGCAAGAATTATCTTGTATTGGATGATATGCCATTAGGTGCAACGTTTTGTACCGAAAGAAATCTTTTCTTGAAATATTTAAATAGGTTTAAGGGTAGACTAAAGCTGGGAGAAGACTACGCATATAGTTTAATGGTTTATGATCATATTAAGATATATTTTTTTGAACAACCTGTTATTTGGTATGAGTATGGACATGGTGTTTCAACGTCCAATGATAGTGTATTTAGTCGAATAATGAAAAAGGATTGGTATTATTTTCATAAGACAATTGAAGAATCTTTTACTCGTAATTTGTTTGATAAAAAATTCAAACTTTATATTAAACTTTATCATAAAGCGCCAAATAGGTTTTTAAAATTAATTATTCGCTATGGAATGTATCCGGATATTATATTTTGGAGAATTGTCAGAAAGATTGTGAATGAAAGGACAATAACTGAACCTGATTATTGTTTTTTTAATAAATTTAGTGCTACCGATTTGTAGTGGCAGTATAAATTTTTTGTAGATAAATATTTTGTATTATTTTTTTGGAGGGAAAATGCAAGTAATAAAATATGTGTTTCAACCACATGGAGATAATCGTGGTCAGCTTGTTTCATTAGAGGAATTTAAAGATATTCCATTTCGTATTAAGCGTGTTTACTATATGTATGATACAATCAGTGACGTCACTCGAGGAAGACATGCACATAAATCGCTACAACAGATTCTTGTGTGCATTCATGGTAGTTGTAAGATTCGACTTGATAATGGGAAAGAAAAGAAAGTAATACCTTTAGAAAGACCATATGAAGGACTTTATGTTTCTAATGCAATGTGGAGAGAAATGTATGATTTTTCTCCGGATGCAGTTCTTATGGTATTGGCATCTGAATTGTATGATGAATCAGATTATATAAGAGACTATGATGAGTTTTTAGATTATGTAAAAAATTGTGGGGCACAGAATCTATAGATGGAGAATAGAAAGATGAATATACCTTTTGTATCATTTCGTCCAATGGAACAGGAACTTAATAGTGATTTAAGAGATGCATTTAAAAGGGTCTTAAATAATTCATGGTATATTGATGGTGAAGAAGATAAGGCTTTTGAATCTGCATTTGCTGATTATTGTAATGCTGAACATTGTGTTGGTGTAGGTAATGGACTCGATGCTTTAATGCTTATTCTTAAGGCGTTGGATATAGGAAATGGAGATGAAGTCATAGTCCCTTCTAATACTTATATAGCTACTGCATTAGCAGTAACATATGTTGGTGCAAAGCCGGTTTTTGTTGAGCCGGATATTAATACGTTTAATATAGAACCTACATTTATTGAAGATGTAATAACATCTAATACCAAGGCAATTATTCCTGTGCATTTATATGGACAAGCTTGTGATATGGATGAGATTAAAAGTATTGCCGGGAAACACAATCTGAAGATCATTGAAGATTGTGCTCAAGCACATGGTGCAATATATAAGGGACAGAAAGTGGGAACATTTGGAGATGCTGCCGGATTTAGTTTTTATCCCGGTAAAAACCTTGGTGCATTAGGAGATGGTGGCGCTGTTGTTACGAATAATAAAGAATTAGCTGATAAGGTTAGAGCTCTAGGTAATTATGGCTCGGATTATAAGTATCACCATATTTATAAAGGAAATAACAGTCGTCTGGATGAGATACAAGCCGCATTTCTTTCTGTTAAGCTTCAACATATAGAGAGGATGAATGTCGAGAGAAGAAGAATTGCTGATATGTATTTAGAGGGGATAAATAATTCAAGGATTATGCTTCCAATTGTTAATTCAGATTGCGTTCCTGTATGGCATGTCTTTGGGATTCGTTGTGGAGAACGAGATGATTTAGAAGAGTACTTGAACAGTAAAGGCATTGGGACTAATAAGCATTATCCTATTCCAATCCATCTGCAAGAATGCTATAAAGATTTAGGTGTGAAGAAGGGAGAGCTTCCAGTCGCGGAAGAGATTAGTAGAACTGAATTGAGCATCCCTATGTTTTATGGAATGAAGGATGATGAAGTAAAGTATGTTATTGATGTTATAAATGAATTCTAATTCTATCATAGAAGGATATGTCTTTAGATGAATAAACTAAAACTATTTACAGAAAATATGCTCGTATATGGCCTAGGAGGAATAATTAGTAAAGCCATTCCGTTGATAATGGTACCTATAGTTACACTGATAATGCCATCAACTGATTACTTTGGAATTAGTGATTTATCAAATACTTTAGTCCAGTTTGCTAGTGCAATTGCAATAATGGGGATGTATGATGCCATGTATCGTATGTTTTTTGAAAAGGATGAAGATGAATACAAGATAGGTATTTGCTCGACAGCTCTTTTGTTTACAGTTGTTACTTCAATTATTGTTTTTATAATAATGGTTGTGTTTAAAGATACGATTGCTTCATTCTTCTTTAGTAACAAAGAGTACGCATATGTAGTTTACTTGTCAGCAATTGCTACGCTAGTTGGAGCAACAAACAATATAGTGTCTGCACCAACAAGGATGCAGAACAAACGCAAAGTGTTTCTTATAACTAATACAATAAGTCCGTTGTTATCCTATGGAATTTCAATTCCATTATTGCTGGCTGGTTATTATGTTATTGCGTTGCCATTAGCTGCTGTTATTTCAGGAATTACAATGGAGATATCTTTTGGGATATTAAATCATAAATGGTTTTCATTTAAAAGATTTGATACAAAAATGCTTAGACAATTACTTATACTTGCTATTCCGTTGCTTCCCAATTTTCTTATTTATTGGGTATTTAATTCCTGTGATAAAGTAATGATTACAAATATGTTAGGAATTGGAGCGGCAGGTATTTATTCTGTTGGTTCAAAACTTGGGAACGCAAGTCAGCTTATATATACGGCCTTTGCAGGCGGATGGCAGTATTTTGCATTTTCCACAATGAAAGAAGAAAATCAGGTCAAGAATAATTCTTTGATTTTTGAATACTTAGGAATTATTTCTTTTGTTGCAACAGCATTTATATGTGCGCTTAGTTATTGGATTTTTAAGCTCTTATTCAAAGTGGACTATTTAGACGGATATATTGTCGCGCCATATTTATTTTTAGCGCCACTTCTTCAAATGTTGTTTCAGGTAATAGGCAATCAGTTTTTAGTTATTAAGAAAACTTGGCCTATTACATTTATACTACTATCTGGTGCCGTTCTTAATGTTGTAGTTAACTATTTCTTTATTCCGATATTGGGAATTGAAGGAGCATCAATTGCTACACTAGTAGGATACATTGTGTCGGACATCATTTGCACCATAGTGCTTTGCAAAATGGATTTGATGAAACTATCTATTAGATTTGTCATTGCTACGATTATGATGGGGATATTTATGGTCTCATGGCGCTTGTTTTTTAGTGAAAATATTGTTGTTGGAATTGCTTCTGCATTGATATTAACGGCTTTTATGATACTCCTTTATAGAAGTGAGATAAAAAGAGTATTAGAAATGATAAAGAATAGAAATAAGAATGACAAAGGGATGTAATTATATGGATAAAAATAGAAAATGGAGAAATTTCTTCGTTGCGGACTCAGCGATTATCGGCGAAGGGGTTGAACTTGGTCAAAATACAATTATAGAAGAAAATGTTGTAATAGGAAAAAACACATATATAGATTGCAATTGTGTTATTCGAGAAGGAACAATAATTGGTGAAGATTCGTTTGTTGGTTCAAATTGTATTATTGGAGAATACCAAAATGATTTCATCTATACTAGAAAGAAAGACAATTATAAGCTGTCTATTGGTAAGAATGCTTTAATTAGAAGTGGCTCTATAATTTATTCGAATTCTACTATTGGAGATGATTTTCAGACGGGACACCAAGTTACAATTAGGGAAGAGTCGATAATTGGCAATAGTGTAAGTGTAGGTACATTGTCGGATATACAAGGGACTTGTGAAATAGGTAATTATGTTAGGTTGCATAGTAATGTTCATATCGGACAGCTTTCTTCTATTTCTGACTATGTTTGGATATTTCCTTATGTGGTTTTGACTAATGATCCTACTCCACCATCTGAAAGATTAATAGGTGTAAAAGTTAATTCATTTGCTGTTATAGCAACTGGTTCAATACTTCTTCCAGGTGTTGAAATAGGGCAGGATGCATTAGTTGGTGCAGGTGCTGTAGTAACAAAAGATGTCTCTGAGTATATGGTTGCAGTAGGCAATCCAGCCAAAGAGATATCTGATGTTAGAAACATAAAAAATAGGTTTACTGGTGAGCCGGCATATCCTTGGAGATATCACTATAACAAGAATATGCCGTGGGAGACATCAACATATGATGAATGGTATCAATCATTGAAATTAAATTAATATTCTTATGAAATGGAGATAAAATGAATAAAGTGTATTTAATAGGAGCCTGTAGAACACCTATTGGAAAAATGGGAGGAATATTATCTCCGTTGTCTGCAGTTGATTTAGGCTCTGTTGTAATAAAAGAAACAATAAAAAGAGCAAATGTGTCAACGGATAAAGTTGAGCATGTTTATATGGGATGTGTACTTCAAGGTGGCTTAGGACAGAATGTTGCGAGACAAGCCGCATTAAAAGCAGGATTGTCAAGTGAGACAACCGCTCAAACGATTAATGTTGTTTGTGGTTCTGGATTAGATGCTATTAATTCTGCGGCTCGTATGGTTCAAGTTGGCGAAGCGAATATTGTTATAGCTGGTGGAATGGAAAGTATGTCAAATGCTCCCTTTGCTATAATGAATGCTAGGTTTGGATATAAAATGGGTAGTCCGATGATTGATACTCCTATGATTGATACTATGGTGAAAGATGCTCTTTGGGATGCTATAAATGATTATCATATGGGTGTCACAGCGGAAAATGTATGTGAAAAGTGGAATATTACAAGACAGGAGTTAGATGAATTTGCTTTTCAATCACAAATGAAAACTAGCGTTGCTGTGTCATCAGGCCTTTTTAAAGATGAAATAGTTCCGGTAAGTGTTAAAAGTAGACGAGAAAGCATAATAGTTGACTGTGATGAAGCGCCAAGAACTGACACTACAATTGAAGGCTTGGCAAAACTTAGACCTGCGTTTAAACAAGACGGGGTGGTAACAGCAGGAAATAGTTCGGGTATTAACGATGGTGCAGCTGCTGTGATGCTTGTGTCTGAAGATATTGTTAAAGAGATGAATCTAAAACCAGATGCAGAATGGTTTGGTGGAGCATTGGGTGGAGTTGACCCTGCTATTATGGGAGTTGGACCAGTGTGTAGTACAAAGAAATTATTAAAAAAATTAAATATGACTTTAGAAGAAATAGATTTTATTGAAGCAAACGAGGCCTTTGCTTCTCAATCAATTGCAGTAAAAAGAGAACTTGAAATACCAGATGATAAGCTTAATGTTAACGGTGGTGCAATAGCATTAGGACATCCTGTAGGTGCGTCAGGGTGCCGAATACTAGTTACTTTAATAAATGTCCTTAAGCAAAAACAAAAAGAGATGGGATTAGCAACACTCTGTATAGGTGGAGGAATGGGATGCTCTACGATTATTAGGAGGTGTCACTAATGATAGTTGCTATAATTGGGACAGGAACAATGGGACCATCTATTGCACAGGTGTTTTCACAGTGTGAAAAAGTTGATAAAGTTCTTCTTTGTAAAGGGAGAATCACGTCAAAGAAAACAGGATATCAAGAAATAAAAAAATCTTTTGATAGACTAATTGGGCGAAAAAAAATAGATGAAGAATATGCTGAAGAATGTTTAAATAGAATTGAGTTTGGTGATTTAGATATAGCAAAACAAGCAGATTTAGTCATTGAAGCCATTGCAGAAGAATTAGAAGTAAAAAAACAAGTTTTTTCAAAACTGGATAAAATATGCGATGATGGTACTATTTTTGCTACTAATACATCATCAATTCCAATAATAGATTTAGATGAGGAATTAACTAGACCTATAATAGGTATGCACTTTTTTAATCCTGCACCTGTGATGAAACTAGTAGAAATAATAACATCTGATAGAATTCCACAAAACATTATTGACGAAGTTTTTGATATTACAAGATGGATAGGAAAGACACCTATTGAAGTAAAAGAAGCACCAGGTTTTGTAGTAAATAGGGTGTTGATTCCGATGATTAATGAGGCTATTGGTATCTATTCAGAAGGTGTTGCAAGTATGGAAGATATTGATGTAGCAATGAAACTAGGAGCTAATCATCCAATGGGACCATTAGAATTAGGAGATTTAATAGGTCTTGATGTTGTTCTTTCTATTCTAAATGTAATGTTAAAGGAAACTGGTGATAGTAGATATTTACCGCAACCACTTCTAAAAAGAATGGTTAGAGAAAACAAATTAGGTAGAAAAACTGGTGAAGGGTTTTATAAATATTAGAAATATACTCATATAAAAGAAAGGATATAATTGGAGATGACTAAGAAAAAAGTATTTGTATCGTTTGATTATGAGAATGACAGGCAGTATAAACAGTTGCTTGATGCGTGGGATGCTAATAAGAATATGGACTTTGTGTTTGATGATTGTTCGGCTGATGAGATTCATACTGAATCTGTATCCGTAGTTAAAGCAGGTCTTACAAAACGAATAAAAGATAGCAAATATACACTAGTGATTGTTGGTAAGGAAGCAAATAAGCGTCATAGCGATTATAAGGAAATAGGGTATAGAAATTGGATTAACTTTGAAATAGCAAGAAGCAAAGAAAATGGCAACAAGTTAGTTGCGGTTAAACTCGATAAAGCATATGAATCTCCTGAGGAGTTGCTTGAGTCAGGGGCATCATGGGCTATGAGGTTTTCACAAGAATCTATAATAAAAGCGCTTAATGAGGCTTAGGCAGTGGATAATAGTATTAATGTTTTGTATGACCATTATAAGGATACATGTAGTGTACAGAGAAAGAATTTGAAAGTGCGCAATATTCTGTTTGTAGTAGTAATAGTTGTATTAGGACTACTACTGCTTATATCTTATTGTCCTGATACAGTAGGAGATGCAATACTATCATTTTTAGTACATGAATACGGAATTAATGTGAGGATTCAGTTTGGCATCATGCAGAGTTTGATATGGGTTGTTTTATTATATATATCGGTCAGATATTATCAGAGTACGATTAATATAGAACGTACATATAAATATATTCACAAACTTGAAGAGAGATTAAGTTTTTTGGTATCTAATAATGATGAAGAGAGAATCACAATCGTCATAGATAGAGAAAGTGGAAACTATCTTGAGGACTACCCTGTACTTAGTAGTATTATTGACAGTATGTATAAATGGGTCTTTCCAATTATATATATTATTGCAGTAGCTTTTAAGATTATCATTGAAAGACGGTGTGAATTTCTATATGCTTTTGATATTATATTATTCACAATTGCTATAGTGCTATGTGTTTTGTACATTTTTTTAACTGGAAAATCTTCAAAAAATATAACAAGAAAATTGATAAGGGATGATATTTATGATGGCATATTTCTGATTTGGAACGTGTTTTTTCATTAGTTTGTTTTGAACTTTTTTATGTATGGTGTGAGCCCCTTAAAATAATTAGCTTTAGATAGGATTTGAGAGGATATTATAAAAAAGAACACGTTAAACAAGCCTATAATATAAATAGAATATGGATGGAAGATAAGGACGGAAACCTTAAAATATCTTTTGGTAGGACGTTTTTGCGGAAAAGATGGCTTAGAAGATTTGACATAAGCCGAAGAATTTTTTTAATAGATTAATAGACTATGAGTAATGCCGAAAAAATAAAAACAATAGAACAATATATTAGCATAATAAAAAAAGAATATGGTAAGGAAGGGTGTTCATCTATAAGAAATATTTATTATAGAGGACAATCACAGCAACAGTATACATTGAAACCTAAACTTTATCGAAAAATAGAAGGACATATTGATGATGATGAAAATTATTTAATCTATGAGAAAGAAATATGTAATCGAGCAAAACTAGAGTATGCTGACTTTTTTGATGATTGTAATAATTCAATTGATGAATTAGCATTAATGCAACACTATGGAATTCCAACTCGATTATTGGATGTGACGGAGAATCCCCTTGTTGCTCTTTATTTTGCATGTGTAAATAACATAAAAAATGACGGAGAAGTTTTTGTGTTAAAACAGGATTTTTCGACAAAACAATATACAAGTTATGACTGTGATAGGAGGATTGCTTAATTGATTTTAGTATGCCTAACTTCTTATTAAGAAGATTCTTTAAAGCACTTACGCCCAATTATCCGTACCCAATGCTACGGATTAGAGAAGAATTATATGAAGTTTTACCTGAGGTGACTATAGTAGACAGAAAGTATTATGGGCCTTTAGGGAGAGCTGTTTTTATAAATGGGGAGGGAACATGGATAAATGTAGTAGATGGTTTTATAGTTGTAAAAAATGTTAGAAAGTTTGGCGAAAAAGATATGTTAGAATTGTCACAGCTTGTTCCAATTGGATATAGGTTTATGGATTCATAAACGAAGACAGTACGTAATAATGAACTGTGAATAAATATGAATGGTTACACGATGGGGAGTTATACCAATCGTAGCACTTGGAATATAAAATGAATTTGTTTTGTTGTAAGGATATATTATTATGGCTTTGAAGGAAGGATTATTGAAGTATATGAGCGAGAATAGATTCACTAGTTTAGACTTATTGAAGATTTTGTCTATGTTAGGTGTGATTATTCTTCATTATGTGGGATTTATTGGCCATGGGGCGAAATTTGCTGAGGGGACTAATAATATATATGTTTGTTCTGTTTTAGTAGGCTTATTTACTTACGCTACAGATACATTTATGATTGTTAGTGGGTATTTGTTAGCACAACGTAAAAAGATTTGTGTTGCAAAAGCTATTGAATTATTGTTTTTAAATCTAATTATTAGGTTGCTAATATATTTTTTTGATTTAATAACTAATAAAGCATCTTTCTCAGTAAATGGTCTTATTCGTAATGCATGTGGTATATCTTATTTTATAATCTTATATATAGTTGTTTATCTTTTGAGTCCATATATTAATATTATGTTGAATAGAATATCTTGTAAGAGTAGGAGGATTCTTGTGTCCTTGTGTGTTTTTTTGTTTTCAATTTATCCTATGATAATGACTGTTAGCCAAATTTTAACAGGTATTAATCTGTCAGAATGGAGTTCACTTGGAAAATTTGGAAATCAGGATGGTTATTCTATTACAGTATTTATCCTTATGTATATAATTGGTGCAGCAGTACGATTAGATAGTAAAAAGAAAGGTGAAAGTGTAATTAGATATATTGTTGGATTAATTATATGTGTTATTGCTAATTCATTTATTTTTTTAATACAGAATAGATACCAGTTTGCGCCTAGTTTAAGTGGATATTATAATCCATTTACTGTAATGGGAAGTTTGTGTCTGTTGAAGATTTTTACATCTTTTAAGATTAATATAAGATGGTTAAAAATAGTATTACAATGGTTTTCGGAAGGGACGTTAGTTGTTTTATTAGCATCTGGAACATTCTTAGAAATGCTAGATGTAGAAAAATATGCACAAGGAAGAAGTGTTATGTTTTTTTTACATATTTTAATTTCATCATGTTTAATATATGTTTTTTGCATTATAATTTGGTTTATATATAAGAATACTTTTGGTAGATTTATTAATTTTGTAATAAAAAAGATACCTTCTGTTACCGTTTCATAAATGAATAAGTAGGATAAGTTATAAAATAAGGGATGTTTTGTTAATGAAAAAAGAGATATTTGATAATTCTGCAAGCTTAGTTGTAGACGCCAATCGTATTCTTTACACTGCGACTCCGTTTGCTCGTAGTACTCTGTTACATCTACAAGAGATAGGAGAGTTAAGGGCAATACATCCACACAAATCTTCACGCGCTGATTTGCAGTCGTATTTATTTTTTGTTGTAGTTTCAGGTTCCGGTAAGTTGCTGTATGCTAATCATGAGTATAGATTACAGAAAGATGATTGTGTGTTCGTTGACTGTAGTAGGCCGTATACTCATGATACGGATTCGGATAACTTGTGGTCTTTAAAATGGATTCATTTCTATGGAAATTGTATGTCATCTGTGTATAATAAGTATTGTGAGCGAGGAGGACAACCCGTTTTTAGGCCATCAGATGAAAAAGCAATGGAGACAATACAATCTATACATAGCAAGTTGGTGAATGTGGCTAGTAGTGATGATTATATGAGGGATATGTTAATCAATCAGGAATTAAGTCGTCTCCTAACAATCATTATGTCTGAGTCTTGGCATCCTGAAGAACAAGAAGAGATGCCGAAAAAACAATCAAATCTAATTCCGATAAAGGAATATCTGAATGCTAATTATGCAGAGAAGATAACATTGGATGAGCTTTCAGACAAGTTCTATATTAACAAGTATTATCTGGCTAAATCTTTCAAAGAGCGGTATGGCGTTAGTGTGAACAATTATTTGCTCAACATTCGCATTACGAAAGCAAAGGAACTTTTGAGGTTTTCAGATAAGTCAATAGAGCAGATAGGATTAGAGTGTGGTCTAGGGCAAGCACATTATTTTAGTAGCAAGTTTAAAGAAATAGAAGGTATTCCGCCGAGTGTTTATAGAAAGCAATGGTAATTACACGTTGCTTTCTTTTTTATATTTAGTATTAAAAGCCAAGATTTTGTAAGTGAAAGCCAAGATAATGAATTAATATATCTAATTTCCTATCCTATAATGGTAAAGTCGTTCAAATAAACGATGATATTAAGCATTATTAAGAGAGGTTAGGTATATTAAGATGATGGAAAAAAATGCAAAAATCTATGTTGCAGGACATAAAGGAATGGTTGGTTCCGCAATTGTTCGTGAATTGGAGAGGCAAGGATATCATAACTTTGTCTTTAGAACACATAAGGAGTTAGATTTGACGAGACAAGCTGATGTGGAAGCTTTCTTCGAAGAAGAGAAGCCGGAATATGTATTTCATCCTGCAGGTAAAGTAGGGGGGATCGTTGCTAATAATGAAGCACCGGCAGATTTCATGTATGAGAATATGATGATGGAGATGAATGTTATTCAAAGTGCTTGGAAGAGTGGTGTTAAGAAGCTAGAATTTCTAGGTTCATCGTGCATTTATCCGCGTATGGCGCCTCAACCTATGAAGGAGAAATACTTGTTGACGTCTGAGCTTGAACAGACTAATGAAGCATATGCGCTTGCTAAGATATCTGGACTTCGATATTGTTCATATCTTAATCGTCAATATGGCACTGACTTTATATCTGTAATGCCAACTAATTTATATGGACCAAATGATAATTATCATCCAACACATTCACATGTATTGCCTGCTTTAATTCGAAGATTTCATGAAGCAAAAGAGTCAGGAGCCACTGAAGTTACATGTTGGGGGGATGGTAGTCCATTAAGAGAGTTTTTATATGTTGATGATTTGGCAAATCTATGTGTATTCTTAATGAATAATTATAGTGGCAATGAGACAGTAAATGGTGGAAGTGGAATTGAAGTTAGTATAAAGCAATTAACAGAGTTGGTAGCTAAGGTTATTGGATATAATGGAGAAATTAAGTGGGATACATCTAAACCTAATGGAACACCACGTAAGCTACTAGATGTCTCTAAGGCTACAGAGCTAGGTTGGACATATAAGACGGAGTTAGAGGATGGAATAAGGCTTGCATATGATGATTTTCTAAATAGTCCGATGAGGGTTGAGAGATAATTGAATAGTTTTATTCGAATGATTCTGTCTCGTTGGTTAGATGAAAGAACCACCAAAAGAATAAAGCCTACTATAAAAGGAACAACTTTGAAAAAATATTCTTATAATGATACATCAACATAAGAAAAAGAATAAGAGATATTTAAATATATTAACTGGAACTTCTAAATCAGCAATTACTAGCCAAGCAAAGCTAAAACTGTTTTATAAAAATATATTGGGACAAAAGATTAATATTGTTGATAAAGATGAATGCTTAAATGGTAATCCAGAGTATATTGAGATGCCATCATATCCAAATGATGGATATTGTAAGATGATAGGTGATAAGGTTGTAGTAAAGCTACAAGAATAGATTCAAGTAAAGCTTGATAGAGAATTATTTTTTTGAGGTTAGAATGAAAATTTGTTAATGAGTTACTGTGTTTTGACTTAAAGAGTAGCGTTCATAGGATAAGGTATCAAAGAGTAGGTACTTTCTAAGGTGGCTCACTTTTTAGTTGGCGATGGTAGCTCAAAATGAAGATGGCACTAGTGCTAGCTTGAAAGTGAGCCACCGAGGATCACTTTTAGAATAGCAAATATTAGTGTGATTAAGGGATGTATTTATGGAGATAGGTAAGATTTTAGGAACAATATTTAAGATAGTAGTGACAATTATTGGATTATTTTTAGCCATTTTTATTTTTTTACAATTGTTTATAGCTATTGCTTGCGAGATTCATATACAATTAAGAGAAGACATTCCTGAATTCGGAGGTGATTATTATGTTTCCGTATCTAAGAAGAATGATAATAATTATTATACAGTAGCTTACTATAGAAATGAAATATATAATGAAACAGTAAACTATGACAATTTAGCCTTAGTTATTGGAGAAAACATAGTTGTAGATATTTCAAAAGAAGATGTTAATAATAATGCTGTTATTCGTTGTAGATTGTTAGAAGAAGGAAAAGCATCAATAGTTAATGAGAAAGAGGCATCCGAGGAAGAACTAAATGCTCAGACTACAGCAAAGTTGGAAAGGAAAGGCATATGGGGAAAAAACGATGATGGCAGCAAAGTAGATGCTAATCCGCAGATAAATGAAGCAATTGTTAATTATCATTTAATTACTAACATTATAACTTTTTTAAAGAATAATATTATTTTCAAATGGATAATTCGATTATTATATGCAATCTTTGGTTTTTCAATTGTTTTTACTATTATAAAAATTATCGTTACGAAGCAAAGAGTAAGTGTAGTTTTTATGGGTGGGACTTCTTCTGGAAAAACAACTATTATAAAGAAACTACGTAATCCGAATTTGACTAAAAAGGAGCTTTTGGATGATGCTGTTCCGACTGTTACATCAAATATAATAAAAGAAGAACCATTTCTTTTAAATGGGAAAAAAGTTACACCTGCGTATATTGATAATGCGGGGAATAGTATAGGGGAAATGATCGATGAGTTATTAGACTACGGCGAAATATGGTTTTCCCAAAAAGTTGTTGTTTATGTTTTTGCAGGTACCGAGATGAATGTAGGAGAATTTATTGATTGTAAGACATTTTATTCTGAGTTAGGGAAAGCTTTTGCAACGATGAAAATACTAAATAGTAAGTCAGTAAATAGGAAAATGAAAAAAATATTGTTTATAAATAAAGTTGATTTGTTAGAAGATGCAAAGAACGTTGAAGAGAAACTGAAAGAAAAGTATTCAGTATTTGAAGAATTATGTCAAGAGGTAGATATAGTGGTTAGTGGAAGCGGATTAGAAGGATATGGACTTGGGAAATTAAGAGATGAACTCACCACTATATAATTGATAGCTATAACGAATTATTAACTGAAAGATAAATATTAATGATAATAGATTATTTTTTGATTCTGCCATATTTAACACAACAAGATATTGTTTTTTTCTCAACATTAAAAGATAATAGTAAGCTGATTAACATGGCTTACGCAGATATTGTGAACAGACGAATTGATAAAAATCTTGTTCATGTTGTTCGAGAAAGGGACGAATTATTTGTATTTCACATTTATCCTATTAAAAAAGCAGAGAGGATAAGTGGACGAACAGGGAGATTGATGACTATTGGGTATAAAATAAAGCAAAAAGATTATATAAATAATGAAACTCAAATTATATGCGACATATCGATGGTGTTTTCTAAAATAAAAGGGTTTTGCTATGATATAAAAGAAAACGATAATGTTGTTGATAGTTTCGTAGAAAAAGTTGATATGAAATCGTATAATGTTTTTTTTAAGAAAGAATTATCGGAAATTAACAATCCTATTAGTTTCATTAGTTGTGAATCTGAAATAAAACACAAGAAAATAATATCGTTATATAGATTTATTATGCTGTGTTCAAAAAGGAATAAATCTTATTGGATTTGTTATAGAAAGGAATGCTTAAATAAATATTTATTCTTGGATAACTTGTTTTTGTTTGAAATATAGAATAAAGAGAGCGAGAACGATAGAAGCAATATTATAATAATAAATGTTAAAAGAAGGTTAATGAGCCAGACTAGGATTAGCCTCCATTAGCAAAAGTTGAATGGAATATAAAAGTTTTAAGCACTTATATAAATTGATAATGTTGTTGCGACTAGTGGCTATAAGTAAGTGCTGTGGGAGTTTTATATGTTGAAAAAAACATAGAGGTAGTTAAAAGTGAAAAAGATAGAGGTGAAGAACCGCTAGAAAGTAATAGTACAATAATAGATAATGGTGAGGGATGTAAAGATTATTATATGCCGACGTTGTTGGAAACATCGTTTGATGATATAAGAGAATTATCAAAACGACAAATTGAGTTGTTCGAACATTGGTCTAGAAGGTTAATTGATGAGATTTTTCGTGACAATTATGGTAATGATTATATTAATACAGAAGTCAATGTGGGACAACCATTAGTCAAGAATGAAGTTAGAAAAAGAATAGAAGAACGTAAGGTAGATAATCCCAGAAGATTTCCAAGAGATATTGATGCTATTTTAATAGAAGATATTCAGTATTTTATTACAAGACAAGACTTGTATAAAAACCATTTTAAGAACGTCTTTGAATCATTCTATTCTGGCGATGAAGAGATACGGAGTATGCTTGATAGATTGATAGACATTAGGAATAGATTATATCATGATAACCCTATTTCTATTAGAGACGCAGAAAGAGTGTTGTGCTATACCAATGATTTTATAGATGTTATAAAAGATTATTATATGAAGCTTGGAAAAGAGAGAGACTTTAATGTCCCTACAATTATTAGTATAACTGACTCGCAAGGGAATGCATCGTATCGAAGAGATTCTGCTTACACTTGGGAGATAAAAAATGTTGGAAAAGAATTGATAGAAAGACATAAAAAATATTATCATGATGCTATTACTACATCACACAGATCTGGAGAGACTTATGAGATAGAACTTGAAGTTGATGAAAGCTTTGAACCAAATTCATATAGTATTACTTGGATAATGACGTTAAATTATAAAAGGATTATGGAAGGGACAGGAAGAAAGATCTTTATAAGATTCACAGATGAAATGGTTTCATATGAGCCTAAAATAATTGTGAAACTGAAAACTAATAAAGAATGGCATAGATTTGCATATATAAATTGTGATGATTAAATAGAAATCCAGTTGGCAAAGGTTTTGCCACAAGTTGAAGATACATATTAAATAGGTGGAGTATATGGACAAATATAAAAAATAACTCTGACAAAATATACATGTTTTCGAAAAAAAGATGACATAGATATAGATTTAGAAAAACAGTTTTTTGAGTGGGCGAAGGGACAAGTCACAATTCTTCAACCGGTATCTCTTCGGGAAACACTTTGACAAATGTGTTGCGTAAACAAATCATTTACAGTATAGTTGCGTAAGGGAAGATAACGCACATGAATAAACCATATAATCTATACAAAGTGGGTTTGGATAATGAAGATTTAATAATGAAAATTATGATGTACTTTTCTCCTAAGTTTAGAGACAAGAATGGAGATGTTATTTCGTAAAACCTCACTAGCGGGTACCTACCGCGATTTATAGGGCTATGCAATAATAGGCTTATCATAAAAAAGGAGATAAGCTTATTATGAGCAAGAAGAAAGAAGCTTTTGTTGAAGAGTGGAGAAGGTTAATATCCGAGTGCGAGAACAGACCTAAGGGAGTAAAGTTTTCAGACTGGTGCAAAAGCGTAGGGGTTAGCAAGACAAATTATTACTATTGGAAGAAGAGATTAAGAGAGCTAGAAAGCGACACACCTCAGATTGTGAAAGTGGAAGCTGATACACTATATTTGTTTTGCGGAAGAAGACATAATAAGATAAAGGGGCTTGTGTGGGAGAGAGACGGATTTCTTTTATTGTATAGGAGATTATCTGATGGATATTTCCAGTGGCCCAAGTATGTTGAAGATGTAAGAAAACTAACACAAGAACAATTTATAGATTTGATGGAAGGATTTGCAATTGAGCGGAAGGTTACGATACGCAAGGTAAATTCGGAAGTGTAATTAGACCAGTGACTACTTGATAGTTGCTGGTTTTTTTATATATTTTTATAAAGAATTCATTGACATTTGCGAACAACAGTTCTATAATTAAATACAGAACAAATGTTTGTATTTGTTATGAAAGGTGGTGAGTCAATGGATAGTATATATTCGGATTTTGCATATGATGATGCATTTCGTACAATGGTGGTTAAGTGCGATGAATTGCTTATTCCTTTCATTAACTACATGTTCGATATGAATTACAGTAAGAAGGCTCACATTTACAGGAATGCTAACGAGAGGTATTTAGACCAGCAGGGTGGCTCTCAGGACAAGAGGATTACTGATTCGCTTATCAAGATACGAGAGGATGATGTTACACATACATATCATGTTGAGTGCGAGAGTAAAGATGATGTTGATGGAACCATTATAGTAAGGTTATTTGAATATGATGCGCAGATAGCGCTAGATAGGGGAGAAGTTAGTAGTGGAAGACTAGATGTGTATTTTCCGCATACCGGTATACTTTTTTTGAGTTCTTCTGATTCGACACCGGATAAGATGGAGATTGTGATGCATACATCCGGAGGTGATAGTAGATACTTTGTAGAAGTGATGAAGGAGTCAGACTTTGATTTAGAGAAGGTTTTTGAGAATGAGCTGTATTTCCTGTTACCGTTCTATTCCTTCAATTATAAGAACGAGTTCGAAGATATAGAGGAGGACGAGGACAAGCAGGAGCAATTCATCAATGTATACCGTAACATAATTGATATGTTAGAGGAATTGGTTTCTGATGAGTTGTTGTCGACATTTTCAAAAGATGTTATAATTAACTTGATAAACAAAGTATCTTATAAGCAGTTAATGAGATATCAAGACACGCAGAAGAAAGTGGGTGATTTGATGGGTGGCAAGGTATTGGATTTGGATATAATAAGAGCGCATGATGCCGGACTTGAAGAGGGCAGAGAGGAAGGTAGAGAAAGTACTTTGGTAGCATCTATTCGAAACATGATGAGTAAGCTTAAGCTTTCGGCAGAGGAAGCCATGGATACCCTCGACATTCCCAGGAATGAGCGAAGCAAGTATATGACAAAGTTATAAAAATAAAATATGATTAAAAAAAGAGACCGCAAGGTCTTTTTTTATGGAAAAGAGAAAAGGATTAGATGTTGTAGTGTGTGTAACAGCTCAACATCGGCAGATGTTAGATCAGGTGCTTAAGACATTTGATGTAGTGCCGGACTATGATCTCGATATAATGAAGAATCGACAGACTTTATTTGATATAACTATTAATATTTTGTCTGAGATTAAAACGGTTATAGAAGAATTGAAGCCTGATGTGGTGCTGGTACATGGTGATACTTCGACTACATTTGTCACAGCATTAGCTTGCTACTATCTACAGATTCCGGTAGGACACGTGGAGGCAGGACTCCGAACATATAATATTTATTCGCCTTTTCCGGAGGAATTTAATAGGAAAGCGGTAAGTATTATAAGTCAATATAATTTTGCACCCACACCGCTTTCGCGGAACAATCTTCTTAAAGAAGGTAAGAAACCGAATACAGTATTTGTAACAGGTAATACTGTTATTGATGCCATGTAGCATACCGTTAAGGAAGATTATACACATCCTGAATTAGAATGGGTGGAGCAAGATAAGCTCATTTTCATAACTGCACATAGGAGAGAGAACTTAGGTGAGCCTATGCACCATATGTTTCGTGCAATTAGAAGAGTGCTGGACGAGCATCCGGATTGTAAAGCGGTATACCCTATTCATATGAATCCGGTGGTTCGCCAGGCTGCAGACGAGGAGTTAGGAGACTGTAAGCAGATACATATCATCGAGCCTATAGAGGTGTTCGACTGTCATAACTTTGAAAATCGCTTCTACTTGTGTCTTACAGATTCTGGTGGGATACAGGAAGAGTGTCCGTCCTATGGAGTACCAGTTCTAGTAATGCGTGATACTACAGAGAGACCAGAGGGAGTAGAAGCCGGAACTCTTAGGCTGGTTGGGACTGATGAAGAGACTATATATAATGCATTTACAGAGCTCTTAGAGAATGAGGAAGAGTATAAGAAGATGAGTCACGCGGTGAATCCTTACGGAGATGGGCATGCGTGCGAAAGGATTGCAGATATATTGGAAGGAAAAGAGTATAGGGAGTGGAAGGTAGAGTAGGTATTTATAAGATTGATAGGAGATAATACATATTACTTGTAAGCAAGTCTATATTATGAGTGTGGATTATGCTATACTTGATTTGCGATGAATAGAGACGGTTTGGGAATATTAGATGTCGAGTGAATCGTCGTTATTAGCGTATGAATTGCAAAGGAAGTTGGAAAGATGACGGTGGAGGAGCAGGAGAGAATTATTGAGATCATTCACAGGTGTTTTAGGTGATTTGATGACACATAAATACAGAAAGCTTTTCATTATAGGAAATGGCTTTGACCGTTGGCAAGGATTGCCTACGTCTTATGACAGTTTCAAGGACTACTATAGGAATAACATTCGAAAAATTGTAAAATCCCTTCACATAAAAACAGCTACAGATATGGATGGGAATCTGATTACACCAGTTGAGATGGTTTTCGGAGACATCTCAAAACCAAGCTCATTACCCGAGGAATTTTTTTGGAACTTTGAAAGTGCCCTTGCGTTATTAGATGATCAGAAAATAATCAATCATTTTGATAAGTCCAATAAAGGATTATATAACCTTCAGGAAACTGTTGATAAAGCACAGAAAATCCTTCAAAAAGCGTTTGGAAATTGGATTACTTCTATAGAGATACCAACAACGCATCCAAGTTATAGCTTTGGAGATGATAGCTACTTCATCAATTTTAACTATACAGATACGTTGGAAAAACGCTTTGGTGTAAAAGAAGAGAATGACTATCACATTCATGGTGAAGCAACAGATCCAGAAGATATTATCTTTGGACATTCCTCCCATCCAGAGATAGCTTTCCCAGAGCTGATGGAACAAAAGTTCATCACTACATTTTCTGGAGGAAAGAGTAAAAGACTTCAAGGACTATATCTTCTAGAAACTGCATTATACGACACTGATAAGCATGTGCAAGACAATATCGATGATCTTTGCGAGTTTATGACGTTAGATGGGGTACATATAGAGGATATTACAGATATTTATGTTCTTGGTCATTCGCTTGCTGAGGTTGATTATGAATACTTTGAGTTTCTGGTGAAGGCCACTCAAACAGGATGTGACTTCAATGAACTTTCAGCTTTGTGGAAGGTAAGAAATCTTGGGTTAGAGAATCTCGATGATGATAGCTTGATGGAATTCATTCAGATGAATATTGTCTATGCCTCAACTCATAGAAATAGAGTATTAGGTAAGAACGATATCAGTTTTCCAAGCGCTGAGGCTTTTGAACGTTCAGTATTCGGGCAAGTAGGTGTCATTACTGACAAGGACGGATATGTTCATAAGAAAGAAAATGTAAAAGCAGCAGAAGCGGTTCATAAGAGATTTATCATGGAACAAGCGGCAAGGACAAAAGAAATTATTGAAGATCTGTGCATACTGAAGGGCGTTAGAAGTTTGCCTGGTGACTGCCTATCTGTGTTGAAGGCTGCTGATTATATTGATGGTGGACATGAACCAAGGAAACAAGACGCAACATGGCATATATCCTGCTTTAGCGAAAAGGATAGGATACAGGCAGAAATGGTAATGAAAAGAGCAGGATGTAAGAAATATGTTCTCTATCATGGCATCGAGGAATGCATAGAAGGTTTCAAAGTGTAAGAATGCAAATCTACGCGAGGTGATACCCTAAAACGGGATTGTTTATGAAGAAAACAAAAACATGATGAAAAAGAGCAACGGCTATGGAAGATACTGCAGTATTGAGTAGTTTCGATAAGTATACGACTTTTTCAGGAAGATGTCGCCAGGGTGTTCATGGTTTACGCCGCAAACGAGATAGCATAAATGAACTGGTGGATCGGTTCATCGGGATAGAGTATGAAGAGGTAAAGAATTATGCTGAGTATATATTATGGAGATTATGAATCCCAAAAGTATATATATCTTCAGCGGAGCAGTTACGATGTGTATAAAGATAAAGAAAATAAATAATAAATCGAATTGAATAAGAACTGTATGGGACAATGATATCGGGAAGAATGGCGTGGGTGTGGCGAGACATATCACCTTTTCTGATGACGCGGTATACAGTAACTAGGCGTGTCTTAATCTTACCTTTTTCGAAAGAAATAAGGTAACGAGAATAAGAGCCACACTTAATAAAGCTAGACATATCGAATCGAAAGATAGCATTGTAGTACAGTTGTAGGTCAGTATGTTTTATAGAAAGAAGCACACTAAAAATAGACTGGCTTATTAACATAGGCTAATCCTTTGCTCACTAACCTTACTTAAGGTAGTGGCAAGGTTAGTGTTTTGGTGAGGGAAGGGTGAAGAAACTTTCCTAGGGTAACGTCATCCTTCCCTGTTATTTAGTTGCTAGAAGTGCTAAGCACCTTATAGTAATTATATACAAAAAACACCAACATATTTAGAAGTGTATAGACAATACCAAGGAATAATTAAGAGCAATGAGAAATAGTGGTGAAACACCAAGAAAATTAGACCTGATACCAAAATTTTTAGGAGAGCCAGAGTTCTTTTCTCTATATTCTATATAGATTGACACGAAATGGATAAAGAATATGTCTAGAAAAAAGAAGAAACCAAATTACAATTCAGAAAAGAAAATGGAGGAATTGCTACGAATTTTGTCAGAAGATTATGGAATGTATGATGACCGAGTTGATGAGTTCCACAATCCAAGTCTGAATACACTCGCCAAGGAATATGGCTTAAATGTAATTAAGGTACGAATAATACTAATTACAGCGGGAGTATATTCTACGGAAGTATCACGGTTAATTTATGAACTTAACAGTCAGGGTTTATCTATGTCTGAAATAGCCGTACAGACTGGGTTGAGTAAAGCCTCTATAAATTCATATCTACCATACCATGAATATGCATATAAGTTGCCGGAGGTTAGTGTTGATGCGGATAGATCAAAGCTATATCGCACCCGAAAGAGCTGTGTTAACCATTTACAGACAGAAATGCCAGAGAGGTCATTATGGAATGCGATTACAGCATTTCAGGATTATCCATTTCATACTGTTGGAAAGAATCTACCGTTTATATATAAGCTGAAGGTTGGGAGTGACGGAACATACAATAAGGAATTGATAATAAATCGTAGGAAAGCACCTAAGACTTTGGCTTGGAGTTCGGTTCGATTAGCATTTAATAATGTAAAAAAGATGGGAGAAATACCCATTGTGAAGTGTGCGAAGGATATAGGTGATATAAGGGGTATATCATATATATATATGCTATTTTTTTGAGGTTTGGTATTATAAGAGAGTGATGTATACAAGTGAAGACTTAGAGCGATATGTACGTGTATTTCCGATAGTAAGTGTACGAAAAAACGAGAGTCCTGTAATTTGTTGGCATATAACAATACATCATTCACAATATATTAGTTGTGTGTTTGTATTGACACACAAAATATTGGGTGACATAATTGATATATATGAAGAAGGGTATTAGATATTCTTTCTAAAGAATTGAGAAAGGAAACACTGTTGCCGTTTATGAAAAAGCGTGAAAACAATCTTTGTAAAAACATAAATCTTTTTGAGAATAAGGATTATGATATATGTATAGACTTAGAAAAAACGATTTTCTGGGTGGGCGCAGGAATAAGCTACGATTCTCCAACCGGTATACCCTTGGGCAATGATTTGACGAATGCCTTCTTGAAAAAGTTGCTGGGACCTGAGTTTGCCGATAGTTTTATTGAGTATTGGAATGTGCATATACCAAAATTGAAGAATGCGATACATAATGGGCATATTGTGGGCATCGGCCATAATGAAGAGAAGGACAAGAATAAAAAAGGAGAAAAAGATTACCCTCGTCTAGAATATGTTATCGGGGAATTTAGTAAGTTGGACAACGAGTTTTCGGATTTTCATTTCTACAAAGAAGAAAACAACAGGAGATATGGACGGAAAAAGTGTATATCAGCGTTAAGACACTTTGCGGAAACTGAGCCGAACAATAATCATATGTTTTTGGCGGAGTGTGCTCGTGCAGGTGCAACAATCATTACTACGAATTTTGATTTATGTATTGAGAAGGCTTTAGGCGTGGAGACAGAACTCATTAATAACCCGACATCACACCTTGGAGTAAATGCTATTCCGATCGGAGAAGCTAACAATCAATATGTATATCATATTCATGGAGTGGCGACAGACGAGAATATCGAAGAAAATCTTGGAACAACGGGTAGCAAGGTGTCAGAACCACTGCCCAAACCATTTTGTAAAATGATAAAAGAAGCCTTAGACAGAGGTTTTTGTATGGTGTTTTTGGGTTATAGCGGTTCTGATTTTTTTGATGTAGGCACCTTTTTTGATGAGTTGGTTAAAAACGGAGAAACCTATGGGCGCGGGATATATGTAGATCACTGTTTTGATAGCAAGATGGCAGAGGAACATATATTGGCGGAGAAGAAATATATGTTTCTCTTGCAACCGTTTTCAGGGCAACAGGTATGTTATGGTCTTACCGAGAATGTGCTAAAATCTATATGCAATAAGGCTGGACTAAGGACAAAGTTTAACGAATCTCATACAGACGTTAAAGCTTTTGAGAAGACAGAGAATAGTCTTGAAAGTACTGTGCCGTCGTATTTAGATGCAGATCGCTATTATTACTTTTTAAATCTTTTTCGCCTAACGTCACAACTAAACATAAATCCTGGGCATTTTTGCAAAGACTGGGCAAGCAGAATTGAAGAAATCTGTAAGGACTGGGAAGATGATGGTACTGACACTATTGACAGGATGTTTTCTACTATGGGACAGCTGAATGATAGTATTGTTGATGATATTAGGTTTAACAATTGGAAGAGCCTTAATCCTAAGTATATGAGGACTGCTAAAAAAATGAACAAGCATACTCATTCGTGGGAGAACAGGCACAAGACGGATTTAAGCAACCATATGGGTTATTTTAAGCGACCGGTGCCTGATGATATGCTGGAAAAGTATGTGGCTGAAACTTGTAGAATTCTTGAGAATGGGATTGTGGACGCAAAAGATGCTGATATACAGCGAGATACTATGATGTATTTGTACAGCAGACAGATAAAGAAGTGGCGCTTGATATGGCTGAACGTGCCAATGCTTCGTAGTTATTGTAATAAGCAAATGAAGAGATTAGTGCCATATTACGAGCGTCTTTTGAGTTTCTCGTTTAATCGTTTTATGTACAGGACATATTATTTGTATCCGATGCGATTTCTCAATCTAATGCATGCGATGATGGGAGATATAGAGCCTAATGAAGATGGGTTCTATGGTGATTTTCAGCATGAATGGGAGATCTGCATGGAAACACCGGATTTGTTTGATGCAAGAAGGACCATAGAAAACAGATTGCAGCAAATAGATATTTTAGAAAAACGGAGTATCAAAGTGGATGATATGATAAAGGAGAATCTGAAAACATTATTATATGAGCTCAAAGAGATGCAGAAAGACATATGATATAGATAAATTATTTTAGCAAATCATTGGCTTAGTTAAGACAGAGAGGATAGCATACATAAATAATCCATATAATCTTTACATAGCATTGTTTGATTAGTAGATTATTAGGTAAAAAAATAGGAGTACTTTTGATGAAAAAAAGTATGAGAAAGTCAGAAATCTTTTCTTGGAGAATGATAAAGACTTTTTGTGGGAATTAAATGAGTGGAGCAAATATGCTAGTAAATATAAGAACAAAACCCCACCTAATGAAAGTTATGTGGCATATGTTAAGGCGAGAGAAGATTGTAAGTGCATTTACATTAAACATTCGGGTATAAGGAGAGTAAAAGAGTTGTATTATAAAAAGAAGAAGCGTAGTTTAATTGATTATTGTAATATTTGTGGGAGGAAAACTAAGCTTACTTGGGATCATGTTCCGCCGAAGAGTGTTAAAATAGGAGATTGTGCGTATGCTGATACGTTATTTGCTGGGGAGATTCCGTCAGAAACTAAGTATGGAAAGAAATATCAAAACGGAGTGAAGTATAGGACTATATGCCAAGAATGTAATGGGGATTTATTGGGTAAATATGACAAATGCTACGCGAGATTTATAGAGGTCGTTAATCAAAGTATTGAGAGCAAATGTCAAGATGTTTTAAACGGTGTGGTCATAAATCCTATAGATGAGGAAGTAACAGTTGAGGTACAGATTAATAAGATTTTAAGGTCGATTCTCGGTCATTTTTTATCAATGAAAGCAGTTTATGACAAAGATACAACAGTTGATGAGTATTTAAGACTCTATTTAAAAGATGAGAGTTTAGAATTAACGGGAATAAAACTGTATACGTGGCTCTATCCATATAGTACAATAATAAATCTTAGGGATTTTGCTACAAGAGGGAAAATTGATTCAGATGACTATCGAACGCATCCTTGTGGTATGATAAGTATAATGAATTCTTATCCGCTGGCATATATGATCTCGACAGAAAATGAGAATAGTTGTTGTGTGGATGATATTGGGAGATACTCGACAGAGAATATCAATGATAAGGTAACTATTACACTTCACATATCAACAGCCTATTATTCTATGCCGTTGAGAACAGATGATGGGCTAATGGCGGCGGTAAAAAGAAAAGAGTTTTCATGGCCGGCAAATGTCTCTGATGATGAGTTTGGTGCATTGTTTGTTTTGGGCAATGATCAGATAATGGATGGAAGTACTATTGCAATTCAGAAATAATGATAAAGGACTGTGCAACATGAAATTTAATGATTCAGCATATAAAGGGTTGATAAATATTTCAAAACAAAATAGTGAAATGTTTAAGTCGATTAATACTGAAGCGATTAATATGATGCAAAGCAGTAGTGTAATCCAGGCACAAAAAGGGTTATCTAATGTAAAAGAATTGTTAATCGCTCAACAAGACAAAGAGACTTTTAGCGAAGTTGCACGGCTCGGAGTGTCAATGGCAGAAGCTAGTGACAAGTATCAAATTTTTTTTAAAGAATATAGAGATATTACAGAGAAGTACAATAGATTATTTAACTCGTATGATTTTAGCAGATTTTCGGGAAATATGAGCCAGCAACTTGCTCAATCACAATTAAACACTATTGCACAGTTGTGTAGTTCATATGAGACTCAAATGATCCATGATGTAATTGGTTGTTTTGCAAATGCTGAATATAAATACTTGCCCAATGTTATTAATGCTGCTATAAATAAAGAAAGAATAGAAGCCGTTGATATGGCGTTTGTTAGAACTAGTGATATAATATCAGTTATTAAGAGTGAACTTAATTATCCTGTAGGTTTTGCTTCTGCATTAAAGAATCTTAATTTAACGACAGCGCAAGATATTTCTAAGAAGTCCAGTATTAAATTTGACACAAAAAAGAACGAATTCGTAAACGGAGATTCGGCAGTAAATGTTAAAAGTATGAATATCATTTATGCTGGGATCAGTTTTCTTGGGACGGATGAGGTTTTTTCTGATAAGGAACTCATTGATTTTATTTCAGTTCTTTCGGATAGACCTATGGTAGCAATGAATAATGATACGGGATTGAAAATATTTGAATGGCTAAAAGAGCTTAATAATAACAACACTAATATAATAAACTTTGATTGTGATATATATTATCATTGTCGCTCAAGAAAGAAAGATGATATGCTATATACTTTTGATGAAATGGTAAAACCGCCACATGGAATACCCAGTGCAGGGCGGTTTAATCATTCTGGAAGATCTAGTTTTTATTTTTCTGATAATAGATATGGAGCAGAAGTAGAAGTTAGGAAGCATTTGAGCAAGGATGGAAAAGAGGTTCCTCAAACGGTAAAACTAAAACCTAAAAAAGATATTCGTTTGTTAGACTTTTCGGAGACATTAAGACGTGGAGAAAGCTTTTTAAGGATGATAAGGTATCCGGTTAAGGGGAACGTGATTAATAAGATGCCTAAAGAATACCTGCTTCCCAATTTTGTCGCGGATTGTTGTAAAGAGATTGGAATTGAAGGCATAAAATACTATGGTTCTAAAAAGTATAGCAATTATGTTTGTTGGGAAGACGGCTATTTTAAGGATGCAGGTATGTGTCAGTATAAAAAATGGAAGAAGCTGACAACGTAAGGATTTATGCTCCGATTGATTTGAACAGGAAGGCTATACTACGTCGTCTTGATAGGATTATCGCTTCTTACGGAGAAGCTAATGAAGGAAATGAGATGGAGTATGATTCAGATGTAAGTATGCTAGTGTCACAGATTGAAATCTATGACCAGATATGCTATGTGAGGCATACCTCGTCCGAGAATAGTCATAGCGATGAGGGTGTGTCCCTTGTAAAAGAGTTTGTTGCTCGGCTAGAAGCGATACCGGACGGATGCGCAGAGTGTTTTTCGTTTGAGCTGATTGATAAGCTAAAAAGAGAATATTTTTCGTAATTCTATCATATATATATATTTGTTGGGAGTCTCAGTTGTTTTATGTGGTTAGAGAAGAGATATGGTATATTCAATATGCCGTTGAAGGGGAGGATGTATGATAAAGAAACTCAAATGGAAGAACTACCTATCCTTTGGTAATCTTGAACTTGATTTTTCAAAGCCTAATGGAACTGCTTATAACACAATAGTTCTTGCGGGAGAGAATGGCACCGGAAAGACTACAATACTTGAGACACTGTCTGCATATTTGGATAAGCGATCACTTGAGCCATTCGAATATTTGGACTATATAGTTGATGGTAAAGAATATCATATTATCGCTGATAAGAACAGAGCAGGTATCGGCTTCCATAAAAGGATAGATGTGGAAACGGGTGAAGAAAACGTGGTGAGGAATGGAAAAAATAATAACGAGTTGAGAATCGAAGAGGATAATCTTGACTTACGTCACTATGGTTTTGCATATTCAAAAGCAAGATCAGGTTTTATAACAAATCCCGTAACATCATCCACAACATTACAGATTGATAATGATAAGTATGAGCCAGATATTGGAGAGGATTTTACTCGAATAAAGCAGTTGTTAATTGATATTGAGAGTCAGGATTCGTCAGAATGGATGAAGAAAAGTCAAGGTGGAGGCATAAACGATCAGAAGTTTTTCGAATTTAAGAGAAAGTCGAAAGGATACAGATTTGAAAAGGCTTTTAACGACTTCTTTGATTCTATGGAATATAAAGGAGTTGATAACGACAATCCCATTGAAAAGAAGGTCCTTTTTGAAAAGTATGGGCGAGATATAGCAGTAGATCAGCTTAGTACCGGCGAAAAGCAGATTGTATTCCGTGGAGCTCATCTGCTAAGAAACAGCAGAAGCATAGCCGGTGGAACAGTACTTATAGATGAGCCGGAGCTAAGTATGCACCCGATTTGGCAGAAAAAGATACTTGATTATTATCGTGGTCTGTTTACAAGTAATAATAATCAATATGTTCAGATGATAATTGCAACACACTCAGAATATGTCCTTCAATCGGCACTAAAAGACAGAGATGATGTCCTTGTGATTGTTCTTACAGATGATAATGGAACTATAAGATGTAAAAATATTACAGCGCCCAATGTCTTACCAACGATTACTTCGGCGGAAACAAACTATTTGGCATTTGGAGTATCATCGACGGATTATCACATTGCGCTGTATGCATATTTACAAACTAAGACGGGAAACCATAATATAGAGGCTTGCGACCGGTATATTGAGCAACAGCCACAGTATGATGCAGCTAAGCATGAGAAGATAGACACGTCCTATCCAGGTCATAGTTATCGAACGTTGTCAACATATATTAGAAATGCCATAGATCATCCTGATAATCCAAGCAGAAGTTATTCCGAGGAAGAACTTAGAACATCAATAGAGTTACTGATAAAGCTTTGCAGGTGACGGCATTACAAAACCTGACTAGAGTACACGATGAGCCTCAGCACATTTATCAGGGGGAAGTCACGGTTAAGCGAATGGAGGATATGGATGTCTCAACGTGTGTTGTTGATAAGAAGACATCAGAAGAAGAGTTATTGACTGTGATGTCAGAGTTTAGAAAGATATTATCAGCTGGTAAGAGTGTGGCATTTGTTATTTGTAAGGGAGCGTTAACGGATGCGCCTCAAGTTGAATACAAGAATGATTATTCTATTTCTCGAGAGGACACCATTAGGCATATAGTTTCGGTGTCAGGAGAAGATTCGATTGTGTCTACAACAGGAAAGTAAAAGCACAATAGTGGGTACCTACCGCGATTTATAGGGCTATGCGATAATAAGCTTATCATAAAAAAGGAGGTAAGCTTATTATGAACAAGAAGAAAGAATCTGTTGTTGAAGAGTGGAGAAGGTTAATAGCCGAGTGCGAGAACAGACCTAAGGGAGTAAAGTTTGGAGACTGGTGCAAAAGCGTAGGGGTTAGCAAGACTAATTATTACTATTGGAAGAAGAGATTAAGAGAGCTAGAAAGCGACACACCTCAGATTGTGAAAGTGGAAGCTGATACACTATATTTGTTTTGTGGAAGAAGGCATAATAAGATTAAGGGGCTTGTGTGGGAGAGAGACGGATTTCTTTTATTGTATAAGAGGTTATTAGTTTATGAGCGATAATAAGACACGAGAAGAATTGAATACATATGATTTCAATACGCTAGTTAATCTTGTTGTTACTTTGCAATATCGCCTTTCTGATAAGGAAAAGAGCGAGCAGGAACTCAAAGAAGAGTTGAAGGGCTTAAGACAAGAAAGCATAGAGCTCAATAGTGGGTACCTACCGCGATTTATAGGGCTATGCGATAATAGGCTTATCAATGAAAAAAGCGTGCAAGCCTTATTATCGGTAGCTTACACACTTTATAATACACACTTTTGTGCCTGCCCTTTAATTATTTGAGCTTTTCTTTTAGCTTTTCAATTTCAGCTTGGAGTTGTTCGATTTGAGCATCCTTTTCGGAAAGTTGCTTCTTGTGTGAGATAGCGTCTTCTTTGGCTCTTTCTTTTAGCTCCTTAAGCTGCTTCTGTACATACTGTTCATGAAATATTGCTTCCTGTCTTGCTTCACACATAGCTCTTATTGTTTCGTCAGAGTTTTGTACATATATGGAATTGGCAGCTTCTGAATATACCTTATCTTTTTCTGCAATCATCTTTAATTCCTCCCACGTAGTAGCCTTGAATAGTCTTGCCCATTCATCTATGTGCCATTTCTTATCTTCTTTAGTTGCAAGCTTTATCTGATTTAATGATAACACGCTAAGACGAAATTTGCTATTATAAATTTTCCCTGTTTCAACATTCTGTAACATATATGTACTGTAGAATTCTAATTCATCAGGGAATAAATCATAATCTAAGAATCCTATATGTGTTACAGGTATTGCAGAATTATAATCTTCTCCCTTTTGTACGTTATCGAATGTTCTACACAGGTAGCATAGAGACCGGTTTGTCCAGTTACTGTAATTAGTTACCTGCATTTCAAGATTAATAATACTGTTGTCATTTAGTATCACCTTAACATCCAAGATAAAGTCCTTATCTTCGATATGCTTTCCAAGCTCTATGGGATTAACTATTTCCACGCTTTTGATGTCGCTAAGCGGAACATGCATCATAGAACTTATTAATCCTTTAAGCACGTTGTTGTTTGACTGCAATACCATACGGAACATATAGTCGTTGGTCATGCAGTAGTCAATTTTTCCTGTGGCATTTCGCCATTCTTCGCTATTAAGTTGTTCGTTTTTTGCCATAAGCAAAGCCTCCTTGTAAAGTATTAATAATAATTATTCCTATGGTATTGGGAATAGCATAAGCGACAGCCTATGCACGAATCAGAATGATTCGATAGAAGTATTATAGCAGATTATTTTTGGAATACAATCGAACAAATTATTAAATCTTTATTAACTTTTTTAGTAGTAGAATGTATTGATATAATTTTGCAAGATACTTGAGAAATGACGATGAGGGGCTGTTGTCCACATATTCAAAAGATGTTATAATTAGGTTAATTAATAAAGTAGTACATAAGCAGTTGATGAAGTATCAAAGTACACAGAAGAGAGTAGGTGATCTAATGGGTGGTAAGGTATTAGATTTGGACGTTATAAGAGCACATGACGAAGGAATAGAGCAAGGAAGAGATTCTACTTTGGCGAAATCTATCCGAAGTATAATGAAGAATTTTAAATTAACTGCAGAAGAAGCCATGGACAAACTTGATATTCCTAATGGAGAACGTAGCAAGTATATGGCGATGTTATGATTGAATTTGAGCCACGCGAATGAGGTGACTGAGGTGCCGCCCAAAAGCGTGGCTCTTTTAATTATATGCTTCGTATTATATTTTTATTTCTTATTCTCATTCTTAAGTTCATTCATTCTCATAGCTCTTACCTGAAGTGGTAGTCCCCATAAGGTAATGAAGCCGTCAGCATCGTGGTGGTCGTACATATCACCGGTTGTAAAGCTTGCAAGAGTCTCAGAATAAAGTGAGTATGGTGAAGTAGTACCGGCTTTAATGATATTACCTTTGTAAAGTCTGAACTTAACTTCGCCTGTAACGACTTCCTGAGTCTTGTCTACGAAAGCTGTGATTGCTTCACGAAGTGGTGTAAACCATTTGCCTTCGTATACTGTCTGAGCCATTTGTGAGCCTAGCCTCTTCTTGGCTTCCATTGTATCTCTGTCAAGAACAAGTTCTTCTAACTGGTCGTGTGCCTCCATAAGGATTGTTCCACCCGGTGTCTCGTATACACCTCGTGATTTCATTCCAACAACACGATTCTCAACTATATCAATTATTCCAACGCCGTGCTTTCCACCAAGACGATTTAATTCTCTGATTATATCAGATACCTTCATCTCAACGCCATTAACAGACTTTGGAACTCCCTTTTCGAAGGTCATTGTAACTTCCTCCGGTTCATCAGGAGCATTTTCCGGAGTAACGCCAAGCACAAGCATATGCTCATAATTAGGAGCCTGCGCCGGATCCTCTAATTCAAGACCTTCGTGTGAGATGTGCCATATATTTCTGTCACGAGAGTATGATTGGTCATTTCCAAATGGAAGATCAATTCCATGTGCATGACAGTATTCTATCTCAGCCTCGCGAGAATCCATTCCCCAACGGTCATCCCTCCAGGGAGCAATAACCTTGATGTCTGGAGCGAGAGCCTTGATTCCAAGTTCGAATCTAATCTGATCATTTCCTTTACCAGTAGCACCATGGCAGATTGCAACAGCATTTTCCTTACGAGCGACTTCAACAAGCTTAGCTGCTATAATAGGACGAGCCATTGCTGTTCCCATTAGGTACTTATGCTCGTATACGGCACCTGCCTGTACACATGGCATAATATAGTCATCGCAGAACTCGTCTGTAATATCTTCTATATATAACTTAGCTGCTCCAGATAGTTGAGCTCTTTCTTCAAGTCCGTCAAGTTCTTCCCCTTGACCGCAGTTAATACAACAGCAGATTACATCATAGTCAAATGTTTCTTTAAGCCAGGGAATAACAGCTGTGGTGTCAAGCCCACCTGAATAAGCCAGTACAACTTTTTCTTTCATAATTAGTTACCTTCTTTCTTATGTATTTAAAATGTGTTTTGCTAATTTATTCGACAATAAATAATATACATTAAAATCATGTGATAAGCAAGACATAAAATATGCATAAATAATTTATAAATATACGCGCTGGGTGTAAAATATCCACAAATATCAGCTGGAATCTGAATAAATATGCATGAATAACCAAAAAATATTCAATAAATCTCTTTACCTTATAAGCAAAATATAGTATATTAGTATACATAAATTTATCTGAAGGAGAAAAGAAATGATTAAGGCAGGTATTATTGGGTCAACAGGTTATGCTGGAAATGAATTAGTAAGGCTTCTAATGGGACATCCAGAAGTAGAAGTCGTGTGGTATGGTTCAAGAAGCTATGTTGAAGAAAAATACGCTAATATATATAGGAATATGTTCAAGCTGATTGAGGATAAATGCTTAGATGATAATATTGAGAAGTTATCAAAAGAGGTTGATGTAATATTTACAGCAACTCCTCAAGGGTATCTGGCAGGAGTCCTTACAGAAGAGATACTTTCTAATACGAAGGTTATTGATCTTAGTGCTGACTATCGTATCAAAGATGTTGCAACTTATGAGAAATGGTATGGGATTAAGCATAAGAGCCCTCAATTTATAGAAGAAGCAGTATATGGTCTATGTGAGATTAACCGTGACAAGGTTAAGGGTGCAAGACTAATTGCTAATCCGGGTTGCTATACAACATGTTCAATTCTTACCGCTTATCCCCTTGTAAAAGATGGACTAATTGACGTAGACACACTTATTGTAGATGCCAAGTCAGGAACCTCCGGAGCAGGTCGTGGTGCCAAGGTGCCTAATCTCTTCTGTGAAGTTAATGAGAACATCAAAGCATATGGGGTGGCAAGTCACAGACACACACCTGAGATAGAAGAGCAATTAGGTTATGCTTGTGGGGGAAATGTTACTATCAACTTCACTCCTCATCTCATACCTATGAATCGTGGAATTCTAGCTACAGAATATGCATCACTTAAGAAAGTAAATCTTCCTGATGGAAGTGTAGGTTATCCAACTGAAGAAATGGTAAGAGATTGCTATAAGAAGTATTATAAGGATGAATACTTTATCAGACTTCTTGATAAGGGTATGAACCCTGAGACTCGCTGGGTAGAAGGAAGTAACTTCGTAGACATTAACTTCGTTATTGATGAGAGGACACATCGTGTAATTATGATGGGAGCTCTTGATAATATATGTAAGGGTGCTGCCGGACAGGCAGTTCAGAATATGAACATTTTATTTGGCTTTAAGGAGCAGGAAGGACTTGAATTAGTACCGATGTGCTAGTGGGTATATGATATTTTTATGTCGACTATGCATTCATAGCCTTAACTCGAGCTTAGAATATGTTAGTTATTGATTAATAGAGGGGAATTCGTGCCAAGGATGGCACAAATAGGCACGAGCCGCCTGGATGGCGGATCGAGTGCTGGTTCCCGACTGAATATTCATATTAGATTTTATATCAATAACTTACATATTCTTAGCAAAGAGTTATTAGCATGGATGCATGGTTGATATGAAAATAGTCATATAATTCCATTAGCACATCGTACCAATTAGTAATGTAAGGTAACTTATATGGAAAATGTAACGCTTCGTGCGATGACAAAGGATGATTATAAAGGTGCATACAAGTTGTGGGAGACTATACATGGATTTGGACTTCTAAGTGTGGATGACAGTGAGAAGAGAATTCATGCTTTTCTTGATAGAAATCCAGGACTATCTGTAGTTGCCATAAAGGATAATGAGATTATAGGTACAATTCTATGTGGCCATGATGGTCGTAAAGGTAGCTTCTATCATGTGTGCGTTAAGGAAGAATTACGAAAGCAGGGTATTGGTAAAGCCATGTCTGTTTTTTGCATGAATGCTTTGAAGGATGAGGGCATCAACTATCTTGCACTTAATACATTTAAGAGAAATATCCTTGGCAATAGCTTCTGGAGTGGAGAAGGTTATAAACTAAGAGATGACTATAATATGTATGACTTCTTATTAAATGAAGAGAATATAACGAGATTCAATTCTTAGAATTAAGAATATGCTTTGATAATGATCTGATATAGAAAGGAAATATAATATGAAATATATAGATGGTGGTGTTACAGCACCACAAGGATTCAAAGCGGCAAGCTGTGCTGCTAATATAAAATACGAGAACAGGGATGACATGGCACTTATATATTCTGACACAGTCTGTAAGGCTGCTGGAACATTTACAAGAAATGTCGTTAAGGCAGCTCCGGTTACATGGGATCAGACTATTGTTAAGAATAATATTGGTGTTCAGGCTATAGTTGTTAATTCGGGCATTGCCAATGCCTGTACAGGAGACGATGGAATACAGATGTGTATTAAGACTGCCATGGCTGCATCAAGTGCCCTTCATATTCCATACGAAGGTGTCCTTGTAGCATCTACAGGTGTTATAGGAATGCCACTTCCTCTTGATAAGATTCAAGCTGGGATTCAGACGATGGTGCCTATTCTTTCATATGATAATGAAGCTGGAACTAAGGCTGCTAGGGCTATTATGACAACTGATACAATCTCTAAGGAAGCGTCTGTTGCATTTGAGATTGGCGGTAAAGAAGTTATAATTGGTGGAATGTCTAAGGGCAGTGGAATGATTCATCCTAATATGTGCACCATGCTTTCCTTCGTAACAACAGATGCATGTATTACTAAGGAAATGCTTGATAAAGCGCTTCATATTGTTGTTGAAGATACATACAATATGATTAGTGTGGATGGCGATACTTCAACCAACGATACATGTCTTCTTCTGGCCAATGGCACGGCGGGAAACGACATAATTGACAGCGAGGGAGAGGACTTTGACACATTTGTGGAAGGTCTTATGGAAGTTAATAAGACACTTGCGAAGATGATGGCAGGGGATGGAGAAGGAGCAACAGCCCTATTCGAAGTTAAAGTTGCAGGCGCCGATTCTGTGGCAAATGCTAAGACATTAGCCAAGTCTGTTGTTACATCTTCCCTTACTAAGGCTGCAATATATGGTCATGATGCCAATTGGGGCCGTATCCTTTGCGCACTGGGGTATGCAGGAGTTGAATTTGACCCTGAAAATGTGGATTTGTATTTTGAAAGTAAAGCAGGCAAAATTCATATCGTACATAAGGGAGTATCTACTGGCTATAGTGAAGAAGAGGCAACGAAGATTCTATCTGAAGATGCAGTAACAGCAATATGTGATATGCATATGGGAGAGTATAATGCAACTGCATGGGGCTGCGACCTAACCCACGAATATGTATCTATCAATGCAGACTATAGGTCTTAGAATTAGTGTGAAATAGGCAACTGCCATCTGGATGATGGTTCAGTTGCCGGTTTCTGTCATGAATAATATAGAGGATTAATATTAATCACTAACATATTCTTAGCGAAGAATAATTAGTATAAATATATAGTTATATAGTAAGTAACTCGTTTTAAACATGAAAGGATAATTATTATGGATAACAAAACGATGGAACAGGTTATGGAGAAAGCGGAAGTCCTTGTAGAAGCCCTTCCTTATATTCAGAGATTTAACAGGAAAATTATTGTTGTAAAATACGGCGGTAGCGCCATGATAGATGAGGAACTTAAGCAACATGTAATTCAGGATGTGACACTTCTTAAGCTGGTTGGATTCAAGCCAATCATTGTACATGGCGGTGGTAAGGACATCAGTAAATGGGTTGAGAAGAGTGGTCAGACACCTGAATTTGTTAATGGTCTAAGAAAGACTGATGCAAGTACAATGGAGATTGCAGAGATGGTACTTAATAGAGTTAACAAGTCTCTTGTGTCTCTTGTACAAGAACTAGGAGTTAATGCAATTGGTATTAGCGGTAAAGATGGTAATTTGCTCTCTGTTGAGAAGAAACTCTCTGAGGGTCAGGATATAGGATATGTAGGAGAGATTACTGAGGTTAATCCTAAGATTTTATTTGATTTACTTGAGAAAGATTTTCTCCCTATTGTATGTCCAATCGGTCTTGATAAGAATTATGATACTTATAATATTAATGCAGATGATGCAGCTTGTGCTATTGCTAAAGCAGTATCAGCAGAAAAACTTGCATTTCTTACAGATACAGCAGGTGTATGTAAAGACCCTGATGACGAAAGTTCACTAATCTCTGAACTTACAATTAGCGAAGCCCAAGGTCTTATTGATGATGGAACAATTTCTGGTGGAATGATTCCTAAGATGAGAAGCTGTATGGATGCAATTGATAAAGGTGTACAGAGAGTCCACATCCTAGATGGAAGAGTGGCGCATTGTCTACTCCTGGAAATCTTTACTAACAAAGGAATTGGAACTGCAATTCTTCATGATAATGCTGATAGATACTACTCTGGATAATCGTATAATAGGCTCCTTGGTAAATCAACACTTACTTGTAAACTTAGTTTGAGCTTAGAATATGTAAGTGATTAATTTATCAAGGAAAATTTTCGGCATGGATGCCGACAATAGTGAGCATTGAGCCCGGACGGCGAATTGCGAACGGTTTCCGTCATATGTCGTAAGGAGGGACCCGCTTGCGGGAGGATTCCTTACGATCAAAGCTCAAGACATTAGATATTAATCACTAACATATTCTTAGCGAAAAACTATCATTTATAAGTAAGTGTTGATTTGCCAGGGAGCGAAATATAATTTACCAAAGGGTAATAATCATCAGGAAAGGAATAATTACAATGAATACAAAACAGATAATAGATACAACAGAAGACAACTGCTTTCATGTATACAACCGGTTTGATGTTGTATTTGACAGGGGAGAAGGCGTTAAGCTTTATGATACAGATGGCAAGGAATATCTGGACTTTGCTTCAGGTATAGGTGTTACGGCACTTGGCTATAATAACAAGGAATTTAATGATGCAATTAAAGCTCAGGTTGATAAATTATATCATATTTCTAATCTGTATTATCATCCCAACTTGGCTTCTGCTTCTAAAGCTTTATGTGATATAAGTGGAATGGATAAGGCGTTTTTTACAAACTCAGGTGCAGAAGCTGTAGAAGGTGCAATTAAGACTGCAAAGAAATACGCATTTTCCAAAAGTGGTCATAATGGATATGGAATTGTCGCTATGGAGAATTCTTTCCATGGCAGGACAGTAGGAGCGCTTTCTGTTACGGGAACAGAGAGTTACAGGAATCCTTTCTATCCTCTGATGGACAAAGTGACATTTGCAAAGTTCAATGACTATGCTTCTGTTGAGGCTGCTGTTGATGATGATACTTGCGCTATTATAATTGAACCTGTTCAGGGCGAGGGTGGAGTTACACCTGCCGACAAGGATTTTCTTGTCAAGGTAAGAGAACTGTCCGATAAATTGGACATACTTCTTATTTTCGACGAGATTCAATGCGGTATGGGGCGTACAGGCGATGTCTATGCATATATGGGATATGGTGTGAAGCCAGACATTCTTTTGACAGCAAAAGCATTAGGCGGTGGCCTTCCAATTGGTGCATTTCTTGTAACTGACAAGGTTGCTAAGAATAGTTTGACACCTGGAGATCATGGAACAACTTATGGTGGCAACCCGCTTTGTTGTGCAGCGGTTAATGCGTCAATAGACCTTATGTCTAAGAATAAACTTATTGAAAATGTTAATTCGCTCACTCCATACCTTGAAGAGAAGCTGGATGAAGTAGTAAGTAAGTGCCACAATGCTATTGCTCATCGTGGTAAGGGATTTATGCAAGGGCTGGTAATTGATGATAAGGTAAAAGTAGGCGATATTGTTAAGAAATGTCTCAGTGAAGGTCTTGTTGTTCTTTCTGCTGGTGGAAATGTGCTAAGGCTTCTTCCTCCACTTGTTATTACGAAAGAAGATATTGATAAGGCGATAGATATAATTGTAAGGGTATTACAATAGATAATTTTATACACAGGTGTTGACTGGTGTCTAATAATTGTGAGATAATAGAAATTGTAACTGACAGGGTTGATTCTTGACATAGTATACGTGCCAAAAGGGGGAAGGTATGGCTTTTACAATTATTGTAGTTATATTAACTATTCTTTATCTTGTTGTTCTAGAGTTATCTAAGAACATTATTGCTGGCTGGGTAATAGGTATTATTATTGCAGCGGCAATGATTGCGGTAAGATTCTATCTCAAGAAGAAGGGAGCTAATACCAAAGGAAGACTTGCACTTTGCTGGCTCGGATTCTTTGTACTTCTTGGTGCGAATTTGTTTATTACAAGTCCACCTGAGAAGAGAGTTCCAGCTGTAGATAATAAGAATCCTGAGGTTACTAGTGTAGTCCATGTTAATGAAGGTGATTTGACTGGTGTATATAACGCTGATAAGTCAGTCGCTGTCTATGCTGGTGTTCCATTTGCCAAGGCTCCTGTTGGTGAACTTCGATTCAAGGAACCACAGCCTGCTGAGAAATGGGATGGTGTGAAGGCATGCGATGAATTTGGGCCAATGGCTATGCAGACTAGAAACAATCCGTTATATGATAGCTTATCCCATATCTTAGGATGGCACGATTACAAAGTGAAATTAGGTGATGAATATGTTGAGGCAATGAGTGAGGATTGCCTGTATCTTAATGTATTTGTTCCAGAAGGATACAAGGGAGAGAAGTTACCGGTATTATTCTATATTCACGGAGGCTCTCTTAATTCAGGACATCCTTCTTATACAGAATATAGAGGAGAGGATTTGGCTAAGAGAGGTGTGATTGTTGTTAATTGCGCCTACCGTGTAGGAGTATTTGGCTACTATGCGGCTGATGATCTTAAGACTGAGTCCCCGAATGGCACAACAGGCAATTATGGTCTGTTAGATCAGATAGCTGCTCTTAAATGGGTTAATGATAATATTGAAGCATTTGGCGGAGATCCAGACCAGATAACAATCGCCGGTGAATCGGCTGGTTCGTCTTCAGTAAATGCTATTTGTTCGTCACCACTTACTGAAGGAATGTTCAATTATGCAATAGGCGAATCAAGTAGTATCCTGGCTTACAAGCCGTATCATTCATTCATAAGCTATGATGAGGCGAAAGAAAAGAGTGATAAAGTAAGAGATGAATTGGGAGTCAAGACATCTTCTGAACTTCGTGATGTGTCTGCCGATAAACTTGTTAATACTTCTATGCAGAAGGCTACTAATGCCATGACTATTGACGGGTATGCTCTTACTGAAGAGCCATATAAGACATATGAGAGAGGGGCTAATCATGAGAAGGCACTTCTTAGCGGATTCAATGGTAAGGAAGCCGATGTATTTTTGCTCGGATATGAGGTGAATGCTGATAATTATATCGAGATATTAAGGAAAGTTGTAGGTCCTTTTGCAGAGGAAATGGCAAGCGTTGTACCAGCTAATACGCCACCAAGAGATCAGCATATCTTTATTGATGCACTAGGAGATGCCAAGGCGGCTACAGACATTGTCTATTCTGCAGCATGGTTTAGCTATTCTCATTATCTCTGGAGTAATTATATGATTGCGCAGAATAGACCAAGCTATGAATACTACTTCACCAAAGAGAATGATATTATTACAGATTATCATGCTGGTGAATTGCCTTACATGTATGGTAATTTATGGCGTCATCCCGGATTATACAAAGATGATGATTACAAATTATCTGATATTATGCAGCAGTATATTGTTAATTTTGTCAAGACAGGTAATCCTAATGGAGAGGGGCTTCCCAATTGGGAAATGCAAAATGTAAGTAACAAGAAACTCATAGAACTGAATACTGAAATTAAGATGGTAGACGATCCTAATATTGCAGTATACAATGTAATAGATAAGTACCAATTGTCAGAAAAGGATAAAAGCAAATAAATAAGAAGGCTCACCCCATTGTAGTTTTCGCTTCGCGAAAAAAGGGCGCCCTGCAGCATTTTGGCTTTGCCAAAACGCTGCATTTCGGGATGTAGCGCAGGTGGTAGCGCGCGTGGTTCGGGACCACGAGGCCGCAGGTTCGAATCCTGTCATTCCGATATAATTAACAGGTGTTGTTGACTTGATATAATCAACACGCAGTTGACTTTTGTGGTGATAAAGGATAATATTAAATGCGGGGATTTTGTTGTGAAATAGAGTGTTTTATTTTGCTATATAAATGTATTGGAGGAACCTAATATGAAAAATGCATCAATTAAAACCAAACTTATGCTAGCAACACTTCCTTCGCTTATTATTCTTATAATATGCTTAGTATTCTTTGCTGTTGCAGTTAATAGTACGGTTAAGCAAAGTAAGCAGATTTACTATGATAATTTATATACTGTAAGTTCTAATCTTAGTAATGCGGACAGAGATTACTACCAGGCATTAGACGCATCTAAGTCATTATTTAATATGTCTAATTTTGCGCCTCAGATGTTAACTCCAGATCTTGTTAAAAAATATACAGATGAATACACTTCTAACGTCAAAGAGGTCAGAGAGCGTATGGATAAGGCTATTGAGACAGCCAAGACAGACGGATCGCTTTGGGATGCCAAGTCAGAGGATGGAAGAACATTTAAAGAAGCAGCTGATTCGTTTAATAAAGCATTTGACGAATGGGAGAAAATGTACGATGTATCCAAGGGTACAATGCCTGAGGGAGTATTTGTCTCATATAATGAGAAGTTCGATGAGGCAAGAGTCTATATTAATGATATGAGCGATATTGCTGATGAATGGGCAACCACTAGAGAAGATGAACTCAAATCAAATGTTAATGGAGTATTAATTAAAGTAATAGTTGGATTTGCTATTGTTGCAATTCTTATGACTATATGGGTAATATATCTGACTAAACTAATTGGTAACAGCATAAGAGCTGTATCTGATAGATTAAAGAAACTGTCTCAGTACGACTTGTCAGAGGAACCAATCAAAGTTGATTCTAAGGATGAGCTTGGTGTAATGAAACAGGCGCTTAACGATACGGAAGAAGCACTTGAAAGTATTGTAGCAACGCTTAAGGATACTTCTAGTGGACTTATTAATGCAAGTGATACAGTATCAAAGGGAACTGATGCAACAGGCGTAGGAGTTGATAATGTATCTAGTGCTGCTGATGAACTTGCTAATGCATCAACGGCTATGGCTCAGGATGTATCTGATATTTCTTCTAATATGGTTGAATTGTCATCGATTATGGAACGTTCTGTTGAGTCGGCCAAGTCTCTTTCAGAAGCAAGCAGCAAGATTGAAGAAGTAACTGAGACAGGTACTGAAGTTGTAGAAGAATTGGCAGGAATTAATGAGCGTTCATTCGTTGAATTCAATGCTATCTTCGAGGCTATTGATGAGATTAAGAAGTCTGGTGCTAAGATTTCCGAGGCATCAGATCTTATCCTTAATATTGCAGATCAGACTAATCTGTTATCCCTCAATGCTTCTATAGAAGCAGCAAGAGCAGGTGAAGCAGGTAAGGGATTTGCTGTTGTTGCTGATGAGATTCGTAACCTTTCTGATGAGTCTAAAGAGAATGTTGATACAATTAACGAGATTCTTTCAGAACTTACAGCAGCGACTAATAATGCAGCTACTAAGGCTGATGTTGTTAAAGAATTTGTTGAGAAACAAAATGATGCTGTCGGTCAGACAAAAGAGAGCTTCGAAGCTATTGTATCTACAGTTAGTGGTGTAGAGGAGGCTATTGAGGAACTTGAGAAGATTAATTCAGAATTAGATGTTAAGAGCAGAGAGATTGATGAATCTGTAACTAACCTGTCATCATTATCTGAAGAGAATGCTGCCACATCAGAACAATTATCTGCAACAGCACAAACTGTTCAGACTAATGTTGAAGACCTTAAGGTTACACAAAGTGATGTTGAATCTTCATCTGAGAATTTATCAGATATTGTCAACAGATTCATTCTTGCTCCGGAAGGTAATTTAGAAGATACTGTAGAAGATACTACAGAAGATACTATAGAAGAACAGGACTAGATTGACACGAGACTTGGGGATGGCTTATGAGGTTGAATAAGAAATTAAGATTATTTCTTGGAATTATAATAAGCATATTAATGATTGTTGTACCCATTCTATATACTTTATATAGAATGGGCACATTTCTTAAGGAGCCTTCTGTTGCAATTAAGCCGATAGATGGTTTGGAAAAGACTTTAGTTATAGCAGCAGACTATGATTTCGCACCATATAGTTATGTTAACAGTAAAGGTGAGGCGGCTGGATTTGACGTTGAGCTGATTACTGACATATGTAACAGAATGGGATATAAAGCTGATATAAATCTAATGAGCCGGCCGGCTGCAACCGGCTCTCTTGCTAATGGTAGAGCAGATCTTGTCGTTGGTAAAGATATTATTCTTACACCAGATTCTGGTGAAGTACTCAGTATTCCTGTAATTGATGAGGACTATGTTATATGGTCTAAGAAGAAGATTAAGAGTGCGTCTCAATTGTTCCAAGAGAAGGTTGGGATGGTGTCATCAGGAGCCTACAAGAGAGAGTATGCGGAATTTGTAGGCTGTATTCCTTATATAATGGATTCTTATAGTGACCTTTTCAAGGCATGTGAGAATGGAGAGATAGATTATGTCCTATGTCAGAAAAATGTAGGTCAGCTTGTCAATTATCAAGAAGGTACTGACTTGGAGAATAATTATTATTTTGATAAGGATTACCTTGGATATGCAATGGTAGATAGTGACGAGAGGATTAATCTTGTTAATAAGGCTATTGATGAAGCATATTCAGATGGGACTGTATCAAGACTTACAACTAAATGGATTAAGAATTATTCCGGACATTATTCTCTTAGAGAGACAATATCTGAACATTTTGAGATATATATGGTGTTTGTATTTTTGTGGGTTGCATGGATACTTGCTCTTGTGTTAATTGCTCGTAACCAAAGGCTCTATATCAGAGATATGGAAAAAGAAATGGAGCATAAAAGGGAGCTTCAAGAAGCCCTTGATAAGGCCAATAAAGCCAACAATGCTAAGTCTGAGTTTTTGTTCAATATGAGCCATGATATTAGGACTCCCTTAAATGCGGTACTTGGCCTTGCTGAACTTGCCAAACTAAAGAAAGACTCAGAAGGTCGACTAGAAGAATATCTGGACAATATTATTGTTTCGGGTAATTATCTATTGGGTGTTCTTAATGACGTTCTCGAAATGGCAAGAATCGAGAATAATAAAATTACAATTGATGAAGAATTAGTTGATGTAGAAGAATTTAAACATGGATGTCTTGTGTCAATTGAAGAATTAGTAAAGAACAAAGATATTGATTTTTCCATAGAAGACAATGGGACTAATAAATATCTATATTTTGATAAAGTACACGTTCAAGAGATATTTATGAATCTGGCTTCTAATGCCATAAAGTATACTCCTGAGGGAGGAAGTGTTAAGGTTGTTACAAACGAATCTTATGATGCCAAAAATGATATTGTCTATATTGAGAGTTCATTTATAGATACAGGAATAGGCATGAGTGAAGAGTTTATAGAGCATGCCTTTGATAGCTTCGAGAGGGAAAGAACTACAGCTAGTGCTAATCTTACTGGTACTGGACTTGGGCTCGCAATTGTAAAAAGGCTTATTGACCTTATGAATGGAACCATTAGTATTGAAAGTACTAAGGGAGAAGGAACTATAATTACAGTGAAATTGCCACTTAGAAAAGGTGAGGCAAGTGATTATGTAGATAAGGATGAATATGTTGAAGATACTTCATATGATTTGCGTGGAATTAGTGTTCTTCTTGCTGAAGACAATGACATAAATGCTGAGATAGTAATGGAGTTCTTTGAGTATGGTAATATGTCTATAGAAAGGGCAAGAGATGGCTTAGAATGTGTTGAAATGCTTAAAGCTGCACCTAATGACAAATACGACATTATTCTTATGGATATTCAGATGCCTAATATGGATGGCTACGAAGCAACTAAGGTTATTAGAGAATTGGAGGATCCTGTAAAATCTAATATACCTATTGTGGCTATGACAGCTAATGCGTTTAAGGAAGATGTGGATAAAGCTATTAATGCTGGTATGAATGCGCATATTGCAAAACCTATTGATGCAACCAAGCTTATTGATACATTGAATGAGATAGTAGAAGAAAATAGAAGATAAAGTAAATTAAAATGCCCCGGATTTGATATGTGCCCTCTTTACTGGACAAACCAGTAAGGAGGGCATTTTTTACATCATATCATGATATTTGCCAAGGAAAGCCCTGGTTCTTTCGTTGTCTGAGTTGAATAATTCCTCAGGAGTTGTCTCTTCTACTACAACGCCATTATCCATAAATATCATTCGATCCGACACGTCTCTGGCGAAATTCATCTCATGAGTTACAATAACCATTGTCATCTTGTCGGCAGCTAAATCTTTAATAACATTAAGAATCTCAAGAGTTAATTCGGGATCTAGTGCTGAGGTAGGCTCATCAAAGAATAGAATCTTGGGATTCATGCATAATGCTCTGGCGATTGAGACCCTCTGCTTTTGCCCACCGGATAATTGGCAAGGGTAAGACTTGGCCTTATCTTCTAAGCCCATTTTCTTGAGAAGCTCCATAGCCTGGTTTCTTACCTCCTCTTTATCTCTTCGCTGAATTTTAATTGGCGCACCCATAATATTCTTAAGTACATTCTGATGCGGAAAAAGATTAAAATTTTGAAATACAAGACCGAAATACTGTAAAGCATTTCTCTGACTTTTCTTATCCTTGTACGTGCTTTTGCCATCAATAGATTTAACGACTTCATCTCCCAGATAAATCATGTTGCCATCATCCATCTGTTCAAGTAAAGTGGCACATCGAAGAAGAGTTGTCTTGCCGGAACCGGATGGTCCGATAATTGACACAACTTCTCCTTCTTCTACGTGAAGATTTATATCTTTAAGAACTTCAACATTATCGAAGCTCTTTTTTACATGGTTCATTTCTAATACTTTCATATTACACCTTTTTGTTAAACGTGAATTGGATATATGTTCCTATAGTAATGCTTCTTAAGAATAGTAGTTAAGTTTATCTTCTGCCTTTTTCATAATAAATGCTACTAAAGCATTGAATACGAAGTAGAAGATTCCAGCTGCAACAAATGGAAGCATACTGGTCTGTGCTGCGGCAATTCTTTTGGCTTCTGTAAACATTTCTGCATATGCGATTGAGAATGCCAGAGAAGTATCTTTTACAAGTGTCACAACCTCGTTAGTAATTGCAGGAAGTATTCTTTTGATAACCTGCGGGAATATTATAGAGAAGAAAGTCTGTACTTTATTGTAACCAAGAATGTATGCAGCTTCTCTCTGGCCATTATCAATAGACTCGATACCGCTTCTGTATATTTCTGCAAAATAAGCAGCGTAATTAAGCGAGAATGCAATCATTACAGCAATTTGTCTGTATGAAGAATCAATTGAAACTCCAAATATATAATACGGTCCAAAATATATTACAAGTAGCTGAAGCATAAGCGGTGTACCACGCATTATGGCAATGTACACGCGGATAATGTATTGTATAATCTTATGTTTTGACATTCTGCCAACAGCAATAAGCATACCAAGTGGTAGCGAGAATATTAGCGTTATTAAGAATATCTCAATTGTAACTGCCATGCCTGGAAGAAGTTGCAGGCATATATCAATAAAACTCATAATTACTCCTTTTTATTCAATCTTAAGGATTATACCATAAAAAAAGTCATATATAAAATTAAAAAATGCTAAAGTTATTAAAAAAATGTCCGAAATATAATTTAGAAAACTATAATTGTCTGTTGTTATTTAACGGAAAGGATTCCGCTTTTTCTACAAGGAGGTAGATATTATGACAGGTATCAATGAAATTGCTGCGTATACGCAGGCTAGTCAAACATACAATACAAGTAAGTCTCAATCTGAGAAGAGTGCATCTAGTGCTACTACTACATCAAGTAAGGTTGATGCAAAGAAGTGGTCTCCAATTGATGCCTCTAGTTCCCTTGTACCTACCAAAACTGAATATGGATTTACAATTGGCAATGTCAAATTGTCTGAAAATGCTGCAAAGTATTATGAGAAATTGAAAGCAAAGTATCATAATATGGAATTTATTGCGGTTAGTTCTGATATGAAAAATCAGGTTCAGGCCAATGCGGCATCTTATGGTAATGCAAGTAAAATGGTTGTTCTTCTGGATGCGGAAAAGATAGAGAAGATGGCATCAGATGAGAATTTCCGTAAGAAATACGAAGCAATACTTGACTCTGCGCAGACTAAGATGGCACAGGCTAAGAGCGGATTTGCAAGTTCAGGAGCAAGTGTAAGTAATTTCGGAATGTCAGTTGATTCTAATGGTAATGAGAAATTCTTCGCCACAGTTAAGAAATCTCTTGATATGCAGAAGGAACGTATTGAGAAAAATGCAGAGAAGAAGCATGAAGAGAAGGTGAAAGAAAAGAAAAAAGCTGAAAAAGAAGAGGCTGAAGAGAGATTTGATAAGATAAAAGAGAAATACGAAGTTGAAGATTACGAGATTATACAGACTGATTCCATTGAAAGTCTTATATCTAAAGTAGCAGCCTACTCTTACAATAACACATTTGTTATGACAGAGGCTGAGATGGCCCTTGGTAATTCAATTGATTTCAAGGGGTAGTAAAGCGAGGTGAGTGGAATGAATTTGAGGATTAATTCCATAACTTCATATGCTAATTATAATAATCATAGGGATAATTCGGGCTATTTTAAGCCAAATGCGAAAAGTAATGCCAATTCTTCTATAGTTGCTGCAATACAAAGCAGATATGCAGAGGATAAGAGAAGCGAAAGAGCTATTAAGAATGATAAGCTTAGAGACTTGATAAGAGGACTGACTGAGCCTGTTAATAAGACGGGTGCCAATTCTAACAGTGCAACTCTAAGCAACAAAACTAATGGATATCTTGATCTTACTTCTGATTATGAGAAGAAGGCAAAGTCAGTTAAAAAATATAAATACAATTACAAAGAAGTATCATCAAGAATTAGAAATGCCAAGACTTCTGTAAGTGCAGGACAGGCTGTTATAGCCGCCAAGCGTAAAGTGGCAGAGATAAAGCGCAAGCTATCTAATAATAGTGACGACAGTGGAGAATTACAAGCCGCTCTTATTCATGCTGAACGAATGGAAATGGCAGCAAGAAAGAAGAAGCATAATCTTGAAATAGAAGAACTTGTTTCTAACACTATGAAGAGAGATGAAGCAAGTGAGAAGAATGAAAATGCTATTAATGAAGCAGCATCTTTTACAGAAGAGAAAATATCCGAGAAAGAAGACGCTATATATGAAGAAAAGCTGGAGATGCTTGGCGAAGTAGTAGATGAAGTAAAGAAGCAGAATCTAGAAGAAATGTCAGATGAAATGATTCAGGAATTAAATGAAATGATTGAATCATTTGGGGAAGACGAGTTAGAAGAACTAGAAGAGATGATGCAACTTGCTGAGTCCATGGAAATAGTTGATCCTCATATGAGCGAGGAAGATTTTAATAAACTAAAAGCAAAGCACAGAGCATCAGAGAATAAAGCGCTTATGAAAGCAGATCTTGATTATCTTAAGGCGATAATTAAGATAACAGTAGAAAGTCAGGCTAAGTCGCCTAATATAAGCCCAATAAGCGCTGGTGCAGTTGGTATCTCAACTCCTGCAATTAGTGCAGTAGGAGCTTTTGCAGGAAATATACCTGCAATAGATGCAGGACCATCAGAGGGAGCTTCGTTAGATTTATCACTATAATTTAATAGTTCACACACTGGTTATAACTACATTTAATTTCCCTAACAGTAGTAAATAACTATTTAATACCACCCTTATTCCCAGGGGTGGTATTTTTGGTTTATACCTTTACTTTTTACGCAAAATGTGGTAGTTTTTATTGTGTTAATGTGGTAAATTGCTAAATGATATTTGGCGGTTAATAGTTGATAGAGGAAGGAATGACAATGAGAAAATTAAAAGGTATTATAGCTTTATCTCTTATTGCTGTTATGGTACTTGCAATCTGTGGATGTAGCTGTTCTAGTAAGAAGACTGTAACAAATGACGAGAAGACTCTTGTAGTAGGATTTGATGCTGAATTCCCACCTTATGGTTTTAAGGATGAGGCAGGTAACTACACAGGATTTGATTTAGATCTTGCTGCGGCAGTTGCCAATAAGCTTGGTATGGAAGTTGCTTATCAGCCAATTGACTGGGATGCAAAGGATGCTGAATTACAATCGGGAACAATTGATTGTATCTGGAATGGATTCACAATTCAGGGACGTGAGGAGCAATATGCATGGTCTGAGCCATACTTAGATAACAAGCAGATTATCGTTGTTAAGGCTGATAGTCCAATTCAAAGTAAGAATGATCTTGCAGGTAAGACTGTAGAAGTACAGAAGGAATCATCTGCGGAGGCTGCACTTGCTGAGGGAGAAGGAGCAGCTCTTAAGGCAACATTTGGCAACCTGATTGCTGTTGCTGAATACAATACTGCACTTATGGATCTTGAATCTGGTGCTGTTGATGCGGTAATCATGGATTCTGGTGTTGCTGAATACAAGATTAACACAGATAAGAAGGCTTTCCGCCTGCTTCCTGATGCAATTGCTTCAGAACAATATGGTGTTGGATTTGCTAAGAACAACACAGAGCTTCGCGACAAAGTTAATAAGGCGTTACATGAACTTGTAGCTGACGGAAGCATGGACCAGATAAGTAATAAATGGTTTGGCTCTAATATAGTTATTATTAAGTAGGTGATATTAGGGGCGCATCTTCGGATGCTTCTTCAGGCGCATCTTCGGGTGGACATGCCTTTGTACTAGTAACTCTTCGTGGAGTATATATAAGTGATTGATATATAGATTATAATAATTTGTAGACAGAAATCGGCACTCAATTCGCCATCCAGGCGATGAGTGCCTAATCCCGCCATCCTTGGCGGGATTTTTCTTTTTATAATCAATCACTAATATATACTACCACTCAAGTTAAATCGTACAAAGGCATGGCCACCCGAAGATGCGCTCGCCCACCCCACACCCAAACAACCACCTGCACCCCGCACCTAACACCCTACCTGCACCCCGCTCCCAAACAACCCCACCCATGTGGGATTTCCTTAATAAACTACATCGGAAGGTTTTGCTGAGGATAGGATGGGGTGTGGAAGATGCGTGAGAAGAGTGTAATGTGTGGCGAGTGTGTGGTGGAGGAGTATATGTTTTTGCGGTTTAGTTAGAGTGAAAGGATATGTTAGTGATTGGTGAATCAAAGAAAATTCTCGACAAGGATGTCGAGAATAGGTGCGTGCTGTCTGGATGACAGATCACGCACCGGTTTCTGTCACATGAGTTTTACAATGTTATATATCAATCACTTACATATCCTTCACGAATAACTACTACCAGAAAACATATACTTCTCCACCACACACCTTTCACCACACACCTTCTCTACACCTTCCACACACTCCTCACCCTCACAAAATATTTCAAAATAAAAAAAGGAAATTACACATAGATTGACTATACTATATTGAGGTGATTTACGTGAATGACATTACAATCCGCGAAAAAATAGAACAAATGGAGCGAGAAAACCTCTCGTCCTGGGCGACTTTAGACGAGAATTCCAAAGGCAGAGACAGGGATGAACCTGAGTGTGATATTCGCCCGGTATTCCAAAGAGACAGAGATAGGATACTTCATAGTAAGTCTTTTAGAAGGCTTAAGAATAAGACGCAGGTATTCTTGACTCCTAAGGGAGATCATTACAGAACAAGACTTTCCCATACACTAGAAGTATCACAGAATGCCAGAACAATAGCTAAAGCCCTTCGTCTTAATGAAGATTTGGTTGAGGCTATAGCACTTGGTCATGATTTGGGACATACACCCTTTGGCCATTCAGGTGAACGCGTTCTTAATGATTTGTGTGAAGGTGGTTTTGTTCATAGTGAGCAGAGTGTAAGAATTGTAGAGAAGCTTGAGAAATCAGGTAATGGCCTTAATCTTACATGGGAAGTAAGAGATGGCATTAGAAATCACCAGACTGATTCTATGCCTGCCACTCCCGAAGGTCAGATTGTAAGACTATCTGACAAAATAGCTTATGTAAATCATGATATTGACGATGCTATTAGAGGGAATCTTCTCTGTGAAGCAGATATTCCAAATGAAATAAGAGAAGTTATAGGCGCCAGCACGAAGGAACGCCTTGATACTCTAATTCATGATGTTATTATTCAAAGTATGAATAATGAGAAGATAAGTATGTCGGATGAAATAAGCCAGGCAATGTTTGACCTTCGTAAGTTTATGTTCGAACATGTATATAAGAATGAGATTGCGAGGGCAGAAGAAGTAAAAGCCCGTCGTATGATAGAGCAGTTATTTGAATATTATATGGAAAATATTGATTCAATCCCTGATAAGTTTAGAAATATGCTTAATGAAGGTGAAAAAAAAGACAGGGTGGTATGCGATTATATTGCTGGCATGACGGATCAATATGCAATAAGCAAATTTAATGAGTATTATATGCCAACAGCATGGCATGTAGATAATTTCTAGAGGTGCAATATGCCAATGTATTCTGAAGAGATTATTGAGGAAATTCGTTCAAGAAACGATATTGTGGATGTAATCTCGTCATATGTACAACTTAAAAAAAGTGGCTCTAATTATTTTGGCCTTTGTCCTTTCCATAATGAGAATTCCCCATCATTTTCAGTGACTAGAAGTAAGCAAATGTTCTATTGCTTCGGATGTCACATGGGTGGAAATGTATACACATTTCTTATGGAATATAATAAATGCACATTTCCGGAGGCAGTAGAAGAACTGGCAGGCAGATGTGGCTATGCTCTTCCAAAGCAGCCTATGTCAAATGCGCAGAAAAAAAGGCAGACTAAGAGGACAAAGCTTAAGAATATCTATAAGGATGCAGCTAATTTCTATTATGCAAGGCTTCATTCAAGTGGTGGCAAAGCAGGTATGGATTATTTTAGGAATAATCGTAACCTTGACAGTGAGACCATGAAGAACTTCGCTCTTGGATATGCTGATAAGAAATGGGATAGCATGTATCAGTTCCTTAAGCAGAAGGGCTATGAAGAAGAGATTATGAAGGACTCGGGTCTTGTGGTATTTGATGAGAAGAAAGGACCAAGAGATTATTTCATTAATCGCGTGATGTTCCCCATTCTTGATGCAAGTGGCAATCCCATAGCTCTTGGTGGACGTGTCCTTGATGATTCTAAGCCTAAGTATCTTAATTCTCGTGAAAACGAAGTGTTCGAGAAGAGAAATACAATATATGGCTATAATATTGCCAAAAGAACAAGGCGTGATATGTTCATATTGTGTGAAGGATATATGGATGTAATAGCTCTTCACAGAGCAGGGTTTGATAATGCTATAGCGGCACTGGGAACAGCCCTTACCAAGCAGCATGTTAAGAAGCTTAAGGATTCACATAAGAAGATATACCTTTGCTTTGACAGTGACTTTGCCGGTGTTGATGCGGCACTTCGTGCAATTGGCATGCTTCGGCTTCTGGAAGTGGATTGCAAGGTTATAACCATGGAGGAATACAAAGACCCTGATGAATATATTAAGGCAAAAGGTGCTGAGGCATTTGAGGAAAGAATAAAAAATGCTGAGAATAGCTTCCTTTTCTCAATAAGAAAAAGGCGAGAAGATTTTGATGTCAACGATCCTGAAGAGAATAACAGGTTCTTTCGAAATATGGCAGGGAGAATCATTACTATTCCAACAGAGATTGAGAGGGAGAATTATATTGTAGTTCTTGCCGATATGTATAATGTCAGCCCAGATAGCCTAAGAGAACTTATTCGTGATGTGTCTAAGAATAAGGATGAACTTAATGCTATAGAAGAGGAAGTGTACAAGGGATACAGGAAGTCTGACTTCTTTAATGAAAATGATGAGCCTAAAGTAAGTACATTTCCAAAGAAGGTAGATGCAAAGAACAAAAGTAAAGAGGGCTTAAAAGAGACAGAGGGGATACTGCTTACATGGCTTCTTGATGAACCGGCTTTGTATAGTGCCATCAAAGAATATATTGACCCTATGGACTTTTCAGAGGGGCTTTATAGAGATATTGCAACAGAGATGTTTGAATCCCTGTCTGAAGATAAAGAGTTTGAACCTGCATCTATAATGTGCGCATTTGAAGATAATGAAGCTCATCAAGAGATTGCCAAGATGCTCCATACTAAGATAGAAGGATTAGAAAGTAAGAAGGACAAAGAGACTCTTCTTAAAGAAACTCTAATCAAACTAAAGAATGAAGGCTTGAATAATGTTGATAAGACCAAGCCTGGAGCAGGAAAAAGGATTAGAAAGATTAAAGAAGATATTAGGAATTTGCGTGATATTGACCTCTTGTGACAGGGCCTATGGTTAAAACACATTTATAAGAGGGATGAAACTCCTAATAATTAAAGCACATTTTACATATATTAAATATAGATTAAATTAACACACCAAAACAAAAATAAAGGAGATTGTTATGGCTAGAAAGAAAAAGGAAGAAATAATCGAAGAGGTTGAAGGAGTAGATGAACTCGAAGAATATGAAGAGGAAGAATTCGAGGAAGAATTTGACGAAGAATTTGATGATGAATTTGATGATGAATTTGATGAAGACGCAGATTTCGATGAGGACGAGGACTTTGAGGAAGAATTCGACGAAATCAATGTAGAAGATGATATTCCTGAAGAAGACCTTGATAATTTCGACGAGGATATTGCTTCTATCGACGATATTAATGACGAAGACTATGACGATGGAATAAGCGATATTGTTGGAGGTCTTAGCGGAGTTGGTGATACTGGTGAATTGGAAGGTGCCAGCGCTCCATCAGGTGATACTTTAAGCAAAGCTGAGTTCTATGAGAAGTTAGAGAAGCTTGGAGACATCGGTAAAGAGAAGGGAATAATGGAATTCCACGAGATAGAGGAATTCTTCAAGAATGATGCAGTTGATTCAAATCTTCTAGAAGCAGCAATTGATTATCTTGAGGGTAAGCAGGTTGCTGTTATTAGAGAAGATGAGAGCGAAGAAGACCTAGATCTTGACGAAGATGATGCAAAGGAAGCATTAGACCTTACTGTGGCAGAAGGAGTAAGCACAGAAGACCCTGTAAGAATGTATCTTAAGGATATAGGACAGGTTCAGCTTCTTACTGCTGATGAAGAGCGTGAGCTTGCCATGAAGATGGAGGACGGAATCAAGGCAAATGAAGAGATGAAAGAACTTCAGAAGAAGCTTCGTGAAGGAACAGAAGAGGGGACAGAGAGCCCGCTTTCAGAGGAAGAGATAGAAGAACTGAAAAGAGAAATTGCTGAGAAGAGAGTAATTGTAGATGTTGGTAATGAAGCAAAGCAGAAGCTTACAGGGGCTAACCTTCGTCTTGTTGTAAGTATTGCTAAGAGATATGTTGGACGTGGCATGCTATTTCTCGATCTTATTCAGGAAGGTAATCTTGGTCTTGTTAAGGCTGTTGAGAAGTTCGATTATACTAAGGGATACAAATTCTCCACATATGCTACATGGTGGATTAGACAGGCCATTACAAGAGCCATTGCAGACCAGGCACGTACAATCCGTATTCCGGTTCATATGGTTGAGACAATTAATAAGCTTATTCGTGTGTCAAGACAGTTGCTACAAGAACTTGGACGCGAGGCTACATCGGAAGAAATTGCCGAAGAGATGGGTATTTCCGTAGAAAAGGTTAGAGAGATTCTTAAGATAAGTCAGGAGCCTGTATCTCTTGAGACGCCAATTGGTGAGGAGGAAGACTCTCATCTTGGCGACTTCATTCAGGATGATAACGTGCCGGTTCCGGCAGAGGCTGCAACACAGACTTTGCTTAGAGAGCAGTTAGAGGAAGTGCTAGAGACTCTTACAGAGCGCGAGAAGAAAGTGCTTATTCTTCGCTTTGGACTTGAGGATGGAAGGAGTCGTACTCTTGAAGAAGTTGGTAAGGAATTCTCAGTAACTCGTGAGCGTATAAGACAGATTGAAGCTAAGGCTTTAAGAAAACTTCGTCATCCAAGTCGTAGCAGAAAACTTAGGGATTATCTTGAATCATAGACTGAGAGGTTAGATATTAATGATTAATCTGTCTAAGAGACTGTCTATGGTGGCGTCCCTTCTTGAAAGGGGAAATGTAATATGTGATGTGGGATGTGACCACGCTTATCTTCCTATCTATCTTATAGATAGTGGTGTGTTTGATAAGGCGCTTGCATTAGATATTAATGAGGGACCACTAGATAAAGCAAGAGACAATATAATTAAATACAATATGGAATCAGAGATTGAGACTCGTCTTAGTGATGGCGTTAGAAATCTTCGCACAAAGGAAACTGATGCCTTGACTATATGTGGCATGGGCGGAAATGTGATGATACATATATTCGAAGAAGGAAGGGATATTATAAGAGATATTAATCAGGTGATTATCCAGCCTCAAAGTGAATATATGAAGCTATATGACTTTCTTATCAGAAATGGCTATAGTATAGATGACGAGGTGGCTACAATTGATTTGGATAAATTCTATTTTGCATGGAAGATAAGATATATAGGACGTAATCCACAATTGTTAAATGCTAAGTTAATTAATCTGGGATTCTATTATAGTGAAGTTCTATCAGAGAAAAGAGACGAGATATATAGAAAGTATCTTGTCTCTTATTATAATTCTATAGAAAAGGCTATAGAGACTATGAAGGTTAATTCCCCCCACAATAAGAGGATTAATATTTTAATAAAAGAAATGGAAACTATAGATAAAATGTTAAATCAGTATTATAATTAAGATAATAATTGAGTAACAGATTATTATTAGGGGGTATTATGACAGTAAAAGACATAATTGACAAATTAGAGAAGCAATCACCGCCTGATGCCGCAATGGAATGGGATAATGTAGGACTTCTTGTTGGCGATGAAAGGAAAGTAGTTAAGAAGATATACATTGCATTAGATGCAACGGACGAGGTTGTAGCTAAAGCTATCGAAGCAAAGGCAGATATGTTAATAACCCATCATCCGCTTATTTTCTCTGGTATGAGAAGAGTTGCACAGGATGACTTCGTTGGAAGAAGAGTTATAGCGCTTGTTAAGAATGATATTGCATATTATGCCCTCCATACTAATTTTGATGTGTACGGAATGGGAGCTCTTGCGCAGGAGACGCTAGGACTGGATGATGCTCTTCCACTTGATATTCTGCATGGAGAAGAGGGGATAGGAAGAATAGGTAATCTTGCTGTTCCAATTAAGCTTAAGAAGCTGGCATCTGAAGTCAAGAAGAAATTCAGTATTGACGCAGTAAGAGTGTATGGAGATATAGATTCTAAGGTACAGAAGATAGCTATAAGTCCAGGCTCTGGCAAAAGCGAGATTGACAATGCTGTGGAGCAAGGAGCTGATGTTCTTATTACCGGTGATATTGGACACCATGATGGAATTGACTGCGTTGCCAGGGGGATGGCGATTATAGACGCTGGTCATTATGGATTAGAGCATTTATTCATTGATTACATAGCTTACTATCTGGGAGAAGAATGTAAGAATAACAAGGTTAAGATATTTAAAGAGGAAATGTGTAATCCATACGAGACATTGTAGATATGCTCACTTAATACACTTTTGGGGGAAAGACATATGGAGAAGAGTTATAAGATTACAGTAGGGGATGTTACAAAAGAATATCCGTCTGGTACCAGAATAATTGATATTGCAAGAGAATTTCAGAAGCCTGAAGACTATCCAATTATTATAAGTGAATATAATAACTCGCTTAAGGAGTTAAACAGTCCTCTTGTTGAAGATGGAATAATCAAGTTCTATACTACCAGTAATAAGAATGGGCGTAAGACTTATAGAAGAAGTGTTGTGTTGCTTTTGCAGAAGGCTGTATATGATTTATTTGGAAGCTTTGAATATGATGTGCATGTTCTTCGCTCCATTGACAATGGTTATTTCTGCCAGTTGGTGAGGCAGGGCTCTGAGGATGAAGAGAAGACAATTGTAGAAGCATCAGATGAATTTGTTGACAAAGTTGAAAGAAGAATGCATGAACTTGTAGAAGAGAATCTTCCTATCGAGAAAGTCGTTATGAAGACTAAGAAAGCTATGAAGATTTTTCATGATTTACATATGTACGAGAAAGAGTCTCTTCTAAGATATAGAACCAGCTCTAATATAAATGTCTATAGATTAGGGGAATGTTATGACTATTTCTATGGTTATATGGCTCCATCTACAGGATACTTAGAAGTCTTTAGAATTGAGAAATTCCAGGATGGTTTCGTTGTACAGTTTCCTGGAAGATTTACAAGTGAGATTCGACCATTTAATCCTTCTATGAAGCTTTGTAGGGAACTTAATCTGACTTCAGAGTGGTCTCTCAGAATAGGAATTAATTCCGTTGCTGCACTTAATGACAGTATAGTTAATGGAAGAGGAAGAGATGTCATCCTTATTAACGAAGCCTTTATGGAGAAGCAGATAAGTGATATTGCCCGTGCAATTTACGAGAACAGAAGTAAGAAATTCATTATGATTGCCGGACCATCCTCATCAGGTAAGACCACGTTTTCTCATAAGCTGTCTACTGTTCTTAGAGGTCTTGGATTATGTCCTCATCCAATTCCCCTTGATGATTATTACGTTGACAGAGACAAGATTCCTCTTGATGAATTCGGCGAGAAAGATTTTGAAGCTGTAGAGGGTATTGATATTGAACTGTTTAATAAAGATATGCTTAGTCTTCTTAAGGGAGAAAGGGTTCTTCTTCCCACATTTAACTTTAAGACAGGAAAGCGGGAATATAACAACAAATACATGCAGCTTGGGGAAGATGATGTACTTGTAATTGAAGGAATTCACGGTCTTAATGACAGATTATCACATTCTCTTCCAAGGGAGAATAAATACAAGATTTATATAAGCGCATTAACACAGCTTTCCATAGATGAACATAACCCTTTATCTACTGCTGATGCAAGGCTTATTAGGCGAATTGTAAGGGATTCAAGAAGTCGTGGAACATCGGCGCAGGGAACACTTGCCATGTGGGATTCTGTAAGAAGAGGGGAGACTAAGAACATATTTACATTTCAGGAAGATGCAGACTTTATAATTAATTCCGCTTTGATATATGAATTATCCGTTCTGAAAGTGTATGCTTTGCCACAATTATATGCAGTTGATCCATCGTCACCAGAGTATATAGAAGCTCATAGATTAATCAAATTACTAGAATATTTTATGCCACTTCCAAGTGACGATGTACCTAATACCTCAATTATCAGGGAATTTATTGGCGGAGGAGTATATAGAGTATAATAAAACCATTTCTTAAAAGCTTTAATTAATGATTTTGTTTTTAATATTATGTGGAATTATGATATAATTAGATGGTGTTAGTGCGAAAAGTGGTCGCGTATGCATTATGGGATTCACACTTGGTGAATTTTAGCATATGAGGAAAGTCCGGGCTTCGCAGGGCAGGATGCCGGATAACGTCCGGTGGAGGCAACTCTAAGGAAAGTGCAACAGAAAGTATACTACCATATGTATATATGGAAAAGGTGAAATGGCAGTGTAAGAGACTACCGCTTATCTGGTAACAGGTAAGGCATTGTAAACCCCATCCGAAGCAACTCAAATATGGGTAGATACGGCGGCCCGTCGTTACTCATGGTATGAGGCTTAAGACAATTGGCGACAGTTGTAACAGATAGATGATCACTCTAGACAGAACCCGGCTTACTTCGCGCTAAGTTTTGCTTTTGCAGAACATAGTATTACATCACAATACAGTTATATGGTGAGGGGAAATGAGAAGAGAACGTAAACGTATGGGGGATATGCTCCTAGATGAGGGGCTAGTCACTGAAGAACAAATCGAATTCGCCTTAAAGGAAGCGAAAGCTGATGGAATGCTTCTTGGCGAGAAATTAATTCAACTTGGCTATGTTACACAGGAAAGTGTGGCAGATGCTTTATCTAACCAATTAGGACTTCCAAGAGTTCATCTTGAAGAATATAAGATTAATGAGGAATTACTGAAGACTATTCCAGGTGAAGTGCTTCGTAAGTTTGTAATGATTCCTCTAGATTATTCCAAGAATAATATTAATATGGTTAAGGTCGCAATGGCTGATCCTATGGACATGAAGGCATTTGACGATTTTACTATCGTAACCAATCTTCAGGTTGACCCTTGCGTGGCTTCAAGATTCGAGATTGAATCTGCTCTTGATAAATATTATACAGATGATGAGACAAGAAAGGTTATGGAACGTTTCAAGTCTGAACATCGTCGCGATTTTGGAGAAGAAGAGGAAGAAGATGATGTATTATCTGACCAGGTGGATAATTCTCCTGTTGTACAATTAGTTCGTCAGATGATGCAGCAGGCTGCAAGACAGCGTGCTTCCGATATTCATATAGAGGCGTTAGAGAATGCTATAAGAGTTCGCTTTCGTATTGATGGTGTCCTTCACGAGAGATTTCGCTATGAGACAGAGATGGCTAATGCTATTACTGCTCGTATCAAGATTGTATCTGGAATGGACATTTCCGAGAAAAGAAAACCTCAGGATGGTCGTATGTCAATGGTGGTTGATCATGTAGAATATGATGTCCGTGTGTCAATGCTTCCCACTGTATTTGGCGAGAAATGCGTTATGCGTCTTGCACAGAAGAAAGCCCTTAACAGAGACAAGAGAGACCTGGGACTTACACCAGAGGATGAGGAGAAATTCAACAAGTTATTAAAGAACCCTAATGGAATCTTTCTTGTTACCGGTCCTACAGGTTCTGGTAAGTCCACAACACTTTACACTGTGTTAAATGAACTTAACTCAGAGGACGTTAATATTGTAACAGTAGAGGACCCTGTAGAAGCCAACATTTATGGAGTCAATCAGGTACAGGTTAATACCAAGGCTGAGCTTACATTTGCATCAGCCCTTCGTTCCATACTGAGACAGGATCCGGACATAATTATGATTGGTGAGATTCGTGACGGTGAGACTGCGGAGATTGCTGTTCAGGCATCAGTTACAGGACACCTTGTTGTATCTACGCTTCATACTAATTCATCAGCAGGTGCTATGAGTCGTCTAATGGATATGGGTGTTGACAGCTACCTACTTGCAGATTCCATATTCGGTGTTATTGCACAGCGTCTTGTTAGAAGGCTTTGTGATGAATGTAAGGAAGAAGTTGAAGCTTCCATTGAAGAGAAGCATCTTATGGGACTTGACGAATCTAAGCCATACAAGATGTATAAGCCTTGTGGTTGCGATAAATGTGGCCAGACAGGCTATAGTGGTCGAATTGGTGTATACGAGATACTTACAGTTACACCTAGAGTCAAAGAAATGATTCATAAAGGAAGCTCAGCTGACGATATAAAGGATGTGGCAGTATCAGAGGGTATGGTAACTCTTCGTGAAAATGCTCTTAAGTTAGTTGATAAAGGTATCACTTCATTCCAGGAAGTAATGAGAATAACATTTGAGAACTAGGAGAATATCATGCCGATAGTTGCACCGGTCTCTACACAATCTGTAGAAGAGCTTGATCCTAAGCTACAGAAGTTTGTAGAGATTCTTACAGAAGCCAAAAAACTTAATAGTTCAGATATACATCTTGCACCGGCATCCCCGGTTATGTTGCGAGTTGACGGTGTATTAATACCCATGGAGGGCATGGCATTTAAGCCTTTCGAGATTGACGAACTTCTAGAAGTAATGCTTGATGAATCACAGCTTACTGAACTAGAAGAGATGGGGGAACTAGACTTTGCATATTCAGTACCTGGATTTTCCCGTCTTAGGTTAAATGTGTTCAGACAACGTGGTACTTATGCAATGGCTCTTCGTATATTATCATTTGAAGTGCCGGATGCTGAGAAGATTGGTCTGCCACAGTCGGTAATTAATCTTGCTGATAAGAAGAGAGGACTTGTACTTGTTACAGGAGCCACAGGTTCAGGTAAGTCAACTACACTCGCGGCACTTATTAGTAAGATTGCAAAGACTTATGCCAAAACCATTATTACGTTAGAAGATCCAATAGAATATCTGCATAAGCATGGTAAGGGAATAGTGCTTCAACGTGAGATTGGATATGATTCTAAGTCATATGCTAATGCATTAAGAGCTGCCTTAAGACAAGACCCTGATGTAATTCTTGTGGGAGAGATGAGAGATTTAGAGACAATCGAGACAGCTATTACTGCAGCAGAGACAGGACATTTAGTATTCTCAACTTTGCATACTAATTCCGCTGCTTCTACGATTGATAGAATAATAGACGTATTTCCACCATACCAGCAGCAACAGATTCGAGTACAGCTTGCATCAGTTCTGCAGGGAGTTATTGCACAACAGCTTCTTCCTGTGGATGGTGGTAAAGGAAGAGTTGCAGCATTTGAGGTTATGCTTTCTAATCCTGCAATATCTAACCTTATTAGAGAAGGGAAAGCATTCCAGATACCTTCTACAATCCAGACAAGCAAGAGGGAAGGTATGATTACAATGGATGACGCTATATATGAACTGTATATGAAGGGCGCAGTATCGGGAGAAGATGCCATAAGCTTTTCTCATGATCAAGAGTCCATGATGAGAAAGATTAATATTTTTTGATAAGTTATATTCTTTGGGGAGAAAAAGATGCCGGAATTTACTTATGTGGCACAGGATGCCAATGGAAAAGAGAAAAAGGGAAATGTTATAGCTGATACACCACAAATGGCTGTAGAAACAGTAACAGCTGAAGGCCTTGTTGTATTAAGTGTAAAAGAAGCTAATGCCCTTACCAGGGAGCTTAATATTACATTTGGCCGTCTTGTTAAGCCAAGAGATTTGTCAGTTTTCTGTAGACAATTTGTATCAATGCTTTCATCTGGTGTAACTGTTATTGCAGCACTTGATATGTTATCAGGTCAGACTGAGAATAAGTACATGGCTAAAGCCTTGAGGGAAGTGCAGACTGACATTATGAAGGGTGAATCCCTTGGAAATGCTATGGGACGTCAAAAGAAGATATTCCCACAAATCATGGTTAGTATGGTTAAGGCTGGTGAAGCTTCTGGTAAATTAGAGATAGCATTTGAACGTATGTCAGAGCATTTTGAGAAAGCTGCAAGAACAGAAGGTATGGTCAGAAAAGCTGCAATGTATCCGATTATCGTAGCCATTGTATCTATCGTCGTATCAGTATTCATGCTTGTTAAGGTTGTTCCAAGTTATATGGAGATGTTCGACTCAATGGACATGGAACTTCCGGGAATTACTAAGGCGGTAATAGCAATGTCTGATTGGCTTGTTGCCTATTGGTACATTGCCATAGCTGTAATTGTTCTGATTGTTATTGCAATTAGAATGTTTAAAAAGACTGATAATGGTAAATTGTTCTTCGGTAAGCTTGCACTCAAATTCCCTCTTATTGGAAAACTTAATACTAAGACTGCATGTTCATTATTCGCAAGAACATTATCAACTCTTGTAATATCAGGACTTCCATTAGTTGAGGCAATTGAGATTGTTGCCGATACAATGTCTAACGAAGTATATAAGAGAGCTCTTAAGAAGACTGCAGAAGAGGTAGCACGTGGTATACCACTATCGGTATCTCTTAAGAAATCAGGCATATATCCACCAATGGTTGACTATATGGTTGAGATTGGTGAGAATACCGGTGAACTTGAAGAAATGCTTACAAAGCTTGCCGATTACTACGACGAAGAAGTTAAGATGACAACAGAGACAGTAATGGCAGCACTAGAACCTATGATTATCCTAATCATGGCAGCACTCGTTGGAATCCTGATTGCAGCCGTAATGAGCCCGATGATTTCAATGTACCAGCAGATGGGTAATATGTAATAAGTTATGAGGTGTCGCGAAGCGACGGAGCCCTCATAACAGCATTCAGGCGAAGCCTGATGCGTCTATTAATGACGGATCCCTTATCGCAAGGCAGCGTAACATAACTAATTAATGAGAATAGAGATGTGTAGATTTTGCTTAGACGAACAGAGTGATTATGAACTGGGCGATAGAGGTAATCAATGCCCCTAAAAAATAAGGGATTAGGCATGCTATGAGCCTTGCAGATAGATATAGTAGATTAATACGAAAGGAAGTACGATATATAATAGTAGATGAGTAATAAAGGGGAGAATAGTAGAGATAATAACAGGGATTGGGAAACATCAACGTATGCAGGATTGATGTTCTCGCTTAGAAAATACAAAGATAGGCTGGAAGAAGAAAGAGCATACCAGTTGAACTCCAAGCCTAGAGAGTTGGATGTTAGGATAATAGATAAGCTAAGTGATTCTAGCGATAGAATGGATAATGCTATTGGCTATTTCTTCGAGAAGCATAACATTATAGAACTTAAGAATCCAAGAGAAGACTTGAATATAGATGTTGTGTGGAAAGGAATAAGTTACGCTGCGCAGTACAAAAGTTCAGGATATGATGATACAATTAAGAAAAATGGTGTAAATGTTATTGATATAGATGATGTTACACTGACTTTTATAAGAGTTAGCAGACCTAATAATCTATTTAAAGAAATAAAAGCTAGAGGCTATGAGATAGAGAATAAATTCCCGGGTGTGTATTACATCAAGGGTATGGCTGACATCAAGATGCAAATAGTTGTCGGCTCAGAGCTAAAAGGTGACGAGTTCAGGGCTATTAGAGTACAGAAGAGAAATGCAAGCAGTACCGATATAAAAGAGTTCACAGTGTGGGCAGAATCTTTAAAATCTCCTCGAGATAAGGAATTAGCCGGTTTGATAATGCAGATAAGTTTCTCTGAAAACCGAGATACCTACATTGAACTAAGGAGGTATATGAAGATGAATATGATGATACGAGAGTTATTTAAAGAAGAATTTGATGAGCTGGAAAGAGATAGTAAAAAGCGAGCAGAACAAATGGCGGAAGAACAAGCTAGAGAAATGATTGAGGATGGAATGCCAATCACTAAAATAGCACGCTATACCAAGCTTAGTGAAGAAAGAATCAGACAGTTAGCTGATGAATTAGAAGTTCTTGTGTAGGTTAATCATTAGCAATTAGGTATAACTATATTGAGATTAAGATGCATGAATAGGGCATGCATTTTAATATAAATAATTATTTATTAAAAAAGTAAAGGAGAAAACGCGTATGAAGTTATTAAACAAAAAGCAAAAAAATAACAAAGGTTTCTCTCTTGTTGAGTTAATCGTTGTTATTGCTATCATGGTAGTACTTGTAGCAGTTCTTGCTCCAGTATTTACACGTTACATCGAGTCTTCAAGAAGAAGTACTGATGTACAGAATGCCAACTCTATTTCAGAGGCAGTATTAGCAGATGTTGCAGATGGAAAAGATGTTACTGCAACAGATTATACTCCTTCTGCTATAAAGGAATGGCCAATAGCAGCAAAAGGAAGTGCAGCTGACAAAGGTAAAGATTTGACATATGAGTATGATGCTTCTACCAATCATTGTTGCGTTTATGTAACAGGAAAGAAAGGTGAGAAGACAGTAAATGATAATAAATATTATACTGGAGATTTGACAATTGAAGAAAATGCAACAGCATATAAGAATACGAAAGAGGCTGGAACATTCCCAGGTGGTGATGCTGAATAAGTGACAAAGTGATGAGTGACACTAAATGACATGGGGACGGTTGACACGGGGACGGTTCTTTTGTCAACATAATTGAGTTGACACGGTTACCGGCGGCAAGGTACCCCTTACCGCAAAGGACGGTTCTTTTGTCAACTGTCCCAGTCAGTCACATTTTTCTAGCAGTAAGGAACTACCTTATTGCACAGTTAGTGGCATTTGACCACATGGCTTAGTGAGACCTGCTACGCTGTAGCTGGCAGGTTTAAGCTAACAAAGGGATAATCCAACATTTTGCTACGCAAAATGTCGTATGCAATACCCTTTAGGGTATTGCCGGTAACACGGTCGTAAGGCATCCCGCACTATATAGTGGTACCCCTTACGACATATGAACGCAATGCACTTCGTGCATATGCTGTCGTCACCCTGCTTTGCAGGCTAACGACGTATATCACAAAACCCTATTTTCCAACCACCCGCTGTGCACGGCGGGTGGAAGGAATGTGATTTGATAGTTTGATTTGCTTATACTAGCTATGCTTTTGCGCATTTAACAAGGGTATAGCTAATATAAGTAATTATATAAAAAATAAGAAGGGTGATATGAGTTAATGAGAGAGGATGAGAAAAAATCAAAGGGACTAATTGTATTAATTGTTGTTATTGCATTAATAGTTGTATTATTTGCGATATTTACTCCAATTGGTCTCAAACATTTAGAAGAGAATAGAAGAACTAATGATATTGAAACAGCTAAGTCAATAGCCGATAAGGTGAAAAGTGATGTGGCTTCCGGCAAAGCTAATATTGTAGTTGGAACGCCTGTAGTTGCAAATTCTGATACATTACCTGAGCTGGACCAACAGCCTTATGCGGAGGGTGATGCTGTTGAGAAGGGTGCCCCATTTACATATTATTATGTAAAGCAGGGTGATTCAGTTGCAGTGTATATTGGTGACGATAGAACTTACAATCTTATAAATCCGTCACAAGCTGAGCAATATAAGAACAAATAGGGACTGGATATGTTAGGCTTATTATTATTTTTTGTTTTTGTATTTCTGCTTGGAATAATAATTGGCTCATTTCTTAATGTATGTATTATACGTATACCTAGGGGTGAGTCTATTGTTGTTGTAAGAAGTCATTGCATGTCTTGTGGATACAATCTTAAGTGGTACGACTTGATACCTTTATTCAGTTATATATTTCTTGGCGGTAAATGCAGGAAATGTGGTAGCAAGGTGTCAATTCAATATCCAATAGTAGAGGCTATAAATGGTATAGCTTATGTCTTGATATTTATAAGATTTGCAGACATATATAATCTTGATTTAATAAGCTGGATTGAGGCACTTATATATTGCCTTTTATTCTCGGCATTATTGGTTCTTACAGTAATTGACTGGCGTACATTTGAGATTCCTCTGGGAATTAATATATTTATATTAATTCTTGGAATAGTTCATATATTTCTTGATTTAAATAATTGGTATGTATATCTTATTGGACTTATATGTGTAAGCATTCCACTTTGGCTAATACTAATAATTAGTAAAGGCAGGGCAATTGGCGGTGGTGATGTGAAGCTTATGGCAGCAGCAGGATTACTTCTTGGATGGAAGAATATACTCCTTGCATTTATTCTTGGCTGCATAATTGGATCAATAATTCACATAATCAGGATGAAAGTATCCGGCGAAGGTAAAGTCCTTGCTATGGGACCATACCTATCCGCTGGAATTATGATAGCAGTAGTATTTGGCGACTATATAATTAAGGCATACTTGTCAATAATTGGCATAGCATAATGAAGGAGAAGGAAAATGGCAGAAAAAGTGTTAAGCATTGAAATTGGACCTCATCTTACCAAAGTTGTTGAGACCGAGAGAAAGTCCACAAATGTTGTCTACAATGCATTCTATTTTGCAACACCAGAGGACACATTTGAGAATGGTAATGTTAAGAGCAATCCGAAATTCAAACTAAGACTTGATGAAGGTCTTAAAGAACGTGGCATTAAGACGAAGAAGGTAATATTTGTTATTCAGGCTACTAATATAGGTAACAAGGAAGAAGTAATGCCTAAGATGAAGGATAGCAAGATTAAAGAGTATATCAATACTAACGCTGGTACCTTCTTCCCTAATAGTGGTGATAGTTATAAATTTACATATAGAAATAATGGAATTAATGAGGATGGACAGGTTAGAGCTCAGCTTTTTGCCATACCTAAGAATATTATCAAGGGATATGAGACTTTAGCAGAGTTCTGTAATCTTACTCTTACAGATATAGAACTGGTTGAGAATGGAATTGCTAAGGTAATAAGAGAGAATTATCCTGTAGGAACGACAATTAGTATAAATGTTGAATCGATATGTACTTATCTTACAATCGTTAAGGGCGGAGATATAATGCTACAACGAATGATTCCATTTGGAATTGATGAAGCACTTCTCGCATTGCAGGAAGGTAATCTACTTGGTAACAATCTATCCTTTGATGAAGTATTTGAGAAAGCTTGCAGTACAGAATGCTTCTATAAGAGATTTGATGGAGATGATACAGAAGATGAGATTAAGGATGTTGCTACAGAAGAGGTGAGATATGTAATTGGTAATTTGACGCGATTTATTGATTATTATATGTCACAACATTCTGATGAAGATATCGACAAGGTGATAATCAGTGGTCTTGCAACATATCTTAAGGGCTTTCCGTCACTTCTTGCAAATGAGCTTAATAGAGAACTTGTTCTGGCGGATAATACAGTCCTTAGAGATGTGGCTAATAAGAATAACGTGGCTAATCTTGGCATATATCTGTCAGCCCTTTCATCAGCTGCTAATGCTGATAATACTGTTATTGAGAGCAGTAAGGGTAAGAAGGGATTATCATTTGACAAGTCAGACCTTGTTAAAGCAGATGATGACTTCTCAGTTGCCAAGAAAGTTATTATAGGTGCTTCAATTATTGCTTTGGTTCTTATAATTGCAGGTATTGGTCTTAAGGTATTCTTCAATATTAGGAAGGATAATATTAATGACGAGATATCTTCTCTGCAGGAAGCAAAGGAGATAAATGATAAATACCAGAAGGCAAAGGCTAATTATGATGTAGCAGCTAATATTGATAAGTTATCGAGTGTGGCAAATGATGCATTTCTTAACCTTCTTGGAGAGATGGAATCAGCTCTTCCTAGTGATGTGGTTGTAACAGCCATTGATGCTGATTCTGATGCAGTTACTGTTGATGTTGCTTCTAATTCCAAGGCTTCTATAGCAGCATTTGTATCAAGTTTTAGAACATTTAATTCTGTAAATGTATCAGATACCATTGATATTAAGTCCACCACCAATGATGTGGGACTTACACAATATACGGCAACTATTAAATGTACATATAAGACAGAGTCAACTAACTAGAAAGGAGGTTTATTATGATAGAACAATTAAAAGACGAGATTAATGAGAAAATACCTAAGAAAACACAGAAAATACTAATATATCTAATAAGCGTCCTTATTCTTATTATTGCAGGACTTTGGATTTTCAAACCTTTATATACAAGTGCTATGACTACTCAGAAAGAAGTAGAAAAGCTTGATAAGGAATTATCTTCTCTAAAGGAAATGGATAAAAATAAAGAGCAGAATAAGAAGAATACTGTAAAGTATGAGAATGATACTAAGTCAATTCTTGCAAAGTATCCTGCTGATATATTCCCGGAAGATATGATTGTTACTTTATCTGAATTAGAAGTTGCTACAGGAATTAAATTCACAGATGTATCTGTTAATAATAGTAACTTCGTAACAGATAATACTGATAAGACAAGTAAAGCTACGGCTACGAATAAGGGTTCATCTAACTCAAGTAGCTCTAACAGTACAAGTAGTAGTGCTAATAGTACAAGTAGTACAACTAACAGTTCAAGCAGTACTGCTAATAGCTCAAGTAGTTCGAAATCAAATAGTAGCTCTAGTAGTGCTAATAGCAGTTCAAGTTCTAATAGTAGCGCTAAAAGTAACTCAAGCAGTAATTCAAGTAGCTCAAATAGCAGCTCAAGCAGCAACTCAAGTAAGAGCAATTCTACTAACAGCACTAACTCAACAGCTTCAAATGGCAACGCTGTAGTGTCTTCAGAGAAGTATGATTTGTATGCAACACCAGTTGATTGCGCATTTGAAGTAAGTTATATAGGTATTAAACAATTATTCTCAGCACTTTTCTCAAGTCCCCTTAAGAAAAATGTAGAGAATGTATCATTAACATTTGACGAGGAGACAGGACATCTGCTTGGAACCATGACTGTCAACTTCTATTCATTACAATACAAGGATAACCCTGTTAGTGGACGTACACCAATGCCAGAGGTTAGCAGAGGTTCAGCAGATATATTCCATTCAATTAATTAAGGAGTAGTTAATGGAGAAAAAGGGTAATAATAAAGGTTTCTCTCTTCTTGAGCTTCTTGTTGCAGTTGCAATTCTTGCTGTAATAGTAACGCCATTTCTTATGGCATTTCTTACAACGACAAGAATTAATGCTTCGACAAAAGAGGCGCAACGTGCAAAGTTCGCGGCAACCAACGTAATGGAAGATATACGAAGTCGTGATGTGGATTCTGTTATTGCAGAGAGTGTTAAGCAGGATGATGGAACCTATCTTTATACAACTACACAAGAGTCTGACGGTATAGATTATACGGTTGAAGCTATCCTTGATCCTAGAAGGACTACAACGAAAGAGAATAGTCCTGATCTAGACGATGCTGATGAAGATGAAGCTACTGATTACAATGCGGAGAAGATGGCTAATATCTATGGCATGAATTCTGCTTATGATGGCTTCTATGAATTAGATGCTACTACTGATAACAGTAAAGTAGAGCAGCTTGCAGAGATTCTCCTTGGCAACAGAGACAAGGATACTCTGCAGAATGTGTATGATTCTGTCAATCGTGAGATTGTTCTTACTATAAGTAATAATGATAAGGGCGGAACTGATGTTAAGGTAAGAAGTATATACACTATGCCTAGCGGAGCCAAGATTAATACTGTATCAACCCAGGATCAGATTATATATACTGATACAACAGGAGAGATTGACCTTCGTGGTATATATCTTTTCTATAATCCTCTCTATAATGGAACTAAGCGACAGGCAAGAGAGACAATAACTGTTGTTAATGAGAAGGGTAAGAAATGTACAGTTTATCTGTGTAAGCAGGAGTGGCCTGGTACAACAGGAACGGATGCTGATAAGAGTTTTCCATTCTTCAAGTATTGCCATTATAATGACAAGAATACTCGTAATGCTAATTATCTTGTAAATGTTCGTTTGAAGGAACCAAACAGAGCAGATAGTGAGATACCACTTGGAGATAATCCTGATGTGGTAACAAGTATTAGAACTAATATTGATGATCTTAGCGATATTAGTAAATTAGAGCAGTATCAGACAATGAGTTCGACTAAAGTGTTAAATGCCCGACTTAACCTTACATATACTAATCATGGTGACAATTATTCCTATGAGAAGAACATTAATGGAACCACATATCCTGCGGGACAGCTTATGGGTATAAGAGATTTGTCGGGTGTTGAAGTTAGAGATCATGTATTTAAAGTAACAGTTAATGCATACAAAGGTATAGGAGACAGTAGAGAAAGTGAAGCTTCTGGAACGGTTACATCAACAACTCAATAAGCGTGAAAAAGGATCCAGTCTTGTTACTGTCCTTCTTGTATCTTCAATTGTTGCAATTCTTGTTACTGTTGTCCTTGCAATTGTAATTCTTAATGTATACATGAAGAGAGCAGATATGTTAGGACAGACGGCCTTCTATGATGCTGAATCTGCATTAGAAGAGATAAGAGCAGGTCTTGCTCTAGATGAATCTAAAGCAACAACTGAGGCGTATCTTGATACGCTTTCTAATTATGCCAATCTTGATGACGAGAAGAAGACGGAGAATTTCGACGATATCTTCGAGAAGAATCTTCGCAATAAGCTTACTATCGAGAATGGTAATTATAATATAAGCATTTTAGAGGGATATCTTAAGGAAACAAAGTATAATAATGGGGTTGGTGCGCAGATTCTAACGTCTGCTGATGATGCACATTTTAATGTGACAAAAGAAGGCGTAAAGCTTACCAATGTACATGTTAAGTATACTGATGCCAATAATTATGTATCAGAGATTAAGACAGATATTGTGTTAGAGTATCCACCTGTTAACTTCCAGAATGCATCATCCATTGATAATATCTTAACTTATGGGCTTATAGCTAATGATTCATTTAAACCAAGCGGAACTGTTAATGTTGTTGGAAATGCGTATCTTGGTGGAAAAGGTTCTGATATAAACAATGCAAATGTTAATCTTAAAGCCAATGGTACACAAGAGACTAATGTAATAAGTGGTGGTAATCTTAAGCTAACAGGTTCAAAGCTTGACACCCAGGATCTTGCCCTTTGGTCTGATTCTATTGTGCTTGATAAGTCAACATACAATATGAATTCAGGTTCTTCTTATATCAAGAATGACTTAGTGCTAGGTAATAATGCAAGAAGTACTCTTAAGGGTAAGCTTATAATGTTCGGTAATCCCTGGGTTGCTATATCAGAACAAATGATAGACGCTTCAGAAGTAAGACAGGGTGCTAAGGATGATATGCCCTCATATTCCAGCTCTATTCTTGTAACTGGTTCTAATGCGGGTCTTGATATGAGTGGACTTAATACTATGGTAATCGGAGGTTCTGCATATATTGATTCTCGTGGTAAAGATGGATCTGTATATAAGAAGAATTCAGACGGCTCATATATTAGAGATAAAGATGGTATTAGAGAGAGTAATAACGTAGTGTCAGGTCAATCTATGATGCTTACATCCGATCAGAGAGCTTATCTTGTACCTTCAACATTAGTTGGTGCTGAGTTTAAGCCTGTTGTTGAGAATGGCCAGATAGTAAGATGGGATAATTATTCTAATGGACTTACTAATCCTATGACAGGAGATCAATATAAGAGACTTATAGAAGAGATTATGTCTGCAAAAGGATACACCTCAGAAGATGAGGTGAAGCCTACAGATATTGTTAATTTTGAGCTTGCTGAACCGACTATTGGAGTGTCCCTTAACGGATTTGCCAGAGCTATAGGTGTGACAAAGGATGAAGATTTACCTAGTGTAAAGCCTTGCTTCTATGCAACAGAGAATGGTGGAACAATGGTATATCTATTCTTAGAGTTTAAGACTGTTGGTGATAACTTTACAGGACAGCAGAATAAATCATATATACCAGCAGAGGCATTTTATAACTTATGGTATCAATTGTATCATACGACCCTTACTAATTACACAAGACTACTTGGTAATATCAATTATTATGCTACTTATGGAATCAAACTACCTAAAGATGTTAATGATAAGACTAGAATGTACTTCACAGGAAATATTCTATCAACAGAGACTAACCCTGTAATTATTCCGGATATTATTACACAGCCTGATTTTACAATTGACTTAAATGTGGAATATTCTAAACAATCGGCATATTATCAGGATGCATATTATACACTTAACAAGAATTTGTCTACGAGGTATGCGACCTTGTCTCAGGCAGCTAAGAATAAGGATTTATTTGATAATCTAATAACTAAGACAGCGACAGTTGGAGATAAGACTTATAATCTGTCTAAAACAAAAGAATATGTGTCGCCATCAGGAGAGGGCGCAGTTGTAGTTGATGGAGATGTTACATATAATACTTCCCTTGAGAATAGCATTAGAAATACTAAGGATAATGACGGCAATAAGCATTCAGATGCCAAAGTTAATGTTATTATTGCAACAGGTGATGTGACAGTAGCTGATAATTTTGAAGGTATGATTATTGCTGGAGGAGATGTAATTGTTCGTTCTAGTAATACAATAACTTCTAATCCGGATAAAGCAGCTAAGGCTTTAATTGCAACAGCCTACAATGATGGGGCAGACAGTACAGATTGTGCAGCTAACTTTGTAATTAATGCTGCAAGATATCTCCTTGGTGGAACAGGAAGAAAAGATGAAGATAGTGGTCATATTACTATGAAAGATTATGTTACATATAGAAATTGGACGAAGCAATAGGGCTTTTTACGATACACATTTTATAAGGAATAATTATGAGAGATAAGGTTAAGAATAGACAACTTAATAATAAGGGCTTCTCTCTTGTAGAACTTATAGTTATAATGATTATCGTTGTAATACTTGCAACTGCCGTAGTAGTGGCATTTGTTAATAGCGAGGATCAGAAGACTAAGACTAGTGCTACCCTTGTGTCTAAATATCTTGACAACGTCATGAACTACTCTATGACTAAGGGAAATGCGTATCTTACCCTTGGATATGATAATGCTTCCCAAAGATACTATGTGAAAGACAGCGAGAATCATTCTGAGAAATTATCACCTGCTATAGAAGTAAGCTACCATATAGAGAATAGTGAAAATGTAATTGCCATTGATGAGAATAATAAGCTAATGATTTCATTTAGCAGAACAAATGGCTCATTTACGCCGATAATTAAGAGTGTCAATGCTGATGGCACATTTGTGTATGAAACCACAGGTGATTCTAATGCTAATGTATATGCAGATAATATCACGATAAAGTGCAACGATTCTACTAAAGAAATTCATTTATATACTAAGACAGGAGTGTATGAGATTGAATAATTGTAAGAAGGTCTCACAACTTAATAAGGGGTTTACGTTAGTGGAACTTATAGTAAGTATTGCCATATTTGCAATAGTTGGCGTTGCTATTGCTGCCTTCTTTAGTATGTCAATGAGACAATATAAGTCTAATACTAACGAGGTCAATGTTCAGACAGAGTCACAGATGACATGGAAGAGGCTTGAAAGTAATATACTCATTACAAATGCTGGTATATGGACGCCTAATGATAGTCAAATAGACTTATATAGATATAGCAAAGGTGCTGCTCATGAATATACTATGACGAGTATATACTATGATAATTCTGGTAGTAGCCATAATATTTATTATCAAGACTACTATCTAGATGATAATAATGAGTGGGTTATGGATGGTAAATCTCAGGTGTTTGCAAGTCTTGTTACAAGCTTTAAGATAGAGCTTTTTGATGCAGAGGGTAAAAAGATTACAGATTCGTCCCTTGCTAAAAAGCCGGCTAAGGCGAAGGCAACAATTGATTATGAAGCTAATGAAAGAAAGTATGATGCAGAGAATACTGTAGCCATTAGAAACTCAGTTATTGCCACGGATAATATTAGAGCTATAGTTGAGAATGTTAAGGCTAATGAAAATATATAATAAAGGATTAATCTGTGATAATAGCAATAAATAGGACTTATTTAGCACATAAATCCAATACTTATATATAAGATATTAAGATTTGTGTATAAGGAGAAGGGCATGAATAGTATATCTAACAGGAATAAAGTATTTAGAATAGTGATAGGAGTTGTGATTCTAATTACCTGTGTTGTAATTGGAATGGCGACAACTGTTGTAATTCAGGCTTCTGGAGGAAGCCCGCTTCCTGATTATATAAGTAAAGATACTAGTAAAACTCTTGGAACTAGCGAGAATCCTTATACAATTCTTGAGATTGTGCCTGATGTTAATTCGGCAACTGTAGGTTATCTTATTAATGGTAGTGAGCCTAGGAATTTATTATCAATTGGTGCGACAAATAAGGATGTGGCAACTTCAGCTGCAGGGATTTATGCCGGCGCGTTTGCGAGCGCTAGTAGTCCGTCTTCTACAATAGGAAATTATACGGATAACTATATTTTTGATTCTGACAAAGCATCGATTGGTGCTGTGCCTGCTGGCGGTTTTACAGGAATACAAGATACATATCAAGATGAGCAAAATCCAGGGAATGCATATTCTCAATTTGGATATTTTACAAATGTAGGTGCCGGTAAAGGAAGCTATAATTTTGACGCCAATAAGCAATGCTTTGTTCCAGTTAATGGTGGAAAGTTTACATGGACATGTGTTGGAGAATTCCAGCATGTGGGTGCTGGTAATATTCCAGAAGGTAGTATGCCATGTACCAGAATGATTGATTATGGTCAAGGTGGTGAAAGAGAATTCTCATATAATGCCACTACTAGCAAGGGTGCAGTAGGTGAGAAGGCGTATAGGTATTATTATTCTCCAACAGGTGGCTTCAAATGGGTACCTAATAATAACTACAATAATGAAGATATATTTAGAGAAAATGCTACTGCTGAAGAAATACAAGCGTCAAGTGTTGGTGCTAAACTCTATATGACTAGGACTGAGGATAAGTACTATTCATATAAGGCAAGTGCTATAACTGTTAATGATTTGCTTCTTAAGGAATTAATAGGACATACGGATAATTATATCTATAATTCTGACAAGGCTTCGATTGGTGCTGTTCCTACAGGTGGTTTTACGGAGATACTTGATACATATCAAGATGAGCATAATCCTGGAAATGCGTATTCTCAATTTGGATATTTTACTAATGTAGGTGCCGGTAAAGGAAGCTATAATTTTGACGCCAATAAGCAATGCTTTGTCCCAGTTAATGGTGGAGAGTTTACATGGACATGTGTTGGTGAATTCCAATATGTAGGTGCCGGTAATATTCCAGAAGGTAGTATGCCATGTACAAGAATGCTTGATTATGGTCAAGGCGGAGTAAGAGAATTCTCATATACTAGTACTGGTTCGGGCGCAGTTGGCGAGAAGGCGTACAAATACTATTATTCGACAACAGGTGGCTTCAAATGGGTACCTAATAATAACTACAATAATGAAGATATATTTAGAGAGAATGCGACGGCTGAAGAAATACAAGCGTCAAGCGTGGGTACTAAACTCTATATGACTAGGACTGAGGATAAGTACTATTCGTATCAGGCAAGTGCTATTAATTACAAGACGCAGGTTGTAACGGTTACTCCTGCCCAGCTTGTGGTTGACGATGGCAATGCGTATGAAGCAAATAAGGCGAAGAATCTTATTGATACAGCGGATGCTATTACTATTCATGATTGTAGTACTGGATATAGGATTGCTAAAGCGTTAGATGATCCAACTACTCCTGTTAATGATGGTCCAAAGTTTAAGAATGTTAATAATGGCTCGAAGGATTTAACACTTAAGACTGTTAATTACATGATTCAGCGTGGTGCAGGTGCGACTCCAGCGGCAATAATGTTTGATGAAGATGCAATCAAAACGGCTAATAGTTATGGTGCAGGCAATGGAGATTGTCCTAATCTAAAGTTGTTATATGATGTATATAATAACTTGGGTGCTAAGCTTGCGTATAATTGGATGAGTGGGCAACAATATAGTGCAAAGGTAAATGCGGCTAGTGGTCAAGCTGGATATAGGAACTTTAGTTATGACGAAGTGGATGCACTTGGCAAGTCTCAATTTGTATATAATTTCAAAGGGGGAGATGATTCTTGGCTAACAAGCGCATTTGCTGATGAAAGTAAGATTGTTAAATCAGCATTAAATGAACCGGCATTTTATAATGTTAACGTAGATTCAAGTATGTCTGTTGCTAAGATGTTTACTGCAATTAATAAAGAATCGAAAGCATATAATCAGCCAAGAAAGCTTACAATCTTAGAGGTTCAACCTAATGAGAAATTCTATTATGACCCTAATAATAGAGATTCCTGGATTAAATATTATCTGGATTTGTTCCCGTGGTTTATTGGAACAGGTACAGATGTTACAGCAGACATTACTGTGAAAACCATGCCTACATATGAATTTGTAGGAAAGAATGAAGATGTTAATGAGAATTATGATATGGTTCTTATTGGTAATAAAGAGCAAGACGAGACTAATGGTAAGTATGGCTATAATGATCCAATGCTTCAGACTCCGCTTCCTCGTGAATTGGGTGGAGATGGAGTAACGCCTTGCCCTGTATCTTATTCTTCAGTAGGTGACTTAATTACCACATATGGATATCATAAGTATCCTGTTGATGAAGCATATGAAGCCATAATGGAAGATTGGGATAATACTGAGAATTACAATTCATGGACTGGTGCAAGAACTAATACTGATGAAGTGGAGCCTGAACCGGATTCTTCCAGTTCTAGATACAGCTATAAGTGGAAATATGGGCTGTTTAGAGATAACACATGGTATAATACGAAAAATGTAAAAGCCTTAAGAGATAAAACGTATAATATAGGCTTTTCTAGAAATTTCATAAGGGAGATTGTAGGCGGAGGAGATGCTGATGACTATCGGGGATTAGCTTGGTGGTACCAGAAGACAAGAAATCCTGTCTATGGTACTAAGCATGGTTCTGATGCCAATATGGTAGGACTACGTTATTCCGGTAATGATTTGACTAAGAAAAAGTATGACCAGTTACTTGATTTTTCAACCCAGGCACCTCTTATTGTTGCTGATGATTTGTATTGGCAGTATCCGGGATTAAGTGAATACGTTAGTGCATACAAGATTGATAAAAGTTCATTTATCTATAAACTTGCCAATATGAATGTTCAAGAGAAATCTACTGTACACAAATATATCAATGGTGTTGATGTTAATAAGAAAGCCAATAAGGTAAAATCAGAGATGATATCTGACAATCTCTCTGCAACATTTACTAATACAGTTGGTAATATGCCCGGACTTCCAGTTGAATATAATAATAATAATTCTAATAACCAAATGGATAGTGCTGGTAACAATGTACTTCAATATCATTTTGTCCTAAATGGTAATGATAGGTCTACTTATGGTGTAAACCTTTACACTGATAGTAATGGAAATGGTATATTTGAAGGCTGTATTAACCATGAGAAAGAAAGAATAGCTACTGGAGATACCAAGAGTTATGATTCAGAGAAGTCTAACAATCTAATAATATTTGATGAGACAAGTAAAGCTAATGTTACGGATGGGGTTCTTTATAATGGCCATACATATCTTGTTACAAGAATACTTCCACCATCAGATGTGGGACTTATTCCTTGGAAGTTAGAAATCTACAAACAGGGAAATGATTCAATAAGATTTAGCCAAATTGGTTATACAAGAATACCGGCTAAGGAACGTACAGTAATCAATGTGTTACAGATGAATCCTAATCCTAATATGAGTGGAAATGGTTTCGATGATCTGTCTGTCTGCTTTGCTAATCATTATCGTTTCAAGCTTGATAATTGGTATGGTAATATTACGCCTAACGCAACATTTATTAATAATCAGGAAATGTCTAATCTATATAGTGAGCAGTATGTGAAAGACTTTAATATACAAGTTGATTTTATGGATAATGACTATTGGAAACAAGTCTATGGAAACAACAGAGATGAATGGGCATCGGCTCTTATGAAATATGATATGATTATTATTGGTTTTCAAGATATGGCCAAATTTACCAATAATGAGAATTATATCTATGGATTTGAGAAATTTAGAGAAGCCGGTAAATCGGTTATCTTAAGCCATGACTTATGTGAAGATGCATCCATGGGAATAATGGATATGACTGATAATTCTAATACTGATTCTATTATTCAGTCAGATGTGCGCTACTATCTAAGAGATATATCAGGACAACTTAGGAAGTATTATAAAGCTGATTCAGACGAAGAACATAAGAATGATTATTCATATCTGGATTACAGTTTGCGTGGCGATAATTTAACATTTGAACCAAGCGATATATTCAAGATATTTACATCTATTCGAGAATACAAAGCTGTAGGTGCGGGAGATACTAATGTAGATTACTTCATGCAGAATAAAGATAATAAGGCGAATACACCAATATATGATAAGCATACGTATACCTATGGTGTATTTGGGGATAGTAATTATACATATGATAATAATCAAGAGATATGGCTTAATACTCCAATTAATGTAATTAGAGAATACTATGATAAGAAGGATGGAGTACTAGACGGTAAATATACTAATAAGCCGGCAGGAATTATTCAGGATAATTCTACTCGTTCTATGCTATATTATAGTACTATTAATTACGATCGAAATAATAATTCTTTCTTAGATAAGTTAGATAGGGCGGTTAATCTTAATAGAAAAGATCTTGTATGGCAGACCAGCACCTTTGAGACATACAAAGTGCAATCTGTTAATGAGGGACAGATTACAAAGTACCCTTATGCAATACCTAAGACTCTTGATGTAGCACAGACCCATACCCAGAACTACCAATTAGACTTGGAATATGATGAAGAAGGAGATGTTCTTATATGGTATAACTTAGCTGGTGGTAGAATGTATCAGGGTAGAAATCAGGATTGCCGTAATAACTATTACATTTATACAAAGGGTAATATTACATATACTGGAGTAGGTCATAGTGGAGGACTTACAGAGAACGAGAAGAAGCTCTTTGTTAATACCATGGTTGCATCTTATCGTTCAAGTGCTTCTGATCCGTATATAACAATTACTAATCAGGATGCTGTCCGAAATGGTAAGACTACTACTATTTATCTAGAAGATAGAGGAGACGGTGGTAATAATATTGATATTAACTACCGAATCAATGATGATACTACTAATTCTAAGATTAATAGAAAATATCTTGTTCATATTTATAAGGATGGTGATTGGCAAGGAATGATTGAAGATGCTGAGAAGGCTAAGGATTATAAGATAGAAAATGTGTCTTATAGTGAAGTGAAGGCAAATGGACAGGTTCAGTATCAGATACTTCTTGTGTCGTCGTACATTAATGACCAGGGAGTAGAAGTACTAACATCAGATATACAGACTGTAAATGTTGTTCTGATGCCGATGTTCGGACTGCGATAAATAATAGTCATATCAGTTTTATTTTTATATGTTTTATGGTATCATGTTAGGAAACTGAGATATAGAACACATTATTAAGGATATATACAGGAGATAACATATGCGACATCTTATGAGCCCTATGGACTTTACAGTAGAAGAACTAGAGACCCTTATGGACCTTGCCAATGATATCGAGAAAAATCCTGATAGATATAGTAAGGTCTGTGAGGGCAAGACCCTTGCAACATGCTTTTATGAGCCAAGCACAAGAACGAGGCTTTCCTTTGAAGCTGCTATGATTAATCTTGGCGGTCAGGTGCTTGGTTTTGCAAGTGCCGATTCCAGTTCCGCGGCTAAGGGTGAATCGGTATCGGATACTATTCGTGTAATATCATGCTATGCTAATATATGTGCAATGAGACATCCAAAGGAGGGTGCCCCTCTAGTGGCTTCTAAGAAGTCGCTTATTCCCGTGATAAATGCTGGTGACGGAGGACATGAGCATCCCACACAGACACTTACCGATCTTCTTACTATCAGGTCTCTTAACGGTAAGATAGGCAATATGACAATAGGTCTTTGTGGTGATCTTAAGTTCGGTCGTACAGTTCATTCTCTTATCAATGCCCTTGTAAGATACGAGGGTATTAAATTCGTCCTTATCTCGCCAAAAGAGCTTAGAGTTCCAGACTATATTAGGGAAGATGTACTTGAGAAAAATAATATCCCATATAAGGAATTAGAGAGACTTGAAGATGCTATGCCAAGTCTTGATATACTCTATATGACAAGAGTGCAGCAGGAGCGTTTCTTCAATGAAGAAGAATACCTTCGTATGAAGGGATTCTATATCTTAGACGAAGACAAGATGAAGTTGGCAAAATCGGATATGCTAGTACTGCATCCTCTTCCCAGAGTAAATGAGATATCGGTAGAAGTTGATGATGACCCAAGAGCTGCATACTTTAAGCAGGCTCAATATGGCGTCTATATAAGAATGGCACTGATTCTGACTTTGTTGGAATTGGTATGAGGGTGAATATATCGCCATAACTTGTATAGAGGATAACTTATGGAGGAACATATGCTTAATATTAGTGGAATTCACGAAGGATATGTATTAGATCATATCAAAGCAGGACAATCAATGGAGATATATCACCATCTCCATCTTGAAGACTTTAGCGGTACAGTTGCTATGATAATGAATGTGGAAAGTTCTAAGATGGGACGAAAAGACATTATCAAATTAGAATGCGACCTGGACGCTATAGATCTTGATATATTAGGTTATATTGATCACAGTATTACTGTCAATGTAATACACAAGGACAAAATTGTTGATAAGAAAATACTTAAACTTCCCAAGAAGATTAAAAATGTAATAAAGTGCAGAAATCCAAGATGTATTACGAGTATTGAACAGGGATTGGATCAGGTTTTTGTATTATGTGATGAGGATTTGAAATTATATCGCTGTCAATATTGTGAGGAAAAATATTCTCCCAAAGGGAAGTAGCGATGTGGGGTGAAATTAATGAATAATATTAAGAGTCTTAACAAGCTAATAAGAAAATTAAATTATGAATTAATTAAAGGCAGAACATTTGGCAAGATAAGTGAACTGGTTGAAGATACAAGAAAGGTAGTAGACGACTGCCTTTTTGTTTGTATTAAGGGTTCTGCATATGATTCCCATGAGCATTTGCATGAAATTATAGAAAAAGGCGCTAAAGCAATTGTAATTGATAAGAATAATAAAAGCGCTATTGAGTATTTAGAGAATAACAAGACGAGAGCTACAATAATTGGAGTAGATAATACGGAAGAAGCTCTTTGTATTATTGCGGCAGAGTATTATGACAATCCTGCTGATAAGATTAAAGTAATTGGAATTACTGGAACTAAGGGCAAGACAACGACCACATATATGGTTAAGTCTGTACTTGAGCATGCAGGTTTTAGTGTAGGACTTGTGGGTACAATAGAGATTACATATGCAGATATTCATATTCCTTCTGTTAATACAACCCCGGGACCTATTCTTCTTCAAGAGCATTTTGCAACAATGGTTGATAAGGGTGTAGATGTATGCGTGATGGAAGTTTCTTCACAGGCATTTCTTAGAAGAAGAGTAGATGGATTTACTTTTGAAATCGGGATTTTTACCAACATTTCCAAAGACCATATAGGTCCGAATGAACATCCTGACTTTGAGAATTACTTAGAATGCAAGAGTATGCTTTTTGATAGATGTCGTTATGCCATAATAAATGGTGATGACTTACATGCTGATTACATTATTAATCGTACAAAATGTGATATGTTAACATATGGCTTTAACGATAATAATGACTTGATAGCATATGATATGAAGCTTATTAATGATAAGGGCAATCTCTCAGTAAATTACAAAGTGAAAGGTAGTCAGAGCTTCCATGTTAAAGTTAATATGCCTGGAAGATTTAGTGCCTATAATTCTTTGTGTGCCATTGCAATCTGTAACAGGCTTGGAGTTGATATTGATATAACAAGACAGGCTATAGAGAATGCTAAAGTAAAGGGTAGAATAGAGATGCTAGATGTCCCTGGTGAGTATACACTTATGATTGATTATGCTCATAATGCCATGAGTCTTAAGGCGCTTCTTGAAAGTCTTAGAGAGTATAATCCCAAGAGGCTTGTTGTATTATTTGGAGCCGGTGGCAATAGAGCTAAGGGCAGACGTTATACCATGGGTTCTGTAGCTGCAAGATATGCGGATTATTCTATTATTACATCCGATAACCCAAGAGATGAAGAGCCTTATTTAATCATTAGGGATATACTTGCAGGTTTTTCCATGGGACTTAATGGAGAAGACTGCGAAGATATGAATGATTTATCCGAAGAGGAAGTGCTGCGTCATATAAGAAATATTGATATTAAGCTTGATAAATTCATAGTTATAGAAGATAGAATAGAAGCTATAGGATATGCTATGCTAAATGCTAAGAAGGGCGACCTTATAGTACTTGCAGGAAAAGGACACGAGGATTATCAGATAATTAATGGCAAGAAGCACCATTTAGACGAAAGAGAAGTGGTTAGAGATTTGGCTAAGGGGATTAGTGAGTTTCACAAGGAATTGTCTTCTAGGGATGGCAGGAAAATAACCCTTTAATAGGATAGATTCTGGAGATTATATGGATTATTGCGATGTAGTAGTTGATATATCACATGAAAAACTTGATAAAACATTTCAATACAAGATACCGGATAAGTTATCCAATATCCTTATAGAGGGAATGCAGGTTGTTATACCCTTTGGCAGAGGAAATAGAGAGATAACAGGTTATGTAGTTGGATTATCTGAAAAACCCTTGTATGACAAGTCTAAGTTAAAGGAAGTAATAAGAATTGTTGATAATTCCACCAGCATTGATGGACAGTTAATTAAGCTTGCCGGATGGATGAAGAGAAATTACGGTTCTACCATGAACCAGGCTCTTAAAACTGTTCTTCCCATAAAGGAAAAGAGTAAGCCCATTGAAAAAAAGACTGTAGTTCTTAATCTTACAAAGCAGGAATTAATAGATGAATATAATACGCTTATAAGCAGAAGTCGTCATAGTATAAGTAAAGAGAGGCTTTTTCTTGCACTTATGGAAGATGATGAGATTCCATGGGAAGTAATTACAAAGAAGCTTAATATTAGCGCTAATACTATAAGAGATTTTGAAAAGAATTCTTTTGTTACTATAAGAATTGAAAATACATATAGAAATCCTGTTACACATTTTAAGCAAAACGAGAAGAAATTTGAGCTAAATGAAGAACAACTCTTAATATGTAACAGATTTAAAAGTGACTACAGTGCCGGTGATTTCGGCACTTATCTATTGTATGGGGTCACAGGCTCCGGTAAGACTGTATGTTATATGGAAATGATAGAATATGTCTTGTCATGTAATAAAAGCGCTATTGTGCTGATTCCTGAAATCGCATTAACATATCAGACAGTTATGCGTTTCTATAATAGATTCGGGGACAAGGTATCTATTCTCAATTCCAGAATGAGCAAAGCCGAACGATTCGACCAGTTTAAGAGAGCGAGAAATGGTGATATCAAGATAATTGTAGGACCTCGTTCCGCTCTGTTTACACCATTTTGCGACTTAGGTCTTATTGTAATAGATGAAGAGCATGAGTCAACCTACAAATCCGATAATGTACCTAAGTATCATGCGGTTCAAACTGCTATAGAGAGGGCAAGACTAGCCGGTGCCAGCGTAGTCCTTGGTTCGGCAACACCCTCCATTGATAGTTACATGAAGGCGCTTCGGGGAGAATATAGGCTGCTTAAGCTTATGAGCCGTGTAAGTGATAAGGCTCTTGCTGATTGTGAAATTGTTGATATGCGAAATGAACTTCGAAGTGGCAATACATCTATTATAAGCAGAAGGCTACATGATTTAATTGAAGATAGGCTTAGTCGTCATGAACAGGTTATGCTTTTTATTAACCGGCGTGGGATGCTTGGATGTCTAAGCTGCAGAGAATGTGGTAAAACTCTTAAATGTCCTCATTGTGATGTATCCCTAAGTCTTCATAGGGATAATAGGATGCATTGTCATTATTGCGGATATACTATAGATAAGCCGAATGTCTGTCCTGAGTGTGGCTCTAAAAGAATAGGAGGCTTTAATATAGGAACCGAGAAGGTAGAAGAACTTGTATCTTTAGAATTTCCCAATGCAAATGTCCTTCGAATGGATATGGATACAACTAAGGGAAAATCCGGTCATGAAGCTATATTAGAGAAATTCGCCAATAGAGAGGCAGATATCTTAGTCGGGACACAGATGATTGTAAAAGGTCATGATTTTTCCAATGTGACACTTGTAGGGGCTTTGGCTGCAGATATGTCTCTTAATATTCCAGATTACAGAAGTGGGGAGAGGACATTTCAGCTTCTTACTCAGGCTGTGGGAAGGGCTGGACGCGGTGACAAGAAAGGAAAGGCAATAATACAGACTTATGAACCGGATAATTATAGTATAATAGCCTCAGGTAACCAGGACTACGAAGAATTCTACAATAAAGAGATTGTATATAGAGAACTTATGAACTATCCTCCCGTATCTCATATGCTTCTTATGCTTATACAATCAGAAGATGAGAAACAGTCAGATGGGCAGTCTGGTGCCATAGCAGAACTTATAAAGAGTAGATTTGATAATGTGAAGCTACTTGGACCGCAAGATGCAGCAATTAAGAAGATTAATGATATATACAGGAAGATTATATATATTAAAGACAAGGATTATGACTTCCTTGTAGAAATAAAAGATGTGGTAGAGAAGTACCTGTTAGATAATAATGACTACAGTAAGACGTATGTATTCTTCGACTTCGACCCGGTTAATATGATATAAGAGGTACTTAGATAATAGTAAGTAGGCAAAATCTATAGGTCTAAGACCTCTTCGACGACATTCCTAAGTCGAGAAGAGGTACTTAGACCTATAGATTCAGATATATACTACATATAAGGAGAACAAAATGGCTATAAGACAAATCAGATTAGAGGGTGACGAAATTCTTAATAAGAAATGCAGAGTCGTCAAAGAAATCACTCCAAGATTGGAAGAATTAATAGAGGATATGCTCGAAACTATGCATGATGCCGACGGCGTAGGCCTTGCTGCACCACAGGTAGGTGTACTTAGACGAATTGCCGTTGTGGATGTGGGAGAAGGTCCAATAATTCTCGTCAATCCAGAAGTTATTGAGACTAGCGGAGAGCAAAGAGGACAGGAAGGCTGTCTTAGCGTGCCGGGCAAGGTTGGTATTGTAACAAGACCTAATCATGTCAAGGTTAAAGCCTTCAACGAGAAGATGGAAGAATTTGAGATAGAGGGAGAGGAGCTTCTGGCAAGGGCGCTCTTACACGAGATAGACCACTTAGATGGACATGTGTATACAGAAATCGTAGAAGGAGACTTGATGGAAGTAACATATGAAGAGCAGGATGAAAATATATGAAGATAATATTTATGGGAACACCGGATTTTGCAGTGTTTACATTAGATGAACTGAATAAAGCAGGTCACGATATAGAGCTTATTATAACACAACCTGATAAGCCAAGGGGGAGAAGTGGTAAGCTTTTACCTAGTCCGGTGAAATCATGGGCGATAGAACATGATATAGAAGTATATCAGCCTAAGAAAATAAAAGACCGGGGCTCTATAGATTATCTTAAGAAATATGACGTTGATATTATGGTTGTAGCTGCATTTGGGCAAATTCTTCCAAAGGAAATATTAGAAATGCCGACATACGGTTGCATTAATGTTCATGCATCTCTTCTTCCAAAGTACAGAGGGGCGGCGCCGATTCAATGGGCAATTCTTAATGGAGAAGATAAGACCGGGGTCACAATTATGCAGATGGGAGTCGGGCTTGATGATGGAGACATTCTTCTTACAAGAGAAGTAGAACTAGATGGCACTGAGACTGGAGGAAGCTTATTTGATAACCTTGCTACAATTGGTGCCCGGGCTTGTGTTGAAACAATTGATAGAATAGAGGATATTACGCCGATTCCACAAGATGAAAATGAAGCAACTCATGTAGGTATGATTAATAAAAGTCTTGGATTAATCAATTGGAATGATTCTGCATCTAAGATAGAAAGGTATGTAAGAGGTCTTAATCCATGGCCTAGTGCTTATACTTCATATAAGGGCAAGAATCTAAAGATATGGAAAAGCCGTGTCGTGAGCGAAAGAGAGATTACTAATCTTGATATAGATTTATCCCAATTTACTACAGGCTTAGTATGTTTTGTTAATAAGAAGTCTCTTTATGTGAAAACAGGGGATGGGATCTTAAGTCTTGAGGAGATTCAGTTAGAAGGAAAGAAGAGAATGGATATATCCTCATTTCTTCTTGGTAATAAGATACTCCCTGGGGAGGAGCTGGGATTGTAATGCCTGATAATAATGTAAACCTTAGAAGAGTAGCCTTTGATATAGTGTCTCATGTGTTAGAAAACGGGAAGTATCTAACAGATGCTTTGGCTGATACTCTTAGAAGATACCAGTATCTTGAGAAGAACAAGAGAAGTTACATCTCTCGCATATCAAGGGGTGTCGTTGAAAGATTTATTGAGCTTGATGCTATTATTTCTACATATTCAACAACAAAAATCAACAAATTAAATCCTAATATAAGAAATATACTTCGCATGGCGGTATATGAACTTAGATATATGGACTCTATTCCTGAGTCGGCTACAGTTAATGAATATGTTAAGCTGTCTTCTAAGAAGGCACCTTCAAGACTTAAAGGATTCGTTAATGGAATCTTAAGAAATATGATTCGGGATGAATTTGAGAAGGTAAGTCTTACTGAAAATGAAATATTCTCCATGCCAAAGTGGCTTTATGATAAGTTTGATGAAGAATATGGATGTGCAAGTGATATATGCTCTGCCTTTCTTGATACTAATTTAATAACAATTAGAACTAACCTTACGAAATGCACACCGGAAAAACTCAAAACTTCCCTTGAAAAAGAGGGAATAAAGGTTAATCCAATAGAAGATGTGAAATATGGCTTCTATATAGAAGATGTTGATTATCTTAATAAACTCAATGCATTCAAAGACGGGCTTTTCTATGTTCAGGATCTAAGTTCCATGATGGTGGGTGAGATAACACCTGTAAAACCGGGGGATATAGTATTAGATGTATGTGCTGCACCCGGTGGAAAGAGCCTTCATATTGCTGAACTTTTGTATGTTTTAGAAGATAAAGATATAGAAAAAGCCAAAGAAGATAAATTGACACATAAAGGGCACGTATTCTCATACGATATATCAGAAGAAAAAGTTAATCTTATCAGAGATAATATAGATAGAACGGGGCTTTCTAATATAACAGCGGAAATAAAAGACGCAAGGGTTCTTGATGAAAAGCTTATTGATAAAGCTGATATTGTTATAGCAGACCTGCCTTGTTCTGGCCTTGGAATAATCGGAAAGAAACCTGATATTAAATCAAGAATTAATAAGAAAGACATAGAAAGCCTTTCATTGCTTCAAAAAGATATATTAAACATTTGCAAAAATTATGTAAAGCCTTGTGGTACCCTTATCTATTCCACTTGTACAATAAGCAGGGCTGAGAATCAGGACAATGTAAGGACGTTTCTTGAAAGTAACGGCAATTTCTCACTTGTAGAAGAGACGCAATTCCTACCTGATAAGAAGCAGGATGGTTTCTATATAGCTGTTATGAAGAGAAATTCATAAGATGAAACAGTAGGAGTATTATAATGTCTATAGATATCAAATCTATGACAATTAAAGAATTAACGCAGTATATGTTGTCTATTGGCGAGAAGAACTTTCGTGCAAAACAGATATATGAATGGATGCATATTCATCTTGCAAGAAGTTATGATGAAATGACTAATCTCTCTAAAGATTTTAGAAACAAACTTAGAGATACAACCGAGTATGTGAGTCTCGAAATAAAAGAAATTCAGATATCTAAGGAAGATGGTACAAGAAAGTATTTGTTCGCCCTGTCTGATGGTAATATGGTTGAATCTGTACTTATGAGGTATAAGCATGGGCTAAGCGTATGCATATCATCGCAAGTAGGATGCAAGATGGGATGTCGTTTCTGTGCATCCACCATAGATGGATTTGTAAGAAATCTTAAGCCTTCTGAGATGTTAGACCAGATCTACGCCATATCTAAGGACGTAGATGAGAGAATCAGTAATGTGGTTGTAATGGGAACAGGTGAGCCTCTTGATAATTATGATAATCTGGTTAAGTTTATTGATTTACTTACAAATGAGGACGGATATAACATTTCCCAGAGAAATATTACTGTATCAACATGTGGAATTGTCCCAAGAATATATGATTTGGCAAAAGAGGAACTTACAATAACACTAGCACTTTCTCTTCATGCATCAACCCAGGAGAAGAGGCTGGAGATAATGCCTGTTGCTAATAGTTACGATATTAATGAAGTTGTTGAAGCCATGAAATACTATGCTAATTCAACAGGTAGAAGAATAACATATGAATATACCCTTATTGCAGGTGTAAATGACAGTGACTTAGATGCAAAGAATCTCACTAAATTAATAGGTAATTGCCCTTGTCACATTAATCTTATCCCTGTAAATCCCATAAGTGAGAGAAATTACAATTCCACAAGTAATGAAGGGGTGTTAAGATTCAAGAAAAAACTTGAAAAAAACGCTATAAATGTTACTATTAGAAGAGAAATGGGTCGTGATATTGATGGGGCCTGTGGACAGCTTAGAAGAAAGAAGTTGAAGGAAGGATTATAATGAGATATTATGCTTTGACTGATACGGGAGTTACCCGTACTGAGAATCAGGATTATGTCTATGCATCAGGTGATAGTGTAGGAATACTACCTAACCTTTTCATCGTTGCAGATGGCATGGGAGGACATAATGCTGGAGATTATGCTTCTCGAAAGGCGGTAATGACTGCTATTTCTGAGATTGAGACATCTGACGAAAGCAAACCTGTTGCTATTCTTGATCAGGCAATCAAAAAAGCAAATACAGTATTATACGAGGAGTCCATTGGGGATCCTGCCAAGAAAGGAATGGGAACAACATTTGTATGTGCCACTATTAGCGATAAGAAGTTGTATGTTGCAAATGTTGGTGATTCAAGGTTATATGTTGCCAATGATTCAACAATCTGTCAGATAACAAAAGACCATTCACTTGTCCAGGAAATGATGAGAAGTGGCAGAATGGGCACATTTGACCCTAAGAGACATCCTAAGAGAAATGCCATTACAAGAGCAATAGGTGTTGAACCTGATGTTAATATTGATTTCTTTGAAGTCTCTAATAATAATTTTGAACAATTTATTCTTTGTTCTGATGGTCTTACTAATATGCTTGATGATAATGAGCTTTTTGCTCAACTTACAGGCAACGATGATGCTAAGACCAAGGCAAGCGTGCTTGTTAGTCTGGCTAACAGAAAAGGCGGGCTTGACAATATTTCAGCAATTGTTGTTGAACCTTACGAAGAATAAAGAATGAGATTTAAGCAGGAATAGGATTAGAAATGGAGATTTATGATGTTGCAAAAAGGAATGTATCTACAAGACAGATATGAGATACTTGAGTCTGTTGGCGCAGGTGGAATGTCTGACGTATATAAAGCAAAAGATCATGTACTTAATAGGGAAGTTGCTATTAAGGTACTTAAGAAAGAATTTACGGAAGATATGAGCTTTGTCACAAAATTCAGAAGAGAAGCTCAATCGGCTGCAGTATTAGAGCATCCGAATATTGTTAATATCTATGATGTAGGCTCTGAAGATGGACTCTATTTCATTATTATGGAATACATCGAAGGTATTACATTAAAATCATATATTGAGAGAAAAGAACGCCTTAATTATAAGGAGGTTCTATCTATTGCAATACAAGTGGGACGTGGTATTCAGGCAGCTCACGAGAAAGGCATTATTCACAGAGATATTAAGCCACAGAATGTAATTATTTCTAAGGAGGGTAAAGTCAAGGTTACAGACTTTGGTATTGCTAAAGCTGTATCTTCTAATACTATAAATGCTGAAGTAATGGGTTCAGTTCATTACACATCACCAGAGCAGGCTAGAAACGGAATGGTTAATTGCCAGACTGATATCTATTCCCTTGGTATTGTTATGTATGAAATGATTACCGGTCGTGTGCCATACGATGGTGATACCACAGTTGCAATTGCAATACAACATTTACAATCTGATATTGTTCCACCATCTCATTATGTGGAAGATATTCCAATTAGTGTTGAGAAGATTATCTTGAAATGTACAATGAAGAGTACAGACAAGAGATACGAGAATATGGAAGACCTTCTTCTTGATCTTAAGAAGGCATTGGTTAATCCGGACGAAGATTTCGTTGTAATTGCTGGAGCGGTTGACAATGTTGAGAGTACACGCGTTATCACAGCAGAAGAGTTAGATGCAATCAAGAAAGAAGCAGGAGTAATTGACGATAAGGCAACGCCTAAGAAGATTGATGAAGATGATGAGAAGTCTGTTGAAGGAAAGGTTAATCCTAAGATGGATAAGGCAATTACTATAATGGCTATTATTGCAGCTGTCGTAGTTGTTGGTGTACTTGTCTACTTTATTGGAAGTGGATTCGGCTGGTGGAAATTCTTCGGTGGAGATAGTAATCAGGAAAGCGAACAGGTTACAATGGTTGACTTGACAGGCCTGACTGAGAAAGAAGCTATTAACAAACTTAAGGAATTGAAGCTTGGATACAAGAAAGAAGAAGTGGCTTCAGACCAATATCCTGAAGGACAGGTATGCGGAGTAGTCTATGATGGTAAGAATGTTAAGAAAGGTGATAAAATACCTGCAAATTCCACCGTTACGCTTCAGATAAGTACCGGTAAAGGAGACACTGACGTGCCAAATGTAGTCGGGCAGACAGAATCTTCTGCAATTAATGCAATTAAAGCGGCTGGATTTAAGCATACTGTTAATTATGAATACAGCGACAAGGAACAGGGCAAAGTTATTAACCAAAGCCCAGGTGCCAATTCTAAAGCTAAGTCTGGCGATACTATAACAATTACAGTAAGTCAGGGCTCAGAGAAGGCGAAAGTCCCATCAGTTGTAGGACAGAGCCAGTCTTCTGCAACAGCAGCTTTAAGTGCAGCAGGACTTAATGTAACTGTATCAACAGAGAGTTCTGATTCTGTGGCAAGTGGCAATGTAATTAGTCAGAGTATTGATTCTGGTAAATATGTAGAGAAGGGAACAACTGTTAATATCACAGTTAGTTCTGGTAAGAAGACAACTTATTATAGATATTCTGGAAGTGTAACGGGTCCGGGTGTTGGTTCGTTGAAGGATGCTAACGGAAGTACATTATATACGACTAAGAACTTAGGCGATAATCAAACTGAATCATTCTCAGTAAGTAATATTACAACAAGTACGGGAACATTATATTATCCTAATGGCTCCTCAGAGGCAGTAAATTTCACTCCAATGTAAGTGGTAAGAAAGGATTTTAGTGACAGGTAAGATAATTAAAGGAATTGCAGGTTTCTATTATGTACATATTAAGGGATATGGCATATACGAATGTAAGGCAAAGGGAGTGTTTCGAAAAGAGAAAATGAAGCCCCTTGTAGGTGACAAGGTAGATATTGAGGTTTTATCTGAAGATGATAAAGAAGGTAATATTATTAATATCTATGAGAGAAAGAATTCACTTATCAGACCAGCTGTAAGTAACGTGGATCAGGCACTTGTTATATTCTCTGCAATGAATCCAAAGCCTAATTTCAATCTATTAGACAGATTTCTTGTTATGATGGAGTATCAGGATGTACCTGTGGTTATCTGCTTTAATAAAGTTGATTTGTGTGAAGCTGGTTATGTTAGAGAATTAGAAGAGATATATAAAGAAACAGGTTATAGCATTATTAACACTAGTGCAAAAACCAGGGATGGTCATGATGAACTTATAACAATTCTTAGCGGTAAGACAAGTACAGTTGCGGGACCGTCAGGTGCGGGTAAGTCTTCACTTATTAATACATTGCAATCAAATATCTTAATGGAAACCGGTGAGATTAGTAAGAAGTTAGGAAGAGGAAAGCATACTACAAGGCACTCAGAACTTATTATGCTGGATATAGAAGAACCCAGTTATATAGTAGATACGCCCGGTTTCTCTACAATGGATATTCCGGGATTTACGAAGGAAGACTTGGGGGAATGTTATCCAGAGTTTTTACGTCTCTCTGTTAAATGCAGATTTGCAGGATGTGCCCATATAAACGAACCAGACTGCGAAGTGAAAAGATGTGTAGAACAGGGAGTATTATCTAAGGTTCGTTATGATAATTATGTAAAGCTATACGAAGAACTGGATAAGAAGCCTAAGTATTAGGTTTTAATACACATTTACAATACATAATATATTAGGAGGATTAAACATGACTAACTGCTTGTCACCATCAATTCTATCCAGTGATTTTGGTAGGTTGGGTGAAGATATAAGAGTAGTAGATGAAGCTGGTGCAGAATATATTCATATTGATGTAATGGATGGCATGTTTGTGCCAAGCATTACAATTGGAATGCCGGTTGTAAAGTCCATAAGGAAATACACTGATAAGGTGTTAGATGTACATCTTATGATTGAAGATCCAGACAGGTATATTGTAGAATTTGCCAAGGCTGGTGCGGATATTATAACTGTACACGCTGAGGCTTGTAAGCATCTTGACAGGACGGTGGAACTGATTAAGTCTCAGTCAGTAATGGCTGCTGTAGCACTTAATCCTGCCACATCACTTGAATGTATTGAATACATATTGCCCAGGCTTGATATGGTGCTTATTATGTCGGTTAATCCGGGATTTGGTGGACAGAAGTTCATACCTTATTCCATTGATAAGATTAAGACACTTAAGTCCATGATAGATGAGAGAGGACTTAATGTTGATATAGAGGTTGACGGTGGCGTTAATCTTGATAATGTATCTGATATTATTGATGCTGGAGCTAATATAATTGTTGCCGGCTCTGCAGTGTTTAATGGGGATGCAGAAGCTAATGTCAGAGCATTTAGGGATAAAATGTAATATCATATATTATAAAACTATATAAGAGGAGGGATTTTGCTATGTCTGATGAAAGAATTTATATTATTGCGGGAGGTCATGTAGATGATGAATTTGTTAAAAATCTTCTATGTGACAAGAAAGGTAACAAGAAGGAAGGTATCTATCTTCTGGCAGTAGACAGAGGTTTGGAATGTCTTCTTCGCTTAAAGATTAATCCAGATGAAGTAATTGGCGATTTTGATTCCGTATCTGATGAAGCAAGAATGGCTATAGGACTTGAGCCACGTAAGAAGGTTAAGAAGAGCGATGATGAGGAGCCATTTGTATTTGACGTACTTCCATATCATATAAGACAGCTTGATGTACATAAAGACCAGACTGATACGGAAGAGGCTGTAAGATTTGCAATGAGATATCTAAGAGGAGATATTGTACTTCTTGGCGCAACAGGTACAAGGATTGACCATGTCCTTGGCAATGTAGCAATCCTTGGTCTTGGTGTATTATCCGGATATAATATTATTCTTATGGATGAACACAATAAGATTAGTCTTGTTAAGGATGAAATGATAATCAAGAAGAAAGAGCAATTCGGAGATTTTGTATCTATTATTCCTTATACTGACGATACATATGTAACACTTACTGGATTTAGGTTCAATGTAGAGAACAGACATATGAAGACTAATCTGTCTCTTGGTATAAGTAATGTTATTGAAGATGATGAAGCTAAGATAGTAGTTAATAACGGTGTCGCTATTGTCATAGAGTCAAGGGATTAGGTGATGAATAAGTCCTTTAGTAAGAAAAAGATAATAACAGCAATTGTAATTCTAACTCTCGCAACAATTATTGTTGTTGCGGGAGCTGTATTTATTACAACAGTAATTAAAAAGAGTCTCTATCAGACGGTATATGATGCAAAGAAGGATGTCTTACAGGATTCTGTAGAGAATACCAAGATACATATTGATAATATGAGAACGCAGATTAGAGCAGAACATCCCGATTATTCTGAGGAGAAGATAAAGGATGAAGTTATAGTATGGCTTAGGGATTTCATATATAAAATGAACTATACAGATGATTCATATATCTGGGTTCAGGAAGTATTTGATTATGATGGTGGAGATAAGTATGCTATTAGATTAATCCATCCTAATTTAAAGGATACGGAAGGGACGATGCTTTCTACGTTTACTACCGATTCTAGAGGGAATCATCCCTATGAAGAAGAGCTGGAGGGAATTAAGAGAGAAGGACATATATTCCTTAATTATTCCTTCAAAGAGCTTTATTCTGATATGGATACTATGAAGCTTACATATTCTTCCTTGTATCCTGATTATAATTGGATTGTATCACGTGGAGTGCCACTCAATAAGCTTGATAATTCTGTAAAAAAGATTCAGGAATATGAATCGCCATTGATTCTTGCTATTGTAATTATATATGCCATTGCAGTTCTTACAATTCTTATATATGCCATTATATTAAGGAAGAAGGCAAATGAGTTGGAAGAAGTAAGAAAGAGTCTGTCTAAGGAAGTTGATTTGTCTCATAAAGCAAATAAAGCCCGGGCAAGATTCTTGTTCGAAGTATCTAATGACATATCAAGTAGCGTTAGTGAAGTTACAAGAAATATTGATCTTGCAGTTAATAGTATTGATGATGAAAGAGAGTTGTTTGGATATCTTAAGGGAGCAAAGAATAGTGGGATATTCCTTGAAAGTCTCATAAGTGACGCAAGAAAAATGTTATTCATGGATAAGGAAGATATTGACATAACAGAGTCTGTTATGGACATCAGAGATAATGCGAAGAGTATAAGAAAAGTAATTCCAGGTCTTATAAAAGATAAGGATATTAGAATTGTAATAGATGAAAAGGATATTACACATTACATTGTATATGCGGATGAGATAAGATTAAGACAGATTACAATGACGCTCCTTTCCGGGGCTGTAAGATATTCAAAGCCCGGTGGAATCGTAAGTTGTATTCTTTCTGAGATTACATCTGATAAGGAGGGGTATGCAAGATATCGTCTCGTTGTTGAAGATAAGGGTGTTGGTATACCTGAAGAGATAAAGGAGCATATGTTCGACTTACTTGAAGAAGGTAATGACAAACTGGATGTAAATGATAATAGTACCCGTTATGGTATGAGTATTGTTAAGAGAATCCTTGATAGTATGGATGGCACCATTAAGATAGATAGTAAAATAGGAAAGGGTACGAGAGTAACCATAGAAATACCCCTAAGAATTGCGGAAGTGAAGTAGTATGAGTAGAAAAGAGAGAGCAAAGAGAATAATAGTAACAAGTATTATTGGTATCGTTGCTAATATTCTTTTGGCATTATTTAAGGCTATTATTGGTTTTGTTAGCCACTCAGTATCAATTACAATGGATGCTCTTAACAATATAACCGATGCCACCAGTTCAATAGTTACAATTGTAGGTACAAAACTGGCAGGAAAGCAACCTGATAAGAAGCATCCTTTTGGGCATGGCAGAGTTGAATATATAAGTGCTCTCATAATTGGTGGACTCGTATTATACGCCGGTGTAACTGCGCTTATAGAATCAATAAAGAAGATTATAGAGCCACAAGAGCCAGAATACAGTATGGTATCTCTGATTATAATTATAGTGGCAGTTCTTGTTAAGATTGTACTTGGTCTATATGTTAAAAGTGTTGGAAAAAAAGTCAATTCCGATGCATTAATAGGTTCCGGCAAAGATGCACTTCTTGATGCTGTTATATCCGCAGGTACGGTCGTTGCTGCTATTCTCTACATAACGACAGATATTTATATAGAATCATACCTTGCAGGTGTTATATCTATTGTGATTATTAAATCAGGATTTGATATGCTGAAGGAGACAATATCTCAGATTCTAGGGGAACGCAATGATATTGAATTAGATAAGGAGATTAAGAAGACAGTAACAGATTTTGAAGGAGTTAAGGGTGCATGTGATTTGGTTCTTAATAACTATGGACCTAATTCACATATTGGTTCTATCCATGTTGAAGTTCCAGATACCTACAGTGCTGTTGATATAGATATACTTCTTAGAAAGATTCAAGCAAAGGTATATGAGAAGCACGGGGTGATTCTTACTGCTATAGGAATTTATTCTTATAATACTTCTGATGATGAGTCTATGGAGATAAGAAAAATGGTTACAGAAATTGCATCTAAGAATAAATATGTCAACGGTATTCATGGTTTTTATTATAATAAAGAAGAAAAAACTGTAAGATTTGACATGATAATTAGCTTTGATGCAAAAGACAGAAGAAAGGAGTTTGAAGACATTTCAAAAGAAATAGTTGATGCGTTGCCAGAGTATAAGTTTTATATTAATATGGATACTGACTTCTCGGAGTTGTAGAATGGAGAGATAACATGAAGAATAATCAATCAGCAGAAGACTATCTTGAAGCTATTCTTATTGTTCAAGAAAAAAAAGGTAATGCCCGTTCAATCGATGTAGTGAATGAACTTAATGTATCCAAGCCTAGTGTTAGTGTTGCTATGAAGAAGCTTCGGGCAAATAATCTTATTACGATAGATGATAATGGCTTTATTGTCTTTACAGATGAGGGTAGAAAAGTAGCAGAAAATGTATATAATAAGCATAAACTACTTACGGATGCGCTAATAACAATAGGTGTTGATAAAGAGGAAGCCATAAGAGAGGCATGTGAGATAGAGCATATTATAAGTGATCAGACTTATGAATGTATAAGAAAATATTATAAAAAGATTAAGAAGTAAAAAAAATGTTGACAAAATGGAGTTAGTCATGTATAACTATATTAGGTTAGCAATGGCTAACTCCCTTTATTAACTTATTGGTTAGAACAGACTAACCATATTCCTGCTATTAATGTTAGTGATACTAACCCATATCATAAATATGGGTTAGTCATATCTAACAGAAAACGAAAGAAGGTGAACGGATGATGCCACTTATCTACGCATCCCCTGGAGAAGAGAATATTATTAAGAAGGTGGGCGGTAATCCTGAAGTCAAGAGACATCTTGAGAATCTGGGTATTACACCTGGTGGAAGCGCCACTCTTATTAGTATTATGGGTGGAAATGTAATAGTCAAAGTGAAAGAATCCAGAATTGCTATCAATGAGGAAATGGCAAGAAAAGTTATGATTTAAAATGTGATACAGGAGGAAAAAATGAGCACATTAAAAGATGTTGATGTTGGAAACACGGCAGTAGTCACGAAGCTTCATGGAGAGGGAGCAGTTAAGAGAAGAATTATGGACATGGGAATCACCAAAGGAACAGAGGTGTATGTGAGAAAAGTTGCGCCTCTTGGAGACCCTGTTGAAATTACAGTAAGGGGTTATGAATTATCACTTAGAAAAGCAGACGCCGAAATGATTGAGGTGTCAGAAGGAGGAGAGAAATAATGAGTGTCAAAATAGCACTTGCAGGTAATCCTAATAGTGGAAAAACAACACTATTTAACAATCTTACTGGCTCAAATCAGTTCGTTGGTAACTGGCCTGGAGTAACAGTTGAGAAGAAAGAGGGAAAACTTAAGAAGCATGATGATGTAGAAATTATCGACCTTCCAGGTATTTATTCTCTTTCACCATATACACTTGAGGAAGTTGTAGCAAGAAATTATCTAATATCAGAGAGACCAGATGCAATTCTTAATATTGTTGATGGAACTAACTTAGAGAGAAACCTTTATCTTACAACACAGCTTATTGAGCTTGGAATTCCGGTTGTTGTTGCAATTAATATGATGGATGTTGTAAGAAAAAATGGTGACTCAATTAATACTAAGGAATTATCTAGAGAATTAGGATGCGAAATAATTGAAATATCAGCCCTTAAAGGAGATATGACAATAGAGGCTGCAGAGCTTGCTATTAAGGTGGCAAAGTCTGATAAGAAGATACCTATGCATACATTTTCGGGACCGGTTGAGCATGCACTTGCTCATATTGAAGAAGTTGTTGTTCATGATATGCCTGAAGAGCAACAGAGATGGTATGCAATCAAGGTATTCGAGAGAGATGAGAAGGTGCTAGAGCAACTTAATATACCTTCTGACAAGAGGTCACATATTGAGGAAGATATTAAGGCTGCTGAGAAGGAGCTTGATGACGATTCAGAGAGTATTATTACTAATGAGCGTTATGTATATATAGCCGATGTATTAAAGGGCATTTACAAGAAGAAAGATGATAAAACTTTAAGCACATCTGACAAGATAGATAGAGTTGTAACTAACAGATGGCTTGGACTACCGATTTTTATCGTTGTAATGTTCATAGTATATTGGATTTCTATGGTTGGTGTAGGTGCACCTCTTACAGACTGGGCTAATGATGGTGTGTTCGGAGATGGATGGCATCTGTTCGGCATAGGTTCATCAGCTTATGAAGAGAAGGCAGAAGAATATAATAATGCTTTCGTTGCGGCCAATGCCTTTGTTGAAATCAAAGAAGACACTACAGTAGACCAATTGAAAGCATATGTTCCTGAAAAAGAAAAGGTTACGACAACGATTGTTGATGAAGAGACACTTGAAGAGACAGATTACACAGTATATTACAAGGATGCTCCAAAAGAACCTAAGGATGATGAATGGGGCACAAGCTATGTTGACGGTGTAGAATATCTCGACAAGAATGGCATAGAAGAGCCGGATCCTGCTGATTATGGTGTATGGGTTCCGGGTATTCCAGTAATTATTGAGAGTGGCCTGGACGCAATTAATTGCGCTGATTGGCTTAAGGGACTTATCTTAGACGGTATTGTTGCCGGAGTTGGCGCGGTACTTGGATTCGTTCCTCAGATGCTTGTATTATTCTTCCTGCTTGCATTCTTAGAAGCAAGCGGATATATGGCTAGAGTTGCTTTTGTATTAGATAGAGTTTTCCGACGTTTTGGTTTATCAGGAAAGAGTTTTATTCCTATATTGATTGGAACAGGCTGCGGTATTCCGGGAATTATGGCATCACGTACAATTGAAAATGAAAGGGATCGTCGTATGACAATTATGACAACCACCTTTATCCCTTGTGGTGCCAAAGTTCCATTCATAGCAATGATTGCAGGTGCAATTTTTGGAGGAAGTGCATGGATTTCAACAGGTGCTTACTTCATAGGTATTGCAGCAATTATCTGTTCAGGAATTATCCTTAAGAAGACAAAGATGTTTGCAGGGGATCCTGCACCATTCGTTATGGAACTTCCTGCATATCATATGCCAAGACTTGGTAATGTGCTTCGTAGTATGTGGGAACGTGGCTGGAGTTTTATCAAGAAAGCTGGTACAATTATCTTACTATCAACAATTGTTATATGGTTCCTTTCAAGATTTGGATGGTCAGATGGAGCATTTGGAATGTTGGAAGAAGACGCTATAGGAGATAGTATTCTGGCGATTATTGGAAATGCTATTTCGTGGATATTTATTCCTCTCGGATTCGGCGATTGGCAAGCAACGGTTGCTTCTATTACAGGACTTGTTGCCAAAGAGAATATCGTTGGTACAATGGGAGTATTATATGGAGCAGATGGACATGCGTGGGCTTCTATTAGGGACGCATTTACATCAGCATCAGGATTAAGCTTCTTAATATTCAATCTTCTTTGTGCACCATGCTTTGCCGCAATGGGAGCAATTAAGAGAGAGATGAACAATGGTAAATGGACTGCATTTGCTATTACATATGAATGTGTATTTGCATATCTTGTAGCACTTTGTGTATATCAGATTGGAAGCGCATTTACAGGCGGTCTTAATATTATAGGACTTATAGTTGCAATACTTATTGTAGTAGCATTTGTATTCCTTCTATTCAGACCATACAAAGAATCTCAGACACTTAGTAAGGAAGTAAAGATTAAGTAAGAAGACGGGTTATGTATAGTAAAGGTAAGGCACATGGAGTGGTTATTGAGTAACATAGGAACAATAATTGTATTAATTATACTTATTGCTGTTGTGGCAATAGTGATAGCTACGATGATTAAGAGACAAAAAAAAGGAAAAACATCCTGTGGATGTGGCTGCTCTAACTGTGCTATGTCAGATAGTTGCCATAAGATGAAAAGTGAGTAGCTATTAACCTTAATAAAGATACTTCTTATAATGAAATAATTTCGCTAAAAATTCCACGACTTTTGTCGTGGAGTTTTTTGTGTTACAGTGGAAAATCTCTTTCGTCAGATAGTAATTCGATTAATAGAATATAATAATTACATTAAAAACCCCTCTATTGAGGGGCTTTTTTAGTGCAGTTTACCCGAAGACGAAAATCGCCTGATATACTACGCATATCAGATGTTAATTGTCTTTACAAGACAATTAACATAATAATAAATATATTGTTATAAAGGAGAAGAAAAATGACACTGGGAAGAACGATTGGTAAATTTGGTAGTTTTGTTTTTAAATGTGTGGCAATTATTGTTTTGTTTATTGTCGCAATGATGATGTTTGGGACAGGTTCTGCTTTATGGATTGTACTTGGTATTGTATGTATTTTGATTGACGCGGCAATAATCTTTTTTGGAATGTTAAAACCTACACAGTGTCCTGAGTGTAAGAAATTTTTCGCATTAAAAGAAATGGATACAGAAGCAGTAGGAAGTGAAAATATATCTATGAAAGTTGAAACAAACGACTATGGTAGAAATGGAGAAGTTGTAGGTAGACATGAACAATATATTCCTGGAAAACGAATAACGTACAAAAGAAATTATATCTGTAAAAAATGTGGCGCTACTTCTTCAAGTAGTTTTAGTCGAGATAAGGAAACAGTTTAGATAATAGTTTTTGATTACAAATGAAGTAATATGAAGATAAAAATATTAGATTATAATGATGAATTTCAGCTAGATAATTTGATAGATTTAACAGAAAAAAGTGTTAGTAACGAGAAGTACTGGCTTCCAATAAGTGATAAATCTAGAGAGCATTTCTTTGATAAGAAGTGGACTTGTTTCTTTGGGGCATTTCTTGATGAACAATTGATAGGTACTGTTGGTTTGTTTTTTAATAAGAATGAATATGATGAGAGCAGAAAAGAAATAAAGCTTAATGATGATGGAATAGCAGAAGTTGGGAGAATAATGTGTCATCCAGACTATAGAAATAAAAGAGTGGCATCAAGGTTAATGGAAGAAATGATGGATTATGTGAACAAAACTGATTTGAAAATTCTTCTTGCAACTGCACATCCAGAAAATGAACCAAGTCAAAAGCTACTTAGAAAATACGGATTCGTGAAAAAAGGATTTATAGTAAAATCAGGGAATTATGAACGTGATATTCTCACGAGGAAGGTACACATATGAATTGGGAGGCTATAGAAAGCATAGCAACTCTTGCGGGTACAATTCTTGCTATTGTTGCGGCATTTTTGGCGTATAAAGAATTAAAGGTGGGGGCTGATAATTCAAGAGGTGAATTTATTCTTAATCTGCAACAGGTATATTCTGATAACGAGGCATATGCAGATTTATTTGAAGTGTGCTGGCATAATTATTTAGGGAAATTAGAGAATGAAAAGCTTAAGGAATATATTTTAGAACACGAAAAAGATGTGCTAAATTATATGACATTTTTTGAAAGCGTGTATCTTATGCTTGATAGAAGAGTTCTAAATTTGAAGCTGTTAGATGAATTATTTGGCAGACGGTTTTTTATAGTTGTAAATAATCGTGTAGTACAGGATTGTGATCTTGTTGTTAATAAGCCATATTATGAAAATATTTTTTTGTTGTTTGACAGGTGGAAAGAATACCGTATACAAAATAATAATATGGATTTTATAGATGAAAATGTTTTAAAAACCAAAGGCTATTGCGACTTAAAAAGTGCATATCTAGAGTATAGAGAAAATAAGAAACGGATTGTATAAATAAAATTATGAGAAAGAATAGCGTAATTAAAGAGATACTAATATTTGTAATATTGTTTTGCTGTCTGGGTTTAGCCGCAGGTGCTCCAGCTATTGTAAAGAAAATAACACATAATATCGCTGTTTATGAAGCCGAAAAAGAACAAAGAATTAAGGAAGAGCAAGAAAAAGAAAAGCGAGAAAAGGAAATAGCTAATAGTAAATCTAAAGAGCGAGCAATTTTGAATGTAGATTCAAAGAAAAATGAAAAGTATAATAAGAAACAAGGCTATTATAATTTCCCTTCACAGTTATTCTTTATTTCAAACGTAGATTGGACCGACAAAGGTGATTATTATGAAATTAGTGAACCTTGTGAGGTACAGTGCTATGATTATATTGATCTTGAGGAATTGAAAAAAACTAAAGTGGGTGGCGAAGTAGAATCGGGTTGTGGTAATAAATATACGGTTATAGAGGATTCAAATAATTATAACTCTATTCAAGATTATGTTGGAGAAATAAAATCGGACACATTTGGTGAGTGCCAAGTGTATGATTTAAAAAATGGTTATGGTCGAATTCAAAGTGACCAACGAGGAAAGACGATAATATCATCTATTGATAATGATAAAGTGAAAATTAAAATAAAAAAGAATGCTATTGTATCAGGTAGTCTTCCAAGTGGCGAAAACTTTAGTGAATCATCAAAGAACTATTATACTGACGGAAATAAGAAGAAATTTGATGATAACGAGAAAAACGTGGGACTTATAGTTGTTTATTACCCTGTGTTTGATAAAGACGGATATGTTAGTGAAATGAAAGTGGATTCTAAATCATCGTCATTAGGATATTGATTGAATACTTCTAATGTATAGTTAGGATTATTTCTTACATATATCACTTAGCTTCTTACCATAGAAGAAGTCATGTATTAATTTGTCAAATTCTTCCCATAGAGGTAGTGTCTCACATTCTGCCTTTCTGGGACAGTCATTTTCTTCTTCTGCCAGGCACGCAACGGGAGAGAGTGTGCCCTCCATAAGTTCTAGGATTTCTCCGATTGTATAATCCTCAGGTGTGCGACATAGTTTATATCCGCCACCTTTTCCACTGACACCAACAATAAGCTTGGCGTTAACAAGGTCTTTTACAATAATTTCAAGATACTTCTTAGAGATATTTTGTCTTGCAGCAATATCTTTAAGGGGAATGAATTTATCTGATTCATTTTCTGCAATATCCAGCATAACTCGAATTGCATATCTTCCCTTAGTTGTAATCATAACTTATTCCTCCTTGTTATTGGTGATGAAATACTATTCTATCTATTATAGTTCATATTGTGTATCATTCATTGTATATAGTTTATTACCTATCAACCTATTATATAATAGGTTGATTTTTATGTCACTATATTAATATCTGTAATGTATGCACAATACATAAATACATCTTAGAAAGGTTGTCTATGTTTATTACCTATTGACATAGTAGGTAAAAGGTATTATAATACAAAACAGCTGAAATTACAAGAAAGGAATTAGATTCATGATTTATGCAGATAACGCTGCAACAACAAGAATGAGTGATGCAGCAATTAAGAGAATGACAGAGTTAATGACAGATACATATGGCAATCCATCAAGTCTGTATAGTGTGGGACAGAAAGCAAAGGAAGTATTAGAAGAAGCACGAGATGATGTTGCATCGGTTATTAATGCTAATCCTAGAGAGATATTTTTTACATCTGGTGGAAGCGAAGCGGATAATTTCGCAATTAGAAGTGCTGCAATAATTGGTGCTAAGAATAATAAGAAGCATATAATCAGTTCGGCATTTGAACATCATGCAGTTCTTCATACATTAAGAGCATTAGAGAAAGAAGGATTCGAAGTTACACTTCTTGATGTTCATGAAGATGGACTTGTTAGACTTAATGAATTAGAAGATGCAATTAGAGAAGATACATGCCTCGTTACTATTATGTATGCTAATAACGAGATTGGTACGATTCAACCAATAAGAGAGATTGGTAAGCTTTGTCGAGAGAAGAATATATTATTCCATACGGATGCTGTCCAGGCAATAGGACATCTTCCTATTGATGTTGAGAAGGATAATATTGATATGTTATCAGCATCAGGTCACAAATTTAAAGGACCAAAGGGTGCAGGCTTCCTATATGCTAAGAAGGGTATTAGGCTTACGAATCTTATTGAAGGTGGTGCACAGGAGAGAGGGAAGAGGGCTGGTACAGAGAATGTTCCTGCAATCTCTGCAATGGCACTTGCCCTTAAGGATGCAGTATCTAATATGGAAGATAATACCAAGGCTATAATTAAACGTCGTGACAGGCTGATTGAGGGATTAAGCAAGATAGAACATAGTGCCCTCAATGGTGATGCCACTAAGAGACTTCCTGGAAATGTTAATCTATGCTTTGAAGGAATTGAGGGAGAGTCACTACTTCTACTATTAGATGATAAGGGGATTATGGCTTCATCAGGAAGTGCATGTACTTCAGGAAGCTTAGATCCGAGTCACGTACTTCTTGCTATTGGAAGAGTACATGATGTAGCCCATGGTTCTCTTCGTCTTAGCATTAATGAAGATACATCATATGAAGACGTGGAATATATTATTAAGTCAGTTGAAGAAGTTGTTACTTATCTAAGAGGATTTTCCCCAATATGGAGAGATCTGGTTTCGGGAAAGAAAGAGTTTATTCTATAAGAAGAGTACTCTTATAGTGGTGTGAATAAAAACTATAATAGATGAATCTAATAACAGGAGGAAATAATTATGGCATTATATAGTGAGAAAGTAATGGATCATTTTCGTAATCCAAGAAATGTAGGAGTTATTGAGGATGCAGATGGTGTAGGAGAAGTTGGCAATGCAAAATGTGGCGACATCATGAAGATGTATCTTAAGATTGATGATGATGTTATTACAGATGTAAAGTTCGAGACTTTTGGCTGTGGTAGTGCGATAGCATCCAGCTCTATGGCAACTGAGATGATTAAAGGAAAGCCTGTTAATGAAGCCATGCAATTAACTAACAAGGCAGTTGCAGAGGCATTAGATGGACTTCCAGATTATAAGATGCACTGTTCTGTTCTTGCAGAAGAGGCTATTAAGTCGGCTCTTGATGACTACAATTCCAAGTCATAGGCGTTAATTCGTCAGAGAATTTGTAGGTTATAACTAGTGATAAGTTATTCTTATCACAAATCACTTAAAACCTATTGACTTAGTAGGTATATAGTTATAAACTGATTTTAGTTTCAAGGAAGAACTAATTAATGAGGTGGAAAAAAATGAGTAAGAAAGTTACCTACAAATTAATTAATGCTATTTATCATCGAATGTGCATTTAACAGAGGATGCAACAAGTAACATATAACAGACTAAACTAACAAAGATAAAAAGTATTATTTAATTAAAGGAGAAAAAATAAAATGAGTGATTTAAAATTTGAAACATTACAATTACATGTAGGACAGGAAGTAGCAGACCCTGCTAGTGATTCAAGAGCAGTACCAATCTATCAGACAACTTCTTATGTATTCCACAATAGTAAGCATGCTGCAGATAGATTCGGACTTGCAGATCCCGGTAATATCTATGGAAGACTTACTAATTCTACACAAGGCGTACTAGAAGAAAGAATAGCTGCATTAGAAGGCGGTAGCGCTGCACTTGCTCTTTCATCAGGAGCCGCAGCAATTACATACACAATAGAAGCTTTAGCTGCAAATGGTGGACACATCGTTTCGCAGAAGACTATCTATGGTGGAAGCTATAACCTTCTATCACATACACTTCCTCAATATGGGATAGAGACTTCATTTGTTGATGCCCATAATTTAGAGGAAGTTGAGAATGCAATTAAAGACAACACAAGAGCAATCTATCTTGAGACACTTGGTAATCCTAACAGTGATATCCCCGATATTGATGCAATTGCAGAAATAGCGCATAGACATGGACTGCCACTTGTTATTGATAACACATTTGGTACACCTTTTTTAATTCGTCCTATTGAGCATGGTGCTGATATTGTTGTTCACTCAGCGACTAAGTTCATTGGCGGTCATGGAACAACTCTTGGTGGAATAATAGTAGAGTCCGGCAAGTTTGATTGGAGTAAGAGCGGTAAATACCCTAATATCGCAGAGCCTAATCCTAGTTATCATGGTGTATCATTCTATGATGCGGTAGGATCGGCAGCATTTGTTACATATATTCGTGCAATTCTGCTTCGTGATACAGGCGCTGCAATATCACCTTTTAACGCATTCTTATTATTACAAGGTGTAGAGACATTATCTCTTCGTTTGGAGCGACATGTGGAAAACACCAAGAAAGTAGTGGATTTTCTGGCAAATCACCCTAAAGTTGAGAAGGTTAATCATCCTTCACTTTCCGACCATCCGGATAATGAATTGTACAAGAAATATTTCCCTAATGGTGGTGGTTCAATCTTTACATTTGAACTTGAAGGCGGTCAGGATGAAGCATGGAAGTTTATTGATAATCTTAAGATTTTCTCTCTTCTTGCAAATGTTGCTGATGTTAAGAGTCTTGTTATTCATCCAGCATCAACAACTCATTCACAGCTTTCTGAAGAGGAGCTTCTTGATCAGGGAATCAAGAGAAATACTATCAGGCTTTCTATTGGAACGGAGCATATAGACGACATAATAGCAGACTTGAATAACGGATTTGCTGCAATCTGATTTAAGCAATTAAATAAGCTGTGTACCATAATCGGTACACAGCTTTATTAATCTGATTATAACATTGCCTCTACTTCTTTTCTTAATTCATTCATATCGAATGTTGGCTCAAATCTCTTAACAACATTTCCATCTCTGTCAACTAAGAACTTAGTGAAGTTCCACTTGATATAAGCCTTGTCGCCATACTTCTTATTGTTCTTTGAAGCGATTTTGTCAAATGCCTTGTTCTTAAGACCTTTACCAAACCCCTCGAAAGGTTTCTCTGTTGCAAGATATGCAAATAGAGGATCAGCGGTATCTCCATTTACATCAATCTTAGTAAATTGTGGAAATTCTGTTCCGAACTTAAGGGTACAGAACTCATGAATCTCATCATCATCGCCAGGCGCCTGGTTAGCAAACTGGTTGCATGGGAAGTCAAGAATCTCAAATCCCTTGTCCCTAAAGTCTTTATACATTTCTTCAAGTGGCTCATAGTGTGGTGTGAATCCACAACCTGTTGCAGTATTAACAATAAGTAATACTTTGCCTTCATAATCCTTAAGACTTACATCTTCTCCTTTTCTGTCCTTTACTGTGAAATCATATACATTAGCCATCTCTTAATCCTCCTTAAACCTTTGATTCGTTTGCTTCCATGTACATAAGTGCTTTGTATGTCAGTTTATAAAGTGTCTTGAATTCATCCATGGAAAGACCGGTACACTTAGCTATTGATGGTGGGATATCAACTGCCTTATCTTTGAGCTTTCTTCCTTCTTCAGTAATCTGAAGAGAGAGTAGGCGTTCATCCTCTTTCATCCTATGTCTTGTAAGATAATTAGAGTTCTCTAATCTCTTAAGAACCGGTGTAAGCGTGCCATAGTCAAGATGCGTTAGGTTGGCAAGTTCTCTAGATGAAATAGTTTCCTTCTCCCACATAACCATCATCACAATATATTGTGTATAGGTTAGACCAAGTTGCTTAAGGTATGGGGTATATTGTCTAACTAGTTCTTTAGAGCATGCGTACAATGGAAAACAAACCTGATTATTAAGTTTTAAACAATCATAAGCATTTTCCTTAACACTCATAACTACCTCATTTACTTTTGCACTAATTACTTTTACACAAGTAATTATACACCGGATTTTCTTTTTGTCAACAGGAAAAGTGGAAATATGTTATAATCATATAGTATTGTTGATTTATAGGAGGTAGATAGCTATGAAGTTAGAGTTATATATGTTCGAGACATGTCCATATTGCCGTAAAGTCATAAATGAAATTAAGATGAGTGGAAGAAAAGACATTGAGTTTCACGATATTCGAAAAAATGAAGATGATAGAATGCGTCTAATTGAAGTTGGAGGTAAAGAGCAGGTTCCTTGTCTGTTTATAGATGGAAAACCCATGTATGAAAGCGATGATATAATTAGCTGGTTAAAGGTTAATTAGTGATTTCATCATGGATTTGGAGGATAACTAAAGAGGCAACAGTGGAATAACTACCGAAAGACTAACTATTACGTAGGTGATCTAGAATGGGACGACGTGATTGGAAGTGCAAAGATACTAAGAAAAATGATTGAGTAAAAAATGCTCGCATTGTGGACGATGTCTACTTTACGAATAATCGCCTAAACTATTGATAATCGCCTAATACATGATGTAATTTAGGCGATAAGGAGAAACGCTATGCGAGAATTTAATTACAGTAAGTATAAAGATTACAAATGCGATTGAGGGAATTTTTAC
>DFLF01000006.1 GCA_002373675.1 Pseudobutyrivibrio sp. UBA3626
AGAGCGCGCCCATGGTGCGCAAACTAAAAAGGGACAACACATCACATGTTGTCCCTTAAGTAGTTATCTCTTACGGTTTTTACTTTTTACTATTTTTGTTATCTTCTTTACAGTTTTTATCTTTCTTTGTTTGTCTATATACATATATTACACAATCTATTCTGCTCTGTCAAGCATAATAATTATTTATTACTCAATTTTTTTGTATATTTTCATACGATTCACATTCATCATCAGTTTCAACATCGCTGTCTAAACTATCTATCAATCGTGCCCACTCATCATCAGGCTTTACAATCAATCTAGAGTCCATATATGCCCACTCCACAGGTAATACGGTTATCGCCTCGTAATACGAATTTCCATCATCATTCTTACGCTTATCTAAAACCAACGCTAATCGCACTAACGCATTTGGGAAATAGACAGGAACCAATAATTGTATCTTACTTTCTCCGGTCTGTGTATTTCTATAATAAAAAGGTAATGCTATTCTATAATTACGTAAAAGTTTCTTCTTTAAAACGTCCATAGAATACAATAGCAAAGCATGTATAAGTGATTTATCAAGATATCCCGCATGAACAAATCTTTCAAAATTATCATCTACTATGTGATCAATATTTAATTTGATTTCTATATTTTTGTCATATATTAAATCACTAGCATTTGTTAAATAATTTGCCATTTGAGGTTTTTCAGAAAACTTTTCCGATATAAAACGATCGGTATCCTTATGAACTCTTGTAAATGACCATGGCAAACCATCAACTATGTCGCTTTTCTTAAAAACTGCGTATATTTCTTGATTATAATCAGTTAACAACCCTGTGTTCATACAACGAAATCTACCATCAAATGAAAGAACAAACTTGTTTTCTTCAGCAATCCTATTATATGTATGCTCAAAATAATTACGAAGCATTATATATTTATCCGTTTCTTTATAACGACCATATGACCAAAGCTCTGTTTGAGCATAATCTGCTATCATCTGCAATAGCTTATTATATTCTTCAAACTTTCCTAAGTATACTTCGTCCTTAATCCTGTTCATATATTATCCCCTTATTAATCATTAAAAATATATTCCATAAAACAAATACTATATTAAAATTATAGAACATATGTTTGCATTAGTCAATAATATCATTAGTATTTTCATATTCACAACTCGTACACGATACATAAGCACCTTCTAAACCTTGAAAATCAATGGAAACGTTCGAAAGACAATTGGAACAATTATTGTGCTCACTTTCTCTAACAAGGAAATACTCTCCACAGGATTTACATAAAATCTCTATTGTTCTCATTTGTTTGCTCCCACCATAACTATTATTCAAACGGAATCAATTCACCCCATCCTTCGCTGCTTGAATCATTATTTCATCAATACAAGCTTTCAATGCTATTTGTTGATAATCTGGCGAGACCTTTCTAGCAGCATCACAATAATCACTTATCGCCTTCCTTATATGCATAATGTTTTCTTGTTGCTCAATGTGATGTAACTGATTAATATTAATGCTTTGTTGAGACTTCAACATAGACTCTATTATCTCCTGACTAAACAAATTGTATGGATATTGATTATAAAACATATTAATCTCCTTAATAAACTATTCTACTAAAATCTCTATTCTACAAATACTTATCCACAAAACGTGTAATACAACTTGCCTTCATTATAGAACTCATGTTTGCTTTTGTCAACCTGTCCTTCTACGATTATTATGCATTATGCGAACCAATGTATGCCAATTTATAAAGTGTTAATAAATTTAATAAAAAGTTTATAATTTGTTCGATATAAAGTGTGCTATACTATCTTCATCAAAGTTACTCTACTTTGATAACATAAGCATTCGCTTATGTTAATTCCACTTCTACCAATAATAAATTGAATTGGAGGATAATATATGACCAATAAGAAAAAACTAAATAAAGACGATTGGCGTAATGCCACAGGAAAGATTGAGTATAGTATGACTAACGACTATATGTTTCGTATGGTTTTGCAGTCGAACAATACTGTACTCAAAGGATTAATTAGTTCTATGATGCATGTAGCTCTTAATGACATTGAAAATGTTGAAATAGTTAATCCAATAGAATTAGGAAAGCATATAGACGACAATGATTTTATTCTAGATGTAAAGGTTATGCTAAATGATAATACAATCATCAACCTGGAAATGCAGGTAACTAACTACAGTAACTGGACTAATAGGTCTTTAAGCTACTTATGTAGAGCATTCGACAATGTGCAAAAAGGTGAAGATTACAATTCTGCAATTCCAGTAACACATATTGGATTCTTAGATTATGATTTATTCCCTGATAAATTAGAATTCTACAGTACATATATGTTGCAGAATGTTGAAACAGGGAAAATTTATAATAGCAAATTTCGTCTTAGCGTGTTATCATTAAATCAGATAAAGCTTGCAACAAAAGAAGACAAGAAATGGCATATTGACGAATGGGCAAGACTATTCAAGGCTACTACGTGGGAGGAATTAAAGATGATTGCAGAAAAAGATAAAGTATATTCAGAAGCTGCCAATTCTATATATGTACAAAACTCTGACGAAACAATAAGAGCTATGTGTGAAGCAAGACAGGAAGCAATATTTCACGAACAGTATGTACAAAAGCAGCTTAAGGAGTTAAAAGAAGCTAGAGAAGAGGCAATATTTCATGAACAGTATGTACAGAAGCAGCTTAAGGAAAAAGATGAACGATTAGCCCTAAAGGATGAACAACTATCCCAAGAGGACGCCCTAATAGAACAACTGCAAGCGGAGCTGGATAGTCTTAAGAAGAATGAAGGATAATGTATGCTGAAGGCAGTAAGACAACAAAAAAAACCAACATCAAATTACAATTGATGTTGGCTATATCTAACCCAATTATTCGGCTTTGTTTTTTCATTTTCTATTTCTCCTCATATTAAAACAGATTCACGGAACATTTCTAATATTTATAAAACCCTTCACCAGTTTTTCTACCTAATTTGTTTTCTCTAACCATTCTTTTTAGAAGTGGTTGTGGCAAATATCTACTATCACCAGTTTCCTTTAACATTACATTTAGAATAGAAAGAACAACATCAAGTCCTATTAAATCTCCTAATTCTAATGGTCCCATTGGATGATTAGCTCCTAGTTTCATTGCTACATCAATATCTTCCATACTTGCAACACCTTCTGAATAGATACCAATAGCCTCATTAATCATGGGAATCAACACCCTATTTACTACAAAACCTGGTGCTTCTTTTACTTCAATAGGTGTCTTTCCTATCCATCTTGTAATATCAAAAACTTCGTCAATAATGTTTTGTGGAATTCTATCAGATGTTATTATTTCTACTAGTTTCATCACAGGTGCAGGATTAAAAAAGTGCATACCTATTATAGGTCTAGTTAATCCCTCATCTAAATCTATTATTGGAATTGATGATGTATTAGTAGCAAAAATAGTACCATCATCGCATATTTTATCCAGTTTTGAAAAAACTTGTTTTTTTACTTCTAATTCTTCTGCAATGGCTTCAATGACTAAATCAGCTTGTTTTGCTATATCTAAATCACCAAACTCAATTCTATTTAAACATTCTTCAGCATATTCTTCATCTATTTTTTTTCGCCCAATTAGTCTATCAAAAGATTTTTTTATTTCTTCATATCCTGTTTTCTTTGACGTGATTCTCCCTTTACAAAGAAGAACTTTATCAACTTTTTCACACTGTGAAAACACTTGTGCAATAGATGGTCCCATTGTTCCTGTCCCAATTATAGCAACTATCATTAGTGACACCTCCTAATAATCGTAGAGCATCCCATTCCTCCACCTATACAGAGTGTTGCTAATCCCATCTCTTTTTGTTTTTGCTTAAGGACATTTATTAAAGTAACTAGTATTCGGCACCCTGATGCACCTACAGGATGTCCTAATGCTATTGCACCACCATTAACATTAAGCTTCTCATCTGGTATTTCAAGTTCTCTTTTTACTGCAATTGATTGAGAAGCAAAGGCCTCGTTTGCTTCAATAAAATCTATTTCTTCTAAAGTCATATTTAATTTTTTTAATAATTTCTTTGTACTACACACTGGTCCAACTCCCATAATAGCAGGGTCAACTCCACCCAATGCCCCACCAAGCCATTCTGCATCTGGTTTTAGATTCATATCTTTAACAATATCTTCAGACACAAGCATCACAGCAGCTGCACCATCGTTAATACCAGAACTATTACCTGCTGTAACTAAACCTTTCGTTTTAAACGCAGGTCTAAGTTTTGCCAAACCTTCCATTGTAGTGTCAGGTCTAGGCGCTTCATCACAGTCAATTATTATATCCTCTCGCCTTTTTCTAATACTTACGGGAATAATTTCATCTTTAAAACAACCTGATGATATAGCCTCCTTTGTTTTCATTTGTGATTGAAAAGCAAATTCATCTAATTCCTGTCTTGTAATATTCCACTTTTCACATACATTTTCCGCTGTGACACCCATATGATAATCATTTATAGCATCCCAAAGAGCATCTTTCACCATAGTATCAATCATAGGAGTATCAATCATTGGACTACCCATTTTATATCCATATCTAGCGTTCATTACAGCAAAGGGGGCATTTGACATGCTTTCCATTCCTCCTGCTATAACAACATTCGTCTCTCCAACTTGGATCATACGAGCTGCAGAATTAATAGCGTCCAGTCCAGAACCGCATACAATATTAATCGTTTGAGCGGTTGTCTCACTTGACAATCCTGCTTTTAATGCGGCTTGTCTCGCAACATTCTGTCCTAAGCCACCTTGAAGTACACATCCCATATAAACATGCTCAACTTTATCCGTTGACACATTTGCTCTTTTTATTGTTTCTTTTATTACAACAGAGCCTAAATCAACTGCAGACAAAGGAGATAATATTCCTCCCATTTTTCCAATAGGTGTTCTGCAGGCTCCTATTAAATACACTTTATTCATTTTATTTCCATTTCATAAGAATATTAATTTAATTTCAATGATTGATACCATTCATCATATGTTGATGTCTCCCACGGCATATTCTTGTTATAGTGATATCTCCAAGGATATGCCGGCTCACCGGTAAACCTATTTTTTATGTTTCTAACATCAGATATCTCTTTGGCCGGATTGCCTACTGCAACCATATACTCAGAGACATCTTTTGTTACTACAGCACCTGCACCAACTAATGCATCCTGCCCTATTTCAACACCTGGAAGAAGTATTGAACCAGTTGCTATAACAGCAAATGAATTAACTTTTACACCTATTAATCTTTCAGATGGTGGCGTAGGATCATTAGTCAAAACCACATAAGGAAATATCCAAACATAGTCAGAAATAGAAGAAAGCTGTCCGATATGAACATTACTATGCAACCTAACATAATTACCTATTTCACAAGTCCCTTGTATATCCGACAATGTACCTACACTTACACTATTGCCGATTATCGACTCTTCCCTAATTGTAACTTGGTGTCCCGTCTGAAAATCATCTCCAATAGTAGAATTCGAATAAATTATAGAGCCACTTCTAATTAAAGCATTCTTACCAATAGACAGCTTATAATTGTCTTTCTTTCTAGTATAGATGAAATCATTTTGGTATTCTCCAATAATACAATTTGAACCAACAAACGAATCTTCACCAATTATTGTCCCTTCTCGAATAACACAATTGCAATCTATATATGTGTTTTTTCCTATTACAACATTTTCTTCTATAATTGTATTCTGACCAAGTTCAACCCCTTCGCCGATAATCGCTGAGTCCGCAACGAAGAAATTTCTCCATTTTCTATTTTTATCCATATAATTACATTCCTTTGTCATTCTTATTTCTATTCTTTATCATTTCTAATACTCTTTTTATTTCACTTCTATATAGGAGTATCATAAAAGCCGTTAATATCAATGCAGAAGCAATTCCAACAACTATATTTTCGCTAAAAAACAATCGCCATAGAACCATAAATGCCACCATAATAACTGTGCCAACCAAAAATCTACCGGATAACTCCATCAGCCTCATTTTACACAACACTATAACGCAAATAACATCTGACACAATGTATCCTACTAGTGTAGCAATTGATGCCCCTTCAATTCCCAATACCGGAATAAAGAAATAGTTAACTACAACATTAAGAACGGCACCAGATAGTAATATAAATGTAATAGGCCAAGTTTTCTTAATAACTAAAAACTGATTACCTATTACCTGAAACAACATTTGAAGAAGTGGTGCTAAAAATAAATATGGTGCGACAATATATCCGTCTAAATAGTCCGGTTTGAATAATATCTTAAAAATCCAATAACTAAGCACACATATAAATGCTGTTGCAACAAAAGAAATTATTCCTAAGTATTCAAAAATCAAAGAATTATTCTTGACCTGTTTTTCTTCTTTCATTGTGGAAAATGCAAAATACTGCCACCCGCCTGCAAAGGCCGTATATATAAGCTGACTTGCATGTCCAAGCTTTGATCCAACAGAATAGATACCCGCTGCACCTATTCCAAGCATATTTGTAATCATTACTTTATCGCAAGAATTAAATATCCAATAAATAAGAAAATTAGGAAGTAGCGGAATTGCTATAACTAGTAATTGTTTAAGCATTCTTTTGTCAAATCTTTTAACAGAAAACCATTTACGATTTAAAACACCAAAAGATATTTCCATTGTAATTCCGGAAATAACAGCAGCTAATGGCAATGCTATAATATAGTATCCAGCAAGCAATAATGGAATTGAAATCCCATAAGATAACAACGGACTAATAGTATTAGTAATCAAAAAAACCTTTCGCTTATTCTGCATCCTTGTTGGTGCTGATATTATGCTATTTGTTGCCCCAACTAATGTTGCAATCGCCGAAAGATATACAACGTATGCATACTCCTTATCACTAAAAAAATACAATGCAATTGTATCTTTAAAAATCACCATTACAACAAAAACAACTAATGAAGTAATAATAGTAAACAGAAGAGCCGTTGAACATATACCTATCTTGTATTCATCTTCATCCTTTTCAAAAAACATACGATACATAGCATCATACATTCCCATTATTGCAATTGCACTAGCAAACTGGACTAAAGTATTTGATAAATCACTAATTCCAAAGTAATCAGTTGATGGCATTATAAGTGTAACTATAGGTACCATTATCAACGGAATGGCTTTACTTATTATTCCTCCCAAGCCATATACGAGCATATTTTCTGTAAATAGTTTTAGTTTATTCATCTAAAGACATATCCTTCTATGATAGAATTAGAATTCATTTATAACATCAATAACATACTTTACTTCATCATCCTTCATTCCATAAAACATAGGGATGCTCAATTCAGTTCTACTAATCTCTTCCGCAACTGGAAGTTTTCCTTGCTTAACGCGTAAATCTTTATAGCATTCTTGAAGATGAATTGGAATTGGGTAATGCTTATTAGTACCAATGCCTCTATCCTTCAAATACTTTTCTAAATCATCCCTTTCTTTACACCGAATACCAAACACATGCCATACAGGTGCACAATTAGAATCAACAGTAGGAAGGATAACCTTAGAATTGTGAATTCCATTTAAATACATATCTGCAATTCTTTTTCTCTGATCATTCATCCTCTCTAAATGTTGAAGCTTAACAGAAAGAAATGCAGCTTGCATTTCATCAAGACGACTATTATTACCTTTATAAATATGGTGATATTTGTAATCCGAGCCATAATTACCCAATGCTCTAATCTTATCAGCTAATTCTTTATTATTAGTAACAACAGCACCACCATCTCCTAACGCACCTAGGTTTTTACCGGGATAAAAACTAAATCCAGCGGCATCTCCAAATGTTCCTACTTTTTTACCTTTATAAGTTGCACCATGTGCTTGCGCACAATCCTCTATGATTTTCAAGTTATGCTTTCTTGAAATGCAAATAATTGTATCCATATCACAAGGTTGCCCATATAAGTGTACAGGAATAATAGCCTTCGTATCATGTGTTATTGCATCTTCAATCATTAAAGACTCTATATTAAATGTATGAATATCTGGTTCAACGAATATGGGTTTTGCACCAACATATGTTACTGCTAATGCGGTAGCTATATATGTATTGGATGGAACTATAACTTCATCTCCATTTCCTATATCCATAGCCTTAAGAATAAGCATTAAAGCATCAAGTCCATTACCAACACCGACACAGTAACTTGCTCCACAATACTCAGCAAATGAAGATTCAAACTTTTTGTCCTCATTACCATCTATATACCAAGAATTATTCAACACTCTTTCAAATGCCTCTTTTAATTCTTTATTTAATTCCTGTTCCATCGGCTTAAACGATACAAAAGGTATATTCATACTATTACTCTCCATCTACAGAATCTGTATCACCACAGTTTTTTACATATTCAAGAAATTCATCATAGTCTCTTATATAGTCCGATTCATCATACAATTCTGACGCCAGTACCATAAGAACCGCATCCGGTGAGAAGTCATACATCTCTCTCCACATAGCGTTAGAAACATAGAGTCCTTCGTATGGTCTCTCAAGTGGAATTACTTTCTTTTCTTTACCATTATCGAGTCTTATTTTACAGCTCCCATGTATACAAACCAAAATCTGTTGTAATGACTTATGGGCATGACGTCCTCTAATAACATCATTAATAGTGTCATACATGTAATATACTCGCTTAACACGAAAAGGTATATCTTTAAACTCTTCTAGTGAAACAAGCTGTCCACGATTATCTCCGTGTGGTTGAAATACATATTTTATTACTTGCATTCTTTTCTCCAATCTATATATCTATGAGTTCTTCTACATAGTCTGCATCAATGTTTATATTTGTATATTTCTTCATTACAGATTTTTTTAATATAAATTTTAATTTCCCTTTAACTAACAACAATTGTATTTTTCTTCGGCGTTAGCATTCTTTTTTTAATCTTATTTGTTGATTTTAAAAAATAGAACAGTAAAGGTGCTAGTATTATTAACTGTATATATAACAGCACATAGTAATGCGGTCCTGATGCATTAAAATTGATCAGATGTGTCCAAAAGCTATTCCAATAAAACCCTCTATCAATTGCAATACAAAAAACAAAACATGCGACAATATAAGGCAATACTATGCCGACTATTCTATTTAGAACTTTTTTATATATTGGCAAAGATGAAGTAGCAAAAGAAATATATGTCGTGATGCCCATTAAGAGAATAAAAAGAGTTACAGAAAAAAATGATATCCTTTGAATACTGTCATTAGGATAAATCGTTCCTTTTAGATGATCTGTTAAAACACCTATTATTGCTATTGCTTTTGCAATATCTATCCATCGTTCTCTGATCATAGAAACACTAATCTCACTCCATTATTTTCTTAATGTCTTTTCCCATTCTCTCATATATTGTTTCGCGACCTTTTTATAATCGTGAACGTCTTCCACATATTTTCTTCCCTTTTTTCCCATCGTTTTTATATTGTTTTTGTTCTTCACAATGTACTCGAGTTGTCTGTAGATTTGGTTAGAATCTGGTACTATTTCGATAATTGGACATTTTGTTACGCCCAATGAATCTAAGTGCTCGGGTCTTTTCCCTGACAAAACCACTTTACCTAAAGCCATTGATATACATGCATTCATCCCATACCCATATGACTTACACTGATCTATAACTACGTTTGTCCTTTCAATACATTTTTTGTACTCTTCAAAAGGCATATGTCCATCTATTATTATTTCTACATCATTAGGATAGTTTTGTTCCAATTTTTTTAACGCTTCTTTTATATACTTAGTTCCTTTTTCTATTTCACGATTCAACCCGTGAAAAAACACAATTTTGTCTCTTACTATATTGTCTCGATATTCTAAAGAGTCTATGTTAATAGGAAAAGGAATTACATTGCATACCTTTCCACAATCATCATAGCCTACTTTATATTCATATGCAGACGGAATGACAACATTTACTTTTTTCAACACTAAGTTATCATTAATACCTCTTACTAATCCTTTTAAACTAGATTTATCAAACGCTTTCTGAACATTTAAAGCTTCATCCATCATATAATAATCAAAAAAACCTTCTTTATATTTCTGATATAATTTTAAATCATAACCAGCAGCAACTAATGACATCGTACAACTCTTTCTTCCTATTCTAGAAACCATCATGCCATTTATTAGATGTCCAAAACATAATGTATTAATGAATTGAACAACATCATATCCCGTATATATAGACATCTGACTTAGTGGATATACGTGTGAATAATAAGCTTTTGAAAACCTATTGGAACCTTTTTTATGAATATGATGTGTTGCCCCTCCAATTTTTTTCCATCCGTCCTCATCTGCAATCAACGTAACATCTGCGCCACATTCTTTTAATCCTTCTTTGAGATATTTATGCAAACAGCTATATTCACCCACAAGCAAAACTCTCAATGTTATCACCTCCTAGACTAATTATTTGTCTATAATTCCTAAAACGCTCTGTATTGACGAATTTCATGCCAACTCTGGTTTCTATAGCAAACGTCGAAAAAAGTGGTTTAAAGACGACTACAACGTCAACATCACAGACTGGGAGCGTAGAGTCGTTGTCGATGTTCTTCAGCAAAAGACTCTTGCTTTTCTTTCCAAGCATTTCAGACATCATTATCACAAATACGCCAGAGAAAATGTTCGCTTCTTTGTCTGTGACATGAACGGCTCTTTTATCTCTCTAGCTAAAGAATGCTTTCCAAAAGCTCTTATATGCATTGATAACTTCCATGTCATACAGCGCCTCTCTAAGGCTGTTACTGATGTTCGTCGCCGACTCCAAAACGCCTACAAAGATAATAATGATACTGATTCATATAATCTTATGAAACATCTCCAATATCCTCTCTTAATCTGTGGAATCAAGTTTTATGACCAATATGGCGACAAAGCTGAAGAAAAGTTTCAGCGACTAGAATCTGCCTTTGAAATAGCACCTGAATTAGAAGAAGTCTATAAAGCGTATCAAGACTTCCTAGAAATCCTCATAGCAGATGACTTCAAATATCAGCGAGAGTCACTCTCATCATGGATTCAGGAATACAGCTATACCTATGTTAGTGAACTTTTCACTGCCGTTAACACCATTAAACTCTATAGATCATACATCTTAAATGCTTGGCAATACAACCGCTCCAATGGTCCATGCGAGGGGCTCAACAAAAAGATTAAGGATGTAAAACGTTCCATGTATGGTGCTCATTCCTTTGAAAATCTAAGAAAACACATCTTGCAAACTTGTGGGAACGTTGATATAAAAAGTCCAATGCTGGTCATACATTATGACATAAAAAAAGAGGTTCATCCCCTCATCACTAATTAACCAATACTCATCCCGAAAGAAGGTGATATTCAAAATCGAGTAGGGGGAATTTAATCCCCCTCTCACACCACCATACGTGCCGTTCGGCATACGGCGGTTCAACATAACTTCAAAGCGTGACGCTCATTATAGTAATCGAGACAGCTTACAAGTCCTGCTTTTGCAAATACTACCTTGGAGATTGCTCTGACTACACAAGTCTTTGTAGCGACCCATTGATATCGGTCACCACAATACGATGTGAGTCGTGCAAGGTCTTTGTTTACGCCTAATTTCTGCAATCCCCATTGACGTTTCTTTGGTACTTTCCATTGCTTCCAGATAATTACCCGAAGCCTCGTTCTTAGATGCGCGTCAATTTCAGCCATCGCTGTTTTCATGGAGCCAAGGGCAAAGTAGTTTATCCACCCTCTTGTTACCTGATTGATTTTCGCAATCTTACCTGTGACTGTTCCAGGCATTTTTCTACAAGTCAGTTCTTTAAGCTTTCGCTTAAGCTTAGCCACCGAGTCTTGATGCGGTTTGCATTTCCATTCGTTAGCCTTGCCTTCCTTATAGAAACCGAAGCCCAGGTATTTCAGCTTCTGCGGTCTTGTGATATGGGTCTTGGTCATGTTAACCTTTAACCCAAGTTTCCTCTGTATCCAGTCCGTCACTGTCCGCATTACACGCTTCGCACTTGCTTCGCTCCTGACAGCTATAACGCAGTCGTCAGCGTATCTTGTAAACCGAAGTTGTCTTGCTTCCAGTTCCTTGTCCAGTTCATTCAGCATGATGTTTGATAGTAACGGTGACAGGTTTCCGCCCTGTGGGGTTCCGAGTTTTGTTTCCTCATATCCCTGTGGCGTCATGACTCCTGCTTTGAGGTACTTACGGATTAGCGACTCTGTATCTCCATCATTGATGATGTTATGGACAAGACTCATGAGCTTGTCCTGTGGTACGTTGTCAAAGAATTTCTCCAAGTCGATATCTACTATCCACTCGTAACCCTCGTTCAGGTAAATGAGCAGTTGTCTAATTGCCATTTCGCAGCTTCTGTTTGGTCTGAAGCCGTAGCTCCATTCCGAGAACAGAGGCTCGCACATAGGGCTTATTACCTGCACTATGCCTTGCTGAATTACCCTGTCCATTACGGTCGGGATTCCGAGTTTTCTCATTCCGCCGTTTGGCTTTGGTATTTCTACCCGTCTTACTGGCTGGGGGTTGTATTTCCTTCGCCTGATTTGCTCTTTGATATCGTTCCAGTTCTCTTTGATATAATCTCCGAGTTGTTCGACCGTCACATCATCTACACCGCCTGCACCTTTATTGGCACAGACTCTTTTATATGCGACATTCATGTTGTCATTGGACAATATCTTCTCCATCAGTTTCGACATTGCCTTGTGTGCTCTCTCCTTTCCGTTCCCATGGATTTGCCTTAAGTCGTGCGGTATCTGCTCATTTACGTTTCGCCCTTTCCGCTGTCAGGTATTCCATGGAGCATACATTTGATTACACGGTTACATTGTTCAGCCCTTTAGCTAAGCCCATTTCAGAGCCATGCCTACTACGGCTTCTGCTGACTTCTCACAGTTCGTTGTTACTGCGGCTAATGAGACCGCCTGCGAGACCTCACGGGATAAGTCTGCCAGTCTTTCCTCGTCTACCTGCCTGATTTACGCCTACGGGTTACGGTTGCCTTTAGGACTTCACTGCCTTGAGCCAGTTTATCCGCCGTAAACGCCTTATATCAGGTTTCTGTTCGTCAGGCTACGATTTCGCTATCCCTTCCTCTCGCCTGCACCTCACGATGCAAACCTTGGGAGTCGCTATGGGGTTCGTCGGCAACTACGTCCCTCGTGGACTTTCACCACAGACTGACGGCATGCCCGTCATACTCAAAAACCCACATATCTTCTATGTGTCCATAAAATGCCACATCTGTCTGTATTAAAAAAATCCCATTTTATAAACTCATACTCTGAAAGCTTATCTTTCCATCCATCCATGTATTCATCGAATATGGGTGGTACTGGATCATTTGATAACCAGCAATAGTGAATAATCTTCGGTATCATATTAGTTTCCCTTTCTATCAACCTTCAAAACTATAGTCTAAACAACACTCTTGCAGGCACCCCACCCACACATGTGTTGGGCGGAACATCTTTTGTAACCACCGCCCCTGCTCCTACTACTGACCCTTTATGTACAGTCACACCGCTCATTATTTGAGCACCATATCCAATCCAACAATTATCCTCTATGATTATATCTGATTCTCTCATACCTTGTTGTTTCATTGGAACAATTCTACTCTTATAATTATGGTAAGTTGTTCGAATATGAACATTGTAACTAATCATACAATTATCACCAATGACAATCTTAGATTCTCGCCCTGCAATTAATTGACCACCATTAACAAAGCTGTTTCTTCCGATAATAATACTTGAAGGATGCTCAACAAGAGTGTCTCCACCGATTCTTCCACCATGGCTCTCTACTTTTTTTGTGAGATATCTTTCAATACAAACCTTCTTAAATGTCTCGAATTTATAAAAGAGCAGACCCACTAGTCGCAACATTTACCTTCACCTCTTTTTACCCACCTAATGCAAATCATTTTATAGAGATTTATTGTGATATATTCTGATTTAAAAATGAGAAACAGAATCTTAAACAACGAAAAATACTTACCATCTTTCACATCTGCAATGTAATTGCACAGTCTACTATATGCCTCTTCATACCTCTCTGATTTCTCGGTTGTAACCCTCGAATTAAGATATTTGTCAACTTCCTCTTGTGATACTTTTTCTATATTGCTATAGTTTTTTTGTAAATACAGCGCAGAAAGCATTTGCCTTAGTGCATTATTTCTTGAAATACCTTTTGTATTAACCCTGTAACTCAGCAAAATTGAATCTGCAATCCCAATCTTGAATCCTTGTTTTATAGCTCTCAACAAGAAATCATAGTCTTCGCATGCTTTTATTTCTCGATATCCACCTAATACATCATATACTTCTTTTTTTGCAAGCCATGATGGGTGTGCTACACAATTATCATATCTGAGTAATCTAGCCACAGTTTTACAATTAAAAGAATAATTACTTCTTCTATCAACTATATTGCCTTCTTCCGATATTCTCCTTAATTCGCACCCTACTAAATCTAGTTTGTGTTTTTTAATGTATTCAATTTGCTCAATAATTCGATTCTTATCAGCAATATCATCTGCATCCATTCTTGCGATATACTCTCCGTGAACATATCTTAAAGCTTCATTTAAACTCGCAGTAAGACCTATGTTTTTTTTATTCTTTATAGCAATAATTCGAGAATCTTTTTTTGCATATGACTCAATGAATTGTATTAGCATTTTGTTGTCTGGATTGTCAATAACAATTATAAATTCTATATTTCTATATGTCTGATGCAAAATTGATTCTATTGACATTTTAAGGTATTGCTCTGACTCACTATAGGCACTCATTATTACGCTAATCAAAATTTCCCTCCAGTCCTAGTCTTTGGACTTTTTTAATCCTGACGAATTTGCAAGTTTGTACAGTAAAACACTTGGTAAAAAATACATATACAGACTTTTGAACAAGATAAAAGACTGTCCTCTCACTAAACTCATAGACACAAAAGTTGTTATCAAAAAACCGAAAAATAATTTGAATTTTTTATCATTGGAATATTTAAAAAGGGAATAGTAGAAGCGATATGCTAAACATATGACCATAGGAATTATTATTATACCTAGCCACCCAGACAAAAGATATGCCTCAGTTGGCAAAAACCCACCTATTCCAAACCATTCCCCTGGTGCAATATAATTTATAGATAGATATTCGGCAATGGTAGGCTCATCCAAAAAGAAAACAAAGTTTTTAACATTGCTTTTAAATACAAAACCAGTATTTATCATGTCTTTGCTCATCAGATACATTAATGAATTTCCTGGATATGTGTAGTCCTGAAATACAATAGTCCTAATTTTGAACAAATCAGTTATCATAGATGACTCGAGTCCTATTCCTTCAGTGTTTCCTCTGTTATATCTTACAAACTGTGATGCCATTATAATTACTACAATAATCAGGGAAGGCTTTATGAATTTTTTTAAATCTTTTAGCCCTATCTTGATATCATAGTATTCTAACGAAACATATAGTATTCCAATAACGGAAGCCAACAGAATCCCTCTATTACCAATGCGAATACAAGTCATAATTGCAGGTATTAAAACACTTGACATCATTATTATGTAAGCCATCTTTTTTTGAGACCTTTGCATTAAAAAGAAGTCTATTAGAACAAAAACAAATACATATTCAAGTGCAATAAACCACAGTATATTTGACTTAACTACACTTTGATTCTGGTAACTCATTAGGTTTCTATATCTTATATATAGTACAATAAGAAATAGCGACATTATTACATGTATACACCAATATATATACTTCCCATATCTTTTGATTCGGTAATGTGGCACCCTTATCTTCAAATCTAAAACAGTTCTTCTTTGCATTATTTCGAAAAAAAACGCCATACTTACTAAAAAAAGGGCGCAGTAAAGGTTATATGATGTAAGTATCTCAGTATCCGATATGACAACATGAGAAATAGTGTTTGTGTAACTATTGTCTATATATCTAGCAAACGATGGCATGACACAGTACAAAACCATGAGTATATACATGGTTCCAAATATTTTATCTTTATTGAAAATATGTATCCATATCAGCATCTCAACTGCTGTTATAATGAGCATTGTCAACATTTACAAATTCTCCAGTATTATACTCAAAGTAGCGAAACAAAACTCGTATAATTAATTTCAGCCGACGACAATTCTTCCCATTGTTCTCTACTCTTCTGTCTCTTTGACAAATAAATATTATTCGGTAACATTATCATTTCCTTTAGCAAATCGCATAATTTGTATTCATCAATATCCATATTAACCAACCTACCATTATCATCATTGACAAGTTCTCCTGTTCCGCCTACATTTGTTGCAATTACCGGAATCCCAAAGGACTGAGCTTCCATAATTGAAACTGGAAGTCCTTCGGTAGTACTAACATTACAAAAGTACATTATTGAATTCTTTTTATAGTACTCGGCTACTTCTTGGTTGGAAACGCGCCCCAACATGAGGACATTATTCGTCGTATGCTCTTTCTCTAGTATCTCTTTGATTAATTCAAATTCTTCTCCATCACCAACACAAACCCATTTTACATCTGGAATATAATGTACAAGTTTAGAAAATGCCTTAGCGAATAAACTCATTCTTTTAAGTGGTTCTAATGTGCAGCATGTAAGCAATACTTTCTCACCAGTATAGTTTCCTTTACCATAATCCTTTGTTCCTAATCTCGATACTACAATCTTATTCTTGGCCCATGGATATTTCCTATCTAAATAATTCTTACCTGCGGAAGAGCATGGAAAACAAAAATCCAAAGTTTTTAACAACCTATCTTGAAAAGGAATATAATTGCCCCATGCCCTTTCCCAATACAGATCATAACCGTGTGCTCTAGCAACCAAATGAGCACTGTTTCCACGCTTATTATTTAAAGAATCAGCAAGCATAACTGCTGTTATTGCCTGATACGAAAACCAAAAACTATATATAGTTAACTTATGAAAAGAAATATGGTTATCTTTCAGAATTTTAAAGATTTTTTTCTTAGCAAGTTTAGCACGTCCACGACTATATAATGCCGAAATAAAATGTATTAGATTAGTTTCATTAATCTTAAAAATGTTCCTTCCACCAATTAATCCAAAGAAAACGCTTTTAACATATTTTAGTAAAGTATTATTCTCACCTACTGGAAAACTATATACATTATGAGGACACATCCTTGTCCTTCTTTCTCCATATGGTGCATTTATCGAAAAAATATATATATTATCAAACACACAACTAAGATAGTTGATTTCATTCTCTAAAAAAGGTTCAGCAATTAAATATGGGTAATGATTAGTAATTAGAAGTAAATCTTTCATGCCCTATCCTTATTATTTGTTAAGTAATCTTCTTTAATAAATCTGTACTATGCCTATACACTTTACCATGACGTAATAGTCTTTTTTCAATAATTTTTAAATCTCGAGGTTCACATTCCTCAAGATAACCTTCTCCTACATCGTCACGATTATTCTTATCCGTAGACTTATGATATCGTCCACCTATAACACATGGTATATTAAACATATCCATTAAAGAACAATATTGATCTATGTCAAGAATTGTTATTCCATCTAAAACAGGTCGTATATACATACAAAACTGTAGTTTTTTCATATTTTTAGCTTGTTCTAACATTTTGATTCTGTTTTCTATACAAGTTGTCCCTTTTTCGATTTCTTTTGAATGTGAAATAGTAGGCATACTTACATTTATGGTAATATGCCCATGATACTTACACATATTGTCCATTAATAATAAAAAATCAGTAGATATAAATTGTTTTGTGGATATTTGTATTGAATTCTCATATTCTATTAATCGCTCAATCATTTTTAATGTATCTTGATATATATCCTTACTCCAACATTCACTATAGCAACCAAAAGATAGAATAGTTCCTTGCCGACCACGTTTGAAACAATCCATTGTTTGTAAAATACCCAAAGCCTCACAATAATCAAGCTTTCTATTAGAATAATCTAAAGATGAAGTCAACTCAGGAAGATAGCAATATTCACAACTACACTCGCATCCTATTTTAAGATTTATAAATATCCTTTTTTTATTTCCAAAAATCTGTTTCAAATCCATATCCTTTTTATCGATTATATATGTGTTTCAACTACAGATATTAGTTTAACTCCTTTATCTTTAATCTTTTTTCTTGCATCCTTTACTAATGGTTCAAAAAGCACAAGACAAATATTAACATCATATCCATACTTCTTCAAATCTTTTATCGTATTACATATCTTTGAACCACCCGTTGAACTATCATCTATTATTAATGCAGTAGTCCCCTTGTCCGGAATTGGGTAACAATCAAAGTCTGCCCGCATATCCGTTTCATCTTCTTTAAAACGTTGCGCAGATTCATGAAGTACAAAGGGTTTTTTTATGATCTTTGAAAACTCGTAACCTAATATTGGGCTCCCATCTTTCGGAGTCACTATAAAATCGCAACTATACTCGACGGAATAATCATTTTCTTCCATTGTTAAATGCCAATAATTAGACAGAATATTTGCAAAATACTTCGCATTATTTGCTACACAAGTTGCTCCTATCAAATCGTAATAGTAATCCATTTTTATTTTGCGATGTTCTCCCACGGCAATACTCTTATTAATCACATATTTTTTCATCGCCTCTCTAGTTACTTTTTCTATGTCTGAGTCTCTTAGTTCACTTGGGTAATTAATACTTTCATTCCTGTTCTTTATCTTTTTAATGTCGTATCCCATTTCTTCTAATACTTTCAACGTATCATCAGACTGATTCAAGTGAAAGAATCTTCTAATGGAATTTGGCAAAAACCCCACATAATCTAACACTCCTAACAAAGAAGATACTGCCAAAACATATATAATTATTTTCTCAATTATTTCACTAATGTTCATACATCTTTCCAATTCGATTACATTATCTATAATCTTATTAAAACCTTTCAAATATCATTAAAAAACTTTTTCAAACTTTTTCGCCAATTTCTCATATGTAAAATATTTAATTGCAGCTCTATGACCATTATTTCCAAGCTCCATACGCTCTTCTAAGCTCATTCTATACAATTTATTAATTCCTTCTTTCAATGAACTCACATCTCCAGGAGCAACTGATACGCCACAGTTATACTTAACTATATAGTTATTGGGCGCGTCGACCGCATATAGTATTGGCTTGCCTGACATCATTGAATCAAATAATTTATTCATGCATATTCCGTATTTAAAAACAGAATTCTTTACACCTGCCACATATAACGCATCTACCATTTTAAGCAACTCAGGTATCTGTTTCTTCGGTATTTTATTTAGGAAGAAGAAAAGCTCTGGATACCTGTTATTCGCTTGTTTCTCTAACTCTTGCTTAATAGAGCCATCACCAACAAAAGCTACGACTACATTTTCATTTCCCAAAGCTTGAACTGCCTGTATTAACTCTGGCAAAGAATAATAGTTTGTCATTGATCCAAAAAAACATATTATAAACTTATTCTGATTCCTTAAATTCTTTAATATATTATGTGTTGATGTATTTAACTTTTCAGGCTTCTCCCAATCCTCTGTGTTAATTCCATTGACAATTGATATATACTTATCTTCTCTCATCCCGTGTTTGATTAAATACCTTTTTGAGCACGGTGGCAATGATACAACTGCATCCGCATGCTTGCAGAAGGAGTTTTCTGCTAGTTGCATAGCAACAACAAACGGATGATACTTACTCATTCCATTTACTTCAGTTAGCACCGCCGGCCACATATCATGTATTTCATGAATCAGTCTCGCTTTATTTCTATATTTCCTAATCCTCTGTCCAGCATATGTGTCTAACGGATAAGTTGAAGATGTGATAATAACATCTGGCTTAAACTTTTTTGCTATCCATTTTGCTTTAATATATATTTTCCCAGCAAACTGCAACATAGATTGTATTCTTTTTAATCCATTTCCTTTATATTTAGGTGTTCGAATCCAGTAATAATTAATCCCATCAATATTACTCCTATCAAAATCTTTTCTTATTGTCGGATTATTTATTCTAAGATGCGAGTAATCTGCCGCTACAATATCAACTTTGTGCCCCATTTTAATCCACTCTTTCGATAGATGATAAGGTCGAAACTCCATCCCCATATCCGGTGAACCAGCATAATGATTAATATATAATATATTCATTACCGATTATCCCTCTCAAATCTACCAATAAAATCCTGTGTCGAGCAATTCTTTAACGGAAGTCTCACTGCTTTCCCCTCTGCTGCAGACTTATATATGGCAAGCACAAGTTCAAGAGCCCTCTTTCCGGCTTCACCATCTACTAACAATTCTTCTTTGCCTTCTATGGCATTTATCACATTTTTATATAGTTTGGTATGCCCAAATCCATACACATTAGGTGGATTCTCTGAACACTCCTTTTTCACTCTTTCTTCGTCACCAAAATAATCAGAAAACTTCCATTCCTCAATAATATTTACTGCCTCTCCGCCAGCTTTTACAGTGCCTTTCTCTCCAAAAATGTACAGCGTTTCTTCAAGATTTCGTGGATATACATTTGTTGTACCCTCTATAATTCCATAGCTACCGTTTTTAAATCTGATAACAGCTATTCCTAAATCCTCTGCTTCGATATAAGGGTGCATTAAACGATCAGTCATGCCATATACTGTATCAATCTCATCTCCCATCATCCACCGAAGAAGGTCTATGTCATGTATACATTGGTTCATAAGTGCACCACCATCTTGCTCCCATGTTCCTCGCCATGAAGCTCTGTCATAATATTCATGATCCCTAGCCCAACGTATATGAGCTGTACCATAGAGCAATCTTCCGAACCTTTTTTTATCTAATGCCTTTCTTATCTCTTGTATGCTTTTATTGAAACGATTTTGATGACAAGCACACACCAACACACCTTTATTTCGTCCTGCTTCTATTATTGCATTTGCGTCTTCAATAGAAAGCGCTATAGGCTTTTCAATAATCACATTGCAGCCTGCATTAATGCAATCAATAGCAATGGAAGCGTGCTTCCCTGATTCTGTTGCTATAGCAACAAGGTCTGGGTTTTCATTTGCAAGCAAATCTTTATAGTTTTCATATATACTAGTATTACATGATTCAATTTCAAATTTTATGAGTTTATCTTCGGCATTATCTTTCTTTACATCACATATCGCCACAATATCTAATCCGTTATTCTGAGCAGCAATGATGTGATTCGGCGAAATTCTGCCACAACCAATTAAAGCATACTTCATTTTATTATCCTTTCAACATAATGCTATTTTTTTTTCTTTGATACTCCTTGCCACAAGAAGTACATTTTAACTTATGGCTGACTTTGCACCCACATTCACAAACAAACCCTATTCTTCTCTGAGGGTTTCCAACAACAAGTTCGTAATCCTCAACGTTATTAACAATCACGGTTCCAGCACCAATCATAGCGTATCGACCTATTGTATTTCCGCAGATAATTGTTGCATTTGCTCCAATAGACGCTCCTTTACAAATAATTGTTTGCTTGAACTCTTGTTTTCTATCAATAAATGCTCTAGGATTAATAACATTGGTAAAAACTGCATTAGGTCCAATAAAAACATCATCCTCAACAATTACACCTTTATAAATTGCTATATTATTTTTTATCTTTACTCCATTACCAATCTTTACGCCTTGCTCTATAAATACATTGGCTCCTATGTTGCAATTATTACCTATCTCAACATCTTCTTGAATGATGCAGTTTTGCCATATAGATGTTCCTTCGCCAACGATTGCCTCATTGCTTATACTTGCACTTTCATGTATTTTTTTCACGGCTTCCACCCATTGACCACTTCTATAACCTTATCTATTTCATCTTGCGTTAGCTCTGGAAACATTGGTAGAACCAGAGAATGATCAGCCACATACTCAGAATTTGGAAAATCCCCTTTTACATAACCCAAATCTTCATATACTTTCTGCATATGAAAAGGCACAGGAAAATAAACCCCACTGGAAATATCATTTTCTTTTAAGTATTCACGGAGCGAATCACGATTGTCTGTTGTGATTGCATAGACATAAAAGATATGCGAATTATTACCATCAACAAAAGGTTTTTTTATAAGCGGATTGATAATTCTCTCGTAATACTGCTTTGCAATCTCTCTTCTGCGCCCATTCCAGTTATCTAAATGCGGTAATTTAACTGACAAAACTGCTGCCTGCAATGCATCCAATCGCGAATTAAATCCCCTGACAAAGTTAAAATATTTTGGAAGATTTCCCCTAAAATCTATATCTTGTTCTTGTATCTTTATATTCTTTTGAACTCGATAAGTGTACAAACCATCTATGCCACTACCATGAGCCCTCAATGCCCGACATTGTCGGTATATACTCTCATCACTCGTTACAATAATCCCGCCGTCACCTGCACATCCAAGATTCTTGGTCGGAAAAAAAGAAAAGCACCCTACATCTCCTAAGCTGCCTGCTTTCTTTCCTTTATATGTGGCACCAGAAGCTTGTGCACAATCCTCTATTACTTTTATGTTGTGCTTCTTTGCAATGCCATTTATCGCATCCATATCCGCACACTGTCCATATAAATGGACAGGTATGATTGCTTTTGTACTACTTGTAATCTTTCTTTCTATCTCTTCAGAATCTATACAATATGTGTCTTTTGTACAGTCCACAAAAACAGGCTTGGCTCCCACCGCTGTTATCGCCTCTGCTGTAGCACTAAAGCTCATTGCTGTAGTTATAACTTCATCGCCTGGTTTTACATTGCACGAACTAAGTGCAATTACAAGAGCATCTGAACCATTCCCCACACCTACTGCATATTTAACGCCACAATATCCAGCAAATTCTTTTTCAAACGTCTCTACCTTTTGTCCTAAAATATACTGTCCACTATGTAAAACGCTAAGAGCCTCTTTATCTAGTTCATTACTGATTGATTCGTATTGTCTTGATACATTCATTACAGGTATCACTGTACTTTTTCTCTCCTTCCAATCTCCTTTTTGAATAACCTGATTATCATTTCCCACCAATAATACAGCTGCTCTCTTTCAAGTCCTTTAACCGTATCATCAGACGATTTGCCGTCTACAAAAATCCATTCCATTAACTCTAATGTATAGTCCTGGTTCAATAGTGATTGGACGCATTTGTCAATATATTTTGACTCATTATATATAGGCATAACAACCGAAACAATAATACCTTTATTCATAATATCTTGCCTTATCTTCTCTTATATCTTTGTATATTCCGAACTATTATTATTTCTTCTCCTAACATACTTTACATCAGAGTATTTACCACTTACTACCTCATTCTTAAATATCCTTCCAAAACTAGTCTTGTCACCCCGAGATAAGTCATTCCACTCTGTTCCTTTAAAAAGGTCTTTTATTACAAAATGTTTACCCTTTTTTAGTTTTTTAATGCTTTCACGAGCCTTCCCAAGCAATAATTCCGTATTCATACCGAATTCCTCTCCTGTTCGTATTTTTCACTTCACAGCACCATAAGCGCTGTTTTTATAATGGTCAATAATTCTCCCATTAATCCAAATCTATTTATTGCCCCGAGATTCCACCTCATCTTCTCTGGCAGAACCTGCTTCACATATACTTCATCCACATCATCTGCGTTATTTAGGAGTCTATCTTCATCCCTAAACCTTATACTTGCCTCGCTTGTTATTCCTGCAGGCAATAAAAGAGTTGCTAAGTATTCAGACTTGTACCTTCTTACATACTTAACAACCTCTGGTCTTGTTCCTACGAAGCTCATATCACCATTTAGTACGTCTATGAGCTGTGGAAGTTCATCTAATCTTAACTTACGAATCTTGGAACCTATCTTGGTAATTCTGTTGTCATTTTCTACTGTAACAGATGCTCCCTTTTTATCAGCATCTGCTACCATGGTTCTGAATTTGTGGATGCGAAATATCTTGCCATATGATGTAACTCTTTTCTGGCGATAGAATACTGGTCCATTGGAATCCAGCTTGATTAATATCGCTATTACAATCATTGGAATAGCTAATATAATAAGTAGCACAGTTGCCATTGCAACATCAAAGGCTCTCTTTATCGCTAATTGTCCACGCTTTCTATTGAGTACTTCCCAATAAGGTCGTACTTCATCTATTCGCATGAAGTCTGGAAGATCATCCCACTTTCTTAACATCTAATACATTCCCAATCTCTTCTCTTAATACGTTACATACATAATCAACATCCTCATCACTAAGCAAAGTATGAAGTGGTAACGTAATCAAATTATGATAATAATCATACGCGTTCGGGAAGTTTTTAATATCCCATCCCTTTTCCTTGTATGCACTCATCATAGGAAGAGGCTTATAGTGAACATTAGTAGCTACACCTTTACTCGCCATTCGACTTATGATGTTATTTCTCTCATCTGTATCTATTCCATCAACCCTAATAAGATATAGATGATTGGAACTATCCATTCCATCTATATGATGATTAAGATGACTTATTCCTAATTCATCACATGTCTCATCATATCTTCTGACTATCTCGCTCCTTCTTTTAAGAAGATTAGGATATCTATCTAGTTGTCTTAGTCCAATGGCTGCAGTAACATCTGTCATGTTACATTTGTACCATGAACCAATTACGTCATATTCCCAGGCACCAACTTTGTTCTTGGCAAATGCATCTTTGCTCTGACCATGAAGTGACATTAGCTGATACATCTTATAGATATCTTCATCAGTAACGCCTGTATCATATACACTCTGTGGCAAACACCATGTGGCTGCCCCACCTTCTGCAGTTGTGAGATTCTTAACTGCATGAAAGCTAAAGCTGGAAAAATCTGCAAATGAACCCGCGCGCTTACCGTCTCGAGTTGCCCCAAGACTATGAGCGCAATCTGCAACAACGGCTACTCTTCCAAGACCTTTTTGGATGTTACTTCCCAATGACGATAGTGGGTTACTATAATCATTTAGTGGTTCATATATATTCCTTTTCTTCTCTACAATCTCGAATAATCGGTTGTAATCACATACTATTCCAGCTATATCTACTGGGATAATTGCTTTTGTCTTGTTTGTAATGGCATTTTCAACTGCTTCGTAATCCATCTCAGGACTATGGGTTAGATTGTCACCACCTCTTTGTATATCTACAAACTTAACAATAGCTCCACAATGAATGGCTGCACTCGCTGTTGCAGTATATGTATACGCAGGAACTATTACTTCATCGCCGGGTCTTATACCAAGAATACGAAGATTAAGCTCCTCTGCTGCTGTTGCCGAACTAAGGCATACTAATTTATTACTATATGAATTGATACTATCTTGTGTATTGCAATCTATATCAATTCGACCTGTATCTATGTATGCTTTCAGTCGTCTTTCTAGCAGCTTTGTTCTAGGACCAGTTGTAATCCAACCAGACCTTAAAGCCTCGCATACTTCTTCAATCTCTGTTTTAGTTATATCTGGAGGGCTAAAGCTTATTTCTTTTTTCATTTTTCTTTCAACCAATTTTTCTCTTACTTTAAAATTTCAAAACATAAAACAAACCGACTAACAAATTTCTCTGCAATCGGTCTATTATGTCTTACTATTCTTCCTTCACACTCTTCTCAATTATCTCTATCCCTAAATGAACCACAGTCTTCTGGTTCATGAACTCTACTTCTACTTCTGCAATTCTTTTATGCAGATTAATCTTTTTTATCTTGCCCTTCATTCCAAGTAGCGGTCCTGACATAACAATAACTTGATCATTTTCATCGAATCCAACTTGAGAAAGCTCAACCACATGTTCTTTCTTAGATGTTCTGTCATCTCTACCAGATAGTTTGTTTAGCCATGACACTTCATTATCTGACAATGGATATATATCGATATCATCATCTGATTCTTCTTTTCCAAGAAGTCTTATGAACATCGGAAGCTTCTTAAGTTCCTTATAAAGTGAATGTATATCGTTAGTCTCTATAAATATATATCCCGGAATTAACCTTTCATGTACTACTGTCCATTTACCACGAAGCTTCTTCTTCATTAGTCTTACAGGATAGAAGCAGTCAGAATACATACTTTCCGGAATCATTTTCTTAATAAGACTTTTTGCATTCGATTCATTACGTGCATTGACGTATATTACGTAGTACATAATAGTTCCTCCTTCGTATGATTCCCAATAGTCTGATATAGATATCCGATTCACTACGCCATCTATATGTTTTAGGGGTAGGCTTCGCCACCCTCGCATACTAGCGTGGTTAGAAATCATACTATGTCATACATATGCCTACTCAAGTGCCCTAGCTTCATGAGTACTTATATGTAATCATGTCATTATACAAAATTTATGTATTCTAAAAATATCTAGTTATAAATATGCATAAGCACAAGTGATATAATATCACAATAAGCGCAAAATGTCTACATAAACTACACCTGCTTCACCCTATCATTTTGTATATATCGCACAAGATTTAGAATATACTTTTTCAACAAAACCTGCTAAGAAAAATCAAGAATTTCTTAGCAGGTTTTTCATTTTTTATAATTTCTATATTTTTGTGTATGACAAAAAGGCTGTCTTGAGGCAGCCTGCTTAGTTATGTAATTACAATTCAGTATATTTATGAATTGTTATAGATTTCTTTTACGCGAGCATAATAAATTCGTAAAAACTTATTTAATCCCGCTATCTTTGCTGATTTCTTTGCTTTTCCCTCAGCTTCTTTCTTTATTACATACTGATACACAGGATCATCTGGTCTAGGGCACGTTTTGATACATCGCATTGTCTCATAACCGACTTTTCTTAATGCCGCTGATCCACGCTTGGTAATTGTTCTATTACTACCTATAAATTGCCCCGACTCATAAGGTGGTGTATCTATTCCTGCATAAGCAATAAGTGCCTTGCCGCTATGGAATCTACGAACATCACCTATCTCTGCTATTAATTTAGGTGCCAGTACATCACCAACCCCACCCATTTCTCTTACGACAGAATATTCAGGCAAGCTCTTTGCTAGTTCTTGCATTCGTGATAGTATTACTCCTAGAGTTGCATCAATTTCCTTGAGCACTCTAACAGCTTCAGTCACCAGCATTTTGACGGATGGGGTTTCTGAAGACAGTGTAGGAATACCTTCATGAGCTAGTTCATATATGGCCTTAGCCTTTGTCTGGCTCTGATGGTATTTCTTATCTTTTGCCCACGCAGCATAAGCATCTATAAATTCGGACTCAGAATACTTTGTTATCTCGTCAAAGTGCCAAAACTGCTCGACAAAATCACTTAATTTATCTTTTCTATTTCCCTCGTTCCAGCTCGCTAACATTGTTTTTATTCCAGGCATTGTATAATCCAGCAAATGTGTCAGTTCATGTAACGATGTAACATGCAATTTCATATAGTGTCGGTATTGCTGACCAAGAAGCCTTAATTCTCCATATATATCTTCAGATACCTTGAATTCCTCCATAGTAAACCAATGTTCAATTCCATAGTTAGCGATTATTCTGGAATCTATTTTGTCAGTTTTAGCTTTTCTCAAACTTTCACTTCTATAAACCTTCATGAGGTATGGGTTAATAACAGTTACAAATATACCCTTTTCCTGCAAATACGTAAGAACCGGAAGATGATAAATCCCTGTAGCCTCCATAACAACCTTTACTTCATCATCAAATTTAAGAATCATTGATGCTAATTCACTTAAATCTTTGTTCTGATGCTCAATGTCAAATGGCTTACACACAATTTCACCATATGGTTTTAAAATACACACAGTGCTTTTACCTTTTGCCACATCAATTCCTACGCTAATCATAATTGACCTCCTTCAAACTGTAATAATCGCAATTGCTAATAACCACCCACACTTATTACAATCCAGTTTAGTTCGTTACACGAAAGCTCCATTAAGAAGTATCAACCTGCCTAAGCGAATATACATAATAAGGGGTTGGTTGACGGTTTTATTGACGGATGTGATTAATCCAAAAAAGACCACGCCATACCAACTGCTTCCCCTATTATATAAAAATAAGTGCAGATGCTAGAGTTAATTACTCTCTATCAACTACACTTTTATGGTACTAAAAAAGACCGCCTTAGCGGTCTAATTCCTACACTCCCGTATAAGTAACAACAACTTCCTTAATGAGCGGGCGGATGTCATCTTTTTCATCAGTAGCCCATACGCGAAGTTTCTCTAACTGCTCGCAGAACTTATCGTCGTCCATTTCAATTGGTTTACCAATATGAATAAGCTTATTCTCAGTATCCTGCAACCCCTCTTCATCCATAAGAAGTTCTTCATACAGTTTCTCTCCTGGACGAAGTCCAGTGTACTGAATCTCAATATCCACATCCGGTTCGAAGCCAGATAATTTAATAAGGTTACGAGCCATATCGTCTATTCTAACAGGATCTCCCATATCAAGAACAAATATTTCTCCACCCTTGGCATAATAAGCTGCCTGAAGGACAAGTGATACGGCTTCTGGAATTGTCATAAAATACCTTATGATATTCTTATCTGTTACTGTAACAGGGCCTCCTGCTGCAATCTGCTTCTTGAATAATGGAATAACACTACCATTACTACCAAGAACATTTCCAAATCTAACAGCAACATATTCTGTATCATACTTTCGATTCATCATCTGGACTATCATCTCACAGATTCTCTTGGTTGCACCCATAACATTAGTAGGATTAACAGCTTTATCTGTAGATATAAGTACGAATCTCTTAACACCATTCTCGCCGGCTGCAGTAGCCATCTTGAGAGTTCCTAGGACATTATTCTTAACTGCTTCATTAGGGCTTGTCTCCATAAGAGGTACATGCTTATGTGCCGCAGCATGGAAGATACCATAAGGTTTATACTTCTTAAGAATGTAATTTACTCGATTAGTATTTCTAACAGAACCTATAAGTGTTACAAGATTAAGTTCTGGATAATCCTTAATTAGTTCCTGTTCAATTGCATATGCATTGTTCTCATAAATGTCAAATATAATCAACTGTTTAGGATTAGCACTTGCAATCTGACGACAAAGTTCAGAACCAATAGAACCACCGCCACCTGTTACAAGAACGACTTTTCCTTCTATACTTGCTTTAATCTGGGAATTATCAACCATAACTTCTTCCCTGCCTAGCAAGTCATTAATCTCAACATCACGAAGCTGACTGATATTAACATCACCATTAATAATTTCATAGATACCTGGTGTAATCTGAATCTTGCAACCAGTTTCCTTACAGATATCAAGGATATTCTTCTTATCAATAGAATCTGCTGCTGGAATTGCAACAATTATCTTATCAATATTATATTTATTAGTATTATCTACAATTGTTTCTCTTCCGCCTACAATAGGAACACCCTCTATATTTTTCTTAAGTTTCTGCGGATTATCATCGATAATACATTTTACAACACCATTAATGTGTGTAGAAATCTTATACTCATGAACCAATTGTCTCCCTGCAGAACCGCCACCGACAATCATGATATTCTCACAATTACCTTTACTTGCCATATTATTGAGCTTAAAATTTCTAAATAGCAACCTAACAAGTCTATAAGATAATCTAATGCCAACGCAACATCCATAGGATAGAATAAATCCAAGAATCAATACACTTCTAGGTATCCTAAAATTTAATATCTGATATCCCAATGCCATTAACGGAGCAATTACAACATAAGCGATAGTTGCTCTTACAACCTCTGTTGTTCCTGCAAATCTCCATACACTCCTATATAGTTTTCCAATAATATAAACTATTAGAGATAACACAACTATAAATGGGAGAAAATACAATACATTTACCCTATAAACTGCAGGAATCTCGTTATAAGAAAAATCAAATCTAAGCCACAGCGCAAAGCAATAGGATAGAACAATTGCGGCAATATCAAGCATTACAATAAATAGCGTTCTTCCTATTCGCTCCATATCAATATGAAATTTACTCTTACTCCTCATATCTTTATAACTCATTAAACTGTTAGTCCTTCTAAAAATTGAAAATATATTTCTTCATATTTTGCCTGCCAGTTATTGCATATTGCTTCTGCCTGCTCTTTTGTGGGAACTACACAATTCACTTCATATATAGTACGAGCTTTATCAATATCACGTATTTTGCAATTAACCATATATCCGCCAGAGGATAGAACAGAATAATCAGAAGTAACCTCCTGCTCCTCTCTGATTTCTAGTTTGTTTTTATTAAAATATGATTTAATATCAGATTCTATGCCACTATTAATCTTGTCGGAGAAAAGTTCTAGTGTCCTCTTACCTTCATCGTTAATACTATAATTAGTGCTTCCATGAGTCTCTATAACATCAACCATTTTAGTTTCAGCAAGATCACTTATTGCCATCTCTGCACTAAAATAATCAGTATATTCATACTCTAAGAAGAAATCCACTATCACCCTATTACTCAACTTTGAGTCTGCTTTATTAAGAAGTTCTAGTACTATTATCTTATATGTTAAATTAATATCTGCCATAATTATATCTATATTTAACTTAAATCAATTTCTTTACTTCATTAGCAACAACTTGGGCTGCTCTTGGGTCAAATGCTTCAGGCATAATGAAATCTTCGGACAATTGGTCATCTGATACAAGAGAAGCAAGTGCCAGTGCTGCTGCAAGCTTCATCTCTTCTGTAATCTGCTTTGCTCTTCCCTCAAGTGCTCCCTTGAATATTCCCGGGAAAGCAATTACATTATTGACCTGGTTAGGAAAATCACTTCTTCCAGTTGCTACAATTCTAGCACCGGCCTTCTTTGCTATATCAGGCATTATCTCAGGAATAGGATTTGCAAGTGCAAATATAATTGGTTCATCGTTCATTGACTTAACCATTTCTTCTGTTACAATACCAGGTGCCGATACACCAATAAATATATCAGCTCCAACCATTGCATCAGCCAGGCTTCCTGTAATATGCCTTGGATTAGTTATATCAAGCATCTTCTCCTGCATCCAGTTAAGTCTCGGCGATTCTTTACACACAATACCTTTACTGTTACATAGAATAATATCCTTAAATCCATATTTAAGAAGCAAGTTGGTTATAGCAACACCTGCAGAACCTGCTCCACTAATAACTATCTTACAATCTTCTTTAGCTTTCTTTGTAATTTTGAGCGCGTTAATCAGACCTGATAAAACAACTATTGCCGTACCATGCTGATCATCATGAAATACGGGAATATCAAGCTCCTCCTTAAGTCTTGTCTCGATTTCAAAGCAACGCGGTGCTGATATATCTTCCAAATTAATACCGCCAAATGTCGGCGCCATGGCTTTAACTACCGCTATAATCTCCTCCGTATCCTGTGTATCTAGACATATTGGAAATGCGTTAACACCTCCAAACTCCTTGAAGAGTACACATTTACCCTCCATAACAGGCATAGCGGCTTCCGGTCCAATATTGCCAAGTCCAAGAACAGCACTTCCATCAGATACTACAGCAACTGTATTTTGCTTTAGTGTATATGTATAAACTTCTTCTTTATTATCATGAATGATTCTACAGGGTGCGGCAACTCCGGGCGTATATGCAAGAGCTAAGTCTTCTCTTGTCTTAACCGGTGCCTTACTTACTGTATCAATCTTTCCTTTCCACTGTTTATGCAGAAAAACTGCTTTTTCATCTGTTGGATTCATTCTTATTATCTCCTTATAATCTTTTTTATTTTTACTTATGTCACATCAAAAACGCTTCCATAAGCCCAGGTATAAGCTGTTTCTTTCTGGATACAACCTTATCTAACACTAGAGAATCACCATCCACAACACTTCCTGGAAAGCATAATTTAACATTTTCCATATTAACATTTCCCACATGGATAAGTTCAGAGCGTTCCTCTAATATATTAGTCAGCATAACAAATACCATGTTAAGATTCTTATCTATAGCGCACTGCTTCATTGCAGGATATATCTTGGACTTAACGTCGCTTAACTGGTTATCTGTAACAGCGCTAACCTGCGCAACGCCGAATTTGTTGTCACCTGATACAAATGTCTTGAAATCCGAGTAGAATATATCCTCTATAGACTTCTCTCCAAAATCAGATCCCGCTTCGAACATTGAAAGTGCAAAACTTTCAATATCAATGCCAGCAATCTTTGCAAGTTCTTCTGCCATCTTTTTGTCATAATCAGTGCAGGTTGGCGAGCGAAACATCAACGTATCAGATAGGATTGCAGAACACATAATGCCTGCCATCTTAGGTTCCACAGTAATTCCTCTATCTTTATATAATCTATAAATAATAGTTGATGTACATCCAAGGGGATAATTCCTAAATACAATTGGAGAAATTGTTTCTAAGGATCCTATCCTGTGGTGATCAATAATTTCAAGAATCTCAGCTTCGTTAATACCATCAACGGCCTGTGACTTCTCATTATGGTCAACTAATATAATACTCTTTCTGCCTTTACCCATTAAGTGACGTCTAGAGAACATTCCCACATAATGAAATTGCTCATCAACAACAGGGAAATCTCTATGACGTATGCGACTCATTATATCCTTTACTTCATCAATATAATCATCAACGTCGAACATAACAAGATTGCCTGTTGTCATAAAGTATTTGACAGGCATGCTCTGGTTGATTAGACGAGCCGTTGTAAATGTGTCATATTCTGTAGAAAGAAGCACACAATCAATTCGCTTTGCTTTCTCAATTACTTCTTCATCAAGTTCTGTAGCACAACAAACAATCATGCAACTAGGATTCTGCTCAAGGGCAATCAATTGACGAACCTTGATATTACCACTTATTATCAGGTCATCTTCATCAATTTCATTCTCAATTGTCTCAATGGAACCAGAGGCAACACACACTTTACCTTTAACAAAATACGCATGCTCATTTCCCGCATAAAGCTTCGCGTTAAGTGTCTCAATAATATTCTTGTATTGAGTACGTGCCTGACTAAGAATGCTATTATCAATAACATTCATATAAGAATAGGCAATATCACCATTAACAATAATTCCTTCAACTCTACCATTAGAATCCACGATAGGGAGCGTTACAACATCAAGTTCTCGCATAAGTTCCCACGCTTTCTTAAGGGATAAATGCGAATTAATGCCTTCTGTTCGGCGAAAATCAATATCCTTAATCTGTGTTCCTACAGAATCAATTGTGGCAGGTTCTTCAACCTGGAAATGTTCTAGTACAAATTTCGTCTCATTATTGATTTCCCCTGCCTTCTTAGGAATAAAATTACCTTCTTCAGTTAGATTTTTGAAATTAGCATATGCTATAGCGGCACATATAGAATCCGTATCAGGATTCTTATGTCCCACAACCCATACATCTTTATTCTTATCCATAGATATGTTAATTACACTCCACAATAATCTTATTAGATTAATCCAGCCATCTTAAGCATAAGCGCCACTACAGCACCAATACCAACAAAATCAATTATTCCAAATACAAGACCCCAGGCAGCAACAGCCTTTGTTCCTTTAATCTTGTCTAGAATTGTCTTCTTATTTTCTTCACTCTTATCATTCTCCTGAATGAGATCATGAATGTTACGGTATACCTTAACATTTTCAGAATGAACCTTCTCAGAGAGGTCAGCCTTAATAGATTCCAAATCATCATTAACGCTTCCAAGAGTCTCACTAATCTCTCTATTCTTAGCCTCTGTATTCTCTTCGCTAGAAGTAACTTTGTCATCAAGTCTCTTCTCAATATCAGCAAGGGTGGCATTAACAGACTCAATCATTCTATCAACCTGCTTAGACATGTCAACTACTAGTTCATCAGCCTCAGCCTGCTTAGTAGAAAGAGTATTCTGTAGTTCATTAATCTTAACCTCTTTCTCATTAACAAGATTCTCTAGTTCATTTACTTTCTGTTCTTTTGCCACAATAAGTCCCTGCAATTGCTGTGCTTTATCACGAAATGCGTCAATTTGCTCAAGAAGCTTGTCTTCTCCAAGGGTTACATTACTCACTTCTTCATTTGCATTTATTGTATTAGTATTATTCTCTGACATATTATTTCTCCTATCCTAGTAATTTATTGCATTACACACCATTTCATATTATAACATAAATCACATGTAAAAATACACACTATTATGACTTATATAGAGAATGATTTATATAAATCGCATTAGTAAATAAAAAAGCATGTTCGCATCAATTGATACGAACATACTTTATATATCTCTTAACTTTAGGAGTTAATTAGTCTGCCTTATAGAGGCTAACAAGCTTCTGCAAATATGCATAGCGCTCTTCTGCAATCTGTTCTGATTTTGCAAATAATTCTGCAGCTCTCTCAGGATTGAACTTAGCAAGTGAAGCGTATCTGTTCTCTCCCTTAAGGAAGTCTTGATATCCATCAAATGCTGGAGCCTTAGAATCCAAGCTAAATGCATCCTTTCCTTCAGCGGCAAGTGTAGGATTGTATCTGAAGTTGAACCAGTAACCTGACTCTACTGCAAGCTTCTCTTCTGTCTGAGCCTTGCTCATTCCCTTACGGATACCATGGTTAATACATGGAGCGTAAGCAATAATAAGCGAAGGTCCAGGATATGCCTCAGCTTCTGCAATAGCCTTAACGCATTGATTCATGTCAGCACCCATAGAGATATGAGCAACATATACATAACCATAGCTCATTGCGATACCAGCAAGATCCTTCTTCTTAGTCTCTTTACCACCTGCTGCGAATTGAGCAATTGCTCCAACTGGTGTAGCCTTAGACGACTGTCCACCTGTATTAGAGTAAACCTCTGTATCGAATACCATAATGTTGATGTCCTTACCAGATGCAAGTACATGGTCAACACCACCAAATCCAATATCATAAGCCCATCCGTCACCACCGAAGATCCATTGTGACTTCTTAGCAAGATAATCCTTCTCTTTGAGGATTTCGTTACCTCTATCGCAATTACAATCTTGTAGAACCTTAACAAGCTTATCTGTAGCAGCACCGTTTGTTACACCAGAATCGAATGTATCCATCCACTCTTTGATTGCTGCCTTAACATCATCCTTCTCAGCCTTATCATATATATCAGATAGTTCATCCTTTAATCTATCACGAATAGCACGTTGTGCAAGGAGCATACCATAACCAAACTCAGCAGCATCCTCGAATAATGAGTTAGACCATGCAGGACCATGTCCAGCCTTGTTAACTGTATAAGGTGTAGATGGTGATGAGTTACCCCAGATTGAAGAACAACCTGTTGCGTTAGCGATATACATTCTATCACCAAATAATTGTGTGATTAACTTGGCATAAGGTGTCTCTCCACATCCACCACAAGCACCAGAGAACTCTAGAAGTGGTTGTCTAAATTGTGAGCCCTTAACAGTATTAATCTTGAACTTCTCAATTACATCTTCCTTGTCATCAAGTGAAACTGCATAATCGAAGTACTTCTGCTCTCCTTCATTCTCTTCGAATGACTTCATTGTAATAGCCTGTACCTTGTCAGGACATACATTTACACAAGAGCCACATCCTGTACAGTCATAAGCTGATATAACAATTGCAAATTTGTATTCAGGCATTCCAACCATATCCTTAGATTGCATACCTTCTGGAGCCTTAGCCACTTCATCAGCTGTAAGTGCAACCGGTCTGATTGCTGCATGTGGACATACATAAGAACATTGATTACATCCAATACATTTTGTAGAATCCCATACAGGAACATCCGTTGCAACACCACGCTTCTCATAAGCAGCTGTACCAGATGGTGTCCATCCAGTCTCGTACTCTCTTGTTACAGATACAGGAATTGTATTACCCTGTTGTGCGTTAACCTTAGATTGAATATTCTTAACAAAGTCAACAACTTCTTTACGTCCGCCTTCAGGAATAGCTTCTCCAAGCTCATCATCCTTACAGTTCTTCCAAGACTCAGGAACATCAACCTTAATATAAGCTGTTGCACCTTTATCAATAGCATCATGATTCATCTTAACGATGTCATCACCCTTCTTAGAATAAGACTTTGTAGCAGCGTCCTTCATAAGCTTAATAACTTCGTCCTCAGGAATAAGCTTAGTTAGTGAGAAGAATGCTGATTGAAGTACAGTATTAATTCTGTTACCAAGACCTATTTCCTTACCAATCTTAACACCATCAATGATATAGAATTGAATATTATTCTCAGCAATATATCTCTTAACCTGTCCTGGAAGCTTCTCATCTAATTCATCTACAGACCATTGTGTATTGAACAGGAATGTACCACCTGGAACAAGTTCCTGAACCATATTGTACTTATGAATATAAGCTGTACAGTGGCAAGCTACGAAATTTGCCTTAGTAATAAGATATGTTGATCTGATTGGTGAATGTCCAAAACGAAGGTGAGACATTGTAACACCACCAGACTTCTTAGAGTCATAATCAAAGTAAGCCTGTGCATACATATCTGTATTATCACCAATAATCTTAATTGAGTTCTTATTAGCACCAACTGTTCCATCGGCACCAAGTCCCCAGAACTTACAATTAGTTGTTCCCTCAGGAGTTGTAACCGGATTCTCTGTAACATCAAGAGACAGGTGAGTTACATCATCATTAATACCAAGTGTGAAATGCTTCTTAGTAGTATTGTTGAATGTAGCTATAATATCTCCTGGCTTTGTATCCTTAGCACCAAGTCCGTAACGACCGCCAAATACAGGAACCGACTCGAACTTAGTTCCCTTAAGAGCAGCGATTACATCAAGGTAAAGTGGCTCACCGTGAGAACCAGGCTCTTTAGTTCTATCAAGAACTGAGATTCTCTTAACTGAATCTGGAATTGCATTAACAAATGCTTCTTCTGAGAATGGACGATATAATCTTACTTTAACTACACCAACCTTCTCTCCACGAGCTCTTAAGAAATCAATTGTCTCTTCAATAGTTTCGTTAACAGAACCCATAGCAACGATGATAGATTCAGCATCAGGAGCTCCATAGTAATTGAATAATTTGTAATCTGTACCAATCTTCTCATTAACTTTGTCCATATATTTCTGAACAAGTGCAGGAAGTTCATTATATGTTGTATTACAAGCTTCTCTTGACTGGAAGAAGATGTCAGGGTTCTGAGCAGAACCAAGTTCCTTAGGATGATTAGGATTAAGAGCATTAGCTCTAAATGCATCAACTGCATCCATATCAACCAGATCCTTAAGGTCTTCATAATCCCATGCTTCAATCTTCTGAATCTCATGACTTGTTCTGAATCCATCAAAGAAGTTCATAAATGTCATTCCACCTTCAATTGCAGCACAATGTGCAACAGGTGTTAAGTCCATAACTTCCTGAACAGATGATTCGCAAAGCATTGCAACACCAGTCTGACGACAAGCCATAACATCTGAGTGATCACCGAAGATATTAAGAGCATGTGTAGCTACACAACGAGCAGATACATTGATTACACCCGGTAGTCTCTCACCAGCCATCTTGTAAAGGTTTGGAATCATAAGAAGTAAACCTTGAGATGCTGTGAATGTTGTTGTAAGTGCACCAGCTGTTAGTGAACCGTGAACTGATCCGGCTGCACCAGCCTCTGATTGCATTTCTGTTACTTGAACTGTCTGGCCAAAGATATTCTTACGACCTGCAGTAGCCCACTCATCAGTATGTTCAGCCATAACCGATGAAGGAGTGATAGGATAGATAGCGGCAACATCTGTATATGCATAAGAAGCATGTGCAGCTGCCTGATTACCATCCATGGTTTTCATAGATCTTTTCATACTTAATTTCCTCCTAAAGAAATAATTTGCGCTAATAAATATTATATTATATAAGGCTTGCAAAAATCAATAGATAGCATGCCCTAATTTGTTAATTTTTCGACAAATTTAATGCTACATTGTTCTAAATCAGATACTTACTATATTTTGCTCTTAATATCTTCTGTAACATCATTTATAAACGAGTCAAAATTATCCCTAAGCTCTTCCCAGGAATAATTCTTAATGGAGTCTAGCGGAATTGTTGCAGTAGATACAGGTTCTGTCTCACATTTCGTAGTATGCACATTTCCATTAAAATACACCTGTCCTATTAATGTCTCATCTTCATAGAACTTAAGTCGCTTAACCTGCACGTCATATCCATTACTTCCCTTTTCATATGCAAGCACCCCATCGCCTCTATACACTTTGCCGTCTCTTGAGTTATAGAATAATCCTATATCTATGTAGTTAGAATATCTATAATCTCCTCTCTTGGTAAGAAAAACGGTCACTTTCTCATTGTCTGGAAGTCTTTTTTCAAATATAACATTTCCCATAGAGGTTCCATCTACAGTCAGATAGGAATCAGGTACAATATCACTAATACCAAGTGAGATTCGTCGAATCTTGCAGGCTCTTGTAATATACATGCTTAGATTAATATCTTCCGTAGGAATATCCATTCCAAGTAACTCCCAGATAAATTCTCCTTTACCTTTAGGAATTGTAATAAGGTATTCTGTGCTAACTGTTCCATCATCATCCTGCATGGTCTGACCGGATTCTTTAATATTAATGTCACTTGCAAAATCAATAAAATTACCTATATTGTCCCTAAACCACGAAAGGTCGAGATTACCATTAAGCATAGGAGCTTTGAAGAACAACTCCGCATCTGTAGTAAGAGAATAAGAAAGATTATCAAAGCTTGGCACTATCATATAGAACGTCTTATCTCTGGCAAAAACGTCAACTTCTCCTACATCTACAAATAGAACTTTAGCATCAGCTTTTACAGACATTTGTTTCATCTCAAAACTTCTTAAGCCATGAATATTTGCGCTAGACGTATATCCAAATCCTTTGATATCACCTGCAATTACATCTCCACTAAAATCTATATCGCCATTAACATAATCACGGCAAAGCTCCATAACATCAAGATTATATCCAATATATTCATTATCATTAAGGGTTTCTATTGCGAACCTTGTAACTCCTGCAAGGAACTTAGCTCTTGGATTAAGAAGCACGAAAAGAAGGCCGCCAATCAATAATGCGACGATTATAGAGAGTATAATTATTAATGCTTTAATACCCTTCTTCATTAGTGAACCTTTCCTGTATTCATATAATTCTCATAATACACAGTATGCTTAAACTCTTCTTCAATATCAGGATTATCCAGTCTCCCATATACCTTTACAATTTCATCAAATGCAAATTGTACATCCTCTATTCCATTACTAAATCCATGGGAAGAAAGATTGCCTCCTTTAGCTTCCATCTTCTTTCTAATCATATCACAATATAGCTGTTCCAAGTAATTTGCAATATTAGAAGCAACAGCCACAGCCTCATATTTGCCCTCAGATTTTGTCTCATAAATCATATTGACACCACTTGTATCAAGTCTGTATTTCTCATTCTCAACATATTTTGTGTAGTTCTTAGGAGCATTAACAACACCAAGAAAATTATCAATAACTACATTTTTAATTATAATCCCCTTCTTAGCAAGATAATTTGCCAGATTAAACCCTGCTCTATTATGCATTATAGCAAGAATCTTATTACCATTCATCTTGCTGTCATTTTCGTGAAGCTTATTATAATAGCCATTGTCTATTGAATACACAGAGTATGTGATTCCCAACTCTTCATTTTCATATACTTTATTCTCAACTTCTTTATAATCTGTAAAATGTGTAAGAAGCTGCCCCAGTTTCACACATTTATCAGTATCAAGCCCGTAATTCTTAGAATCATTAGTTGCACCTGCCTTCTTAAGTTCATCTAAATGATTGCCATCAAGATAGGCTGCCACAACAATAACTCTTCGAAAGGGCTCGCCTCTTCCGACTTCGTCCTGACCAATATATGTCTCTATCTGACTACTTGTTACATCACAGTTTTCTCCCATGTACTCTCTTGCTTCATCAAGAGTTTTGAATCCTTTGTATTCTGCCTTAGGATAGCCCTTAACATTAGCTTCACATTCATCCCATGATTCATATATACCAGGAGTAAGTCCTGTTTTGACTGCATAGTATTTCTTCTTTGCCATTTAATAACCTCACATAAAAAAGCATGTATCTTACGATACATGCTTTATTGTACTACACATATACTATAACGCCAAGTAAATCAATTTCTCTTGACCTAACCGCCACACCTTCTTCAAAGATATCATAGAGGTTAGTATTCCCTACTTTACTCAGGATAACGCATCCTTGAGCCTCTGATGCCATCTTAGCACCAAGCGCATTATGAGTAATATTATCTACCACAGACACATTTACATCAGAATCTTTCATAAGAAGCTTCTTAAACTCGTCTCCTTCTGACACAAGACCTTCAGTAACAACCAATATATTCTTATAATCATTTTTATTAGAAATATCCAGCACCGCATTAGCATTAACTTCTAGTGCTTCACTATAAGGGATTTCCCTTTCTCTCTTCAACCTTGCTTTAGTAATTGCCTTAGTTATTGCGCCTTTACTATTAATGTTTTCCCAATTAATTACTCTAGAAAACTCTGTAGTCCCAAGCATAGATGAAGGATTCTCAGTATATTTTAATTTCTTATCGAAGATATATACAATAACACAAATAAGTACGTGAAGTATAAGCGCAACTATTACAGAAATCAATAACTTAACCTTACCGCTTCTTCCCTTAGACGCACTTGCTTTCGCTGCAGTCGTATTGGCCTTAGTTGCATTAGTAACGACTGTATCGCCAAAATAGTCTGAGACAGTATCCTGACCAATTTGTGTATAGAAATACTTCGTTTCATCTTCTGACAAGCCCTTTATTAATGCATTAACATTCGCCTTAGCCCCTGTAAGGTAATAAAGAGCTTCTGAATTATCTTTATAGGATTCACCAGAAGTACGATAATTATTAGCCAATTCAACATAATAATTATAAAGCTTTACTGTTTCATCAACTTTCTTTCTCTGGGAATCTGACAGACGTTTGTTCCAATCAATTTCCTCTTTATATGGGTAAGGCTTCTCAACTTCTGCACTGGCATAACTGGCTTTCGTCTTATCTTCAGGCTTTAAGTCTTCTATCTTAGTATCATTTGTAGCATTAGTTGTATCAGATGTGTCAACAGTAGCTTTAGGAGTTGTCACAAAAAGTGCTACGCCAACACCAATTCCAATCACCAAAAATACAATAAGTGATTTGAAATGTGATAGCCAATACCAAAACATATCTATCAAGTCTATCTCTCTTGAGGCATTTATATCATTGTAATTCGAATTCATTCATACTCTCCTTTATACACATTTGATAATAACATCGAAAAGCAACAATTATCATATCAAAGATATTTCACTATTTCAATAGTATTTATTCCAAAACAAGTACAGCGCCACCTGTTGTTGTTAGCATAACAAAAGATTTTTCAAAAAAAGCATTAGATTTAAAACCAATGCTTTCATAAAAACTATACTGCGGAAGATGGGACTTGAAAAAATTTTCTACCCAAGAAATCCAGTAAAAAGGAGGATTACAACGTCAACTCCTCTTGGGTACCTCATAGGGTACCTCAAATATTATATGGGTACCTCACCCAAAAAGAATCTCTAATTACATATGCATATTCAGTTATAGGTGCTTAAATCAGGCACCTATTTTTTATGCCTTTCTTCACAGAAAAAAGAAAGGAAACGCATATGGAAAAGACAATAACTATTACATCCGGCAATCCAATTGTAGATCAGGTTGCCACCATGAATCTAACCGGAAATATCATTCCGGAATCTTGGTATCACACCATTATCAATGAGAATGGTAAGACTAATACTCTCGCCATCCTTATCCTTGCTGATATCGTTTATTGGTATCGCCCAACAGAAGAACGTGACGAAACCACGTTGTCCGTATCTTATTCAAAAAAATTCCACGATGAAGACTATCTCCAAAGAAGCTATGAACAGCTTATGGAGAAGTTCAACATTTCAAAGAGGCAGGCACGAGATGCCCTCATCCTTCTTGAAACCCTTGGCGTTGTCAAAAGGCATTTCAGGAATATCGTCGTTGCCGGTCTTCCACTTTCCAACGTCATGTATTTGGAACTTGTTCCGGATGTTCTTAAGGAACTTACCTTTCCATCCGGACAAAATTTTGACCTAGGTAATAACAAATTTGTTACCACCTCTTCCCATAAAAGAAATGAAGACCTTTCAAAAACGGAACAACCACTTTCCAAAAATGATGTTACGTATACAAAGACTACATCAGAGACTTCCTCAAAGATTACTACAGAGAGTTCTTCAACAACTATAGGAGCCGACTTTTCGACTAACGCCAAAAACTCGGCTGCGATTGTTGATGATGCTAGAGAAGTTTTTAAAGAGTTTGGTTTATCAGATAAGGACATTCAATCCATCCTATCTGCTTCTGGCTACGACATCGAACGATGCAAAAAGGCAAAAGCTGTTCTTAATCAGCAAAGCACAAAAATTAAGAACGTTGCTGGTTGGTTAATTAAGGCTGTACGAGAGAATTATCAGCCTTTAGCGAAATCTCCATCCAGAAGAAATTCTATTCACAATTTTGATGAGCGTAATTATACCGATGCTGATTGGGCTGAAATTGAGCGTAGGCTTTTAGCAAAATCTTACGATTCCTTTTAGCATCGCGTATTGAAATAAGAGTTCCTGCGGAAGTTTTATTTCAATTGCGATGGCACAAGGGAAGGCGTCGCCCGGGGTGCGGTCTGCCTGTGGCAGACTCTCGCAAAGCGAGAAGCACCGACCGAGCCGGAAGGTGAGACAGTAGCTCCCGATGAGACCGCTAACCGCGTAGGTTGGGGCCCCCGAGTTTGTGCAGACGAATGTCTGCGACAAACCAATACGGGGTATTTCCTTGACGCGACAAGGTGTCGCTTAGGAAATCCCCACCACAAAAATTCACATATGTAACTGTATTACTTGCTTCTAGTCCAATGGACCAGAAGCCACCTGTGGTCAGATTGACCACAAGTTTTGAATTATGAAAAAGGAGAAATTTATATGGCATATAGACAAACAAACCACAACGGAAGAGTCAGCACAAAATCCGGCTCTGTATATAACAGGAATCGTAATGATCGTTCTTTTGATATCTCGCATGCTGAAAACGTGCATCCTGATATGGTGTCAGAGAATATCATTATTCACTATGATGAAACAAATCATCCACACGTAATTGATATCAAAAATAAATCTCACACTACTATTGATGAGCACGAGCATCACTTATATGAATCTTTATTTGCTGAAAGTCTCAGCAAACAGCATGCCCGCAATGAAGCTGCGCGTCATCCTGAACGCAATAAATCCATTGATGACCTGCTCAACAGCAAAAACACCTGTCCCGAGGAAACCATCTTCCAGATTGGTTCAACCGAAGACGGATATCCACCAGTAGAAGTTCTCATGGCTATTTTTGAGGATTATCAAAAAGAGTTGATTGATAGATATGGTCATAACCTACACTTCTTGGACGTAGCACTCCACATGGATGAAGCCGTACCGCATCTTCATATTCGTAAGGTATGGACATATGATGGAAAAGATGGATTAGATATCTCTCAGAATAAAGCCCTTGCTGAAATGGGTTTTGAACGCCCCGATACAAACAAGCCTTCCAATAAGTGGAATAATGCAAAGATTACATTTTCTGAATGGGAACGAGATATGAAACTTCGCATATGTGAGAAGCATGGAGTCACAGTCTCGCATATACCCAAAGCACCGGGAAAAATCTCAATGGAAAAAGAAGAAGTCATTGCCATTAAACTACAGGAAAAGATTGCATCTTTAAACAAAGAATTAGTCTCGGAAGAGGAAAAGAACAAAGTTGTACCAGACACAAAGATTTTTGGAAAACCTAAACAGATTTCTGTTACACCTGAAGAATACCGTAGATGGCAAGCATCAGCCGAAACAAGGGAGAATAACGAACGAATGCAGAAATACCTTAAGGAGCAACAGGCGCTCTTAGATAAACGAGAAAAGTCTTTAAACAAGCAAGGCAGGGATTTAGCCGACCGACATCTTATGATCGAATCTGAGGTGTCACAGCGCGTTGAGAATGGTATTAAAGAAAAACTACCATCTACCATTAAACAATTGCAATATGAATTAAAAGTAGAACGTAAACAGTTGGAACAGCAAAAGACTTCTTTAGATTTACGGAGTGAGGAATTAGACAAGATTGCAGAAAATCTCCATGATCGAGAAACCTATCTAAAGGATGTTTCTAGCAAATTAGAAGTTCGCAAAAATAATTTAGATGCAGAAGTAAAGAAATCTGTTGCAGCAATTATCAAAGATACTTTTCGTGATTTCTTTCAAAAATTCAAAGACTCGTTCCTTAAGCATTTTAAGGGAAAACATCAGGAAGATGTATTAGAGGTGATTAAAGATATGCCGATAGACGAGGAGACAGCTGACAGGCTTTTTAGATATGGCTTTTATGATGCAGAGCGTCACACTATAGGTGAAATTTGGGAACGCGCTTTAGAAGAGGATATTAAAGATGCCCTTCATGAAGCAGGCGCCAGCTATAGACAGATTAAAATGGACGATATTGAAGCAGTTAAACAATCCATAGATTCAGGTGCATCGCTGGACGAAATTGCAAGTAACATGTCCGCAAATATAGCTTCACGCATGGTTTCTTTAAGGCATAAATAAAAAAGCACAAAATATGCATAGCATATCTGGCATAAAAAAACGAACATATGATATGATGAATTCGTTTCCACTCCTATACCGGCACGGAAGGGAGGGTTGACGTACGGAAAGTATTATTGCTTTTTTGCCTACTCAAAGTATAGCACGCATTTGAAATTTGTCAAATGAACAGCGTTTTAGCATTTTACAAATCAGATTAATGATTTAAACCTCTATCTCATTTTGGGATAGAGGTTATTTGTGCAAATTTGAAGTTGTTAATCAAAAACTTCCCTTATCGAATCATCATAGTTTTCTGTGATTAGGGTAATCTGTTCTCCATTAGATCTGTAACCATCTATGACCTGATGATTATCTTGTTTCATTTGTTCAGCTGTACAATAAGAATCATCAAGCCTTGTTTCGATATCAGAGGCATGTGATTTTATTTCTTCAAAATGCGAATCTATATATTCATCTGACATAGCAAGGCAGATGAATCTTATCTACTGAAGATACTGCTCAC
>DFLF01000010.1 GCA_002373675.1 Pseudobutyrivibrio sp. UBA3626
GACTTTTAATAGTTAGTCTTTCTTTAAATATCTTAGCGTGATTACTTATAAATATAACAAAAAGCTCCGCCCCTTTATAACAAGGGACGAAGCATTACTCCGCGTTACCACCCTAATTCTTAGCTACTGCTAAGCTCTTAATTATGCTTAACGTGCACTACCCGTTCACACCTACACAAGCCTAAACCCTTCAGTGCGACAACTCGTACGTGAAATTCAGCTCTTCCTTCTTACCCTAAAAGCCCTCTCAGCCCATGAGGCTTCCTCTCTTATAGAAAGTAAGGACGCTTACTGTGCGTAGTCATCGCCTTTAACGATAGAAATTCTAGCACAAATTGTAATAATAATCAACTAATGTTACACACTTTTATTCTTATTTCCAAGGTCTTTCTTTGTCAAGCCAACCCTTCTCTTTCCAGTATTTATAATCTGTATATTCTGGATTGTCTTTACCAAGGTCAGCCTGAAGAGATTTGACAGCTAAAAACTTGAATTTCACAGCAAGCTTCGTATGAGCCGGCTTGCTATAATCAATATTTTTCATTTTAAGAGCCAATGATTTTACGCCATCTTCCATGCTACGGCGCTTCTTATCAGGGATTCTCTCCCACTTAACATCACCTAAGAATCTGAATCTTATAACCTTAATAGAACTAATTCCCCACCAGGACAAGCTGTCCTTGATATCCTTAGCTGCAGACTTATCTCCTGCGCCCAGACACTGTGTAATAATAACAGCTCGCTTGCCAAACATTTCCTTGGCAGGTCTATGGGGCATCCACCTATATCCAAAATGATCAAGCATCGATTTCATTGCTCCAGTAGTATGCATTACATAAGCTGGCGATGTAAATACAAGTAAATCAGCTGAAAGTAATGCCTTCTCAATCTTCTGTATATACTCTGAATCTTTACACTTGTGCTCGTCATCTAGAAAGCAGGTCTTACACCCTACGCAGAAATCAGGGCAATCCTTTGGCAAATAGAACTCCGTAATCTCCGCCTCATCCCTAAAGGGCTCAAGAAACAATTCCTTTAATTTATATGTCACACCTCTAACATTTGTACCATTTATTACAGTAATGTTCATTTCGAACACCTCCTAATATCAACATATTCTATAAATTCCCCAGCATAACATCATCAAGATACTCTGAAGCAGCATCCTTCATAGCCTTAAGGAGTCCAATATCTGTTGCTTCTACATCCTGCATCTTATATCTGGGAAAATATCTTGTAATATGAAGTGGAATCTTAGGATTAATACTGCCAATCCACTCCGCCTGAAGGCGCATATCTTCCGGCGAATCATTATACCCAGGAACGATTAAAGATGTTATCTCAACATGTGTGCTTCTTGCCGCTAGTTCCACATTATTCTTAACCTGCGACAAATTGCCACCAAGCCTTGCATATATATCCTCGCGAAATCCCTTCACATCAATATTGATTGCATCTATATAGGGTAATAATTCTTCGAAAATCAAAGGATTAATTGTGCCATTGGAGACAACTACATTTACAAGCCCTGCCTTATGAATAAGCTTCATACAATCTCTTACATATTCATAACTAATCAGTGGCTCGTTGTAAGTATATGCCACTCCTATGTTACCATGAGTCCTTTTCATCTTCAGCGCAATATCGCATAGTTCATCCGGCATGATAACTTTATATGGCACATCATCCGATTGAGATATCTCGTGATTCTGACAAAATTGACACGACAGATTACAGCCAAAGCTTCCTATGGACAGTATCTTAGAGCCGCTTCTATACCTTGCTATTGGCTTTTTCTCTATGGGGTCTAATGCCATAGACGTGATTTTCCCATAATTTAATGAGATAATCTTACCATCCTTACAGGTTCTCGCTTTGCAAAATCCAACCTGTCCTTTTGTAATATTACATTCATGAAAACATATATTACATTTCATATTACTATATCCTAATACAGAATCTTTCTTTAACCAATCTCAATCTCATCCACATAACGCTCAAGATATGGATCGTCTCCGCTTATAAGAGAGTTATCTCTTAACATCTTAACAACAAGCTTTGCAATCTTCTCCGAAGAATCTATAATTGGGTCTGATATATTGATGAAGTTAGCCTTGTAGGTTCCCTTCCAATGACTAATATCTATGTCTGACTCCGCCAGCTTTTTTACAAGCATTGCATACTCGCCACCCTGATCCAATTCTTCCAGCCTTCTGTATATCCATTTATAATAAGGTGCATATACTCTCTTCATCAGAAAGTAAAGCTGCATAGAAGCTTCCAATCCCTGCATATGACAAAGCCTTGCCGCAACAGTATCTTTTCTCGACATACATCTTGCAAAGTTTACCTGAAGTGTCATGGAGAATTTGTGAAGCTCATTCACTATTCTAATCTTCCATATCTTATCAGGATAATAATTAAGTAGCATCTTACGAAATGCGCTAAACTCTCCCAAATCATCCCTATACACCTCACCATTTACAGCAGTTGCAAGGCAATTATGATCAAGCATATACCAATCGTCTTCAGTAAGCTTACAACTTACTGTATCACAATCGATTCCAAGTATATTAGAATAAAAGCCACTAATCGTCATAACTCCACGACGCTCTTTTAATCTTTCGGTCAGGTTATTACCCGGCCGCCTAGCAATAATACTGTTATATTCATTGCTAAGTTCTGCACCAATCGCATCGTAATCCTTATCTGTAAGCCACAACACAACTCCCGTACCAAAGTCGTGATCTCTTGATATGAAATCATCATAACCAAAGCAGTCGCTCCCCTCTCCGACGAGACCGACTGCTATTCTTTCTTCATATTCTAAGAACTTCTCCCTTATCATAGGTGCAATTATATTGTCATAGAAATTCCTGCTGCCTTCTCTTGAACTAATCACCTATCACATTCTCCTATTACTAATACCCCACATCTTTAACAAACCTGTTCACCCCCACTACATATCACTTTAGAACTGTGTAGACTTCTCTAACTCTTGTATCTTGCGTTCACCCTCATCAGCAAGTGCCGCGAACTTATCAATAGTATCTTTCATCATAGGAAGTGCCTGCTGCCTGTAATTATTGATATCATCAAGAGCTCCAAGAGCCTCTGCAAATGAAGCCTGCAATACATCAGGACTAAGTGCAGCCTCTGTTGCCTGCTTTTGTATTTCTACTCCCTGTTCTCTAAGCATTTTAGATGTAGATTCAATCATATCATTTGTTGCTTTATTAACAGCATTTACCTTATCTAATACTATCCTCTGATTATATAAAGCTCCTGCAATTGTAACTGCTGTTCTAAGTGCAGAAACCGATACGTTCTTGGCTCTGTCTACAGAACGGATAAGCTCTCTGTTATTCTTTCTAATAATCTCAGAAGCAATAATACCCTGCTGATTAACAACAAGAATTTGTTGAAAATCTTCTATACGCTGGCGAAGAGGGAATAAGACTTCGTCTTCTACGAACTTAATCTTCTCTTCGTCTTCTCCATCACGCTTAGCCTGATCAATCGCATCTGTAAGATAAGAATCAAGCTTCATTCCCATTTCCATATTTTTCTGCATCTCTTTAGTTATCTCTCTCATTGATGCTTCTTCAATCTCAAGGGTTGTGTTATCATCTTCGAGCATTTTCTTTCCCTTATCAAGACTATCTATGATAGTAGATATTTCATGATCGGCAGAATTATATTTTTCAAAATATCTTCTTACCGGATTAAATATTTTGCCAAGTCCTCCGGTCTTAACGAAGTCAATACCTGATGGGTCTAAGTCCTTCATCTGAATTGTAAGGTCTTCTAAACCTTTTGCAACAGTACTTCCTTCTCCCCCAATTTGATTATAAGACATTAACCTTTTCTCTAACAGTTCATTTCTGTTTCTATTCTTAGTAAGTGTCTCTGTTCCAAAATTATTAATAACATCTGTAATCTCTTTTCTTGTCTCGAAAGAATCGATGTCTGCTTCCATAACATCTTTAGCTTTATCAAGTGCCACGTTATCTATAGCTTCTTTTTCCTTAACAGGCACCTGTAATTCTTCCTTTACCACCTTCTCAATCTCTTCTTCCTTCGGTAATTCTAATGTAAATCCCATTGTGCATTTCCCTCCTTTGTTAAATTCACATTTAATTAATTCGCTAATTCTAATATCTTACAAAGACGAATTAAAGAGCATCTTAACCTGATACATAATATCATCAGTATCCGCATTAATACATGCCCCTTCGTTGATATCACTAATCTCACGAAGTGCATCTATATCGGCATTATATCCAATTGTATAGACAGGAACTTTCAAGCCCTTAATTACGTCTTCCACGTCTTCAAATCGATAACCAGTATTAGTTGCACCATCACTTAACACGAATATTACAGGAGAAGCATCAGGTGTCTTCTCAAGCTGCTTCTCTACCATATCAAGGGCGACACATACACCATCAAATGTAGCTGTACCACCAGAAGGTCGTAGCGACTGCACTGCACCCTTGAAATAGGACTGCTGTTCATCATCGAATTCCTTAATAGGAAGCAAGATATTAACATCATCCGAGTAGCTTACAATGCCAATGTAATTATTCTTATTAATATATTGCATAGCATTAATAAGAGAGCTCTGCAGTGCTGCTATTGGAGCCCCAAGCATTGAGCCGGATACATCTGTCACAAATACACATACCACAGGCTTGCCGTTCTTGTTCTCCTTGTAAAATGTCTGAGCTTCTCTGAGATTATCTCCACTCAACTTCTTATAATCACATTTATAATTACTTTCGTGATTAAATCCATACTCAGTAGCAAGACTCTTAGCTTCATCAGACGCACAATATGCTCCAAATGCCTTAAGAACCTCTAACTTGTTAGCATCATCCGTTGTTGCAACAAGTGGATTGTTATGTAAATATCCATATGGAACAAATGTATAATCCTTCGACATCTTATCATCGTTTATATATGTCTGATATTCCGATACAAATGCATCAAATGTACCCTTATCAGCTGACTCTCTCATCTGTACCGTAGTAAGAGCAACATATGGTACATTTTGTTGAAATTTGTTAAAGCCTTCCTTAGCCGCATTGGAGAAAATATCACCATTGCCATATTCATACAGGATACTAACAAGTAAGTTAAGACCTGCAGAAGATGTAAAGGGATTGGTATATCCAGTAGATATCTGGCCTTGTGCTGTTGCATCAATTATCGTCTTAACGTCAACATTTCCATATTGAGACTTTAGGCTTTTATATACGTCATTTGCAACGCATAGTCCTGCCTCATTAGATACCATGGAATCTGCTATTACAGTCGACTTTACCCCGTCTGCATCTAACATTAACTTCCACAAATCACTTGATGGGGTAAATGCGTCTGGGACAGCCTTACCAGACGATATATAATCAACCGACTGACCGGAACTCACATTTCTAATAAGTACATTATATTGCACTCCATTAACAGTAATCCCCCCGTTATTATTGAATTTCTCTGCCGTCTCAGTAAGCCAGCCATCTTTTTCTTTACCGGCCTTCTCAGGTGATGAATATATCTCAACATAATTGCCCGTCTTAGGAGTTACAACAACTTCATGAGAATTAATATCCGGAAGTTCTCTTGATATATTAGCCTTATCTGTAGAACTAACAATTGCTTTCACCGGTTCGCTCTCTTTTGGCTCAATTCTCTCAACCATTTTTGAAAGTTTTCTAAGAGACTCTTCCTTGTTAACATCACTCTCAGACCTGCCAATGTTCTTTGTAGCGGCAAGTCCAATTATCATTACAACCAAAGATATAATAGCGACAAACACTACATATACCTTCTTACCTGTATTACTCTTCTTCATTTATTCCTCCCCGATTACTAAGTATAGTATTTTACTTCTTTCGTAAGCTCTTCTATCTCTCCTAGCATTGCTTCCATATCTGCCTCACTAGAATTACTAATCTTAGCAAGTTCCATAGATAATGTATCCATTTTAAGAATAAGATTCTCATTCACAGCAATTGCACTTTCTATCTTAGCCTGATTCTCTTTGTAAAGAGCAATTTGCTTCTCCTGAATGTCATCAGGAATATTATCATTTCTATAGTTTTCCAGTCTTGCATATTCTTCCTCATCAAAGAACTTCATTCTATTAGTCATTGCAACAACATTTTGATTAGCAGTTTTCTCTGCAACATCAACAATAGAATAGTATTTCTCATAAGAAAGAGATGACTTATCAAATCTCTTAGTAATTGCCTCCTTAGTTCTTTCACAACTTGTATTAAGTCTCTCTAATTGTTCCATTACGGTCTTAGCAATAGCGCCAAAATACTTACCTTTAGTATAAGAACTTAACACATTCTGCAGTTCGTTATATGAATGATTCTCATTTTCATCCATCATAACCTGTTTTGGCTCTCGAAGATACCACATGCTCATAAGAACAAATCCGGTAATCAATACAATTAGAATCCCAATTGGAATCAGTATCCTGATTGTCTCCCCATTGGTGTTCCAGAGATTGAGAATCCCCCGGGAGAAGCATACAACCGCAATTATAGCTTCTACTATTCCAAAAGCAAGCAAAATCCATTTCTTGTTCTTCGCATTCATTAACATAACTTCCCCTTATCATTAAATATTCTAAAGAAAACTAATATATCTTATTGACACTACATCCCTCATAGAAGAATTGTATGATATCATTACAGGTCTTACCATTCTTAGCCATTCTTCCGGCAGCATCCTGACTCATTCCACATCCATGACCAAATCCGCCACCATACAGATGTGCACCGTTTTCATTTTGCACAAATGTAAATGCACTACTAAATAATGTAGTAACATTCTTATTACTACCATCCGCCATTTTAGCGCTTTTAGCAGCCTGACCAAGCACTCTTCTAATAGCAAGCTCATCGTTAATTATAGCACAGCCATTCGTAAATTCCATACTTAAACTTGTAATTGCTCCACCAGAACTCCTCTTTAAGACTTCCATATTCCTATATTCGCCAAATCCGTCTTTTCTAAGAGAACCATTTGACTGGTCAAGAGCTTTAGATGACAATCTGCTATCGAGCTGAATCTTATTACCATTAGAGGAATCGTAGATATCAATTATAGTATTAATAACCTTATCCTTGTTTGCCTTCATGTCTACTACAGTATCCCATCTGAAGTAGGTATCACCATTTTCAAGAGCATTTTCATCAGGATTTCTTATATATGTGGCAAATGCTTTTTCAAAATTATCATCTCTATCAATAATTGTATTATTAACAGTTGCCCCCTGTTCTTTAAGAGGATCGCTACTATTTAGACTTACATATCTTCTTACAAGATAAGGACATTCCTCAATCTTTGTCGTCTGGGTATAACCGCAGGATGTAGAATAGAACATAGTATTTGCAATTTCTTTATCTTTCGTTAATACAACCATCCCTTCTGTTTCATTAACCGCTAAGAGAGCATCGCCGCTTGCCCATTCATTTCCATATACCTGATAAGAGACAGTATCATCTACATTAGCCTCTGCTTCTTCATAAGCCATCTTTCCGTTCCTATTAAGCACGTAGCTTCTGGCACAAATAGCTTGCGCTTTAAGTGCTTCAAGGCCATAATCGGATGGCATTTCAGAACAGATAACACCTTTTATATACTCCTCTAGGGGTATATAATTGGTAACTTGTAGTCCCTCGCTTGTATAATGAAGCTGTATTCTTCCCGGATAAGTCTCACCTTTTCTGCTGCTTCCTTTAAGTGTAAAACGACCGTTTACTTCACCTGGCAATATCTCAATAACTGTGCCGGTTGATCTCTTGTCTGAGAATGTAATTGATTCACCACTACTTGCCGTATGATTTGTACCACCTTCAGACCAGTTCATCCCCTTATCACACGATATTACTATCTGTTCCCAGGTTTTACTATCATCATCAGTAAGTAGAACATTAATATTCGAGACATCATAATTAATTGTACTACCTGTATATTCATTTTTTTTGCCTTTAAAGAATAGAATAAGAATTAAAGAAAGTGCGATTATAGAAATTGTGATTAAAGCAATAAATATTATCGTTTTATTATCTTTCTTTTTATTTCTCTTTTTATAAGTCTTCTTGGTATTACCTTTTTTTGTATTTGATTTTGGTTTTTTTCTAGAAGTTGTAGCCATTTATAATAATTCTTACTCCAGGTAAACTATTTTATACATAAAAAAGACACCCAAAATGCCGAGTCTACGATTTTGACTCCTAGACGAATCTAGGTGGGCAACCGCAACTACTCTTTTGCCTTCCACCGATATAAATGAGGCCTGACAGCCAAGCAGCAATGTAGGAATCCCGTTTAAAGTGTTGTAGGTTCAAAATACGTAGATTGTTCGAACATTCTAGGTATGCTTAATTATACAATACATATGAAGATGTAGTCAATTCTCTATATTATAATACAAATATTAAAAGATTTTTAAATCAAAATCAGTTATAATACTTAATCTGACTTGTAATTTCCTCAATATCTTCAATTACAGCGTCAGTCTTAGTACTATTATCTGCACTCTTTCTAAGCTCAATTGATAAGGTATCCAACCTATTGAACATATCTTCATTGTCTTGAATCCCCCTATCAATATATTCCTTATTCTCTTTGTAGAATTCTAATCTACCACTATTGAGACTCTCTCTATGTGTAAGATGCTTAATTGGGTTCGTCAAGGTAGAATATTCTTTCTCATCTAGCACACTAATTCTTCGAGCCATCATATCCAGATTAGTAATTGCCGTATCCGCAGCAACATTTACAACTCCCATATATCTATCCCATGTAATAGAATTAGGTTCAAATCTATTATTAACAGCTTCTTTTGCTTCGTTAATCTTCTTCTCAACTAAGTTGGCCTGATTAATAATTGACCTTGCGGTTTTGCCAAGATAAAACCCATATTGATATTTTGAAGCAACACGTTTTATTTCTTTGATACTAAGATGCTTCTCCTCAAATCCTTCAACATTGATAGTTTTATTCTCGTTAATCCTAACTGGTCGATCCTTCGTTATTAATACTCCAACAAGAGGAATTGCAATCATAAGTCCGAGTACAATAACAAATGCAAGTAACGCACCAAGCAAATTGCCACCAAAAATGGATGCAAATATGACTATTACACCAATAATCAAAGCTAATATATCAAGAATCACTGATAATACTATCGCAATAACACGTTTACCACTCATAGAACTATACCTCTATAATAAATATATGTAGATTTTATCATTTTTGTTGACACGGCACAATATGAAATAAAATTATGCTCTGTTGGTAGATACTTTAATTATTATGTGGATATATAACATAGCTATTAGCGGCTTTAGTTCAAGTTATAGTATATGTTAATGATTATCAAATCATACAGAAAAACCCTGCCAAGGATGGCAGGGTTAATAGCTCACCGCCAGGATGGCGGATTGAGCTATGATTTCGTAATGCAATTATACTATAGAGATGCAGCCTCATCAACAAGTTTCTGCAAAGCTTGAAGTGCTTCATCAGGAAGTTTGTCATAACCTTCCTTATTCTTAGCAAAGCCTTCTACTGCATCTACTCTGTTTTGCATAGCAGCCTTAAGAGCATCTACATATGACTTGTCAGACAAATCAGGTGTGAAGTCACCAGTTTTTCCAGACCAATCATTCATAATCTCAATATCATCAAATGGCCCCCACTTCTCGAACTTAGCTTTTCCTTCAACGATAGTCTCTAAGATACCAAGTGTATCTTCCTTCTCGCACTTGTGTCCCATGAAGTCACCTGTGTTAACGATGTAGCAGGCTACGTTCTTCTCTTCTACCAACTTCTTGAACTTCTCATAATCATTTACAAGAGGATATGTTCTAAATGGGTTAGCATAAGGAACAATACGAAGTGCATTAAGGTCAGTTCCTGCCTTAACACGCTCTGCACTTGATGTCTTGGTTGCAAGTGTTGCACCCATAACAGACGCAAGAGCAGCACCCTTAAGCTTAAGTACTGGTGGAATTGTAGGGTCCTTCATAATCCAGAATATAGCATTTACAGGAGCATCAATCTTGTCAACTCTGTTAGGTGACCATAATTTAGACTTGATAGCACGTCCGTTACCGTTTCTTATATCCTCTGTAACAAGCTGAATCTTGCCATCTTCATCCATTGTACATGAACAGTTCTGTACAGTAAGAAGATATTCATTATCAGGACATCCTGTAGGATAATCATTAGTCTTATCAAAATATGTAGGCTCTAATGCAATTGATGCACATGTATCTGAATTAATGATAAATGCGTCATCATGAAGAACTTTGATGCCACCGAACTCATCATATTTACCGCCATGCTTAGCATGTGTAAGTGTAGATTTACCTGAGCCTGAAAGTCCATATACAGAAGCAACGAACTTAGAACCATCCTTAAGAGAGTACTCTTTCTGTCCACCGTGACAAGCAGCATAACCATTACGGTTAGCAAGTGCCCATGCCATTGTAAGTGTACCCTTCTTATGCTCTCCGAAGTATCTCATACCAAGAATTGCTGCGCAGTTCTGGTTAGTATCGAAGTAGCAAAGTGTAAGTGGATCTGAAAGACATGAATAATCTACATCAGGAGCCTCGTGTGGTACCCACTGAGGATCTGAGAAAATGTAGATATCCGGCTCTTTGCCGTCACCAACAGGCTTAGAATTCTTATACATCTTAACATATTCATCAGACATATACTGGAAGTTGAGCATCCAGTTATATAGAAGATTCTCCTCTCCTTCCGGAATGAGAAGATGTGCCTTAACCATAAATTCAGGATCAAGACCTACGAAGCACTCTGCATGATACATTGTTTTCCAACGAGTCTCATATACAGCATCCATAACAACCTTATCAAGCTTAGCCTCGTCTACACCAGGCTCACCCTTGATACGACGAGCTGCAGCATAACGACCTGTTACAGCACCGTCATTGAATAAGAGAACCTTGGCATCCTTATCAAGTCCAAATGTTTCTGCGTCCTTAATAGGCATATCTGTTACAACTGTTCCCGGAGAATTCTTTGCAAGCTCATATGCCTCTCTTAAAGTGTTAATCTTAACTACATTGTTACCATAGAAAGGAGCTTCAATAATAGCTCTTGTCTTAGAGAATCCAACCTTTCCGGCACCAATTTCGCTGATTTTATAATTTGCTTTTGTTGACATAAAGTTACCTCCTTTTATAAAGCAATAATCTTTTTTCTTTAAGAAATATGTAAATCTCCCATATTCTTGTAAATATGTGAAGAATTTATCAATTCTCAATCTTGCATATAATACCATACAATTTTATATAAAGCAAACCAGAAAGCTATATCTAGTATAAAATATATTATTTTTTTGCCACATGTTGTTTCATAATATACGCATGTAGATGCCTATTTTGACAATAATTTGACATAATGCTATAATTCTATAAATTTATGTGTAAAATATGAGAGGGGAAAATATATATGGAAAAAGAGTTTGGACGAATAACTCCAAAACTACAAGAACTTGCAGAACAGGCCAAAAAATCTTCATATATTGATCCAGAATTATATACAAAATATAATGTCAAAAGAGGGCTTCGTGACTTAAATGGTCGTGGTGTTCTCGTTGGAATTACTGATATATCAGAAGTATGCTCAACTAAAGAAGTTGATGGGAAGCTTATTCCTATAGATGGCCAATTATACTATCGTGGATACAATGTTAGAGACATAATCATGAAATCACGGGATTCCGATCACTTTGGATTTGAAGAATGTTGCTACCTGTTATTGTTCGGGCATTTACCAGATATAAGAGATCTGGCTGAATTCCAGAATATTCTAGGAGATTATCGCTCTCTTCCTAAGAATTTCGTCAGAGATGTAATAATGAAGAAACCTTCTAAGGATATAATGAACTCTCTATCAAGATCAGTTCTTACATTATATTCTTATGATGATAATGCAGATGATACCAGTCCTGCAAATGTTCTTAGACAATGTGCCCAATTAATCAGTATGTTTCCGCTTCTATCCGTATATGGCTATCAGGCTTACAGACATTATCACCAGGACGGAAGCCTTATTATACATCAGCCAAGACCTGAACTTTCAACCGCTGAAAATATCTTGCATTGTCTTAGAGATGATAGTAAATATACACAACTTGAAGCAAAGCTTCTAGATGTTGCACTAATACTTCATATGGAGCATGGTGGTGGTAACAACTCAACATTTACAACACACCTTGTATCTTCCTCAGGAACAGATACATATTCTGCTATTGCAGCTGCGCTTGGCTCCCTCAAAGGTCCTAAGCATGGTGGTGCCAATATTAAGGTTGTGAAAATGTTCGAAGATATGAAGAAGACTGTGAAGGATTGGACTTCTGAAGAAGAGGTAAGTGCTTATCTTGAAGCACTTCTTGACAAAAAAGCATTTGACAATGCAGGACTTATATATGGTATGGGACATGCAATCTATTCTATATCTGATCCAAGAGCTGTTACATTTAAAGGTTTTGTCAAAGCTTTATCAGAGGAAAAAGGTTATCAAAAAGAATTCGCGTTATACTCACTTGTTGAGAAACTCGCACCTAAAATCATTTCGAAAAAGCGAAAAATGTACAAAGGTGTCAGCCCTAACGTAGACTTCTATTCAGGCTTTGCGTATCAAATGCTTGATTTGCCAATTGAGCTTTATACACCGCTTTTTGCAATTGCAAGAATCGCCGGTTGGAGTGCACATAGAATGGAAGAAATATGTCATAATGGCAAGATTATGCGTCCTGCATATATGACTGTATGTGAGCACAAAGAATTTGTGCCAATTGAAGACCGCTAAAAAAATCCCGACAGGACGTCGGGATTAAGGGTTCACTGCCTGGATGGCAGATTGAACCCTGTTTTTGTTATATCAATAATGACTAATATAATCACTTATATATTCTTAGTGAGGTACTACGAAGCATAATGTATGCAAAACCTCTTATCACTACATCGAAAAGCACTACATAAACTTCTGCTTTGCTTTCCTTAGCATCATAGAGAACCAAAACCACACTGCTAAGAGTATTACAACAGCAATTCCATCATAGATTCTTGGGAAATTAAGTACTGTATCACCAAGCAAGCTTACAATACCAAAAACTGTAGCAACTATTCCAAAAATCAAAAGAAATGGAAACATATAATCTATAAAACCATAAGGATTCTTACATAACTTAAGTTCCTTAGGCGTAAGCAGAATACTTGGCATTTCGTCAGTCTTCTTCATCTTGATAGCGTTAAATATAAGATATAATCCAAGAAGCAATATAAGAACATCAAATACTATTATTACAACATTTGAACTTAGAAAGCCTTCCATATGCGCATCTCCTTTCCTATTACCTAGACCACACTAACAAAAAACTCATTTATTTTCAAGAAATTTATCAAAATAATTTGAATATTCATTTTATATATTGTAGAATTATATATAGATTTTATTATGGAGGATAGGAACATGGATTTCAAAGATACTACAATTTTAATCTGTGATGATTCAATTCTAGCTCGTAAGCAGCTCAAAGATGTTATTGAGACTTACTCTTCTGACATCCAATTTGCTGAAGCCGCTAATGGTCAGGAAGCAATTGATAAATATAAAGAAGTTAAGCCAAGTCTTGTATTTCTTGATATTGTCATGCCCGTCAAAGATGGCAATGCTGCTGTTAAGGGTATTATTGAATTCGATAATGATGCTGATATCATCATTGTATCTTCTGTTGGTACACAATCACAGTTAAAGTCAGCTATTGAAGCTGGCGCCAAAGACTTTATTCAGAAACCAATTTCTGAAGAACAGGTTCTTAAGGTATTAAGTTCACATTTGGAGGGTTAGTATATGTATGCACAGTTTTTTGGAAGCTTCCTTCTTAGTAAGGACAGCGTAACACCTGAGCAATTAACAGCTGCAATTTCACAAGCTTCAGAGACACGTCTTAAGTTAGGCACTCTTGCTCTTCACAAATACTATATGACTGCAGAGCAAGTCGACGAAGTATGCTTCCTTCAGACTAGAGAAGATAAAAGATTCGGGGAGATTGCAATTGAGAAGGGATATCTTAGAGAGGAACAGGTTGATGAACTACTTGCAGTTCAAAGCCCTGATTATCTAATCTTAGGTCAGACTCTTATTGATATGGGAGTATTAAGTAATTCAGACTTAGAACTTCTTATTTCAGAATACGAGATTTTCAATGAAATAGACGATATGTCACTTGAGAATCAAAGTAAGACAGACAGACTTATTCGTAATTTCTTTACTTTCTCAGGTAAAGAGCTTACAGAACATGCTCTTATGTATATCAATCTTGTATTTAATAACCTGGTTAGATTTATTGGATCTGACTTTACACCTCTTAATCCTATATCTTGTTCTGAAGAACACGATATTAATTATTGTGTAAGACAGGAGATACATGGAGAGATTGATTGCTACTCTCGCATTGACATGGACGAATCTACTGCAATCTCATTTGCATCTAGATATGCCAAGATGGAATTCAGCGAGCTTGACGAATATGTAAAAGCATCAATCGACGATTTCCTTAACTTGCATAATGGACTATTCCTTGTTAATATGTCTAATGCATTTTCAATGGAACTTTCACTTACTCCTCCTGTTTCTGAGGAAGGAAATACAATTTCGTTACCAGATGGTTCATTTATTATTCCTGTAATTTATCCATTTGGAACAGTTCATATTATAGTATCTTTGTAAGAAATAACAATATAAAAGGCCTATGCCCTGGCATAGGTCTTATTTATATAGAATTATCATATTACGATGCCCTTATATTAAGTAATTCTTCGCTAATGATATGTAAGTAATTGATATAACATTGTATTAATAGTATTATGCTATTTTAGGAAGGATGTTACAGCTTCTTCCATGCCATCCACACTACACTTATTATCATGTAGGATGTTAGCATCCCTAATCTCCTTAATAGCGTTAGGAATTTCTACATTGCCAAGCTTTGATAATTCATCTACAAGGTCAAAATCATCCCATGAATCATACTTAGAATCAATTGCAGTCATAACAGAACGTGTAAACTTGAATGGACTTGCTGTACTTGCTATTACAGTCTTAGTTGTATCTCCTGTTTTAGCTGTGTATTTATCATATACACACTTTGCAACAGCTGTATGTGTATCAATAATATAACCTGTCTTATCATACAATTCTCGAATTGTTTTAGCAGTCTCTTCTTCTGTGGCAAAATCACCATAGAAATCATCCAGCTTAGCCTTCATATCGTCAGTAATCTCGTATTTACCGGTTGTAGCTAGCTGATTCATCAGTTCACTATTCTTCTTTGCATCAAAACCGGCACACATATGAATTAAACGCTCTAAGTTACTTGAGATAAGAATATCCATTGATGGTGAATTAGTAAGCTTGAATTCCCTATTCTTATCATATGTACCGGTCTTGAAGAAATCATAAAGAACCTTATTCTCATTAGATGCACAAATTAGCTTTGCAATAGGAATCCCCATGTTCTTAGCGTAATATGCAGCTAAAATATTACCAAAGTTTCCTGTTGGCACGCAGACATTTATTAAATCTCCATTTGATATTTCATTATTATCAACTAATTTCGCATATGAATATACATAATATGCGACTTGAGGAATAAGTCGACCAATATTAATTGAATTAGCAGATGAGAACTGATATCCCATCTTACCAATCTTCTCATTAAGATTAGTATCTGCAAACATCTTCTTAACACCGGTCTGTGCTTCATCGAAATTGCCATCAATTGCTACAACCTTAGTATTATCCCCTTTAGTTGTAACCATCTGTAATTCCTGAATTCTGCTTACACCACCATCAGGATAGAATACAACAATCTTAGTTCCTTTGACATTAGCAAATCCAGCAAGAGCAGCCTTACCTGTATCACCACTTGTTGCAGTAAGAATAACAATATCATTCTCCACATTATTCTTCCTTGCACTAGTAATCATAAGGTGTGGAAGGATTGAAAGCGCCATATCTTTGAATGCTATTGTAGCACCGTGAAACAGTTCTAAGAAATAAGACTTGTCGCACGATACCAATGGTGCAATTTCTTTTGTATCGAACTTGTCGTCGTAGGCATTATTAATACAATTTCTAAGTTCATCCTCTGTAAAATCAGTAAAATAGAGCTTCATTACGTTATAAGCCACATCCTGATATGACATCTTACTAAGTTCTTCTATACTAACATCAAGTCTTGGAATCTCTTGTGGAACATATAATCCGCTATTATCAGCAAGACCTTTTAATATTCCCTGTGATGCTGTAACTACTTCTTTATCATTTCTTGTACTAACAAAATTCATGGTTTATTCATTTAATCAAATGCTGATTAAATTTCTCCTTTCAGTATAACTTACAGTATAATAATATTTTTTATTGTACATAATAACAACACTAGAATTATAGCAAATGAATGCCTTGTATTCAATGTGATATTTGACTAAATGAGACCAGTTATTATCACAATAGTTCAATTTCCAGATAAATTATGTTAGAATATCCATAAATATATTTTAAAGGAGACATCTTATGTTACAGGGCGTATATATTGCATATAGAAAAGATAAGACACCTTATTATAGAGCAAGCATTCATTATAATGGCAAACATGTAAGCTTAGGAAGCTTCGATTCTGAAGAAAAAGCCCACAAAGCTTATAAAGAAGCTGCTTCTATCTATAAATCTGATGATGTTACTATAGACAATTACACAAATAGTGAACATATTCTATCTGATGATAAAATAGTAACTATTCTTAATCACAGAGATAACAAGATATATATTAAGACGCCTATATATCTAAGAAAAGGGTATTTCTCATATTTTCTTACAAAAAACAGGGAATTAAAATTCTCTAATGACGACCTGTTCTACTACAGTTCTCATAGAATTCTTGCCAGAAAAGGCCACTTATATGTCAATGACTACGGAATGCAATATAATATATTAAGTCGCTTCGGCATCAAGAACTTTGCAGTATGCAGTTCTGATTACAAATTTGCAAATGGTGATAGCAATGACTATCGATATTCTAACGTCATAGTTGTAAATAAATACCACGGAGTCCACAAGATTACATACAGAAATCAGGAAAAACATCAGGTTAAGATTCATTTTAACGGAGATTACCTAATCGGTCGATACAATACCGAAGAAGAGGCTGCTATCGCATACAATAAAGCTGTAGACTATGCACGAGATAAAGGAATCAAGAAGAATTACATAGATAATTATGTACCGGACTTAAGTCCTTCTGAGTATTCTGAAATCTATAACAGTATTGAATTGCCTAAGAAATATACAGATTATATTGATAATTTAGCTAAGTAAATATATATATATGAGGAAAAGCTGTGTAGTGTATATCCTTATACGTTAATTCTTCGCTAACCATATGTAAATAATTGATATACCTTTCAATTAAATATCATGACAGAAACCAGCGACTGATCCACCATCCAGGTGGCAGTCGCTTATTTCCTGCATCCATGCAGGAAATTTTCTTCATATAATCAATTATTAACATATGATAAGCTTGAATTAAATTGTATAAGGATATACACTACACAGCTTCTCCTCACTATAAATTCAATTAACTATTTATTATTGATATAATTCACAAGCCCTTCGCTTGCTATGATTTTCTGCATAAATTCAGGGAAAGCCTGACCTTGATATGTCTTGCCTGTTGTTTCGTTAGTTATAACTCCACTATCAAAATCAACATTTACAATATCCCCTTCCTTAATATCATCTGCAGCCTCTTTGCATTCAATAATAGGAAGTCCTATATTAATGGCATTTCTATAGAAAATTCTTGCAAATGTCTCAGCAATTACACAGCTTACTCCAGCTGCTTTAATTGCTATAGGTGCATGCTCTCTTGATGAGCCACAACCGAAATTCTTATTAGCTACAATAATATCGCCAGCTGATACATTATTAACAAAATTCTTATCAATATCTTCCATACAATGTGTGGCTAATTCCTTAGGATCTGATGAATTAAGATATCTTGCTGGAATAATTACATCTGTATCAATATTATCTCCAAATCTAAAAACTCTACCTTTTGCTGCTTTCATATTTTCACCTCAAAATATTAATTCTACAATTAATTTACACAAACAACACAAGAACTACATAGGTCCACTTATCTTGCCTGTCAAAGCAGACGCTGCCGCTACTGCAGGGGAAGCAAGATAAATCTCAGAATCTACTGCCCCCATACGACCAACAAAGTTTCTGTTAGTTGTAGATACGCATTTCTCTTTTGACGCAAGAATTCCCATGTATCCGCCAAGACAAGGTCCACAGGTAGGTGTTGATACCACTGCTCCCGCCTCAATAAAGTCTCTTATAAATCCAGCCTCAAGAGCTTCTAAATAAATATTCTGAGTACCAGGAATTATGATACATCTTACATTATCTGCAACTTTGTTGCCTTTAAGAATCTTATCAGCCATAGCAAGATCCTCAAATCTTCCATTAGTACATGAACCAATCACCACCTGATCTATACTAATATCTCCAACCTCATCAATTGTTCTGGTATTCTCAGGCAAATGAGGAAATGCTACAGTGGACTTAAGTACTGACAAATCAATTGTAATGGTCTCATCATATTCAGCATCTGCATCCGCCTCATATACTTTAGGCTCTCTACTAGAATGCTCTTTAATATACTTTAATGTAATATCATCAACCGGGAAGATACCATTCTTCGCGCCTGCTTCAATTGCCATATTACAGATACATAGTCTGTCATCCATAGATAGATTCTTAACGCCCTCACCAGTAAATTCAAGGGAACGGTACAATGCTCCATCCACTCCAATCTCACCAATAAGATGAAGAATAACATCTTTACCACTGATATATTCAGAAGGCTTGCCAATAAGCTCTACTTTAATAGCAGATGGCACCTTAAACCAGGCTTTACCAGTTGCCATTCCAGCAGCCATATCAGTAGATCCAACACCTGTAGAGAATGCTCCTAAAGCTCCATATGTACATGTATGTGAATCGGCACCGATAATGCAGTCACCCGCTATGCACAGTCCCTTCTCAGGAAGAAGAGCATGCTCAATACCCATCTGTCCAACATCGAAGTAATTTGTAATATCATTCTTACATGCAAATTCTCTTACACATTTACAATGTTCAGCAGACTTAATGTCCTTATTAGGCACGAAATGGTCCATTACAAGAGCAATCTTATCCTTATGGAATACCCCATCGACCTTCATCTTCTCAATTTCATGAATGGCAACAGGACTGGTAATATCGTTTCCAAGTACAAGATCAAGATCTGCTTCTATTAATTGACCAGCTTCAACCTTAGAAAGATTAGCATGTGCTGCTAGAATCTTCTGTGTCATTGTCATACCCATTAGTATAACCTCCTTATTGTTATCTAGAATTCAAGCTCTTTCTTCTTGAAGATTTGAATTGAAATAATTAATGGTAGCACAATATAGCCTATAACTACGCCAAGTCCCCATGTAAATGCATGAAGACCATCCCCTTCAGATATTGCACTTATAAAATTCGAACAGGCGCTTCCCGGGAAGTATTGACTAAGCACTATATCATTATCTCTGAGAATCGGAATCATATCAATAAATGTAAATATTATATCAAGTACATTTGTAACAAATATTATATAGAATACAAGTCCTGTTGTAGGATTCTGAGTACCATATACAAATAATAATGAAAGGCTTAAAAAAACAATCATCTTAATTGATGTAGACCACACATTTCCTATACAAGATGCAATCTGAGAACCAGACGCGCCATCTATGAGGCCACATATAAAAGCAATAATTGTAAAGATAACATGCCACTCCACCACTAATATCAGTGTCTCGAAAAATCGTGCAAGCATCATCTTCGTTCTTGTCACTCCACGACCAATGGCAATCTGCATGCTTCTGCTCTTGAAGTCATCTGTATATATAGCACCAAAAATTGGTATACCTATAAGTAGCGGACTAAAGAATGAGAAAAAGCCACCTATGGCACTACCATACATATCTGCTGGTGTGTCAAAAAGCGGAATAGCCCTTAGACCTATTGCTATAAGTATTGCACATGCCATCATTATAATCATACAAATAATAAGACTCTTCTTGCTCTGTGCTCTTCTTATGTCAGTTAGAATAACATTACGCATTATCCTCACCTCCAATCAAGCTGAAATAGTAATTCTCTAATGAATCCATAGCCTGTTCTGTACCTTTAATATCAACCCCAGCTTCTTTCAAGGCATTAGTAGCCTTCTCTAAATCCTCATCAGCCACGTTAATAGAAGTAACATTTGCACGAACTCTAAGATCTTCCTGATCTAACTCCTTAATTACAATGCCGTTATAAAGCATTCCAAATCGATGTGCAGTATTCTGAAGTTCAGATAATATATGAGAAGATACAATTATAGTCTTGCCCTCCTCTTCATTAATCTTCTGAAGCATATTACGAATATCCATAATTCCCTGAGGATCAAGTCCATTGGTGGGTTCGTCAAATATAAGAATCTCCGGGTCACCAAGTAGTGCATTAGCAATGCCCAATCTCTGCTTCATACCAAGAGAATACTTCTTTACAGGCATTTTCGCCGCATTATGGTCAAGTCCGACAATTTCAAGCACTCTCTTTACATCAGATGTATCCTTTACTCCCTTTAATCGTCTGTAATAGTGTAGATTCTCTTCACCACTTAGATAATTATAGAAATTAACTCCAACGAGAAAGCCAATCTTGGATCTGGCAGTATTATTTTCCTTCTCATTAGTTGCACCAAGAATAGACATACTTCCACCATTAGATGCAGAAAGTCCAAGAATCACCTTAAATAAAGTCGTCTTACCAGCACCATTCTTACCAATAACGCCATATATATCACCTTTATTTACAGACATATTGACACCTTTTAGCACTTCATTTTGTCCATAATTCTTAAGTAGATTGTCTATCTTGATAACAGAATCACCCATTCATGCTACTCCTTTCATATCATTATATTAATATAATGTATTGATACGCCAAAAATCCTGGCAAAATGCCAGGATTTTCTGCTTAGTCAGCCATCTCTATGATTAGCAATATCCTAACTAGTTATTAATAAACTTATCTTCCTCGTTGTTCCAGCTATATAGTGAACGTACCTGTTCTCCAATCTTCTCAGATGGATGCTCAGCAGCAAGCTTTCTCATAGCCTTGAAATGTACTTGTGAGCCAGCATCTGACATATCAAGTAAGAATTCCTTAGCAAATGAACCATCTTGAATATCAGAAAGAATCTTCTTCATAGTCTTCTTTGTATCTTCTGTAATAATCTTAGGTCCTGTAATATAATCACCATACTCAGCTGTATTAGAGATAGAATATCTCATTCCAGCGAAGCCTGATTGATAAATTAAATCAACAATTAATTTCATCTCATGTACACACTCAAAATATGCATTTCTTGGATCATATCCTGCTTCAACAAGTGTCTCAAATCCTGCCTGCATAAGAGCACATACACCACCACAAAGAACTGCCTGCTCACCAAATAGGTCAGTCTCTGTCTCTGTTCTAAATGTTGTCTCTAAGATACCTGCTCTGGCACCACCGATACCAGCACCATAAGCAAGTGCCATATCAAGAGCCTTACCTGTTGCATCCTGCTCTACTGCTACAAGACAAGGTGTACCCTTTCCTGCCTGATACTCAGAACGAACTGTATGTCCTGGAGCCTTAGGTGCAATCATAGTTACATCAACATCTGCTGGTGGCTTAATGCATCCAAAATGAATATTAAATCCATGAGCAAACATAAGCATATTTCCAGCTTCAAGATTAGGCTCTACATCCTTCTTATACATATCTGCCTGCTTCTCATCATTAATAAGAATCATAATAATATCAGCCATCTTAGCAGCCTCTGCTGTATTGTATACAGTTAAGCCCTGTGCCTCAGCCTTAGCCTTAGACTTAGAGCCCTCATATAGACCGATGCATACGTCACATCCAGACTCCTTTAAGTTAAGAGCATGTGCATGACCCTGGCTACCATAACCAATAATAGCAATCTTCTTTCCCTCTAATAATGAAAGGTTACAATCTTGTTCATAAAAAATTCTTGCTTCTTGTGACATTTTAGTTTCCTCCTAATTCTTTTTTATCACTTTTTTATCATCTACGTCTGTTAAGACTAGGTAATAACTAATCCATATAAACTATATCATCTGTACCACGAGAAAGACCCGTAGTTCCAGTTCTTGCAAGTTCAAGTATCTCGTAATCTGCAAGCATATCCAAGAATGAGTCAAGCTTACCTGTATGACCAGTAACTTCAATAACTAGTGATTCATGAGTAACATCAACAACTTTACCATGGAAAATCTCAGTAAGTTCAGCAATACTAGGAAAGCCTTGTTCTTTATTTAATTTCGTGGATATCTTAACAATCATAAGTTCTCTTGTTACAGAATCGTCAGGCTCTAGAATCTTAACATCTACAACGTCTTCCAGCTTAGCTACCTGCTTCTGGATCTGCTCTAATATAAGCTCATCTCCACTTGTAACTATTGTCATTCTAGTATATCTTGGGTCAGCCGTTACACCAGCGGAAAACGAATCGATATTATATCCTCTTCTTGAAAATAGTCCTGATACATGACTAAGAACACCAGATGTATTCTCAACTAGTATAGAAAGTACTTGTCTTCTCATGCTTTTCTCCATTCTTTTGACAATATAAAAATTATTTTAGCACAAATACTATTATTGTCAAATATTTAGCACTTATTTAACATTTATCTCTAGACTAAATCTCTTTGATATAGCCCTAAGATACTTTTCATTGTGTGACGCGGCAAGAAGCATTGGAGCGTATGCATCTCTTCCACTTATATTGTACATATACTTAAATGTACCATCTATCGGACTCCCGAATCTATCTGTATACTCATTAATATAATCAAGAATTCCTCTTTGTATTTCCTTTATTCCTTCAATATTATCGTCATAATCACCGAATCTAAGATTAGGTTTTTCTTCATAGAAGCCAACAAACTGTGGCGTTGGTGACGATAACAACAACTCCCAGAACACGTTATAGTCTTTAGCCGGATCATGTTTCTTAAGTAAATCCCTATTATGACTCTGTGAATATAGATAAGATACAAGCTTTCCACTTTGCAGGAATGGCTCTGTAGCATCAGGTTCAGCATTATACATAGTGTTAGTACCTGCAAGAATGCCTGTTAATTGAACAGGAATATCCCATTTATGTTTCATCAGATATGCAAGGGATAAAGCTCCGGAACCGGCCCAGCCTATATCGATGGCAACAATCTTATTAACATCCTTCAGAATGTCTTTATAATACTTCTTAGCGGCATTATGTTGAGGATCATATGTATTTTCTACCATAGTCCAATTAGATTCTATTAATCCCTTCAACAATGGAGCATTCTTATCTGTAAGCTTATCCGTAGTTTTAAAACCAGTAGCATTATTATCTATCTCATATATTAGCTCATCAAGCTCCATAGATGATAGAATTTCTTCTATTGTATAACCTTGATTTACTTTGTGAAATATAAATCTTCTATAATAATCATGCTTATCGAATGAAGCCATAAGCTTTGTTGCACATTTTCTCGACCAATATACGTAATTGCAGTTATCTTCCTCTTCGGGATAAATGCTTATATATGCTTTCATCAGTGTATCTCCATCACGAGACAAGAACAAAATCCTATCTATAGCATTATGCTTACAATACTCATGAATGAAATGGCAATAACCAAGCACAAAAATACCACCATATATAAAGCCATATTCATACTCCATACTATATGTATTAAGCCCATTATATATGTAATTGCTTACAATCCCCCTATATGCCGACCCAATTATATAAGACATGTCTTCACTGCGATATATACTTATATTGTGGTTTACATTAGGATACAACAAGGCTTTTATGCCATTTTTATTTGCCATCTTTATATCACTATTATTATTATCACCTATATGTATAATCAACGCATTAGGATTATCATTTATCACTTCTTTATACAGAGTTCCATCCGCTTTAGATTTAGAATATTCGTTAGAAAGATACAATTTCTCATATCCGTCATATCCATTCTTATGAAGCATCTTCTCAATAGTACTTAATGGCAAATACATATCGGATGTAATAACAATTCTTTTTCCTCTCTTTTGCAACTCATCCCATACTTTTTTCATAAAAGGATTGGCAAAACAAAGTGAAAGCTCTATATCCTCTTCAACTTTCATCCCTTCTTTATAGTCGATTCCTACTTCATCTTTCAAATGCTCATAAATATCTAAAAGGTTAATTTCCGTATGATTATACTTCTCTTTACACTTTATTCTAGCATCATACTCTGCATATATTCTAATATTCTTATAATCAGATATTCCTAGCCTCTCTCCTATCAAATAGAACATATCTGAGGGTACATCCATAGGCCGAAATATAAGTGTATCAAATATATCAAAGGATATAACATCATACAAACTGCAAACCTTGACAAACTCTTCTACACTTAATGATTGATTCTTGTAATGATACTCTTCTGACTCTGAGCTATAATAATTAAGCTTTTTTTGCTCATATATCTGCATACCAGGCTCTTTTCCTAGAAAGCGAAATTGTAATATGTAAAATGCGAAATTAAGCCACAATAAATAAACCCATGATAACACTTTTACTATCCCTGACGAGTTATCATGAAGCTTATGATAGCGTATTCTTATACCATTTTGTTTATTAACTAAATTATTATATATACATTGTCGCATGCATCTATTATAGCAATACTATAGTATTATTGCAATTTTATATAACAAAAAAGCACTATGCCTAATAAAAGCATAGTGCCCTTTTATTATTGTGTAACTATAGTAAAATACTTTTTTACTAATTACAATTACTCACCCATCTTTGCTGTCTTAGCATTAGATGCATCAACCTGTGGTGCAGCAAGATTAACTGATTTAACGCCTACTGTAGCATCTGCTTTAAGAGCGTCTCTTGTTACGTTAAGTACCTTAATCATAACCGGTGAATAGCTTGAGAAGCTAACTGTAGCACGACCTTGTGCATCAAATTGTACTAAGTCCTTCATAACTTCAACTTGACCAGTCTTAGTATTGTAATGAGATGCGATTGCAAGCTTGTTAGCATAGCTTGAAGATGCCTTAATTGTTACATCTCCACTAGTAACACCTGAAACATCAAATAATAATGTTCCAATTACCTGTGGCTTCTCAGTAAACTGACCTTCAATTGAAGCAAGTGTAGCATCTGCCTCCATTGACATATCATATGCCTTTGCAAGTGTTGCTGTGTCTGTAATAGCTGCAACAGTTGCACTACCTTCTGATTGAACGTCTGAAGAAACCTGGCTTGCAACTTCTTGTGCCTTCTCTTCATCAGTCTTAGCCTTAGCACTTTCAGCAGCAACTGCTGTTAATGCAACACCTACTACCATTACTACTACGAGAAGTAGCGATACCATTTTTGATACTTTACTCATCTTTTCATTCTCCCTTTCTGAAAAATTTTTACACAAAATGTAGTATATTATTATCTACACTACATATAATATATACGACTTTATAATTTAAGTCAAGTATTTTTATACTAGTGTATTGTAATCCTTATATATATTTTTTTAATCAACTTTATCAACACCTAAAAAGTTTTTCTCCGGAATAAAATAGTAAGTATCAAGAACCATTTTAAGAAGTTCTTCCCTATCTACAATATACCCGTCGTGTTCATTAAAGACTTGAGATTCTCCCGGTATTTTAACAATATTATCCATATTATATTTTGCAGTTAATGCCATTGAAGCAAGAGATACATATTGAGTAGGATTAATATCAGTAGTCATATAAGGCGAAATAACCGGAATAAAGTCTGTAGCCTTAGAGTAATCATCCTTAATATAAGCTTTTGCTTTTGTAATAAAAGCATTAACAAAGTCCTTCTCTCTATCCATACGATCCAGATTAGTATAATTAATGCTGGTATCTCTGTATTGGACGAAATCTAGTACCTGGGTTCCACACATATGCTCAGTGTCGCCGGCTTTATAATTAATCCAATGTGGGTCAGATGGATCATGGATTTTACTAAAAATCCTATAATCATTTGAAAACTCTATATCCACGCCTTCCACAAAGTCTACAACATCAGCAAGACCTCCGAAACTTAGTGCGACATAATTATCTATATCAATCTGAAGTAAGTCTTCCACTATTCTCTTCGTAAGTTCTGCACCTTCTGCACTATTGTGTGCATAAGCATATTGTAAGCAGAGTTGCTCATCCCTAATATAATTAGATAAGCCTTTTCCACCACTTTCATCTACAGACACTATTGAATCCCTTGGTATTTCAATAATCTTAACTTCACCGGAATCTTTATCAATACTAAGAACAACAACTACATCTGACTGTCCATTGTCACCAATTTCACCGGTCTCATTTTCGATAGGACCATCTTTATCAATTCCAAGAACCATGATGTTATAAATATTATCCTTCATATAGTACTTGGTATCGTCAACAGTTATTGTTCTTCTATTTGTAGCCATGCCATCATTTACTATCTTATAAAGAATGAATCCGGCAGTACATAGCAAAACAACCGCTATTATGATTAGAAATACAATTTTTTTCTTAGACATAACATCCCCTACTTAGCTGCATAATCATATATTTCTGTCAGACATCCAACTACTACATATCTCTTATCATCCATTCCGCTTGGCATACATGTAAGAAGTGTACAAAGCTTAGTGTCCGAATTAATGCTTACATCATTTCTATAATGGCTGTAACTATCGTTAATACTCTGTAGATATGCTACATATTGAAGCACACCGGGACCTGTAGTAAAGTCATATTTATACAAAGGATGATCGTCACTTGTACAGCAAGATGCGAATATTTTATACGTGTATTTATGTTCCGGTGTATATATATAGAATGTATCATTGCTGTTAAAAAACTCTTCATCTTCAAATCTATGAAGCTGTTGAAACATTGAGCCATTTCGCATATTGTGACCATAAACAATAGTATTGGCATCATGAAAATCCTTAGAATTCATTCCCTCGGTGTAAATAGCACCCGGAAGCCCATCATTTCCTTCAATTGTATGATATGCGTAATATAAGTCATCAGTCCCACTCTGGAGTATTGGATATGAAATATCTGTTCCTGGAACTTCAATATATGCATAAACCTCAGGATTTATTGCCTGATATGAAGAAAAATCAATTGGACACTGTTCTCTGACTTCAACTTTTTTTACTTCACCTACCATAGTTTCTTTCGGTCTTAGCACAAAATATAAGACGACACCAATAATAGCTAATACTAATACAATTGCTATAGTTACTATTATCCCAATCTTCTTACTGTTTTTCTTATTGTTTACCATGACTATACACTCACTTTCAATATTATTTTTAATCATTAGTATGTTAGCTCTCATGCATTAGTCAATTATAGCAATACTTTGGTATTTATTCAATGATAATGCTAATATTGTTAATAAATTCTTAATAAAGTAGTCACACATTAATTAAAGCATTGTGCTATACTCCCTATATCAAAGCAAATCTGTTTTGATAACATAGGCATTCGCTTATGTTAATTCCACTTCTACCAATAATTATTAAGGAGGAAAGTTTTATGGCGCATGAATACGACAACGCTTTTCGCACTATGGAAAACGATTGTCCAAAACTGTTAATACCCTTGGTAAATGAGGTATTCAAAACTAATTATTCACTAGACTCACCAATTGAGTTATATCCGAATGAACAAATGATTACTTCACCAGAAGATGAACAGATGATTAGGATTACTGATTCTAACTTTGCTATCATTGGCTCAAATCAAGACAGATATCATATCGAGTGTGAATCTAATCCAGATAATACTGAGTTACAGGTTCGTATATATCAGTATGATATGCAGGTTGCTTTATATGGTCGTACATTTATTGACAACACAATGCATGTTAGATTTCCTAGAACTGCTATTATATATCTTAGACATAGTTCGAAGACACCTGACACACTGAAGATATGTATACATGATGGAGAAGATTCGTTGCAGCATGAAATACAAGTGATTAAGGTACAAAAATACTCTCTTGAAGAAATTTTTGAAAAGAGCTTACTTATCTTTCTACCATTTCATATTTTTGTACACGAGAAGAAGCTTTCGTTGTATAATAGGGATGAAGATAAGTTAAGAGAGTTAATTCACGAGTATGAATATATTGTAGGTAAGCTAAGTGATTTAAACCAAGTCGGAGAAATCACTTCTCTTGAAAAATATTGTATTATTACATCTATGAGAAGCGTATTATCCCTGATTGCAAAGAAACATCAAACTGTTGTAAAGGAGGCAGACAAAGTTATGGGCGGTGAGATATTAGAATATGAAGCTAAAACTATATATAGGAATGGATTCAAAAACGGCGAACTTAAAGGTGAACTTAAAGGCAAACTGGAAGGCAAACTTGAAAATGGAATTCAAGTATACAAAAACTGCCTAAACAGAGGCATGTCAAAAGAAGATGCTTTGGCTATATCTGAACTTACAGAGGAAGATATTCCAGCTGAGCTTAGATGACATATATTATGTACACATTAAAAACTCTTGGAGCTAATTCTCTGAGAGTTTTTTCTATTCCTTAATAAATTCTTAATAAAGTAGTCACACATTAATTAAAGCATTGTGCTATACTCTTTCTATCAAAGCAAGTCTGCTTTGATAACATAAGCATTCGCTTATGTTAATTCCGCTTCTACCAATAATTATTAAGGAGGAAGGTTTTATGGCGCATGAATACGACAACGCTTTTCGCACTATGGAAAACGATTGTCCAAAACTGTTAATACCCTTGGTAAATGAGGTATTCAAAACTAATTATTCATTAGACTCACCAATTGAGTTATATCCGAATGAACAAATGATTACTTCACCGGAAGATGAACAGATGATTAGAATTACTGATTCTAACTTCGCTATCATTGGCTCAAATCAAGACAGATATCATATCGAGTGTGAATCTAATCCAGATAATACTGAGTTACAGGTTCGCATATATCAGTATGATATGCAGGTTGCTTTATATGGTCGTACATTTATTGACAACACAATGCATGTTAGATTTCCCAGAACTGCTGTACTATATCTTAGACATGGTTCTAATACACCTGACGCGCTAAAGATATGTATACATGATGAGAACAAAGAGATATATCGAGAAATTCCGGTAATCAAAGTACAAAAATACTCTCTTGAAGAAATTTTTGAAAAGAACTTACTTATCTTTCTACCATTTCATATTTTTGTACACGAGAAGAAGCTTTCGTTGTATAATAGGGATGAAGATAAGTTAAGAGAACTAATACATGAGTATGAATATATCATAGGCAAACTAAACGACCTAAATCAAGTCGGAGAAATCACTTCTCTTGAAAAGTATTGTATAATAACTTCAATGAGAAGCGTACTAGGTCTAATTGCTAAGAAGCATAATAGAGTTATGAAGGAGGCAGACAAAGTTATGGGTGGTGAGATATTAGAATATGAAGCTAAAACTATATACAGGAGTGGTCTAAAAAAAGGCAAACTTGAAGGCAAACTTGAAGGCAAACTGGAAGGCGAACAAAAAAAAGCAATCCAAGTCTACAAAAACTGCCTAAACAGAGGCATGTCAAAAGAAGATGCTCTGGCTATATCTGAACTTACAGAGGAAGATATTCCAGCTGAGCTTAGGTAATTGCTATATGTATCTATAAAAGGGGCTGTAAAAATAGTCTCTAAATAGCAGACCTGCATTGGCCATTGCCAATGCAGGTCTGTTTCTTTATATATAATTATTATAAATGTTGATTTTTGAGGCACTTTAATAAGCCCTATGTTAATAAGAGCTTTTTTAATCTATTTAGTTACCTAATATCACGCAATCAGCTTTAATCGATTTCGCT
>DFLF01000002.1:0-44771 GCA_002373675.1 Pseudobutyrivibrio sp. UBA3626
TTAGGTAACTAAATAGATTAAAAAAAGCTCTTATTAACATAGGGCTTATTAAAGTGCCTCAAAAATAAACATTTATAATAATTATATATAAAGAAACAGACCTGCATTGGCAATGGCCAATGCAGGTCTGCTATTTAGAGACTATTTTTACAGCCCCTTTGTTTTGTATCACAGTAAAAAATAAACCACCTGCTATGATATGCAGGTGGTCCCCAGCTAGCTTTAGCTTCAAGTAATAAAACCTCCAATGTTATAATATGTATTGGTTCGCCAACCGTACAATAATAACAAAGGAGGATATCCAAATGGATAAAAATAGTTTAGCACATACTAGATGGGAATGTAAGTATCATATTGTATTTGCTCCAAAGTATAGAAGGAAGATAATATACAATAAGATTAAAGCGGATGTAGCGCATATACTAAGCGAGCTATGCAAGAGGAAAGGCATAGAAATAATAGAAGCCGAAGCACGCCCGGATCATATTCACATGTTTGTTAGGATACCACCAAAGTATAGTGTTTCACAGATAATGGGATATTTGAAGGGAAAGAGTTCTCTAATGATATTTGAAAGGCACGCAAACCTTAAATATAAATATGGTAATAGACATTTTTGGTGCAGAGGATATTCTGTTGATACGGTAGGTAAAAATGCAAAGAAAATTGAAGAGTATATTCGTAATCAATTAAAAGAAGATTTAGAATATGACCAAATAACACTTAAAGAGTATATAGACCCGTTTACGGGTGAGCCGGTGAAATAGGGTGTATCGATGACTCTTTAGAGTCTACCAGAGAATGTAGTGCGGAAGGCGGACTATTCGGTGCCTCTTTAGAGGCAGGCAGGGAACAGCGGCTTATAGCCGCAGAACAAACCACCAGCTAAGCCGGTGGTAATGATTTGTATCACAGTAAAAACCAACCACCTGCGGGTGGTTCCCAGTTAGCTTTAGCTTCAAGCAAAAACCTCCCATGTTATAATGTGTGTTGTTCGCCAACTGCACTAGAATAACAGAGGAGGATCCAAATGGACAAAAATAGTTTAGCACATACGCGGTGGGAATGTAAGTACCATATCGTATTTAGTAGAAAAGAAAGGTAATAGAGTATGTTGATGCTAAGTATTTCACAGTCGATTCACTACATTTTAAAGTCGATTCAGTATCGTTAGGGAAAGTATATAGGCCGTATAGCCGATAAATATATAATAAATGCTTATATGTGAGGTGACAGAATGAGGGTATTTTTATGTGATGACGACACGAGAGATGTCAGCAGGCTGGAAGAATTAATACACAGATTTGGAACTGATAACAATATAAAATTTCGTATTGATTCTTATTCCTCTGGAGAAGAGTTACTTGATGATATCCTAACAGAAAAGAATGTGGATATGATTTTTCTTGATATCAATCTTGCAAGAATGGACGGGATAGAAATTGCAGGAAAGATTCGTGAGAAAAATGAGAGTGTGCCTATCATATTTATAACGGCTTATATCAATTACGCCCTTGATGGTTATAAAGTAAGAGCCAATAGATTTCTTGTAAAAGATGATTTAGAAAATACATTTTCAGAATGTATGGATGATATATGTAAAGAGATAATTAAGAAAAGGAAATCCATGATGTTTCGGTGCGTGGACGGAGATAGAAGAATTAATCTGTCAGACATTTCTTTTTTTGAAACATCAGGTAGGCAAGTGATTATTCATAGCGCTGATAAGACATTTCAAATGTATGAAAAGTTAAACTCACTTGAAGAGGAGATGGAAAGCTATGGGTTTATTAGGATTCATCGATTCTATCTTGTAAATGTAAGGTATATATCTAATATTCATAATTATGAGCTGTCTCTTACTGATGGAAAAAAGCTACCTATTCCCAAGGGAAGATATAAGGAAGTTAGAGTAAAATATACATTGTTTATGGGTGAGGTGTTATGATTGTAGTTTTGTATACCCTTTTTATAGGCGTATTTGAAGTATGGGGACTATTGTACTTCCTCAATACATATATGGAATGTAGATTTAAGGGAGTTAAGAAAATCATAAGTTATTTGGCATTCTACATTGTGTTTATGGTTGTGGTTATAGTTTTTTCCAATATACTCACAGGATATGCGGTTATAGCCAAGATATTTTTCATAATAATTGGAATAGCATTATATGGCAGGATTAGTTATAGTCGTGGATTCATTACATGCCTTTTCTTTGCCTGCGTGGATTATATATTATTGTTCTATGTGGATTGTGTTTATGTCAGCATAATGGGGATGGATGAAGGGCTTGTTACTTATGTAATGGGTATAGTTCTTAGATTGATATGGATTGCATTGCTTGTATTTTTGAGACATAAGACTGGTTTGATTAAGAAGTATCTATATGAGGAGAGGATTTCTTTAAGAAAGTATTCGTGGCTTCCTGTTTTTTCGGGATTTATTGGTATATATCTGTATGTAATGTTTATATCTAACAATGTACCTAACTATTTCTATGCTTTTGTGTCACTGGCAATACTTTGTCTCAATGCCTTAGCGTTATTCTTCTTGCAGGATTCTATTGTGCAGGAAGAGAAAATTTATCAATCAGAACGACAAAATCAAAAGCATAAAAATCAGATGCAGATATTTTATGATAGGCAGGCTTTGTATGATAGGCAGGGTAGAAAGCTTCATGATTACAAGAAGCAGATGATGACTGTAAATGAGTTAATTAGAAAAGGGGAGCTTGAGGCTGCACTAGAACAAACTGAGGCGATTACTAAGAATATGTCGGTGGAATTGTCTGAGATAAATGTGAATCATCCCGTTGTTAATGCCATATTGAATCAGGAATATCGTATAGCTAAAGGGAAAGGTATTGGTATGACATTTTCCATATGTGACTTATCAGGGCTTACGATTGCAGGAGAGGACATTGTTACAATATTTGGAAATCTTCTGGAAAATGCGATTCAGGCTTGTGAGGTTTTGGTAGAGAAGGGTAATCATCCTACGGTTCATATTAAAATGGTAAATGCGGATAGTAAGTATATTTTCAATATTAAGAACCCTGTGCCAGAAAAAGTGGAAATAGAAGATAACAATATTGTTTCTAAGGATTGCAAAGAACATGGAATTGGGCTTCTTAATGTTAGAAGTACGGTAGAAAAGTATAATGGTGATTTTGTTATATCCTGCAACGAGAAAGAGTTTGTTGCGGTGGTAATGTTGAAGCAATAGAAGATGATTTACTGTACATTATTCGATTCACTACGAAAAAATGGCCGTTTACTACATAAGGATTTATTAAGTCAATTAATGTTCGAAATACTATATAGAGAGGTATATGACTTGTGAAGGAGAGCAGTAGATATGAACATTAATCTTAATACAACATTTACAAATGAAAATATAAAAGCCGTGAATAATGGTCAGAGTGTTTTGAAAGGTCAGAACAATGTTATTAATGGCAAGACACTTAACCTGGGAAGCAACTTACTTGACGAAAAGAAGGCTCAAGCCAAGAAGGATGCTATGAAACTCATCCGTAATGCATTTGAAGGCGACCAAAAGATAAGCAATGAATTTAACGAGAAGAAAAGACATGTTGAAGAGCTTATAAAGGACAAAGGCGAAGCAGATAAGATCATTAATGATATCGAAAATGAAAGAAAGATGCTCAGGGACGAGTATGGACTAACTGAAAATAGTCAAGAGGAGAAAGAGCTTAAGTTATTAGAAAAAGACTTTAGATCTGGGCTTCCCGGTAGCGACGTATCCCTCTCAGAAGAAGAAAGAAAAGCCGTAGAAGAGATAAAAGAAAGAGGTCTCACAGAGTATCAAAGCAGGTCTATGGAAATGCTTGATTATGCGAAGAATTATATTGTAAAATCTTATGCTAATACTCTTGAGATTCAAGATGAGAATCGTTCTCTCGGAATGATGGAGCGAGAAATGCTTAAAAACACCTCGATGATTGATGTGAAGAAAGAAGCTAAGAAATTAGAAGAGGAAGCGAATGAGCAGGTAGTAACTATTGCTATGGACGAGGCTAAAGATAATATTGATTCTGACATTGAAGAGAAGAAGGAAGAAGCAGAGAGAATCAAAGAGAAAAAAGAGGAAATTGAAGAAAGAATTGACGAATCTAAAAAACGTAGAGATGAAATAAGAGATTTTTCAGAGAAAATACTTGATGGAGCAGAATCAATGTCTAATATTACTTCGAGTGTAGAAGAGGCACAACAGGAAGTAAAAGAAATGATGTCGAAGATGAATATACTTGAAGAGGACATCAAAGGTATTACTGTTGATGATAATAGGTAGATGTGTCGGGAGGAATATAAGTATGAATGGTATAAACCCAGTTGGAATTGATAAAACGGCTGATTACTTTAATAATTTACAAGAGACATTTAAAGAAAGAATCAATACGAAAGAAAATCAGGGTGCTTTATCTTCAAATGCCATAAGTAATGGAGAACCATTAAAGGTGGAAATTTCTTCAAGGGGACTTGAAATGTCTGAAGAAGTGAAAAGAGGAGAGATGCCTAAAGGAGCGATTAGACAGCTTGAGAGAGAGCCTTTGACAAAAGAGCAATTAAGAAGCGTACCATCAGGTCGATATGGTGAAGAAATCCTTTCTAAAATGCAAAAAGTCGATCCGGTCGCGTATGAGAAATACGAAAAGATAAGAGAAAATAGAGAAGCCAGCCCAAAAGGAATAAATGATGAAGCTCTTTTCATTACTAGGTGGGCAATGAGAGATGAATTGCCTAACTTATCTTGTTGGGAAGATATTGATAAGAGAGATAAGGATATCAAAGTATCATTAGAAGGATTATCCGATAAAGCCAGTCAAACGACTACAATGGATACAAATAATGTGGACAGAGAAATAGAAAAGCTTAAGAATAAAAAGGCACAATTAGAGCAACAGCTTTATTCTGTGGGTGAAACAAAGAAGAAAGAGTTGGAACAGGAACTTAGACAGGTAGAAGCTGAACTTGCTCAAAAGGATAATGATGCATACAGGAGGCATAATGCGGTGGTTTCATGAGAGGAATAGAATATAGTCCGTTCGTTACATTTTTTTGTCGATTCATTACATCTGTATTATGATTTTTTCGGTATTTCCGAAATATGTATTAAGAAATACATTGGAAAGAAAACAGCCACGGAAGGCATCTGTTATTAACTGAAAAGTTAATGCAGGTGCTTTTAATTTGCTACTAACAATAAGGTTGTCAGTAAAAATAACGGAAACGAGGTAAAAATCATGTCAAGTGTTATAGGCACAGATGGAACAATAGAATTCACATATTATAATCAAAGGAGTCAAAAGGAGACGATTAGATTAAGGCAGGATACTTCCGGTGAACTTCTTAGAGTAAATGACGATGGCGCTGAAGAATTCATGTACAAATATGAGGGTGTGGGGATATTTACCACACCACTTCCTTCTGAAAACTATAATGACATTATAAGTAAAATGAAGAATAGTGCCAATTCGACAATTGGATGGAATACCGTTTTCAATGAGTCGTTTAATTTAATGAAAGATTATTATGCCGGAAATAAGGGTTCCGATGATGTAAAGTCTTATATTAGAAACCTATGTAAGTGTAACGGCAATAATGAGGTGGCAAAAGCACAGGCAAGTAAGACGTTGTCTCTTGTTTATGAATATATGTCGAGGGCTAATTCACATAATGCTGTGAATCAGAATATGTCTGAAGCAGAGAAAATGATTGTTGATACGGGGATTCGAAAGGATGCGGGGAACCAGTTTAGTAATCTAAAAGGTTTTGTGTATTACAATGCTGATTATTACTATTCATATATAGATATGCAGGATTTGTTTAAGGAAACTATAAGCGAGCTGGCTTCAGAATATGGGATAGATGAACCTGTCTATGAGACTCTTGATAAAAGTAATCGTTTTCCGGATGGCGGTACAACATATAATGGCGTATGGAACCACGAAACGTATAATGAAAATGTATTACATTATCTAAATGAGTATAAGTTTTTTGATGAGAATTATGTTCCTGAAGAAGGCTTTTTGTTCTGTGAGTCAGAATTAAGATATGATGATGCAACTGATTTGAAGAGAATGGCAACTGAGATTAAAAGATATGTGACTGAAAAAATCAGAAAGACAAGTCAAAAGGGTAAAAATTTTCTGGTCGAATTGTCAAAACATAACATGCAAGACTTGAGCGATGTAAAAAAATCAAGGAACCTAATACGAAAGTATTTTGGTGATAATGATATTATTTATCAGAATGTACGAGACAGAAGATGGACGGGCGATTACTTTGGATTGATACTTTATTAGTTTATTCAATACATTTTTTTGTCGATTCATTACATCTGTATTAAGTCTTTTTCACTATTTCCGAAATAAGTATTAAGAAATACGATGGAACTAAAAGCAGCCATGGAAGGCATCTGTCATTAACTGAAATGTTAATGCAGGTGCTTTTTATTTATAAAAAAAAGAAGCCACTCGGACCTTTCTGTGGACTAATGACATTAGACGAAAGTCAGATTGTATAGGGGAGTGGCGTGACTCTGACCGACAGATGAGTCACAGAAAGGAGAAAATATGGCAATAGCGGGACTGGGAACTTATCAAAGTTCAAGTATGTATTACACGTCAAACTGTAATGTTGAAAACTTTAATCCCAATGGAAAGTTTTTCAATCAAAAGATGTCATTTCTTATGAAGAACGGCGATGTGGTACAAAATGATGATGGTAGCAGTGTGAGTGCGGATAATGAGAAGAACTCAGGGATTGAATTTGGTTCTTTAACACGGATTCCGGTGATGCCGAAAGCTTATGGCGAGATGGCATCATACACCAGATGTATTTCTGCCAGCATCAACACTAAGGAAATGCAGGCAACGAAGAACGAAGCCGGGGAAGTAATGTATTCCTATAAGGAGACATCGCTTTCTTTCGATATAGTTATCAATTCTGATGGAACGGACAAGACATACACCATCAAAGGAATTGATGAGAATGGTGACGAGTTCGAGAGAGAATTTGATCCCTATAATCTCGATAAGGAAGAAATGGATTATCCTGAATTCTCTGCTCTTTGTATGTATATAAGACAGACGGATGAAACGGCGGACCTTATAGCAAGTAGTTACTTTACAGACACAAGCTGCTTTGACGGAATATTTGATAGGGGAGATCGTGTGGGTCTGTTAGAGCAGTATGCAGATGAGTACGGCGACACCATGCCGAAGCTTGCAGGACTGGCACAGAAGCTGTTTGAATCTATTAATTCATTTTTTGAAAATGCCATGAAAGAAAATGAGGAAGATTTAGATATTCCCAATACTGTAGTATCGCGTCATAACGAATATACTGATCCTGATACCGGGAAGAAGGTTCCTGTGGATGTTCAGTATATAACATTATATACTGATGAGGGAATATCTTGTAAGAAGATTTCCAACGTGAATGGTGAGACGAAGGAAAGAGATTTATGGGAAATGTCTTATGATTCTCCGGAGAGCAGGGAAAAGATTAGGAAGTTTCTTAATAGCTTTGATAAGGATGAGAAACTTACCTTTGCATCGCAAGAGAGCTTCTGGAAAGATTTCATGAAGGATGATTTTGATATAGAAGGCTTTCGCCAGTATTATGACACATTAGTTGACGGACACATTGACATTGAAAAGCTCAAGGCAGAAGGAAAGACGCTTCGAGATGCGTTTAATGAGCCGTATCATGACTATATCAATAATACACATTTCATAAGAAAAGTGATGACAGAGAAAGAGTTACGCGATGAATGGAATGCGAAGATAGAAGCAAATCAAAAGGCTTTGAAGAATAGTAAGATAGGAAATAATACTAATGCCACATCTCGCTCAACATCATCTAATAATGGCAAGAACATAGGTGTAATGACAATTGGAAGTCAGGGTTATATTGCGAGATATGCTGACTCATCAACGGACGCAGATCCGGTGGTTAAGGTTGGTGAATATGAGGTTCATGTAAATAAGGTTGATCCGAAGAATGCGACCGAGATAGAAATGTTTGCCCTGACTTCATATATGGATGATAAAGGGTTAACGGATAATACGGGAATGAAATCATTTAACAAGATGAGAGCATATTCTAAGCAGGCAGAGTATAACGGATTTGTTGACGGAATTGCTGATTCGGATAATGCTTGGTCAATGAGCAGGAATTGGATTTCGATTCTTGAAAATGCCAAGGATTCATATTTCAGAATGCCAGAAACATACAAGCAGGGCCTAAGTGCAGAAAGATTAATTGGAAGATTGATGAAACAGTATAATTCGTTGTAATAGGTATAATGGAAGCTATTAGTTACACAATATTGACCATTCATTACAATACTGTTAGGTGACAGAATAAATATTCCGAAATAAATAATATAAGCAAAGGAATGCACAGATAATCAAGGATGACTTCTCTTGATTTCTGTGCATTCTATATTTAGGGAGGGAAGAATGGTATTTCAGAATAATGGTGTAACATATACTTTACGAAACGAGGATATTGACTATATTGAAAGTCTTGGGAGAAAGCTTATTATTCATTCGAAAAATGAAGATAAGATACCTCTTTCAAAATACAGATATGAAGACTTTGCAAAAGAGTATTCTTCGTACTTGGAAAGGAGTAGATAAAATGCGAGTATCTGACAATATGACAAATGAAATAGCAAAGAAGGCTGGGCTTCCTATCAATATGAGAGGAGCCGGAGAATCTACAAAGAATACACTTCTTGAGGCTCTTGATAATAAGAAAATAGAAGACGATTACTTTACAGATTCAGCTGTCGATACCAAGAAAATGAAGGAACTTACGAAAACGGCAGATAATCTTATAGATATTGCTGAAACATTTGACACAGACGTGAAGAATAACAAGCTGTTTGAAGAGGCAAAGAATAATAATGACATGTCAAATGTTATTGAAAAAACGAAATCTTTCGCATCAAGCTATAATGATCTTCTTAAGATTCTAAGCAGCAATAATGACGGCTTGTTCTCGCTATATTATTCTGAGCTTAAAAATGCATATTCTGACTATAAGAATGAGTTTGCCGATATGGGAATAACATTTGACAAAAATGGATATATGTCGGTTGATGAAGAAAAGCTCAAGGGAGCAGACTTGGATTCGCTTCAAGGCTACATGGGGGATTTGTCTCATAAGGCCAACTTTCTAGCAAGTCGTGTAAGTGATAACGCAAGCGCGCAAGCGGAAAGCATATCTAACAGATATGACGCTTATGGAAATATATTTTCACAAGGAACAAGCAGGTACGACTATTTCGGGTAAAAGGGGGAAGGCATATGAGAATAGCAAGTAGTCAAATTGATATGAGTTCAAGTAGGTATTACTCACAGATGGGGGTTAAGTCAGTCAGAAACAATATAAGCAATAATACTTTTATGGGAGTGGCATCATCTGCTTATGGAAATGTGTCATCTAACGCTAAAACGTCTGGTGTAGGTACAAATCAAATTGGATCGGGAAATCCCAATAACTTTTCATATAATGTTCTTGGCTCATTACTTCAGCGTCTTATGGGTGGTGGCATATTCAGTACAAGTGGCGGTGGATATATGCAACAGCTTCTTACATATCAAGAAAGCGAATCCACATCATTTTCCGCACAAGGTAAAGCAGTTACGGATGATGGCAGAGAGATTGATTTTGGGATAAATGTGTCTATGTCGAGACAATTCATGCAACATATGAACATTCAGATTCCGGCAATGCAGAATGCTTTATTTGATCCGCTTGTAATAAACATAGGAACGGATTCGGCAAAGGTGTCGAATCAGAAGTTCAAGTTTGATCTGGATTCTGATGGAAAAGAAGATAGTATATCAATGCCAACAAGAGGCTCGGCATTTCTTGCACTTGATAAAAATGAAGATGGGAAAATAAATGACGGAAACGAATTGTTTGGAACAAAATCCGGTGATGGCTTTAAGGATTTACGAGAATATGATAGTGATGGTAATGGTTGGATAGATGAGAACGATGAAGTATTTAGCAAGTTAAAGGTCTGGTATAAGGATGAAACCGGAAACGACGTACTTGTTAACCTCAAGGAAGCCGACGTTGGTGCAATATATCTAGGTGAGCAGGATAGCGAATTTACACTTGCTAACGGAATGGGTAGTACAGATGCGGTGATCAGATCCTCCGGAATATTCCTCCGTGAATCGGGAACAGTCGGAACAATTCAACACGTTGATCTTGCGATGGGTGACGAGAACAATGTATCCGGCGAAGACGATGAAAATGAAGTCGGTGCACTTACAGTAGATCTCAATAGTAACGCGTCTTCAAATCGAGCGTCTAACGCTCGTGCCAAGAGAGCCGAGAGAGAAGCTATTAGAGCAAGGAAGGCAGCTAGAAAGAAGATATTGGAAGAACAAATTGAGAAGCATCGCATGGAGAGAAAAGAGATTCAAGAAAACTATCGTGAGAAGATGCTTGAACAACATAGGCAGTATATGGAGGCAAACGCACTGTAAAGGTTAGGGGTAAGTAGTACATAACGCATATATGTACTACTTACAAAATTAATAAAAAGTTAATAATTTGTTCGTATGTGTTTGTGTTATACTTATTCTTAATTCCACTTCTACCATGTCATAAATATGGAGGTATTTATGACAACAAAATTACAATTAAACAAGGAGGAATGGAGAAATGCGAAAGGCAAGATAGCATATGGCATGACTAATGACTATATGTTTCGCATGGTACTCCAGTCAAACAATAATGTATTAAAAGGAATAATCAGTTCTATGATGCATGTTCCTTTGGATACAATTGATTCTGTGAAGATTGCTAATCCAATCGAATTAGGTAAACACATTGAAGACAAAGACTATATACTAGACATAAAAGTCAAACTCAATGACAATTCAATTATCAATCTTGAGATGCAGGTGGCTGACTTGGGCAACTGGCAAAATAGGTCCCTATCATATTTGTGTAGAACATTTGAAACCTTGCAGAAGGGAGACGATTATAATTCTGTCATGCCTGTTACACACATCGGATTTCTTGATTATGACCTATTCCCAGAAGAGAAGGAATTTTATAGTAAAAACATGCTCCAAAATGTTAAAACAGGAACAATTTACAATAGTAATTTCTGCCTGCGCGTGTTATCATTAAATCAGATAGAACTAGCTACTGAAGAGGATAAGAGATGGCACATCGATGAATGGGCCAGGCTATTTAAGGCTACTACATGGGAGGAATTGAAGATGATTGCAGAGAAAGACAAGGTATATTCAGATGCAGCCAATTCCATATACGAGCAGAATTCTGATGAGACCGTAAGAATGATGTGCGAAGCAAGAAGAGAAGCCATCTTTCATGAACAATATGTTCAAAACAAGATGGAAGCTTTAGAGAAACAATTATCTCAGAAGGATGATATGATTTCTCAAAAAGATTCTTTAATTGAACAACTTCAGGCTGAACTTGAAAAATATAAGAACAATTAATCTAAATTTATTTGAGAAGCTTACCATTCACATAAAAAAATCAACCATTCACATCAATAAACTTCCAAAGTATAGTATGATATACGATATACTATTAAAGTATACTTTTTTGGGAGAATGTTATGCGAATTGCAATATGTGATGACGAAGTAAAAATATGTGAAATGCTAATTGGTAAGGTTAAAAAATTCTTTCCGGATGTTGAGATTATATCTTATACATCCGGCAAAGAACTTCTTGAAGAAAAATCTTTTCCGGACATTCTACTTCTTGATATCAAGATGCCAGACATAAGCGGAATAGAAGTAGCGAAGGAACTTCGTAATCGTAACTTTTATAATATAATAATATTTATTACGGGAGAAGAAGAGGAGGTCTTTAATTCTTTTGATGTTCAACCCTTTCATTTCCTAGTTAAGCCAGTAGAGGACCACAAGCTTAAGAGCGTTCTTGATAATGCTATAAAGGAACTATCTCGTCGAAAGAGTACTCCAATCGATAAAAACAATTATATCAATATTCAGTCAGGCACATCTCACATTCGTGTCGATCTATCATCGCTAATATATGCGGAAGTATATAATCGCAAAACAATCCTACATATGAAAAAAGAGAATATAGAATACTATGGTCAGCTGTCTGCCCTAGAGAAGCTTGTGGGCGAAGACTTCTTTCGAATACACAGGTCGTATCTCGTGAACATGAGGTATGTAGCGCGATATGACAGGACAACTCTTAGAATGATTAATGGAGATGAGTTGTCAATATCAAGAAGACTATATGATGACTTTCTAAATGCGTATATGGAATACAGTCGTAGGGGGATAGGCAAATGAGTATGGATGAAATGTGGGCAGTTGCAAACACAATATCTGTTATCGTCGGACTTCTTGTAAGCGGAGTCTTAGTAGCGAGATTCTATGTTCCGTTTGTAGTTAAAAGGATGTCGGCTATTATACTCGGCGTAGTATTCTTCGCCACTATGTCGGTTTTATATGTCACGCCAGTAGCAATGCCTGGAGATGTGGCATATATAATAGGGGTTGTAATACTATGTACCGTGTCCATTTTATTGGACAGGATAAATATTCCACAGAAGATATTCTTGTCTGTAACGGTATATATGTTTTGTTGGATATCTGATGCCATATCGGCTCTTCCATGGACGTTAATCAGCAACTTTACATATTTACAAGAAGAGAGTGACATGAACAAGCAGTTTGTACTTTTTATTGTTGCTTTGGTTTTACTCCTTCTCATTGAAAATGTTATTTTGTTCCTGGAAATGTTTATCTTCGAGAAAATATACAAGAGAAAAGGAGAGCAAATGCAGTGGCGCGAGCTTTCACTTATAGTATCACCCTATGTTGCAATTATTATTGGGTATTGGATTTGTTCTTTCCTGTCAGATGCATATGCTGAGGCTCTTGGTGAGTACATAAGAAGTAGTTATCCAGTTTATGATGTGGTTCGTGCAGTTTTTGGCATTGTTGCATTTCTTGCATCCATTACTGTTGTGTATTCTTACCAGGAGATTAAGAGACAGGAGGAGGAAGCAATGCAGAATGCTCTTGTATCTAAGCAGATGGAGGAATTATCTGTGCATGTGCATTCTATGGAAAATGTATATTCTGACATTAGAGGTATAAGGCATGATGTTAACAATCATATTATGATACTTGGCAATCTTCTTGAACAGTCTGAAAATGACAAAGCTATTGAATATCTTAATGAATGGCAGGATGGATTTCCCAATCTTAAGATAAGCGCCAAAACAGGTAACCCGGTTACTGATATTGTAATCTCTGAGAAGATGCGAGAAGCCGAGGATGTAGGGGTAGAGTTTATATCGCATTTTCATTATCCTGAAAACGCTAAGGTCGAATCCATAGACATAGGGATTATATTAAGTAATGCTTTGTCAAATGCTATTCGAGCAGCGTCAATTAGTGACAACTCTAAGATAGAACTTAGTGCTTGGATGAACAATAACGCATATCTTATACAAGTGAAAAATACATATGCAGGAAAGCTAGTCTATGACTCCCAGACGCATCTTCCGATGACTACAAAAAGCGACACAAAAAGACATGGCTTTGGCATTCTTAATATGAGAAGAATTACAGAGAAATACTATGGAACAATTAAGCTTGAGCAAGACAATAATATAGTGATTTTTACAGCAATGCTAATGTTGCCGGAGTAATTATATACCATTCACATCAATATCAGGGCTATTCACTACATACGCCTTTTCATAGTGGGATTTAGGGCCGATAATAATAGTACAACAGGTTGCGTGCCCACGAAGTGGGGATGCTACACGTCGAGTCCTTTCGCCATAGGCGAACTAAAATGGACGAGACTCCTTTTGTGAGGAAATGGAGTTCCACTATAAAACAAGGAGGTTTAAGTATGAGTTGGATGGACAGTAATTCTATGTTCGGTAACACGAGCGGACTAGCAGGAATGCTAGGTGACTATAGCGCCATACGAAGTGGTAGCTATGGCAAATTAATGAAATCTTATTACGGAGAACAAAGCTCTTCCATATCACGTGGAAGTAGTTCTTCTAGGTCTAAGAATGTGCTTGACGAGATTATCGAGGAAAGGCGTAATCCGAAAGAATCGAAGGAAGTAAGTGCGGCTAATTCTAAGTTGTCTACGTCAGTATCAACATTTAAAAATGCCCTTGGAACATTACAAAGCGAGAATACGTATAAGGATACACAGAACGGTCTTGACGCAAGAAGTAAGGTTGAAAATGCTCTTAAGTCTTATGTTAGTGCTTATAACGATGCGGTTACAACTGCCAAGAAGTCGACTAATATGAATATGACTTCTAATGTGGCAGGTGCCATGGGAGCCACAAAGGAGAGTGTTGAGGCACTTGGTGAACTTGGCATAACTTTGAACCATGACGGAACATTAGCATTTGACGTAAAGAAATTCAAGACCATTGAGCTTAGTACGGTCAAAGATGCTTTTGATGGAAATGCTGCTTTAAGCTATGGCTCGAAGATTGCAAGCAGGCTTAACAGGATAGCTGATAGTGCAACTAGTTCAGGGAAAATTGATTCGAGCACCACAACTGTTGCAACAGTTTCTAATTCAAAGAGTCTTATGGAAAGTATAGAAAGTCTCAAGGGGACTGATTTGTATACTACAAAAAATAATGCTGGTGATGCAGTATTTAACAGGGATGGAGTGAAGGCAGAACTTGGTAAATTCATTGAGTTCTATAATAAAACAATTGAAGCTGCTAAGAAAAGCGGAATATCGGGTGTTAATTCCAATCTTACAACACTTCTGCAGAAGACGGCTCAGTATACGAAATCCTTAGCCGAGATAGGAGTTACAGTTACAAGTGAGGGAAAGCTTTCTCTTAATAAGTCTGTGTTCGACAATGCAGCGCAGGACAAGATTAAGACCAACCTGACAAGCTATGCTTCCTCAATAGAGACAAATGCAAGACTTGTTAACTATTACTCGACGACACAGAATAATTCAACAAGTGGCTATTCGGCTACAGGCTCTTATACAAATACATCGGATATTGTATCGCAGTTGTATGGACAGATATAGAGAGGAGGAATTACAATGAGTATAGAAATAAATGGATATAATTCAAATGTGAATAATTATTATGACGTTTCAAAGGTAAATAATACAAAAGAAGAAGTAAAACCAGAAAATGCTAATACAACAGGCAAGACAAGCGACACAGCAGTAGTTTATGAGAAATCAGCTAATGTATCATCTAATAAGGCGACTTATGAGATAAACAAAAAGTCTTCAACAGACAGAGCGACCATAGTGGAGCAGATGAAGAAAGCAGAAGCTGATAACAGACAGTCTCTTATCAATATGGTAAGGGAAATGATGAATACTCAGGCTGGCAAGCAAAAGACAGCTGATGGCTTTTCTGCGTTTGGTGGCACAGTAACAGAGGAAGCTAGGAGAAAGGCTCAGGAATCGATTTCAGAAGACGGTTATTGGGGTGTTAAGCAGACATCTCAGAGACTTTTCGATTTTGCAAGTGCACTTGCCGGCGATGATGTTGGGAAAATGAAGAAGATGCAAGAAGCCATGAATAAAGGTATTAATCAGGCAGCTGAAAAGCTGGGAGGTCTTCCATCAATTAGTCAACAAACACAGGAAGCTGCAAACAATCTTTTCGAAGAATACTATAAGTCCAAAGGCGTAGGACAAAACTGAATACATCCTGAGGAATCGGAAATATTAGATTAATGAGAAGACTCTTTCATGATATAATAATATCATCGTTAGAGTTTTCTTGCTTTATATAAGAAAGTGAGGAAATAAGCAGATATATTAAAGAATAACGGAGTCAAACCTATGATTAAAATCCTATTCATCTGCCACGGCAACATCTGTCGTTCGCCGATGGCGGAATTTGTATTAAAAGACATGGTAGAAAAACTTAATATTAAGGATGATTTTCTCATAGAGTCCGCAGCCACCAGCTCGGAAGAAATCTGGGGTGGGCAGGGTAATCCCATCTATCCGCCGGCTAAGGAGATGCTTAGAAAGCACGGGATTGGAAATACGCCCTATACTAATTACAGTGGCAAGAGGGCGAGACAGATTACGAAGTCCGACTATGACAGGTACGATTATCTTCTCTGTGCCGACTCTGCCAACATAAGAAATGTCACAAGGATAACCGGTGCCGACGTTGAAGACAAGATTAAGTTAATGCTTGATATTCCGACGAAGACCGGTCGAAGCATAGCAGATCCCTGGTATACAGGGGACTTTGTATCTACCTATGAAGATGTGCGATACGCCTGCGTTAATTTATTGAAATATCTTGGATATGAAACTGATGGTCTGGATAGTAGATAGTTTCTATGTTTTGTGCAATATTAATGAATATTGTATTGGAATTTTACACACATTTAATTAATATAAATTAAATGTGTTTTTTTGTGAAGTTTTTGGTATAATTACTCTGTACTATTGTGAAATCTCGGGGAGAGGAACATGATTCTAGTTTATTTTTTTGACGTTGCGAGTATTATTGCTTTCGTTATGTTAATAGCGATGGTAGTATCTACAAAGCATATTATGGATTTGAAATTTAAAATATTATGCTATTTGACAGTTGCAGCGTGCGCAGTACCAATATTAGATATTTTGAGAACATATGTTATAGAATATAGAATGAACGCTACGGTTGTTTATATAGTTAATGTGCTATTCTTTATAGCTCACGCAATAGTAACGTTCCTGTTTTTGATGTATGTAGTTTCACAGGTTGAGATGAGTCATACACGTTCATTGATAAGAAAGATACTTTTGTTTGTTCCGCTTGCTATTTGTGTATTACTTGTTGTTATCACACCGTTTTACACTACGGCTTTTTATTATTCTGTAGAGACTGGATATGTAAGAGGACCATTGTATTTTCTTACCAACCTTGTTCCAGTATTATATTTTATATGGGCGATTGTCTATACAATAAGGAAGAGGCATATTCTAAGCAGGTCTTTTGTAATTATGATTGGTCTTGTGTCAATCGTTAATATAGCGACGATTGGATGTCAGCTCTTGTGGCCTGATATTATAGTGAGAAGTTTTACCCTTTCCATGTCCGCATTTGTAATGTATTTCTTTGAAGAACATGGTCGAGCTTCAATTGAGGAGGATACTAATCTTGTTGGTAAGGAGTACCTTATTGAAGTAGGAACCAAGATGATTAGAAATAATTATCCATTTTCGTTGATCTTAATGAAGATGACTAATTTTGATGCGTTATCAGATACCTTTGGAAATGCTAATACAAATGCGTTGTCTAAGAATATTGCATCCTACGTTGGCCATCAATTCCAGCTGGGAAGATGTTTTAGAATCAGTGAATCAACAATAGCCATTCTTAATCTTAATGTTGATAAGACAGGAGAGCTGATAGATAAGCTATATAATGAACTTAGCAATAGTTGGGAAGTGGAAGGGCTCGATATTTCATGTGATATATTAATGACTCATATTGATTACCCAAATGATACAGACGATGCGGAGAATATGACAGCCCTTGTTCGTCATTTTAATCGAATGGAGAGAAGTGTCGGTGGCATAATTGATATTGAGGATCTTCATATTCATGAGCATATTAGGGTTAAACTTGTTGAAAATGCAATAGAACGTGGGCTAAAGAACAACTCATTTGAAGTATACTATCAGCCCATACGTTCGCTTGAGGATGACACTTTTGTTACTGCAGAAGCCCTTGTGAGACTTACTGATCCTGAACTTGGACCGATATCACCGGCAGAATTTATTCCAATTGCGGAGAATAATGGAACTATTGTAGCTATTGGTGATTATGTCCTTGAGACTGTTTGCAAGTTCATATCAGAGAATGATATGGAGAAGCTGGGACTTCGATACATTGAGCTTAACCTTTCTGTGATTCAGTGTTTGCAGAAGGATTTTATTGAAAATGTTGAGAGGATAGTTGGCAAATATAACATAGATTCCGGATACCTGTGTCTTGAAGTTACTGAGACAGCGTCTAATTATTCGCCTACAGTATTCAAGAGGAATCTTGAGAAACTTGGTGAAAAAGGATTTGCTCTGGCATTAGATGATTTTGGAACAGGGTATGCTAATATAGAGAGGATGGTTACTTCTGATTTTAGAATCGTCAAATTCGACAAGGAGATGACACAATATTCTTCTAGCGAAGAGAGGCTTAAGAATGTGTTCGAGAAGTTGCAGAATGTAGTTCATTCTATGGATTCTAAGGTTGTAGCGGAAGGCGTTGAGACCAAAGAACAATACGATTATCTCAAGAGAATTGGTTGTGACTATATTCAGGGGTATTATTTCTCAAAGCCTGTTCCTGAGGATGAGTTTGTGGAGTTTATTTTAGCTAATAATTAGGACACATATTCGTAACATTTTACATGTATAATTGTTATGTTAAGGTTTAATTTTTGGGAATGTGATTATAATACATACAGGGAAGTATATAATGAAGAAACATGAATTGGAGAAGTTTAGAGATTTGATAGGTGAGTATGATAACCATCCAATGGTGCATCGCATGAAATGTTTTGTTCAGCATGGAGATATCACCACATATGATCACTGTCATAGGGTTGCTAAATTAAGCTATTTGATTAACAGGAAATTACATTTGAATGCCAATGAGAAGGAGCTTATTCCTGCAGCTTTTTTACATGACTTTTTCTTGTATGATTGGCATAATGGACCTAAGATTCCCATGAGGAAATTTACTTCAAAGCATGGATTCACCCACTCTAAAGTGGCTGCTGATAATGCCAGGAAGTTCTTTGATATTAATGACAAGATGCATAGTATTATAGTATCTCACATGTGGCCGCTTAATATTACCAAGGTGCCAAAGAGTAGAGAAGCACTGATTCTATGTGTGGCAGATAAATGTATTGCATTAAAAGAAACTTTATTCGAAAGAAAAACCGCAAAAGCATAAGAATTGCATAATAAGACCATAAAGAAGGGAAAGCGTATGAAGAGATTAATAACCCCAATTACACATTCCAACAATGCGAATAAAATAATGAAAGGCGTTGCACTTGCTCTATCACTTGTGCTGGTTGCTACATCATCCAATGTTGCATTTGCGGCAAAGTCTGTTACCCAGATTACTCAGGAGAAACAACAATTACAAAATGAGCTTAAGTCGCTTGATCAGGAACTTGTTGGAATCCTTACGAATATTAACGAGTTAGAGGCAGATATTTCAGATAAAAATTCTGATATTGCAGATGCTGAAGCTGACTTGAAGGTGGCTCAGAAAGAAGCTGATAAGAAGTACGAAGAGATGAAAGTTCGTATGAAATATATGTATGAAAAGGGTGATGATAATATTATCACTATTTTCCTTGAGTCAGGAAGCTTATCAGAATTTATTAATAAAGTTGAATATGCTAATACAGTATATGAATATGATAGAACTCAATTAGATGAATACCAGACAATGATTAAACAGATGGAATCACTTAAAGCTGGACTTGAGCAGGAGAAAGTTGCACTTCAATCGCAACAGAATAAGCTTACTGCACAGAAGAAGTCTCTTGATACAATGATTTCTACGAAGAAATCACAAGTTGCTGATTTCGATACACAGCTTGCTAAAGCAAGAGAACTGGCAGCAAGACAAGCTGCAGCTAATCAGAGTTCCGGTTCGTCTCCCTCTAGACAGGCTAATTCATCAGGTGTATCTGGAGGAAATAAGAATCCTGCTCCTGTATCGGGTACTGGTGGTGGAGCAGTAGTAGCATATGCTTCTCAGTTTGTGGGTAATCCATATAAGTGGGGAGGAACTTCTCTAACAGAAGGATGTGATTGTTCGGGATTCGTATATCGAGTATTCCAGCATTTCGGCGTTGATTATGGAAGACTTACATCTGATGGGTTTGCGACAGTAGGTCAGGAAGTAAGCTACGAGAATATGCAGGCTGGCGATGTTGTTGTCTATTCAGGACATGTTGGAATATATGATGGAAGCGGTGGAATCGTCGAGGCTCAAAGCTCAAGAGCTGGAATAACTAGTGGAAGAGCAGTTAACTGCAAACCTATAATTGCTATAAGACGTTTAATCTAATTGTATAAGAAATAGTATATGGACCACAAATCGAAGAAAACTAGTTCTAAGAAGAAATTATTTATTTTTATTCCGATTGCAATAGTAGTCGTGGCGATAATTGTCTTTGTATGCTACAGAGGATTTAAGTCTAAGGAGGCGTTTATATTCTCTGAGCATCTAGATGATGTTGCTGTGACAATTAATGGAGAGAAACTTTACTATAAGGATCTCTCTTTTTATGTGCTATATGAAGAAGAGAAAGTTGAGAAGGAAGCTAAGGTATATAATCCTAAGTCCACTAAGGATTGGTGGAATACTTATCTCAACGGAGAATTTATTTCTGTCTCTGCAAGAAATACTGCTATGAATATGGCTATACATGACAGAGTAATGTATGATCTTGCTAAACAGAATAATATTACATTAAATGAAGAAGAAAAGAATAAACTTACTAATAGCCAGAATGACTTTTGGGAAGATTTATTAGATGAGCAGAAGGAGAATTTGCCGGTATCTAGGGATGCTATTAATGAGACTATAGAACAGATTGCTCTTGGAGAGAAATATCAGGCAAAACTTGTTGCAGAAAAGGGTGTTAATTATTTCGAATATAATTATGATGGTTATGAATATAACAACATGATTAAGAATGATTATAAGATTGAAATTGATGACAATTATCAGAAGTTAGAATTTGGCGAGATAACTGTTCACCATAATAAAGTTAATTATGTAAATGGTGTTAATGGACCAGAAGAATTAAAGAAAGATAAATAAATATTTTAAAGGAAGAAACAATGAAGATAGGAAGAAATTCACCATGTTGGTGTCTTAGCGGTAAGAAGTATAAACAGTGTCATGAAGCTTTCGACAATAAGCTTAATTCTCTATACAACCAGGGTTATGAAGTTCCAGATCATGATTTGATTAAGGTTCCTGTAGAAATAGAGAGCATCAAGAAAAGTGCTAAGATTAATATGGCGGCTTTAGACGCAGTGGCAGAAGCCATACATGAAGGAATGACAACACAAGAGATAGATGATATTGTAAGCGATGTTACAACTAAGATGGGGGGCATATGTGCTCCTCTTAATTATGATGGTTTCCCAAAGAGCGTGTGTACATCTGTTAATGAACAAGTATGCCATGGTATCCCCGGAGATGATGTAGTACTTAAGTCTGGGGATATAATAAATGTTGATTGTTCCACTATTCTTGATGGATACTTCTCTGACTCATCTAGAATGTTCATGATAGGAGATGTAGAAGAAGAGACAAAAAGACTTGTTAAAGTTGCTAAAGAATGTTGTGATATTGGTCTTAGGGAAGTTAAGCCATGGGAGCCTATTGGCAATGTTGGTGGAGCGATTAAGGAGTATGCACATGACAATGGATACACAGTAGTTAGAGAAATAGGCGGACACGGTGTAGGACTTGAATTCCATGAGGATCCTTGGGTGAGTTATGTATGTAACAGGGGAGAAGGAATGATAATGGTTCCTGGCATGATGTTTACCATTGAACCTATGGTTAATATGGGAAAGCATTCTATCAAGACTGATCCAATTAATGGTTGGGAAGTATCAACCTTAGATGGCAAACCTTCTGCTCAATGGGAATATCAGGTCCTTGTGACAGAGGATGGATATGAACTGATTTCATGGTAGATGCTGAAAAAAGGATTTTTACACATAAGAAGAGATATCTTGCTGGCTTTCTCGTCACCAATCAGGATATCTCTTCCTTTTTTGAGTTCTCAATACTGTCCAATGGACTGTACCACCTTTCTATATAATTTTTATTAAGTTCGATTAATCTATATTAAATCAAATCTCTTTTCTCTTACTCAATTCCCTTTGCTTCATCCTTTTAACTTCACTCTCTCGCCCTACGGCACAGCTTAAATAGCTTCTATCTAAAAGTTGGTTTCACATCTTCGTCGAATAAGATCTCAACATATACCAGTTGAGCCTGGTTCCGTTTTACCAATTACTTATGCTGGTGGTCCGTACCTCCTTTTCTTAAGAATCTCATTATATAACCTCTCTTAAAAGATTGGTTATTCGATAGGCCTTTAATAAAATGACCTGTTGATCTAGAATTTAAAGTTCATTGCGATTCATCTAATCCTCACTAATTGATAATCGCCTTTTACTATACTACATTTACTATATTTAATTTATATCTTTAATTCTAGATCAACTACCAGTCATTTTTTATAATCTAAAAGTATTGTCCACGATATCTTTACTTCATCGCTGGTATAACCCTTCTACAATACTTTTACATCCTATCTATCAACCTTATCGCCAATTTCTTGGTCGATTAGTTTGTCTTGGTTTGTTGATAATTGAATAATACTATCTTTTTGGATTTTTGTCAATAAAAAATTCGAAAATTTGCGCAGATATCTTAAATTGTCGCAAATTGTCAAAATTATAATTTGAATTATCAGACAATTTACACAAAAACTGTATTTGTCAAGTTTATTTTTAGAAATATATTTTATATTAGAAGGACTATAAACAAATACGTATTTAATATAAGTCTATTTTCTGATATAATTACTAGGTGTGAAATTAGGAGAAATATGACTTTTTGTATAAATAATTATTATAAGGAGAGAATAAATGGGTTTACTTGAGAAGATTTTTGGAACTCATAGTGAGAGAGAAGTCAAGATTGTTGAGAAGACGGTCGATCAAATTGAAGCCTTAAGACCGGAAATGATGACTCTTACTGATGAACAGTTACAAGCCAAGACAGATTATTTCAAGAAGCGACTAAGTGAGGGTGAGACATTAGATGATCTTCTTGTGGAAGCATTTGCAGTAGTAAGAGAAGCATCAAGAAGAGTACTTGGAATGGAGCATTTCAGAGTACAACTTATTGGTGGTGTTATTCTTCATCAGGGGCGTATAGCTGAGATGAAGACAGGTGAAGGTAAGACATTAGCAGCAACAGCACCTGCATATCTTAATGCCCTAGAGGGTAAAGGTGTACATATTGTAACAGTTAATGATTATCTTGCTAAGCGTGACGCTACAGAAATGGGTAAGCTGCATGAATTCCTTGGACTAACTTGTAAGCCAGTACTTAGTGATATGGACAGGGATGAGAGGAGAGAAGCTTACAACGCGGATATAACTTACATAACTAATAACGAGGATGGTTTTGATTATCTTCGTGACAATATGGTTGTATACGAGAATCAGCTGGTTCAGCGTGGACTTCATTACGCCATAATCGATGAGGTGGATTCGGTACTTATTGATGAAGCCAGAACTCCACTTATTATCTCTGGTCAGTCAGGGAAGTCAACTAAGTTATACGAAATGTGTGACGTATTGGCTCGTCAGTTACAGAGAGGTGAGGATCTTCCTGAATTTTCTAAGATGGATGCAATAATGGGTGTTGTGCAGGAAGAAACTGGAGATTTTATTGTTAATGAAAAAGACAAGGTGGTTAACCTTACTGCTCAAGGTGTTAAGAAGACAGAGGAGTTCTTCCACATTGACAACCTTGCCGACGCAGAGAATCTTGAGATTCAGCATAATGTTATCTTAGCGCTTCGCGCTCATAATTTAATGCATAGAGACCAGGATTATGTTGTTCAAGACGATCAGATACTAATTGTTGATACATTTACAGGTCGTATCATGCCGGGACGTCGTTACTCTGATGGACTTCACCAGGCGATTGAGGCAAAAGAGCATGTTAAGGTTAAGAGAGAGTCAATGACTCTTGCTAATATTACTTTCCAGAACTTCTTCAATAAATACGATAAGAAGGCAGGAATGACTGGTACAGGTCTTACTGAGGAACAGGAATTCAGAGATATCTATGGTATGGACGTTATTGAGATTCCAACTAATAAGCCAATGATAAGAATAGATCATGATGATGCAGTTTATAAGACTAAGAATGGTAAATACATATCAGTAATTGAAGATGTTAAGAAATCCCATGCCAAGGGACAGCCGGTTCTTGTTGGTACAATTACAATTGACGTATCAGAAGAAATCTCTAGAAGGCTTCGTAAAGAGGGTATACCTCATAACGTGTTAAATGCTAAATTCCACGAGAAGGAAGCTGAAATTATAGCCGAGGCTGGTAAACATGGAGCTGTTACTATAGCAACTAATATGGCAGGTCGTGGTACAGATATTAAGCTTGATGAGGAAGCTAAAGCAGCAGGTGGCCTTAAGATTATAGGTACAGAACGCCATGAATCTCGACGTATAGATAATCAGCTTCGTGGTCGTTCAGGTAGGCAAGGTGATATTGGAGAGTCGAAGTTCTACGTATCATTAGAAGATGATCTTATGAGATTATTCGGCTCTGAGAGATTAATGGGAATTTTTAATTCTCTTGGAGTTGCTGAGACAGATGAGATTCATCACAAGATGTTAAGTAATGCTCTTGAGAATGCGCAGAAGAAGATAGAGAGTAACAACTTTGCAATAAGAAAGAATCTGCTTGAATACGATCAGGTCATGAACGATCAGCGTGAGTTAATCTATGAGCAAAGAAGGAGAGTACTTGCTGGTGAGAACATGAAAGAACAGATTCTCAATATGGTTGAAACTGACTTAGAGTCGGCAATAGATACCTGTTGTTCTGATGAGGTGCCAGTGGATAATTGGGATCTTACTGAAATGAATTCTGTTATCCGTGAGATTATTCCATTTGAGAAATTCGATGCAAGCACTCTTGATGATGTTACTTGCGTAGCAGACCTAAAGGATAAGCTTCTTAAGAAAGCATATGAGATGTATGAGGCGAAAGAAGCGGAATTCGATGATCCTGATGCATTTAGAGAGATAGAGAGAATTGTACTTCTTAGAGTAATTGATAAGAAGTGGATGGAAGAAATTGACGATATGGATCAACTTCGTCAAGGAATTGGCCTTCAGGCGTATGGACAGAGAAATCCTGTAGACGAATACAAGATGGCAAGTTATGATATGGTAGATGCTATGAATGAGGCGATTCGTACAGAGACTGTTCAGATGCTATATCGAGTTCGCATCGAGAAGAAGATGGAGCGCGAAGAAGTTGCGAAAGAAACTGGAACTAATAAGGAAGAAAGTGTTAAAGGACCAATGCGTAGAAAGGAAGAGAAGATTCGTCCTAACAGTCCATGTCCTTGTGGCTCTGGTAAGAAATATAAATTCTGCCACGGACGCGCATAAGAGTAATTATACACTTTGCAAAATTACAAATTAATATATATATACATAACTTATGATGTGATAACACTTAATAGGGAATTCGGTTAGAAGCCGAAGCAACAGCCATTACTGTAATAGACGAGATAATTCTTATGCCATTGAGCACTGTAGTTCTAGTTGATTGAATTATTGCTTGAGAAGGCGGATTATCGTATATGTTAATAATGATGTGCTATATCATAGATATATGAAGTCTTAAGCCAGGAGACCTGTCATAAGGGAGGATTATTTTGCTTGGGTGATGGAGCAGAAAATACCGCGTATTTTCATTGAGTCTGAGTTGTTTTTTTTATATGACAATGAAGATTTAGTGTTTTTGTGCGTTTATTTCAGGCTGCCTTGCTTATTAGCAAGGTGGTCTTTTGCTTTTAATAAGACTAAAATCAGGTAGAAACAATGCGAAGTTTTAAGGATAAATTCATAGATTTTTTTAGGAATAAAAAGAATATTAAGATTGTGGTAGTTGCGGCGATAGTAATTGTGACAGGAATAGCTATCGTTCTTGGCGTCAGGGTGACGAAAGCTGATAAAACGAGAAAAAGTTCCACAAATACTGAAATAAGTGCACTTGCTAATACGACACAAGCAAATGATTTGAATCAATTTAATCCTAATGTTACGGAAGGTGATTTGGCAGCTTCTTTAAACTCAACTAAAGCGGGGAACGAAACGAGTGTAAATCCGGATTCTGGTGGTACAATTACAGGATCCGAAGCTTCTAAAGAGTACATGTCAAATGCTGCTGATACGGGATATAATTCTGATGGGAGTGATAGCTACAATTGGAATACGCCTGAAGGAGTACCAGTGTCGGTGGTATGTACTATTGCAATAGATTGTTCATCAATAAGTGGAAACGGAGCACTTACTGCGGCAGGATTTCCTAAGTTGGAAGAATTTGCAGCTGATCCTGCAATACTTGGAGCACGGACTATAACTGTCTCTGATACTAATGGAGATGGTAGAGTTGGAGTGGATGAAGCTCTGAAGCAGGCTTGTGATTATAATGGAATTCAATATGAATTCAAAGGTTCATCCTATGTAAAAGGTATTAACTATTTGTATGAATTTAATGCAGGACAAAACAGTGGATGGATGTATAAAGTTAATGGAAGGATACCTAATAAGGGCTGTAATTCCTATTACTTAAATGGTGGTGAAGACGTATTATGGTACTACGTGATAAGTTACTAGAGAGAAGAGGACTGGGATTAATTCATCCCTGGTTTGCATTTATATATCTTGTTATGGCGCTTATTCTCACAATGTGCAGTGTCAATCCTGTATTGATATTCTTATCACTCTTTGCCTCTTCCTTGTATGAGATTCATTTACAAGGCTGGATGAAATATATTAGATATATTCCGTGGCTTATACTGATTATTATAATAACAACAATAGGGAATATGCTTATATCTCATAATGGGATGCATGTCCTGTTCCTTGTAAATGATAATAGAATTACAGTTGAAGCCGGAATGTATGGCGCTGTATTTGGACTAATGTTTGCAGCAGCATTTCTGTGGTGCGATATAATGCAGCGTATGATAACAGGTGAGAAGCTGACATTTATGTTTGGAAGCTTCGCTCCAAGTCTTGGACTTGTTATATCAATGACTCTTCATTATATACCAATGCTTCGAAGAAGAATGAATATCGTACATAATGCTCAAGCTGGTATGGGGAGAAATGTAAGAAAAGGGCTATTTAAGAGAGCAAGGCAATGGGGTAAGGAGTTTTCGATTGTAATTTCCTGGACTCTTGAAAATGCAATTGACACTTCTCAGACAATGACGGCTATGGGATATGGTGTGGGACGAAGAAGTAGTTATTCTAATTATAGAATTAAGACTTCGGATGTAATTTTTCTGATAATAATAGTTGGACTTATGGTGCCTTCGTTTATTGTGACAGTATTTAGTGGATACAAGGTGTATTATTATCCGACTTTTGGCATGATGGGGGATATATATGAAATGCTTATTCTAAGTATCTTCTATCTTGCATATATGTTGGTGCCAGTATTGGCCAGTAGAATTTTAGGGTGGAATAGTAAGTGAGACTAATAGAGATACAAAACTTAATATTTAGCTATCCCGGAGAAAATGTGTCTGCACTTTCTGGTATTAATCTTGGTATTGATGAGGGGGAGTTTGTCCTTATCTGCGGGCCTTCTGGATGTGGTAAGACTACTCTGATTAAGCAATTAATACCAAGTATTGCACCACACGGAACGCTAGAAGGCGAGATTTGTTTGCAGGGTAAGAGTATTGAAGAATATGATGATGCTACTCTTGCCAGAGAGATAGGATACGTAGGACAAAATCCAAGTAGTCAAATGATTACTGATAAGGTGTGGCACGAGCTTGCGTTTGGCATGGAGAATCTTGGACTTGACAATGAAACGATGCAACGGAGGATAGCAGAAATATGTGAATTCTTTGGGATGCAAAGTTGGATTAATAGAAATGTTGATTCCTTGTCGGGGGGAGAAATGCAAATGGTTCATCTCGCCGCTGTTATGGTTATGGAACCTGGAGTGCTTATATTAGATGAGCCAATCGCACAACTAGACCCGCTTGCAGCAAGGAATTTCCTTGATATGTTAAATAGAATAAATACAGAACTTGGAACGACTATAATTGTAGTTGAGCATCATTTAGAAGATGTATATGGAATGGCTACTAAGGTTGTTGCTATGAAAAGGGCTTGCATAGATTATGTTGGCAACCCTCGTGAGGTTGCTACAAAGTTGAATTATAAGAGTGGTCTTCCCACATCGCTAATTATTGCAAAAAGTATTGAAACTGTTGACACCGCTGGTTCCCGTGGCGATAAATCTGATTCAAATGATGTTGAGAATACTCTGCCCTTAACTGTTGCGGAAGGTCAGCGCTGGATGGCTAGAAGATTTGCAGGGGTTGATAAGAAGAAGCTTGATAATAATGAGGATTCTCAGGTAAATATACAAGATAATGATGGGCAATCTCAGACGAATCTGCAGGATGAGAATGGAAAAGAGTCTAGGCGTGACATCGTTCTTAGAATGAAAGAAATAGGTTTTGGATATGATGAGTATAAGGCTGTACTCAATGATTGTAACCTGGATGTACACGAAGGGGAAATATTTGCTGTTATGGGGGGTAATGGAACAGGTAAGAGTACTTTGCTGTCAATACTTTGCCAGACATTAAAGCAAGCATATGGTACAGTAGAAATATTTGGAAAGAAGATTAAGTCTGTTAAGGATGCACCTTTAGGGTTTAAAGGCATGGTATATCTTCCGCAGGATCCTATGGCGTTATTTACTGAGATAACCGTTTCTGAGGAATTAGAAGAAGCATTACATGACCTGGATATATCGGTGTCCGATAAAAAGGACAGCATAACCAGAATGCTATATGAAGTTGGGCTCAAGGGATATGAACGGTTACATCCATATGATTTAAGTGCTGGTCAAAAACAAGTATTAGCATTTGCAAAACTATTATTGTTGGAGCCTAGAATAATACTAATGGATGAGCCGACTAAAGGTTTAGACTTCGATAGAAAAAAAGAATTAGGAAGCATGCTTCGAAAGCTAACGGAAGAAGGCGTGACAATTCTTATGGTAAGTCATGATATAGAGTTTTGTGCAAGATATGCTAGTCGCTGTGCCCTTCTTCATGATGGGAGGGTCGTTTCAGCACTTCCTAGACAGGAGTTTTTTGCGGGTAACAAATTCTTTACAACTGCATCTAACAGAATTGCAAGACGATATGCGCCGAAAGCAATACTTCCCGAGGAGGTGATTGCATTTTGCAAAGAAGAAATGTAAGAAGGCGTAAAGTCAAGGCAAGAGAAGTGGTAATGATTGCTGTTATGTCGGCCATAACGGTTCTTGGCAATCTGTTATCATTTCCAATAATTCCAATTCAGGCAGGTACGGGAATGGTAATAATATCAGGTATTGCGTTTGGTCCTGTAGTTGGCGCAATAATCGGAATGCTATCGAGATTTATTGTCAATTTCTTTACAGGTCAGGGAGTGTGGACTATCTGGCAAATGTGTTGTTGGGCTCTACTTGGTGCCATGTCAGGAATTGTATTCTCTAAGGTAGATGTTGACGCACCAAGGTCTAGGGATTTTAAAGTGCTAGTTGGTCCTGTAACAGCAGTTCTTGTAATGGAAGTTATAGCTTATATATCATATCTGATATGGCCTAATGGAGAAAGCACATTTCTGGGATGGAGATTATATGTATTTGGATTAGTGGGGCTGATAATTGGTGCGATAATTCAGAGAAAGAGGATGCCGGCAGATGATATTACATTAGGAGTCTTTACTTTTTTTGTAGTATTCATATTATACGGTGGGATAATGAACATTGGTACGATGTTCATGAGCACTATGAGTGCGGCTGATTTGTCGATAGATGCTTTGCTCGCACTTTATGTAACAGGCGCACCATTTGATCTATGGCATGCATTTAGAGCTTCGGTATTTGTATTTATATTTGGAAACAGTATTCTAAGAAAGCTTGAAAGAGTGAAGATAAAATACGGTTTCTATCGAGTCCGGCAAGCATAGATGAATGTGGTAATTACAAAGTGCAATTATTAGATTATTACATATTGTTTTTATAGAAGAATTATAAATAATGAAAGGAAGTGTAGAAATGTTAAGAGAGAAAGGAATATCTAGAAAGGTATGTGCTATTGTTTGTTCTATTGTAATGGCATTGTCGCTATTTGCAACAGGTGTGAATTTAGATACTATTGTTGCAAAAGCTGATGGTGTAGTTACAGCAACAATAACTTATACTGCGCAATTTGATGGTAGCTTTAAAGATGTTAAGGTTGGAGCAGATGTATCTTCTGATACGGCAGAAAAATATGGTTATAATGATCCAGTAAGCCAAAGCGATGGGGTATCTATACTTGATGTATTAGTGCAGATTCATAAGGATATATTCCCGGAGTTTTCTGCTGATAATAGAGATGAATATCTAACAGTGGCTAATAAGGGTTACGGACTAGGTGTTGATACCAATATATTTAAGAAAGGTGGAGCTGCATGCGGATATTATAAGAATCATGTAACGTCAAATAATCTAGAAGCAAAGGTAGCGAATAATGACGTAGTAGAATTCTTTTATTATCAGGATACGACGGGATACTCAGATTCCTATACCTTCTTTAAGGATGTTACTACTGATGAAGGCTACGTAAGCGGTAAGCTAGTAAGATATGAGCTTGATGTGAACTGGACGCCAGTAGAGACTCCTGTTGCTGGCGTTGACATGGGATGGATTGATGTTGATTCACTGGATCTACAGAATGCCAATCCATACGGTATGTCTTCTCTTAAGACAAAGGATGACGGAGGTTTTGCAATTGAGATTCCTAACTCATCTAATAGTTATATGCTAACTGTATATGATGGAAATGTTAATTCCACACCGCTTGTTAGAACGTTGTATAACGGTGTTCATTCTGCGGCAAATGTAGATACAAAGCCTCTAAGCCTTCAACAGAAACAGGACATATATGAAACCACAGGTAAATATCTTGCTGATAATAATAAGAGTATCTCCTATGGTGATTCAAAAGAAGGTTATCTATTAGGACTTGGAAGAGCAGGATATCCTGTAGATTCAAATCTTTATTCGGGATATTATGATAGCGTAAAGAATTATCTTGCCTCTCATAATAATAGATTCGAAAGTGTATCAGAATGTGCCAAGGTTGTAATTGCATTAAATGCTATTGGATATGATCCTACTAACATTAATGGTGTTGATATAACCCAACAGTTAAATGAAACAAGTGATCCAGATTCTGTATGGGAATATGCTTATGCTCTTATAGCATTAGATTCTAAGCAATATAATTCTTCAGCAAGAGATGTGTATTTGAACAAATTATTAACAGCTCAATTAGACAGCGGTGCATGGGGATGGAATGAGACGGCAGCTGATATTGATACAACAGGAATGGTTCTTGCTGCATTAGCACCATATTATAATAGTAATTCTTCTGTAAAAGCTGCAGTAGACAAAGCCTTAAATTATTTATCTGCATCTCAAATGCCTGATGGAGCATTTGCATCTGGGATGAATGAAAATGCTAATTCTACAGCTATGGTTGTTCTTGCATTATCAGAATTAGGAATAGATGCAGGGACTGACTTAAGATTTATAAAAAATGGAATATCAGTAGTTGATGCTCTCTGTTCGTTTGCGGTACAAGGAGGCGGATTCGGTTGGCTGGATAATGTTGTAGTAAATGACTATGCAACATATCAAGCATATTATGCTCTTTGTTCTTACTTTAGACATATTAATGGAATGAACAGATTATTTGATATGACACCTGAGAAAAATATTGTAGCTGCAACTACATCTAATAAAGTAACTTCTGTGCCAAAGACGGGAGATAGATTCTTGAGATTATTATAATGTAAAGAGATTCATAACATAAAATATCCTCAGATATTTTAATTCTTGGTTTATAAAAGCGAAGGATTAATATCTGAGGATTTTATTTTTTATTATAGTATTTTTTTGATTTCTTTTAGATCGTCTGAACTTATCTCTTTGTCGCTGTTTTTTCCATCAAAGATTGTCTGGGCCTGCTCTGGAGTAAGTGCAATACCATCTTCATTAGCTATTGTCATTATTTCTTCTGGTGACTTTGCATTCATAACTCTAACAAGGGTTTTTTGCAAGTTTGGGTCACTAATCATTTCTTTGATTTTATTCATAGATTTTTTCATTGATGAAACCTCCAATTATTATTAACATTCTCTCTCTATAGGATTAATAGAATAAATATACAATCTATTATAACATAATAATGATAAAGCTGATACAATGCTATATAATATAATAGTAAGAATAGATGTGATAAATACAATGTGATAAAAGAGGTTGTATTATGAAAGCAGATTTTAAATTACATTCACAATATGAGCCCACAGGTGATCAACCACAAGCTATAGAAAAGCTTGTCAAAGGTTTTAAAGATGGCAATCAGATGGAAACACTTCTAGGTGTTACTGGTTCTGGTAAGACATTTACCATGGCAAATGTAATAGCAGCACTTGGAAAGCCTACGCTGATACTATCTCATAATAAGACATTAGCTGCACAGCTTTATTCTGAGATGAAAGAGTTCTTCCCAGAGAATGCGGTGGAGTATTTTGTATCATATTATGACTACTATCAGCCAGAAGCTTATGTGGCATCCACTGATACATATATTGCCAAGGATTCTTCTATTAATGATGAAATAGATAAACTTAGACTCTCTGCTACAGCATCCCTGGCTGAACGAAGAGATGTAATAGTAGTATCATCTGTGTCATGTATATATGGAATTGGATCACCAGAAGATTACGAGAATCTGATGGTATCTCTTAGACCGGGAGACTTGAAAGATAGAGACCAGGTTATTAGAGAGCTTATTGATATGCAGTACGTAAGAAATGATATGGATTTTGCACGAGGTACATTTAGAGTTAGAGGTGATGTGCTTGAGATTTACCCTGCTAATATATCAGAGTATGCATATAGGGTAGAATTTTTTGGGGATGAGATAGATAGAATAGTTGTTATAGACACAATAACACATGCGGTAAAAAAGGAAATGAATCATGTGGCAATATTTCCTGCATCTCACTATGTAGTGCCAAAAGAGAAGATAGAGGCAGCATGTAAGGAGATTGAAGTTGAGTTAGATGAGCGGGTTAAGTATTTCAAATCAGAAGATAAATTAATTGAAGCTCAACGAATAAGTGAGAGAACTAATTATGATATTGAGATGTTAAGAGAGACAGGTTTTTGTAGCGGAATTGAGAATTACTCATGGTATTTAACCAGTCAGAGAAAAAAGGGGATGCCAGAGACATTAATAGATTATTTTGGAGATGATTTTCTTATTATAGTAGACGAATCCCACATTACGCTTCCACAGGTTAGAGGAATGTACGCTGGAAACCTTTCAAGAAAGAATTCCCTAATTGATTATGGCTTTAGACTTCCTTCTTCGAGAGAGAACAGACCTCTTAACTTTGAAGAATTCGAAAGCAAAATTGACCAAATGTTATTTGTATCTGCCACACCTGGGGATTATGAGAGAGAGCATGAGCTTCTTTATGCAGAGCAGATAATCAGACCTACAGGGCTTCTTGATCCAGAGATTTCAATTCATCCTGTAGAAGGACAAATTGATGATCTTATTGGAGAGATTAGAAGTACAACTGATGCTGGTTTTAAGACATTAGTTACAACTCTTACCAAAAGAATGGCAGAAGATCTTACAACCTATATGCAGGAACTTGGAATAAAAGTCAAGTATCTGCATTCAGACATTGATACTTTAGAAAGGACTGAGATAATCAGAGACTTAAGATTAGGAGTATTTGATGTGCTTGTTGGAATCAATCTCCTTCGAGAGGGACTTGATATACCAGAGATTGCGCTTGTGGCAATTCTAGATGCTGACAAAGAGGGATTTCTTCGTTCTGAGACTTCGCTTATTCAGACAATAGGTAGAGCAGCACGTAATACAGAAGGTCGCGTAATTATGTATGCAGATATGATTACAGATTCAATGAAGTCAGCAATTGATGAGACTAACAGACGTCGAGAGATTCAGAAGCAATATAATGAAGAACATAACATTACACCAACCACTATTAAGAAAGCAGTTCAGGATCAAATTAGCATTTACAAGGAAATAGCTGCAGAAGATAACGAGATGCTTACAGGTGTTGATGCAATGGATAAAGAAGAACTTGAAGCTCTAATTAAGAAACTTACTGATAAGATGGGTAAAGCTGCAGCCGACCTTAACTTCGAGCTTGCAGCAGACTACAGAGACCAGGTAATTGAGCTTAAGAATTTATGTGATTCTTAGTATCATTAATTCGTTTTGTTTATCTTAGGAGTACGGCTTTTTTACGTGAATACATTTCGCCCATATATTGGTCTTTACCTTTTTTCTTCGCTTTGTAGAGAATGTCATCTGCCTGACGAATCATAAGGCGAAGGTCGTCATTTAGCAGGACTTTGCCGTGTGTGTATCCAGCTGAGAATTGTATGTCGAGTTTGCTATCTTCGTTGTTGATATCTGATACAGCCTGCTTGAAGGAACTTAACTTATCCTTGAATTCATCCTCAGAGATGTCAGGATATATTACTACGAATTCATCTCCGCCGTATCTATAACAATAATCATTTCCAAATACTTTGGTAAGGCAATTCCCGATACTGCTTAGCACATAATCGCCTGTCATATGTCCATTATTGTCGTTGACGCTCTTAAAATCATCCACATCAAGAATCATGGCGTGGAGATACTGGTTTTTGTAGCTGTCATATTCCCGTCTCATGGCAAAACGATTCTTTACTCCTGTAAGTGAATCATAGGTAGTGGCCGCCTCAAGGGATATATTATCATCTTTGAGAATCTGATTAATCTCAAGAAGCTCATTCTCGGAACTCTCTTTCTTGTCATGTAAATGTCCTATGAATATCACACTGAGAACGACACCTATGATTACAACAATAAGTTTATGTATATTGGTATCTTCATAATATATGAAGCTATGGTTCTTCGAGAAGAAGAACATAGAGTATAGTATCATAATAGAGCCACTTATGATGCCTGCGCTGTATCCGTATATGGAGGCAAATACGATTAGAACCGTAATAAGTATCATATTGGGATTAGGCACATCGAATACATATACGATGATTGCCATAACAATCATAACTATTGCATCTATAATACATCCGACGGTTTTGTTTTGTTCTATTTTACGAATTAAATCGGACATGATATATGCCTCCTGTTACCTTAGGCGGTTTTTCTTTTTCTTTTTACGAAGAAGTACCACACCACCAGACAACCAATAAGCCCGGCAATGATACCGATAATCATACCGCAAAGTACATCGCTTGGGTAATGAACACAGCGTATTATTCTTGAGATTCCTACGATGAGAGGAATAATGAATAGAGCCCATGCCCATCTTCTCTTCTCCGTAATAAGTACGGAAGCAAGAGCTGTAATAGCCGCAAAGGTCATGGATGTATGACCGGATGGGAATGATAAATCATCCTCAAGATGTGAGCCTGCATTTGTCCAGTGAATATAATAAGTATCCCAGAATGGAGTATTCTGCAATGTCACGTAAGGTCTTAACCTTCCTATTCCCGGCTTAATAAGAACATTTACAAAAAGTAAAGCTAATATAAAGGCAATTACCATTGCAACTCCGTATTTTCTGGTCTTCTTCGGGAAGCAAAGAATCACCGAAATTGCAAAAACAACGATGTAAGCGATAGCATCTCCCATGTGTTGACAAATATCGGCTATACCGATAGTAAACGAGTTCTGGAATTGCCAGAAAAATGTATATAGCGCAGTATCAAATCCATAAAAGAATTGGTCTACCGCTGAGCCTAGTTGTCCAAACATATTATTATCTTCCTTTATTATTAGATTTCCAATTCTTAAAGGGGATGGATGCAACTTGAAATTAAACCATAATATCAATATTTTGTCAACTTTGTTATAGCATAGAGCTTTTTTACTTTGATGACTTGAAGCCCACATAAAGTGATGATATAATTTCTTCATATTATAAATGTGTTGTAGATGTGTTATAAAAAGGGGGTATTTAATGAAGAAGTTTTTAATTGTATTAGCTAGTATAATAGGAGTTCTTGTACTAGCAGTTGCAATATTTCTTGGGGTGTTTGCAATTAACGAGTATAAGCCAGAGGATGTAGAGAAGGTTGATGTTGAAAATTCTCAGAGTGGAGTTCTTCAAGCAGGAACGCCGCTTTCAATACTTACGTTTAATGTTGGATACGGAGCACTTTCTGCAGATCAGGACTGTTACTTTGATGGTGGAAAGACAGTTATACCAGAAAGTGAAGATCTTGTTAAGAAGAATCTTGATGGAATGTCAACAATACTTTCGCGAGAAAAGGCTGACATTAACTTCTTACAGGAAGTAGATCGTGATGCCAAGAGAAGTTACTATATTGATGAACTTCCTATATTCCAGAAGGCTACGGGGCAGTCTTCTATGTTTGCTCCTAACTTTGATGTATTTTACGTTCCATTTAACAAAGGCATGGGCAAAGTTAAAGCAGGAATAGTAACTATGACAGGCTATGGAGTAACATCTGCTACTCGTTATCAGCTTCCTATATCATTTAGTTGGCCAATATCAATGGTTAATCTTAAGAGATGCTTGCTAGAAACACGTATTCCAATTCAAGGAAGTGATAAAGAATTAGTTCTTGTTAATCTACATCTAGAGGCGTATGATTCTGGCGAAGGTAAGATTGCACAGACTAAGCAGCTTATGGATTTACTCTCTAAGGAATATAAGCAGGGCAATTATGTTATAGCAGGTGGCGATTTTAATCAGACATTTGAGCCTGTTGCAAATTCCTTCCCATTAACAGAGGATACGAAGAAAAATAATAAGTGGGCTCCAGGTATAATAAATAATTCGGACCTGGCTGAAGGATTCTCATTTGCAGTTGCAGACAATGTGGCTACATGTAGATTAGACGACCATGCATTGGATGCTACAACGCAATTATATATTATAGATGGATTTATCGTATCTAATAATGTGACTGTTAATGAGATTAAGAATCTTGATGAGAAATTCGCTTACACGGACCATAACCCTGTTAAGATGAGTTTTACTTTACAACAGTAACTGTAATATGTTAGTGTAAAATGCATAACATTAAAGGGCTTCGGGGAATAAGTGGTTCCTGAAGCCTTTTGTTTGGTGAGAGAATAGCAGGTTCTCAGATGGATTTTAAAGATAGAAGGAGTTAATAATTAATGAAGAAAAAATTTTTAATCATGTTAATGGTTATGATTGTAACGGTTCTAATTGGTGGATGTACTAATAGTGATAATAAAAAAATAGATAGAATTGGCATAATAGGAGCTATGGATGAAGAGGTTAATCCCCTTAAGGATGCATTGGAAGGCACGAAGACCAATAAGATTGCAGGTATGGAATTTTATGAGGGTAAGCTTAGCGGTAAAGATGTAGTTGTTGTAAAATGTGGAATGGGCAAGGTAAATGCCGGAATATGCGCCAATACACTTATTAATGATTACGGATGTATAGGTATTATTAACACCGGCGTTGCCGGCTCTTTGGATAATCAGTTGAATATAGGAGATATAGTGGTATCAACTGACGCAGTACAGCACGATTTTAACGTAGAGAAAATAGGATTTGCAAAGGGGGAAATCCCTTATACCGGATTATATGCATTTCCGGCTGACGAGACAGTGAGAAATCTGGCTGTAGAGGCAGCAAAAGCTGTTGTTCCTAACGCACATGTCTATGAGGGTAGAGTATGTTCGGGAGATCAGTTCATATCTACCAATGAGCAGAAAGAAAAGATTAAAGCTGATTTCGGGGGTATGTGCGCAGAGATGGAAGGTGCAGCAATTGCCCAAGCTTGTTATCTTAACAATACACCATTTGTAGTTATTCGTGCTATCTCTGATAAGTCAGATGCTTCTCAGGCTGTTGAGTTTGAGACCTTTAAGAAAGAAGCGGCACATGACGCTACAAAGATAATAAAATATATGGTAGAGCGTATGTAATGACAAAATCATAGTGTCACATCTGTTAATATGAAATATTCCAGACCGCAATCGGATTGGATTACCTTTGCGCCGTCAAAAGCGGTATTGCCTCCTCCGTGATTGAGAAGAACATGGGTCGCACCTCCTCCTATATATTTTTTGTTAGGGTCAATCGGTTCTCCATTAATGCGTACATTACTCACTCTTCTTGGTCCTTCAATACCTACAAGTGTACCTTGTTCATTAGCAACACAAGGCGAAGCAATGCCGGTATTTATCTCAAGGGTTATACCGGACACCTGCAAAAAGGGACCCTGTTCTTGAGGAAGCTCTTTAGCACCCCATTCGAGAGCATCTAGTATCTGTTGTCCCGTTGCTTCTATAGTGCATATCGTGTCATTAAACGGAAGTACATCGATTATATCTTCGTAGGTTATATCACCTTTTTCTCGGGGTCATTCGTTGTAAGTTCTACTGAAGAGGTGGCTACTTTTTGTTTTAGAATTGCTTCAAGCTCCTGCATCTTTTTGTTAACTATGCTTTCAAACTTGTTAGAAGAAATTATCCATACCATAGTCAAACTCGTGGTTGCCGGGAATTGCCACATCATATCCTGCTTCATTCATGATATCAACTATTGCTTCGCCATGTGTAAATGAGCCGATAATGTCTCCTTGAATTGCATCACCGTCATCTACCAGAATAGTCTCATATCCTTCTTTTCACTTGCTTTTCCTTCCTTTCGAAAGAATAATACGATGTTTTGATTCTAGCATAGTTGATACAGCCATTCAACAATTTACTAGGGTTGACAAGGTCGAGTCAGCATAGCAAAGCTGGTCGCTCCGAAGTCATCAAACCTAACCCAATAATTATCCAGATTATTGTTGCCGTTGTTTTTCCTGATATACTCATCGAAGTTGAATGAATCCATGCCAATAGCACGAAGATGTTCTTTGTATAACATACATCCTTCATCCATGGTTCGCCGTAAGAAGAACTCATTGATATTTCCATAGGAAACACCATATAGAGCAAGCTCCGGAGGGAAAAGCTTTGTATTGTTCAAATCTTCATAATGTGTTAGATGTCTATTCTCGATTGTAAAGTCTAAAAGAGGTGTTTCTAAGTAATATAGAGTTCCTTTTAGATTATTAATGAATCTTGGTTCTGACATAGTCTGACATTCTCCTTTCATATTCTAAGGCATATTCCGTTGTCAGAATATCCGGGTAAGTCAAATCCTGTAGTGCGGGATATATATTTGACAAATCAAATTCTTCATTAAGCATTATAATCATATCAAAAGGGTCTTCGCCGTAAGGCGCCACATAGACATTTCGCATAGCTTCGTCAAATGTGTTGTAACTATCTCTATAATAATCATTTTCGAAAAGCCCCATTCCATTGTCGAATACAAGAGGTATTTCGTATCTTGTGCTATGGGCGTTGTAGAATAGACCGAAGTTTCTTGTGTGCCGGTCTACATTACCGATAAGGCAATCTATTATTGCAAGGTCTAACATATACTTAAGGGTGTCTTTGTATTCAAGTCTTCCGATTACAGATAGTTGCTTCGCGCACCATTTAAGCTTGGATATTGAGTCTAATGCAATAAAATCTTCATCTTTTGTTGACAAGCCTTGTCTGTTGAGTAGACTTTCAAACGATATAAATGTATATCCGTCTAATTCGAAATTCTCAGAGTAAACACCTTCATAGCTTTTCCCTTCATATATAAAGCGACAGAGTTTTTGTTGGACACATGGAATGGATAGTTGCCTGCATATATCACTTGCAATAACCTCAACAAGGTGGTCGTTTAGAACTACTCCTGACATGATTGCCTGTGATTTGACGAAATAACGACGATTATGTGTTGTGCCTTTTAATTGATATCCATTAGTATCAGTTCTGTTTAGTACCTTTTCTTTCTTAGAGAAGAAAAATCTGGGAACAGCTTCGTTGTCATCTGCTACAATAGAATATTTTTCTGCAGATGCATTATCTCTAAGTATGTCAATGTCCTCTATTGAATCCGTCATTATGTATTGATTATATGATTTGATTCCTTTTGCTATCTCATAGTATTCATCAAGAAAACTCTGTAGGTCAGTCCAATTAGGATTATCTATATATCCAAAGGCACGCCTCGACAACTGGGTAGTGTAGTTTATAATTCTAAGAGAGTGCCTTCTGGTATCTAAAGAGATTCGCGTACATAGCTCACCATCAATATAATAGTCAAGGGTAGATACTTTGTTGGTGCTTCTATTCTTGATTCTTTTGCTGAGAGCCTGCTTGGATATGCCTGCTTCTAATGCGAGGCTGGATAAGGTCTCACCACTTTTATATCTTCCTATAATAGTATTTAATTGTTCATCACTTAGCTTAGGCTTTCTGCCTGCATTTCTGGTATTAGCCATGGTATCATCTCCTAGAATAAGTATATAATAATGAAGACTATTTAGTCAACCAATTAAAAAGTTGACAAGGGGACGGTCCTTTTGTCAACTTTTTTGAACTTGCTGCTACAATAAAAGTAGACACGGAATGGTAGAAAAAAATTCTCTTTATAGTAAAATATAAGAGGATGAACTACCAGGAAGGAGTCTACTTTTATTATGGCAAAGCATAAGAATCCACTGGAAAAAGAATTGTTAATTAGAATGTATCTCAGTGATACAAGTATTAAGCTTACAGACTTTTGCACAAAGAATAATATCTCTGATAGTGCATTCAGAAAATGGCTTAAGCAGTATGAAGAGGGAGGCCTGGAAGCTTTGGCCAGAGCAGATGCCGAGATTAAGGAGATACTACCTGAAGGACTTGATAGAACAGAAGAGAATTATAGAAGAGAAATACTTAAACTACGTATAGAGAATGAAAGGCTTAAAAAAAACTATACTGTGAGGGTCAACGAGGATGGGGAACAGGAATATGTTCGCCTAAAGCCGAAGAATTCGAAATAATCCAAATGCTTTCTCGAGATTATGATGTGACTTTATTATGTGAGCTAATGGGCGTTAGTCGTGCCGGGTATTACAAATGGACAAAAAGAGATAAATCCAAGCGTGATATAAAACGGGAAGAATTGATAGAACTTGTTGAAGCGGTACATAAGGAGCATAGCACACATGGATATAGGTGGACAGCAGAATTTATAAGAACTAATTATGGATATGAATGTAGCGATAATTATATATATAAATGCTTTAGATACTTAGGCATAAAGGCGGAGACAAAGCATAAGGTTCATAGGCGACCTCGTAAGGTTAAAGACAAATATCCAAATCTAATATTTACTACATGGGATACCGTTGATAGACCAAGACAGGTTATAGTATCGGACATGACAGCATTCAAGTTTAGGATATACTATTTTGAGACTACATTTTACTTTGATGTATTTACCAAGGAGATTCTTACATATAAGGTCGCTGAACGGAGAGGGTGCAGAAATCAGTATTTAGATGGACTTGAAGACATAGTAGCGCTATTGAAGGGGCAGAAGGAGCCAACTGTTCTCCATACGGATCAAGGAAGCGTCTATGCATCTATGGCGTATAATGAATTAATAAAGGATTCAAATATAGTAAGATCTATGTCCCGAGCAGGCAAACCAACAGATAATCCTGTCAACGAATCTCTTAATGGTTGGATAAAAGAAGAACTGTTCATAGACTTCAAGATAAATGAATGTAATAACAGAGAGGAATTTAAGGATTGCCTTGATAGATATGTGAAATATTATAACAATCAACGACCATGCTATTCATTGGGATATGACATACCGGTTAATTATAGAAAGAGATTTTTTAAGGGTGAATTACCTAAGAAAAATACATTTGAAAACAGAGTTTTAACAGAGGAGCCAAAGTTTGTTCAGAAACGTCGTAATCAAGCCAACTAATAGATGTGTGTCTACTTTTGAAGAAGAAAACGATTGAAAAATGAGCTGCATGTCTACTTTTGAAAAAATAAAAAGCTAAAAAGTGCGCCCAGTGTCCACTTTTGAAAAAATAAAACAATAAAAAACGTTTTTCGTGTCTACTTTTCACTGGTGCAGCTTTTTTGCAAAAAACCCGAAAAACACAAAGTGAAAAATCCGAAAAACACAAAGTAAAAAATCCGAAAAATGCAAAATAAAATTGACGAAAAACACAAAGTGGGTTTACAATGTATTTAGATAACGCAGTGAAATAGGGGGACAAAATGGATTATATCAAACGTATAGCGGACAAAGAAATAGATAAAAGAATCAAAGCATTTAACGCTATTAATATTGTTGGGCCTAAAGGTTGTGGGAAAACAAGAACAGCGTCTGAACGCTGTAATACAATAATAGAGTTTCAAGATGAGGAGAAAAGAGACGGATATCTTTCGATTGCTCAGACATCACCACAGTTTTTGCTGGAGAATGAAAAGCCAATTTTGTTTGATGAATGGCAGGATGCACCAAAGCTTTGGGGGACAATAAGAAAGAATTGTGACGATTATCCTGAAGATGTAGGACAGTATTATCTTACGGGTTCTACAAGTAGGAAGGTTGAGACTCCTCACACTGGTACTGGAAGAATAACGCAATTAGAGCTGTTGCCTATGACCTTATATGAGACTGGAGAATCAAATGGGACGGTATCTATTACAGAATTATTTGATGATCCTAATAAATGTACAGGTTGTAAATCTGATATTACTTTGGAGGATTTGTTTTATGCAGCTTGTAGAGGAGGTTGGCCGAGAACACTGTCTATTAGAGATCGGGAGGCTAAGCTGGAGATTGCAAGAGATTATTATAGACAGATATGCAATAAAGATATTAGTGCAGTTGATAATGTGAGTCGTAATCCGGAGTACGCCAGATTGTTAATTAATTCATATGCTAGAAATATGGCTACAACAGTAAAGAAAAAGACGATATATGCTGATGTAAAGGCTAATCAAAATGTGTCTGATGTGACACTTTCTTCCTATATAGAAGCGCTTGAACGATTATTCATTATAAAAGATATTGATGCCTGGATGCCACAGATTCGCTCTAAGACCGCAATAAGAAGTGCCAGAAAACATATTTTTGTAGATCCATCAATTGGGTTGGCAGGTCTTGGAATATCACCGGAATATTTTAAGAAAGATATCGATTATTTTGGGCATGTATTTGAAAATATGGTACTTCGCGACCTCTTAGTATTTGCAGAGACTCATAATGCGAAGGTAATGCATTATACAGACGATAATGGGCTTGAAGCTGACGCCGTATATCAGCTTAGCGATGGAAGATATGCGTTAATTGAGATTAAGGTAGGTGTTAATTCTGTACCATCTGCAGAGAAAAATCTTATAAAGTTTTCAGAACTTATTAATAAGCACAACAAGAAAGCAAAAGAGAACACAAAACATCCAGGGGTAGAATATAGAGAGCCGGATTTACTTATAGTGATTTGCGCAAATGCGCCTATGTCTTATATAACTGAGAATGGTGTTATAGTTTTGCCGGTTGGATGTATAAGGGATTAAAAAGTGGTAAAGATTAAAGAAATGAAAGTGATTACTTTGTATAACCGGTCAAATTCTAATTAGTGTAGTAGGTTAATAAAAGGAACAGGAAATTGCAACTATGTCATTATTGTTTTTTTAAGTGTTGCACTTCAAATGATAATTCACCTGATCCTTTTGTCTACTTCCAATAATATGAATAGAGCTTCAGAAATTAATCAGTCTCTGGAGCTTTTTTGCGTGTACTGTAAAACAACCCGGAACAGTCTCGTTTCGCAAATCTTAAATTTGAATTCAAATGCGAAATGAGATATAATTTGACTGTTTTTGATGGATAATATCGGCAGTCAGACAAGAAATACTATTTGTCTGATTTATCATTTCACTTTGTGGAGCTTGGAGTTAAGGACGCAGATTTGATAAAATATAAAAAATGCGAAGCGCCCCCGCCTTTCTTGACTTGGTTATAATAGATAGAAGATAGTCAATTGGGATTATTTTGGGATAATACAAATATCTAAGGAGGACAACTCAGTATGGAGCTCAATGAATTATTGGAACATTTTAATAATGGAGATACATTGGGAGAGGACTTTTCTGTAATAGAGACAATGCGCTACTACAGCAGGCAGGCGCAGAAGATTACAATGGAGATTAATAATACCTATCACGAGCCGGAGGAGCTACAAAGTCTGTTCTCTGAATTAATAGGCAAACCGGTTGGAGAGAGATTTGGTCTGTTCCCTCCATTCTATACGGATTTTGGTAAGAACATTACAATAGGAAGAAATGTATTTATTAATGCCGGCTGTAAATTTCAAGATCAGGGTGGCATTACCATAGACGAAGGAGCGTTGATTGGTCATGGCGTAGTTCTTGCCACTCTCGACCACGACTTAGACCCTGCCAAGAGACAACAGCTACATCCTGCTCCCATATATATAGGAAGAAATGTATGGATTGGTGCAAATGCTACTGTGACAAAAGGCGTTACAATAGGTGATAACGCAGTAGTGGCAGCAGGAGCAGTTGTAACAAAGGATGTTCCTAGTGGTGCGATTGTTGGTGGAGTACCGGCGAAGCTTATAAAGTATGTGCAGGGCTAACAAAAGTCCTGCTACAAGGGATTTGTTAGCTGGTGAGAAGGCGAATCCTAGGAAAGCACGCAAGAACAGCTAACAAAACCCTCACCGACAAGGCAATTGTTAGCTGGCGATGGTATCCCGGGGCACAACATCCAACAAAAAAGCTAACAAAAGTCCTACCACAAAGGATTATGTTAGCCGCCA
>DFLF01000002.1:44915-134633 GCA_002373675.1 Pseudobutyrivibrio sp. UBA3626
TACAGCTAACAAAAGTCCTGCCACACAAGAATTGTTAGCCACCGGCGCACATCAAAGAGGCAATTGTTAGCCCATCATAACATTTCCACGCCAACCCCTACATATAGCGTTACATATCAAGATTTACCACAACCCTGCAAAATGTTCTTAAAAAAATACAATCTTTCTTGAAATTTCCTTGCAAACCCTATAAAACTATTGTATATTATTACTTGCTGTGACATTGATAGCTATGAAGCGTGAGGTTGCTACATGCTGTAAGGTGTCCGCGAAGCGGACGGATTCCTTAATGCACCGCGAGCCCTATTCGCACGAAGTGCGAACTATAGTGGGCGAGCGTCATTGTAAGGTTAGTGTATTACAGTATGTGGGTTTTCCGTGGAGCGAATGTCAAGTTAGGAAACTGACGACAAGTCACTGTACAATAGATAAGTCTTCTGATAATAGAAGATACTGTCCCAAGTGTTCTTATGATATTTTTTATAGGACACACACGGTAAAGTGTACAGTCACCGCTTGTCCCACTATTAAAGTGCGAAAAGGAGGCGACTTTTTTTATGGCAACTCAATTTATGAGAATCACACTTAAGGCATATGATCACGAATTAGTTGATTCATCTGCTAAGAAAATCATCGAAACTGTAAAGAAGAACGGATCACAGGTGAGTGGACCAGTACCTCTTCCTACTAAAAAGGAAGTAGTTACAATTCTTAGAGCTACTCATAAGTATAAAGATTCTAGAGAGCAGTTCGAGCAAAGAACTCATAAGAGACTAATTGATATCATCACACCAACTCAAAAGACGGTAGATGCTTTATCAACTCTTGAAATGCCTGCAGGTGTTGACATCAACATTAAGATGAAGGAGAAGTAGGCCGCGTATCGACGAAGTCGATGTGCTGCACGTCGAGCCCCTTCGCTGAAAGCGAATTAAGATGGGCGAGACTCCTTAAAAAACCTGTAACTAGTATGAACATATTATAATGTATGTTCCGCTGTAGATTAATTAGGAGGAAATAATAATGAAGAAAGCAATTTTAGCTACAAAGCTTGGAATGACTCAGGTATTTGATTCTGAAGGCGTTTTGATTCCTGTAACAGTTCTTCAAGCTGGACCTTGTGTAGTAACACAGATTAAGACATTAGAGAATGATGGATATGAAGCTGTACAGGTTGGTTTTGTAGATAAGAAAGAGAAGAATGTAAGTTCAGACAATAAGGTATGGCACAGACATGGTGTTAATAAGCCAGAGATGGGTCATTTTAACAAAGCCGGTGTTAGCGCAAAGAGATATGTAAGAGAATTCAAGTTTGAGAATAGTGCTGAGTACAATCTTGCTGATGAGATTAAGGCAGACATCTTCGAGGAAGGTGACAAGATTGATGCAACAGCAATTTCTAAAGGAAAAGGATTCCAGGGCGCAATTAAGAGACTTGGTCAACATAGAGGACCTATGGCTCACGGTTCTAAGTTCCATCGTCATCAAGGTTCCAATGGTGCTTGTTCTTCACCTAGTAAGGTGTTCAAGGGCAAGGGAATGCCTGGACACATGGGTAGCGTTAAGGTTACAATTCAGAATCTTGAAGTTGTACGTGTTGACGCTGAGAACAACTTGCTTTTAGTAAAGGGTGCTGTTCCAGGACCTAAGAAGTCTTTAGTAACAATTAAAGAATCAGTAAAAGCAGCTAAATAATTGAGATTATGAAAGGAGGAACTTTACGATGGCTAAAGTATCCGTATACAATATGGACGGCAAAGAAGTTGAATCAATCAATTTAGATGATGCCGTATTCGGTGTAGAAGTAAACGAACACTTAGTACACATGGCAGTTGTTCAACAACTTGCTAATAATCGCCAGGGAACACAGAAGGCAAAAACTCGTTCTGAAGTACGTGGTGGTGGTAGAAAACCATGGAGACAGAAGGGAACAGGTCATGCAAGACAAGGTTCTATCAGAGCTCCACAATGGACAGGCGGTGGAGTTGTATTTGCTCCAACACCTAGAGATTATTCTTTCAAATTAAACAAGAAAGAGAAGAGAGCTGCACTTAAGAGTGCTCTCACATCAAGAGTTTTAGAGAACAAGCTAGTTGTAGTTGATGAACTTAAGATGGATGAAATTAAGACTAAGACATTTGCAAATGTTATGAATAATCTTAATGTTGATAAGGCATTAGTTGTTCTGGCAGATAATGATAAGAATGTTGTTGCATCAGCAAAGAACATTCCTGCTATCAAAACTGCTTCAACAGAGACAATTAATGTGTATGACATCTTAAAGTATAATACACTCGTTCTTACTAAGGACGCAGTAAAGAATATTCAGGAGGTGTATGCATAATGGCAAACGTACAATATTATGACGTAATTTTGAAGCCACTTGTAACTGAGAAGAGTATGAATGGCATGGCCGATAAGAAGTATACATTCTTAGTACATCCTGAGGCTAACAAGACAATGATTAAAGAAGCAGTTGAGAAGATGTTCGAAGGAACAAAGGTTAAGTCTGTTAACACAATGAATTGCGAAGGCAAGACAAAGAGACGTGGAATGACTTATGGAAAGACTGCTAAGACAAAGAAGGCAATCGTTACATTGACAGAGGATAGCAAGGAAATCGAGATTTTCTCTGGTTTATAAAATGTAACAACACTAGGTACAGTAAAGTACGATAATAAATCGAATAAGAAAGGAGAATCATAATGGGAATTAGAACATATAACCCATATACACCTTCAAGAAGAAATATGACAGGTTCTGATTTTTCTGAAGTAACTAAGAAGACTCCGGAGAAGTCTCTTGTATCTTCTAAGAAAAAGAATGCTGGTCGTAATAATCAAGGTAAAATAACAGTTAGACACCATGGCGGTGGCAACAGACAGAAGTATAGAATTATAGATTTTAAGAGAAAGAAAGATAATGTGCCAGCTACTGTTGTAGGAATTGAATATGATCCTAACAGAACAGCTAATATCGCTCTTATCTGCTACGCAGATGGTGAGAAAGCGTACATCATTGCACCAGAGGGTCTTAAGGTTGGAACAACATTAATGAATGGTGCTGATGCAGAAGTAAGTGTAGGAAATTGTCTTCCACTTGCTAACATCCCTGTTGGTACATTAATCCATAACATTGAGCTTTATCCTGGAAAGGGCGGACAACTGGTACGTTCTGCAGGTAACGCTGCACAGCTTATGGCTAAAGAAGGAAAGTATGCTACACTTCGTCTTCCTTCTGGTGAAATGAGAATGGTTCCTCTTAACTGCAGAGCAACTATTGGAACAATTGGAAATGCTGATCATAACCTTGTAAAGATTGGTAAGGCAGGACGTAAACGTCACATGGGTATTCGTCCTACAGTTCGTGGTTCTGTTATGAACCCTAATGACCATCCACATGGTGGTGGTGAAGGTAAGGCTCCAATCGGACGTCCTGGTCCATGTACTCCTTGGGGTAAACCTGCACTTGGTCTTAAGACACGTAAGAAGAATAAGCAATCTAACAAGCTAATCGTTCGTAGACGCGACGGTAGAGCTATTAAGTAAGGAGGTTATTATGGCACGTTCATTAAAAAAAGGACCATTTGCTGACAAGAGCTTATTAAAGAAAGTTGACGCTATGAACAAATCAGGAGACAAAAGTGTGATTCAGACTTGGTCTCGTCGTTCAACAATCTTCCCACAAATGGTTGGACATACAATTGCTGTACATGATGGAAGAAAGCATGTGCCTGTATATATCACAGAGGATATGGTAGGTCATAAGCTTGGCGAGTTCGTTACAACAAGAACTTACAGAGGTCATGGCAAAGATGAGAAGAAATCTAAAGTTAAATAATAAATAGTAACAGAAAGGAGGCTTTCTCATGGCTAAGGGACATAGAAGTCAGATAAAGCAAGAGAGAAACGCAAATAAAGATACTAGACCTTCTGCTAAGTTATCATATGCAAGAATGTCAGTTCAAAAAGCTTGTTTCGTATTAGATGCCATTCGTGGTAAGGATGTACAGACTGCACTTGCAATCGTTTCGTACAGCCCAAGATATGCTTCAGGCGTTATAGAGAAGCTATTAAAGTCTGCTATCGCAAATGCAGAGAATAACTATCCAGATAAGAATTATAGTATGGAGAACCTTGTAGTAGCAGAGTGCTATGCTAACAAGGGACCTACAATGAAGAGAATCAGACCAAGAGCACAGGGTAGGGCTTATAGAATTGAGAAGAGAATGAGTCATATCACGATAGTGCTTGATGAGAAGTAAGAAGGAGGGAAAACATGGGACAAAAAGTTAATCCTCATGGCTTAAGAGTCGGTATTATTAAGGATTGGGATTCTAAGTGGTATGCAGATAAAGGTGAGTTTGCAGATAACTTAGTTGAAGATAATACTATTAGAACATTTCTTAAGAAGAAACTATATATTGCAGGTGTATCTAAGATTAATATCGAGAGATACTCTGACAGGGTTAAAGTTATCGTTTATACAGCAAAGCCTGGTATCGTAATTGGTAAGGGCGGAGCTGAGATTGAAAAGGTAAAATCTGAACTTCAGAAGTTGACAGACAAGAAATTGGTTGTTGATATCAAAGAAGTTAAGAGACCGGATAAAGATGCACAACTTGTAGCAGAAAATATCGCTGCACAGTTAGAGAACCGTGTATCTTTCCGTCGTGCTATGAAGTCATGCATGTCAAGAGCTATGAAAGCTGGCGTGCAGGGAATCAAGACATCTGTATCAGGCCGTCTTGGTGGTGCAGATATGGCGCGTACAGAATTCTACAATGAAGGAACAATTCCACTTCAGACACTTCGTGCTGACATTGATTACGGATTCGCAGAAGCAGACACAACTTATGGTAAGGTTGGTGTTAAGGTTTGGATTTACAAAGGTGAGGTACTTCCTACAAAGGGAAATAAGGAAGGAGGAAACCAGTAATGTTAATGCCAAAAAGAGTTAAACATAGAAAGCAATTCAGAGGTTCTATGGCTGGTAAGGCTACTAGAGGTAATAAGATTACTTATGGTGAGTATGGTATTGTTGCAACAGAACCATGCTGGATTAAATCTAATCAGATAGAAGCTGCCCGTGTAGCTATGACTCGTTATGTTAAGCGTGGTGGTAAGGTTTGGATTAAGATCTTTCCTGATAAGCCTGTTACAAAGACACCTGCTGAAACTCGAATGGGTAAAGGTAAAGGTGCTTTAGAATACTGGGTTGCAGTAGTTAAGCCAGGAAGAGTTTTATTTGAAATCGCTGGTGTAGAAGAAGAGATAGCAAGAGAAGCTCTTCGTCTTGCAACACATAAGCTTCCTTGTAAGTGTAAGATCGTTTCTCGAGAAGATTTAGAAGGAGGAGCAAATGAAAACTAAAGATTATTTAAAAGATTTAAGAACATTAGCTCCAGAAGAGCTAAATGCTAAACTAGTAGAAGCCAAGAAAGAGCTTTTCAATTTGAGATTCCAAAACGCTACTAATCAGTTAGACAATACAGGAAGAATCAAAGAAGTAAGAAAAGATATTGCTCGTATTCAAACTGTAATGACAGAGACAGCATCTAAGTAGTGGGAAAGGAGAATAAGCGTGGAAGAAAGAAATCTTAGAAAAACACGTCAAGGTGTTGTTGTAAGTGATAAGATGGATAAGACAATTGTTGTTGCTGTTAAGGATAACGTTAAGCATCCACTTTACAACAAAATCGTTAAAAGAACATATAAATTAAAGGCTCATGACGAAGAGAATACAGCCAATAAGGGTGATACTGTTCGTGTTATGGAGACAAGACCTCTATCAAAGGACAAGAGATGGAGACTTGTTGAAGTAGTTGAGCGTGCAAAGTAATAGAAGGAGGCTACAACCATGGTTCAACAAGAAAGTAGATTAAAAGTAGCCGATAATACAGGAGCTAAAGAAATATTAGTAATCCGTGTTATGGGTGGTTCTACAAGAAGATATGCCAATATTGGTGATGTAGTAACTGCTACTGTTAAGGAAGCAATCCCTGGTGGACAGGTAAAGAAGGGTGATGTAATAAAGGCAGTAGTTGTACGTACCAAGAAGGGTGCCCGTCGTAAAGATGGTTCTTATATTAAATTTGATGAGAATGCTGCAGTAATTATTAAAGAAGATAATACTCCAAGAGGAACACGTATCTTCGGACCTGTAGCTAGAGAGCTTCGTGATAAGTCATTTATGAAGATTGTATCACTTGCTCCAGAAGTATTATAGGAGGACGACCGATGGCAACAATGAAGATTAAAAAGGGCGACGAAGTAAGAGTAATCGCTGGTAAAGATATTCATAAGGAAGGCAAAGTAATTGCTGTAAACCCTAAGAATAATACAGTTACAGTTGAAGGTGTTAACATTGTTACAAAGCATCAGAAGCCAAGCATGGCTAATCAGGCTGGCGGTAGAATTGAGTCAGAAGGTCCTATTAACATTTCAAATGTTATGCTCCTTCATAAGGGTGAACCAACAAGAGTTGGTTTTAAGATGGACGGTGATAAGAAAGTCCGCTTCGCTAAGAAAACTGGCGATATAATTGACTAATTAGGAAGGAGGACAAAAGGTGAGTAGACTAAAAGATGCATACCAAAACGAAATAGTCGAAGCTATGACTAAGAAGTTTGGTTATAAAAATAAAATGGAAGTACCAAAGCTTGAGAAAATCGTTGTAAATATGGGCGTTGGTGAAGCAAAAGAGAATGCTAAAATTCTTGATTCAGCTGTAAAAGACATGGAAGCTATTACAGGTCAGAAAGCAGTTGTTACTAAGGCAAAGAATTCAATTGCTAACTTTAAGTTACGTGAAGGAATGCCTATTGGATGTAAGACAACACTTCGTGGCGAGAAGATGTATGAATTTGCTGATCGTCTAATCAATCTTGCACTTCCTCGTGTACGTGACTTTAGAGGTGTTAATCCTAATTCTTTCGATGGAAGAGGTAATTATGCACTTGGTATCAAAGAGCAGATTATCTTCCCTGAGATTGAATATGATAAGGTTGATAAGGTTAGAGGTATGGATGTTATCTTTGTTACAACAGCAAAGACAGATGAAGAAGCTAGAGAGTTACTTCGTCAGTTTAACATGCCATTTGCTGATTAATTTAGGAGGGAATTTATAAATGGCTAAGAAATCAATGAAAGTTAAGCAACAACGCAAGCAAAAATTCTCTACTAGAGAATACAGCCGTTGCAGAATTTGTGGACGTCCACATGCATATTTAAGAAAATATGGTATTTGCAGAGTATGTTTTAGAGAGCTTGCTTACAAGGGACAAATCCCTGGCGTAAAGAAAGCTTCATGGTAAGTATACAAGGAGGAATTAAATCATGACAATGAGTGATCCAATTGCAGATATGCTTACAAGAATTCGTAATGCAAATACTGCAAAACATGATACAGTTGATATTCCAGCATCTAAGATGAAGATTGCCATTGCAGGCATCTTAGTTGATGAAGGATATATTGAGAAATACGACATCGTAGAAGACGGTGCATTTAAGACAATTCACGTTACTATGAAATATGGTAATGATAAGAATGAGAAGATTATTACTGGTATTAAGAGAATCTCTAAGCCGGGTCTTAGAGTTTATGCTGGTAAGGATGAGATTCCATCAGTTCTTGGTGGACTTGGAATTGCTATTCTATCAACTAACAAGGGAATTGTCACAGACAAAGAAGCAAAGAAACTTGCCGTTGGTGGTGAGGTATTGGCTTTTGTTTGGTAAGTCATAAGGAGGGACCCGCTTGCGGGAGGATGCCTTATGACAAGGCGACATTTTCGCAAAGCGAAAATGTTGGTATATTTAGTATTAAATCGTTAATAAGTTTGATTTTATAAGGAGGTACGGGCATGTCACGTATAGGAAGAATGCCAATCGCTATTCCTGCAGGAGTAACTGTAAGTTTAGCAGAAAATAATCGTGTGACTGTAAAAGGTCCTAAGGGAACTCTTGAGAGATCTCTTCCTATTGAGATGGAAATCAAGGTTGAGGGCGAACAAGTTACAGTAACGAGACCTAATGACCTAAAGAAGATGAAATCTCTTCATGGTTTAACAAGAACTCTTATTAATAACATGGTTATTGGTGTAACAGAAGGTTATGAAAAAGTTCTTGAAGTAAATGGTGTTGGATATAGAGCACAAAAGTCTGGTAAGAAATTAACACTTAACCTGGGATTTTCACATCCTGTAGAGATGGAAGACCCTGAAGGACTAGAATCTAGCGTAGATGGTAATAGGATTATCATCAAGGGAATAGATAAAGAAAAAGTTGGCCAATACGCAGCTGAAATCAGAGACAAGAGAAGACCTGAACCTTATAAGGGTAAGGGAATCAAGTATGCTGATGAAGTTATTAGACGTAAAGTTGGTAAGACTGGTAAATAATTAAAGGAGTGATAGAAATGGTTAATAAGAAATCAAGAGCGGTAGTTCGACACGATAAACATAAAAGAATCCGTAATAACATTTCTGGTACAGCAACTAAGCCAAGACTTGCTGTATTTAGAAGTAATAATCATATGTATGCTCAAATTATTGATGATACAGTTGGTAATACACTAACTTCTGCGTCAACACTTGATAAGGAAGTGAAGAAAGGTTTAGAGAAGACTAACAATGTTGAAGCAGCTTCAAAGCTTGGCGAAGTTGTTGCTAAGAAAGCTCTAGATCAGGGTATTAAGACTGTTGTCTTTGATAGAGGCGGCTTTATATATGCAGGTAAGATCAAAGCATTAGCTGATGCAGCTAGAGAAGCTGGATTAGAATTTTAAGGAGGTTAGCGTACATGAAACGTGAAATTATTGATGCTAGTCAATTAGAATTAAATGAGAACGTGGTATCGATCAAGCGTGTAACTAAGGTTGTTAAAGGTGGACGTAACATGCGTTTTACAGCTCTAGTTGTTGTTGGTGACGGCAATGGTCATGTTGGTGCTGGTCTGGGAAAGGCAACTGAAATTCCTGAAGCTATTCGTAAGGGTAAGGAAGATGCTATTAAGAAGCTGATTACAGTTAAACTAGATAAGAACCACAGTATTACACATGATATCACTGGAAAGCATACTGGTGCATCAGTTCTATTAAAGAGAGCTCCAGAAGGTACAGGTATTATCGCTGGAGGTCCAGCTCGTTCAGTTTGTGAACTTGCAGGTATCCAGAATATTCGTACGAAATCTCTTGGCTCTTCTAATAAGCAGAACGTTGTTCTTGCAACTATTGATGCGCTAGCTCAGTTAAAATCTCCAGAAGAAGTTGCAAGACTTCGTGGTAAGACTGTAGAAGAGATTCTCGGTTAAGGAGGAAAAGATAAATGGCTAAGAAAAAAACTTTAAAAGTAACACTTGTAAAGTCTCCAATTGGAGCAGTACCTAAGAATAAGAAAACTGTTGAAGCTATGGGACTTAGAAAGCTCCATCAAACAGTAGAGTTGCCTGATAATGATGCCACACGCGGTATGATCAGACACGTAAATCACTTAGTAGAAGTTGAAGAATAAAAAGGGAGGTGTCATAATGGATTTATCTAACTTACAGCCTGCAGAGGGCTCAAAGCACAGTGATAATTTCAGACGCGGTCGTGGACATGGTTCAGGAAATGGCAAGACAGCTGGTAAGGGACACAAGGGACAGAAGGCTCGTTCAGGAGCTCCAAGACCTGGTTTCGAAGGTGGTCAGATGCCTTTATATAGACGTATTCCTAAAAGAGGATTCAAGTGTAGAAATTCCAAGAATATCGTAGGAATTAATATGTCAGCACTTGAAGTATTCGACAATGGTGCAGATGTAACAGTTGATACATTAATCGAAAAAGGAATCGTTAAGAATCCACGCGACGGTGTTAAAATTCTTGGTGGCGGTGAGCTTACTAAGAAGTTAAATGTTGCTGTAAACGCATACAGTGAGAGTGCAAAGGAAAAGATAGAAGCTTTAGGTGGTAAAGCAGAGGTGATTTAATGTTTGAATCTTTTATTAATGTATTCAAGATAAAAGACCTTAGAAGACGTATATTGTTTGTATTCTTGATGCTAGTTGTAGTAAGACTTGGTTCAGGTATCCCTGTTGCAGGTGTAGATCCTGATGTATTTAAGAACCTGTTTAATAGCGCTGGAGACTCTATGAGTTTCTTTGATGCTATTACTGGTGGTTCTTTCGAGAAGATGTCTATATTTGCACTTAGTATTACACCATATATTACATCATCAATTATTATGCAGCTTCTTACAATAGCTATTCCAAAGCTTGAAGAAATGCAGCGTGATGGTGAACAAGGTCGTAAGAAAATGACGCAGATAACAAGAATTGTTACTGTTGGACTCGCTGTTTTAGAGTCAACAGCAATGGCTATAGGTTTTGGTAGAAGTGGTTATCTTACTGAGTTCAACGCATTATACGTAATTCTTGTAGTAGCAGTACTTACTGGTGGTTCTACTGTTCTAATGTGGATAGGTGAGCAGATTACTGAGCATGGTATTGGTAATGGTATATCAATTGTGCTTATTATCAACATTATCTCACGTATTCCTAGTGATTTAACATCTCTATATGAGCAGTTCATTAGTGGAAAGATTGTTGCGAAAGGAATCTTAAGTGGTCTTATTATTGCTGCTGTAATTGTTGGTACTGTAATTCTTGTAGTGTATTTACAAAATGCAGAGAGAAAAATACCGGTACAGTATTCCAAGAAAGTACAGGGAAGGAAGCAGATTGGTGGAAATTCTACATATATTCCACTTAAAGTAAACACGGCAGGTGTTATGCCTGTTATCTTTGCTCAATCACTTATGCAGACTCCTGTTATAATTTGTAGTCTGCTTGGAAAGAATAATGTTGAAGGCTTCTGGGGTCATGTGCTTAAAGGATTATCGCAATCTAACTGGTTCAAGACAGATCAGTTTGTATATACAATTGGTGCAGTAGTATACATTTTGCTTATTATTGCATTTGCGTACTTCTACACATCAATTACATTTAACCCATTAGAGATTGCCAACAATATGAAGAGACAAGGCGGTTCTATTCCGGGAATAAGACCTGGTGAACCAACAAGTAATTATCTTCAGGAAGTACTTAATCATATCATTTTCATTGGAGCAATTGGATTATCTATAGTCGCAATTATGCCTATCGTGTTTAATGGTTTGTTTGGTGCAAATGTATCATTTGGTGGTACATCAATTATTATCGTTGTTGGTGTAGTAATCGAGACATTAAAGCAAGTTGAATCCCAAATGATGGTACGTAACTACAAGGGATTCCTGGATTAGGGCTTTGAGGAGGTTTTTATATGAAAATTATTATGTTAGGCGCGCCTGGTGCTGGAAAAGGAACGCAGGCAAAGCAAATCGCAGGAAAGTATTCTATACCACATATCTCAACAGGAGATATCTTCCGTGCTAATATCAAGAATGGAACTGAGCTTGGTAAGAAAGCAAAAGAATATATGGATCAGGGGCTTCTTGTTCCAGATGAATTAACATGTGATTTGGTAGTTGACAGAATTGGTCAGGATGATTGCAAGAACGGATTTGTACTTGATGGATTTCCAAGAACAATTCCTCAAGCTGAAGCGCTTACAGATGCTCTTAATAAGCTTGGCGAGAAGATGGACTATGCTATCGATGTAGATGTTCCAGATGAGAATATTGTAAAGCGTATGTCTGGTCGTCGTGCTTGTCTTGATTGTGGTGCTACATATCATGTTGTAAGTATTCCACCTAAGAAAGAAGGAATATGTGATGCATGTGGTAACAAGCTTGTACTTAGAGATGATGATAAGCCTGAGACAGTTCAGAAGAGACTTGATGTATATCATGAACAGACACAGCCGCTTATTGACTATTATAAGAAGGCTGGAATTCTAAAGTCAGTTGATGGAACACAACCTATGGAGGATGTGTTCGCGGAAATCGTAAAGATTTTAGGTTAAATATAAATTAGCTAAGAGGAAAGATTTTTCCTCTTGGCTGTTTTATAAAATGGAATATAGAAATGAATATTTATCTTGGAAAGTCCTTGGCAGGACATGACAAAAATCATATTTATGTAGTTTATAAAGAAGACGACAATTATTTTGGTTTGGTAAATGGTACAACTAAGACCATTCAACATCCGAAGGTAAAAAATAAGAAACATGTACAACTTATTAAGAATTTACCGCAGGATATTAAATCAAAGATTAATAATATAGATGCGTTAGACGATAAAGTGATTGAAGATATTGTTGCAGGTTATAATGATTATCTTAGTTCTAAGTAGTAAATAGTTAAAAAAGGAGATTTGTATGTCAAAAGCAGATGTAATTGAAGTAGAGGGAAAAGTTCTTGAAAAATTACCAAATGCAATGTTTCAAGTTGAATTAGAAAATGGACACCAGATTCTAGCTCATATTAGTGGAAAGCTTCGTATGAACTATATAAGAATCCTTCCAGGTGATAAAGTTACTATTGAAATGAGCCCTTACGATTTATCAAAGGGACGTATTATTTGGCGTGATAAATAAAATAACTTTAGATAAAAAAAGTCCTTGACTTAGTCAAGGGCTTTTTGTTATACTATTAAATGCGTCTGTGGGCGCATTGCGCCCATTCGCAAGTAGTTTGTGGAAACAAAGCATTATGATGAGAAGGGAGGAAACCCCATGAAGGTAAGATCATCAGTGAAGCCTATGTGCGAGAAGTGCAAGGTTATCAAAAGAAAGGGTAGAGTAATGATTATTTGCGAAAACCCTAAACACAAACAAAGACAAGGCTAGTTATATAAAAAATATAACCTGAGTCGTATATTTATGCGCGGCTAATGCAATAATTGCATTTCATAATATATTCGGCAGGATCGCCTTACATACCGGGGCGGTTAGTCTTGTAAGGTCGCTCGCCCGCTATATTCAGCAAAGCTGAGGGGCTCGCGTTGCAGTTACCGGTTATATGTCGGTAACAGCGTATAAGACTTCTTCCATATGTTATAGGAAGAAAATGGTAATGTAGTTATAGTAGTAGAAAATGGAGGTGTAAACACACATGGCTCGTATTGCAGGTGTAGATTTACCAAGAGAAAAACGTGTTGAGATTGGCTTAACATACATCTACGGAATCGGAAGAGTAAGCTCTAATAAGATTCTTGAGGCTGCTAAAGTTAATCCTGATACACGTGTAAAAGATTTAACAGATGACGAAGTTAAGAGAATCAGTGCAGTTGTTGATGAAACAATGACTGTAGAAGGTGACTTGAGAAGAGAAATCGCACTTAACATCAAAAGACTTCAGGAAATTGGATGCTATCGTGGTATTCGTCATAGAAAAGGTCTTCCAGTTCGTGGACAGAAGACTAAGACTAATGCTAGAACTCGTAAGGGTCCAAAGAGAACTGTTGCAGGTAAGAAGAAGTAAGTTGCTTTTCGACGTAGTCGAAATGCTACACGTCGAGCCTTTTTAGACGAAGTCGGAACTAAAGTAGGCGAGACTCATTATGGCGTCGCTAAGCGATGTAGGTTGTTAATTTATAAGAAAGTAGGTTAGTTTAGATATGGCTAAAGTTGCAAAGAAATCAACAAAAAAGCGTGTAAAGAAAAACGTTGAACGCGGACAGGCACATATCCAGGCATCTTTTAATAATACAATTGTTACACTAACAGATGCGCAGGGAAATGCTCTTTCATGGGCAAGTGCCGGTGGTCTAGGATTTAGAGGTTCAAAGAAATCTACTCCATATGCTGCACAAATGGCAGCTGAGACAGCAGCTAATGCAGCGCTCGTTCATGGATTAAAAACAGTAGACGTATTCGTAAAGGGACCTGGTTCAGGAAGAGAGGCAGCAATTCGTGCTCTTAATGCATGTGGTATTGATGTAACATCAATCACTGACGTTACTCCAGTTCCACACAACGGATGTCGTCCACCAAAGCGTAGAAGAGTTTAATAGGAGGGATTATCTGATATGGCAGTTAATAAAACACCTGTCCTTAAGAGATGCAGATCATTAGACCTTGATCCTGTATATCTGGGATATGATAAAAAATCAAGAAGAAAGTCAAATAGAACAGGACGCAAAAAGTCTGAATATGGACTTCAACTTAGAGAAAAACAAAAGGCTAAGTTTATCTATGGCGTAATGGAGAAGCCTTTTAGAAACTATTATGAGAAAGCTGATAAGAAGAAGGGTATGACAGGTGAAAACCTTATGATTATCCTTGAGTCACGTCTTGATAACGTAGTATTCCGTATGGGATTTGCAAGAACCCGTAAGGAAGCAAGACAAGTTGTAGATCATAAGATGTTCTTAGTAAACGGCAAGAGCGTTAACATTCCATCTTATCTTGTTAAGGCAGGAGATGTTATCGAAGTACGTGAAAAGAGTAAGAATATCCAGAGATTTAAAGAAATTACTGAAGTTACAGGTGGAAGAATCGTTCCGGATTGGCTTGATGTAGATGCAGATAATTTACAAGGTACTGTAAAGGAAATGCCTACAAGAGATCAAATCGATGTACCAGTTGATGAAATGCTTATCGTCGAGTTATACTCTAAATAATTAGGCATTTCGGGGAAATGGAGGATTTTAAATGTTTAATTTTAATAAACCTAACATTGAAATCGCAGAGATTTCAGAAGACAAGAAGTATGGAAAATTCGTTGTAGAACCACTTGAGAGAGGATATGGTACAACACTTGGTAATTCCCTTAGAAGAATTATGCTTTCCACTCTTCCTGGTACGGCAGTAAGCCAAATCAAGATTGATAATGTCCTTCATGAGTTAAGCACAATTGAGGGTGTAAAAGAAGACGTTACTGAAATCGTTATGAACGTTAAAGAGCTTGAGCTTCGTGATAACGGGGATTCAGATGAACCGGTTCTTGCATATGTAGAATATCAAGGTGAAGGCGTTGTTAAAGCTTCTGATATTGTGTTTAATGGCGACATTGAAGTAATTAATCCAGATCTTGTTATAGCAACATGTGGACCTGGTGCTAAATTCTTCATGGAGCTTACAATTACTAAAGGACGTGGTTATGTTCCTGCAGAGAAGAACAAGACAGAAGATACACCAATAGGTGTTATTGCTGTAGATTCTATATATACACCAATTGAAAGAGTTAATATCAAAGTTGAAAACACTCGTGTTGGAAATGTAACTGATTTTGATAAACTTACATTAGAAGTATATACAAATGGAACAATGGCTCCTGATGATGCAATCAGTCTTGCAGCAAAGGTAATGTCAGAACACTTAAAGTTGTTTATTGACATTTCGGAAGTTGCAGCTAATGCTGAAGTTATGAATGTACAGGAAGATGTTGAGTCACCTGTTGCAAATGATAAGAGCATTGACGATCTTGAGCTTACAGTTCGTTCATATAATTGTCTTAAGAGAGCTAACATCAATACTGTTGCTGAACTTACTAACAAGACATATTCTGAGCTTTCTAAGGTTAGAAACCTTGGAAGAAAATCTCTAGATGAAATCGTAGATAAACTACGTGAACTTGGAGTGTCACTAGCAAGAGAAAACGACTAGGGATACTTTTGTAAAGATAATACAAAATTAGGAAACTGGAAGGCTAGTAAGACCGCAGGCGTAGTCTTCTAGATTCTTAGGTGTAAACAAGGACGCTGCCTGAAGAGTTAAGATATATTATAAGGGTAGCGGTGCTGTAAAAAAACAGCAAGGAGTAAGACGCAAGACGCATTTTTTACTTGTAATAGCATTTAAGGAGGAAAAGAAAATGGCAAAGTATAGAAAATTAAGTAGAACATCATCACAAAGAAAGGCTTTACTTCGTGGTCAGGTAACACAGTTGTTATACCATGGTAAGATTGTTACAACAGAAGCTAAGGCTAAGGAAGTATCTAAGATTGCAGATGGATTAATTGCACTTGCAGTAAAAGAGAAAGATAACTTCGAAGAAGTAACAGTTCAGGCTAAAGTTGCCCGTAAGGACAAGACTGGCAGACGTGTAAAGGAAGTTGTTGATGGTAAGAAAGTTACTGTATATGATACGGTAGATAAAACTATCAAGAAGGATCAGCCTTCAAGGTTACATGCTCGTAGAGAGATGCTTAAAGTTCTTTACCCGGTACAGGAGGGTGAAGGAAAGAAGATGAAGAAGGTTGATATGCCTAACAAACTATTTGATGAGATTGCACCTAAATATGCTGATAGAAATGGTGGATATACAAGAATCATCAAAATCGGACAACGTAAAGGTGACGGAGCTTTAGAGGTAGTTCTTGAACTTGTATAGTTAATATAAGCAAGACCTATTTGGTCTTGCTTTTTGTTATGGTATTAAAAGCAACAAGTAGTAGGAAAACAGATGGATTCTGATAGTAATATATTTAAAGAGTATAAATCGATAGAGGATAAGAGGCTTCGATATAGTTATGTAACTATGCACAAGAAGGACTTTGATTTGATTCATAAGCCGATTGCTGTATTTGACTCCGGAGTTGGTGGAATAAGTGTGCTTCGGGAAATGATTAAGATAATGCCAAATGAGAATTATCTTTATTATGGCGATTCAAAGAATGCTCCTTATGGTACAAAGACCACAGAATTAGTGAGACAACTTACTATAAATAAAGTGGAAGAATTTATGGATTATCCTGTAAAGGCGTGTGCTATTGCATGTAACTCTGCAACATCTGCAGCTGTAAGAATACTTAGAGAGAAATATCCTAATCTTCCTCTTGTGGGAATAGAGCCTGCCCTTAAACCGGCATCATTATATAAGAGAGACCCAAGGGTACTTGTGCTTGCGACTCCTATGACTATTAAGGAGGAGAAGTTCAAGAATCTGCTTGCCAGATATGAAGATAAGGCTACAATCTATGCCTTGCCCTGTCCGGGACTTATGGAGTATGTTGAAGATGGTAAATACAATACGCCAGAAGTAAGCAACTTCATAGAAGAGATTCTTAAGCCATACAGAGGAGGCTTAATTGATGCTGTGGTGTTAGGATGTACACATTATCCTTTTGTTAAGGATAAGATAAGTCATATATTAGGTCCTGGTGTTAGAGTTTTTGATGGCGGTGAAGGGACTGCAAGAGAGATGAGAAGACGTATTGAGGAAGTAGGATTACTTACTGATAGAAGTGAAAAAGGAGAAGTGGTATTTCATAATAGTCTTAATTCTCCAGAGAAAATAGAGTTATGTTATAGGCTTCTTAATGCGTAAAGTGTGTACTAATAATGACACATATATAGAAAAGAGTATATTGAAAAATATACTCTTTTGTTATATATTATATGTTGTATGAAAAAAGTGGAATAAAAGAAAGAGAGTGAGAAAAATGGATTATTATTTTTTGCTTGAAATAGCATTAATTTTTGTTGCTACAAAACTACTAGGTATTATATGTAAGAAAATACATTTGCCAGAAGTTGTGGGAGCATTAATTGCCGGTATAATTATTGGTCCCTCACTAATAGGAATAGTCAGTTTTGAAGGTGATGGAGGAGTTTTCTTAGAGTACGCAGCAGAAGTAGGTGTAGTACTTCTTATGTATGGTGCGGGACTTGAAACCGATATTAAAGAACTTAAGAGCAATGCTCTTGCATCATTTATAGTTGCTGCAATAGGTGTTATAGTACCACTTGGTCTTGGCGCCGGATCTTATGCTATATTTTTCCATGAGAATATAATGGAACATACAGAACTTCTTAAGTGTATATTTGTCGGAGTTGTTCTTACAGCAACATCGGTTAGTATTACAGTTCAGACGCTTCGTGAAATGGGTAAGTTAAAAGGAGCTGTTGGAACAACGATACTGGGAGCAGCAGTAATAGATGATATTCTTGGTATTATAGTTCTTACTATAGTAACGAGTATGGCAGATCCAAGCGTAGAAATAGGAACTGTATTTATAAAAATTGGTATATATGCAGTTGTGCTTGTTGTATTATATATCATTGTGAAATTCTCAGAGGGATTTCTTGTTACACGAGATGGTAAGAGAAGAGCATCAATATTTGGAATGGCATTTTGCTTCATACTTGCCTTTGGCTCGGAAGAACTGTTTGGAATAGCAGATATAACAGGTGCTTACTTCGCAGGTCTTATGCTTTGTAATTCTAAGATAAGTGATTATCTTGACCATAGAGTTGAGACAATTAATAATCATTTCTTCAGTATGATTTTCTTTGCAAGTATAGGTATTAAATCAACATTCTCCGGAATGGATGTCAATATGTGGATATTTGCAATTGTTCTAACTTTGGTTGCTATTATTTCAAAACTGATTGGATGCGGACTTGGAGCAAAAGCAAGCAAATTTAGTTGGAAAGAAGCCACACAGATTGGTGTAGGAATGGTTAGCCGAGGTGAAGTTGCTCTTATTGTTGCATCTAAGGGGCAACAGGTTGGACTTATAGAAGGCGATTTATTTGCCCCTATAGTTATCATGGTTATTGTTACAACTTTAATAACACCAATATTACTTAAGATAGCATTTAAAGATAAATCTGAAAAAGAGGCTACTGTTTAAAATGATAAAAAGGAGTGATTTGAATGTGGAGTAGACCCAAATTAAAAGAAGAAGCTAAGAAAGTATTTACATTTAGTTCAGAAAACTATTGGAAAATGGTACTTGCAGGCTTGATTATTATTATAGTATCAGGTGGCTTAGGTGGTACTATTTCTGGATTTGTAGGTGGATTTAGTGGATTTTTAGGCGGTAAGAATTCCAATAAGCACAGACATTATGAATATCAGACTGTCGCAACAGTTAATGATAAGACTGATTATCTGAAGGTAACTGATGAAGATGGAGATATTTCTAGAGTCTATGTACAAGGTATTGATAATACTGATGAACTTGAGGATAGAATCGAAAAAGAGATAGAAAAAGAAATGAATGAGGACCTTAATGGTGATTATGGTACATGGAATAACAATAAAGCAGCAGCTTATGGATTCATGGGCATGTCTATTGTTATGATTGTTATTGTAGTTCTTATTGTATCAATTATTTCCTTAGCCATTGGGTTTGTATTCAAGGCATTTTTGATTAATCCTATAATTCTTGGTTGTCAGTCATTATTCTTAAATGCTTACGAAAGACCAGCTGATTTGAAAGATCTTGGTAATGGATTTAAGAATCAGTATATTAAGAATGTTGGAACATTGTTCTTAAGAGATTTATTTGTTTTCCTATGGTCATTATTGTTTATTATTCCGGGAATTATCAAATTGTACGAATATAGAATGATGCCATACCTTATTGCAGAGAATCCTAGTATGACACACCAGGAAGCTTTTAAGAAGAGTAAGGAAATGATGATGGGCAATAAGTGGGATGCTTTTGTGCTAGACCTATCATTTATTGGATGGTTTATTCTTAATTCACTTACATGCGGAATACTTGGATTATTCTACGTTAATCCATATTATTTTGCTACTGATGCTAATTTGTATCGTGCAATTAAGATGGGTGGAAGTACAGGATTTGTATCAAGTAATCCCGCTCTTAACCAACAGCCAACGACAGAACAGCCAATGCCAGAACAGCCAATGCCAGAGCAACAGATAGATAACGATTCTTCTGATGTTAAGTCAGATAATGTAGAGTCATAAAATGCTATATGACAAAGATATAAGAGAACCATTATTTGAACTTTTAGAAGAAAAGTATGGAAAGTCTCGTATATTTGAAGAAAAACAAATAGGAAGTGCTCGTGCTGATGCTGTTATGATAACTGAGGAAGCAATATATGGTATCGAGATAAAAAGTGATGCAGATACATATAGTCGTCTTTCAAGGCAGGTCAGAAATTATGATTATTATTATGACTATAATTATGTTGTGGTAGGCAGCAGTCATGGGAATCATATTTGTGAGCATGTACCAGATTATTGGGGCATTATTACTGTTGAAGAGAGGGAACAAGGAGATATAGATTTTTATATCTTAAGAGAACCTGAAGTTAATCCCAAGGTAAAATGGGAACGCAAGATAGAGATTCTATGGCGATTTGAACTTGCTCATATACAGGAATTGAATAATATGCCTGCATATAAGCAAAAATCCAAGAAGTTCGTTGGTGAGAAGATAATCGAGATGGTTCCTCATGATATTCTTCAGAAGCAGTTTTTAATCGAATTGTTTGAGAGGGATTACGATACAATTGCTGAAAGAATTAATGAATATAGATTAAATAATGGTAAGAATGCGAGACGTAAAAGAAAATACAGGAAACGTCGTAAGAAATAGGAGGATAATATGGTTAGAATAGTGGCAGATAGTACATGTGATTTATCGCCTGAACTTGTGGAAAGATTCAACATATCTATACTTCCGCTACATGTAATTCTTGGAGATAAGGAATACAGAGATGGAATTGACATAACTTTGGATGAGCTGTTCGCATGGTCTGATGAGAATAAAACAACGCCTAAGACATCGGCACCATCAATGGAAGACGCTGTTGAACTTTACAAACCCATTATTGAAGCAGGTGATGAGATTATAGCGTTTTCTATATCTTTCTCAATGTCCACATCTGGAAATGTTATGAGAATTGCAGCTGAAGAAATAGAGGCGGAAGATAAGATAACAGTTGTTGATTCTAAGAATCTTTCAACTGGAATAGGCCTTTTGGTATGTAAAGCTGCAGAGATGGCAAGTGAAGGTATGTCAAGAAAGGACATTGTTAAAAAGTTAGATGAGCTTATTCCTAAAGTAAGGGCAAGCTTTGTAGTAGATACGCTTACATATCTTCATAGAGGAGGAAGATGTTCTGGCGCTGCAAGATTTGCAGGAACAGCACTTAAACTTCACCCTAGAATTGAAGTTGTAGACGGTGCTATGCAGGTAAGCAAAAAGTATCGTGGAAAGTATTCTTCTGTAGTTTTAAATTATGTAAAGGACATGGAAGAGGATTTGAAAAAAGCTGATCCTACAAGAGTTTTTGTTACATACACAGGTGTGGATAAACAAGTGGAAGACTCTATTATTGAATATCTTAAGAGTCTGAATAAATTTGATGAGATATGCACAACATTTGCAGGTGGAACAGTTGCAAGTCACTGTGGTTATGGAACACTTGGTGTGCTTTTTATTGATGAGAGTGAATAAGAATAAAGTAATATATTATTATTAAAAGGGGGAGACATAATGGCTAACAAAACAGGTCAAAAGCTAAAACTTCTATATGTTATGAATATTCTTCTAAATGAAACTGATGAGAACCATCCGCTTAACGCTAACGAAATAATCGATAGGTTAAATGAGATGGGAGTTGATGCTGAGAGAAAGAGCATTTATTCTGATATCAGTACGCTACTTGAGTATGGGCTCAATATTGAGAAATCAGAAGAGTACAAAGGCGGTTATTATATAGCTGATAAGAGTTTTGAGTTAGCAGAGCTTAAATTATTAGTTGATGCTATTTCTTCTTCTAGATTCATAAGTGAGAAGAAGGCTAAGGATCTTGTTGACAGAATAGCTGGTCTTGGAAATGTATATGACGCTCGTGAGCTTTCTAGACAGGTAGTAGTTCCTAATAGGAACCAGGGACGCGGAGAGAAGACGTTCTATGCTATTGACACAATTTATAGATGTATTGACGAGAACCACAAGATGTCATTTAAATATTTTAAATGGAATGCTAAGAAGGAAAAAGAGTTTAAATACGATGGAGAGCGTATAACTGTAAGTCCTGCATGTCTTATGTGGTTTGACGAGAACTATTATCTTGTGGCTTATTCTGATAAAAGAGAAGACATAAGATACTATAGAGTTGATAAGATGGAATCAGTTGAGGAGATTGATGAGCTTCGAGAAGGGATTGCAGATATAGATCGTAAGAGAATCGCACAGATTGCAAGAAACTCTTTCGGCATGTATCAGGGTGAGACAAGAACTGTAAATATTGTCTGCGATAGTTCTATAGTAGGTGTCTTTATTGATAGATTTGGATATGATATAGATATTACAGAAAAGGGCAATAAGGCAAGAGTAAGGATAGAATTAGAAGTGAGTCCTCAATTCTATGGTTGGATATCAGGATTAGGTGATAAAGCCTATATCGAAGGACCAAAAGATATAAGAGATGAATACAAAGATTATATCAAAGCTCTTATGAAAAATTACTAAATCGTAAAAATGCGTAAGCTTATTATCAAAGCTTACGCATTTCTTATTCCTGGAAATCTTCTAAATTATCAAAGGTGGCAAGTAGTTCATCTAGATGTCTTAGAATACTGTCTTTCATTATTCCTTCGTAGTGCTCTGCCTGGTCTCTAAGAACCCGTATTTTCCTGGATTGACCTTTTTCTTTGTAGCAATCTCCAAGAAGTGTATAATTCTTACTGATATCAGTCTTTATTGCAATGCCATACTCTAGAACTTTGATGGCATCGTCATATCTGTTTATGTTTATTAGAGCATTTGCATAATCAATTAATACCACAGTAAGATCGTTAAAATTCTCGCCGACCTGTTGCATTTTCTCAAAATTAACGACACCATATTCTTCTTTCAAATCCGTATTGGTTTTCCCGGTGAGATTGAGTATTTCTTTTTTTGATAAAGCCATAAGCTTTTCCTCGATTTCTTTGAGATCTGAATCATCTATCTCCCCAATAGGAAATTTGTCAATTGGTATATCCAAATACTTTAGACTAGAGATATCTTTTGTGGGAGTAGAATTAGCTCTTCTCTCTCTCTCATAAAAGGCATCGTTATCATTATCTATTTTCTTGTTAAGATATCTGTATCTTAGTGCAAGTGCAATCATTCCGATTAGCACTATGCCCAAAATAGGAAATAACATTTGTGCATCCTTTCCATAAACCACGTATATTTTATATAAAAAAAGTCAAAAAATATGTAATGAATCTGATATAATAATTAAGGTGTAAAATACAAGTGAAATTATTATAACATATTTTGAGATATGTAAGTAGAGATTATGAGGGTACTTATGAAGAAGATTAGTAAAAGAATTGTATTGATAATGTCAGTTGTTGCTTTCTCTATGGCATTATTTGTTGGATTTGAGGTTACGGCTGCTAACACAAATAATACAACTAATTCTACATCATCTAATTCAACTGATAAATCTGATGCAAAGGATACTGCTGGTGAGAAGACAATTCCTAAGGGAATTACCATTGAAGGTACTGATGTATCAGGACAAAGCGTATCAAAGGCAACAAAGACAATAGACACTTCACTTGGTAATTCCAAGAGCACAGTATTTAAACTGGTAGCTGGTGATAAGTCAGTTGATGCAACAGGTAAAGATTTGGATCTTTGCATAAAGAATTCAGATGTTGCAGAGCGCGCAGCTAATTATGGTAATGAAGGTAATCCTTTGTACAGATATAAAGCATCTAAGGATTTGGAGTCTGGAAAAGGAAAAGACTTTAAGATATCACTTACAGCCAAGAACGCTTCAGTTGCCAAATATCTTGAGAAAAATAAAATTTATCTTGATACAAAGGTTGTTAATAACGGATTAAAGAGAGAGAATGGTACATTTCAATATGTACCGGGAACTCAGGGAAAGATTGTAGATATTAATCAATCGGCAGATAAGATAGCAGATTTCATTAGTAAAGGCTGGAACGGTTCTAATAGCCAGATTGATTTGGTTGTGGAGACAAAAGATCCAATTGGAAGCCAGGAAGAATTAGCATCCGTAAAGGATTGCCTGGGAAGTTTTAATACTGACTTTTCTTCATCGGCAGCCGGAAGATCTAAGAATGTAAAAAATGGATGTTCTAAGATAAATGGTTCAATTCTTTATCCGGGAGAGACATTCTCTGTTACTGATGCGGTAGTTCCTTTTACAGCAGAAAATGGATATGAACTTGCAGGTTCTTATGAAAATGGAACGACTGTTGAGTCATACGGTGGAGGAATATGTCAGGTGTCATCAACTTTATATAATGCAGTTATTAGAGCTGAGCTTGAGATTGTACAGCGTAATAATCACTCCATGATAGTTACTTATGTTCCGCCATCTGCAGATGCAGCCATTGCTGAAGGAATACTTGATTTTAAGTTCAAGAACAATCAAAGCACACCAATCTACATTGAAGGATATTGTGAAGGTGGCAAGATTTATTTCAATGTATACGGTAAAGAGACTAGAGATTCTAATAGAAAAATTGACTTTGTCAGTGAAGTAACATCTCAGACCGATGCAGGAGTGTCATTTAAGTATTCGCCTGAATTACCGGCTGGAACAATTAAGAAAGAACAAAGTGCTCATACTGGATACACAGCAAGACTTTGGAAGGTTGTTACTGTAAATGGACAAGAACAGAGCAGAAATGTATTTAATAATAGTACATACAAGCCAGGTAATACGATTTACTCAATAGGATCGGGAGGTCTTTCTGCAGAAGGAAAGGCGGCAATTGATGCGGCAATAGCAACTAACGATGAGGCAGCGGTCAAAGCAGCAGTCGCTGGTGCGCCAACAGCAGCCGCTCCTGCGCCTGATGCTCCCCAGCCAGATGCAGCGCAACAGCAGGAGGCTCAACCGGCACAATAATATGTGATTAATAGATTATAATTATGAAAAGGATAAGACTGCTCATAGTTTGAGCAGTCTTTTGTGGTATGATATAATATGAAAGTGGGAAAATTGCCTGAAAATGTGCTTAAACGCGCAGTTCTGAAAAAAACTAACAATGTAAGAGAAGAGGTATTAATAGGAGCAAGTGTTGGAGAAGACTGTGCGGCATTAAAACTTAAAGAAGATGAAGCTTTGGTTATGTCTACGGATCCTATTACTGGAACTGCCAAAGATATCGGTAAACTGGCTGTGTATATAACCGTTAATGACATAGCCTGTTCCGGTGCTGAACCTTTCGGAATAATGCTTACAATACTTCTTCCAGACAAGTCCTTAGAGGATGAATTAAGAGAAATAATGTCTGATGTATATGATGTGTGTCACGAGCTGGATATACAGGTTATTGGTGGACATACAGAAGTAACAAGAGTAGTGAATCAGCCGTTAATATCCGTAACCGGTGTGGGGAAGGTTAAGGAAGGAAAACTCCTTAGAACTGGCCAGATTAAGCCGGGTATGGACATTGTAATGACTAAGGCAATCGGACTTGAAGGTACAAGTATTATTGCAAAAGAAAGGTACGATGAACTTGTATCTCATTTCAATAAAGAAATGATAGATAAGGCAGTAAGTTTTGATAAAGAGATATTGATTGTTGATGAAGCGAAAGCCGTTAGAGATTTGGCTTCGTCTATGCATGATGTAACAGAAGGTGGAATGTTCGGAGCCCTTTGGGAGATAGCCGAAGCATCTGATGTTGGTCTTGATATTTTCCTTAAGAAGATTAATGTCAGACAGGAAACTATAGAGATATGTGAATATTTCAAGATAAATCCATATAAATTAATATCATCAGGCTCTCTTCTTATAGCAGCAGAAGATGGAACTGAGATTGTAAATGTGTTATCGAAGCAGGGAATTGATGCAACAATAATTGGCAAAGCAACAGATTCAAATGATAGAAGATTAATAAATAATGATGAGATAAGATTCTTAGAAACGCCACAGAAGGATGAATTGTATCAGGTGATTGGAGGAAGAGACTAATGAGAGAAAAGATACTTAATTACATCGAAAAGAATAGCCGAATAGATATACATGACCTGGCTGTTCTAGTAGACGCTGATGAGGCTAGCGTGTTAAACTGTCTTGAAGAGATGGAAAATGATCATATAATATGTGGTTATCATACGCTTATAAACTGGGATAAGGTAGGTGTTGAGAAAGTTACTGCACTGATAGAAGTTAGAGTAACACCTCAGAGAGGAATGGGATTTGATAAGGTTGCAGAACATATCTATCATTATCCTGAAGTTAACGCTTTGTATCTTATTTCTGGAGGCTTTGACTTTATGGTTATTATCGAAGGGAAGACGCTTAGAGAAGTATCTGAATTTGTATCTGCAAAGCTTTCTCCATTAGAATCTATTCTTAGTACAAAGACGAATTTTATTCTTAAAAAGTATAAGGATCACGGAACTGTAATGCAGGCAGGTCATAAGGATGAAAGGGAATTGATTTTACCATGAGAAATCCACTTAATAAAACAATAGTAGAAATTGAACCATCAGGAATAAGAAAGTTCTTCGACATTGTAAGTGAGATGAAGGATGCAATATCACTAGGTGTTGGTGAACCGGATTTTGATACACCCTGGAGAGTGAGAGACGAGGCCATTTATTCTCTTGAACAGGGAAGAACTTTCTATACAAGTAATGCTGGGCTCAAAGAATTAAAAGAAGAAATAGCCAATTTCCTGGATAGAAGATATGACATGAAGTATAATCCCTATGAGGAAATGTTAATAACCGTAGGAGGCTCTGAAGCAATAGATATTGCTCTTCGTGCAATGCTTGATCCGGGTGATGAGGTGTTAATTCCACAACCAAGCTATGTATCTTATGTGCCTTGTGCAATTCTGGCAAATGGAACACCTGTTATTATAGAATTAAAAGAAGAAAATGATTTTAGGCTTACAGCTGAAGAATTAGAGGAAAAAATAACTGATAAGACTAAAATGTTAGTACTTCCATTTCCTAATAATCCTACAGGTGCTGTACTTGAGAGAAAAGACTTAGAAGCTATTGCTAAAGTTATAGAAAAACATGACTTATTTGTCTTATCTGATGAAATATATTCAGAACTTACCTATCTTGAGAAGCATGTAAGTATAGTTAATATTCCAGGTATGAGAGAGAGAACCGTTCTTATAAATGGTTTTTCAAAATCTCATGCTATGACAGGATGGAGGCTTGGATATGCATGCGCGCCGAAAAAGATAATTGAGCAAATGCTTAAGATTCATCAATTTGCAATTATGTGTGCGCCAACAACAAGCCAATACGCTGCAGTTACAGCCATTAGAGATTGCGACAAAGAAGTGGCGGATATGAGAGAAGAGTATAACGATAGACGAAGATATTTGCTTCATAGATTTGATGAAATGGGACTAAAATGTTTTGAGCCTTTTGGAGCATTCTATATGTTTCCTTCTATTAAGGAGTTTAATATGACATCAGATGAATTCGCTACAAGACTTCTTAAATCCAAGAAAGTTGCGGTGGTTCCCGGCAATGCTTTTGGCTCATGCGGAGAAGGTTTCCTTAGAATATCCTACGCATATTCTCTTAGCAATCTGAAGGAAGCCCTAGATAGAATGGAAGATTTTATTAAGGAATTAAGAGAGGAACAACATGCCTCTTAATATTGTATTGCTAGAACCGGAGATACCAGCTAATACTGGTAATATAGGAAGAACCTGTGTGGCAACAGGCACAAAGCTTCATTTAATTGAACCACTGGGATTTGTTATTAATGATAAGACATTAAAGAGAGCCGGAATGGATTATTGGAAGGACTTAGATGTGGAAATATATGATGATTATAATGATTTCTTGACTAAGAATCCAGATGCTAATATTTATATGGCGAGTACCAAGGCTCATAATGTATATTCAGATGCGAAATATAAAGATGGAGATTATATAATGTTCGGCAAAGAGAGCGGTGGTATTCCAGAAGAGATTTTAATAAAGAATCCTGATAAATGTGTGAGAATACCTATGGAATCTGATATACGCTCTTTGAATTTATCTAATTCAGTTGCAATTGTATTATATGAGGCGCTAAGGCAACAGAACTTTAGTACCCTTAGCACGATGGGAGAATTACATAGACTGTCATGGGAATAATTAAAGCGAAGGATGTATCGTATCAATATATAAGAAGAGATGAAGAAGATAATATTGAAGATGTTAATGTCGCTCTAGACAAGATTAATATAGAGGTTGAAAAAGGTCAGTTTATATGTATTCTTGGTCATAATGGTTCCGGCAAATCAACATTTGCAAAACATATTAATGCACTTCTTACTCCTAGCGAGGGTACATTATGGGTGGATGGACTTGATACTTCAGAAGAAGATAAGGTCATGTCAATTAGGCAGAAGGCAGGAATGGTATTTCAGAATCCTGACAATCAGATTATTGCCAGTATTGTGGAAGAAGATGTTGGATTTGGACCTGAGAATATGGGAGTTCCTACTGACGAAATATGGGAGCGTGTAATTAGAAGTCTCAAAGCTGTAGATATGTGGGAGTATAGAGACCATTCTCCCAATAAGCTTTCAGGAGGTCAGAAACAGCGAGTTGCAATAGCAGGTGTAATGGCTATGGAGCCGGAATGCATTGTTGCAGATGAGCCAACGGCTATGTTAGACCCTCTTGGTAGACAGGAAGTTATAGAGGCTCTTCATCAGCTTAATAGAGAAAAGCATGTAACTGTTATTCTTATTACTCATTACATGGAAGAAGTTGTTGATGCTGATAAAGTATATGTAATGCATAATGGTAAAGTGTCACTTCAAGGTACACCAAGGGAGATTTTCTCTCAGGTGGAGCGCTTAAAAGAGCTGAGTCTGGATGTTCCTCAGGTCACATTACTTGCACATGAGTTGAAACAGGCAGGGCTTGATATTCAGGATGGAATACTTACAAGGCAGGAATTAATAGATTCTTTGCCAAGATAGAAGATTAGGAAGAATCATGTCAATTATATTGGATAAGGTGTCTCATGTATATTCTCCTGGAAATGCTTATGAGACAACGGCACTTTCAAATGTGTCGCTTAAAATTGAAGATAATGAATTCCTTGGAATAATTGGTCACACAGGGTCGGGAAAATCTACCTTGATTCAGCATATGAATGGACTTCTTAAGCCGAGTAGTGGGACAATTTATTATAATGGAAAGGATACTTCTAAGAAAGATTTCCCCAGGAAAGAACTGAGAAGTAAGGTGGGGATGGTGTTTCAATATCCTGAACACCAGCTTTTTGAACCAACTGTTTTCGAGGATGTATGCTTTGGACCTAAAAATCTTGGTCTCTCCAAAGAAGAGGTTGATGATAGGGTATATGAGGCATTGAAGCTTGTGGAATTTCCAGAGGAGTTAATATCGGCATCCCCTTTTGATTTGTCTGGTGGACAGAAAAGAAGGGCAGCTATTGCCGGTGTTCTTGCAATGAAACCGGATATATTGATTCTTGATGAACCAACAGCTGGTCTTGATCCTAAAGGGCGGGATGAAATCCTTGGAATGATTGATAAAATGCATAAAAAGACGAAAAATACTGTTGTATTAGTCTCTCATAGTATGGAGGATATAGCAAGATTTGTGGATAGAATAATCGTCATGAACCACGGCAAGATAGAATATGACGATACGCCCAAGGGAGTATTTAATAATTATAAAGAACTTGAGCAAATGGGGCTTCGAGCCCCTGAAATAACATATCTTATGAATGATATGTTAAGATATGGCTTTGATGTTTCTTCTGATGTAACAACAATAGAAGAGGCAAAGAAAGAGATACTTAAGCTTTATGGTATAAACTAAAGGATAGATATAATGTTTAGAGAACTTACGATAGGTCAATATTACCCGGGTGATTCTATAATACATCGCCTTGATCCTAGAGTTAAATTAATGGGTGCACTTTTATTTATAGTTAGTGTCTTTTTGGCAAGCAATATATTTTCAATACTTGTTGTGACAGCATTTTTGATTGCTATAATTGTACTGTGTAAAGTGCCTTTGTCCTTTATGCTTAAAGGCCTTAGGTCTATTGTTTTGTTGCTTGTTATTGCAGGCATATTTAATCTGTTTTTGACACCAGGAACTGTTCTTTTTCAATTAGGATTTCTACATATTACCGATGTGGGTATTAAGAATTGTATTTTTATGATAATAAGAATGACATATCTTATTGTTGGTACGTCAGTAATGACCTTGACTACAACACCAAATGCTTTGACTGCTGGCTTGGAGAAATCACTAGGATTTTTAAAAAAGATTAGAATTCCTGTGCATGAGATTGCAATGATGATGTCGATTGCTCTTAGATTTATTCCTATTCTTGTTGAGGAAACAGACAAAATAATGAAGGCACAGATGGCAAGAGGAGCTGATTTTGAATCGGGGGGTGTATTTAAAAGGGCAAAAAGTATGGTTCCGATTCTAGTGCCATTATTTGTATCAGCTTTTAGAAGAGCCAATGACTTGGCACTTGCCATGGAGGCGAGATGTTATAATGGTGGCGACGGAAGAACTAAGATGAAGCCATTAAAGTATAATCAAAGTGATAAGAATGCCTATGCTTTAGAAATAGGCTTTGTAGCATTAACAATTATTGCTAATATATTATATAATCGATACGTTAGCGGTTTGTTTGCCAATATGCTTGGAGTATAATATGTGGCGTTTCCTTCGTCACATATTTTTATATAGTAATTAATTGAGAATAGGGTGTTGTTTTGAGAATAAAACTAATTGTTGCATATGATGGTACTAATTATCATGGATGGCAAGTGCAACCTAATGGTATTACAATTGAAGAAGTACTTAATAAGGCACTTTCGGAACTCTTTTCACAAGATATCAAAGTGCTTGGGGCTAGTAGAACAGATGCTGGAGTACATTCTCTGGGAAATGTTGCTATATTTGATGTGGATTCTAAGATGGAGCCTACAAGAATTAGCTATGCATTAAATACAAGGATTCCTGAAGATATAGTTGTTCTAGATTCCTGTAGAGTGGATGATGATTGGCATCCGCATTTCGTATCATCTGTTAAGACGTATGAATATCGAATTCTTAATAGAACATTTCAAGATCCTCTTAGACGTCTCAATACATATCATTATCATCACACCCTTGATATAGACAAGATGATTAAAGCGGCAAAGAGTTTTGAGGGAACTCATGACTTCTCGGCATTTTGTTCTGTTAAAGCTCAAGTGAAAACATTTGAAAGAACTCTTTATTCTGTGGATGTGCGAAAAGAAGATGATGAGATAGTAATAAGATGTAGGGGAAATGGATTTCTATACAATATGGTTCGGATTATTGCAGGTACATTAATCGCTGTTGGACAGGGAAGAATTAAGCCAGAAGAAATTATTGATATTATTGAAGGAAAAGATAGAGAGAAAGCCGGACCTACGGCACCTGCTTGTGGATTAACATTAGTGGGTATTGAATACGAATAATATGATATAATAATTTTGAAGGTGCATATTATGGGAGACGAAAGAAAAAGAATACTAGTCGTCGATGACGATGTAATGCAACTTAATATGATGAAGAGTTACTTGAGAGAGTATTATGATGTAACAGCCGTAAACTCAGGCAAGTCTGCGCTTAAATTTCTTGAAGGTCATAATTGCGATTTGATATTTCTGGATTTTCTTATGCCTGAAGAATCAGGTGCGCAGGTTTATTATAAGCTTAAAGCGAATTCTAAGACGAGAGATATTCCTGTTGTTTTTCTCACGGGACTTACGGAGAAGAAAGTTGTTATTAAGACATTAACGGAATTAAAGCCGGAGGGCTATATAGTTAAGCCGGCTAATAAGAATGATCTGGTTAATAAGGTAGTTGCTATATTAGGATAGAGGGTAATATGATTAATGAGAAGGAATTTAGAAATTTTGGATTCGATTTAAAAAAGGCAAATGAATATACAGGTGGAGATGAAGAATTAGAAATTGCACTTAGAACATTTGCTCAATGTTATGAGAAGAATCGCTTAGATATATCTTCGAATTTCGAGATGGGTATGTATATACATTATGTTACTCATGTTCATTCCCTTAAGAGTAATCTTAGAACAATTGGTATGGATAAAATCTCTAAGGTTGCTGAGAGATGTGAGGTGCTAGGGAAGAAATATTCGAAAGAAACGCCTAATGCCAGAGAAGAGGCAGAATTTGATAAGGCCAATCAGATGCTCCTCCAGGAGTATAAAGAAGTGGTTGATTTCATTAATAAGCAATTAAATGATGAAAAAGAAGAATCGTCAGAAGATAAGATTAGTAATAATAGCAGAGTAGTGGAACTGTTAGATGATTTTGTAGCTGCCTGTGAAGATTTTGATGATGATAGAGCAAGAGCCGATTTGAAAGAAATATATAGTTATAGAATAGATATTATTGCCAAAAATCATATTGATCTTGCCAAGAGATATATTGAAGAATTTGAGTATGAGGAGGCACTATCTGAAGCACAAGAAGCGAAGAAGAATATTAACGTATAAATAGTATTTCCAGTTGGGAGGTATTATATGTATTCGTACTTTTATATTGCAATTTGTATAATAACTTTAATAATTACAGTAACTATGCTTGTTAAGATTCTATTGTCTAAACCTTCTGTAATTCAGGCTGTTGCTGTTATGTTCTTTACTGCCTTAATTATTATTGAATTAGGGCTTCTATTAGAATTTCGTAGTGATTCACTCCCGGAATTAGTAATGTCCTTTAAGACAAAATATATAGGTATGGTGGCTGCATCTCTTATATTACTTCGTTTGGTGGAGAAAATATCCGGTGCTAATATTTCAAAAGCTTTTTACATTATTCAGGCGGTTATTGTAATTGCAATTGTATCTACACTCGTCCACATTGACTATTCAAATTATATAGATCATGACTGGAATTCTGTGGCTGGTCAGGTTGCGTCCTTATCAAGTTTTGAATTCATAATTATAAATGTTGTATTTCCAATAGATCTTTTTGTGGTTTTCGTTGCGTGCCTTGTAATATGCAGTATGGCATTAAAAAGGTATAAAGGAATTACTAAGATTCGTATAGTGTTTATTCTGATTGTAACTGCAATGTTTGTGCTATCAACCATATCTTATTATGCAACGGAGTTAATTGGTACAGATATTACAATTTATTTTATTCTTGCTATTGTCATTTGTCTTGCAATACTTCTTGTTAAATTTGATTTCTTTGATTCTATTCAGGCTGCTATTGTTAATGTTATGTTTAGAGGACCTGTTGGAATAATAGTTGCCGATCAGGATAATAATATTATATTTCACAATGACTCTGCCAAAAAGATGATTCCCATAATAGATTCCATTCATCATATAGATGATGATAAGATGCTTGAGAGAATTTATTTAAATGGTGGGGGAGATTATGAAGACAGTAAGCACACATATACTATTCATGTAGATGAGATTAGAGAAGCTAATTATCTGGTGGGGCATCAATTTGTAATAAGCGATGTTACTAATCTTCATGAAAAGATGGACGAGCTAGAGAAAATGACAGAGGTTGCTAATAAGTCTAATGAGACTAAAAGCATTTTCCTTGCCAATATGAGCCATGAAATAAGAACTCCTATTAATGCTATAGTTGGAATGGATGAAATGATTCTACGTGAAACTGCCAGCGACGTAATAAGAGATTATGCATTGGATATAAAGTCAGCAAGTCAAACTCTTCTTGGAATAATAAGTGATATTCTTGATATTTCTAAGATAGAATCAGGTGCGCTGACTCTGGTGAATTCTGATTATAAACTTAGTGCTGTAGTTCTTGATGTTAGTAATATGGTGGAGAAGAAAGCAAAGGACAAGAACCTGTCCTTTAGTGTTACAGTAGATGAACACACACCAGAGCATCTCTTTGGTGATGAATTAAGGCTTAGACAGATTATGATTAATGTAATTAATAATGCTGTCAAATATACGAAAGAGGGTAGTGTAAGCGTTGATATTTCCTTCTCAAGAATAGATAAAGAACCAGATAATATAGAATTAAAAATCAATGTAAGTGATACAGGAATAGGTATTAAGGAAGAAGAAAAAAATAAAATATTTAAAAAGTTTCAGAGGCTTGATGAGATTAGGAATAAAAATGTTGAAGGCACAGGACTTGGACTTAGTATTGCACAAAGTTTTGTAATTATGATGGACGGTCATATTGATGTTGAAAGCGTATATGGAGAAGGTACAACCTTTTCAATTCATATAATTCAAAAAGTAACAGACTATGAACCTATAGGAAACTTAAAAGATAGAGAAGTTTATAACAAAAATAAAGACAAAAAAAGCATAAAACTAATGGCACCAAACGCAAAAATACTGATTGTTGATGATAATGAATTGAATCTTAAGGTTATTTCTAATCTTCTAAAAATAACCCGGATAAAAATTGATACGGCAAGTTCTGGTAAGGAATGCATTGATAAGATGAAGAAGGAAAGGTACGATTGTGTACTCCTTGATATAATGATGCCTGAACTAAACGGAGTAGATACGCTTCATATCCTTAAGAAAGATAATATAAAGGGAAGCGTGCCGGTAATAGCCCTTACTGCTGACGCCACTGCAGGAGCATCAAAGATTTATATTGATGAAGGGTTTGATGCGTATCTTACAAAACCTATTAGCTATGATAAATGCGAAGAAGCTTTGATAGAGTATTTGCCTGATGATTTGCTTCTTAGCAGCGATGAAGTAGAAGAGATTATGAGAAATAGTGAAAGTGAGGATAAGCCGACAGTTCTAGTTATTGATGATTCGCCTAAAGATCTTAAGATGCATAAAGAGCTGTTGTCAAAGTCTTATAAAGGCGTCTTTGTCAAAAATCAAAAAATGGCTGACAAGTATCTTGATACTCATCAGCCCGATTATATACTTAAGAAATATGATGGATGATTATTTTGATTGAGATTGAGTTGTTTGCTGGTTCTTGTCATAGTCTGTAATACCTTTTCCAGTGTTGGGATAGAAGTGGGAATAGATATTATCAGCAGCAAATAAAAGTAAAAGTGCAACAACAACCGGAAGTAGTATTTTGGTGTTGATTTTCTGTATAAAGTTATCAATAAGGGGAGCAAGTACGTATACGCATGCTATTCCCGCAATTCCAAATACTAACAAGCCTTCAGCACATACTCGACCATTGATGTTGAGGAAATAGCCTGTATAATCCCACCATTTCTGGCCGTTATGAGTGACCTCCAAAAACCATGACGTAAAATATTCTACAATACCGCAAAGTATAACTGCTGTCAAAAATTCAAGCCATGGATTTTTTCTGAACTTGTAGAGGACTACAAGAATCATTATTGCGCCTGTTCCATATATTGGAAGCCAGGGGCCATGTAGCACACCTCTGTTGACAAAGACTCCATCTTCAACCAGATGAATAGCAACTTCCCATAACCAGCCAATTAAACATCCTATAAAGAATATAGAGATAATGCTAAGTACTGAATATCTTCTTAAGTAGTGAAGTGTTTTCAGCTGAACTTTTTTGTTGTTATTGTTATCGTTGAAGAGAGGATGCAGCCTCTCTGGATATAGCTTGCCTTTGGCGATGCCTGAATACATCTTGGCAAGAAGAAGTATCTCTTCTTGTTTGTTAATTCTTTTTACCTTGGCGTTGTAGTAAAGTACTATTCCAAGTACATTTGCAAAGAATCCCTTAATTCCTGTATATTTCTCAGGCTCTGATGGTGAAGATTCATAGATTTCTTTAAGGTCTGCGTATGCAACATTAATTTCTTCGATAGTCGGCTTTTTGCAGATAAATCTATCATTTAGAAGTTCGTATCCTTCTATTTTATTATCAATTGCCTGTTTTCTTAACTTGAGATAGAATTGCGCAAATGTTGCTTCCAAATATGGATTTAAAAAGAATAATCCAAGAAGTCCTGATGTTAAAATGTTGAGAATTTCCCAGCCTGCGAAAGTGAGACACAGAACAAATAATTCCCATTTGTGTCCATTCATCATTTTGCGAGACAAAGTGATTGCCTGCTTTGAATTAAGTCTGGGATTCTCTGCTAATATATATGATGTCATGAAATATGAGAAGTATTTGATTATACCTCCTACAATGGTAAGAGACCATAGAAGTACAAGTATGTCCTTTATTATAAAAGTAAAACATGCTCTAAAAAATGCCTTTTTCCCAAATAAGAAAAGGTAACTTCTGGCAGTGATTTTCTCATAAGTCTGCCCCACAACAAATTGCCTTTTGGTTGTAAGCCACAGGGCATTTTTAATAAATGCTCTATAACCTGTGTATATCAATACACTTATGATTAGAACAATTATAGTTGATACAGACGGATCAGATACTACTTTAGAAACTGATTTATAAAGAGTAAGTATAATAGAACCTGATTTAAAGCTGTTAACGAGGGAAGCAAGTACACCATTTTTATAACCTAGTGTTATGATTCCAACATGTTCGTCAGGCTGGTTCTCGTTAATTGTATTAACTTGGTTTTCAATATTTAAAGCATCGTCTTTTTTGCCATAAATGTAATCGGTTATTTCTTCGGCCATATCATTACTTGAGTCGTAGATACTGTTGTTAATAACCAGTTCGCCGTCTTCGTTGAAATGAGCATTTTCAGCAATTTTAGAGGTGATTTCATTATAGGTTTCTTCATTACCTCCTTTGAGTATGGTAAATATATATGTAGAGGAAGTGTACATTACACCAATAACAGCGCACAAAAGTAAGCTTATAACAAATATGAAATAATGAGTTTTTACAGATTTTTTTGCGTCTCTTTTGATTTCTTTTCTATCTATTATCATTTTTTACCCCTTTAATTATAATCTTGCATATTATATCATAAAATCGTAAGTAGTGGTATAATATGAACAATGTAATGTGGTTTTATAGGAGATTCTTATGATAGCTTTGTTAATATTGCCAATCTATATTATAGCGAATTACTATGTATGTATGTGGTTTATGAAGTGGCTTGATACAATATGCAAAGGACGTCTTAAGATAGGAGTTCGTATTCCGATTCATATTGTGTACTGGACTCTTTGTATGGGAATGTATATAGCAGCACTTGTTCCTGAAGGTGGTGTTAGAAGGATATTTAATGTTGCAGGGACATATTGGTATGGCGTTGTAATATATATACTTCTGATTATTGGAATACTAGATCTTATTCGAATAATAACTAGAAAGGTTAAGAAAATTCCAAAATCAGAGACTACAATATCCAGGACTAAGTTTATTGCTCTTGGTTTAGTTGTTGTATTAATAATAGCATCAATAGCTGTTTTTGGAGGAATTCAGGCAAGAACAATAAATACTTCTGAATATGAGATAGAAGTTGATAAAGATGCAGGTAAATTAGACTCGCTTAATGTGGTAATTGTAGCAGATCAACATATGGGGTATTCTGTAGGAACGAGTATGATGCAGGATATGGTTAATAAGATTAACGCTTATAATCCAGATATTGTAATAATGGCTGGAGATATATTTGATAACAATTATGATGCCCTTGATAATCCGGACAAGCTTATTGATATTTATAAGCAGATAAATTCAAAGTATGGGGTATATGCTGTATATGGAAATCATGATATTGATGAGATGATTATTGCAGGATTTACGTTTCCATCAGATGAGAAGCTGGTAGCAGATTCCAGAATGGATGAATTCTTAGAAAAGGCAGGTGTTGTCAATCTTAGGGATGAATATGTATTAATAGATGATTCCTTCTACTTATATGGCAGACCAGATTATTCTAAAGAGGGACGAGGTATTAATGGTAGAAAGACACCAGCGGCTTTAACAGCTGAGCTTGACAAGAGAAGACCTATTCTTGTGATAGATCATGAGCCTAGAGAATTACAGGAACTTGCAGATGCAGGTGTTGACGTAGATATGTCAGGACACACTCATGATGGACAGATATTCCCTCTTAATTTTACAAGTAAGATAATATGGGAGAATTCTAGGGGATTGCTTGATAAGGGTGATATGACAAGTGTCGTTACATCTGGCGTCGGTTTCTATGGACCGGGCATTAGGGTTGGAACAGAGGCAGAGGTTGTTGATTTGAAAATCAATTTCAAATCAAAATAGATGACATGTTGACAGGGGGACGGTCCTTTTGTCAATGTATTTTTGTTAAAAGCAAGGGAGACTTAATATGGAGAAAATAATCAGGTTAAGACAAAGATTTGTAAGCACATATATAAGATTCGCAAAGATTAGAAGACCGAATCTGATTAAGGGAAAGGAAAGCATACTTAAACTACCTGATATTGTAAAAAGCGACGGCAATAACAGGGCGCTTGTCGTTACAACTGCGGGATTTATTAAAAGAGGTTCCCTAGAGCCGTTGTTCGAAGAATTGAAGAAAAAGGGTATTGAATATAGCATTTACAGCGGTATAATGCCCGACCCTACAATTACGTGTATCGAGGAAGCCCTTACAATATATAATGAAAATGGTTGTCAATGTATTATCGCCGTTGGCGGCGGTAGCGTTATGGATGCTTCTAAGATAATCGGAGCAAGAGCAACTAATCCGACTTTGCAGGTTAGGGATATGCGGGGAATGTTCAAGATTAAGAATCCTATACCTGATTTGTATGTTGTACCGACAACAGCTGGAACAGGCTCTGAAGCTACAGTTGCAGCCGTCATAACAGATGAAGTTGATGGAACTCATTACAAATATGCTATAACAGACTTTGGTCTCGTTCCAAGATATGCGGTTATGTATCCTGAGATTACTCTTAGTCTTCCTAAGCACATAACGGCAGCCACGGGAATGGATGCATTAACTCATGCTGTAGAGACATATACGAATCTGTATGCTTCTTTGATGGTTAAGAAACTTGCAAAAAAATCAGTTAGAATGATATTTGAGAATCTGGAAAATGCTTATAATAATGGTTCAGACATAAAAGCAAGAGGAAGGATGCTAATGGCATCCTACTATGCAGGAGTAGCATTTACCAATAACTTTGTAGGATATGTACATGCTGTTGCACATGCATTAGGAGCACTTTATGGCCTTCCACACGGATATGCAAATGCGATTATTCTTCCTGTTGTAATGGATCAATATGGCGAGAGCGCATATAAGTCTCTTGCTGAGCTTGCTGATGTCGTCAGAATAGAAGGAGCTTCTGATAAAGAAAAAGCAGAAAGCTTTATAGATGCAATAAAGCAAATGAACAAGAGGATGGATATTCCTGATAAAGTAAAAGAGCTTAAAGAAGAAGATTTTGATATAATTATTTCCCGCGCTCTTGAGGAAGCTAATCCAGCATACCCAGTTCCTGTAATATGGAATGAGGAGGATGTTAGACTTCTGTTAAGAAGGCTTATCGTAAGGTGACAAGGGGACGGTCCTTTTGTCAACTTTTTTTGCCCGCTTTGGCTACAACACCTCTATTAATACCGGTCAACCGTTCAATTTGACGTACAGTTAATCCTAAAGACTTTAGTTTATATAATGCGGCGTCTCTTTCAAGCCTGTTATATGATTGAATGATAGTGCCGGATTTAATTTGTAACTCTCTCTTTATGATGGATGAGGCTTCTTCATCAGTTATTCTTCGGGGGTTATGTTCTAAGCATATATCGTCAGCAGTTGATTTTACAAATTCTATTAGTTGCTGACGACTTGAAAAAAGAGATAGAGCAAACGCCATATCTGTTATTCTGAAAATATTATCTGCATATTCTTTGTATGAACTCCATGGATAAATATCAACCGGACAAATCTGCGCTTTCTCAGGATTTTGCAATATATAGCGTAAAACAGTTTTAAAATATCTTTCATTTTCGACTGGTTCACTCTTATACCTTTCTTGAAATAGTGTTCCTATACGATTATATTTGTTGTTGTAATATGCTACATACGAGACGCCAATTTGTTTCATAAGACAATCAATTGTTCCGTTAGTATCATGCACGAGTAAATGAACATGATTGCTCATTAAACAGTAGCAATATAGTTTGCTGTCGTGTTCTGTCTTGTATTTATTTAAAATGTGCAAGTAATAGTAATAATCGTTAGTATCCTCGAATAATACTTGCTTGCTAATCCCTCTAGTTATTATATGGTAAATACCTGTTGAACTTCTTATTCTTGCTTTTCTCCCCATGTACATTGTCCTCCTTATAATATTAATTGTATGTTTGCATAGCTATTGTGGGAATCGTTGATATGAAAATATAGATAACCTTGAAATATAAATAATAAAGTACAACACAGAAAATGTGTTAGAGACATTATAACACACATTTTGTTGAAAAATTATTAACATTTTATTAATTTTTTATTAAACGCCGTTTTTATATGTTTTTATTATTGCATAATGCTTTATGCATATTGAAAAGTTGACAAAAGGACCGTCCCCCTGTCAAATCCCCTTGTCAAATTCCCCCATCAATTCCTATAATCTGTCCTGTCATATATAATGGAGAGTTTAGAATTGACAATACCAATTGTCCTACTTCTGAGGGCGTACCCAGTCTGCCTGCTGGAATCTCATCAATAAGAGAATTCATCTCCTCATCACTAAAGCAGGAATTCATATCTGTATCAATTACACCGCAGGAGATTGCGTTAACAGAGATGTTACTGGGAGCCACCTCTTTTGCTAAGGACTTCGTAAATGCATTAATGCCACCCTTTGTTGTAGAATATGCCACCTCGCAAGATGCTCCTTTTTCGCCCCACATAGAAGATATGTTGATGATATGACCTGACTTACGACTAATCATTGACCGCAGGAATACCTTCGTGGAATAGAATACAGAATTCAGATTGGTAGATATAATTCTATCCCAGTCAAACTCACTCATATCTGTAATAAGTCCAATATATGATATCCCTGCATTGTTTACGACTACATCAACAGAACCAAACTCTGCTAACACTTCTGAAGATATATTTTCCCATTCTTTAGGGCTAGAGACATCAAGCTTATATGCTTTAACATGTACTCCAAAGGTTTTCTGTAGTAAAAAGGCGAATTCTCTAAGAGGATCTATATTGTTAATGCAACACAGTGCCAGGTTATAGCCTGCGCTTGCCAAGGACTCGGCAATTCCTTTTCCTATTCCTCGCGATGCTCCGCTTATAAATGCATTCTTATTCATCGTATCACCTCCGAATAAATTTCATATTATTTATTTTAACATAATCAATATCATTATGTTATAATTAAGGCATAAGAGAATAATCATGACATCTAATTAGCTAATCAATTAAGAAGACACACGGTGTACAGGTGTTGTGATGAGTAACAAGGAGGGGGTTGCTATGAAGATTAATATTACAGGAAGAAATATCGAGCTGACAGATGGTCTTAAAGCGGCAGTAGAAGAAAGGCTTTCAAAGCTTGATAAATATTTTCATAGGGATACTGAAGCCAATGTGACAATGTCAGTTGAGAAGGAAAGACAGAAAGTAGAAGTTACCGTTCCAATGAAAGGTCATATTATCCGAGCAGAGCAGGTGAGCAATGATATGTACGTATCTATTGACCTTGTTGAAGAAGTAATCGAACGTCAGCTTAAGAAGTATCGTAGTAAGCTTGTAACCAAGAAACAAACTGCGGGATTCTTTAGTGATGATTTCGCAGATATTGATGGTACCGATGATGAAGATGAGATTAAGATCATTAAGACGAAGAGATTCGGAATTAAGCCTATGTATCCAGAGGATGCCTGTGTTCAAATGGAGCTTCTTGGTCATGATTTCTTTGTATTTATGAATGCTGAAACAGATGAGGTAAATGTTGTATACAAGAGAAAGGGCAATACATACGGGCTTATAGAGCCAGAATTTTAAATTTCGTGAATTGTCACTAAAATGTTAAGGTGAAATATGTAATAATTAACAGCAGAGTGTGTACAATTCTTGGGATATGAGAAATTAGTCTCTTTAAATTCTTAATTATACAGAAATATTAACAAAATTATTGCAAAACCCCTCTATTTTTGGAGGGGTTTTGATTTTTACATTCTTTTAATTAATTGATACAATGACTAAAATCATGTTTCGAGGGGGGAGTTATGAAGCAGGAAATAATAGGTAGTGTTGTGCGAAAATGCAGAATTGGGAAGGGTATTACTCAAGAGACGTTATGTGAAGGCGTGTGTTCCATAAGTACTCTTTCTAGAATTGAAAACGGTGATCAATATCCTTCAAGAAAAGTTTTTACACTTCTTGTGGAAAAGATGGGAGAAGAAGGTATACTCTATGATGATTATATGGGAGATTATGATTATGAAGTGTTTAATCTGTCTCGTATGACAATTAATTATCTTGAGAGAAATGAGATATCCAAGGCTGAGATATGCATGGATAAATTGCGATATATTACCAGAGAAGGAAAAGATTTTGATAATAAAGAGAAGTGCATTTATAAATTCATTGAATTGCTGTTTGCAAGTACAGAACTTGCGCTTCATAGTAAGAGGGACGAGGGTGTTGAATTAGTTCAATACGGTTACTACCTTTGCAAAGAGGTTGGAAAACTTTTAGACATTTGTAGAAAATCCAGAATAAAAGGCGATAAGGCAACTTTCGATAGGATAGAAGTCAGGATGTATAATCTTATTGGAATAGGTAAATTTCTTCAGAAGGATTATAAGAACGCTATTGATATATGGGTTAGTCTTATCAATGGATATAAAGACAAATGCAGTGATGGAATAATATATCCTAAAGAAATGGCGTCACTCTATTGTAATATTAGCGCAGCATTATCCGGACTTGATATGTATGATGAGGCTGAGATTTTTGCTGAGAAGGGACTTAGATATTGCTTCGAAGGTGGAGGTCTTCGACTGGTTAATAGACTGCTTTGGAATAGAATGTATTGTCTTAGTCAAAAAGGAAATGTTAATAAAGCATACATAGATCTGGCTCTTTCTAAAGCCATATGTAATTGCATAAAAAAAGATGTTCTAAAGGGAGAAAAATTGAAAAAACTCCCAAACACCCCATATTTAATACAATTATTCTAGACACTCTTGCTTAAATGGTATAAACTATAATCGCATTTATTAAAGGAGTGAAATGATGAATATAGTTGTTTTGGCTGGAGGATTAAGTACTGAAAGAGATGTATCCTTCAAATCAGGAGAGATGATTGCTTCAGCACTAAGACAAAATGGACATAATGCGATTCTTCTTGATGTATTTATGGGATACTCTGATAAAGAGGAAGACTTAGAAGGAATATTTAACAGATGTAAAGAAGTTAGTGTCAAGGTGGGAGATATTCCAACAGAGGCACCGGATATTGTTGCAATCAAAAGAAGTAGAAAAGATAAATCAGATAATTTCTTTGGTCCTAATGTAATTAGGTTGTGTCAGATGTCTGATATAGTATTTATAGCGCTTCATGGAGAGAATGGAGAAGACGGCAAAATTCAGGCTGCATTTGATCTTCTGGGAGTAAAATATACTGGTAATGATTATATTAGTTCTGCTATTGCTATGGATAAAGGCATGACGAAGGGACATCTAAGAGGATATGATGTGCCTTTTCCTGGTGGCTTCTCTCTAAAAAAGCAAGAAAGATTTGCAGAATCAAATAATGACGCACCGCGATTTCCATGTGTGGTCAAGCCAAGCTGTGGAGGTTCTTCTATAGGTGTTTCTATTGTTAATAATATAATGGAATATGAGCATGCCTTAGATGAGGCATTTAGATGGGAAGATGAAGTTATAGTTGAAGACTTTATTAAGGGTAGAGAGTTTTCTGTAGGTGTAATAGAGGGAGTGGCTCTTCCTGTAATTGAGATAGCACCTAAAGAAGGTTTCTATGATTATAAGAATAAATACAAAAAGGGTGCAGCTGAAGAGACATGTCCTGCCGATATTCCAGATGAAATATCATCTAAGATGCAGTTGTATGCAGAGAGGGTGGCAGCAGGCCTTGGCATAGAGACTTATTCCAGAATGGATTTTATATTAGATGAAAATAATGAGATATATTGTTTGGAAGCCAATACCCTTCCAGGAATGACACCCACAAGTTTACTTCCTCAGGAAGCAGCTTGTATAGGAATTGACTACAATGATTTGTGCGAAGAGATTATTAATATTTCTCTAAAAAAGTATAAAAGAGGATAGCTATGAAAAACATGACGCTAGAACAGATTGCCAGTGCAATAAATGGAAAATTATATTGTCATAAGAAGTTAGGAGGCAATGCCAAAGGTGTTGTGATGGATAATCGTTTGGTCGAGAAAGGCTTTATATTTGCAGCGATTTGTGGCAATAGAGTTGATGGTCATACATTTGTAAATGATTCTTTTGACAGAGGTGCTCTTGGTGTTATAGTCGAAAAAGAAGGTGATTATAAGGGCCCATATATTCTTGTGGATTCTACTGAAGATGCACTTAGAGATCTTGCAACATACTATAGAAATCAATTGACAATACCCATAGTTGGGGTGATAGGTTCTGTTGGAAAGACAAGTACAAAGGAAATGATAGCATCTGTTTTGTCGGAGAAGTATAGTGTGCTTAAAACTAAAGGTAACTATAATAATGATTTGGGCGTTCCACTAACTATTTTATCAATTACAGAAGAACATGAGGCTGCTGTAGTTGAGATGGGAGTTTCTGATTTTGGAGAAATGACAATACTAGGCAAAATTGCACGTCCAGATATAGTTGTTTTTACAAATATAGGACAATGCCATTTGGAGAATTTCAAGACAAGAGATGGTATTCTTAAAGCAAAAACAGAAGTTTTGAAATATCTGAATAGTAATGCCACAATCGTCGTTAATATAGATGATGATAAGCTTTCAACCATTGATAATTCTATTATTCCAAGAGATGCGAAGATTGTCACATATTCTTGTAAAGATGGAAATGGTGCTATGTATCAGGCATATGACATAGAAAGCCTTGGGTTTAATGGGATGAAAGCCAGGATAAAAGGTGATATTAATCTTGATATTACAATTCCGCTTCCGGGAGAGCATAATGTAAGTAATGCTGTGTCCGCAGTGGCAGTCGCAGATACACTTGAAGAACCAATAGATAGTATTGTAAAGGGTGTGCAAAATGTTGCAACTATAGCGGGAAGAACAAATTTTATTGAAGTAAACGGCATAACAATAATAGATGATTGTTATAATGCTAATCCTGCTTCAGTTAGAGCTGGACTTGGAGTTTTGGGAATGGCTACAGGTAGAAAGATAGCGATTCTTGGAGATATGGGGGAACTAGGTGAGGATGAACTAAATCTTCATAGGGACTTATATAAAAGTATATTAGATAATAAAGTAGATGCGGTATTTACGGTAGGAGAATTATCAAAATCCATTGTTGACGCTTTGGAAGGAAAAGGAGTAGAGGCAAATGCTTTTACAGGGGAGAATAGTAAAGAAGAACTATTAGATTATGTGATTCCTAAACTAAACAAAGGTGATACAATACTTGTGAAAGCATCTCATTTTATGAATTTCACATTTATTGTTAATAAGATAAAAGAAGCGCTCGATTAACGAGCGCTTTTACTATTCTGTATATGGGCGAGAGCCTTATTGTTCTCCACAAGCATATCTTCCATAATTTTATGGGTATAATCTGCAATATGTTTTTTCTCTTCTTTCTCAAGGCTATTTGGATCAATTGGTTTGCCAATAGTTATAACAACATCTCTTTTCTTGATTTTTGGCAAATGGTTTTCAAAAATATCTGCCGTTCCACTAAGCACAACAGGAACAATAGGGCAACCTGTTTTTGTTGATATTTTGAACGCTCCTGCCTTAAATGGAATCATTTTGCCATCCTTAGAACGGGTGCCTTCAGGGAAGACAAAGATTGATATGCCTTCTTTGACATAGTCAATAGCTTTAAGGATAATCTTTAGCCCCTGCTTAGTATCTTTTCTGTCTAGGAATAAGCAATATAGTCTCATCATCCATAGATTAAGACAAGGAACTTTCTTAAAAGCCTTTTTGGCGATAAAACCTGTTCTTTCCGGGAAAAGTGTATACATAATAATTACATCAAAGAAACTATTGTGATTTCCCACGAATAATACAGGCTTGTCTGGATCTGTAGGAAGGTTCTCAAGTCCTCTTATATCCAGTTTTGCTCCGCTAATGAAGAGACAGCATCTAAAGCCCCATTGAACAGTACGAAGAGATGCGATATCTCCTGCATGTCTGTTGAACTTGCCTATAATCCATTCTACACCCATTACGGGTAGTCCTAATACCAGAAATAAAAATACATATAAAACTGTTAGAATTGTTCGTATCATAATGCCTCCAATCCAATGAGGGATTATAGCATATTTTTGGGAAAAATCAAAATTGAAAAACTTGTTATTAGAGTAGTCCTTATGATATAATATACAAGTTGATTTATATGCTTTTTGAGGAGAGGCTATGATTGATACAAGACGTGCTCATCAGATGACTAAGATGGCCATGTTTGAGAAAAGAGAAGAAGACAAAATAAGAATTGCTGATAATTATAGTAAAAAGAATTATGTGAGTCTTTGGACTGTTATATATGTAGTGGCAGCAGTTCTTTTCTACATAATGTATTGCATTGTGGGTATTTCGGCTATGATAGCCATTTATACACGAAGTGTGCCGACTGGTGCGTGGATAGTATTTGGTGTTGTTGCTACTAGTGGTTTTGTGTTTCATACATATTTCTATATAAAGAGTGGAAAGAAAAAGGCTATGGAAAGATATGATGATAGTAAAACCAAGCGCGACTATATGACAGAGCAATACAAGGTGTTAGATAATATTTACAAAGAGAAATAAAAAACCGGGTAGATATATGAATAGAACTGTTAAGATAAGAGATGCAATGAGAAACTTCTTTTTCTCAAATGCCAGATGGCTTAAGATTGTTGGAAAAGGATTAATTGCTCTCTGCAGCTTTCTTATTATAAATCATTATTTTGGATATATAGATTTCCTTACAGATCCTCTTTTTGCCATTGTGTTGGCAATTGCCTGTGCGTTCATCCCTATGAGAGCAGGTGGACTTATTGTAATGATATACACATTTGTTCAATTGACAGGATTATCTGGACAGGTGGCATTGGTTGCACTGATTCTAATGGTGGTTTCTTGCGGCATAAGTATTTTCTATGGTGCAAAACATATATTTAATATCAGCTACATACCAATTGCTCTTCAGATACAGATGCCCTATCCAATAGTTGTGGGATCAGCGCTTGTAGGTGAGATGCGAGACGTAACATCAGTAATATGTGGTGGGCTTCTTTCGTTTTATTTTAAGACGATAAGAGAAAATGCATCTCTTTTTCTTGAGGAAAATAGTGATGTTACAGTAATAGATGTTATTGCTCAGAAAATGGTTGTAAATCCTTTGCTGTATATTTATGTTGCAAGTCTGGTTGCTATGTTTGTTGCAATTATTCTTATTAGGAATCTGGAGATAACCAGATCATGGCTTGTAGCCATTGTAACCGGTATATTTATCGAGATGGCCTTTATGCTTATAGGATATGTGACTACAGGGAATCTAAGTAAAGTGCCTATGTTAATTGTTGCAAACGCCGTCTCTTTTGTAGTAGGTTTTGCAATGACATATATTTTTAGAGATTTGGATTATGAAAGAGTTGAAAGAGTTCAATTTGAGGATGATGACTATGTATATTATGTTACAGCGATTCCTAAGATTGAACTTGCAAAAGAAGAAAAACGGGTTACTAGAATTACAAGAAGTCGTAAGGGTTTCTATAATGCTGGAAAAGTAGAAGATAAACCATCGTCTATGGATGAAAATAAGGAATAAATAGAATAATAAAAATAAACAATAGATTGAGAAAGGAGGAAGTTTATGGATTTTATAACAAGAGTAAAAGATGCGTTGGATTCATGGTCCGGAGACTATCTTGGATTATACATACCAGACATCACACTTATTGATGTAATTGAAGTAATAATTCTTGCCTTCTTCTTCTATCGTTTGCTGGTATGGTGCAAAGACACAAGAGCGTGGACCCTATTAAAAGGTATTCTTGTTATTGTAATATTCTTTGTTATAGCTGCGTTTTTACAGATGAGCACAATTCTATGGCTTGGTGAAAAGCTCTTAAGCGTTGCTCTTATAGCTGTTGTTGTAGTATTCCAGCCGGAACTCCGCAAAGCTTTAGATGGTCTTGGTTCAAGAAGTCTTTCTTCTCTATTTCGTAATATGGGAATAGCTAAAAGTGGAGAAAAGAGATTTACTGATAAGACGTTAAATGATATGGTTAAGGCTGCATACGAGATGGGTGCAGTTAAGACAGGAGCTTTAATCGTAATTGAGAACAAGGTTAAACTAAATGAATATGAAAGAACAGGTATAAGATTGGATTCCGTTTTATCTAGTCAGCTTCTTATTAATATTTTTGAAAAGAATACTCCGCTTCATGATGGGGCAGTTGTCGTTGAAGGAGATAGAATCGTTGCAGCAACTTGTTATCTGCCAATATCTGACAGCAGAGAAATCAGTAAGGACCTGGGAACGCGACATAGAGCAGCCCTTGGTGTTAGTGAAGCAACTGATGCAACAACAATTATAGTGTCGGAGGAGACAGGTAAAGTATCTGTGACTCACGAAGGAAAACTTATTCATGATATATCCAAAGACGAATTAATTAAACTGCTAAAAAGCATCCAGCTTCCGGAGGAAGTAAGTGAGGAAAAAGCTGGCAAATCCTTCTTGAAAAGGAGGGCGAGCCATGAAAAATAGATTGAAAAAGATATTTGTTGATAATATAGGATTAAAGCTGCTAGCTGTACTTTTTGCTATCGGTCTTTGGTTCATTGTTATGAATGTAAACGATCCTACACAGACCAAGACCTTTACGACTAACGTGGAAGTTATTAATCAGGATGTAATATTATCTCAGGGAAAATATTACGAGATAGTTTCTGGTGATACAGTATCCTTTAGAGTATCTGCAAAAAGATCAATTCTTGAACAGTTATCTGGAAGTGACTTTTCTGCAACTGCGGATATGGAATATATTCAGAACAACCAATATGTTCCCATAACAATTACTCCGCTAAAGTTTGCTGAAAATATTAGCATTCCTACAAAGACTTATTCTATGGAAGTTAATATAGGTAAAGCTAAATCAAATCAATTTACAATTGTTCCAAAGACATCAGGTAAACCGGCTGATGGATATGGCGTAGAAGAAGTTACATCCAACACAAAGACAGTTACTTTATATGGACCAGAGGATGTAATATCATCTATTGCTACAGTTGAAGCGATTCTTCCTGTAGATGGTGCCAACCGAGATGTGACGGATGTAGTGGCACTAACTCCTGTTAATAGTAGTGGGGAACAGGTTGACACATCTAAGCTTGACTTTAGTAAAGATAAGGTAGAGGTAACTGCTGCAATTTGTATGGTGAAGAATATTCCAATAAGGGTTGATACATCAGGAAGCCTTGCGGATGGACTTGCACTTGCCTCAATAACAACTAATCCTAGTTCAATACAGATTAAGGGTGAATCAAGAGATCTTAACAGAGTTACGGAAGTTATAATTCCAGGGACAGTTGTTAACCTTAATACAATCGTGAGTGATTTCGAGACAACTGTTGACATTAACCAATACTTACCTGTGAATGTTAAAGTTCTTAATGCGGAAGATGCGATTGTTAGAGTTAAGGTTGACGTAAACAACAAGACATCAAAGGTCTTTAAGATACCTACAGATAATCTCACTATTAACAATCTTGCAAGTGGATTAAAAGGAGAGTTTGATGAGAAATATGTCAATGTAGAAATAATTGCTTTGCAGGAACAATTAAACAAACTAAATGAAAATACAATAAGTGGATACGTTGATGCTAGTGGTCTTTCAAAGGGAACACATTCTGTTACTGTAGTTCTTACATTAGATAGTGAGTATCAGGCAAAGACGACAACAACAAAACTTATTGTGGAATAGAGGTTAAATATGTTAAAGAAGAGAGTAACTATCACTAATTTGTCAGGTCTTCATATGGGAGCTGCTGGAAAGTTTTGTGATGAGGCAATAAAGTATTCTGATACAAAAATAAAATTTATTTACAAAGAAAACTATGAAGCTAATGCCAAATCAATGTTAAGTGTACTTGGAGCCAGCGTTCAGGCAGGTCAAGAGATTGAAATTATATGTGATGGACCGCAGGAAGAGGAGGCATTAGTTGCCCTTGTTGAATTAGTAGAAAGTAATTTTGATGAATTATAGTAAAATATTAGGAAGGAAAAGTAATGTTAAAATACAATAGATATAAGAGAAATCCTGTTGTGGATTTTCCTGAGAGAACATGGCCAAATAAAGAAATTGAGAAGGCGCCTATATGGTGTAGCGTGGATTTGAGAGATGGCAATCAAGCGTTAATTGAACCAATGAATGTAGAAGAGAAGATGGAAATGTTTGAACTTCTTCTTAAACTTGGATTCAAAGAAATTGAGATAGGATTTCCTGCTGCAAGTCAGATAGAATATGATTTCTTAAGGAAACTTGTAAAGGAGAATAAGATTCCAGATGATGTTAAAGTTCAAGTGCTTTGCCAATGTCGTCAGGAATTGATAGATAGAACGTTTGAGGCGATTCAAGGGATACCTAATGTAATATTCCACATTTACAATTCGACATCTACATTGCAGAGAGACGTTGTATTCCATAAGTCCCGTGAAGAGATAATCGATATTGCTGTAGCAGGAACTAATATGGTTACTTCCGGAATGAAGAATTTTGATGGTAATATTCAGTTAGAGTATTCACCCGAATCTTTTACTGGAACTGAACTTGACTTTGCATTAGAGATTTGTACTGCTGTACAAGATGCATGGGGCAGGGCAAATGATAATCCTATTATATTTAATCTTCCTGCGACAGTAGAGATGAATACGCCTAATGTGTATGCTGATCAGATTGAATGGATGAGCACACATTTTAAAGATAGAGATAATATTATCTTATCTGTACATCCACATAATGATAGGGGAACAGGTGTTGCAATAACGGAACTATCTCTTCTTGCAGGCGCAGACAGAGTAGAAGGTACACTTCTTGGCAATGGCGAGAGAACAGGAAATGTTGATATTCTTACAGTTGCCTATAATATGTTTAGTCAGGGAATTAATCCTAATCTTAATATTGAAAATGTAAAAGAGATTGTTGAGATTTATGAACGTTGTTGCAAGATGGAAGTAGATATGAGACATCCATATGCCGGTAAACTCGTATTTACAGCATTTTCCGGTTCTCATCAGGATGCAATTAACAAAGGAGTTAAAGCATTAAAGGAAAGAGGAGAAGATAAATGGGAAGTGCCATATCTTCCAATTGACCCTGCTGATATAGGACGTGAGTATGAGCCTGTTGTTAGAATCAATTCTCAATCCGGTAAGGGTGGAGTCGCTTTTGTTATGGATACAATCTATGGCTATAAGATTCCAAAGGATATGCAGAGAGAATTTGCCAATGTAATTCAGGCTATTTCCGAGAAAGAAGGCGGAGAAGTTAAGCCTGAAAGGGTTATGGCTGCTTTCAAAGAACAGTATTTTGAGAAGAAAGAACCATTTGAACTTATATTTGTTGATGTAGATGATAGATCAAGCAATGATGATACCAAGGTATCTGTTGACTTTAAATACAGGGGAGAAAGCATGCATTCAGAGGCTGAAGGGAATGGTCCTATTGATGCGCTTAAGACTGCAATCAGACAGTGTGTCCCTGATGTAGATTTTAGTGTAGAGGATTACTCGGAACATTCACTTTCTCAGGGTTCTCACGCTAAGGCTGCTGCTTATATGAAGCTTATGAATCCTATAACCGGTAAGATTACATACGGAGTAGGGGTTAGCTCTAATATTACTAGAGCAGGTATAAGAGGTATATTCTCAGCGCTTAATCGTTTGTTTTAATAGGAGGTTGTTTATGAAGAAGATTCTAGTCACAGGTTGTAATGGTCAGTTGGGTCGTGCTATTAGAAATGAATATGGAAATAGTGTCGAGTTCATTAAGACTGATATGATTGATATGGAGGGTATTATTAAGCTTGATATATCGAATCTTGAAGCTGTAAGAAAAGTATGCACGGACACAAAACCTGATGTAATAATTAATTGTGCGGCATTCACAAATGTAGATGGATGCGAAGAAAGAGAAGAAGTTGCATATCAGGCAAATGCTATAGGACCTAAGAATCTGGCTATTGTTTCGAAAGAGAATGATATTAAATTGATTCATATTTCTACAGATTATGTATTCGCTGGAGATGGTAATAGACCTTACGTTGAGACAGATGAGCCTAATCCTGTATCAGCCTATGGAAGAACTAAGCTGGCAGGCGAGAAATTCGTACAGGAGAATGCTGATAAGTACTTCATTCTTCGTACTGCATGGTTGTATGGAGATGGTAAGAATTTTGTCAAAACCATGCTTAATGCAGCTAAAACTCACGACGAAGTATCGGTAGTATGTGATCAATTAGGAACACCAACATCGGCAGTAGAGCTTTCTAAGATGATACATTTCTTAGAAGGAACAGATGATTATGGTATTTATCATGCCACATGTGAAGGTGATACTAATTGGGCCGAATTTACTGAAGCATTCTATAAGAAATGTGATATTAAAACAAAGGTAAATCATGTTACAAGTGAAGAGTATGCGGCTATTAATCCGGCAGCAGCAAACAGACCTAAGTATTCAATTCTTGAAAATGCACATTTAAAAGAAGTAACAGATGAATTCTCAATGGCTAATTGGGAGGATGCCTTAGATTATTACTTGGCTAATATGCCCGAATAGACATTAGTGAGGCATTATATGAATAGTAAACCATTAGTGTCAGTATGTATACCTGCATATAATAATGCAGAATACATATTAGAAACAATTGAAAACATATTAAATCAAAGTTATAGGAACATAGAACTTATTGTTGTTGATGATAAGTCAAGCGACAACACAGTTGATGTTGTTAAATCTGTCAGAGATAACAGGGTTAGAGTATTTGAAAATAAAGAAAATCTTGGCATGGCAGGGAATTGGAACAGATGTCTGGAGTTGTGTCAGGGCAAATATATTAAGCTTATATGTGCAGATGATTTGTTACACAGACGTTTAATAGAAAAAGAAGTTGCGATAATGGAGGCTTATCCAGAAGTTAATCTTGTGCAATCTGATACGCAATTTATTGATCTTAATGGTAGACCGAAGGGATTCTATAGGAGATATTATAAATCCGGTCTTGTGGATGGTAAAGAAGCATCAAGATTTTCTGTTTTTACAAGAGACTATCTTGGAGCACCGCTTGCTAACATGATTAGGAAGTCAACATACGATATTCTTGGTGGTTTTGACGAAAAACTGGTATATATTATTGATTATGATTTCTATATGAAACTTGCTAATTATGGTAAAATCTATATTGTTCATAAACCACTTAATTATTTCAGGATAAGAAATGATTCTAATACCGGACAGGTTATGGGTGGTGGAAAAGAAGATGTATACATTGCGGAACATAGACAGTTGGTGGAGAAATACGCTGATGAACTTAATTTGAGCAAATGGCAAATTGAGTTAAGTGTTAGAATAAGAAAACTTATGAGTTTTCTTGGAAGTATATATCTTAAGATTTTCGTTCCTAAAGAATAGAATGAAAATAGTTTATAAATCTTATATAAAAAAGGAGAAATAACATGAGAACTTATTTAGTAACAGGTGGAGCTGGATTTATTGGAAGTAATTATATTCATTATATGTTCCGTAAATATGATAACGAGATTCGTATCATCAATGTTGATAAGCTTACATATGCAGGTAATCTTGAGAATCTTAAGGACGTGGAAAACAGAGATAATTATACATTTGTTAAGGCAGATATCTGTGATAAGGACGCAATCGCTAAAATATTTGAGGAAAACGATATCGACAGAGTGGTTCATTTTGCAGCAGAGTCACACGTTGATAGAAGTATTAAGAATCCAGAAGTCTTTGTTCAGACAAATGTACTGGGAACAGCTGTAATGCTTAACTGTGCAAAGGCTGCATGGGAACTTCCTGATGGAACATTCAAGGAAGGAAAGAAGTTCCTACATGTGTCTACAGATGAGGTATATGGAACACTAGATGATGATCCTAATGCATACTTCTATGAGACAACACCATATGACCCTCATAGTCCTTATTCAGCAAGTAAGGCTTCATCAGATATGCTTGTTAAGTCTTATATGGATACATATAAATTCCCTGCTAATATAACTAATTGTTCTAATAATTATGGACCTTATCAATTCCCTGAGAAGCTTATTCCACTAATTATTAACAATGCACTTCAGGGTAAGAAGTTACCTGTATATGGTGATGGTAAGAATGTTCGTGACTGGTTATATGTAGATGACCATGCCAAAGGAATCGATATGGTTCAAGAGAAGGGCAAGTTATTCGAGACATATAATATCGGTGGTCATAACGAGAAACAGAATATAGAGATTATTAATATTATTATTGAGACACTTCTCGAAATGCTTCCAGAAAATGATCCTCGTCGTGCAAATGTCAGTACAGACTTAATAACTTATGTTGAGGATCGTAAAGGACATGATAGAAGATATGCTATTGCTCCGGATAAGATTAAGGCTGAGATTGGTTGGGAGCCGGAAACAATGTTTAAAGAAGGAATAAAGAAGACTATTGCATGGTTCTTTGAGCATGAAGAGTGGATGAAGAATGTGACATCTGGAGATTATCAGAAGTATTATAGCGATATGTATAGCAATAGATAATATGTAGAGCGAACTGTCCATAAACTTCTCATATGCAATATATTCCCGTACTCATGATAATCTTCGCTGAGTATATGTAATTGATTGATGTTCAGTCGTAATTATACGTTAGACGGGGACCGCGACAAATTCGCCGTCCAGGCTCAGTTGTCGCATATTCGTGCCTTCCCTGGCACGAATTCCCCTAGATTAATCAATCACTAACATATACTAACGCTTGATTAAAATCGTACGGCAATTGTATTGCATATGAATTGTTTGTGGACAGTCTTGCGTCACAGCTTATATAGGAGATAATAGATGACGGTAGGAGTTGTGATTGTTACCTACAATAGAATAGAGCTTCTAAAAGAGTGTATTAAGCGAGTGCTTAGTCAGTCATATCCTGTAACAAACGTTATTGTTGTCAATAATAACAGTAATGATGGTACGAAGGAGTATCTAGATTCCTTGAGGGATAAAAGGGTGATTGTTAATCACGAGAAAACCAACTTGGGCGGTGCCGGTGGTTTTCATAAGGCGCTTCAAATAGCATCTGCTAAGAATTTCGATTATGTTCTGATTATTGATGATGACGCAATGATTGAAAAAAATTACATAAAGAAGATTATTGACTTTGCAGATAATAATCCAGAGTATAATGCTTATGCAGGTGCCGTCTACACAGAAGGCGAGATTGATCCATATCACAGAAGAAGGCTGGGCTCTAGATTAATCTTTTGGGAGAAAATGATTCCGAGGGAAATGTATGATAGGCCGCGACGCTTTGATTTTGCGACCTTCTGTGGTCTGGTAATCAGAGGGAGTGAACTTAAAAGAATTGGCCTTCCTAATAAAGAATATTTTATATGGTACGATGATAGTGAATTCTGTCTAAGAATTGACGGTGGAATTGCTCTTGTTCCTAAAGCTAAGCTTAATCACAAGACGGTGCTTAATTATATAACCGGCAATATCTTGAGCCGGATTACATGGAAGCATTATTACGGATATCGCAATCGTTATGATTGTGCTAAGAGACACCTTGGACCTTTAACTTGTATTATGATACTTGGAGAATACAGCGTGTTTTATGCAGGGAGTCTTCTTATGTATCTTAATCCCGATAAACGTATACAGGCATCATATAATCTTAAGATGTTAAGGCGTGTTATGATGGATTGTATAACCGGAAGGCTTGGCAAGAATCCTGACTACTTACCATAGATTATTGTTGACAAAAAAAGTTGACAAAAGAACCGTCCCCTTGTCAACTTAGCATAGGAGAGAATTATGAACAACGTTGCAGCAATAGTAGTTACATACAACAGAAAAGAGCTCCTAAGAGAGTGCATAAAAGCGCTTCAAGCATCATCTCGTAGTGTTGATATTATAGTGATTGATAATAATAGTACAGATGGAACAAGAAAGTATATTGCTGACCTTATAGGTGGTAATGTGTTCTACAAACGCCTTAAGAAGAATATAGGTGGCGCCGGTGGATTTAGCGCTGGAATGAAATATGCCGTAAGACAAGGCTATGAATATATCTGGATTATGGATGATGATACCATTGTTAAGGAGAATTCCTTAGAACAACTTATGAATGTGACAGAAAGTGTTCATGACAATTTTGGTTTCTTGTCTTCTTCTGTTAAATGGATAGATGGAAGTGACTGTAAGATGAATATTCAGACATATAAGTCTAATCTTACAGATATCGAGAAAGCATATGCGGATAGAGGAATCTGTCCTGTTAAGGCAGCTACATTTGTATCCCTTTTATTTAAAGCTGATGCCATTAAAGAAGTGGGACTCCCCCTCAAGGAGTACTTTATTTGGGGAGATGACAAAGAATATACACTTCGTATGTCTGCTAGATTCAATTGCTACAATGTAGTGGACAGTAAAGTTATACATAAGATGAATAATAATGAAGGTTCTAATATCACGAAAGATAAAATAGGAAGAATTGATAGATATTTCTATGCATATAGAAATGATTTTGCTACAGCCAGAGAATTGGGAGCTAAGGAAATATGTATTTACTTTGCGGGTTTTGGACTTAACTCCGCACGAGTCCTTCTATACGCCAGTGACAACAGGAAGGCTAGACTTAATGTAATGTTTCGAGGATTGATTAGTGGGTTAACATTTAGACCAAGAATTAGATATGTGGATTGATGAAAATGCAATTTCATGTTCTGCGAGCTATTACTAGAAATAGTGATAAAAAAACCATACAAAGAAGTCTTTACTCCATATAGGCACATATAGTGTTCTAGGTCTTATTCTTTTACATAGCCTTTTGAGAGCCTGTTTGGATTTTTTAATCTGGTCTTTGTGTCTGGCTTTGTTCTCGCTTAGAAAACGTATATCATTATTGGTGAATTCAAAGCAGAAATTATATGCCATTATATAGGCTTTGTCATTGACTTTTTGTAGATAGTCAAGAATTACTTTGTAGGCATCATATGCTACAAGAAGACGTGGGATACGTTGCTCTTCAGTTTGTGTAATGCTAGATGATACAAATCTGTAATTATAGAGAAGTTCAGGGAGCAAGACCACATTGTTAATGGAGCTTGCAGCCTCTAGTACCCACAACTTGTCTTCATACATGTTGAGGGCAGGGTTGAAGCTGGGAATTGAATTATCATTTGCGGTGAGACTGCTAACGCGCCATAGTTTATTCCATGGATAACCGCCACCGCATTTATAATTATCAGAACCAACTTCAATTTGAAATGTATTTGCATCAACAACTCTGACTTTATCAGTGATTTGTTGAATATAGGTATCGAGTTCGCAATAATCAGTCCAGCCAAAGACTGCACAGTCTGCATTGTATTTTATAAGGGCATCAATAGCAAGAGACCAGGCTTCAGGCTTAAGACTATCGTCGGAATCCACGAAGGTTAATATGTCTCCTGTCGCGACTTTAATGCCGTTGTTTCGAGCAACACTTACGCCGGCATTTTTCTGGTGGAGGGTAATAATACGTGAATCGCGATTTGCATAATCATCGCATATTTTGGCGCAAGAAGAATCAGAGCCATCATCTACTAAGATAAGCTCGAAGTTTGTATATGTCTGATTGAGAATGCTGTTTACACACTCTTCAAGATATTCGGTTTTTGTGTTATATACCGGTACAACAGCACTTATTAATAATTTATTATCCATAGCTACATTATGCGACTTACGATAGATTTTTTCAAGAGATAGAATTGATTAGGTTATATTAATGAGAACAAAAAATTCATTTATTAATTTCCTTGCCAACACAGGAAGCTATACAATTAACTTAATATTGTCTTTTGTTACGAGAACAATATTCATACATGTGTTCTCGGCGGCATATCTTGGTATCAACGGAGTATTTGGTAATATTTTGTCAGTGCTCTCACTTTCAGAACTTGGAATCGGTGTTGCTATGAATTATTTCCTGTATACACCTATTGCAAGCGAAGATGAGAAGACTATAAGACAGTTTATGAATCTGTATAGGGTTATGTACACTGTTGTAGGTGGATTTGTAGGAATTGCCGGACTTTGTCTTATACCTTTTTTGGATTTCTTTTTGAAGGATCAGCCTGATATTCCGGGAATAACATTTATCTATATCTTATATCTTGCCAATACTGTTGTCTCCTATATGTGGGGATATAAGAGGGCGATAATAGACGGTCATCAGAAGAGCTATATAGGTACATTTTACAATACGGTATTTACAACAACGCAATTTATCTTACAGATTATTGTATTGCTTGTATTTGAGAATTTCATATTGTATCTTGTAATTCAGATTGGATGTAGCATTATAACCAATTTTGTGGTCGCAAGGAAAGCCAACAAAATGTATCCGTATATAACGACGGACAGAAATGACTATCCCCCTAAGGAAGTCAGAAGAAAGGTATTCAAGAATGTTGGCGCTATGTCCATTCATAAGCTTGGTGATGTAGTAGTAAACAATACGGATAATTTAATAATGTCCACCGCTGTGGGAGTTACCATTGTTGGAATGCTTTCTAATTATCAGATGATACAGGCAAGTATTATTACAGCACTTAACGGATTGTTTGGTGCATTTACAGCAAGTATTGGAAATCTTACTGTAGAAGAGGATGATGAAAGTGTTTTTAGGGTTTACAAGACACTACAGTTCTTATGCTTTTGGCTATATAGCTTCTGCTCAGTGGGATTTATGGTGGTATTTACTCCTTTTATGGAGGCCTGGGCATGGGTTGCCGGTAAGCCGTCAGAAGAGCTGGTGATTCCGTTAGTTATGCTACTCGTATTTACTGCGAACTTCTATATGGGAGGTATGAGGCGTGTTATTCTCACATTCAGGGACGCAATGGGGCTATATTGGTATGACAGATATAAGCCGATATTTGAAGTTATTATTAACCTTGTAGTGTCAATTGTTCTTGTTGTTAAGATTGGTGCCATAGGAGTTATGATAGGTACTTTGGTAAGCACAATGACGACATGCTTTTGGGTGGAGCCGCTTGTTACATATAAGTATGGATTCCATAGAAAGGTAAGACATTATTTTGGATTGTTTACAAAATACACTTTAACAACTATAGTTGTGGGTGGATTAACATATTATCTGTGCCACTTTATTGATGTTGGAGGTATATTGGAAGTGGTACTTAAGATTATAGCATGTACTGTGATATATAATGGAATCATACTGCTTTTATATGGTCGAACAAAGGAGTTTAAGATACTGTGGGAAGAGACCATGAAACTACTCAAGGGTTGGTACAACCGTAAATTTAAAAATAAAGGTAATAATGAAGACACAGAAAACGTAGAAGCAAGTGAGACAGAAGATAAGGAGTAACATTATGGTAATTCAAAAAATTTTATTTCCAAGAGAAGAAGTGTGTAATGAATGGGAGATGTTTTTTCACAGCAAAGAGATTAAGAAAGCATGTCCTGTAAAGATAACGACGAGAAGATTTGAAAGACCGGAGGGGGCGCTTCTTCAGAAGAGAAATAAGCTATATGATAAGCGCTATAAGAAAGGAGCATTTACTATTCCAAAGGGTGACAAGGTATCCTTTCAGTCTTACTTTAACGCTTTTTCAATAGAAAAATGGAGAAAGTATACATTTATTGAAGATTTAACATTGCATCTTCAACTAGAAGGCAATGTTAAGATTAAAGCATTTAATGCTGTCGGTAATGCTTATCACGAGGGTGAACCAACAGATGATACTAAGGATAGATACTATTTCAAAAAGGCAGTGCGTAGAGAGATTGATGTTAATGTCACAAAGTGCGAAGATGGTGTTAATGTCGAATTTCCAAATTTAGACTATAAAGGAATAATTTATATTAAAATCGAAGCTCTAGAAGATGTTACATTCTATGGCGGCGAATATATTACTAGTACTGCAAAGCAAAATGATGTTAATCTTGCCCTGTGTATATGTACATTTAAGAGAGAAGAGTTCGTTACAAGAAATGTTAATCAGGTGATTAATGGTATTATTAACAATTCTAAGTCTGTTATGAAAGACAATGTAGAGGTGTTTGTGTCAGACAATGGTCAGACTTTGCCGAATGATACCTTCAAGTGTGATAAGGTGCACTTATATCCTAATAGAAATGTAGGTGGAGCAGGTGGATTTACACGTGATATGATTGAGGCTGTGTTATATCGAAAGAATCATAACCTTAGTCATGTAATACTTATGGATGACGATATAGTATTAGATTCAGAAGTTCTAGAGAGAACTTTCCTCTTCCTCAAATATTTAAGGCAGGATTATTCGAAGGCAATGATAGGTGGAGAATTGTTTGAATTAGATAGAAGATATCTTCAATTCGAAGCAGGTGCTGCTTATAGACAGGTAGTAATTCAGTCCTATAATCAGATATGGGATATGAGAAATCCCGATGCAGTTGCGGCTAATGAAGTTGAGAATCCAATGAATTTCAACGGTTGGTGGTATTGCTGTATTCCTGTGAGTTATGTAAGAGAGGATAATCTTCCACTTCCTGTATTTATTCATAGAGATGATGTGGAATATGGTATGAGAAATGAAGAGAATGGAACAATTCTTCTTAATGGAATTAGTGTATGGCATCCCCAGGGACCAGGCAAAGCATCTACAGCTATGAATTATTATGATGTAAGAAATGACCTTATCTGTATGTGTGATAAAAAAGATGCGCCAAGTGCCACAGAAGTTATGAATCATATTACAAGAGGTGTAATTGGTAATATGTTAAGATACAGATATCAGGTTATAGACTGCATATTCTATGCCTTGAAGGATTATTATAAAGGGCCTGATTACTTTATGCGACTTGATCCCATAGAGAATCACAAGGAACTTGCACGTTTTAACTACGAATTTACCGAGCCTAAGGGTATAGATTTATCTAAGATGAAGGATGAGAAGGCAAAAGATTTGCCTAATGATATATATCTTAAATCCGCACTGTGCTGGTTGCTTCCATCAAGAGATTATACAAGAATATGCTCTCTAGAGGATGTAGGACTAGCATATAGAGCCAGACATGTATATCTATATGACGAGAATCGTAAAGCAGGATTTATGACAACTAAAAGTTATAAAGAAGCATTTAGAATATTTAAGAACTATATTAAGGTGATGCTGCTTATTGCACTTAAGCATGAACGTGTGACAAGACAGTGGGCTGATAGAAAGAAGGAGTATACATCACTTTCTTTCTGGGAGAAATATCTGGAGTTAAAGTAAGTTAATGATAATACAGAAACTTTTAGCACCAAGTAATAACTTAAAATCTCTCTATATTAAGGAACTTGATGAGTTAAAACGATGGAAGGATGCAATTGATGAATGTAATGCTAATATTACATTCCCAATAAGCCTTAATAAAGGGGATATTATATCTTTTGAAACTTATATTAATGCCTTTCCTATAGAGAAGTGGTATAGCTATACAAAGGCAAAAAATGTTCAAATTGTTATAAGAACTTCAGAAAAGGTAAATATTCAAGTATATAACTCCACGGGAGTATATGAAAGGGATAGCAATAATAGGTTTTCTGGAAAAAGAAAGATTGATACAGATATTAAGTGTATAGAATATGATGAGTACAAAGAATATACCATAAATTTAAAAGAGAAGAATCTCTCTGGTGTTATATATCCCATAATAGAAGCTATGACAGATTGTGTGCTGTTGGGCGGAGAGTACACTTCAGGTACGCCTGAAGGCGCATCTAAATGCAGAATATGTTATATAGTCAGTTATAATAGAGATGCCAATACTACAAGAAGTAATATAAATGCCATTATAAACAATCCTTTATATGATGGAGAGCACATTGTTGTATGTGATATGACAGGAGAATTATCTAGTGATGTTTTCATAGATAATTCACATGAATGTAGTAAAATAATTCAAATTCCTACATCTAAGAATCCAGGGGATAGCTATAACGCTGCAATTTCCTATATTAATAGTGAGGCTGGTGAAGAATATACACATGGGATTGTAGTTGATTCTACAGTGCTTGTTGATGAAATAATACTTGATAGATTGGTTTCATTTATCTCTCTTCTCGATGATGTAAGGTCTGACATGATAATTCAGGGAGATTTAATAAAAGATAATTATTTACTAGATTCTTCTGGGTACATTATTAAGGATAATAAGCCAGATGTCAGATATAATAATTTTGATTTGAGAGAGCCTTCGGATTTTATAATATCAAGTACGTGTGAAGAGATTGATTTCTTTAAGTTTGGAGTTCTATGCCTGCCACTTAAATGCTTTAAGGCTTTTAATCAAGATTTGAGAACTAATGTAGAGTTATACTGTTATCTCCATAATGATAATCTAAAAGTAACTAATTTGAATGGCTTTTTTGGAAGATTATGCAATAAAGAATCAAGGCGAATTATATGGGATTATTATTATAAATATAGAGATTACTATATTGCTATTGTAGATAGTGAATTTGAATTAGATAAAACGGAATATAGATTGTTTGTTGAGAAAGAAGTGAAGACTCAGCGAAAAAAGGGTAATATTGAAGCGGCATTTGCTATAATAGAAGCAGCGAATGATTTTCTTAACGGACCAGAAGGATTAGATGACGAGTATTGTCTTGAAGAAATAAATGAAAGATTAATATATTTATCTGGAAGATTTAACGATAGTGTTACAGGAAGAAAAAATGTGATTAGAGATAGAATAGAACTTAGAAAGAATTATGACAAGTTATGTCTGAAAATTGACCATAGTTATGATATGATTATGGAGAAATGGACAGAACATAAGAGGAAGGTAGACAATGAACGAGAACAACAATAATAATGGACCTGGAAATAATAACAACAATAAGAATAATAACAGAACTCCAATATATGCATTTATAGTATTTGCTTTAATTGCGCTTTTTGTCACAAGCCTTATTTATACAAGAACCGGTTCTTCTTCTAAAGAAGAAATCTCATATACTCAATTTGTGAATCTGGTTGAGTCAGATCAGGTTAAGGAAGCGGAATTTGAGGATGATAAGATTAATATTACATTAAAAGATGACGCGACTTTTGAAGGTTCTGATGATATGAAGAAAACTCAGGACTACTATAAAGAGAAGACAGGAAAGAAACTGGATGTAAAATACTATACAGTATATGTCAAAGACGATCAGTTGGTGGCAGATCTTAAGGCTCATGGAGTAGATATTAAAGGAAAAGCTCAAAGCTCTACAGCCAGTATAATTCTTAATATATTAAGCTGGATTATTCCAATTGTCTTGATATGGGTGCTTATGAGTTTCGCCATGAAGAAGATGGGAGGCTCAGGAGCATTTGGAGTTGGAAAGAGCAATGCCAAGGTATATGTTGAGAAGAGTACAGGTGTGACTTTCAAAGACGTGGCTGGACAGGATGAGGCAAAGGAGTCCCTTGAGGAAGTTGTCGACTTTCTGCACAATCCTAAGAAGTATACAGATATCGGAGCTAAGCTGCCTAAGGGTGCACTCCTTGTAGGACCACCTGGTACTGGTAAGACATTACTTGCTAAGGCTGTAGCCGGTGAAGCCGGTGTGCCATTTTTCTCTCTTGCCGGTTCTGATTTCGTGGAAATGTTCGTTGGTGTTGGAGCATCGCGTGTAAGGGATTTGTTCAAAGAAGCAAATAAGTCGGCACCATGTATAATATTTATTGATGAGATTGATGCTATAGGTAAGAGCCGTGATAGTAGATATGGCGGTGGTAATGATGAGCGTGAACAAACATTAAACCAGCTTCTGGCTGAAATGGATGGATTTGATTCATCGAAAGGTCTTCTTATATTGGCAGCAACTAATAGACCGGAAGTTCTAGATAAAGCCCTTCTAAGACCAGGTCGTTTCGATAGAAGAATTATTGTTGACAGACCAGACTTAAAAGGAAGGCTAGAGACACTTAAGGTTCACTCACACGACGTTAATCTTGATGAGACGGTAGATCTTGATGCCATAGCACTTGCTTCAGCAGGTCTTGTGGGCTCTGACCTTGCTAATATTATTAATGAGGCTGCGATTATTGCTGTTAAGAATAATAGAAATAGCGTAAATCAACAGGATTTATTTGAAGCATTTGAGCTTGTTGCAGTTGGCGGTAAAGAGAAGAAAGACAGGGTAATGAGTGATAAGGAGAGAAAGATAGTCTCTTATCATGAAGTAGGACATGCTTTGATATCTGCCTTACAGAAGGATTCTGAACCTGTCCAGAAGATTACTATTGTGCCACGTACAATGGGGGCACTTGGCTATACTCTTCAGACGCCTGAAGAAGAGAAATTCTTACAGACTAAGGATGAGCTTATTGCTAAGATTAAGACATTTATGGGTGGCAGAGCTGCAGAAGAGCTGATTTTCAATACCGTAACAAGTGGTGCTGCAAATGATATTGAGCAGGCTACATCAATAGCGCGTAATATGGTTATGAGATTTGGAATGTCAGAGACATTCGGTATGATGGGCCTTGCTACAGTAGAAAGCCAATATCTTGAAGGAAGAGCGTCATTAAATTGTGGTGACAAAACAGCATCTGAGATTGATGATGAAGTTAATAGATTGATTAATGGACTATATAAAGATGCTCTAAAGACCCTTGAGGATAATAAAGAGATTCTTGATAATATATCGGAATATCTCTATGAGAATGAGACTATTACCGGTAAAGAATTTATGAAGAGATTCCATAAGCTTAAAGGAATTGAAGACGTAGAAGACAATGAAGAGATTTTTGAAGAAGACGAATTCTTTGTAGATGATGAAGATGAATAGAGATTTTAGTGATGATTTGAGTAAGCTCCCGGACAAACCGGGAGTTTATCTTATGCAGGATGAAAAAGATACAATTATATATGTTGGAAAAGCAATTTCTCTTCGAAACAGAGTAAGACAATATTTTAGAAAAAGTCATAACGAGGGTGTCAGGAAAGATAAGTTAGTAGAGAATATAGCTCGTTTTGATTATATTGTTACTGATTCAGAGTTAGAAGCTCTTGTACTTGAATGTAACTTAATCAAAGAACACAGACCTAAGTACAATACGCTTCTTAGGGATGATAAGACCTATCCATTTATTAAGGTTACACTTAATGAGAAATATCCCAGAATTCTTATGACTAGAGAACTCAAGAATGATAAATCCAAGTATTTTGGACCTTTTACATCAGCTTATTCTGTTAAGGATACAATAACATTTCTTCGTAAAGTATATAAGATTAGAACTTGTAATAATCTTAATGTGTCAAGGCCATGCCTTGATTATCATATTAATCAGTGTCTGGGTGTATGTACCTGTGATGATTATTATGACGAATATATGGAAAATGTTAATAAGGCGATTGAGTTTCTTAAGGGAAATCATAAGAAGACAATGGATATGTTGACCTCGAAGATGAACAAAGCATCAGAAGAACTTGATTTTGAAAAAGCTGCTGAATATCGTGACCTCATGGAATCAATCAGTAATTGTATTGAGAGGCAGAAGATAACAAGTTCGGACAATGAAGATGTAGATGTTATCTCAATGTATGTAGAGGATAATGAGGCTGTTATATATATTCTCTTTATTAGAGGAGGTAAGCTTCTTGGAAGAGACCATTTTTATTTTAATCTGGAAAATGTTGATTTGGAAGAAAGCCTTATATCAACATTTATAAAACAATTCTATGATGGAGCATTGTTTATTCCAAAGGAAATATATGTTGATGAAGAGCTTGACAACTTAATACTCCTTGAGGAGTACGTAAATGAAATAAATCACAATAATGTCTTTGATGATGATATCAACGAACTTAAACCAGGCTCTCATAATAGAAAAATACAAATTCTTACTCCTAAGATTGGCAAGAAGAAGCATTTGCTTGATATGGCAAGAGAAAATGCCAAAATGACTCTTGAGAATAATAGGGAGAGAATGAAGCGTGAAATGGGAAGGACTATTGGCGCCCTACGTGAGATTAGTGACTTGCTTGGAATTGGCAAGATAGACAGAATGGAGGCGTATGATATATCTAATATAAGTGGGTATGATTCTGTTGGTTCAATGGTTGTATTTGAAGGTGGCAAGCCAAAAAAGAATGACTATCGTAAATTCAGAATTAAGACTATTGAAGGGCCTAATGATTATGGCTCTATGAAAGAAGTTCTTACAAGACGCTTTGAAAGGGCTGGTATTGAAAAACAGGAAGGGAATGTAGTAAGTGGATTTGGTAAGCTTCCTGATCTTCTTATGATGGACGGAGGACTTGGTCAGGTTAATATCGCACTAGAAGTTCTTGGCGAACTTGGACTTGATATACCTGTTTGTGGAATGGTGAAAGACGATCATCATAACACAAGGGGTCTAATATACAATGGAAGAGAAATAAATATAGATACGTCTTCTGAAGGATTTAAATTAATTACAAGACTTCAAGACGAAGCTCATAGATTCGCCATCTCATATCACAAGAGCCTTCGTAGTAAAGGTATGGTTCATTCCATTCTAGATGATATAGAAGGAATCGGTCCTAAGAGAAGAAAGGCAATAATGAAACATTTCAAAGATTTGGAAAGTATCAGGGAGGCTAAGATAGAAGAGTTAGAAGAGGTTGAAGGATTAGATAAAAAAAGTGCAAAGAGTGTATATGATTTCTTTCATAAATAAGTTGTGGTAAAATTGTTATATTGTAATGGATAGATGATTGGAGGTAGAAGTATGAATATTGGGGCAAATCTGGCAACGATAACAAGTAAGTTAGAACTTAGAAATTATACTGAGTCTATAGATTTGAACACTAAGACTGTCTATATACCGGATGTTAATAGACCTGCACTTCAGCTTAATGGTTTCTATGAACATTTCGAGGCTAATAGGATTCAGCTTATTGGAATGGTTGAACATTCATATCTAGAACAGATAGATATGAAGACTAGAAATGAGCAGTATGATAAGTTGCTTTCCTATCCAATACCAGCAGTTATTTTTTGTAGAAATTTCGAACCGGAGCCATATTTCTTAGAGACAGCCAATAAGAATGGAGTGCCTGTTCTTGGAACGGATAGAAATACTTCGGAGTTTATGGCAGAGCTTATTAATACACTAAGCCTGGAACTTGCGCCGTCAACTGGACTTCACGGAGTCCTTGTAGATGTATATGGTGAAGGGCTTCTTATAACTGGAGAAAGCGGAATTGGTAAGTCGGAAGCTGCGCTTGAACTTATAAGAAGAGGACATCGTCTGGTAGCTGATGATACAGTTGAGATAAAAAGAACAAACCAGAATACGCTTCTTGGATGCGCGCCGGCAACAACAAAATATCTTATAGAACTTAGAGGAATTGGTATCATTGATGTTAAGAGTTTATATGGAGTTGAATGCGTTAAAGAATTGCAAAGAATTGATCTTGTAATCAAATTAGAAGACTGGAAGAAGGGCGCTGAGTACGATAGACTTGGACTTCAGGACGAATATATGGATATATTAGATGTTCCTGTAGTGTGTCACTCCCTTCCAATCAGACCAGGTCGTAATCTTGCTGTTATATGTGAGACTGCAGCGGTTAACCATAGACAGAAGAAAATGGGTTATAATGCGGCAGAAGAATTATACAGAAGAGTGCAGGAAAATATTAAAAATCATCAAGGAGAATAGAAAAATGGAAAGAGAAAATGCATGGAAGAAATATCAGAAGAATAATGAAGTTAGTAAAGTGATGGACTTTGCAAATGGATATAAGAAATTCCTATCCAATTGCAAGACAGAGAGAGAATGTACAAGTTATTTTGAAAAGAAAGCCAGAGACAGAGGTTTTATAAGTATAGAGGAAGCGATTAAGAAGAATAAGAAATTAAAAACCGGTGATAGAATCTATGCTACTAATATGGGTAAGGAAATAGCGCTTTTCGTAATAGGAAAAGAGGATTTGAGTAAGGGAATGAATATCTTAGGTGCTCATATTGATTCCCCAAGACTTGACCTCAAACAAAACCCTTTGTATGAAGACTCTGACATGGCTCTTCTTGATACTCACTATTATGGCGGTATTAAGAAGTATCAATGGGTTACAATTCCACTGGCTCTTCATGGAACTATTGCTAAAACTGATGGAACTACAGTAGATTTTTCAATCGGTGAAAGGGAGGATGATCCTGTATTTTGCATTACCGATTTGCTTATTCATTTGTCTGCAGATCAGATGTCCAAAGAAGCAAAGAAAGTCGTAGAGGGAGAGGACTTAAATGTTCTTGTAGGCTCTATGCCTTTTGGTGATGAGATTAAGAAGGACGCTGACAAGAAGGAGCTTGTCAAAAAGAATGTTCTTAATATTATTACAACATATTTTGAAAATCTCGATAAAGAAAATGGCAATAAGAAATATAATTTTAGAGAAGAAGATTTTATGTCCTGCGAGGTAGAGGTTGTGCCAGCAGGAAAAGCCAGAGACATGGGCATAGATAGAAGTATGATTCTTGGATATGGACATGATGATAGAGTATGCTCTTATCCAACCTTTGAAGCTGTTTGTAGAGCTAAGAATCCTAAGAGAACAGTTTGTGGGCTTTTGGTTGATAAGGAAGAGATAGGAAGTGTTGGTGCTACTGGGATGAGTTCCAGATTTTTTGAAAATACTGTTGCCGAATTAATTAACTTATATACAGATTATTCTGACCTTTTGCTAAGAAGAACACTTTCTAATTCCTTTGCAATTTCATCAGATGTAAGCGGAGCATTTGACAGTATATACAGTAGTGCTTTTGAAAAGAAAAACAGTGCATATCTTGGTAGAGGATTTGCAGTGAATAAATATACAGGTGCCAGAGGAAAATCAGGATCTAATGACGCTAGTGCAGAATACGTGGGAAAGATTCGAAGCATATTTGAAGATAATGATATCTATTATCAGATATGTGAACTTGGCAAAGTTGACCAGGGCGGCGGTGGAACAATTGCCTATATATTTGGTAATTATAATATGAACGTAATTGATGGAGGAGTTGCAGTTCTTAGCATGCATGCTCCATATGAAGTAATCAGCAAAGTTGATTTATATGAAGCTTATAAGGCGTATGTAGCATTTGCAATGAATGCGTAATAGTGGAAAGATGTGCAATTTGCGCAAAAAATCCTATATTATCTTTCTTTTTTATTGATTATAAATATATATATTATTTGTCAAATGCTATATAGTTAATGTAAGTGGAAAAAGACGTATGAAACAAGAGTTTATTGATAGATTATTAACAATTGTAGATAAAGATAATGTGTTACTCGATGAACCTATGAGCAGGCATACTACATTTCGTATAGGCGGAAATGCTGATGTGCTCGTGGAGATTTCTAGAGACGAGATAGTAGATGTTATTAAGCTGTGCTGTAGTGAAAATGTTCCCTATACAGTACTTGGAAATGGGAGTAATGTATTAGTCGGTGATAAAGGTATTAGAGGCGTTACAATTTCTATTGGTAAACGAATGTCTAATATTACAGTTGTATCAGATGTTATAAAAGCAGAAGCAGGTGCATTGCTTTCGAGAGCAGCTAATTTTGCATTGAATGAGAAGCTTTCCGGAATGGAATTTGCAGCAGGGATACCTGGTTCAGTAGGTGGGGCGGTACTTATGAATGCTGGAGCCTATGGTGGAGAGATAAAAGATATTCTTGTGTCTGCAGATGTACTTACTCCTGAGGGAGTAGTTAAATGTTATTCTTGTCAGGATTTGGATTTGTCATATAGACATAGCAGGATAATGGACGAAGGTGGCATTGTACTTAGCGCAGAGTTTAGATTGACGGTGGGGGATTATGACAATATTAAATCCCTTATGCAGGATTTTAATTCTAGAAGAATCGAAAAGCAACCACTTAATTATCCTAGTGCCGGATCAACATTTAAGCGACCTAAAGGATATTTCGCCGGCAAGTTAATCGAAGATTCTAACTTACGAGGTTATAAAGTCGGTGGTGCAATGGTGTCAGAAAAGCATTGCGGATTTGTGATTAATTATGAGAATGCATCTGCAAATGATGTTAGAGTTCTTATGGAAGATGTATCAAAAAAGGTTTATGAAGATTCAAATGTCCGATTAGAACCTGAAGTTAGATTTATAGGAGAGTTTGAATGAGATTACTTCTTCTTACTGGAATGTCGGGAGCAGGAAAGAATTCTGCTTTCAAAATACTAGAAGATATTGGATATGATTGTGTAGATAATCTTCCCATTCCACTGCTTAGGAGTTTTGTTGCGCTTGCATTTGAAGAATATAGTGATAGGAATCTTGTTGTAGGAATTGATGCAAGGGCAGGTAAAGGTATAAATGAAGTAGCAAAGATTCTTGATGACTACAAAAGTGAGATAGATATTCTCTATTTAGATGCCGATGATGCTACTTTGATGAAGCGCTATAAAGAGACTAGAAGAACTCACCCTCTAACGGGACCTATGAATATACAAGCGGGAATATATGAAGAACGAGAGGCTACAAGTTTTCTTCTTGAGAGGGCAGATTACATAATAGATACTACACACCTTCTTGTAAGAGATTTGAAAGAAGAGTTAACTAAGATATTTCTTGATGGTGGAGAATATAAGAACCTATATGTCACCGTGATGTCTTTTGGATTCAAATACGGTATACCTATAGATGCTGATCTGGTATTTGATGTTAGATTTTTGCCAAATCCATTTTATATACCGGAATTGCAACCCTTAACAGGTAATGATAAGCCGGTACGAGATTATGTGATGAATTCAAATGAAGCAAAAGAATTTGTTAAAAAACTCGAAGATATGGTCAGGTTTCTTATTCCTAATTATATAAAAGAAGGTAAGAATCAACTTGTCATATGTATTGGATGTACAGGTGGCAAACATCGTTCTATTACACTTGCAAATGAGCTTTATAATGCACTTCTGGATTGTACAGATGTTGGAATCAGAGTGGAACATCGTGATATGGAAAAGGATAGGGCAAGAGGTAAATAGATATGTCATTTTCTAGTGACGTAAAGAGCGAATTATATGGTAGCATAAGTAAGGCGAGACATTGTCAGATTGCAGAACTGTCTGCAATAATCAGTTTTGGATGCAGGATTGATGTAGAGGATAATAATAGTACGATATGTCTTGAGCAACATAATGAAAGATTGCAAAAGAAACTGTTTTTTCTTATTAAAAAGACTAACTTATTTAATGAGAGTGATGGCATTTTGAAAGAAAATGTGGAAGAGATACTTAAGGCATGCAAGTTTACTTATAAAGAATCAATAGAAGATTCTCAATTAGACTACGTTAATAAAATGGTTTTTCAACAGCCATGCTGTAAGAAGGCTTTTATAAGAGGTGCCTTTTTGTCGTCTGGAACCATTAGTGATCCGAATAAGTCTTATCATTTTGAGATTGTTTCAAGAACTGAAAGACAAGCGGATGAATTAAAAGAGGTTTTGGAATTCTTTCAAGTTGGGGCGAAGATTGTACGCCGAAAAAATCATTTTGTGGTATACTTAAAGGAAGGTTCGCATATAGTTGATGTTCTAAACGTCATGGGGGCTCATAAATCCCTTATGGATTTGGAGAACGTCAGGATTGTAAAAGAAATGCGAAATTCTGTTAATAGAAAAGTAAATTGTGAGACTGCTAATATATCTAAGATGATTAATGCATCTGTTAAACAGATAGAAGACATACATTATATAGAGAAAAGAATAGGTTTATCTAATCTGCCAGAGGTTCTTGGGGAAATGGCTACTGTTCGATTAGAGCATCCAGACGCTCCCCTTAAAGAATTGGGTGAATATCTTTCTACGCCTATTGGTAAGAGCGGAGTTAACCATCGATTACGTAGAATCAGCGATATAGCTGATAAACTTAGAAACCAGGAGGAATAGTTAATGAAGAAGGAAGTTGCTGTAAGGATGTCGGAGGAATTTGGAGCAACACCTATTGCACATCTTGTGCAATTAGCTAATCAATATGAAAGCAGAATTTATATTGAAGTTGATTCTAAGAAAGTAAATGCTAAATCAATTATGGGTATGATGAGTCTGGTATTGTCAGAAGGACAAATTGTTCAGATAGTTGCAGAAGGCCCAGATGAAGAAGATGCTTGTAATGGTCTCGAAGTATTTTTCCAGAATAATATTTAATTGGGAGAAAAGTAATGGAAAGACTTCTTTTTATCTTTAACAGACATTCTGGTAAAGGCCAAATCAAGGATTCCCTAGTAGATATTATTGATATTTTTGTCAAAGAAAAATATGATGTGACTGTTTATACAACTCAATCACAGGGAGATGCTATTTTGAAAGTCATGAATTCTGTAAATGAATTTGACAGAATAGTATGTTCAGGCGGTGATGGAACACTAGATGAAGTTGTAACAGGTATTATGAAATCAAAAGTTAGAATTCCAGTTGGATATATTCCTGCCGGCTCTACTAATGATTTTGGTAATTCACTTGGAATAGATAAGGAAATGGAAAGGTCGGCTTCAATTGCTGCAAGAGGCGAACTGTTCCCTTGCGATGTAGGAAAATTCGGAGACGATTATTTTATATACGTTGCAGCATTTGGCATATTTACAGAGACAAGCTATTCTACTAGTCAAAAGTTGAAAAATGCTTTAGGTCATGCAGCATATCTTCTAGAAGGAATTAAACAAGTTAATAATGTTCCAAGTTATCATATAAGAATTGAATGTGGAGATACTGTAATTGAAGATGACTTTATATATGGAATGATAACTAATTCCTTGTCAGTCGGTGGATTTACAGGAATTATCAAAGGGGAAGTGGGGCTTAGTGACGGACTTTTTGAAGGCTGTTTTGTGAAAAGCCCAAAGAACATGCTAGAGCTTAACGATGCACTGGCTTATCTTACAGGATTAAAAAAGACTTCGGCACAGGTATATAATTTCCAAAGTAGTAGCTTTAAATTATATTGTGATGAAGAATTGCCATGGACCCTCGATGGGGAATACGGTGGCAAACACAAAGGTATAGACATTGAATGTTGCCACGAGGCAATAGATATACTTGTTGAGTAATTGTTGAATGGATGTTCCATTTAGGATATAATTATATATGAAGTTTTAATAAGGAGGATTTGTGATGATAGTAAACGCAAAAGAAATGTTACAAAAGGCTAAGGCAGGTCATTATGCTGTTGGTCAATTTAATATTAATAACCTGGAATGGACAAAGTCTATTCTTTTAACTGCAGAGGAATGCAAGTCACCAGTAATTCTTGGTGTATCTGAAGGTGCTGGAAAGTATATGACAGGATTTAAGACTGTTGCAGCTATGGTTAAGGCTATGGATGAAGAGCTTGGTATTACAGTTCCTGTAGCTATTCATTTAGACCATGGTACATACGAAGGATGTTATAAGTGTATTAAGGCAGGATTCACATCAATTATGTTTGATGGCTCATCTCTACCTATTGATGAAAATGTTGCTAAGACTAAGGAGTTAGTTGCTGTATCTCACAACCTGGGTCTTTCAATCGAAGCTGAAGTAGGAGCTATCGGTGGTGAAGAAGATGGAGTTGTAGGACAAGGTGAATGTGCAGATCCTGATGAGTGTAAGGCAGTTGCAGACCTTGGCGTTGATATGCTTGCAGCAGGTATTGGTAATATTCATGGTAAATATCCTGCAAACTGGGCTGGATTATCATTTGAGACATTAGATGCAATCCAGCAGAAGACAGGTGAGATGCCTCTTGTACTTCATGGTGGAACAGGTATTCCTGAAGATATGATTAAGAAAGCTATTGATCTTGGTGTATCTAAGATTAATGTTAATACAGAGTGTCAATTATCATTTGCTGCAGCTACAAGAGAATATATTGAGGCAGGCAAGGATAATGAAGGTAAGGGTTATGACCCAAGAAAGCTTCTTGCACCAGGTGCTGAAGCAATCAAAGCTACTGTTAAAGAGAAGATGGAATTATTCGGATCAGTTAACAAGGCTTAATTACTTAGATGAATCGGGTGCTACGATTTTCGCAGCGCCCTTTTTTAGTAGAAAGGGAAATACGTGAAAAACATGGAAGAGAATTTGCAAAACAACGGAGAGTATTTTAATGTAGCTGATATATTCGGAGAGAATGTCTTTAACGATGCTGTAATGAGACAGAGACTTCCGAAGAAGACATATCAGATGCTTAAGGAAACAATTCGTCTTGGTAAGCAACTTGACCTTGAAACGGCGGATGTTATTGCTCACGAGATGAAAGAATGGGCTATAGAGAAGGGTGCAACTCACTATTCTCACTGGTTTCAACCCCTTAATGGTATTACTGCGGAAAAGCATGATTCTTTTATTTCGGCTCCAATGTCAAGCGGAAAAGTACTTATGAGCTTTTCCGGAAAGGAACTTATTAAGGGAGAGCCTGATGCGTCTTCGTTTCCATCAGGAGGTTTGAGAGCAACATTTGAAGCAAGAGGATATACTACATGGGATTGTACTTCCCCTGCATTTGTCAGACAGGATGCAGCAGGTGCAACATTATGTATTCCTACAGCGTTCTGTACCTTTACAGGAGAAGCATTAGATCAGAAGACTCCTCTTCTTCGTTCTATGGAAGCTCTTAATGAACAGGCGTTAAGATTCATAAGACTATTTGGTAATACTACTTCAAAGCGAGTTATTCCGTGTGTTGGTGCTGAACAGGAATATTTCCTTGTTGATAGAAACATGTATAATGCAAGGAAAGATTTAATTTATACTGGAAGAACGTTGTTTGGTGCTATGCCTCCTAAGGGACAAGAGATGGAGGATCATTATTTTGGTGCTATTAAAGAACGAGTGGCATCATATATGAGAGATGTTAACAAAGAGCTCTGGAAGCTGGGCGTTACTGCCAAGACGCAGCATAATGAAGCTGCTCCTGCTCAACATGAACTTGCACCAATTTACGAACAGGCCAATGTTGCAGTCGACCATAATCAGCTTACAATGGAGACTCTTAAAAAGGTGGCAACACGTCATGATATGTATTGTTTGCTACATGAGAAACCTTTTGCTGGCGTTAATGGTTCAGGTAAACACAATAACTGGTCTCTGGTTACAGATGATGGAATTAACCTCTTTGACCCTGGTAAAACTGTTCATGAGAATACGCAGTTCTTGCTTATGTTATGTGCTGTTCTATCGGCGGTAGATAAGCATGCGGCACTTCTTAGAGAGTCGGCTGCAGATATCGGAAATGACCATAGATTAGGAGCTGATGAGGCGCCTCCAGCTATTATTTCAGTATATCTTGGGGAACAATTATCTGATGTTTTAGATCAGCTTATTGATACAGGAACAGCGACTCATAGTATTAAGCGTGAGAGAATGGATACAGGAGTAAATGTGCTTCCTGATTTTAAAAAGGATGCTACTGATAGAAACAGAACTTCTCCATTCGCATTTACTGGTAATAAGTTTGAATTTCGTATGGTAGGCTCAAGAGATTCTGTTGGCGAACCTAATATAGTTCTTAATACAATACTTGCAGAAAGCTTAGCTGATATTTGTGATAGAGTTGAAGCAAGTGATAATAAGGATAAAGAGATACATGACATAATAAAGGAACTTGCCACTAAGCACGAAAGAATCGTGTTTAATGGTAATGGATACTCTGCTGAGTGGGTACAGGAAGCAGAGAGAAGAGGACTACCTAATATTCCATCAATGGTGCAGGCTATACCGGCACTTACAAGTGATGATTCAGTTAAGCTTTTTGAAAGGTTTGGTGTCTTCTCTGAGGCAGAACTTGAATCAAGAGCTGAGATTGAGTACGAATTCTATGCTAAAACTATTAATATCGAAGCAAGAACTATGATTGATATTGCCAGAAAACAAATAATACCATCGATTATAGAATATACTACGAGACTTGCTAATTCTATTAACCAGGTGAAGAAGGCTTGCGATAAAGCAAATGTCAGCGCTCAGGAAGAGATTCTTATTCAAGTATCTGATAATCTAAGCTTGGTAAAGGATAAGCTTGATAATCTAGAAGGCAAGATGCCGGCGGTAAATGATATTCTTGAAACAGACAAAAAGGCAGTGTACTTTCATGATGTAATAATCCCTGCAATGAATGAATTAAGAGAGCCGGTAGATAAGTTAGAAATGCTTGTAGAGAAAAATGCATGGCCAATGCCATCTTATGGAGACTTATTATTTGGCTTATATTAGATAATATAATTAATAAAGGAGGTGTGTAAATTATATACACACCTCCTATTTTACTTTACTTATATAGAAAACCACGTCAGTGCCCATAAGTTGAATTGATATTTGTATGGTCGGTACTGTTAGTAGTGTTAGTGCTATTACTACTATTAGTACTATTAGAAGTATTTGTCGAGTGGGTTTCAGTTGTTGTAACTGTTGTTGTTACTTCAACCTGTTGCTGCCCTGTATGAATGGTACAGTAGTTTGTAAATCCATTTATATCATACAGGTATGGCGAGTCATCTGTTCCCTGACTTCCACCAACAATGTATATGCTAGAACTTGTTGAAGGACAATATTCAGTAGCGATTTGTTGTGATTCGTTACATATTGTTACTCCAGTGTGGTGATCACAAGTATCTTTTGGTTCTGTACCATTTGCAAAGTATTCGGTATATACCATATTTCCTCTTGGATCGTTATCACATACTCCTTCAATAGGAAGTTTCCCTGACTTCTTACATACACTAACCTGAGTGATTCCTGATGGCATATTGAAGTCTTTGTAGGCTAGACCTTCGTGAATACGTTTCATAGCAGCTTTCCAAATTGCTTTTGAATAGCTGGTAGAACCTTGTACAGCATTGTCGTCATTACCACCCCAGATAACACATGTGTAATAAGGAGTGTATCCGGCAAATAGGGTGTCTCTGTTCTTTGTTGTAGTACCTGACTTGCCTGCAACAGCCATTCCATCGAAGTTGGCAGGTGTACCGGTACCTTGAGTCATAACATCTTTCATAGCGCTTGTAAGCAGCCATGCGCTTGTTTCTTTCAAGACATCTTTTGGTTTTCTCTTTGAGTTATCTATTATAACTTTTCCACTATTATCTTCTACTTTTGTATAGAAAGTAGGTTTATAGTATTTGCCTTCGTTAGCTATTGTTGCATAAGCGCCTGTAAGTTCTAAGTTAGTTACACCATTTGTTATTCCGCCAAGTGATAGAGCCTGGTTGTTATCGCCACTAACGAGAGTAGTTATACCCAGGTTCTTGGCATATTCCATGCCAAGACCTGTTCCTATTTGTGTAAGCGTCTTTACGGTTACGATATTTATAGAATTGGTAATACCTTCTCTTAATGTTGTAAAACCTCTAAATGAGAAGTCATAGTTGTTGATTGACTGACCATTGGCATAGCTCATAGGCGCATCATCCTGAACTGTTGCTAACGTTAAGTTCGCAGCATCAAGGGCTGGAGCATATGCTGTTACGATTTTAAATGTTGAACCGGGCTGTCTGGTTATATCGGTGGCTCTGTTTAATGTTTTGCTTCCGTCCTTTGAACCACGTCCACCAACAAGTGCTACAACAGTACCGTTATTATGATCCATTACGGTAAATGCTACTTGTGGCTGTAGTGTGTAAGAAACAGTTTCTCCACCTTCAGGAATAGAATCACCAGGTTCCATTATTTCGGATTTGTATTTCTCGATTGCAGCAGCAGCCTGAGCTTCTGTATCAAAATCAATAGTATAATTAGGATTTGATTTTTGGTAATAAGATAGCATTGTCTGGTCGCTATAATTCTTTGTTGAACCATCTTTTTTGTTGATGGTTAATCTATATGCGAAACTTACTTTTGGCTTTGTTGGGTAGTTTTCCTGGTTGTTTGCTTCCTCGTCACATATTTTTTGTATATGACTATCCTGTGTTGAGTATATTTTGAGACCACCTGAATAAATCTTTTGATAAGCCTCGCTCTCGGAATATCCCTTTTCTTCCATTAAGTCATCAGCCAACTGATCTGTTAATGCATCTACAAAATATGATGTGGCAGTGTTTCCTGAACCACCATTGTTAATAGTTGAGATTCTGTCATATACATTATCTGATAGTGCTTTCTCATACTCGTCTTCCGTTATGTAATCCTGACGAAGTAATCGCTTTAGAACTTCGAGCTGTCGCGTCTTGTTATTCTCAGGATTAGTAATAGGATTATACTTTGACGGATTCTGGGTAATTGCAGCAATTACAGCCGATTCTGCCAGGTTAAGATCAGATACGGATTTGTTAAAATACTTATTGGAAGCCGCCTGAACACCTAAGGTATTAGAACCTAAGTTAATGGTGTTAAGGTAGTTCTCAAGTATTTCGTCTTTATCCATATAATCTTCTAACTTAACAGCAAGATATTGCTCTTGTATCTTACGATTGAATCTTTCTATGAAATTATTCTCGCTCATCCACTGGGTGAAGTAGTTGTTCTTAAGAAGCTGCTGTGTAATTGTACTAGCACCCTGTGATTCTTTACCAAAGGATATAAGACTGGTAAATGCTGCTCTTATAACACCTTTGATATCAACACCGTTATGCTTATAGAATCGTTCGTCCTCTATCGCGATAAATGCGTGCTGTAAATCTTTTGGGATATTATCAAGAGATGCATGTTCTCTGTTGGCACCTGATGCAGCCAGTGTTTCAATCTCATTACCGTCTTTGTCATATACTTTAGACATATAGCCGGTTGGTGAGACATCTACATCTTCAATATCCGGGCATTTTGCGATAAGTACTGTGGAATATATGCCAAATACCACTATTAAGAATAGCACGAAGCCACAAAGCCCTATAAGGATAGTTTTTCCAAATGTTGTATTGAATTTCTTTTGGGCTTTTTTCTTTGTACTATTGCCGTTTCTTGCACGATTATTTGTATTTTCCTTGCCGTAATTCATAAAAACCTCCGGAATTTAATGTTTATACGTCACAATCCATTCTATTATATCAAAAAAATTGCTTATTATAAAGAAGAAACATATAATAGTTATATCATTAGAAACGGGAGAAAGCTAAATGGGAAATCTTGTGATAAAAGAAGGGGCATCTGGAGAAGTTATTGTTAAGAAGTCACGTTTTATTTCTGAATTAAAATACGTTGAGACTGAAGAAGAGGCAATTTCTTTTATAAAAGAGAAGAAAAAACAGTATCATGACGCAAGACACAATTGCTCATGTTATATAATTGGAGAAGATAAACTTAGTAAATCAAGCGACGATGGTGAGCCTTCGGGTACTGCAGGAAGACCTATGCTGGAAGTTCTTGAAAAAAAAGGGTTAATCAATGTGGTTGCTGTTGTAACCAGATATTTTGGTGGAGTCTTACTGGGAACTGGTGGGCTTGTGAGAGCTTATCAGGATGCAATTAAGGATGCTTTAGATAAATGCGATTATATGCATACAATTGAAGTAAACGAAGTGGAGATAACGCTTGATTATAATATGTGGCCTAAGATTGAGAATTTCTGTAAAGAGACAGGTATAACTATAGGAGAATTGGTCTTTCTTGAAAATGTAAAAGTAAAGATTAAAACACCAGTGGAAGATACGGATAGAGTAATAGATGAAATAATTGAAATTACAAGTGGAAAGTGCCATATAGAAAAGGACGATGAAAAGCATACAATATTTAGTGATTAACAAATCATGAAAAAGGGTTTATAATATAAGTGTAACTATGCAAATCAGGAAAGGAGGAATTACTATGATAAATGGTATTGGTTTTGATTTCGGTAGTTCCTTTTCAGGTTCTGGGTTTGGAAGTACAATAGGAATAGAAGATGAGTCTTTAGGAGTAGGCTTTGGAGTGGAAGGCGCTAGAGCGTCAAACGGGGTACAGGAAGAAGATAAGGCTAATCCTAAGGGAGAATGTCAGACGTGCAAGAATCGTAAATATCAGGATGGATCTGATGAGATGGTGTCTTTTAAGTCTGCAACCCATATATCACCACAGGCAGCGGGAGCAGCAGTACGTGGGCATGAAGGAGAACATGTATCCAATGCATATAAGAAGGCGTTTCAGGAAGGCGGTAAAGTAGTTTCCGTAGGTGTATCAATTCATACTGCAGTCTGTCCTGAGTGTGGAAGGACATATGTATCAGGTGGAACAACCCACTCTGTTATTTCAACGCCGGTTAATGAGGATAAAGCCAATCCTTATACTAAGAATAAGAATGCAATTTCTAAAGCTAATTCCCCGGGATTAGTTATGGATTTTGGAGTATAAATATAATAAGAGATGGAGACTAGACAATGGATATTAATCAAACAATTGCAAGTGAACTAGGTATTAGGCTAGGTCAGGTGGAGGCAACAGTTAAATTGATTGATGAAGGAAATACAATCCCTTTCATTGCCAGGTATCGTAAGGAAGTTACCGGAGCCCTTAATGATGAGGTGCTCCGGAATCTTTTTGATAGACTTACATATCTACGCAACCTAGAGGATAGAAAGAACACTTGTATCGCATCTATAGAGGAACAGGGAAAGCTTACACCAGAATTAAAGAAGCAGATAATGGAAGCAACTACTCTTGTTGTTGTAGAAGATTTGTATAGACCGTACAAGCAGAAGAGAAGAACAAGGGCTATGATTGCTAAGGAGAAAGGTCTTGAACCTCTTTCAGATATTATCTTAAAGCAGGAAGAGACAACACCAATTATTGAAATAGCAGCACAATACATTAATGAAGAAAAAGAAGTAGATACTGCCGAGGCTGCTCTTAATGGAGCTAAGGATATTATTGCTGAAATTATAAGTGATGAAGCAGATTACAGAATATTTATTCGTGACTTAACATTTAACAAAGGCAGAATTGTCAGCGTAGCAAAAGACCCGGAGGCAAAGTCTGTATATGAAATGTATTATGATTTTGACGAACCTGTAAATAAACTCCCGGGTCACAGAGTATTGGCTCTTAATCGTGGGGAGAAGGAGAAAATTCTCACTGTTAAGATAGAAGCCCCCGAGGAAGAGATAATAGATTATCTTGAGAAAAAGGTTATTACTAAAGATAATCCCAATACATCTTACGTACTTACAGAAGCAATTCTAGACAGTTATAAGAGGTTAATTGCGCCAGCTATAGAGCGAGAGATTAGAAGCGAACTTACAGAGACTTCTGAGGATAGCGCAATTAAAGTTTTTGGAAAGAATCTTGTGCAACTTCTTATGCAACCACCTATTGCCAATAAGGTTGTATTGGGATGGGATCCTGCATTTAGAACAGGCTGTAAGCTTGCTGTTGTAGATGCTACAGGTAAGGTGTTAGATACAACAGTGATTTTTCCGACAGAGCCACAGAACAAGGTTGAAGAATCTAAAGCCGTACTTAAGAAGCTGATAGATAAATATAATATAGAATTAATTTCGGTTGGAAATGGTACAGCAAGTCGAGAGTCTGAAAAGATAATAGTGGATTTGATTAAAGAAATTCCTGAGAATGTACAATATGTAATTACAAATGAGGCCGGGGCGTCTGTATATTCAGCAAGTAAACTTGCAACAGAGGAGTTCCCTAATTTTGACGTGGGGCAAAGAAGTGCAACTTCTATTGCTAGAAGATTGCAAGACCCATTATCAGAACTTGTAAAGATTGATCCGAAGTCAATTGGTGTGGGACAATATCAACATGATATGAATCAGAAGAAACTTTCAGAAGCACTTTCTAATGTTGTGGAGGACTGTGTTAATAAGGTTGGTGTAGATCTTAATACTGCATCAATGTCTCTTCTTGAGTATGTATCTGGAATTAATAAGACTTTGGCAAAAAATATTGTTGAATACAGAGAGGCTAATGGTGCTTTTAAAGAGAGAAAAGAACTCCTTAATGTGTCGAAACTCGGGCCTAAAGCTTATGAACAATGTGCAGGATTTCTTCGCATAAGAGATGGAAAGAATCCTCTTGATGCAACAAGTGTGCATCCTGAGAGTTATGACGCATGTGTTAAGCTTTTAGAGAAATTAAATCATTCTCTTGATGAAATATTAAGTGGTGGAATGTCGGGCATCTCAAAGGAGGCAAGTGATATAAATAGTCTCGCAGAGGATCTTAATATAGGTGAAATTACACTAACAGATATTATTACAGAACTTGAGAAGCCTGGAAGGGATCCAAGAAGTGATATGCCACTACCTGTTCTTAGAAGTGATGTACTTGACATGAAAGACTTAAAGCCTGGAATGGTTCTAAAAGGTACTGTTAGAAATGTCATTGATTTTGGCGTATTTGTGGATATAGGCGTTCATCAGGATGGGCTTGTTCATATATCAGAGATATGTGATGAATATATTAAACATCCGCTTGAAGCTGTCAGTGTTGGAGATGTGGTAGAAGTATCGGTGCTGTCTGTTGATCTCGATAAGAAACGTATTCAACTTACTATGAAGACAGGTGGAAATAATATCTCCCATAAAACTAAATCTTCTAAGAAAGACAAGCATACTGTCAATAAGCCTAATGGTAAGAGAAATGAAAGCTATAAGAGAAATAATAATTCTACAAAGAATACTAAGACAGGAAGTAAAAAAGGCTTCGTAAAAAGAAATAACTTCTTTGATGGGATTGTCATAAAATAATACTTGACACCTGTGGAAGTAATTAATATACTAAAACACATAAAATAAAATCTTCGGGGCAGGGTGTGATTCCCGACCGGCGGTGTTCTAATTATATTAGTAAGTCCGCGAGTGATACATAATATGTATTACATGAACTGGTGAGATTCCAGTGCCGACAGTAAAGTCTGGATGGAAGGAGATGCTGTTACATGGTAATGGCGAATATGCAGATTTATTAATAGATAGATTTTGCATTTTACTCTAGTAGAAACAATGACCCCAGAGTTAATCTCTGGGGTTTTCTTTGTCTCGAAAGAAAGAAGGAGTTATGGAGAGAACAATGGAACAAAAAACACAACAAAAGGGAAAAATTATTTCAACAAGGAAGCTTGCTGTTACGGGAATGCTTTCAGCAGTTGCATTCATTCTCATGTATCTTGAGATTCCGGTGCCAATTATGCCAAGCTTTGTCAAATTCGATTTTTCAGATTTGCCTGCACTGATAGGTGCATTTGCCTTAGGTCCTGTATGGGGTGTAATTATTGAGCTTGTTAAGAATTTACTTCATCTTGCTGTATCACAGTCAATGTTTATCGGAGAATTGTCTAACTTTATTCTTGGTGGAGCATTTGTTCTGGTATCAGGTCTTATTTATCAGAGAAAAAAGACAAAGAAGAACGCTTTTGTCGCAGGTTTAATAGGTGCTCTTGCAATGGGAGTGATTAGTATTTTCTCTAATTATTTTCTGGTATATCCTGTATATATCAAGGCTTACTTTGATGGTTCCCTTGAAACTTGCCTTGCAATGTATAATGCTATTTGCTGGGAAGTTGCAGATACAGGTGTAGGACCACATTTATTTGAAATCAAATCGCTTATGCAGGCTTTATTAATCTTTAATCTGCCATTTACATTTATCAAGGGTATGATTTCTGTTGGGATAAGTATGCTTGTGTATAAGCCATTATCAAAGTTTATTAAAGGTTAATAAGTAGATAATTGTCTGCACTTTTATTTTACTTAATCAAATGTTATAATTTCTAGGAACATAATTTAGAAAGGAAGAGGCATTTTGCCTTTGTTACATTATGAACCTGAAATTTGATGTTAAAATGACGACCAAAGATTTATACAAATACAACTTGAGAAATGCATACTCAGGGATGCAGGGGATTCTCAGTATTATTTGTGCAGCTTTGGTTGTCTTTGTTTTTATATGGAAATTCGATTCCCTGTCTTTGGTTTATAAAGCTTTATTTATTGCTTTGGCAATAGCATTTCTTGTGTATATACCAATTGCGCTGTATCTTAGATCAAAACAGGTCATTGCTAAGTCGGATGTTTTTAGAGAGCCACTTACATTTGTATTCTCAGATGAAGAGATTAATATCAAATCACCTGTGGCTACAGAAGAAGACGAAACTCTACTTCCATGGGCGGACATATATAAGGTGGTGAAGACGAAATCTTTAATTCTTATTTATACAAACAGAGTGAGTGCTTATATTATCCCCCTAGAACAGATTACTGATAAAGAAAAAGAAATAATTGATGTTTTGAAGAGTAAAGTAGAAGGCTTTAAACTTCGCGGGTTTTAGATTGGAAAATTAGAATGATAATAGAGAGTTTTAGTGAAAATGAAACAAGAGACTTTGCTAAGAAACTAGGTGAAGAGGCTAAAGCAGGACAGGTCTATTGCCTAATAGGAGATTTGGGAGTGGGCAAGACAGTATTTACCCAGGGCTTTGCCGAAGGCATGGGAGTAAAAGAATGGGTTAATAGTCCTACTTTTACAATAGTACAAGAGTATGAAGGCGATAAGATGCCTTTTTATCATTTTGATGTGTATAGAATAGGCGACTCTGAAGAAATGTATGAAGTGGGATTTGAAGATTATGTCTATGGAGAAGGCGTAAGTCTCATAGAATGGGCAAATCTTATTTTGGACATTATTCCCGAAGATGCTATTAGTATTAGAATTGATAAAGACATGGATAAGGGATTTAATTATAGAAGAATTACAGTAGAAAGTCAGGTAGAACAAACATGAAAGTTCTTGGATTTGAAGCGTCCGGACTTGTGGCAAGTGTAGCGCTGGTAGAAGACGACATACTCCTGGGGGAGTATACAATTAATCATAAAAGAACTCATTCTAAGACGTTAATGCCTATGTTAGATGAGTTGAAGAAGAGATTAGAACTTGATTTGGAGTCAATTGATGCAATTGCTGTTGCGTCAGGGCCTGGTTCTTATACAGGGCTTCGCATAAGTTCATCCACAGCAAAAGGTTTGGGGATGGCACTTAACAAACCCATAGTCTCTGTCCCTACAATTGATGGATTGGCATATAATATGTGGGGTGCATCCGGCTTGGTATGTCCAATAATGGATGCTAGAAGGAAGCAGGTCTATACAGGTTTGTACAGATTTGAAGACTCATCTATGCATACTGTTAAGCCACAAGCTGTAATGGATATTAATGAATTGTTGTCTTTTATATGTGAAATGCTAAATGATAATGATTCTCAAGTGCTATTTCTGGGGGATGGCATCAAATTATATCATGACTTAATTATTGAGAGGCTGGAGAATAAAGCTGATTTTGCACCGGCACATATCAATATGAATAAAGCATCAAGTGTTGCGAGCCTGGGGATTGAATACCTTAGACAGGGTGAGGTTGAGAGCCCGGCATTACACCGCCCCAGATATCTTAAGCTGTCTCAGGCAGAAAGAGAAAGGCTTGATAGTGGAAAGAATATACTGGAGCCTAGCGATGGAGAATTTACATAATGTAAAAATGATAAATGCAACCATAGAAGATTTGGATTCCATTGTTTCCATAGAAAAAGAGTGTTTTAGTGATGCCTGGAGTAAGAATTCTTTTTACTCTTGTTTCGAAAGTCCTTTTTATAAGATGGTTGTTGCAAAAGATAATGAAGAATTAATCGGGTATGCAATTATAAAGTGTATGTATGAAGATGCGGAGCTTATAAGAGTTGCAGTCACCCATGAATATAGAAGGCATTCGGTTGCATATAGTTTGCTGAATCGAGTGTTCGAGATTGCACGTTTTGCGAAAGCCCAGCAGGTTTTTCTTGATGTTAGAGAGTCTAATGATGCTGCGATATCGTTATATGAGAAAATGGGATTTAGAAGATATGAGGTGACAGAAGGTTTCTACAGCGCTCCTGTTGAAGCTTCAATCAAAATGTGCATGGATTTATAAGGGAGATAATATGTTAGATGTATGTTTGCTGGGGACGGCAGGTATGATGCCGTTGCCTAACAGATGGCTTACAAGTCTGCTTACAAGATACAATGGAAGCAATATATTAATTGACTGTGGTGAAGGAACGCAGATTGCTCTTAAGGAAACAGGATGGAGTCCTAATCCCATTGATGTAATTCTTTTTACACACTACCACGCAGATCATATAAGTGGTCTTCCGGGTATGCTGCTTTCTATGGCCAATGCTGATAGAACAGAACCGGTTTTGTTAGTTGGCCCCCGTGGCCTTGAAAAGGTTGTAAAGTCTCTTCTTGTAATAGCAGGAGGATTGCCTTTTGAGTTGCATTTTCGTGAATTAAAAGAAAAGAACGAAACTATTATAATTAACGGATATACCATTAATGCATTTAGAGTTAATCATAATGTGACTTGTTATGGATATAGCATTAGCATTTCAAGGCTTGGCAAATTCGATGCATTAAAGGCAAAAGAGTTAAATATTCCAGTTAATTATTGGAATAAATTGCAGCATGGAGAAACAGTAGTTATAGATGGGACTACATATGAGCCCCATATGGTTATGGGCCCAGAACGCAAGGGAATTAAAGTTACATATTCCACTGATTCAAGACCATGTAATGCTATTGTAGATGCAGCACAGGGTTCAGATTTGTTTATATGTGAAGGGATGTATGGAGAGAAGGAGAAGCTTCAAAGTGCCAAAGACAAGAAACATATGACATTTTATGAAGCGGCCCAGATTGCTAAGGATGCAAATGTAGAAGAGTTATGGCTTACGCATTTCAGCCCGTCACTTATGAATCCAAGACAATATATGAAAGAAGTTAGAGAGATATTCTATGATTCGCATCTTGGTAAGGATGGTAAGAAGAAGGAACTAGCATATAAGGAGGGGGAAGATGAATAATAAACTTAAAATTGTTATCAGAGTGGGAATTGTATCCTTAATATGTGCTGCCCTGGTTGTAGGTTATTTCCTGTATCTTAATCATAAGAATAGTAAGTCTGCTGAACAGGATGAACAGTTAACCGAGGCTGAGATAATTGAAACTACTGATTTTGACAAGAATTATCCAGAATCTCCGCGTGCTGTAGTGAAATGGTATAACAGAATAGCTACTGTTATATATAATAATGACCTTGGAGATGTTAAGCTAGAAGACATTGGCGATCAGGAAAGAAAACTTCTTGATGATGATTTACTAAAGCTTAATCCACAGAAGGATTTCTATAAGAGATTAGAATCAGAAATGAAAGAGAATCAAGAGAGACAAAGGAGCATAGTTTCTTCTGAAGTATGTGAAAGTTCTGATATTACTTATAAGAATGTTAATGGATATGATTGTGCTTACGTTTATTCATATTACTTTGGCAAAGAAGGTAATAATTTTACGAGGACTTATCAGAAGTTTTGCTTAAGAAAAGATAAGCAGAACAAGTGGAAGATTCTTACTTTTGAAAAGGTGCCTCAGGAAGAAACGCCTTTTTCCGTATAACTATGTTGAGTAATAAATGGGAAGATGTTAAATGTGTAAGTTAAATGAAGATATAACTATTCTTGGAATAGAATCGTCTTGTGATGAAACGGCGGCAGCTGTTGTAAGAAATGGTAGAGAAGTAATAAGTTCAATTATTTCGACACAGGTTCCAATTCATACTTTGTATGGTGGGGTAGTGCCAGAGATTGCAAGTAGAAAACATATTGAAAGAATTAATCAGGTAATAGAACAGGCGTTAGAAGAAGCCCGGATGACATTAGACGATATAGATGCTATTGCTGTAACAAGAGGTCCGGGGCTGGTGGGAGCCTTGCTGGTGGGGGTATCTGTTGCCAAGGCCATTAGTTATGCTAAGAATATACCACTGGTGGGTGTTCATCATATCGAGGGGCATATCTGTGCAAATTATATTGAGTACCCATCACTTGAACCTCCTTTTATGTGTCTTGTTGTGTCAGGAGGTCATACACATCTTGTAAATGTTAAAGAGTATGGAGAGTATGAAATACTTGGACGTACCAGAGACGATGCAGCGGGTGAAGCATTTGATAAAATTGGAAGAGCAATAGGTTTGGGTTATCCGGGTGGACCGAAGATTGAGGCAGCAGCCAAGTCGGGAAATCCTAATGCTGTAGAGCTTCCTAGAGCTGTTGTAAATGACAATGTATATGATTTTAGTTTTAGTGGTCTTAAGTCTGCTACTCTTAATTATCTAAACAGCGTAGAGATGAAAGGCGAAGAAGTGAATGTGCCTGACGTTGCAGCATCATTTCAAAATGCAGTCGTTGATGCACTTGTATCTCATGCTATGCTTGGATGTAAGGAATATGGGGCAAAGAGGCTTGCTATAGCTGGCGGTGTTGCAAGTAACGAAACATTCAGAAACGCTATGAAGAAAGAATCTGACAAAAGAGGAATAGAATTCTTCTGTCCATCTAAGATTCTATGTACAGATAACGCAGCAATGATTGGCTGTGCTGGATACTACGAATATATTAATGGTAGAAGGGATGGCTTAGAGCTTGATGCAATTCCTTATCTTAAGTTGGGGGAATAGAGTATGAGTAAGTTTGTGGCTATAGTTTTATCAGCTGGTCGTGGCAAAAGGATGGGTTCAGATATTCCAAAACAATATATGGAAATTAAAGGCAGGCCTATTCTTTATTATTCTATTAAAGCTTTTGAAGAATCGGATGTTGATTCTATTATAATTGTTACAGGTTCGTCCGATATAAATTATGTTAGGACAGAAATTGTTGACAAATACAATCTTAATAAAGTAGATGATATTGTATCCGGCGGAGACGAGAGATATGATTCTGTATATAACGGTCTGAAGGCGGTAAATAATCTTGGGGCTGATTATGTTATGATTCATGATGGCGCAAGACCTTTTGTGGATCAGGATACAATTCGCAGATGTATGGAAAATGTTAAGATAAATAAAGCGTGTATAGCCGGCATGCCTGTGAAGGACACAATTAAGGTTGTGGATTCTTCTGATGTCATTGTAGAAAACCCTAACAGAACAACTCTTTGGATGGCTCAGACGCCACAATGCTTCGAACTAAGCCTCGCATATGATAGTTATGAGAGGATGATTGAGTCGGGTGAAACCGATGGTGTAACAGATGACGCAATGGTGGTAGAAGCATTTTCGGGTGTAAAATCTGTAATGATTGAGTCTTCATATGATAATATCAAGGTTACAACACCTATAGATATAGCGATTGGAGAGCAGTTATTGAACAATTTGTGATTTTTGTAAAAAGGTTGTTGACAGCTTTTAATTTGCTGTGTTACAATAACTTGCGTGCCTAAAGCACAGACAACTAAATTATTTATGCAGAGGTATCGAAGAGGTCATAACGAGGCGGTCTTGAAAACCGTTTGTCCGAGAGGGCACGTGGGTTCGAATCCCACCCTCTGCGTCGGAAATCCATCCAGTACATGTTTTATTTCTGAATGGATTTTCTATTCGAAAAAATCTTTTGATTTTTTTGAAAAGTTGTTGACAAGGCAATTTGTAAGTGATATTATATCAGAGTTGCGTGTCAACGCAGCGAACATTGAAAACTAAATAGTGAAATAAAGCATAACCTATTCAAGATGTAAACCTGAAATTCCTTAATTAAGGAAAACCTTAAGTCTACTAAGTAGACACAGTAAAGAAGAATAAAGCCTGGCTTTGTTCTGAGAGGATTATAACACAAGGAGCGTCGCCCATTTTAATCGACTTCGTCGATGGGGGGCTCCGCGTGTAGTCATTCGTGTGACGAATGACAACATATAACATGAGAGTTTGATCCTGGCTCAGGATGAACGCTGGCGGCGTGCCTAATACATGCAAGTCGAACGGAAATCTTCGGATTCCAGTGGCGAACGGGTGAGGAATACATAGGTAACCTGCCCCTCCGAGGGGGACAACAGACGGAAACATCTGCTAAGACCGCATAGCCACAGGGAAGGCATCTT
>DFLF01000005.1 GCA_002373675.1 Pseudobutyrivibrio sp. UBA3626
CTGAAGATAACTTCTCTGTTGACTTAGCTTGCTGATTAGCTGTGATGTTTAATACTCTTGAAGCATTTGCTGCCTGCATGTTGTGTTGTACTACCATAATTGTTTCCTCCTTGAAATTGTGCTGTCTTCCTTGACAGATAGTTTAATTGTTTTGTAATTCATTAGTCGTACACCCTAATGTTTTACTAGTAACTTTGTAACACTCTTTTGTGTTCTCACTTTATATTTCGGCAGGTTCTAATTAAACTTTATACCCTTTTTTAAATTTTTTCAATATTTTTTATTTCTTTTTATCCCAGAATTGAGAATCTTCATATCCAGTATTGTTCATCATACTTGCATAATAAGAAGCAACTGCTTTCTGACCATGTTTTGTCTCTCTAATCTGACTTCTTATATGAGAGAATTTCGCTCTTGCAAGTTCCCTGTTCTGCATCTCTTTTGCTTGTACATCCGTTGATAAATCTGTAACAAGAGCAATCTGCTCTTGCATATGCTTGATCTCACTTGCATATTCTTCCCTTTTACTACTTAAGTCGTCTTTAACCTTATCATACAAGCTTTGGAATCCCTCGTCCATTTTATCAAGACGTTCTATTACATCTGATTTCTTCTCGATATTATCATCTAACATATCTGGAGTAGATTCACTATCCTCAAGTATATTCTTCTGCTCCTGATTAAGACCTTGTAACTGCCTTAGAAGCTCAACCTTCTTATCAAGACTATCTGATAACATCTTAACATATTCTTTACTAGACATATCTCTCCTTATTAAGAACGCAAATGACTTTCATCATTTGCGTTCCTTTAATAACTCTTAACTAATTAGCCTGCCTGGGTATTAGCAATCTTCATTACTTCTTTCCATGTATCTCTCATGGTTCTTAAGTGCTTAAGAGCTTCTTCTAATCTATCGGTATTCTTCTTAATATTTGCTTGAAGAAGAACCCAGCCAATATATTCATATACCTTGTCAAAGTCTTTAGATACTTCATACTTCATATCTAGACTCCCTCGAAGCTCTGCAACAATCCTCTCCGCCTTCTGTATATTCGTATTAGCTTTGGAATAATCCTCATTCTCTATGGCAACTAATCCAATGTTGCAAAACTTAATTGCCCCCTCATATAGCATAAGAACAAGCTCAGCAGGAGTGGCGGTAAGTACCTTGTTCTTCTGGTAAGCATCATATCCTCTAGGTAATGCCATTATATAATCCTCCTATAAAGTATATATCATTTTACTTTGTCATCAAGCCAGATAATGCATTAGTAGAACTTTGCAATTTAGCAAGAGTAGATTCCATCTTAGAGAACTTCTTATAATACCTGTCCTCCATATCAGCAATCCTTTGTTCCCATTCCTTTATAGTTCTTTCAAAAGTCTTCTGGTCATTAGCCATCTCTTTGTCATTATATACAGTGTACGCCGAACGAAGATTAGAACTCTTCATCTCGCTTCCAACTGCATTATATAAATTAGATGCAAGACTTTGCATATATTCTATAACTGTATCTGGATCACTATTAATCATAGCCATAAGCTTATCATCCTTTGAAGCAGTTGCAGAATCATCTTCATCACCATAGATATGGTAAGCATATTGCTCATTCTTAGGAGCATTCATATATCCAAGAGTCTGAATACCAAAATCTGACAGTGAATACCCTCTTCCATTAATCTGAATAGGGTTCGACATTGCTTGTGTCATCTTGGTAATAAGTGTACCTAGACTACTATCTCTTCTAAGAATTGCTTTCTTAATCTTATCTTCCCACTTCTCAATTTCCTTCTCAGACATCTCTTCCTTCTGATCATCAGTAAGTGGGTTGTATCCCTTTGCTGAATCAGCGTTATATAGCGATTGCATCTCGTTGATAATCTCATTATATGTTGATAAGAAATCTTTAACCTTATCATATATTCCCTGATTATCCTGAGTTGTATTGATTGTAACTGCGGTGTCCCCTGTCTCAGCTAATGCATTAATATTAAGTCCGTTGATAGAGAAGTTACTACTGCTTGATGTATACTCAGCTTCGTTTAATTCTATAACAGCATCCTGCGCTGATACACGAGTAGCTCCAGCGTTAGCATCTAATTCTACTACTGAATCTATAACGTCTTTGCCATAAGTAATCTTATTAAGAATAGAATCTGCTAACTCTTCTATCTTACTCATGTCAAGACTTCCATCAACCTCGCTATAGTAATCAGAATAATCCTTCTTATCCCAATAACTATTCTCTGATATATAAGCTTTGTTAGAGGCTATGGTAGAATCAATCTCGCTGATTCTCTCATTTGCTACAGTAAGAGCTGATTCATCTAGATAATACTCTTCTTCGTCTATAGTATCATCATTAGCATACTTATTGTATACGGTATTTGCTGTAACAAATTCCATATACTTGCTATCGTCTTCTGTCTCTACACCGCTTTCGTCTGTTGTAGTTGTAATAAGACCAAGCTTCTTAGCGATATCTTTTACTCTATCTTCAATCTTAGATAATTCTTCGCCTTCAGCTACAGTTTTTGCTCCAACTTCATCTTCCGACTCATTATAATAAGTTCGTGAGCCATCCTCATTGACTTTAACATTCTTGTAAGTATTGCCATCTTCATCAACATATACTGCGCCATCTTTTCCAGCATTAACAAGATCAAATAATTCCTGTCCTGTAACATCTTCAGCACTCAAAGCTCTAACTTCATCAACTTTGTTCTTGCTGTTAGTATATTCTATCTTAGAATTAAGAAGAGTCTTCTCTGCTGCAAGTTGTGGATTCTCTTCGTAAGCATTTGCAAGATTAGTAAGAATATTAGTGATTTTCTCCTTAGTCTTAGCTTCGTTATATTCAGCTCCTTCTCTTACAATAGCGTTACCTTCGTTATCATACTTAATATGTCCATCTTCATCAAGTTCATAGTATGAACCGCCATCTGTAGCCATTGCATATGCTGCATTATTAGCATATCCTTTCATATCTGCAACTGCAGTTGTAAGAAGTCCAAGAGATGTAAGGGCTGCTTGTCCCTGTGCTGTGCTTGCAGTTAGGGCAAAGTCATTATCTTTACCACTATTCTTAGCACTTACAAATATTCTCTTATTATTAGCATCAAAGCTTGCATTAACTCCCGCTTTCTTAAGCTCATCTATTACATCTGATATCTTAGTATCAGCAGTAATCTCTATTGTCTTCTCTTCTCCACTTCCAACCCTTACAGATATAGAAGTATCTCCACCAGTATATCTTAGCGAACTCATTGTAGAATCTTCCGTTGTCTTCTTACCTAGTTGAGCACCTGTAAGATATCCTGCCTTAGCAAGCTGCTTAATCTTAAGTGTCTGTGTACCAATTACAGCTCCTGAACTAGCAGAAACTGATGCTTTAGTTGCATCTGATACAGTAGTCTTCTTAAGATTATAAGAGTTACTAAAACGAAGATTACCTACTTTACTGTATAGGGAATAAACCTTGGTGTTCAAGGCTTTCCATGCATCCTGCTTATATGTAAGTTTTGTCTGTGATTGTTTTATCTTATTCTTCTTATCTACATAGTTCTGTACGTACGCCTTAACTACACTCTCGGTGTCCATACCTGATACCATGCCCGATACTCTTGTTGGTGATGCCATAGTATCCTCCTATCTCTTCTCGTCCACTTTGAATCCTTCCTGATCCCACACTTTGTTAATTAACTTAAGTGTCTCTTCAGCTGGGTACTGAACGATAGTTTTATCCGAATTCTTATCAACAATCTTGATATATACACGATTAGAATCATCGTCTACACCGAAGACTGCCTCTACTCCATTTGCTTTCTTGTTGATTTCCTGAACAGCCTTGTGAATCTGTTCATTAGTTGCTACTTTACCTTCCTCACCGTATAAAGGACGTTCACTGCTTTTTTCTTCTACTTTAACATCTGCTTGTGCAGGTGCTGTAGAATTAGTTGCAGCAACATTTGAACTTCCTTGTCCCTGATAAGTGCTGTTAACATTAATGTTGTTTACTACTTCCATATCTCCACCTCCGTGTGTAATTATTGGTTTAGCCCATTTGGGCGTACTTACCTAGTTAATATATAGTTTCTCATTAATTGTATCGGACAGTAGTACTTTATACTTTATAGAAAAAATGAAAAATTTTAACTTCAGTCGAATGTAATACTAAATTCCACTTCTCATATTCCAAAACAGCATATACCCCTACAATAATTCCTTTTTCTATATAAATAGCTCATCCATGAGTATTTCCCTTCCTACATAATTACTGTATTTATTCTTCTTAATACCATAAGTAGTAATCATGGTAACAATAATTGTCTTGTTACATCTTGTTGATTCACGGAACACATCGACTTTTCTCTTAAGGGACATATCATACTCTTTATCAATCTCATACTCATGTGTTGAGAACTTAATCTCACACAAATTTACTACGTTATCTCCCCTTTCTATCACTAAATCAACCTGTGCTCCTTTATTCTCGTCATTTCCTTTTTTATAAAATGTTGATTCAGTTGATAATACTCCTGCTATTCCCAAAGAGTTTTTGATTTGTCTCATATGATCTTTACATACTTGTTCAAATGTAAGCCCAGCCCACGCTCTTCTAGCGGAATTATCATTCATATTACTAAAGAAGTGCTCGTCTTTACCATAATTATCTCGAATGAACTTAAAGTAAAACAAAGAATAGTAATCAGATAGTTGATATCTTGTGTTCCTTTTCTTGTTACCATATTCTCTGTTGATTCGTATAAATCCACTTTTCTCTAAGTTAGATAACATCGTGGATAAAACCCCATTAGCAGGAATCCCTGTCTTACTTACTATTTCCTCTCTAATTAGTCCGCACCTTTTCTCGCTAAGTGCAGATACAATCTTAATATATGCTTCGCTGTTAGAAAATAATGTATTATACAAGTGATTAAATTCATTAAACAATTCTGCTCTTTTCCTAAAGAACATATTATCTATATTCTCGTTCAATGTGAGCTCTGGGTCTAACAGTCTCAAATAGAACGGAATTCCACCCATTATCATATATACTTGAACAATATCATATCTCGACCAAGAAATACCTCGCGAATCAAGGTACATTTCCGTATGTCTAAGATCAAAAGGTTCTATAAACAATCTTGCTGTCTGTCTATTAAATAATCCACCCTTGTTTTCATCGAAATTTTCGACTATCCAGGAAGTCACTGAGCCACATACAATGAATACTAGATTCTTCTTTGATGCACCCCAAGAATTCCAAAACCATTCAAACGCCGGAAGAAATCCAGACTGCTTCTTATCCATCCAAGGCATTTCATCAAAAAACACAACTTGTTTTTCTTCAGCATCCTGTTCATCCAAGTATTCTCTCAAATCAAAGAATGCCTCAGTCCAATCCTTAGGAACATCATATTTCTTAGGTGATGTCATATTCAATTCCATTGAGAAATTACGCAACTGCTCCGGATTCTTCTGACTTTCTGAACCTGTAAACTTAAATGCAAAGGAATTATGAAAATACTCATTTATAAGAAAAGTCTTGCCAACTCTTCTCCTTCCCGAGACTATTACAAGCTGCGCCTCACTTTCCGACATGACTCTGTCAAGTTTCTTTATCTCTTCTTCTCTTCCAATTATCTTATCCATACGCGTCTCCTAGATTAAGGTTTTTATCTTTTTCTATAATAATATCAGAGATAAAGATAATATTCAATGAGGTTTTTGTCTTTATGTGTCTTTTTTTATGAGATAAAGATAAAAAGTTCTAGTTTTTTTCTCCATCTCCTCTTTTATTGCCCAGCACGATACATTGAGAACTTATCCATTGGCATCTTCTCAATATTATCTAATATATTCCTGTCATCTGCCTTGCCAAGAAGCGTCTGCCTTGCCTTCAAGGTCTCCTTCTCTGCCACGTGCTTAGATGGACCACCAACACATCCACCACTACATGCCATTCCTTCAATGAAGTCTTCTGGAATCTTGCCAACCTTAAGAAGTGTTAGAGCCTGCATACATTCCTTACCACCAGCGCATTTACGAAGCTTAATATCCTTCTCATCTATACCTCGTTCTTTCATGCACTCAATTACAGCACTTGCCACACCGCCACTAGTTGCGAAGCCTTTGCCGAAGATGCTTGCCTCCTGATAATCTTCATCCGCTGGCTTTACTTCTATATCCTTCGAACGAAGAAGAGCTCTAAATTCACCATAGGTCATAACATAATCTGCATTACCTTCGATAGATTTATCTCTAGATTCACTCTTCTTAGCAATACAAGGTCCAATAAATACTGTTACACAATCTGGTCTTGTAGCCTTAAGATATCTTGACACAGCGCACATTGGTGATACTACGCTTGACATATTCTCCTTGAATTGTTCTGGAAAATGTTTCTTCAGCATATTAATAAACGCAGGGCAGCAAGAGGTTGTCATCTTCCTTCCTTCTTCTAGTGCTTCAGCCCATTCTTCGGCTTCATACGCCGCCGTCATATCTCCGCCAAGCCCTACTTCAACCATATCCGCAAATCCCAATTCTTTACATGCATTTCTTATAGAAGCCATGGATATATCCTCTCCAAACTGTCCTTCTGTTGCAGGTGCACACATGGCAATTACTTCCTTGCCAGACCTAATCGCATTAACAACATCTACGACAAATGCCTTCGAACCAATTGCTCCAAATGGGCATGAATGAATACAGTGACCACATTGAATACATTTCGATTCATCAATCTTACATACACCATATTCATCATAGGTAATGGCACCTACAGGACACGCCTTCTTACAAGGTCTTTCTAAGTGGGCGATGGCAGAATAAGGACATGCTTCTGCACATTTGCCACATTCCTTACACATGTTAGGGTTAATGCGGGAACGCTCATCACCAATTGATATGGCCCCAAAGGCGCATGCCTTCTGACATGGCTTACCCATACAAGACCTGCAATTATCTGTGACTACATAAGAAGAAATGGGACATTCCTCGCAGGCAGGAGAAAGCACCTCTATCATCATATCCTCGCTTGTAGTAGAGTGAGGAGTCGAATTAAGCCCTTCTGCCAAACGAATACGACGTCTTACAATCTCCCTTTCCTTATATATACAACATCTGTACTGAGCAAGTGGCCCCGGGATAATCTTATATACAAGCTTCTCCTTGTCTTCCGGTGTCATCTCACCCGCCCATGCGAGACGCGCCATCTCCTCTATTATCTTGTGCTTAAATCCTACTATGCTCGCATCATTTGTAATCATAATTTGTTTCCTTTCTTATTTTTGTATTAGGTCTAATTGTCAAAACCGACAAGACAATCTCTTAATATTATGCTTTTGAGGTCTTCGTGCCAAGTATACTTTTGCAGCCTTTTCGTAGCTCTTAGATTGTGCGGAGTTGAGTAGGCTTCGAGGACGCACCGCAGGGCATAGCCCGAGGAGACGCAACGCAGAAGCCGTTAAACGAGACGAACGCAGAATCTTAGACGCGAAGAAATCAGCGAAAAAGTATACTTAGTACGAAGAACAAAAATTTTATTTGCAGTCTTGTCGGCATTTGACAATTAGACTTATATAGCCAAAAAATACCGTAACTGAAATAATTCAAATTACGGTATCTCTTTACTTAATTATTCCTATAGATTGTCTATAGAAGATTCTTGAGAGCTTCAAGACCATCTGCATTAAGCACCGCCTTGTTCTCTTCCTGAATCTGAAGATATACTTCCTTACGATAGATAGGCACTTCCTTAGGTGCTGATATGCCTATCTTAACCTGGTCACCTCTTATCTCAAGAACGTTAACCTCTATATTGTTATTAATTACAAGGGATTCACCCTTCTTTCTCGTTAATGCTAACATATTATTTGTCCTCCCCTTTCTTAATTATTTCATATATAGGGAAGCGAACCTCTACATCATCTTCTACAATAATCTGTCCTCCTATGAGTGTATCAGTATTGATAACGATAGGCGCTTTAAGATTAATTGTCATATCTTCGATATTACTTGGCACCTTAACAGTAACAAGTACATATGTGTTCTCCGGTGTCAATTCTCCAAGTGGCTTAAGGAGCTCATCCTCTATAGTAGGATTGTAATCCTCAACTACATTATTAGGCACCATAACCGGCATTGCAAATGCTGTCTCGTCTAATGACTGAAGCCACATAATATTCTTAGAATCCTTCTCAGAATCATATACCAATGTAAATAATCTCATGTCTGGGAATCCAATAATACCCTTGTCAATCGTAATTATCTTATCATCTTGTACATCGATTTCGCCAAACAGTCTTGTGTTAACTACCATTTCAAAAACCTTCCTTAAAATATTATACTAATATGTTACCTTTTCCTATCCATAGTTGCAACTAATTTTTAGATGTAATTTAGCAAACTTACCTGTCCCAGCTTACTTGCAGCTGTAAGCGATGCCTGATATGCTGTGTAAGCCGAAGTGTACTCAAGGATAATCTGAGACAAATCAATATCTTCATTATCTGATTGAAGCTTGCTGACTGTTGATTGCTGATTGCCAACTCTATCTTCCGTAATAGATAATTGATCTGATTTACATCCAACCTTAGTTAATGCCAGACTGATATCGGAAAGGTAGTTATCAGAACGTCCAATATTAGAGCTAAACAGCTTCTGAACATTGTCGTCCGCATAATCTGCTTCCTTTTGCGCTGCCTCAAGCCATTCGTTTAGCTTCTCCTGATATTGATCAGTTGCATACTGATTCTCTTTCATCATGCTCTTAATCTTATCTATCTTATCATGAGCATTTATTGCAGCACTTACTGCGTTAATCATATCATTAACATCTTGTATTACATCGCTGTCGAATACATCAATTGCTTCAATATTAACTGCAAGATTCTGGTTAGTTGCCACATTATATTCTATATCGTATCTTATAAGTTCATCAGTTATTAGAATATCTCCCCCTGGAGTCTCTATTTCCTCATACCTTTTGTAGTGAACTTCATCTAATGGGTTAGTCTTATCAGTACAGTTATAATAGAATTCAGGTCTTAATTCTCCCGATGTAAATCCCGTCTTATCATAGTCTAATTCAACATTTATATTATTTTGTTTCATAGTTGATGCTATTTGATTTCCAAATATCATCTCACCAGTATTCTTAATAATTACAATATCATTATCTCCAACTGTCTTCTTTCCCATCTTGGTAGCCCATACTTCTTCACTATCAAATTGATATACTGTTGTATTGCTAGAAAGATCCGGACCATCTATATTTGATTCCTGATATTGTCCAACAAAATTACCATCCGCATCATATACATCACTTGTTGGTCCATCTATTCCAAAAGTAGAAGTGCCACCATTATTGCGATATACAATACTTGTTGCTTTATCAATAGAATTATAAGGGAGTCTAATTGTATTATAGCTTGTCTCTTCAATATCTGATATGGGACTTGTAAGAACTTCTGTCTGAGTACTAGGTACTTTAACATCTCCATTGTAGAACCTTTTTTCTCTCATATCATCTTTAGTGCTAAATACTTCTCGTATACTATATGATGTATTCATCTCATCTTCTGAAAATGTCAATGTAGAATTGGTTCTAAATCCAGTAAACACAGTTCTTCCCGCATAATCAGCATTTCCCTCAGAATACATCTGCTTCTGCAATGCCTGAAGCTGACTAAGAATAGTATTCCTGTCATCTGCTGTCAGTGTTCCTGTACTTCCATTTACACATTGTGTACGCATATCTGTTATGAGAGATTTCATATTAAGAATTGCTGTCTCAGTAACATCGAGCCATGATGCAGCATCTGGAATATTTTTACTTGCGTACTGATCTAATTTATTAAAAGTTGTTCCAAGGCGAAGAGCACGAATAGCAATTACAGGGTCTTCTGAAGGACGAGAAATCTTCTTATTGGTTGTCATCTGATTATTCTTATCATTAACATTTACTTTCGTCGCATTAACATTATTAGTTGACGACTTCATTATCATGTTATTAGTAACTCTCATAATACCCTCCTTATGACATATTATACTCCAGTATTAAGTATTAACTGATCATACATAGCTGTAAGTGTTGATATACATTTTGCAGCTAATTGATAAGCATTCTGGAATTTGATTAAGTCCATTGCTTCATCATCTTCGTCTACACCTGATATTGACATACGTTGCTGTTCAATAACATTCTTAACATTAGTATAACTTGATGTGAATACTTTACTTTCCTGAGTATCAACTGTAATATCAGCATATATACATTGTAGAAATGCTGATCCCGAACCACCTCTAAAGAACTTCGTTTTATTCTCTAATTCAGCTAGTGGATCTATTAAGTCATTTGCCGATTCACCTCTTGTAAAATCCGTTGTCGTTGCAAACAGATTAGGATCATCTTGCGTTGCTTTATTAACTCTTGCATTAAGAGCTGTCATTCTGTAATAAGTATTAGATTGACTGCTAAATGTTGTTGATTCAATAGAATCTGAACAATCCATTTCTTTTGCAGCAAAAGAATCATAGGCTGCAAAGAAAGCATTCATCTTATTACCATAACCATCTACACCTGTTTTCTCAATATTATTAAACTCCTTTGTAAATGAACGAAGAAATTCATTCATCTGTTCCATATAATATGGAATACCTTTGAAGTCTACAGTCTTACCAACAATCAGGCTCTTTCCTCCAAGAGATGTTCTTTCTTCTGCTGTAAGAGGTCTCTCTAATACAAATGTATATGATGTAATCTTACCATTTGCATCTGTCTCTACTGAGAAATCAGAATAATTATAATATGTACTATTGACAAGAACCGTTCCTTCATTAGGAAGACTCATCTTCTCTATTTCCGTAATTGTAGGATTCATAATCTTAAGTGTGTTAGAACCGGTAGCTACTACTTTACCCTTAAGATTCTCTGCATCATTACCATCACGTACATCAAACATGGCTCTCATCTCACCATCAAGTGCAACACTATTAAAATCAACGATTGCTCCTGAGAAGTCCCATTTTACATCATATAGTCCTTGTATATCAGATTGATTGGCTTTCTTATCCCTTGATACAACACTTAAAGTATTGTATTCATAATTGTCTACCAATAAATTACCGTTAAATCGAAGTTCAAATCTTGTTGCACCTGTCTTCTGATCCTCATAATTAGAATTAGTAACTTCGACTTCACTAGCTTCAATTGGAATTAACTTGGATACTTCATCAACAAGTCTAGCACGCTCATCTCGAAGTTCATTTGCCATTCCTCCTTCCATCTCAATAATGTTAATCTGCTTATTGAGAAGCGCAATCTTCTGCGAAACTGAATTAATGGAATCAACACTAGTCTTAATCTCATCGTTAATAGAACTTTGAAGATCCTGCATAGATATTGCAGTACTATTAAAGTAATCCATCAACTCCTGAGCACCACTGATAAATTGATTTCTTACAGATGCATCTCCTGCATTCTTTTTTACACTATCAAGTGCATTGAACATTTTGGTATAAAGGGTTGTAAACCCAGACATCTTGGTATCATCGGTATAATAATTCTCTATCTGATTCATGTAATATAATTTCTTCTCATGCATTCCCAGTTTAGAATTATTATTCCAGTATTTCTCATCATAATATAAATCTCTTACCTGAGTAACCTTAGTGACCTGAACACCAGTACCGATGCTTCCATAACTTGTAAAACATCTCTGTGCTGCAGCCGCCACACGTCCAACTTCCTGACGAGAATATCCATCTGTATTAACATTAGATATATTATTTGCTGTTGTATTAATTGATGCTTGTGCAGCATTAAGACCTGTCGCTGCAACATGTAATCCGAAAAATGATGAAGGCATATCTTTCACCTACTTTCTATTGTCTAATACATATATCGTCATCTCATTGCTGTTAATAAGTGCTCAATCATTTCTGATAAAACATTTATATATCTTGAGCTTGCATTGTAAGCCTGCTGATACTTAATCATATTGGTTAATTCTTCATCTGAAGAAACTCCAATTACTGCCTGTCTATTGTTATCAATCGTTGAACTGGTATTCTGCAAACTTTGAGATGTTGTTCTATATATTGAACCAACATTTGCAACCTCTCCTATATATTTTGTATAGAAACCAGTGAATGTACAAGGTGTACTGTCGCTTGGATTAAGTGTATATGATAAATCTTCCCAGATTGCAATCATCTTATCACCTAATGTATAATCTACAGCATTATTCTGTGTCAAATGTGATAGTAACGTTCTATTCTCTACAAGATCCTGATTAATCTCTAAAGAACGAGTTGTATATACTTTAGAAGAGTCTGATGTGTCTTCTTCATTATATAGATACATCTTACTTCCATCACCAAGAGTCACTTCTTTATAACGTTCACATCCCCTTCTTATGAATAGCTCTCTTGGAGGAATCTGACCGTCAGAACCCACCGCACAATTCTCTGTGTCTGCAATTTTCATTCCAGCTTTGATTGTTACCGGGTTTCCTTTGTCATCTACACCAGTTACATCAGCACCTTCATATGTCTTAAGTGGGCTTAGGATATCATTTACTGCTGTAATAATCTTATGTGTAAGAGAATCAAGCTCTGCCTCAGAATTCATCATAACTGAATTAGCAAGACCATTCTCATAATCCTTCTGACTTAAGTTGTCTATATCGTACCATGTTCCCCTCTTATCCCCTCTGGCAAGAAGAAGTGCCTTAACCTCTCCTTTATCAGTATTATGGGCAGCACTGATATTATCAAGATTATATACCGGATAAATATCGTCTCTGGTCGTATCTGATAAATGAGGCCAATATGGTGTAACGAAGCCTGTAACTGTATCTGTATGAAGGCCTATTGGATAAATGTTGAAATCATCAATAAAGTCCTTCTCCTCAAGCTTAATATGATATACACCTTCAATTGTCTCAGTGCATGTTATATTAGCAAGTTTAGATAATTCATCTACTGCCCAGTCTCTTTGGTCACGAAGATCCATAGCAGTCTCAGTCTTACCTGCTTCGATTCTTTCTATTTTCAAATTCAAATCGTGGATTTGTTTTGCTAAGTCATTAATACGAGTAACATCATCCTTAATCTTAGTATTGATTGTTGATTGATAGTTCGATAGTCCCTTATAAAGATTCTGTTCTCTTGTCAGGAATAACGACGCTTTCTGAACAACCAGGTTCTGATTAACAGTATCGGATGGATCCTTGGAAAACTCCTGGAAAGAAACATACAAATCATGCAAAGCTTCACTAAAAGCTTCACCGCTTGCTTCTTGCAAAAAAGCTTCCACTTCTGTTACTGCATCATAACTAGCGGCATAGAATCCGTATCTGGAATTCTCAGAACGAAATGCCTTATCTAGAAACATATCCCTTGTGTGAATAACATCAGCAATTTTGACACCAGAACCTTTGTACTGATTAGAAACTGCTGCAGATTGGAAAAAGGAATATGTGTCATCCGTAAACAAGACCTGCTCACGGACATATCCATCTGTATCAATATTAACTAAGTTATTAGCTGTAATGTCAAGCGCTGTCTGGGACGTACGTAGTCCAGCTGCACCAACATATAAACTACCAAACCCATTAGCCATAATTAATCTCCTTCAAAAGTAATTACAGCTTCGGTTTTACCGACACAATTTACTGCTTTGTGTCAAAGCCACTGTTGCCCAAAATCTCCCCTGTGTTATAAGCATTCTTATCATAGTTTGCTGTCTCCGGGGCCTGCTTTAGGCTTTTTAATAAAGTTAAATCAAACTCAACCATCTCCATCGCATGACGAAGAAGAATTTCGTTTTGTTGATTGGCAACCTGCATTGTACTTGCGCAAGAAACAAGCTCATCCTTTGCCTGTATTAACTTCGCTTGCTCTCCTGGTTGACGTTCTAACATCTCTATCATCTTGGATATAGTAATGTCTTCGTCATCCTTTCCTAGCACAACAGCCATATCTTTGAGGATGTTGACTCGCTTATTCTCCAAATTCTTAAGGTCAGAAGTGACTTCCTGCTCCTTAGAAGAAATAGAATCAAGAGCATCTACATTCCCTTGTATAATGCTAACTCGCTTCTCTTCTGAAAGCTCTGTAAGATTAATATAACCTTGTTTCTCCTGTCTTAGTACACCTAAGAGTTCGTCCATTAAACTCGCCAATTATTCATCCTCACTTATAGCTTGTTATTGTAGGCGTTAAGTAATACGCTTGCAAAATCCTCGGTATCAACATTATAATTTCCTGAGTTAATCTTTGACTTTACTTCAGCAACTTTATCTTCCCTGATATCCGAAGCTTCTGCGACTGCCTGTTTTGCAATTTGGAAATCACGACCTGCAGATGAGATATGAACCTGATCTCTACCCATAGATGCAATTCCGTTAGTCTTATTAGTTTTCGTAGGCTTAGATGTATTGTATAACTGAGCCACTTGACTTAAAGTATCTACACGCATAACGGCACTCTCCTTTCCTCCTTGAAATAAAGTATTTTAGCGCTTTTTTGAAACATTTACATGCAATTTCATAAAGCATTAGAATACTTTTCAATAACTGTATCGGACACTCAGGCAAAAAACTTAAACATTTTTTTAATAATTTTTTATTTTTTGTGAACGGTTAGCCCACTGGACATTATCAACCGACGTTGTATCTATAACTGATACTTCTTCGCTAATAATATGTAAGCAATTGATATATAGATTTTATAATCCATATGGCGGGAACCGGTCTTCGACAGTCGTCCTGACCACTCAGACCTATTTTCGGCATCCATGCCGAAAATTTCCCTCACTGAATCAATTACTAACATATTCTAAGCTCGAAGTAATGTTATAATTACAACATCAGTTGATAATGTGTTGGGCTAACCGCAAAAACTATAAAATTTTGCTGTGGTTGTAATAGTGTGTCCTTTTACGATTTAATTCAAGCTATACTATATGTTAGTTATTGATTAATAGAGGGGAATTCGTGCCAAGGATGGCACGAATAGGTGCGAGCCGACTGGATGGAGGGTCGAGCACCGGTTCCCGTCAAATTATTAATTAATTCTCACATCAATAACTTACATATAGTAAGCGAAGAATTATTAGTATAAGGATACATTATTACAACCACAGCAAAGATTATAACTGTATGGCATTAGCCCAACACATATTCAAAAACCAATTATTCATAACGCAAGGCGTCAATTGGATTCATCTTGGCCGCTTTGTTGGCTGGGAAGTAGCCAAACCCCAGTCCTATTGCCATAGAGAAGAGAAGCGAGAATACCACCCCACCTACAGAAGGAGATGCTGGATATCCAAGAAGTCCTGATAAGAAGCTTCCTCCTAACAGCCCAAGGATAAGTCCTATAATTCCCCCTATCAGACAAATTACCATTGCTTCAATTAAGAACTGTATTCTAATAGAAGAATTTCTTGCACCTAGTGCTTTTCTCGTACCAATCTCTCGAGTTCTCTCTGTAACAGATACCAGCATAATATTCATAACGCCTATTCCACCAACAAGAAGTGCTATTCCTGCTATAATAGATACCGCAAGTGTAAGAGTATCCATAAGAGATGTAAGTGAATCTAACATTCCCTCGAATGTAACAGCTGTCACTTCATAATTGGCATTTCCAGAATAAAGAGGCTTGAAGTAATTAGTTATCTCCTTTGCCAATTGTTCTGTATCTGCTCCAAGATTCGTACTTACCCTGAAGTTACTGTATTGATCCTTACTATTAGTAAGTTGCATTCCGGATTTTAATGGAATATAAATTCTTGCCCCTGGCATCAACATACTAATCATGGACGTCATAGATGACATTCCAGGATTCTCCTCAGCCTCGTATACGCCTACTATTGTAAATGTGGTAGGCTTCGCATCTTCTATATCAAATTCCACTTCTTTACCAAGTGCATTTTCGGGCTTTCCATCAAATAGTTTCTCAACCATCTTGTCATCTACAAGACACACATTTCTTGTATTGCCAAAGTCATTTGCAGAGAACATACTTCCTTCTTTGATCTTTACAGCATTAGTTAGAAAATGTCCTGCTGATACTGCCGTAACAGATATATCTGTATCTTTAGAGGCATATGAGGCTTCGCCTTTTCCTACCTGTTTTGTAACATTAATTGCATATATCTGATCCTTGAACTTGTCGCTTAAGTCTCTAATCATATCACCTGTAATATAATCAGAGTCTGTCATATCTTTTCTACTTACTTCTGATTCAGGATATTTTACTCCATCAATTATGGACTCCGTACCATCCTTATCCGTTCTCTCGTTAACAGTAACAAATATATCCTTAGACCCCATTGACTGCATATTATTCTCAACAGTCAGAGTCAGAGAATTACCCACTGTTAGAATAGATATTACAGAGCCTATTCCAATAATAATACCAAGCATAGTTAGAAAAGCTCTCATCTTGTTAGACATTATACTATTAAGGGCAAGTAAAATATTCTCAGCAATTAACATACAAATCCCTCTATATATCCTTAACCAATAACTAATCTATTCTCTTACTCTTCGTATCTCTTCATTAACAATATCTCCATCTTTTAGAGATAGTATTCTATCTGTCTCATTAGCAAGTTCTTCTGAGTGGGTAATAAGGACAATTGTCTTACCTTGCTCTTCATTAAGCTTATGAAACAAATCCATAACAAGACGACCTGTCTTAGAATCTAGAGCTCCCGTCGGTTCATCTGCAAGAATTATTGCAGGATCATTTGCCATAGCCCTGGCAATTGCCACTCTTTGCTTCTGACCTCCTGATAATTCCTCCGGTAAATGTTTCGCTCTATCAGACATTTCCACAAGTTCCATTAATTCAGCTGCTCTATCTCTTCTATCGGACTTTGACATTCCTGCATAAAGCATGGGAAGCTCTACATTCTTAATTGCATTTGTCTTGGCTATTAGATTATAAGTCTGAAATACGAAGCCTATCTTACGATTTCTAATGTCAGATAATTCGTCATCCCTGGCTTCTTCTACATCTATTCCGTCAAGATAATAATTACCGCTTGTTGGTCTATCAAGAACACCTATCAGATTCATAAGCGTAGATTTGCCTGATCCAGAGGGACCTACGATTGATACAAACTCCCCCTCACTTACAGACATATTAATACCATGAAGAATCTCTAACTCATTAGGCATTCCTATGTAAAAACTCTTAACTATATTTTCAAGCCTAATTATCTCCTTCATAATCTATACCACTCTCTATACACCGGCACTTGAACCCATCATGTTCATAATCTCATCAATAGAATCTTCACCTTCTGCAGGAGGAACATATACATAGTCGCCTACGCTAATATCTCCACTGACCTGAATGTAATAAGAACCCTTAAGTCCAGTATTAACATTTATCTTCTTCTTCTCATATTCTATCTCACCATTTGACTTAGAGGCCTTATCATAGTTAGTGGCAACTTCCACATATTTGTTGCCAGAGCCATCCTCCTGGACTGCATCAATCGGTACAGAAACGGCATTGTCAACAGACTCTGTTATTATACTAATCTTCGCATTCATTCCAAGTCTCAGTCTGGGATTCTGCTCATTAAGAGCAATCCTTACTTTAAATGTTGCAGAATTATTACCACCACTTCCGGAAGAAGCCATATCTGATACATCCATTCCAATTATTCCAGATAATGCGCCTAGATTATTTGAAGAACCTGCACTTGTTGCACGTGGCGCCACAAATGTTACTACGCCTTGTAACTCTTTATCTCTTGTAGCATCTGTCTTCATCATAACTTTCATACCAGTTGCAACATCAGGTATATCATATTCGCTAATCTCGGCTTCAACCATAAAATCATTAAGACCTTCTATGGTACAAACTGTTCCACCGTTAAAAGTCTCTCCAGTCTTGACATTCAGAGTTGTAACTGTACCACCAATAGTACATCTAATGGTACACTCTCCAATTGCCTTCTCTAGTTCCCTTGCCTGATCTTCCATTGATTGTATTGTACTATCTGCTGATTCATCATAATTAGTTCTTGCGTCATCAAGGTCACTATCATTGGTCTCTCTAAGATTATTAAGCGATTCTTCATATGAATCTATTGTATTTTTCTTAAGATCCACGTTGGATTTCTTCGCTTCTATTACAGTTTGAAGTTGAGTTGCCTCTAAGTCATATGTATGATGAGAAGGGTCAGCCATATAATTATTGTAATTATTATTAGCAACCTCAAGCTCATTTAATGACTGAAGATATTCAACTCTTGCATTATTAAGTCTAGTCTCAGTATCTGCTATATTCTTCTGCCTGTTACTTCTCGCCTCACTTATTCGTCTATCGTAACTGGCATCCTGATTAATCTTGTTATTTTTTGCATCGGAAATGTTCTTTCTAAGGTCATTAAGCTGATCCTGTAGATTCCTCGTATCTAGCTGACAGATAACCTGTCCTGCCGATACAGTGTCTGCCTCTTTTACATATACAGACTTAACCTTGCTTCCAAATTGCTGGCTCGTTACTTCTTCTTTGTCTACAGAAGTAACCACACCATTACCACTTACAGAATTAGCAATAGTTCTCTTCTCAACCTGCTTATATTCGCCTTCCTTAACATCTTCCTTATTACCACTAAGTGAGCATGCTACAATTATAGCAACAATAGCTACTATCACTGCTCCCAGAATAGAAAAACCTATTATCCTGCGTCTACGTTTCTTAAGCCTGATTTCTTCCATAGAAAACCTCTCTTATTCTACTCTTCTCCGTTCCAGCAATATGTGCATAACTTACATGGCTCAATTCCAACTGCATCAATCATATCGTCAAGTCTATTATAACGAAGTGACGTAAATCCCATTTTCTCTCTTATTACTTCATTCATCTTAGCGTAATCTTCTGAATCGGGATCAGTATATTTCTTAAGAATAGCCTCATCTTCTGGTTTGCTACCATCAACTACTCTTCCTTCTAACTCATTAATAACACGTCTACCTATTAACTCCATCTCAGATGTTGAACGTGAGAAATTAAGATATTTACAACCATAAAGAATCGGAGGACAAGCCGGTCTTACATGTACTTCTTTCGCACCAATATCATATAGGAATTCTGCAGTCTCACGAAGCTGAGTTCCTCTAACAATTGAATCATCAATTATAAGTAAGCTCTTGTCTTTGATTAAATCCTCAACAGCGATTAATTTCATCTTAGCAATAAGATCTCTTCTTGTCTGTACTGTTGGCATAAATGATCTTGGCCATGTCGGTGTATATTTGATTAATGGTCTTGAAAATGGAATATGTGCATAATTAGAGTATCCTATAGCGTGAGCTGTACCAGAGTCTGGTACACCAGCAACGACATCAGGTTTTGCATCATCCCTTTTAGCAATATTAGAACCACATTTATTTCTCATCTGTTCAACAGATATTCCTTCAAATGTAGTTGATGGATATCCATAGTATACCCAAAGGAAAGTACATATCTTCATATCTTTTCCTGGATCTACAAGAGTCTTAATACCCTTTTCATCCATTACGCACACTTCACCCGGACCAAGTTCTTTATGGAATGAATAACCAAGATTTAAAAAAGATGTATTCTCCATACAGGCACATAACCCTGTGTCTTTCTTACCAATAACAACCGGTGTTCTGCCCATCTTGTCTCTGACAGTATAGATTCCCTTTTCTGTAAGAATAAGCATAGACATAGAACCATCAATTATTTCCTGAGCGTACTTTATTCCTTCTATAAAATTATCTTTACGATTAATAAGAGCGGCAACAAGTTCTGTCTGCGATATCTCACCATTAGACATCTCAAAGAAATGTGTATGACCCTTCATAATATCTTCAACAAGCTCCGTTAGATTATTAATCTTACCTACTGTTGCAATTGAATAAGAGCCATGATGACTTCTTACGTGAACAGGTTGTGCTTCAAAATCAGAAATAACACCTATTCCATATTTACCTTTCATTTCATGAAAATCAGATTCGAATTTCGTTCTGAACGGTGCATTAGAAATATTGTGGATAGCCCTGTTAAACTTTCCATCTCCAAGCACACTCATTCCAGCTCTTCTTGTTCCAAGATGGGAATGATAATCAGTTCCAAAAAACAAATCAAATACACAATCTTCTTTTGATGTAACACCAAAAAATCCGCCCATAATTTCCTCCTGAATTTATGTAAATTTGTTTATTCTCATACATAATTGATTATAACCTTATTATGTGTCTGAATAAAGTATAAAATACTCTTTTTTTATACTAATTTCCTTGTGAATCTTATATACTATGAAGTCCTTAAATGTGTTAGCTTTTTTGTGTATGAGGGGGCGGGGCTTGGATATGTCTTTATACTAGTAATTCTTCGCTAAGTATATATAAATGATTGAATATAAGAACTCTGAATCAATCATTAATATATACTAACGCTTGAATTAAACCGTATAAAGACATATCCAAGCCCCGCCCCCTCATACACAAAAAAGTCCATACCAAATGGTATGGACTTTAATATATACTAATTCAAATCAAAGTAATCTAGATTACTTAAGTGTACAAGTAGCACCCTCAGCTTCTAACTTAGCCTTGATATCCTCAGCTGTTGCCTTATCAACACCTTCCTTTAATACCTTAGGTGCACCATCAACAACTTCCTTTGCTTCCTTAAGACCAAGACCTGTAGCATCACGAACAACCTTGATAACCTTAACCTTGTTAGGACCTACTTCTGTAAGCTCTACGTCAAACTCATCCTTGTCTTCACCTGCTGCAGCACCGTCTCCACCTGCTGCTACCACTGCAACACCAGCTGCTGCAGATACGCCAAATTCTTCTTCACATGCCTTTACAAGGTCATTTAATTCTAATACACTAAGTTCTTTTATTGCTTCAATAAATTCTTCTGTAGACATTTTAGCCATTTTTATTTCCTCCTAATTATTATTCTAAAAAATCTTATTCAGCATCTTTTGCTTCTTCTTTTTCTTCAGCAGCTTCTTCAGCCTTAGCCTCTTCTGCCGGAGCCTCTTCTACCTTAGCTTCTTCAGCTGAAGCTTCTGTAGCTTCGCCTGCTCCACCGTTCTCTGCGATTTGCTTAAGAACACGAGCCATGTTAGCAATAGGTGATTGAAGAGATCCAAGTAACTTGGATAGTAATTCTTCTCTTGATGGAACTGCAGCGATAGCTTTCATTCCCTCAGCATCATAAAATGTTCCTTCAACAACACCAGCTTTAATCTCAAGCGCAGGTGCGTTCTTAGAAAACTTCGATAATACTCTTGCTGGAGCTGTTGCATCATCTGCTGAAATTGCAATAGCGCTTGGACCTTCAAGTACAGGTGATAAGCTTTCAAAATCAGTATCTTTAAATGCAAAGTTCATCATTGTATTCTTGTATACTTTGTAAGTTACGCCAGCTTCTCTTAATTCTTTACGAAGCTGTGTATCTTCAGCAACAGTAAGACCACGATAGTCAACAACTACTACTGACTGTGCGTCTTTAATATTATCAGAAATCTCTTGAATTACAGGTTGCTTTAATTCTACTTTAGCCAAATCTTTGTCCCTCCTTATTTTATTTCATGTTACCAATACACATTTTAAATGTATTACACATAAAAACCTCTCTGCCATAAAGACAGAGAGGTAGAGAATCAAAATAATTCTTTGTTCCTCGGTAGGGTCTAATAAGAATTACGCTTGTGATTATATCACAGCACCTACTGTCTTCGGCAACATGCTTGATTAATATATCAAAATTTATATTGTTTGTCAATAGGAGACTCACCCCATTATTAGTTCGGCTTCGCCGAAGGGGTTCGTCGTGTAGTCACCGCCTTTGGCGGTAACAACATCTATTGTATCTTAGCAGTGCTAACCTTTACACCAGGTCCCATTGTAGGAGCAAGTGTAATGCTTCTTAAATACTGTCCCTTTAAGCTAGCAGGTTTAGCCTTGTTAATTGCATCCATAAGAGTTTGGAAGTTGTCAGCTAATTGTTCCTCTGTAAAGGAAGCTTTACCAATTGGCACGTGGATAATATTACTCTTGTCCAATCTATACTCAATCTTACCAGCTTTGATATCATTTACAGCCTTAGTTACGTCCATTGTAACTGTTCCAGCCTTAGGGTTTGGCATTAATCCCTTAGGTCCAAGTACACGACCTAGACGACCAACAACACCCATCATATCTGGTGTAGCAACTACAACGTCAAAGTCTAACCAACCTTCGTTCTGAATCTTAGGAATAAGATCATCTGCACCTACAAAATCAGCACCAGCTGCGCTAGCTTCATCTGCCTTAGGCCCCTTTGCAAATACTAACACACGAACCTTCTTACCAGTACCATGTGGAAGTACTACTGCACCACGAATTTGTTGCTCAGCGTGACGTCCGTCACATCCTGTTCTAATATGAGCTTCGATTGTCTCATCAAATTTAGCTTTTGCATTCTTCTTAACTTGTGCAACAGCTTCATTAACGTCCATAGCCTTAGCCTTGTCATAAGACTCTAGAGACGCGTTATAATTCTTTCCATGTTTCATAATTTATACCTCCTGTGGTTTTAGCGGGGTCTGTTCCCTCCCACTTACTTTTTACGTATAACTAATTCTTGATTAATCTGTTACTTCAACACCCATTGAACGAGCTGTACCAGCAATCATGCTAATAGCAGAGTCAATGTTAGCTGCATTAAGATCTTTCATCTTAACTTCAGCAATCTCCTGAAGCTGAGCTCTTGTAATTTTTGCGACTTTCTTTACATTTGGCTCACCTGATCCTGATTGAATCTTACATGCCTTCTTAATCATAACAGCTGCTGGTGGAGTCTTAGTAATGAAGCTAAAGCTTCTATCTTCATAGACAGTAATTACTACAGGAACGATTGTATCGCCCATATCAGCTGTCTTTGCGTTAAACTGCTTTGTAAATTCTACGATATTAACACCATGCTGTCCAAGCGCAGGACCAACTGGTGGTGCAGGTGTAGCTTTACCAGCAGCAATTTGTAATTTAATATATCCTTCAATTTTCTTTGCCACTTTGATTTCCTCCTTAATTCATTTTCTTGATGTCTGAAAAGCTGATTTCTACAGGTGTCTCACGACCAAAGAAATTAACATTGATTGTAGCAACTTGCTTTGCCTGATTCATCTGTCTGATTACTCCAACAGTATCCTTCCAAGCACCGCCGATTACTTCCACTTCATCGCCTTCGCCAAAATCAACGACAAAATTCTCTGACTTAATACCAAGATGACTTCTCTCTTCTTCAGGTGTCAAAGGTACCGGCTTACTTCCTGGTCCAACAAAACCTGTTACACCACGGGTATTACGAACAACATACCATGTATCATCATTCATAACCATATTGACAAAAACGTATCCTGGGAATTTCTTCTTCTCAACTGTCTTTGTCTTGCCGTCCTTAACAACAACCTCTGTCTGCATTGGAACTGCAACTTCAAGTATCTCATCCTCAAGATGACGATTCTCGATTGCTTTATCAATGCTTCCCTTTACTTTTTTCTCATAGCCTGAATAAGTATGAACAACATACCATCTTGCTTCTGCCATGCCAAAGTCCTCCTGTACTACGTCTTCCTATAGACTCATCAAAAAGTCAACACCATATTGAACTAACATATCTATTAATGCGATTATTAGTCCTAGAACAATTGAAACTACTACAGTTGCAACTGTCTGCTTAGCAACAGATTTGCCGCTAGGCCATACAATTTTACTGTACTCTGTTTTCAAAGCCTCGAATCGGCTTTGTTTCTTTTGTTTCTCTTCTGCCATCATAACACCCCCTACTTTGTCTCTTTGTGTAGAGTATGTTTCTTACAGAAACGGCAATACTTCTTTGTCTCCATTCTGTCTGGATGGGCTTTTTTGTCTTTAGTCAAATCATAGTTTCTACGCTGACATTCTGTGCATGCTAATGTAATCTTCGTACGCACTGCTTCCACCTCCGTTTTCTCTCAATTACGTGTCTTTTCCTGCCATTTTCTCTAGACGAACAGTTTCTAAAGAAAAGCATAAAAAAAAGACCTATATTTTGTCGCTCCAATAATATAGCACGATTTTACGCGGTAGTCAACACTTATTTAAGAAGGGCTCTGAAAAATATTGCTTTTTTACCAACACTCAAGCTCCATGTGGGTGATCAATTAATAAATTCTTTATAATTTTAAGAAATTCTTTATATTCTTAATAAAGCGTTAATAATTTTTTAGAAAAATTTAATAATTACATCCGTCTCATTGTGTTATAATACACTCTATCGAGCCGTTCTGGTTCGTGCATAGGTGAATTTTTACTTATGCCTTCCCCACATTTAAATATTATAATAAAGGAGGCTTTGCTTATGGACAAAGACATAAAACTAAATAATACGGATTGGAGAAACGCCACCGGCCCTATTGATTATAATATGACCAATGACTACATGTTTCGAATGGTGCTCCAATCGAGCAAAAAGGTTCTAAAGGGATTGATTAGCTCAATGATGCATATTCCGACTAATGATATTAATTCGGTTGAGATACTTAATCCAATTGAACCCGGCAAATCCATTGACGGAAAGACGCACGTACTTGATATCAAGGTTAAACTGAATGATTCTTCAATCATAAATCTAGAGATGCAAGTTCTTAATGAACACAATTGGACAAACAGATCGTTATGTTATTTATGCAGGATTTTCGATAACGTCCAGAAAGGCGAAGATTACAATTCTGCTATAAAGGTAACACATATAGGTTTTCTTGATTTTGACTTGTTTCAGAATGACAATGAATTCTATAGCAAATATATGCTTTTAAATGTAAAATCTCATCGAATTTATAATGACAAATTCTGCCTAAACGTGTTATCATTAAATAGGATAGAGAACGCAACAGATGAAGACAAAAAGTGGGATATTGACACATGGACAAAATTGTTCAAGGCTACCACTTGGGAGGGTTTGAAAATGATCGCAGAGAAGAATGATGTATATTCAGAAATGGCTGACTCAATGTATTATCAAAACTCTGACGAAACCATACGCGATATGTGTGAAGCTCGCCGTGAAGCTGAATTTCATGAAAAATATGTTCAACAACGACTTAAGGAATTGGAAGAGGCAAAACGCGAAGCTGAAGTCCATGAGAAGTATGTTCAACAACAGCTTAAGGAATTGGAAAAATTAAAACAATTAACAAAAGATAAAGATGCCACTATACAAGATCTAACCTCTCGTATAAAAGAATTAGAAGCACAGTTAAAACAAAACTGAGCTTTAAAACTCATGATATAGGATAAGTAAGCCAGCCCAAAGAGGCTGGCTTTTAACGAGCACTTATTACAGCTATGATAATACTTCATTCATACGCGCTTTTATTTTATTGCCGATACTTTTGACTTTTTCACGAACTTTCGTAATTCCTCTCATTGCAACATCCGCCAATTTCTTAGCTGTTGATACTATAATCGGTTGTAATTGTTCATATTTTTCATAAAGCTTTTCATCTGCTGCAACCGCAATATTCTTTCCTAACTGCTCTACAAATTCTGAAGCCTTTTCCACCATCGACTTAGGAAAGATAAGACCTAAATTAGCCGTCGCAAAGTTCTTTGCACAGTCCCACACTTTCTTAATAACAGCCGTCCCAACACGCTGAATATAAAGCAAACCTGCATTAACCGATATTTCCTTGTTGGCTATTTTTTCTTTAATGCGAAGATTTTCGACACTTGCTTCTGCTATACCTGCTACTACTTCGGGAGGCGTATCACTTGACATATCGTTTATAATGCCCTCATCTGCAATAGTTTTTACAACAGCAGCTGTTATTACCTTCAACGTGTTGCTATTTTCATTGTGTAACTCTTCATTAACCCATTTACGCGATTCAACCTCCTCTTTATTAAATCTTTGTCCCACTGAATGAGCTACAGCGTGCAAAGCCAAGGCACTAGCATTCTTTGCAATATCCATTGAAATTCCATTAACTTCTTGAAGTTCATTATTCTTTATTGAGTCCAAATTTGCCACCTTTCATTTCTTTGTTTTGACGATATAATAATTCATCAAATGCCTTTAGTCTTTCCAAATCATTCTCATCAGACATATCAACACCTTCATTGATTTTTTGTGACAACCACTTTTCTTTCGATATACCTTGTTTCTCAGCGTTTTGTATTTCAACTATGTCACTATTCATTTCATCAATCAATGACACTATTTTTTCTGCAATTTCTTCTGCTTTTGCACTATCCTTTATATTTCTCATCAAGAAATGTTGAAGCCATTCTTTATCCGTCTCTGATTCCCCTTTTGACTCATATGAATCTAAAGCTTCTTTAAATACGATATTTATTCTTTCGTTAACCTCATCACTAAACATTTTCTATATCCTTTCACCATTCTATGACGCCGATTTAAATCTTCTGGATTCATAATCTTTTCTCATATTATCCAATTCTTCCTTCATTATTTCCGACAAAGAATGTGTATTCTGTATTGCCTCAACAATATCTTGTGTCGTCACTTTATCTTTCCCATCAGAAAAAACATTTTCAACTGCATCCTTAACAACGCCTTCTATATCAGCACCACTAAATCCCGATGTGTTTTTCACCAGTTCATTTAAATCGATGCTATCTACATCCATTGGCCGTCTCTTTGCAATATGTATTCTAAAAATCTTCTCTCTCTCTCTATCGTTTGGTAAATCGACGTAGAATATTTCATCGAAACGTCCTTTTCTTAAGAGTTCCGGTGGTAACTTCGTTATATTATTTGCTGTTGCAACAACAAATGTTGAGCTAGTCTTCTCCTGCATCCATGTAAGAAAATTTCCAAACAATCGTGACGTCACCTCATTTCCACCACTTATTCCCGCAAAAGCCTTCTCCAATTCATCTATCCAAAGAATGCAAGGCGATATTGCTTCGGCAAGCGCAATTGCCTTTCTGAGATTCCCCTCAGATTCACCAACATACTTGCCCATTAATCGGCCCATATCCATACGAAGCAAAGGGACTTCAAAAAGACTTGCTGCCGCTTTTGCATTTAAGGATTTCCCACATCCTGGAACTCCCGCTATGAGAACACCTTTCGGCATAGCTACACCAAATTCTTCTGCTTTATCATAATTCTTAAACACAATTGATTTACGCGATAACCATTTTTTAAGATTTTCTAATCCACCAATGTCTTTAATGGTCTCCTTTAATGGTATCATCTCAAGAATCCCAGCTTTTCTTATCATTTGCTGCTTCTGATCAAATATTAATCCTAGGTCATTCCTATCAAGTTGTCCATCATCAGCATATGATAATGCCAAAAGATTTTCGATTTCAAATTCTGTTAGTCCCTTTAAGGATAGAGACAATTCATTCAAAAAATCTTCACTTATTCCACTCATCCCACTCTCTGAGATGAAGTTTGAAATAATTCTTTTTATTTCATCTCTACTAATGTAATCCATCTCAATAATGGTAATATACTTTTCTAACTCTTGTGGTATTACTACTCTGCTTGAAACGATTATTACTGTTGCATCTACGCCATCATTAATAAGCCTTGCAATCCATTTAATCTTAGATGCAATCTTATTGTCTTCTAAGTAGTATGCAATATCCTTTAATATAACAACCTTACGATCTAATAATTCTCGAGTCGAAAAGACATCAAGCATCATATCAATATCACAATCCTCAATCACCTCAGTCTTATTCTTAAAATCAATATACCCCTTACTTTCATTCCATTCATATATTTCTGAATCCTTTACAATGTCTTCAATAATACTATCTACCTTGTCTTCTTCGAATGTGTTTATATACAGAATTGGGAATCCCGCATCCATATATCTCATGAGTTTTTCTTTTATTTCATTCATATGTTTCCCCCTCATACACCTATACTTAGATTCACTCTTCTGTTATAAAAATAAGCTCAATCTGTAATTGTCCCTTATTAGAAACCTCTTTTGGTGTGCCCACGCTTAAATCAAGAAAAATATGTGTCCCCTCATCTGACCAAGTCTCATTATAATAATAAACTTCTGTATCTTTATCTATGTCAAGTGTTGAAAGCAAGTATTCAATTGCATCATCAACAGTTGTTTTCATATAATTCTCTGTTATACTATTTATTGGTATCCTAAACCCAAGAATAATTTTATCAATTTGTCTATCTTTGTATGGCTGAATCTTTTCTTCATCGATAATTCTTTTCATACATTCCTTGTAATCAAAATAATCCTCCTTACGTATCGAATACCACTTTTTATTATCCCAACATGCTTCCATATCATGTGAATAATCATTAGCGAAAAAAATGTTATTATTCCCATTTTCATCAATTGTTAAAAATGAAATTGGATAAATTGGATTTCCTAGTATATATGTCTTTTCTTTCTCTTTTTCAAAATTATCTATTGCCATCCCAAGAAGTGTATCCATTAATGCAAACTGATTCTGCCATTTCCCATAAAAATTTCTCTGAAGTATCTCTGAAGGTTCCACCCTCAAACTTACTTCCTGTGATGAAAAAAAAGGTCTATATTCGTGTTTCTTCGTTTCATCTAATAATGCCTGATAATTATCATCAAAATGTGTATTCTCAAACGATATTCCTAACTCGTCGAAATCTACTACAAAGCCTGTTGTAATACAGACAACAGGGTTATTGACCCCAATATATGTTACCCCTTCTTGATATAACGGAATATTGAAAGAATCTCCACAAAGATATACCGTCTTTAATCCTGCGTTCAATTTATCAAATAGTTCATCGTCATCAAATACAACTTCTCTGATATGACCTAAAATATCACTATCTTCGGTATACTGCTTTAACTTTTCTATACGTTCTTTCTCCGCTTTTAGTTCATTAATGTCAATTTTTACATCCACATGCTCAACTTCGAACAAATCGCATATCTTATGTACTAATTCCTCATCATTTTGATCAAGCGAATCGATTTTATCAGCAATATCTTCCTTATATCTGTCTCTTAGCCATATACTTAAACGTCCATCAAGATAATAGTTCAATATGTCCTCTATACTAAAATTATCCTTTAGGTCGTCTATACTTCTAATTTCTACTCCATTTTTAAAAACAAGCGGAAAACGCATTTTCTTTGCCATTTTTGCAAATCTCCTTTACAACATAATAAACTAGTTATTAACTACCAATAATATCTCATTCTATCTGTCGGTTTATAATTCCCATCTTCGTCTTTATATAATAGACCTTTTTCTTCTAATGCCCTTTCATAACCCATCCTTTTCGGACCAGCCGAATTCTTCATAGACCAAACCAAATCAATATCGTCCATTTGCAATCCATCAAAATACGCATTTTGATAGATTTTCTTATTGTTCTGTATTTCGTTATTTATACCATCAAATATTTTGCCAAAAAAGCCACGTTCCCTTGACTCATATTGAACCTCATCTGATGATGTCGAATACTTATATTCCATATTGTCAGAAAAATTTTCATTTTCTATGGACTTATCATATTCCATTCTAGATTCTGAATTAGACAAAATCTTGTATGCCTCATTGATGAGTTGAACTTTGTCTATATCTTCATCACTCGCATTATCCGGATGATATTTTTTTATCAATGCTTTATAAGCAGCTTTGATTACTTCATCAGATGCCTCTTTATTTATTTGCAATACTTCATAGTAATTCAATCTAACAACAAACCTTTCTCTCTTACGATAACGTTCTATTTTTTCTCCAAGAATGTGGTTTGTCTCCCTGCTTTCTTGGACATCTACCAGGCTGCGGTCTTCCTAACGATACCGGCTTGATTTCTTTTTTCCCACAGTACGAACATATATACTCTATTCTCTTCATTTCTACGTTCCTCCCAACTTACTCTTTTATCTTCTACTTTAACAAGTTTATTTCAGCAAAATTTTTGTATTTAATAACGGATTCAATCTTTTCTGTGTTGATATTTCCATCACCACTATTAATGATTTCAACCAACCCCAAAACACACTGACATAGGATTTCATTCAGAGAATTCATAGGATTCTCATTCTTATCTATGTACGAAAAAATATTCTCGTTAGGGAAAACTACCAGTATACTAGCAACATCCATAAGCTTTTCAATACCCTATTCAGCTCTTCTCATTGTCGAACGTTGTTCCATTCTCATTGGTTTAGTAGCAACAACAACTGTAAAAATGCCTTTTTCTTTTGCAGCTTTTGCAATAACAGGTACGGCTCCCGTGGCAGTTCCTTTGCCCATTCCCCCTATAAGAAAAAGAACGTCGACATCGTTAAGAACTGTGCTGATTTCTTCAATAGATTCTTCTACAGACTTCTCACCAATATCCGGGTTTGCCACGGCTCCTTGTCCACCCGTAAGATTCTCGCCAATAAGAATCCTGTTATTAACGTTAGTGTTTTCAAGATCTTGTTTATTGGTATTGACCGCAACTAATTCTGCGTTAGACACATTCTCATCTACCAATTTGTTAATAATATTACGACCTGCTCCACCAACTCCCATAATCATCGTTCTACTTCTAACTCTAGTCGTAACAGCTTTATACTCACCCATTCAACTAGCCCCCTTCACTATTCTTTATATATTTCTCTGTAATAAGTAAATTATACAACACATAACCCCATAATGCAACATAGCGCATATACCATTGCAACTCTTGGCATATTATCAATCCACGCTCCTTTTTGTTAAGTTATATGTTGTAACTAGAATAGCAAGGGGGCTTGATTATGAACTACACAAAACTAGGAAACAGAATACGAGAAGAAAGACTTCGCTTAAATCTTACACAAGAAAAATTGGCAGAATCCGCCAATATAACAACTGCGTATTTAGGGCAAATCGAAAGAGGCGAACGAGGGGTTCGCTTAGATAAATTAATTGTTATTGCTCAAACTTTGGGAGTAACTATAGATTTCTTACTTAAAGATTACGTTTCTTCTTCAGATGATTTATATATTGACCAAATACGTCAATTATTCTATGAAATGAATAATCACGACAAAGAACTTGCCGTGAATATAATAAAGCTTTTATTTTCCTATTCACATTCAGAATAGCCTAAAAACACCCCTTCCAATCGGAAGGGGTATCTTAGTAACCTTTTATTCTTAATGTTGTACCTTATGCTTCTTGTTCTTCTGCAAGCATCGTCTGGTACTTATCAAGTATTAATTTCTGTATATGTTCTCGGGTCTCTAACTTGATAGGGTGGGCAATGTCTTTGTATTCATTATCTTTGCCCCCTCTTCTTGATGGCATTCCTATGAATAGCCCTTTGCTTCCAGATATAACCTTAATGTCATGTACTACAAACTCATCATCAATTGTAATTGACGCTGTTGCCAATACATTTCTAGAAGAGTCCTTCGACATGCGCATTCTAATATCTGTGATATTCATATACATCTCTCCCTTACATATTATTTCCTAAAAAGGCACATCTTATATACCGTATCTACTTTTGCTTTCCACAACAATCTTAATACCGTTTTCCCCAATATACTCGGTATCACTCATAAGTGTTTCATGCGTCTCGACTATACAATTTTCTACTCTTACGTTATCCCCAATATATACATTTGGCAGAATAATTGAATTCTTAACTACACTATTGTTGCCAATAAATACGTTCTTAAATAATACTGAATGCTCCACCTTGCTATTAATAATACATCCACTTGCCACCAAGCTGTCTTTTACATCAGCCGGTGCATTGAATTTCGCTGGTGGAAGATCAAATGATTTGGAATAAATCTTAGATCCCTTCCTAAAGAAGAAATCTCTAATCTCTGGATTCAAGAAATCCATGTTGGTGTTATAGTATGATTCTACAGAAGCTATGTTGCTCCAATAACTATCATGCATATAACCATATATCTTCTTCATTCCTTTATATCTAATAAGGATATCTGTTACGAAGTTGTATCTACCTTCCTGATTACATTGCTCTAGAAGTTCAATAAGACTTCTTCTCCTTATTACATATACACCTGTTGATACAATATTGGATCTTGCCATCATCGGCTTCTCTTCAAAGCTTGTAACAAGTCCGTCTGAATCCATCTTAACAACACCGAATCTACTAATATCATCTGATTCGGGCATCTTAGCACATACAACTGTAATGTCTGATTGTTTGCGAATGTGATAATCCAATACGTCATTGAAGTCAATCTTATAAATACCATCACCGCTTGCGATGATTACATAAGGCTCATGGCATTTCTTAAGAAAATCTATGTTCTGCCACATTGCATCAGCAGTTCCTCTATACCACCAACTGTTATCTGTTGTAACCGTTGGCGTAAATACGAATAGTCCGCCTTGCTTTCTACCAAAGTTCCACCACTTAGATGATGCCAAATGCTCGTTAAGTGATCTTGCATTATATTGACTAAGTACTGCTACAGTTTGAATATGAGAATTAGTCATATTAGATAATGCAAAATCAATTCCTCTATAGCTTCCGCCTACAGGCATTGCAGATATAGCTCTTTTGTCTGATAGGTTGCCCATTCTAGAACTATTACCACCTGCCAAAATAATTCCTAATGCTTTCATGATTCTTCACCTTCCTTAATTATAAATCCGCCACTCTCTAACTTGCCTTGAGGAAAGTCCTCTTCAGTTGTCACACCGCTAATTGCAGTGTTCTTACCTACTGTCACATTAGCAGGAATAGTTGAATTCTCACCTATTACTGCAAGATCAAATGCATATACGCTAGCATTAAGCTTACTTTCGGCTGATTCGCCAAATCCTATCTTAGCATTCTCACCAATCTCGCAATCTTCTGCAATGATTGATTTCTCTACCTGGGCTCCCTTCTTAATAACGGTATTCTTCATTATTATAGAATCTACTACCGAAGCTCCTTCTTCAATCACAACTCCAGCTCCAAGAACTGAATTCTCAACTCTACCATATATCTCATTACCTGCACCGGTAATTGATTTCTTGACTGATGCTGTTGATGCAATATACTGCGGTTCAATCTGATTCTGCTTCGTATATATCTTCCAGAATTCTTCATATAGATTAAATTCCGGAATCAAATCGATAAGCTCCATATTAGCTTCCCAATAAGAACCAAGTGTTCCTACATCTTTCCAATAACCATTAAATTCATAAGCAAATATTCGCTCTCCGTTCTCATGGCAATATGGGATGATATGTTTACCGAAATCGCAACCGTTCTGATCCTTCATGGTAATAAGTGCATCTCTAAGAACCGGCCAGCTGAAAATGTAAATTCCCATTGAAGCCAAATTACTCTTAGGTTTAGCCGGCTTCTCTTCAAATTCATTAATCTTACCATTTTCATCTGTAACAACGATTCCAAAACGGCTTGCCTCTTCCATTGGAACAGGCATTGCTGCTATTGTTACACTTGCCTGATTCTGTTTGTGCAAATCAAGCATAGCTTCGTAATCCATCTTGTATATATGATCACCAGATAGTATAAGTACATAATCCGGATCATATCCTTCGATATATTTGATATTCTGATATATAGCATTGGCGGTTCCTGTATACCACTCTGCATTGTCGCTCTTCTCATATGGCGGAAGAACAGTAACACCACCATTGTTACGATCAAGATCCCAGGGTATTCCAATTCCTATATGTGTATTAAGTCTAAGAGGCTGATACTGAGTAAGGACACCAACAGTATCAATACCCGAATTAATACAGTTACTCAGTGGAAAATCAATAATCCTGTACTTTCCACCAAACGCAACAGCTGGTTTTGCAACATCGGAAGTAAGAACTCCCAACCTGCTTCCCTGGCCACCAGCGAGAAGCATTGCTATCATTTCTTTCTTTCCCATACCAATCACCTCATGTCTTTTCTTTCTAGTAATAATTCTTGCAACTAGCTCTATATGCAAGTTATACGATATATTAAGTATAACTATTTCGCTGTTTCTTTGCAACAATTATTCCTAAAATGTTAAAAAATCTTTTTTGTTTTTGTGCAAATTGCATACTCATTCTACAAAAAACACTATATGTGGTATATGACCTATCCTGATTATTCATAAAAAAACATCGAATGAGCGAAATTAACGCCATTCGATGTAAGTTGCATACTATTAATAACACCATATATATTAATCATTCATATACTTCTTATATTCTGTTTTTCTTCCAATTGTTCTAGCAAAGGCTCCTGCCTTATTATAGAAGAAAAATCCATATACAAGCAATTTATTAGCCTTACCAAGGTGATCTTTGATTGTGCCATACCATCTTCTGCCTTCAATAGAAGTTGCTCCTCCTGACTTAATATAGTCAATAAGATCATCCTCGCTTCTTATATCGGCATCTAATGAAGTTATAGCTGTTCCTACACTTGAAGATCTGTGAGAGTCACTACCTGCAAACATTTGCTTATTGTAAAAACCAGCAATCCGGGCTGCCTTATCATTATCAACATAATCTTCGCAGGAATTAAATCCCTCAATAAAATCAAATTCCTTAGTAATACTTCTATCCTTCTTAAATTTTCCAGTTCTATATATACTAAGAAAATTCTCACCATAAGGATGAGCCGGACCAAGTATTCCGCCATGAGAATGAACAACTTCAATAAGCTTTTCTATGGAAAGACCTCTTTTTTCCATAAGAATAGAATCATCATTTGAAGGAAGAACAACAATAAAGTGGCCTGCATTAAAGGTATCATATTCTATCCCTTTAAGAACGACAAAATCTTTATATTTCCTGCCACAAATATTATCTTTCCAATATCTGTATCCATTATAAGAGTTGTGGTCTGTAATAAGCATCCCATCAAACCCCTGATCCCTTAGTAATTTAATATATTCTTCTACACTTACCTTAGAATCCGATGAGCCTTCATGTGTATGACAATGCATGTCGAATTTCATCATATCACCTCTTGCTATTTGCTGTTATAAGATTTAACAAGCCTCTTAATCCTATCATATGGATTGAGAAGATCACTAATTGAACAATCATGGTTAAGAGTATCAACTATAAGAGCAATATATTTACTCATATCACAATTGATATAATATTCTCTCTTAAGAAGATCTGGTGTCTGATACGTTAAGTTAGTTGTTACTAGACGATAAATCAAGCCCTCTTCATATGCCTTATCAAACTTCTCTAAACCATTTGTAAATAATCCGAATGTTGAAATAAGGAAAATTCTTGCAGCTTTTCTCTTCTTAAGTTCAGTTGCAACATCTATCATACTTTCACCAGAAGAAATCATATCATCAACAATGAATACATCTTTGCCTTCTACTGAAGAACCAAGGAACTCATGTGCAACAATTGGATTACGTCCATCAACAACCTTAGAGTAATCTCTTCTCTTATAGAACATTCCCATGTCAACGCCAAGGACACCAGCAAGATAAACTGCTCTGTCTGTAGCACCTTCATCAGGAGAAATAATCATTAAGTGTTCTGGATCAATTTTAATATCATCTACATTATTGAGGATTCCCTTTACAAATTGGTATGATGGTTGAACTGTCTCAAATCCAGATAATGGAATTGCATTCTGTACCCTTGGATCATGCGCATCAAATGTAATAATATTAGTTACACCCATTGCTACAAGTTCCTGTAAAGCGAGAGCACAATCGAGTGACTCACGAGATGTACGTCTATGTTGTCTGCTTTCATATAAGAAAGGAATGATAACAGTAATACGTCTGGCTTTACCACCTACTGCTGCAATTATTCTCTTCATATCAGCATAATGGTCATCTGGAGACATATGATTAGTATGACCACAAAGGGAATATGTCAAACTATAATTGGTAACATCAACCATAATGAACAAATCAAGTCCTCTTATTGATTGAGCAAGAGTACCCTTTGCTTCTCCGGTGCCAAAACGAGGTACACTGGCCTCTACTATATACGATTCTAATTTGTATCCTTGCCTTGATACTTCATCATAAGTCTCTGTATCTCTCTTTGCCCTCCAGCTAACGAGATATTCGTCGATTCTTTTTCCTAACTCCTCACAACTCTTAAGGGGAATCAATCCTAAAGAACCATAAGAAGGCGTATTCTTTACATAATTCTCATCACTTGGCATTATTAATCCTCCGATTTCTTTAATAACTAATTGTTCTCTAACGCTTTCTTCTGAATTCGTATGTCCTTTCCAAAAAGCATCATAATATTGAATTGACTAATTCTTGAAAATGTTCTTTCTGAATATATCTCCATTAATTCCTGGAGTGATAAATTCGTGGAAATAACAGTACTATTGCCACGAAGTAAGCGTTCATTAATACATGTAAAAATCTTAGACGAAGTATAAGAATTAACAAATTCTGTACCTAAGTCATCAATAATAAGTACATCACAGCTATAAACATTCTCGCTGGTTTGTTCTAATATTTCGTCTCTATTAAATGTCTCTTTCTCAAATACTTTAATTAGTTCGTCTGCTGTAAAATAGATGACTGAATAGGACTTATCAAGTAAGTCTTTCGCTATACAATGTGTAAGATATGTCTTGCCAATTCCCGGCTTTCCATATATAAGAATATTGTCTTGTCCTGTGAAATTATCACAGAAGTCTTTACATTTCATAAGTACATTCTTAGCATTATCATAAGCAGAGACATTATCTTTAATCTCTTCTTTACTATAATAATCAAGATTGAAATTATCAAAATTCTCTTCGTTTATAACTTTATCAAGTCTGCTTTGGGAATATATTTTGTCGATAGCAGCTTGCTTAAAGCAGTGACAAGGCTTTCCATTAATAAACCCTGTATCTTTACAATCCTTGCATACATATTTAGGTGTCAAATCATCTAAAGAATATCCAAGTCCATTAATAATTTCTTCCTTTTCGGCTTTAAGCAAGGCTACCTTTTGTTTTAATTCATCTAGCGCTTTATAATTGCCACTTAGCATCTCTTTTGAAGCCTTAACACTTTCTCTTGCGACATTTTCATCTATCTCAGATAATCTGGGATTCTTACTATAAATCTCGTTCTTTATCTTGGTACTTTCAAAAACATCATTAAATTGTCTGTCTGAATATTCTCGCATTATACTTTCGTATTGAGAATTCGTAAGTGACATATTATCTCCTAACTAATTCTTATTAACAAGCGTCTTCTCTAAATCATCGAAATTATATTCTCTTGAGTCAAAGTTATTAAATCTGTTGCTTTGAGTAACTGACTTGGTACTTCTAACAGAAGCATTCTTAAACTTCTTCTTGTATTCTTCATCAATTGCTCTTACATCATCTAAGGTCTTAACTTTGTGACTTACCCAATTATCAATAATCTTGTCAGCATACTCAAAGTTGGGCTTGTTAGTATTAACTATTGTTCTTCGACATGCTTCTTCTATAACATCATCGCTTAAGCTAAGCTTCTTCCATTTCTGAACATACTCAAGCTCAGACTTAATAAGACTTCGGTTATTAATTCCAAAGGACTTACATATATTATAGTAGGCATCAGAATGCTGTATAGTATCTTCTTTCGCTTCCTCAACTGAAGAAATATTATTAGAGGCCCAGTCAAGGGCAATTCTATCCATGTATTTAATACTCGGATGTCCCTTATCAATACAATACTCTACAAGATACGTAACAAGCTCTGTTGAAAAATGCAAATCCGCAGTCCAGTATATAATATAGTTAAGATCTGTTACTGTTAAATTATGACCTAAGTACTTCTCAATAACAAATAACAGTTCATCCATCTTATCATCTTCTTTGAAGCGGTTCATCTGCGTTATGCTATACTCCTGCCTCATTGGAAGAGGGCTTCTAGTCTGATATTCACTATCATTAACCTGTGATGAACATTTGTTGGGATTACCTGATGGCTCTAAGAAACAGATTCCCGTCAATTCACCTGAAGAATTATATTCAAGAGAAAGAAGCTTACACTTCTCCCAATAAGAAAGTGCACGCTTAACATCTCTCTCTGTGTGATCCAATTTCTCTGCAAGAACGCTAATATCTATATCCAGTTCATCCTGACCAAGCAATCTAAGTAGATATAAATATATCTTGACAAACTCCCCATTGGCATCTTTCATATATTCATCTATAAACGCATTGGATACACAAGTAACTCCTGACTCGTTACTTGTATGTAATGTTATGTCTGCCATATAATCATTTTCCTCTTTTCCAAAACCCTAGATGGATTTTAACACATTAGGATGTAGAATAAAAGCCTTAAAAAGTCCACAAAGCCAGTATTTTCAAGGCTTCAGAGGATGTCAAAAAAAGTGGATAACTCCGTGAAACCTTAGTAAAAATCACATAAAATAATCCACATCCTATGTAGATAAATCTTTAACATAAAATGTGGATTATGTGGATAACTATTTTGCAAGCAACTCATCCGCGACTTTTACTATATCTCCGGCACCCATAGTTATTAACAAGTCATTGTTTATACATTTTTTTAAAATAAATTCTTCAATTTCTGAAAATGTATCAAAATAATACACTTCTGTGCCATATTTCTCTATTTCCTTTAATAAATCCATGGAAGAAATATTATAAATATCTTTTTCTCTGGCAGCATATATCTTAGAAAGAATCACAATATCTGCTAGAGACAACGCTTTTGCTATGTCTTTAAGAAGCGCTTTAGTTCTTGTATATGTATGAGGCTGGAACACACATACAACTCTCTCATGTGGATATTTCTTGGCAGATTCGAGTGTAACCTTTATCTCCGTTGGATGATGAGCATAGTCGTCAAATACATTTATACCATTAATAGTTCCTTTATGCTCAAATCTTCTATCAGCACCTCTGAACTTCTCTAAGCCAGTCTTAATAGTACTGTCATTAATACCAAACTTCTTACAAAAAAGAATAGTTGCAAGTGCATTACTTATATTGTGCTCTCCCGGCACGCCAAGATGTATCTCTTCTAGCTCGTCACCGAGATATACCGGTATGAATACTCCGTTTCCAAAATCATCATATGAAATATTCTTAGCATAACAATCAGCATCTGCAGTTGTCCCAAATGTAACTACTTCAGCCTTGGTACCCTCTGTAATCTCTGCTACATCAGGTATATCCTTGTTGATTATGATACAGCCCGTATCTGATGTATTGTTTGCAAATTTGTTAAATGACTTTCTGATATCATTAATATCCTTAAAGAAATCAAGATGATCTTCTTCCACATTAAGAATAATAGAATACTTAGGATAGAATTCATGATAGCTATTAGTATATTCACAGGCTTCTGTAATAAATGTATCAGAATTACCAACGTGAATATTACTATTTATTGCTGAGAAAAACCCTCCTATAGAAATGGTAGGATCCTCTTTAGTTTCTAAAAGCACCTGACTAATCATTGAAGTGGTACTTGTCTTTCCATGGGTTCCAGCAACAGCTATGGTATTCTCAAAGTTTGCCATAACCTGTCCTAAAAATTGTGCTCGTGTAAGGCAAGGAATATTTTTCTCCCTTACGGCTATTAACTCAGGATTATTCTCTCTTATTGCAGCTGTATATACAACACAATCTATATCATCAGTAATATTCTCTGCCTTCTGTGGAAATTTTATATTAGCGCCAAGTCTAACTAAATTATCAGTATATAAAGACTTATTATTATCAGAACCTGTAACATTAAATCCTCTCTTAATCAGAATCTGTGCCAGTCCACTCATACTGACTCCGCCAATTCCTATAAAATGAAAATGTTTTGGATCATTAAAATCAATTTTATACATATTATTCTCCGTTCTTATCTGCGTCTAAATAACATAGTGGATACAGTCTTAGCCACACTAACTCTCTGGATATGGCACCCATCATCTCCAAAATGCATATATCTGTGTAAAGCATCAGTAGTACTATCCCATACAACAATACTTTCTTCATCTGCCCCATAATCCATATTGGGATTGGATGTCTTGGCAAAATTAGTCAAATATCTTATCATCTGTCTGCTTAATTCTCTATCAACATCCGTAAATTCTCTCCAGCAATTATCTAGAGAACCAAACCAGTACCACAGGTCTGACGAATGCCATGCCCCTTTATTATCTCCAGGAAGCTGGCGACAGAAGTGATATGTATATGCTCTGGCATTTTTATCTTCTTTATGTTCAGATGAATATGCCGCCATATTCTTCCCCCATGAGCTTACCATTTCAAAGAATACTGTTGTTAAAATATCTTCACTATTAGAACCAATAATTATAGGCACGTGATTATAGTTGCCGCTCTTGTAATCATCAACTCTAGACTTTCTAACAATAACATTATCAATTACCGGACCAGCAAGAACTCCAACATTTTTTACCTCAAGACAAACTTTAATCCAACTCTCAACCATTATCTTTGGATCACATTTTTTGAAGTCCTCAATATTATCAACATTACATTTGTCCATAATCTTACGCCAAAAGCTGTATGTCTGGTCTGGATGTTTTGGTGCAACAAATGTTGATACTCCACCACCTGAACTTAGAACTGCCTTATGGAACAAACCTTTTGTAGATGGACAGAGAATTAAATGAGTAACGCTCATTGCACCGGCAGACTGTCCCATTAAAGTAACATTGCCCGGATCTCCGCCAAAGATTTCTATATTGTGATTAATCCATTCTAGTGCTGTTAATTGATCATATAATCCAAAATTACCTATACGTCCTTTGTCAGATGCAAGCTCTGGAAGGCACATAAATCCAAATGGTCCTAATCTGTAATTAATTGTTACGGCAACTACACCCTTTTCAACCCACTTGGTTGGATCAAACACTTTCTCATCACTTGAACCTGTAGAAAAAGAACCTCCATGAATATATACTATTACAGGTTTCTTCTGACCATATAGGTTATCATTATCATCTGTACTTGTGTATACATTAAGAAAGAGACAATCCTCCGAATAAGTAAAGTCAACTCCTTCTCTAAATTCCCTGTAATAAAACTGTTTCTCAGGAATCTTGCTTTCATCAACAAATGCTCTTGGTTGATAAGAACATGCCCCGAAAGACTGAAAATTCTTAAGACATTCATCAAGATTTTCTATTCTATTCCATCTTGGTTCTTCTATAGGATATTCCCATCTAGAAGCTGTTGCATATCTAATACCTTTAAATGCAATTATTCTACTCATGTCATCACCTTTTTTAACTAAATAAATTATTGAGGAAGAATCCATTCATAATATCATCTTCATTAATCATCACATATGTTATACACCAGTTAGTCATAATTGTAACTGTATACATAAGGTGGAATGTGACAATCCACTCATGCTTTATTGGTGCCTTCTTATTAATAAAATCAATAAGTCGCTCCAGACACAAAAATATAAAAAAGAAATATATTATTATTCTCGCCACAAGAAGGAATTCACCAGCTCCAGGCATATTATATAATTGATAGAAAAACTGTGCCACAGCCCCAATACCTGGAATAAAAGTTAGTATTCCAAATACTGTTCCTCCCATAACAACAACCCAGTAACATACATACACCACATTAGAGAAATGTTTTGGAAGTTTAATCCTTTTATATCTAAATAAAAGGTATGGAATAATACATAGTGACAAACTTATTATAAATACAAGAAATGCGATTCTTATATCTTTCTGGATAACTCCCCAATAAGCAAATGACGTATTATATCCCACTGACACAAAGTAAACAGTTGCTATGTAGTTACTTCCAAAAGGCAAATATCTTATTATGGGTGTAACGGCAATTGAAAGATTCGTCACAAGAAAGATTATCCATTCAACCCATGTCATGCTATAGGTTCCACTTTGAAAGAATTTGGAAAATGTGTCTCCTCTCTCCAAATCAAATGATATTGTATCAAAATGAAACACGGCCATTAATAAAAATCTAAGAACAAAATAGCCCACTATTCCGGCAACTATCATTACAGAATAAAATATAACCTTCTTCCACATGCCATTTGTTGTACAATATGGCTCTCCTTTTCTTGCCGGAGCAGGATCAGGAAAGAATGTATCCAGCGCCCAATCAACTATTCTTTTTATAAAATTATAGACAGCTTTATATGCGCGATTAAGCTTTTTCATTCATGACACCGAATTATTTATTTCTAAACCTGACTTTCTTCTTATCTTCTTCAGACTCTTCTAAAGCAAACTTCTCTGCATATGTCTTGTAAGTAAATTTATATTCATCATCTTTATTATGTCTTACTTCGCTTAACATCTCATGTGTATTAAAGTGTGACTGTTCCGCTTCAATAGTCGCTGCTGCAATATTAGAACAATGTGCAGATATACGTTCATAGTTCATAATCAAATCATTAAAGACAATTCCAGTCTTAATCTCACATTTGCCTTCCTGAAGTCTCTTTACATGATTACTTCTACTATTGTTACAAATCTTACCTATCCATTCGCGAAGAGGCTCAACATGAGCTGCATTGGTCCAATCGTCTTCCTGGAAAGACGACACAGCAAGATCTACTACTTCTTCAGTAGCAGCTTTAATAACATCTAATTCTTCATAAGCATCAGGAGAAAACTCGATGGTTTTTTCCTGCATATCTTTACAGATAAATGCTATATTCATAGCATGGTCTCCAAGTCTCTCGAAGTCACTTATAGTATGAAGGAATTTAGATACCTGCTTTGACTGTTTTAAATTCATCTGAGTCTTCGATACTCTCATAAGATATGTTCCAAGATGATCTTCGTACTTATCTAAGATATCTTCCTTCTGGCACACCTTTTCGAAGCGGTCTTCAGAATAATCATCAACCATGCTTGTTGCTCTTGATACATTCTTTTGAGCAGTTCTTGCCATACCATTTATACACTTATGACTTTGACTGATTGCAAGTTCAGGAATCCCAAGAAATCTTGCTTCGAGCAATTCGAAATCTGCCTGTTCTTCTGTCTCTTCTTTCTTGTCTTTAATAAGCGTACAAACAAGTTTCTCAATTCCTTTAACAAATGGGAATAGTACAATTATTGTAAGCACCCTGTAGATAGTATTAAGAAGAGCTATATACACCGGAGACATAGTCATATCTATAAAAGGCAAATCCACAAATAGTGCGGTTATATAGAACACAGTTCCCCATATTACCATTCCAAGCAAATCGTTTATAAGATATACTGCTGCTGTTCTTCTACCATTAGTATTTGTTCCGATAGCAGAAATAAGTACAGGCATAGCAGCACCAACGCCTATACCAAGAACAATTGGAAAGGCTGATTGAAATGTAATAGCCCCTGTTACTGAAAGAGCCTGTAACACACCAACTGATGCAGATGCAGATTGAAGTATAGCTGTAAATACGATACCAACAAGAATACCGATAACAGGATTATTAAATGCTGTTAGAACGCTAACAAACTCTTCGCTTTCCTTAAGAGGTGCAACTGCTCCTGACATCTGTTGCATACCAACCATAAGTATTGCAAAACCAATCATAATATCACCAACGTTATGGTATTTTGTATGTTTGGTAAATAATTTAAGAACTGCACCAAAAACTGCAACGACAGCAGATATTGTTGCAGTAGATAAAAGAGCTGCTATTCCTTCACTTCCATCTATGTAAGAGAGGCATAGTATCCATCCAGTTATAGATGTACCTATATTAGCACCCATTATTACACCGATAGCCTGTGCTACCTTCATCATACCAGCATTAACAAAACCAACAACCATTACAGAAGTCGCGCTAGATGACTGTATAATTGCTGTTACCACTGTACCGAGAAGTACGCCTTTTATAGGCGTACTTGTCAGTTTAAATAAAATCTTCTCTAAACTATTACCTGCAACTCTTTGTAGTCCAGATCCCATAAGTGACATACCAAAGAGGAACAATGCCACTCCACCTAATATTGCAAGTATGGTAGTTATTACACTCATTTCTACATCCTTTTCTTTTTTATTTAATAGAAGCCACTCATTCTATTATAACACAGAATTATATTTTACAGGAATGGGAAAGTTCCTACAAGTGGTGCTTTCTTATATTTGCCTTTTGCAGCATTAATTGCACCTATAAGTCTTAGAACCCAGAATAATACTTTAGCTATTGAATAAATGCCAAGCATTACCCAGAAGATACCAAGACTTGGTAATCCAAAGAAGCTAATAGATGAGCTGATTATTATCCAAGGTGTTCCGATAACTACACAGATTAGAATAATAATTATTCCAAATATCACTTCTGTCACCTTAATCTTAAGTGCTTCTCTTGCGTGAAACGCTGCATATTCCGACTTTAAACCAGCCACATATCCAACTATTATTCCTAAGATATCAAGAAGATACACAAAAATTGATACTGCTTTATTGTTCTTAATATCTCTATTTAATTCTTCTTCGTTTAAATTAGCTCCGCACTGAGTGCAGGCTTCGTTATTATCTTCATTTTCTATACCACAAACCAGACATTTCTTCATAATCCTCATCTCCTATTCTTCAAATTATTCTTAATTGTTTCCGAAGAACCATTGATTGTCCAAAATTCTATTATCACCGAAAGAACTTACTAGCCATTTACCGTCTACATATTGCATACGGACTACCTGAGTTATTTCATGATTACTATCTGTTCCTTCAAATACTCCCATTACATATGTATTGATTTTACCTTTGTTAGTATCCTTATAGTTTAATTGTACACTAACTTCAAGTGTTCCATCAGTAAATGCTTCATTGTATATAGACAGTTTTACATCACTTATTTCAACACTCGTAATTCCGGTTTGCTCTTCTTCTGAATAATATGACTTCTTATCCTCATCATATTTTGTCTTCTCAACCTTCTTGTATTCAGGTGCATAATATGAAGATACTTCTTCAAAGTCAGCTCCTCTAGCCTCAGCCTGAATAATAGCCTTAAATGCATCATAGGCAGCACTTATTACTTCATTTCTCTGATTATCGTCAAGAGTAACATCTCTTACGTATATTTCTGTATTAGATCTACCTGCAGTAATATTATAATTCTTATATGTCACTTCATCATCAGTAATAGTACATACATGACTTCCAGTAAATAATCCAGGAATAGTATATACTCTTATATTGTTCTCTTCACTTGTCAGATACTCTTCAGGCATCTCTATTCCATCAATATATACCTTCTTGCTAGTCGGTACGTTAAGTTTGATATTCTGTGCAATAACAGCCTCATCAACAACTTTCCAATTAGCAAAAATTCCCATGTGATTATTACTGCACTTCTTAAGCTTAATTGTCTTAGTATCAGCTAAGAAATCAAGGAATTGTAATCTGGGAGTCAGCTGAAATGTCACTACAGCTTCATCCCCATCCTGATTAGCTTCTAACACCTTATAATTTACTTTGGCAAATTTACTAAGCGCAAAATCATATGCTTTTTTACCAACCTTTTCTACAACGTCTTGTATGCTAATTCCTCGTGCAACATCTCCTACTATAGATTGTCTTATACTATATGATTCCTTTGTCAGAAATACCGACTCGTCTACATCAAGACATTCATATGCCTTATCAAAATCTCCCACCTTAACTGCTTTATCATATTTCTCCGCAACATTTTTGTAACCTGTAATTGTCAAATTAATGCTTAAGAATATAATAAGACCCAGTACAAATACCACTGCCAGAACAATTATGGCAATTCGAAGACCTTTCGTCGGTTTATTATCCGTTTCTTTTACAACCTTATTTTGATCTTCCATGATTTATCCCCCTACTATTATTGTTGTGATGTGCTACTTGTAGCAGCAAATCCTTCGAACTGTACATCCTGTGCATAATCTTCTGTCACCATAGTCTCAAGTTCACTTAAAGTCTTCATTCCTTTCTTACCTGATGGAATATAGAATGACGCCATTATTCCAACTATGGTAAGAAAAACCAAAACAGCCAGGATAATTACTAGAACTATTTGATTCTTTTTACTCTTCATGTGACCCTCCTTCCTTGATTACTCTTTACTGAAATAATCAATATAATGTACCTTATTCATAATATCATCATTGCCGTATAAATGATGGTATAAATCAATAAAATAATCATCTGTCATGCTGGCAATATAATCTACTACTATATCATCAGGACGCATTTTATTCTTAGAGTAAGTCTTCTTAAACAATCCATAGTTAATGTGATGTTTATAAATCATACTATTCTGATTCTCTTCTAGCACATCTTCTTTGAATCTGTCATATAATCTCTTCATCATTGGACGAATTGTAACTTCGTATGACTCGTTAATTATTGAATTACCATATATCTTAGATGCATTCTCTCTCTTAAGCCTATACATATCATCAAAATATTCCTTATCCATTTTGATGTATGGCTTATCATAACTATTAAGAACAATGTTCTCCGTAATTCTGCTTATAAATTCATAATTCTCCGCCCCTAACTGTCCCGGCTTGTCGTAACTTATGTCAAGCCCGACTTTTCTTGCATCCTGTCTATCTTTCATAACATATGCAATGACATCGCTGACTCTAACCACACATCCTTCTAAAGTAAATGGTCTTAGAGAATTAACATAACCTTCCTTTGTATAACATTTCTCAATTATCTCTTCAAATTCTTCTAATGATTTTGGATTATCCGGATAGTATTCGCCTTCCGGCCTTTCCCCATTATGACAGATTATTCCGTCTAATGTATGAATTGTAAGATTAGTTGGTGTAACTACTTTGAGTGCCCTTACACTATGAACATTGTGATAGAAATGTCTATTGCAGGATTCGTAATATAATTCATCTAAGTACTTCTCTCCCACATGTCCAAAAGGCGTATGTCCTATATCGTGTCCTAGCGCAATAGCTTCTGTAAGATCAATATTAAGTCCAAGACTTGCGCTTATAATTCTTGCAATCCTTGCCACTAGCTGTACATGAGTTGCTCTCCTGGTTATCTCATCATTTCTATAAAACGAAAACACCTGTGTCTTGTCACCGTAACGATTATAGAAAGGATTATGCATAATCTTATCTATATCTATAGCAAAAGGGCTTCTAAGATTATCATTAGCTTTACTTGCATAGTATCTTATCTTAGAATCTTCTGTAATATTAGTAGCATACTTCGAAAAACCGCCATAATGACTATATGCTTTTTCTTTGATTTGTTTTAGTTTGATTTCACTATCAGTCATACCATATCCTTTTAGTGTGATTCCTTATTAAATGCGAATTTTCTAATGTAAAATGTTATAGTGGAAGCCACAACAAATCCTACAGCTATTCCAACAAGGGCAAGTAGACAATCTATACCATTTCTCGTAAATGTCTCAGTATCACTTAGTACTAATCCACCCATGGTATAATAGATTAAATCTCCCGGTATAAGAGGAATAATTGATGGATACAAAAACACTGTTGCAGGAGTCTTCTTCTTAGATGCGACGAGCTCTGCATAAAATGCTGCTACAATAGCTGCAAGTCCAGCATATAAGATTCTATATGGAATAAAAGCCATAAAAATAATATAAAAGAGTCTTGTTATTGCTCCACCAAGTCCTGCAACAAGAAGATCTTTACCTCTAACTTGAAATACAATTGCAAAACCTATTGATGCCAGGAAGGAAAGAACTATTAATTCTATATTTTCTACCATGTGTACCACCTCCCAAATAACATATATGCAATAAATACGCCAAAGCATATGGTAAGTGTCTCAAGTATTACCTTGAGAAGTTCTAAGATACCATTCATTTCATTTCCACAAAGAATATTTCTCATAGAATTAACAAGTGGAACTCCCGGAATGAACATAAGGGACATTGAGGTAAGCATGGCCATCATTTCCGTCGTAAAACCTATCCATACAGTAAAGAAAAATATTGCCGTTGTAATAAACATATTTATTATGTTCGTTATTATTCTATTAAGCTTTGCCCTTGCGAGAGGTCTGCTAATCCAAAATGCTATAACAGTCGATAATGCAACTACAATAACTTCCTGCCATCTTCCGCCAAATATTCTACAAAGGGTTGTTATGGCAATTAGAAATCCCAGCATTTCTATCCATTTGTTATATGATGGCACCATTACAGATTCATATAACATATCCTGTAATTTGTCAGGACTCGGTGTCTCATCACAGATTTTATGTGCTACATTATATAATCTTCTTAATTTATCAAGATGAATAGCTGCGCCAGGAACTGATACCTGCCTGCTCTTAGTATCTCCGTCAGCATCTTTGGCGCTAACAGATATAGTGCTGCTCAAAGAAAAAATACTTACTTCATGCAGACCGTATGCTTTGCACACACGTTCCATTGTCTCATTAACTCTCTCTAGATTGGCTCCTGCAAAAAGCATCTCTCTTCCAAGATGAACAGTAAAATCCAGGATATATTCTATGTCTTTCACTTTCTCTCCTTTATAAACATAATTCACATTCTTTCAGTGCTAATAAGCTCTTCTGCAAATTCTACTATATTAAATTATATTATACACTTGTATTTGATTCAACAGAAAAAACACATGAAAAAGACGCCTCCTTACTACAAGAACGCGTCTTCTAAGCCTTTAATAGTATCATTGTATAGTTTTCCTTTCTACTTACTCATCGAAGTTACTCCCCTGTACACACCACCGAAACAACTCTTTTATTATTCCGACAACGGACTATTGGCTTGCTTGCTAAGACTGTTGTAAGTATTATTGTCATTAATTATATCGGATGATAAGAATTTTACTTTAGAAAATCATTGCAAATAAATCATACTTTTCGTAAACTAAAATCATGACTATGTATATATAAACGAGAATATATGAATGTCAAAAACCTATCTAAAAGTAATAAGGAGTACAACATGTGGGTTGCTGATAATTGGAAAGATTATGAGGTAATTGATACTAGCAAGGGTGAAAAGCTTGAACGGTGGGGAGAGTATAGATTAGTACGTCCGGACCCTCAGGTTATCTGGAACACAGAAAAAGATAATAATGAGTGGCGAAGGAAAAACGGCCACTATCACAGAAGCAAAAAAGGCGGTGGAGAATGGGAATTCTTTAATCTTCCTGAAGAATGGCAGATTCATTATCCTTTATTCTCATCCAAGGATGCACAGTCTTTCTTAAAAGATTCAAATAAAGAAATAAGCTTTAATCCTGTTACCAGAGAATTAACTTTTAACCTGAAGCCATTCTCTTTTAAGCACACAGGATTATTCCCTGAACAGGCGACTAACTGGGATTGGTTCTCTAAATTAATAATAGAGAGAAAAAGCCAAAAACCTGATAAAGATGTTAAGGTTCTTAATCTCTTTGCTTACACTGGCGGGGCCACGCTGGCAGCTGCCGCTGCCGGCGCCCACGTAACACACGTTGACGCATCAAAAGGCATGGTTAACTGGGCTAAGGAAAACGCAATAAGTTCTGGTCTTGGTGGGGCGCCCATAAGATGGCTGGTTGATGATTGTGTAAAATTCGTTGAGCGAGAGATTCGCAGGGGTAATAAGTACGACGCTATAATAATGGACCCGCCATCTTATGGGCGTGGCCCTAAAGGCGAAATCTGGAAGATAGAAGACTCTATATATCCTCTAATACAAAAATGTAGTTGTCTCCTTACAGATAATCCCTTGTTTTTTCTTGTTAATTCCTATACAACAGGTCTGCAACCTGCTGTACTTACTTATATGATAAGTAGCGCTTTATCGGACTATCCAGGTGAAGTTATATCCGATGAAATCGGACTTCTTGTAACATTACCAAATCTTATCCTTCCCTGCGGTGCAAGTGCAAGATTTAAAGGAGATTTAACATAATATATCTATAACATTTTTCTTCGTTTCAAAACAATTAAGGCTATTACACAGATAATAACTGTTATACCTGTTATTATTCCAAAGCCCCATGGTGTGTTGGCAAATGGCATACCCTCTGATACAACGTTCATACCATAGAGACCTGATATTATTGTTGGTATTGACATAACAATTGTTATTGCTGCAAGATATTTCATGACATTATTAAGTCTGTTATTAATAACTGATGACATTAGCTCTCTTGTACCATTAATAATATCTCTGTAAATCTGCGTCATCTCAATAGCCTGCTGATTCTCAATAATAACATCTTCTAGAAGCTCCCTGTCTTCTGAATACTGACGCAGCCTTCCGTATCTGGTTAATCTATCTAATACAACATTGTTGGCCCGAAGTGACGTAGCAAAATACACCAGATTCGATTCAAGTTCATGTAGATCAACCAGGTCTACATCTTGAGTCGTCTCATTAATTCTTTCTTCAATCTCTGTTCTCTTTCTGTCGATATTTCTAAGAAGACTTTGGTATACAATGCATGTATTGTAAAGAATTTGATATGTAAATCTCATCTGTTTCTTAGTAGAGAATTCTCTTACACGCTGTTCCACAAACATCTTAAGTACCGCTGTATCCTCGGCACAAACAGTAATAATAGCATTCTCAAGAAGAACAATACCAAGTGGGATTGTTGTATAAGAATGACGATTATTACGCATTTCTGCTGAAGGGATATCTACAAGTATAAGTGTATATTCATCTTCTAGATTAATACGTGAACTCTCCTCATCATCAAGTGCTGCTCTAAGATCATCAATATCAATATTAAACTGCTCACTGATATCAACACATTCTTCTAATGATGGCGCAACCATATTAATCCACGAGCCCTCTTCATATACTTCGCGCTCGCTTATTATATTGTCCTCTGTCTTGTATATTTTAATCACGATTCTACTCCTCTCAGATTGCATAAAGCGACCATCTTACTTCTTAATCAAATTTTACAATCATCGGCGTAGTGTCCCAGAAATCCAAAGAAGAATTATTACATAGAAATATATTAATTCAGAGTAAGGCAACTATCCAATGATTCAAAACTAAATATGCATAAATACCCGTCTGCATCCATGAATGTCACCTTCTTTCTTTTAGAATATAGTATTTAGCCTAAAACAAGGGCTAACATATATGTTAGCCCTTGAAAATTAATATGTCAAGAAATATGTGTTATTTTACCTCTTCTGTCTTGTTATTTCTTTTCTCCACAAGTGCGGACATCTCTTTAGATGACTTGAATATCCCATCTAATGCCTCATTCATCTGCTCCATATATTGCATACTGGTCTCTGATACAACAATACTGTCTTCAGAAGATGCTCTAACCTCTTGTCCAGTGGCAGACAGACTGGTTATAGATTCCATAATTGTATTATTCGCTTCTACAATTTGATCTACCTCATCAGATATTCCATTGATATCTGATGATAATGTATTCATTTGATTTCTAATCTCATCAAATTTCTCACCAGTAGATACTATCATTTCATTTTGTTTCTCAGAATACTCTACTGACTCTGACATTCTCTTTGCTGCTTCACTGGCATTTCTTGTTAATTCCTGAATAATATTAGATATCTTCTCTGTAGAATTCTTTGTATCTTCTGACAGATTACGAATCTCGTCTGCAACTACCGCAAATCCTTTACCAGCTTCTCCGGCACGAGCCGCCTCAATTGATGCATTAAGAGCAAGAAGATTCGTCTGATCTGATATGCTTACAATAGTTTCAATAATATTCTCAACTTCTACTATACATTCATTAAGTCTCTTAGTTGTCTCTTGTGAAGATTTGTTAACCTCAGCTGTTCTCTCTGACTGGAACTTAAGTTGATCAAGAAGGCTTGCACCTTCATCAACCACTTCTACCGTATGATTAGAAGCTTCTTTCATATCTTTTGTTCTATTCTGAGCACTCTTAAGATTCTCTTGAATATCGCTTGTCATCTCTGTCTGATGCTCTATAGAATCCGATGTAATCTTAGTTGAATCAGCGATGTCTTTGACACTGGCATTACTATTCTCGATACTGCTTGAAAGTGTCTTAACAAGCTGTTGTGCATCATCAAGCTGTTTTGCTATATCATTAGAACTATCCATTACCTGATTAGCAACCTGCGTCTGTTCATCAGCAGATACCTTCATAAAGTCCACATCTTCTTTATTCTGATTATAAATAATCTTCGTAATAAAGAGAATAACTACACATCCTACTCCATACATAAGAGTGCAAGAAATGTTAACAATCAAGTTATCTTCTGGATTATAAATGATATTAAGTGTTAAGAATATTGCCACACTGATAATACTTACTATTACACCTCTAATTGTCATCTTGAAATCCATAAAGAATACAAGGGCAAAACAATCTAAGAAGCATAATGCATACAAATAGTAATTACCTGGGCCTGTCAATGTAGCGAATAGAGTTGCAAGCACCAGTGTATACAGATAGAATGACATAACTCTCTTCTTCTTGCCCATAGTAAGATTAAGCACTATAAGAATTACAATACAAGCCGCATCGCCTATTACTCTAATCCAGAATCCCGATTTGTCTGGTGCAACAATACCAACTATCAATATTGTTACAGCAATCAACATATCAATTATAAATCCTGCTTTGTTCTTCTGTATCAAATGTTTTGTCTGTAAATCCATATTCTTTTTTACTCCACATTATTTCCGGTCACCGTTACATTTTTATAATACTATATTGTTCGCAATAATACTACAATTTATTGTTATTTTTGTAACTATTTAGCCCCATTATATAACAATAAGTCCGTCTTTACGACGGACTTATTGTAAGTGTAAATTATTCTACTTATGTCTATTTAAACATTACTTTAATTCTCTGTTTAAATCCATTTGGAAGAATATATTTGAGCTTGTCTTCTGACCTTCTCATTGTTGAGCATTCTGGTCTGTCACGATGTAAGTGAATTGCATCAAATTCACAACGTGTAGTACATAGACCACAACCAACACATTGATTCTCATCAACGATTGTAGCACCACATGAAAGACAACGAGCTGTCTCTTTCTTGACTTGTTCTTCTGTAAATACTTCCTTAGCATCTCTAAATGACATCTTATCAACGTCTTTCTTAACACCAGGAGTATTTCTTCCACCTTGATCATATCCTTCTGGAAGTTGGAAATCATCCTTATCAAATTCAATATAATGATGTGGTTGACGTCCAATTGTAAGGCTTGAATGAGGTTGTACAAATCTATGAATTGAGATAGCACCTTCTTTACCACATGCAATAGCATCAATTGCAAATCTTGGTCCATAGAACATATCTCCACCAACGAAGATATCAGGTACTGTAGTCTGGAATGTAACCTTATCAGCAACTGGTGCTGGACCTCTAAATTCAACGTCCTCACCTTCTAATAGGTTACCCCATTCTGTACATTGTCCTACAGAAAGAAGTACATTAGAACATTCAATTGTCATAGTTTCATTCTCATCATACTTAGGATCAAAACGTCCCTCAGCATTCTTAACCTGAGTACACTTCTTAAATACAATGCCTGTAACCTTGCCATTCTCTGTAAGAATTTCCTTAGGCCCCCAGCCACCTTGAAGCTCAATTCCTTCTGATTCAGCAATTTCAATTTCCTCAGGAAGTGCTGGCATAATATCACGAGTCTCAAGAGAAACCTGTGTTACCTTAGAAGCGCCGCAACGTACTGCTGTTCTTGATACATCGATAGCAACGTTACCACCACCGATAACTACTGTATCACCACTAATCTTATATGATTCATCATCAGTAACTATATGAAGAAGATCAACACCCTTCATTACACCTTCTGCATCTTCACCAGGAACGCCTATTCCACGTCCTCCTTGACATCCGATTGCAATGTAGAATGCTTTATATCCTTGCTTTCTAAGTTCAGCAAGTGTAATATCTTTACCTACTTCAACTCCAAGCTTAATGTCAACACCCATTTCACGAAGTACGTCAACTTCAGCTTCAACGATTTCTGATTCCATTACGAATGAAGGAATACCATATGTAACCATTCCACCTGGCTTCTTATTCTTCTCGAATAATGTTGGCTTATATCCCTTCTCAGCAAGATAGTAAGCACAAGAAATACCAGCAGGACCAGCTCCGATTACAGCAATCTTCTCATCGAAAGCGCCTTTAACCTTAGGAATAACCTTCTTAGGAACAAATCTTGTCTCAGCATTAAGATCTCTCATTGCAATGAATTTCTTTACTTCATCAATAGCAATTGCTTCATCAACTGTGCCCCTTGTACAAGCATCTTCACAACGACGGTTACATACATGACCGCATACTGCTGGAAGAGGATTGTTCTTCTTGATAAGCTCTAATGCTTTAGTATATTCACCTTGTGCGGCAAGCTTTAAGTATCCCTGAATAGCGATATGTGCAGGACAAGCTGTCTTACATGGAGCTGTACCAGTTTCATGTGTCTCAATACGGTTTGTATCTCTGTAATCCCAGTTCCAATCAGCTTCACTCCACTTCTTGTCAGTTGGAAGTGGTTGCTTAGGATATTGTACCTCTGTACCATCCTTCTTACATAACTTCTGACCAAGAGTAAGTGCTCCAGCTGGACATACCTCTACGCATCGTGCACAAGCTACACACTTCTCCTTCTCTACATGAGCTACATAAGCAGATCTACTCATGTTAGGAGTGTTGAATAACTGTGATGTACGAAGTGCGTAACATACATTAACGTTACAGTTACAGATAGCGAAAATCTTGTCTTCACCATCAATATTAGTAATCTGATGTACGAAACCGTTCTCTTCACCCTTCTTAAATATTTCAAGAGCTTCTTCTTTAGTAATGTAACGTCCGCCTTTACCTGTCTCAACAACATATTCAGCCATGTCACCTACAGCAACACACCAGTCGTTGAAATCATCTGCACAGCCTTCATCATATGTCATTCTTGAACGACGGCATGAACAAGGTGATGCAGCATATCTACCTTCGTATTTATCTAACCAGTGAGAGATATGCTCGATAGGAATAGATGTCTCATTCATATCTACTTCCTTCTCAACTGCGATAACATGCATACCAATTCCAGCACCTCCAGGAGGAACCATATGTGTAAGTCCCTCAAGTGGAAGTCTTGTCATATGCTCGAAGAACATACCAAGCTCTGGACGCTTAGCAATCATATCCTGGTTCATGTTAGAGAATTCAGCTGAACCAGGTACATACATAGGAAGAACCCATCTCTTCTCATGATTTGGATTAGGCCACTTTGGATCAAGATCCTCGTAATTCCATTCTACAATTCCTGCGTAAGAGATTTTCTCTAATTTCTCTGTTAATTCTTCATCTGATAATCCAGAACTTGCTTTTAATTCTGCAAATGTTCTTGGATGACGAATCTCTTTAAAATTGTCAATAATCCACTTTGCCAAATCATCATCGTCTTCAACAAGTGCCTTAACTGCCCAATACTCCGGATCATCTTTTGTAACTTTCTGAAGACCAAGCTTAATCTTAGCACGGTCAGTAATAATCTTACCCAGTTTTGCAACATTAGGTAACATTGGTCCACTAACGTCTGCACAATCTGGACGTAGCGGATAGTTAGGATTTGTTCCTTGCGCTGTCTTTGCTGCCATAAATAAATACCTCTCTCTTTCCTTTATTAACTTTTAACCTTCTATAGTTACTTCACAAGCGCGTAATAACTCTTAGTATCATTATACGAAAGCTATCGTCAAATTGCAATAGAATAAAAGCAGATTGATAATTTTTTCACAAATTTTACATATTTCGCAAAAATATTCTGCGATTTATTTGAGAAAATACATAATCTCTTCTGCTTTATCTACAATTGTCATGCAGGTTAATTGTTCTAATTCTTCTCTTGGTCTAAATCCCCAACTAACAAGAAGACAATCCATTCCCGCACATTCAGCTGTAAGAGAATCTACACCAGAATCTCCCACATATAGGACATCTTCTGCCTTTAATTCCGGATCTATCTTACTAAGTGCAGCATATACACTGTCTTTTGCCGGCTTTTTTGCCCTAACCATGTTGTCACCTGCATAACTTACAATATAATCTTTGAAGAAATGATCAACAATCCGGCCTACCGCTCCTTCTTCTTTGTTACTTACAATTCCTACGGGTATGCCAAGTTCCTTACATCTCTTAAGTACATCCATCATTCCAGGATATACAGTAGAGTATACATACAAATGATCCAGATAATACTTTAGAAACAATGAGAACTCTTCTTCAAAAGTCTCACATTCTTCACCTCCTGGAACACAACGAATCATAAGATTTCTAACTCCATTTCCAACAATACTTCGCACTTCATCTACACTAAGATTAGGATGATTATACTGAGTAAGACTATAATTAACTGCAGCTGTAAGATCTTCTATTGTATTAAGAAGTGTTCCATCAAGATCAAGAACTAATGCCTTATATTTATCGATAATGGCATCTCTTCTTGCTATTCCAGAAGAACATGCTGTAGCACTTCCACACCTTAGTGCCATATAGAAAGACTTCTTCATATTGCCACTTTCTATATATTTGTATAAAAAGCCTGCAACAAGTGAATCTCCAGCACCTGTTGTATTAATAATATCTCCCCTTGGCGACTTACAAGTCATAACCTGTCCATCTTCTGTAAGCATTATTCCACCATGAGATCCAAGGCTTACAATAACATTTCTAGCACCCATATCCTGTAATTTAGAAGCATACTTTAATACTTCTTCATCTGTTCTGATATTGACACCAAAAAGGTTTCGAAGTTCTTCAACATTAGGCTTAACAAGAAATGGCTCTGCCTCAAGAGAAGCTTCTAAGAGCCCGCCTGCGGCGTCAACAACCACCTTTATCTCTTTACTTGGCAAATGTTCTATTATCTCTTTATATACGTTCTTTCCAAGACTTCTTGGCGCCGAGCCAGCAAGGACTAGAATATCTTCTTCTCCAAATTCCTGCAATTTCTCATAAAGTTCTAGAAGATACTCACTTTTCATCACAGGTCCATCGCCATTAATCTGGGTCTCCTTGTTGCCGCTAACTTTGATGTTGATTCTGCTACTACCTTCACAGGAAATAAAATCACAATTTACTTTCTCTTCTTTGAGAAGTCTCTCAATCTCTTCTCCTGTAAATCCTGCTTTAAATCCTAGAGCGGTTGTCTTTTCTCCCAATCTACTCAGAAGTATTGATACGTTAATACCTTTTCCACCAGGGAATATCTCTTCCCCGGACGCTCTGTTGATATCACCCACCTTCAAATCTTTAATCTTGATATAATAATCAAGAGATGGGTTGAGTGTGATTGTATATACCATATTATATCCTTTTATTCCTCAGCAATAGCCTGTAATTTCTGTATACTTGCAAGAATCTCGCCTAAGTATTCGCTTACTTCCCTGGTTCCATCAAGGGACTGCTTAGTAACATTCATAGTATTCTCGCTATTAGCTGTAAGCTCTTCTGTATAAGCACTTGTATTAGAAATTGAACCAGCGATTTCAGAGTTATTCTTGTTAATATTACCAAGGAATTCTGACTGCTTTCTTACAGCTTCATTCATCGTATTAATATTGTCATCAATTGTCTTGAACTGCTCATCTGTCTGATTAACAAGTTCATTCTGTCTTGCACTAACTTCATCCAAGTTAGATACTGCATCGTTAACAAGACCTGCTTCGTCAGCCAAAGTTTCCAGGATTCCATTAATCTTCTCTGTTGCGTTACTTGTATCTCCAGATAACTTCTGTATTTCACCGGCAACAACTGCAAATCCTTTACCCTGCTCACCTGCTCTGGCTGCCTCAATGCTGGCATTTAATGATAGGAGGTTTGTCTGGTCTGCAATATTTCTAATAATAGAAAGTATTTCTTTTGCTTCCTGTAAGCTATCTACTAGAGTCTCTGTTGCTTCTGATACCTTTTCTTTGGATTCTGCAACAAGTTTTGTACTGTCAGATAAGGCATTTACATTACTCATACCTTGTTCTGACAATCTATGAGTCTCAGTAAATCTATCCTGAATATCGTTACTAATCTCAGTTAACGAATTTAATTTTTCACTTATTCCATTACTCATTGCAAGCTGATCTTGAATAGTATCTGCAACATCGCTTGTTCCGGATGCGATTTCTTCAATAGAAGACTGAGCTGATTCTGATTGAGACTCAATTGTCTTAGCTTTAGAATCAATATCTGCAACCCTCTCGCTAAGAGCATCAGTTGCTTCTTTTATTGCGTCAAGAACTTCTTCTTGTCTCTTAGTCTGCGCTTCTATCTGCGCCATTCTCTTCTTGCCAATATCCTGTGTAATTCTACTAGAAACACAAGCAAGAATACCCACAAGAATTACTGCAAATATCTGTATTTCATAATTAGCTATATCATCAGCACTAAGAGCATGATATACCACAATTCTTACTATTACTGATGCAAGATTTATAACAAAATATGTAATAAAGAATTGTAACAGCACCTTAAAATCACTATAGGATAGCACTACTGCAAGCATTGGGAACAAATACACAAATGTTAATGGTGTATCTCCTGTTATAAGAACATATGCAAATAATATCGCGTATCCATATGTTGCAAACAATGCAAACTTCGGACTGTCTGGATTCTTCTTCTTGAAAAGAAATCCCACAACAAATGGTACAAAAGCACAAACAAGAAGCATTGCATAATATACAATAGTTCTTTCTCCTTTAATTACCTCAAGAAGATATGCCGCTGAAATTATGCCTAGCGTAACAACCCAACCTATCAGCACGAAACTGTTAATTCGTGCCATATCACTTTTTACTTTCTTCATGACTCAAACCTCCTCATATTTATATTGCTATATTAAATCATGAATTAATAATATACTTTTTCCAGGCATAAACCTTTGGCAGGAGCTGTCTGCCCTGCTTTTGTCCTGTCTCTAGCATCTAATACATCTTTTACTTCTTCAGGTCCCATCTCACCTTTACCAACCATTAGAAGCGTTCCAACAAGGATTCGTACCATGTATTGCAGAAAACCGGTTCCAGTAAAATACAAATAAATATATCCTTTTGAAGATTTTATATCAATGCTCTTAATCTCTCTTATAGTGGACTTCTTCATCTTAGGGTTTCCGCAAAAGCTTTTAAAGTCATGCTCCCCAACAAGATAATCAGAAGCTTCTCTCATAGCTTCCACATCCAGCTTCTCTTCAATAAATGTGTAATACTTCCTGTTAAAAACCGGTTTAACTTTACCATTAAATATTGTATAACAATAAGTCTTACCCTTTGCATTATATCTTGCATGAAACCTATCGGATGCTTTCGTCACAGTCATAACCGCTATATCGTCTGGCAGATATCTATTCATATATTCTAATATATCTTCCTCTGCCATAGTCGTTTCCATATGCACATTAGCAATCATTGCCTTGGCGTGAACTCCTGCATCTGTACGTCCTGCACCTATGATTTCTATATCTGTATCACACATACGAGAAAGCACATTTTCTATTTTCCCTTGAATCGTTTCTTTATTAGGTTGCCTTTCCCATCCAAAGTAACGAGTTCCATCATAACTGATTTTTAATTTATAATTATTTTGTGCGATATTTTCAGTCATACCTCTATTATGGCATTTTTTGTATTACATTTCCACAAAAATGTCCATTAATTATCTATTTTCTATACACTCTCCACATGAATCATCTTATATTTGTCGTATTTACTCATCATTTTACTATATAATATGTATGATTTATTCAAATATTTAATAAAAAGGAATTATTATGAGCACTTCACAAGATAAAACCAAAACAAACCCTTTAGGATTCGAATCTGTAGGCATATTAATCAGAAAATTTGCAATTCCAAGCATTATTGCAATGCTCGTAACTTCACTATATAACATTGTAGATCAGATATTCATCGGTCAATGTGTCGGAGAACTGGGAAATGCGGCTACCAACATTGTATTCCCTTTAACGATGTGTTGCATCAGTACTGCTCTTCTTTTTGGAATTGGCGGTTCATCAGCATTTAATCTGTCGCAAGGAAGAAAAGAACTGGATAAAGCTCCTTACTTTGTTGGAACAGCCACAACAATGATGATTCTTATCGGGCTGATTCTTGGTATAGCATGTGTCCTGTTCACAGAACCGATACTTAGATTCTTAGGTTCTCCTGATTCAGTGTTAGAATATGCCAAACCATATCTATCTATAACAGCTATAGGTTTTCCTGCACTTATTCTTCAGGCAGGAGGCGGACATCTGGTAAGAGCCGACGGAAGCCCGAAAATTACAATGACAATCAACATTGTTGGTGCCCTTATCAATATTATTCTAGATGCGGTTTTTGTTGTATATCTGGGAATGGGAATGGCTGGTGCTGCTATTGCAACTGTTATCGGACAAGTTATTTCATGTTTAATTGTTATAGTGTACTTCTTCCATTTCAAATCAGCAGAATTAAAGCCTAAACACTTTGTTCCAAGAGGCTTTTCACTTAAACAAAGCACTGTCCTTGGTCTCGCACCATGCTTTAACCAGCTAGCCATGATGGCTACGGCAATCGTATTCAACAACAGTCTCGCATACTATGGTGCTCAAAGCAAATATGGTGACTCAATACCTATTGCCGTTGCAGGAATTGTACTAAAATGTGCTCAAATACTTCTTGCGATAATTATAGGAATAGCCCAGGGATTACAACCTATAGCCAGCTTCAACTATGGCGCAAAGAATTACGACAGAGTTAAGAGAGGTTATACTATTGCTCTTAAATGGGGAGCGCTTATATCTATAATCGGATTTTTGCTGTTCCAGATTTTTCCTGCAGAAATCATAGGATTCTTTGGTAAAGGCTCAGACCTGTATGTTGATTTTGGAGTTAAATTCTTTAGAATAACAGTCTTTATGATGTGTTTAATCTTCATACAGCCAATTACATCTAACTTCTTTACAGCAATAGGAAAGCCTAAGAAGGGCGTTTTCTTAAGCTTAACAAGACAGTTTATATTCCTGATGCCCCTTATACTCATTTTCCCAAGAATATTCGGATTCGAAGGATTATTATATTGCCAGCCAATAGCCGATTTTCTAGCTGCGTTAATATGTGTAATTATGATTATCAGAGAATTCAAAAAGCCGGAATACTCCGGCTCTGAAAGTTTCTTTTATTTCAAAAGAAAATAAATGCAGATTTAATTTTATAAATTCTTGGCTAGTAGCACCGCCTGATTTGCACGTAAGTGCATATGCATATATCCATCATGCACAGGTACACGAACAGGCATTATGGAATAGCCGGTTTTGGTTGTAAGCATAGAAACTGTCATCTCGCATTCGAGAGGCACTTCTGCTTTCCATACTGGTATATCAACGTCTATATCGTGATAGCTTCCATTTACGATAACAACACATTTCTGCTCTTTATTAAATCTTCCATATGATACATAATCCCTATCACATCTAAGGAATATGAAAGCTCCTTTCTTAAGGGCAGAAGACACTTTACGCTCATTTATCATATCCCTGTGAAAATCAATAAGCTCGTTATCTGCATTACCCCAAGGATAGGTTCTTCTATTATCAGGATCTGTAAATCCACAAACCCCCGCTTCATCGCCATAATACAAAGTTGGGGCACCAGGCCATGTCATTTGCATTAGAACTGCAGCCTTAAGTATTCCTTTATCAACATTTTCAGAAGCAGCATTGCTACCAAGTTCACCTACACGTCCAACCTTATGGTTAGTTCTCGTCAAAAATCTTGAATGGTCATGATTTGACAATTGGTTCATTGCAGAATACAAGGATGGTGTAAGAAATTTCGTCATGAAATGTCTCATAGACGCCTCAAATCTTGCTCCGTCACCAATAGCGCCTTCATCAAAGGAATCAGAGTGTTTCTCCATGCCTGTAAGGAAATAAGATACCGGCTCCATAAATGCATCATAATTCATTATAGTATCCCATTGATCTCCGCTAAGCCATGCTGATGCATCGCCATAATGCTCTGCGAGGATTACTGCATTAGGATTAGCGCTTTTAACCTCCTGTCTGAATCGTCTCCAGAACCAATGATTAAATTCTTCACTATGTCCAAGGTCTGCTGCTACATCAAGTCTCCATCCATCACAATGATATGGTGCAGACACCCATTTCTTACCTATTTCAAATATATAATTGCACAGCTTCTCTGAATTCTCATAGTTTAGCTTTGGAAGGGTATCATGACCCCACCACCCATCATAATGATTGTTGTATGGCCATTTGTCAGGCTCTGACTCATTGAAGTCAAAGAAATCCCTGTATGGGCTGTTAGCGTCTATATACGCCCCTTTGTCATAGAATGGCTGGTACTCATATATTCTCTCTTTATCCATCCATTTATTGAAGGAACCACAATGGTTAAACACGCCATCTAATATTACTCTTATTCCTCTCTCGTGAGCCTCACTTACGAATTTTGCAAAAAATTCATTGGAAGCTTCAAGATTAGCCTTGTTAGTAACCCTTGTAATATATCTGCTTGCCTTCGTATTATCGGCTTCCCCATTTTCTAGAAGCCTTCCTTCATCCACAACTATTCTGCCGTAGTGAGGATCAATATAATCATAGTCCTGTGTATCGTATTTGTGATTAGATGGCGATACAAACAGGGGGTTAAAATATATTACTTCCACACCCATACTCTTAAGATAGTGTAGTTTCTCTCTTACTCCTTCAATATCTCCACCGTAGAACTTGCATACATCAAAACTGTCCGGATTCTTGTTCCAATCTTCTACTTTCGTGGATGGCATGGAAATATAATAATACTCACCTGACTCAACGTCATTAGATGGATCTCCGTTATTAAAACGATCCACAAGTATTTGATACATTACTGCGCCCTTAACCCATTCAGGGGTATCAAAGCCAGGAACTATCATAAAAGCATATTCCCAACGAATATTATCACATACACTGTATCTATCTAGGTATACTTTCTCACTCCCCTGTTCAATCTGGAAAATGTACTTAAAAGGCTTACTACCAACCTGAACAATTACCCGATAGTAATCAAATACATCTCCAGCTTCATCAAGATCCATAGGAAGCTTGTAATCCGGAGTGCATAGAACAACTTTTGCAGGTTGACCATGCTTAACTCTAACTCTTATCTTAACCCTATCATTCTCTTTAGGTTCCCAGGGATTCCTATATTCTATTGTTCCATCGCTAAATATAGCATCTCTATTCATCTAGACTCCTATCCAATCCAATACCCAACAATTTGCTTCGCAAATTGTCGCCGTGCAATAAGGAATCCTCCCCCACAAGGAGTCTCGGCTATTTTGGTTCGGCTTCGCCGAAAAGCCTCGACGTGTAGTCATTTGCTACGCAAATAACTACAAAAAGTAAAAAAGACAGCATTCGCTGTCCTTTTTAGGAGAAGGTATTTTTACTATGGGGTTAGTAAAAATTAATATAATGTATTGGGGGTTTTTACGATTATTATTATATCCACGCGCAACACATAAGTGTTCACAAATATAACAAAACCTCGCTATTGTTTTTGTGCATATAGCACAAATAAATGCCCTTTTACACTAATTCTTCACTTTAAGCACAGCTAAATCTTAGAATAAGCTCTCAAATTCTTCTCTTGTAATCTTCTCTTTCTCAATAAGAAGATTTGCACAGGAATGCAGTATATCCTCGTTTTCTCGAAGAATCTTCTCAGCTCTCTCATAACATGAATCCACGATATTCTTAACTTCTTCGTCAACAATTGCTGCTGTCTTCTCTGAATATCCTTTCTGATGAGCCAGGTCACGTCCAATAAATACCTCTTCCTGATTATCATCAAGATTAATCATACCTACTTTATCAGACATACCGTACTTTACAACCATATTACGCGCCTGAGCCGTTGCCTGCTTAATATCTTGAGATGCGCCTGTAGTAACATCATCAAATATAATCGATTCTGCAATTCTACCACCAAGAGTTGCTGTAATCTCTTGCAGAATTCTTCCTTTAGTCATGTGCATTCTATCCTTCTCAGGAAGTGGCATAGTATAACCTGCTGCACCAATTCCTGTAGGAATAATAGACACTGTATATACAGGTCCTATGTCTGGCAGCACATGGAAAAGAATTGCATGTCCTGCTTCATGATAAGCTGTAATTCTCTTATCTTCATCTGAAATAATCTTGCTCTTCTTCTCTGTTCCAAGACCAACCTTAACAAAAGATTTACGAATATCTTCCTGTACAATGAATTTCCTATTCTCTTTGGCAGCTCTTATCGCCGCTTCATTAATAAGATTCTCTAGGTCTGCTCCGGTAAATCCTGCTGTAGTCTGGGCTATCTGCTTAAGATCTACATCATCACCGATAGCCTTCTTTCTACAATGTACTTCCAGAATCTCTTCTCTTCCTCTAACATCTGGTGGACCAACTACTACTTTTCTGTCAAATCTTCCAGGTCTTAGAATAGCCGGATCTAATATATCCACTCTGTTAGTAGCAGCCATTACAATAATTCCCTGATTGACAGCAAATCCATCCATTTCCACAAGCATCTGGTTAAGGGTCTGTTCTCTCTCATCATGGCCGCCGCCCATACCAGTTCCACGACGCCTTGCAACAGCATCTATTTCGTCTATAAACACAATACATGGCGAATGTTTCTTGGCTTCATCAAAGAGGTCTCTTACACGAGAAGCTCCAACACCAACAAACATTTCCACAAAATCAGAACCTGAAATACTAAAGAAAGGAACGCCTGCTTCACCAGCAATTGCTTTAGCAAGAAGGGTCTTACCTGTTCCTGGAGGTCCCTCTAACAATATTCCTTTAGGAATTCTTGCACCAATGGCAGTATATTTGCCCGGGTCTTTTAGAAAATCAACTACTTCAGCAAGTTCTTCCTTCTCTTCTATAAGACCTGCAACATCATTAAATCCTATATCTATATCTTCATTGTTAGTCATTCTGGCTCTGCTCTTACCAAAATTCATCATTTTGGCATTAGCACCACCAGCTCCTCCGCCCTGTCCACGAAACAGCATGAAAATAAGGATAAATATAGCAACGATAGAAAGAATAGGAACTATCATGCCAAGCCATTCATCTCTTGGAACATCTGACACTTTATAATTCTTGAAGTTCTTAGCGTCAAGTTCTTTCTGGAACTCATTAACATCAGACACATATAATGTCTGAGCCTTATCATTGTTATTAAATGTTATAGTTGCTGTACCTGTAGGAATTGTGCTGTTTTGCTTAATCATAATATTACTCACAGTTCCTTCACTCATTGAATTGTACAATTGATCTTTACTATAAGTAACAGGATTTTGTCTCGACAGGAAGTACCATCCTACGACGATTAACACAATTATAATTATATACAGCCCAAATCCCGCAAAGGGACTTCTTGGCTTATTCTCGTTCATCCTTAACCCTCTTTTCCTTTTTTCTTTAATCTAGTCAAATTCAACCACGCCTACATATGGAAGATTTCTGTATTTCTGATTATAGTCTAAACCATAACCTACAACAAATTTATCAGGAATAGTAAATCCCACATAATCTATATCAACATTTACCTCTCTTCTATCAGGCTTATCAAGCAAACTACATATCTTAACACTCTTTGCCTTTCTTTGAGTAAAAAACCCCTTTAGAGTTGATAAAGTATTACCAGTATCAACTATATCCTCAACAATAATTACATTCTTATCTCGCATAGAAAGGTCTATATCTTTAACAATCTTAACTTCACCGGTAGAACGTGTACCACTTCCATAGCTTGATACCTGCATAAAATCCAAAGTTACCGGTATTGTAATCCTTTTGGCAAGTTCGCAGACAAAAAATGCCGCACCTCTAAGAACGCATACTAGAAATACTTCTTCGCCTTTGTATTCTTCGTCTATTTTCTTAGCTATCTCAAGGATTCTTTTGTCCACATCCTCTTCTTCTATCATTTTCACTACACGTTCACTCATTTATTCCTTCTCCCTTTATATGCACCTTAAGAATCCGTCTTGTATCATCGGTTATCTTATAGTATTCACTAATTCTATGACCTATTACGTATATTACATGATTCCCATCACATAGAAGCAACATATCATCTCTATATTGAGATGGTATCTTTTCGTCTATCATGTATCTGTTAAGTGCCTTCTTATTCCCTTTGTCATTTATTACTATATAATCATTATCTCTTCTGTTTCTTACGCAAAGCACTCCTGTAATTTTATCATAATCAAACATTTTAGTATAGGTTTTTAGGGGTATTTGTACATTTTTTGTATTCGAAATTAATTCTAATTCCACAGTGACATTATTTACATTTATAGTTTTTTTCCTATGGCTTTCATCTAATACAATTTCATCATAAACCTTATTATAGGATTCCTTCTCATAGTCATTATTAATTTCAACAGTATCGTAATTAGAAACAGCTACAAGACCATATGGAAGATTCACCTTTCTGCCACTTTTTCCCTTCATAAGATCTATCAGTTCATTAACATGAATATATGATATGTCTTTTGAACAACCAGCCCTGTTGCAGATAAATGTATGAGCGACAAACTGGACAATTATTAATTCTTCCTTTAACAATTGCTTGTTCATCTTATTTTCTGTTACATACTTCTTATATGCTATGTCAGCTTGCTTTCTTATGTATTCTACAGCCATATCCTGCATTTTGGACAGGTTAGAAAAATGTTCTATAGCACCAGAGTTTATGTCAAGAAGCCTGGGAATAATATTATGCCTTATATTATTTCTTGTGTAATCCATTTCTTCATTGGTAGAATCTGTACGATATACCTGATTCCTACTTATAAGATATCCTTCTATCTCTTTTCTGCTACATTCTATTAATGGACGAATAAAACTACCTCTTACCTTTTTTATGCCTCTGACTCCCTCTATTCCTGAGCCTCTAACCATATTAAAAAGCATAGTTTCAGCATTATCTTCCATATGATGAGCAGTGGCTATTTTGCCATCCATTATATGATTATCAAAACAGTTATATCTCAACTGCCTCGCAGCTTCTTCTAAAGACATTCCTTTCTCTTTAGCCACTTTTTTTGATTCTACGCTATAAGAATGAAGCCTAATGCCATGCTTTCTACATAAATCCTCTACAAATCTGGCGTCTTCTAGACTTTCTTCTCCTCTTATTCCATGTTCAACATGTATAGCCTCTAACTCAAATCCCTTTTCTTTTCTTATTTCTTCCAGCACAAGAAGAAGGCACACTGAATCTGCGCCCCCTGAAATTGCGACATACACCTTATCGCCACTTTTTATCATATTGTATTCTTCAATTGTTTCTTTACATTTCGAAATCATAGATAAGTTATCAGTCATAAGGATTCTTCTCAGTATAATGTTCCTCCTAGTGACATATTATATCAAAAAAGAAAGAAAAACACTAAAAAAAGCACACTCTAATACAACATGAGCTGTGCTTTATTATTTCTCACGGTAAATAATCTCGTCTTCTTTTACCAGACCAAGTTTATTTTTGGCCGTATTCTCTACATATTCAGATGTTTTAGTGTATCTCTCTTTGTCATCTAATTCCTGAGCAATCTGCTCTTGCTGTTCAAGTTCAGCCCTTTTCTTGGCTTCAACCTGCTTTAAATTCAAGTCCTTCCTTACGAGTAAAATCATAGCAATAGACATAACCACAATAAGAAACAAGACAACAATTACAAAAGAAATACGTCCATTTACAGCCCGCCTCTTCCTCGGTCTTTCCATGGCTTATCTCCTTTTCTGATTACATTGTTAGGTTGTGATGATTACTTATTCAAAGCCACACAATATCTTGTGCCTAACACACCTGACAAACACTATAAAATGGCAACTTATAGAATCTGTCATCTTATATGTCGGCATTTTCAATTAAAACTTTAGCCTTTTTTTAAAAAACTTTAATAAAATTTTAATATTTTTAAAATATCTTACCCTAGTCTATATACTCAAATAAATCTTTAGCTTCTTCTTTCTTGGTAGTATCTTGAATATCTAGCACTTTCACCTTGACAGACTTATTACCAAATTCAATCTCTATAACATCTCCAATCTTAACCTTAGTTGAAGATTTAGCAACCTTGTCATTAATCTTAACACGACCAGCATCGCAGGCTTCCTGGGCTACTGTTCTCCTTTTTATAAGCCTGCTGACTTTTAAATATTTGTCTAATCTCATAACATTTCCTCTATACAACAAAACCCAAGGCTATAATACCTTGGGTTAAAAAGCATTGTTCAAAAAGAATTACTTATTTACAGCATCCTTTAAAGCCTTACCAGCCTTGAACTTAGGTGCCTTAGAAGCTGCGATCTTCATCTCTTCACCAGTTCTAGGATTTCTTCCTGTACGAGCTGCTCTCTTAGATACTTCAAATGTACCAAATCCAACTAATTGGATCTTCTCACCCTTCTTTAATTCTTCAGCAACAACTTCTGTAAACGCCTTTAAAGAAGCTTCAGCATCCTTCTTAGAAACTCCAGCCTTGTCAGCCATAGCTGCAACTAATTCTGTTTTGTTCATAGTTTTCTTCCTCCTCAGAATTTTAATATAATAATTATTAGGTTCTTCCCTAATTAATTTACAAATCTATTTATAATGGTTTTATCCTACTTTGTCAAGCAAAAATCCTTTATTTTCAAGGTTTTTTTGTGGATTAATACATTGTCACAATTTTTGCAATTAATCTTTGTAACATAATACCATTGAAATGCAACAAATATTACTTATTAAGCTCATAACTAGTCTGATTTGTTTCCTGTCAATGTGCCTATCATATTAGAAAGGGTTGACAAGTAATCCAAATCTTTACTGCTGGAAGATGAACTGTTAGAAGTATTCGTCGAATTCTTCTTTGTTGAGCTGCTATTATTACCAGAAGTACTATTACTTGTACTACTCTCATCTGATAAATCTATAGCAATCTTTGCACTTGCAGAATTAACATATAATATCTTATTCCAATCATTGAATCCAGTAGCTGTAACCTTTACATTATGTACTCCATATGGAACCGTAAGGGTTTCATTAGCATTTACAGGATTTCCATCCAGATATACAGTAACTCCGGGCATTGAGACTACAAATGTGAGCTGACAAGTCTTAGGTCCGCCTCTTTCGACATTGCCAAGGTCAATTACTGTTATCTCTCCCTTCTTGACATCACATTTTATAGTTCCACCATATCCGTTATTTGCAACAGTAACATCATAGCTGCCTTCTGGAACTTCAGTAAGCAAATCCGGCGTAATCTTGGCAAATATATAGGAACCAATCTGAACCATACTACCGTCAAAATTGGCTGTGTTAACAAATTGTATATATCCATGCCCCGTTGTTACTGCAATAGAAAGAACTCCAGAGTCCTTACCAACAATAGTTAAGGTATCGTTTTCTCCAATACTCAGTATAGATACAGATTCGTTACCGGAATATACACAGATATTGTCGGTATAAGAATAGGTTGCACTACCAATGCTTATTTTATGAGCGTCTTTATTAATTGTATAATTGGTAACCCCCGTCTGAGTCCACGTCTTATCTGACATCTTAATACTACTTAATGCATTTGACTTTAGCTTATCGCCTAATACTACTGCAGTTCCCGGCGTAAAATTAAGCGAGCTACTCTCACTACCGTATTTGTCAAGAAATTGGGTGGCGAGGCTGTATTTATAGCGAAGTGTCCTTGTTGTTACAGTATTATATACGGTAATTGTCTCCTCTATCATGTTGAGTTCCTGTATAATACAGATATTATTATCAACTTTAGAATCACTGTTTTCTGTACTGTTAGACGTTGGAAGCGCCTTGGTTTTACCAAAGTGAGGCTCGTTCTCACCGCAACCACCAAGCATTGTCATTGATAGCATCAGAACAATAAGAGCACATGTTAATTTCATTATTTTTGATCTAATATTCATTATTCTTCTCCATATTTATCAATCAACTTCTCAGCCCTTTTATAAAGGTAGTCTTTGCTGTTGTGCTGTGGATAGTTTAATACGTCTTCAAATAATTCCTTTAATACCTCTCCTATTAATGGTCCTTCTTTCAGTCCCATTTTGACAAGGTCTCTTCCTGTTATTTCGAGTTCTCTTATACTAAGAGCCTGTTTCTCTTCTATTATGTGATTATAAATCTTCTCATATTCATTTATATATGATAGTTTCTCTTCTCTCATATATTCTGACTGAGCGAGAGTATCCGCCCTGTTCACAGTGAAAATATCCGGAAATGCCTCTATTCCAATTTCGACAATCTTGTGTCGAATAACTTTTTCATCAAGCGCTGGTCTCTCATCATGGTACCTTACCAGCCTTACAACCTTTTTTCGCGTAGCATTATCCATTTTCAGTCTGCGAAGAACATTATTAGCTATTCTGGCGCTTTCAACAGGATGACCATAGAAGTGGTTGTACCCTTTATCATCCATGGTCTTCTTTATGGGCTTTCCTGTATCATGAAGAAGCATTGTAAGCCTAAGGACACGATTAGGCGGCACATTCTCCATAGATTTTACAGTATGTTCTCCCACATTGTAAATATGATGCTTACTATTCTGCTCACACCTAATCATCTCGTCAAATTCGGGAAGAATATACTTTGTTAATCCTAGATTATATAATTCTATTACATGCCTGGGATTATCAGACTCTATAGTCTTAAGAAGTTCATCTCTAATTCTCTCGCTGCTAATATTCTGAATAGTAGATGCAAGTTCTCTAATTGCATTTTGGGTATCCTCATCCACTTCAAAGCCAAGCTGAGCCGAGAATCTAATTGCTCTTAACATTCTAAGGGCATCTTCACTAAATCTCTCCCTGGCATTGCCAACACATCTGATAATACCAATCTTTATATCATCTAATCCACCGAATTCATCTATCAATCCATCTGTATCATTATATGCCATAGCATTAATAGTGAAATCGCGTCTTAATAAATCCTCTCTGAGATTACCTGTAAATTCCACAGATGAAGGATGTCTGCTGTCATAATACTCTCCATCAATACGATATGTTGTTACCTCATATCCCTTTCCTCCCATAAGAACAGTAACAGTTCCATGCTCTATACCTGTATCAACCGTTTTCTTAAATATAGATTTTATTTCACTCGGAAACGCGTCTGTTGTTATGTCCCAGTCGCCAGGCTTGCGCCCTAATATAGCGTCACGGACAGCGCCGCCTACAGCATAGGCTTCGTGTCCGTGATTATGTAACATATCTATTATACGCTTTACCTCTTTTGGTAATTCAATTCTCATATAACATCCTTCTAATATGCTTTACCCCAGTATACCAGTTTCTTTGCAGGTGCGCCGCAGCATACACAGGTTTTTGCTATTTCCTCCTGTTCAAAAGGCATACATCTACTTGTTGCTGTTGTATCTTCTTTAATCTTCTCTTCACATTCAACATTTCCACACCACATACCTCTGATAAAACCTGGCTTTTCTTCAACAGCTTTAACAAATTCTTCATAGTTAGTAGCATCACTAATATGTGAATCCAGGTACTCTTTAGCTCTGTCATACATGTCTTTCTGCATGTTATCCATTGTCTTCTGAACAGTCTCTACGACCTCGCTAAGCTTACAATCAATCTTTTCTCTGGTGTCTCTTCGCACGACAACACATTTACCAGCTTCTATGTCCTTTGGTCCAATCTCAATACGAATTGCAACGCCACACATCTCTGCCTCAGAGAATTTCCATCCAGGGGACTTATCAGAATCATCAATTGTAGCTCTGATTTCAGCATCCTGTAAGTTCTTAAGAAGCTCATTTGCCATATCTAGGACGCCTTCCTTCTTCTGCTGAATAGGTATAACACACACCTGGGTTGGAGCAATCTTCGGTGGCAGGCATAATCCTGCATCATCACTATGAACCATAATAATTGCACCAATTAACCTTGTTGATACGCCCCAGGATGTCTGATGCGCATATTGTAATTTATTATTATTGTCTGTATATTGTATTCCAAATGCTTTGGCAAAGCCATCTCCAAAGTTATGACTTGTACCGGATTGAAGGGCTTTGCCGTCTGGCATCAACGCCTCGATAGTATATGTAGACTCGGCTCCTGCGAACTTCTCCTTATCTGTCTTCTTACCCTTAATCATAGGAATTGCCAGAACTTCTCTGGCAAAATCAGCATACACATCAAGCATCTGTATAGTGCGCTCTTCTGCATCTTCGTGAGTTGCATGAACTGTATGACCTTCCTGCCACAAGAATTCCGAAGAGCGAAGGAAAGGACGTGTAGTCTTCTCCCATCTAACTACTGAACACCACTGGTTATAGCATTTGGGCAAATCTCTATACGAATGAATAATATCTTTATATAAATCACAAAACAGTGTCTCTGATGTAGGTCTAACGCATAGTCTCTCCTGCAGTTTCTCCTCTCCACCATGTGTCACCCATGCAACTTCAGGAGCAAATCCTTCCACATGATCTTTCTCTTTCTGAAGGAGACTTTCAGGGATAAAAAGAGGCATATACACATTTTCTACACCAACCTTCTTAAATCTTTTATCAAGAATACTCTGGATATTCTCCCAGATCGCATATCCTCTGGGTTTAAGAATCATACATCCCTTTACAGCAGAATAATCCATTAACTCTGCCTTTTTTACCACATCTGTGTACCATTTTGTATAATCTTCTTCTCTTGATGTAATTTCTTCAACAAATTTCTTATTATTCGACATTCTTTACTCCTTAAATACGCAGAAATACTAACCTATATTAGCATTTTATATATGTTTTATCAAGACTATCTATACATTCTAAGAGCCACTTCAATAGCTATCTCTGAATAAATGCCCCTTAGTTTCTCCATATCTTCTTTAGCGCCAGCTATTACAACCTCGTTAAGCTTTACAAAATATGTAATAATCTTGTCATAATCCCTTATCTTCGATATAGAATCCCATATTCCCTGCTCTTTCTCAAGAGAAGATACCGCAATAGCCTCCATACATATGTGAAGCTCTCCTGTTATATCAGATGCCTCCATCATCATATCAGGTCTCTTCTTTCTCTCTTCTAAGAAATATGCCTTTGCACCGTCTACATCGCCTTTTCTGAAGAATTCTCTCAACCCTTCTCTAACAGCCTTAATCTCTATCTTCTCGCCAACAATACCTATCTTTAACTCTTTCGCCTTGATATTATTATGTACCACCCACAGATACCACAAGAATTCTGATATAAAGCCAAATATTCTCCTATGATATGAGTCTTCCTCTTCAATAACAATATTATCTTCCAACTCGAATAGTATATCAAAAAGCCATTTACAATAATTACAGAATAGTTCTCTTCTAGCAATCATAATATTGCCAAAAAAGGTGCCTTTATCGTTTACAAGCCTATCATAATCTTCCAGATAATCGGGGTATATTCTACTTATTACTTTCCTTGTTTCATCAAGATAATATGGCTTGTGATTCTCTGAGAAGCCATAATAGTATGTATAATTAAGATTAAGGCATTTACTGGTAATGCAATCATATTCTTCCAGAAAACCAACAATCTGCTCTTTGTTAAGCAAACTATCATTATCATCTACCAGATATCTCCTATAATGACAAGTCCCTATAATATCCACATCAGTTACATTCTTGTAAATGTAATAAATCCCTGTAAGTTCACTATAATAACAGTTCTTTGAAGATATGTTGTCACCTTCATCATCTCGCAGATATCCGTATGTATTATCTTTTCCTGCTGCTCCTACAAATAAAGGTTTGTATAAGTCTATATTAGACTCATCAAACCTTTTATGTGTCATAGCATATATCCTGATTTTGTCTCCCATCACTCCACCAATAATATTATGTCTTGATTTAATAATTAACCTTGACCGAGCATTTACACTCTGAATCTATATCCAATCCCCCATATAGTCTCAATATATTGTGGCTTTGACGAATCAAGTTCAATCTTCTCTCTAACCTTCTTGATGTGTACAGTAACAGTCTTGGCATCCCCAAAAGAATCCTGTCCCCAAATAGCCTGAAATAGTTCTTCTTTGGATATAACCCTGTTAGGATTTTGTACAAGAAATAAAAGAAGATCAAACTCCTTGGAAGACAGCTGCACATCTTCTCCATGAACAGACACTATCCTGCTATCCTCGTCAATTCTAAGACCACGTATCTCTATTATATTCTTCTTACCAGGGGAGTTACTGCCTACAAGCCTTTCGAACCTACTCATATGAGCCTTAACTCTTGCTACTAATTCCCCAGGCGAAAAAGGCTTGGTTATATAATCATCTGCCCCCATCCCAAGTCCACGAATCTTGTCAATATCATCTTTCTTGGCAGATACAAGAAGAATAGGTGTGTTCTTAACTTCTCTAATCCTCTTACACACTTCAAATCCGTCAACTTCAGGCAACATTAAATCAAGAATAAATAAATCATAGTCTCCTTCTATTGCGCGTTTTAAGCCAACTCCCCCATTATCTTCTACTGTCACCTCGTAATTATTTACTTCCAAATAATCCTTTTCTAATTGAGCAATAGCTTCATCATCTTCAACAATTAATATCCTTTGCATATTACTCCCCTTATCTTACGATTCTATGTACTTTCTAAGCACAAAGCTCATTGTGGTTCCACTTCCAACGTTACTTGACACCCATATCTTACCGCCATGATCTTCAACAATCCTTTTTACTATAGATAGACCTATGCCACTACCCCCAGCGGAAGTATTCCTTGACTGGTCTCCTCTATACATTCTGTCGAATACATATGGCAAATCTTCTTTCGAAATACCTATACCATTGTCCTTAATATCCACCTGAACAAATTCACCTGCATCATGTATAGAGAAAACAATCCTAGAATCCTTCTCTCCACGATATTTCACTGAGTTATTAACAATATTATTAACGACCCTTGCCAATTGCTCCGGGTCTGCTATACAGACCACGTCAGGATCAAGGTAATTAGTATATATCAGTTTTATATTTTTGTGGGATAAATCCATGCTAATGTCGCACGTACAGTCCTGAAAATAATCTGAGATATTAATCTTTTGAAAATTATATGGAATCATGCTTGTATCAAGATTACTATATAATGTCAACTCATTAATCAGATTATCCATCTCGATTGCTTTGTTAAGAATTGTCCGAACATATTCTTCCTGCTTCTTAGTGTTATTAGCAACACCATCTAGAAGCCCCTCAGAATACCCTTTGATAGCCGTTATAGGCGTTTTCAAATCATGAGCAATACTAGAAATAAGCATTTTCTGCTCATTTTCATCTTCAAGCCTTTGTTCAGCACTTGTTTTAAGCCTGATTCTCATCTCTTCAAATGTGTCACAAAGCTCACTAAGCTCATCAACACCATTACCGGATATGTTAAAATCCAAATCCCCTTCTTTAATACAGTCAGCCGCCTTAGTAAGTTTTCTAATATTAGGCACAATACCCTTATATATCCATAGAATCAATATCGTAGCTGTAAGAATAAGAATCAAAGATGCCGATGCAATAGCATCTACTGACAGACCACTCAGATTCTCTTTGAGTCTAAGCATAGTCTCGTTTGTAAAATTAGAGAATCCAAGCAGCATATAAGCAGTAAATACTATTATAAGCGGCACAAATATAATTATACAAAATGCTAAAACCAGTCTTGTTCTAATCTTCATATGTTATGCGTTCTTAAGTGCATCCACCTTGTCTAGCTTCTCCCATGGGAGGTCCAAATCACTACGTCCGAAATGACCATAAGATGATGTTTGCTTATAAATTGGACGGCGAAGATCTAACATCTTAATAATACCGGAAGGTCTTAAATCAAAGTTATTTCTTACAATTTCTACAAGTTCTTCATCTGACTTCTTACCTGTGTTAAATGTGTCAACCATTATTGAAGTTGGCTCCGCAACACCAATAGCATAGCTTAATTGAATTTCACATTTGTCAGCAAGTCCTGCCGCAACAATATTCTTAGCAACATATCTTGCTGCATAAGCTGCAGAACGGTCAACCTTAGTACAATCTTTTCCAGAAAATGCTCCACCACCATGACGAGCCATTCCACCATATGTATCTACTATAATCTTACGTCCTGTAAGACCAGCATCTCCATGAGGTCCACCAATCACGAAACGGCCTGTAGGGTTGATAAAGAATTTTGTCTTATCGTCTATCATTTCCTTAGGAATAACAGGATCGAATACATACTTCCTGATATCTTCATGAATCTGCTCCTGTGTTACATCCTCACTGTGCTGTGTTGATAGCACAACAGCTTCTAGTCTCTTTGGTTTTCCATTTTCATCATACTCTACTGACACCTGTGTCTTACCATCAGGTCTAAGATATTTAAGTGTGCCGTCTTTCCTGACTTTTGTAAGTTGAAGTGAAAGCTTATGTGCAAGATCAATTGGATATGGCATATAGTCTTTAGTCTCGTTAGTTGCGTATCCAAACATCATACCCTGATCGCCAGCACCTGTATCAAGATTATCAGTAAGTGAACCTTCCTTTGCTTCAAGGGCTTTATCTACTCCCATTGCAATATCTGCTGATTGCTGATCAAGCGCAACCATTACAGCACAAGAATTGCCATCTAATCCTTTTGCTCCATCATCATATCCTATCTCAAGAACAGTGTCTCTAACAATCTTAGGAATATCAAGATTAGCTTTAGTTGTAATCTCTCCTGTAACAAGTACAAATCCTGTACATGATGCTGTCTCGCAAGCAACTCTACTCATTGGATCCTGTTCATAACAAGCATCTAAAATAGCATCTGAAACGGCATCACATACTTTATCAGGATGTCCTTCCGTTACTGACTCTGATGTAAATAATAATTTTTCCATTTAAATATCCTTTCTTTTATAGCATAAAAAAACCGCCTTAAAAGCGGACCGAACAAAGAGATTCTCATCGTTCGATAACTCGCTTTGGTTGGCACCTTCCCTATAGGGGGTTGCCGTGGCTTCGTCGATCCATACTATCTCCACCACTCTTAATAAGAATCATGCTATAATATTCATTTTCTTGCTAACAATACACCCTAAAACCATTTTTGTCAACAAAAACATATAAATATGTAGTTTTTTGATAAAAAATCATTGCCAAAAACTATATGTAACGATTATAATACTATTGGGTGTTCACAAAAAATGCACAATATATTGTTTACATAAATAAGAAAAAACACTACATATGATTTTTCAGGAGAAGAACAATGGCAAAACTTGAAGTCAAAAAACTAAAACCAGGAATGGTAGTTGAAAAGGCTATAGTAACTAAAAGAGGACAGACCATTGCAAAGGTTGGAACTGAATTAGATTCAAAGCTTATCGCTCGACTTTCATTCTACAAGATAGAAGAAGTTGTTGTAGAAGATGGTTTCAATGACGAACCCGCTAAGCCTTTAGAATTAGAAGATGTTCTGCCACCAAAGAAAGAAGAGCCAAAGGAAGAACCTAAGAAAGAACCCTCTCAAATAAGAGAGTCTATGTCATATACAAATAGGCTCCAAAGCAACCAGGAATTCCAGGACTTCCAGTTAAGTTACTCTGAGAACATGGCGGCACTAGAAGAGACGTTTGACACTATTATATTCGGAGATGGCAACATTTCCGAAGAAAAACTTATTAAGAATGCCGAATCACTTTTTGCATCTAAGACAAGTATTCAAATGTTTGATCTACTTCATTGCATGAAGTCAATAGACGATAGCGTATATGCACACTCAATTAATGTGGCACTCATTTCTCGTGCCATTGGTAAATGGCTCAAATTATCAAGAGAAGAACTTAACGAACTAACAATAGCCGGTCTTCTTCATGATATTGGTAAAGCAGAGATTCCCAGTGAAATCCTTAATAAAACAGGCAAATTAACAGACGAAGAATTTGACTTGATTAAGTCTCATGCTCTAAAGGGAAGCAAACTCCTTAAGAAAGCCGGATTTAACAGTAATATTCAATTTGCCGCATTACAGCATCATGAAAGAAGTGACGGAAGCGGTTATCCACGTGGACTAGAAGCAGATGAGATATCAGATTTTGCATCAATTATTGCTATCGCCGATGTATATGATGCTATGACCTCTGCTAGAAGTTATAGAACTCCAAAGTGCGCATTCCAGGTAATTGCTGCATTTGAAGAAGAAGGATTGAAGAAATATAATACCAAATACATTCTTACATTCTTAGAGAGAATAGCTAATGCTTATCAGAATAGTATGGTTATGTTATCAGATGGAAGAAGTGGCAAGATTGTATATATTAACAAGAGTCGCCTGTCACGTCCGATAGTTCAAGTCGATGACGAAACAATGGTTGACTTAAGTAGAGAGACAGATATTTCAATTACATCTATTCTTTAGAAATTAAATGTATATATAACAAAGGCTTACAACGCACGTTGTAAGCCTTTTCTTTACCTTAAATATTCAATAAAACTATTTGTCTATGATACTCTTACGATGAATTTCTCAATCTGTGTCTCAGAATCAGTTTTCTCAATTACAGCTCCAAGCCCTCTTAATTTCTCTTCAAATCTCTCATATCCTCTTTGGATATAGTGAATATCATCTACAATTGTGATTCCTTCTGCTCCAAGTCCTGCTATAACAAGAGCCGCACCTGCACGAAGATCCGGTGCACTGACTCTGGCTCCTTTGTAGCTATCAATACCTCTGATAATTGCTATATTGCCTTCAACCTGAATATTGGCTCCCATTCTTGCAAGTTCATCAACATACTTAAATCTATTCTCAAATATAGATTCATTAACAGTACTAGTACCCTCTGCAAGAGCAAGTACAACAGTCATCTGAGGTTGCATATCAGTAGGAAATCCCGGATAAGGAAGGGTTGTTACCTGTGTTGCAGTAAGCTTATTCTTGCAAATAACTCTGACAGCGTCATCATATTCTATAACCTGACATCCAGCGTCAATAAGCTTTGCTGATGTTGCTTCCAAATGCTTAGGAATAACATTCTTTACTAAGATATCTCCCTTAGTCGTTGCTGCCGCAAACATAAATGTTCCAGCCTCAATCTGATCTGGAATTACAGAATACTCTGTTCCATGCAATCTATTAACACCATGAATTCTTATTACATCTGTACCGGCACCACGAATATTAGCTCCCATACTGTTAAGGAAGTTGGCAACATCTACAACGTGCGGCTCTTTCGCAGCATTTTCAATAATGGTCTTACCTTCTGCAAGAGTCGCAGCCATCATAATATTGATTGTAGCGCCAACTGATACTTTATCCATATAGATATGGTTACCAATCAGCCTCTTGGCGTTAACAGATATAAGGCCATAACTCAAATCCACTTCGGCACCAAGGCTCCTAAATCCTTTGACATGAAGATCAATTGGTCTAGATCCTATATCGCATCCACCGGGAAGAGCAACTTCTGCCTTCTTGTATTTGCCTAGTAGAGCTCCCAGCAAATAATACGAAGCTCTAATTTTCTTAATATATTCGTAATCTACACTAAGACGACCTATTGTTGTTGCATTAACCTTGATGGTATGACTATCAATTCTCTCGATATGAACGCCTATATCTTCCATTGCTCCAATCATTACGTTAACATCACGAACATCTGGAAGATTATCTATAACAACAGTGTCATCTGTCATGATAGCCGCAGCAATTATTGCAAGTGCAGCATTCTTTGCTCCACCTATCTCAACCTCACCATTTAATGGCCTGCCGCCTTTTATAACATATTGTTCCATAAACAAATCCCTCTTCAAATTAATTGCTAATCGCAATCATTAAGATTATATCACAAAAAACAGCCTTGTAAATATACATAAACGACGAAACAACTAATAAAATATTCTCAAGTATACTAAAAATTGCACTAGCGTTTCTGGCTTTCATATAGTTTATGATAAAACCCTTTGTTAGTCAAAAGCTCATTATGCGTGCCCATTTCCTCTACCTTGCCATCCTTAATCACAAGAATAATATCAGCATCAATTATTGTTGAAAGCCTATGTGCAACGATAATCGTTGTCTTATTCTTCATAATCTTAAGAAAAGCCTCCTGTATTAGCTTCTCATTAAGAATATCAATAGAAGATGTTGCTTCATCCAGAAGTATAATATTAGAATCTCTTAGCATAAGTCGGGTGATACATATAAGTTGCCTCTGCCCTTCTGATAGATTCCCTTCTTTAACTTTCGTATCATATCCATCTGGCAGATTCATTATGAATTCATGGGCATTACACTCTTTTGCTGCCCTAATGGCATCTTCTCTTGTCGATTCAGAATTCCCCATACGAATATTATCCATAACTGTACCCGATATGAGAAATGTCTCTTGAAACATAAGCCCCATCATTGAACGAACTCTATCTGCAGACATATCTCTAATATTTACTCCACCAAGGAGAATCTCTCCCTCCATATAGTCATAGTATTTGAGAAGAAGCTTCATAATAGTTGTTTTGCCACATCCTGTTGGTCCTACTATTCCCATCTTTTTCCCTTTAGGTACCGTAAATGTTATATCATCAATGGTTTTCTTATCTGTATAACCAAATCCAACATGATTAAAGATAATATCTGTTTCTACATCCCTATTATCATCTATCTCATTATCTAAGTGTTCCGTCGGAGCATCAATCAGTTCATATATCCTATCAATACACACGAAGGAATTCTGTAATTCAGTTATCACAGAAGAAATGTCATTAAATGGTTTTGCAAACTGACTTGCATAGGCAAGAAAACTTGTTAATCCGCCAATTGTAACACTCCCAGTTATTGCAAGGTACCCACCTCCAAGTGTAACTAAGGCATAACAAATAGCATTGACTAATCTGGTAAGCGGGTTCGTTAATGATGAATAGAAAATCGCTTTTCTTGACACCTTCTCGTTTTCTGCATTCTTCTCTAGAAACTTATCTTTAAAATATTCTTCTGCCTCTTCATTGTTAATAACCTGCTTCATAGTTATAATATCCGAGGAAAGATCAGTTATTTCCCCTCGGACCTTTGCCTGAGATGCAAAATATGTATTACATTTCTTAGAAATAAATCTGGCCACAACCAATGATAACGGCGTCATAACCAAAACAGCAACAGCAAGATATATGTTAATGCTTAGCATAAAAGAAAAAGTAATAACAATAGTTACAACCCCTACGAAGAATTGGTTGAATCCCAGGAGAAGCCCTTCACTTATCCCGTCACAGTCTACTATTATCCGACTTAATATGTCTCCTTCGGAATAAGAATCTACGAATTCGTATCTGGCATTAACAAAGCTTGTAAATGCTCTTTTTCTCAGATCAGAAGATATTCCATATACAATTCTATTATTAATCCCATTCATAATCCAAAGAAAAATCGAACTTATAACAATAGAAAGTGCCATCTCTTTGATTATCAGGATAAGTCCATCAAAATCCACATCTCCTACTCCTATTATCTTATCCATTCCCTGACCCATAAGCACAGGAACAAGAAGGGAAAGACCTGTAGAGATAAGCGCGCATATCATTGATACTACAAACAACAGAATATATTTTCTATAGTCTCTGAAAAGTCGTCTAAGCATAACTACTCCTTTCCGGAAACTGCGCAAAGAACATCTTAGAATAAAGGGAGCATCTTGTAAGAAGTTCTTCGTGTCTTCCCATGTCAAGAAGTTTACCATTATCAATAACTATTATCCTGTCTGTTCTCATTACCGCGCTTGGTTTCTGTGAGGCAATAACAACTGACATATCTGAGGACAGCACATTATCAAGAACCTGCTTTTCTGTTATCATGTCAAGCGGATTAGTTACATCATCCATAAGGAGAAGTTCAGGCTTTTTACTAAGCGCTCTGGCAAGAGAAAGTCTTTTCTTCTGTCCGGTTGACAGATTATTACCATTCTTAATAAGCTTCTCATCTACACCGCCCTTATTATCAACTACTTCCTGGAAGCAACTCATATTAAGTGCGTACTCCATATCATCATTTGCGTACTCCCTAAGGAGTATATTTTCAGCTATTGTTCCTCCAAAGAAGCTGTCTTCCTGAGGTACATATCCTACTCTCGACTTATCTAATACATGTTCCATGTATAAACTGAGAATGAGGCTTTTTCCAGAACCTGTGGGACCTATAATGCCAATCTTCTCTCCATGTTTTATATCACCTAATTCTTTGTTAACAATCTCCTTTGCAGATACTACAATTGAAGCCTCAACGCTTGTCCTTTCATCATCGCCATCAATAACCTCTTCTAGTCTTCTTGCACTAGGAATCCCATTCATAATAAGCACAATTAAATTAGCCAGTTTCACCAGCTCAACAAGAACCTGGGACATATAGTTTAGAAGGGCAACAACTTCTCCTGCTGTAAGACTTCCCGTATCGACTTTCTCTCCCCCAAAATACAGTATTAATATTATTCCAAAATTAACAAGAGCAAAGGTAAGTGGATTGAGAACGTTAGAAAGTCTTCCAACATGAATCTGATTATTGTACAGCTCTTCTAGCTGTTCATTGAATTTATTCTTCTCCTCCTCTTGTATAACGAAACCTCTTACAACTTTTGCACCATTATAGTTTTGTTTTATTCTTGTGCTCAGTTTATCAAGTTTCTCTTGAATGAAATCAATTTTGGGAAGAGTTGTTCTCATTACGGCGTACACTACAATGGCAAGAATAATTATTATTCCACCTATTATTAATGACATTGAAAGGTCTATTATTACAGCCATTATGAATGCACCTACTACGATAAATGGCGAACGGAGAAACAGTCTAAGGAACATATTAACAGCATTTTGCAGCTTCAATACATCACTTGTCATTCTTGTAAGAAGGGTAGGTTTTCCAATCTTTCTATAACGCGATTTATCCATAGCAAGAATAGTATCATCAAGATCCTTTCTTACTTTCATTGAGACTCCTGTTGCAGTTTTGGCAGCAAAATACTGAGCCATAATAGCAGACGTTACTCCTATAAGGGCAAGACCAATCATTAGACATGTCATTCTGACTATATAGCCTACATCCTGATATTCTATTCCTTTATCAATAATAGATGCCACAACAAAAGGCACCAGCAACTCAAATACTGCTTCTAGCATTTTGAATAATGGTGCCAATATACTTTCTTTTTTGTATGCGGACATATACCTTAATACAAATTTCATTTATAACTATTTTCCTTGTGTACTATTTGTCGCCTTAGTCTGTGAAGCTTTATCTGCTTCATACAAATCATCGACCTTAAGCTGTTCTAGAAGAGCATCATCTACAGTAAATTCATAAGAAGCCTTCCAGCCTTCAACAAGATTATTAATATATGTGGAAGAACTATTTTCATCTGTAATTTGCCCGTCAGCTCTACCTCTATCTGTCATTGCCTTCTCCATCTTAGACATATATACCATATCTGTGAGCATCTGTTTTACTACATCTTCGTCTGCTCCCATTGAATTTAAGGCACTGCTGGAATTCTCTTCCATAAATTTCTTAGTTGCATCGTCAACCTTTGTCTTGTCATCATCAGTAAGCTCAACTTTATATTCTTCAGCATGTTTTTTGATAACATATTGCGTCTCAAGTGTATCAACAATATTCTGCTTAACCTCATCAGCAAATGTCTGACCAGCACCTGTCATATCCTCAGTCCAAAGCTTAGTTCCATATGAAGAACCATAATTAATATCATATCTCGCCTGATTGTACTTGAACACAAAGTTGGCATAGCCTAAAGTAATACCATCTTCTCCACTGTTTATATCTATTAATTTGGAACTATAATTTCTTATCTTACATCCGGAAAGGATTGCCATCACAAAAATGAAAACCATTAAAAGACTTAACATTTTCTTCTTCATAATAATTACCACCTTATTATTTTCTCTATAGAAGTATACATTTTATGCAACATTAATTCAACCTTTGTCATCTCTTATATCTTGTAAATCAATCAAAAATCCCAGCAACTTATCATGTATATTTTTTTCATGAGCAGCCCCTTCAATTCTTGTATCGTATACAAATTCCGGATTAGATGGATTGGCTGAAAATGTAATATCCGGATAGTACTTCTCAACAAGAGATGGTATTTTAGTCGGATTAAGTCTTGCCTTGTTATACATACTAATTGTTATAATATCTCCCTTTTGAGATATCTTAGTCACATACGCTTTTTGAGCATTATATTTTACCTTAGCAACATACATTAGGTTAAGAACGCTTCTTGGCACTTCTCCAAATCTATCAACCAATTCTTCTAGCATTGCATCGTAATTATCATCAGAACCAAGTTCTGATATTCTCTTGTATATATCCAGCTTATGAACACCACTCTTGATATACGAATCAGGAATATACGCATCAATATCTATATCTATTTCCGCATTATATTCAAGTACTTCTGTCTCTCCCTTTTCTGTTTTCAAAGCATCACTAAGCATTTTACAATACAGGTCATAACCTACTGCTTCCATATGACCGTGTTGATCTTTGCCCAGCATATTACCGGCACCTCTTATCTCAAGATCTCTAAGAGCGATTTTAAATCCACTTCCCAAATCAGAGAATTCTTTGATGGCTGAAAGTCGCTTCTCAGCTTCTTCTCTTAGCATCCTGTCTTTCTTGTACATAAAGAAAGCGTAAGCCATTCTGTTGCTTCTTCCAATTCTTCCTCGTAGCTGATATAGCTGCGATAGCCCAAGTCTATCAGCATCATGAATAATCATTGTATTTACATTAGGAATATCCAGACCAATCTCAATAATAGTTGTTGATATTAGAACATCTATTTCTCCATTGACAAAATCACTCATGATTTCCTCAAGTCTCTTCTCACTCATTCTTCCATGTGCGTATTTCACATTTGCTTCCGGAACAAGCTTCTCTATACTTGCCGCCATTTCTGCAATGGTATTGACTCTGTTATATACATAATATACCTGTCCTTGCCTGTGTAATTCCCGAAGAATTGCATCCCTTACCATCTCTTCATTATATTCAAATACAAATGTCTGAATAGGCATTCTATCAACAGGCGCTTCTTCAAGGAGACTCATATCTCTTATTCCTGTAAGACTCATATGAAGTGTCCTTGGTATGGGAGTTGCTGTCATACTTATAACATCAACGTTCTTCTTAAGCGCCTTTATCTTCTCTTTATGAGCAACACCAAATCTCTGCTCCTCATCTATTACAAGAAGCCCAAGATCTTTATACGATACATCTTTCGAGAGAACCCTGTGAGTCCCAATTACAATATCTACTCTTCCGGACTTTAATCCCTCAATGGTATCCTTCTGTTCCGATGGGGTTCTGAACCTGCTAAGAAGCTCTATTGTTATTGGATAATCCTTCATCCTTTGTGAAAATGTATTGTAATGTTGTTGCGCAAGAACTGTTGTCGGGCAAAGCATTACAACCTGCTTATTGTCCTGTACTGCTTTGAATGCTCCTCTAATTGCAATCTCTGTCTTACCAAATCCAACATCACCGCAGATAAGTCTGTCCATAATCTTAGGACTTTCCATATCCTTCTTTACAGCCTCAATCGCTTCTTCCTGACCTCTCGTCTCTTCATATGGAAATGTTTCTTCAAATTCTTTCTGCCATATAGTATCTTTTCCAAAGACGAATCCATTATCTCTTTCTCTAAGCGCATATAGTTCGACTAATTCTTTTGCCACTTCACCTACTGCACTTTTAACACTTTCTTTTGTCTTGGTCCAGGCACTAGTACCAAGCGTATTAAGCTTCGGCTTCTTTGACTCAGACGAGCCATACTTTTGAATCATATCAAATGAGGATGCGGGAATATATAAGTTGCCATTCTTTGCATACTCAATCTTAATGTAATCTTTTACTGCATTTCCTATTTCAAGTTTTTCAAGCCCACGATAAATACCTACACCATGATTCTCATGTACAACATAATCTCCTACTTTTAATTCTTGAAGGGAATTAAATTTCTCGCCGGTAAATTTCTTCTTTCTCTTTTTCTTAACAACAGCTTTAGAGCCGAATATATCATTTTCAGTAATAAGAACATAGTTAATATCAGGCAGTTCATATCCTCTGTCTATGTCACTTACTGTAACAAGAACTTCTCCTCCTTGTACTTCTACATCCTCTTTCTCACTGTAATACGCATTAAGATCTCTTTCCTGTAAATCAAGAGCAAATCTCTTTGCTTTAGTTCGTGATGCACTTGTGATAATAACCTTTGTACGGTTCTTTTTATATTTACTTAAATCTTTTACCAGTCCTTCAAAACTTCCCGAATAACTTGTTATAGAATTAGCCTTAACATAATAATTCTTCTTAATAGTTATATCTGATATTTTGGTATCAAGAGTAGAAAGAATCAGCTTATTAAATCTCTTTAATTTGCTTATTATTTCATCAGGGCTTTTCATCATTGAAAGTTGCTTAGGAAGTAGATATCCTTTTTCAAGACGTCTAGTCATGCTATCAAGAAATTCAGCTTCTCTTATATTAAGTTCCTCTCGAAATCCCCTGGCATCGTCAAATACTATCAAGGCATCATCAGGAAGATAATCAAGAATAGAATATGTCTTATCTACAAAATATGTCAGATGGGATTCTAACTCCATAAGCCCCCATCCCTGGCTTATCTCATCTATTATTCTATCCGCCGACTTTCGAAGTCTTGCTGCTTCTTCTGTCTTAAATTCGCTTCTTAATTTATCATATAATTTAGATGCATCTTCCTCTATTAATTCAAGACCTTTATCAATATCATTAGAAGTAAGCATGACTTCACTCGCTGGATAGATTACAGCATCAGTAAGCTTCTCAATTGAGCGCTGATTCTCAATAGAGAAAACTCTTATAGAATCGATTTCATCACCAAATAATTCTATCCTGATAGGCTTTTCCATTGTAAGAGGATATATATCCACAATCCCACCTCTTACAGCAAATTCTCCCGGATGCTCAACCTCTTCTTCCTTATCATATCCTAATGATACAAGCATCTTCTCGTATGATATAAGGTCAATAGTATCCCCTACTTTTATTTTAAGTGAATTATCACTAAAAAGTTCTTTGCTTGGCATACAGTTTATCAAGGCATCTACACTTACAAATATAGTTGTCTTCTCTTCTCCTAGAATGGATTTAAGGGCAGCAATCCTCTCTTTTGTAAGCGCATTTCCTCTAATATCAGCCTGATAGAACATCACATCTTTTGCCGGAAACATTACTCCATCATCAGAATACCCATTGTATTTGTTAGATAACTCTCTTGCTCTAACATCATCCCTTGTAATTACTAAGGTTTTGTTGTGAGACAGTCCATTTATAATGCTGGGTTTAATGGGCTCTATACAGCCTGACAATTCAAAATTATCTTTGCCACTGAGCAAATTATTCTTTAATTCAATTAATTCTACTAAACTATTATATGGTTCTTCAAATACTTTCATTATCTACTTTCTTCTACCTGTTTATTGGACCATTATACTTACTCATTGATTTGTCAATGCCACACTCAATAATACATTCAATTGATTCTGCAGCCACAATGAAACTTTCCTTAACCAATTTCCTATCAGCCTTATCAAAACGGCTAAGAACATGACTAATAATATCTCTATCTTCTGGCACCTTGCCAATTCCAATTCTCACTCTATCAAAGGATTCTGTACCAAGACATTTAATAATACTTTTTAATCCATTATGTCCCCCGGCACTGCCTTTACTTCTAAGTCTAAGAACACCCACATCAAGATTAAGGTCATCAGATATAACTATAAGATCCTCCTTGACATTAACCTTATAATAATCCACGACTTCTCTTACAGCTTCTCCGCTGTTATTCATATATGTCATTGGCTTTATTAGTACAACTTTCTCGCCATTAATAAAGCCTTCTCCAAGTAATGATTTGAACTGACTTTTCTTAACCTTAATTCTATGATTTTTAGCAATAATATCTATGGTGTCAAACCCCACATTGTGCCTTGTCTTAGAATACTTTAAAGTGGGATTTCCAAGCCCAACTATAATACGCATTTTACACCTCTATTTATATAAATTCTCTAGCATACTACATATTACCTTTATTTGCTTTGATTTTCAATATCTAGTGGATGACAAAAGGCTTGATTTTTGGTATACTATAAGTGAATAAATGGACTTTTATACCCCGATGCAGGTAAGAAAGGATTTTTACTAGGCATTATTTCACGGAAGAAAGGAGGGGACGTCTTATGGCACGGATAGATGCTGCATACAATTATTATCTGTCGACCTATAACCCTAGAGGTAATGGTTCTAAGTATGATATCCACAAGAAAAGTGAATTAAGAGCTACTTATAACGAGATGCTTAAGGCTAACAAAGAGTCTCCTCTGTATAAGATTGATATGGATGACGGGGATTTGACCAGATTCGCTATTGACCTTAAGGAAAATGCTCGGGCTGCCAAGAATATTATTGCTGAAATGTCATCTGGTGGTGATAGTATGGAATCACTTCTCGATAAAAAAGTGGCCTCTTCATCTAATGATGATTTAGTTAGTGTAACTTTTGTTGGTGATGAGAATAGCGACACAAGCCCAAGCTTCAATATGGAAGTAAATGCCCTTGCCACTCCTCAGATTAATACCGGTAATTTCCTTAATTCAGATGGTTATGATTTTGAGGAAGGTCATTATTCTTTCGACCTTAATACAACAAGTAATTCTTTTGAATTTCAATTTAATGTAAGTATTGGAGATAACAACTTAGATGTACAAAAGAAAATTGCAAGACTTGTAAATTCTTCTGATGTTGGACTTACAGCCGAAATAATCAGTAATGGATTAAACCAGTCTTCACTTCAGCTTACCTCTAAGAAGACCGGTCTTCCTGAAGGCGAGACTGAGTTATTCTCAATCGAGACCAATACATCATGGGCTGAGGTTAACAGGCTTGGCATTAACAATATAACAAGCCCTGCTCACAATTCATCATTTACACTTAATGATTCTGAGCATCAGTCAATGTCTAACACATTTACAATTAATAAAGCCTTCGAAGTTACCCTTCACAAGCCTACGAATGGTGAACCTGTAAATGTTGGTTTCAAGACGAATACAGAAGCTCTAGCAGATAGTGTTAGTGATTTGATTAAGGCCTATAATAATATGGTCAGAATAGGTGCTAATTATTCTCAGGGACATAATAATTCATACTTTAATGAGATGACAGCAATTGGACGTTCGTTAAGTACGCAATTGTCCGACATAGGCATAACACAGACAGACAATGGATCGCTTGTAATGGATAGAGACGCTATTCAAAATGGTGTGACAGGCGCTAACAGAAGCGATGTCTTCAAGACTCTTAACACCTTTAAGAATGCACTATCTAATGCAGCCAACAAGACTGCAATTAATCCAATGAAATACGTAGATAAGCTACTTGTAGAATATAAGAATCCGGGCAAGACTTTTTCAGCAGTCTATGCCAGCAGTGCATATGCAGGAATGTTAGTAGATCAGGCGTTGTAATTAATAGTATTAATACAACGCCTTATTTCTTTGCTCTTGAATCATGACAGGTAAAGTACAATATCTGCTTATCCTCAGATAATTCTTCAATAAGTTCCAATGCCATATCTATTTTATCTTCATCAAAATTAGTAAGGGGATCATCTAATATAATTAGTGGCTTCTGTTTTTCATACATAATATCTATTAAAGCAAGCCTTGCACAAAGAGAAGCCAAATCCTTGTATCCCGCACTTAGATAACCTTCCTCTTTGGAACTTCCTTCATAACTAACTGATACACCAAGCTTTGTATCAATATGAAAATCTTCACTAGATATTTCTCCACTATCAGAAATAATTCTTTCTAGGTATTCTCTCATACCTTTTTGAAGAGGTCGCATATATGTTGAAAGGAACCTATCTTTTGCTTTAGTAAGAAAGCTGGCTGTTTGCTTTAAATAATTAACTTTCTTCTCATATTCTCCCAGTTGCACCCTGAGTTCATCAATCTGATTACTGCTCTCCTGGCAGGCATCTATACTTTCTCTAACATCACGAAGCTGCACACGGGTTTGATTAATTTCTTCGTCAAGAGTATGAATGTTCTCGTCTATCTCTCTTTCTCTATCCTGCAATTCTTCAATAGACATTGTCTCATGGTAATCTTTATTCTCCATCTCAAGTTTTTTAATGGTATTCTCTTTCTCAGCAACTTTTTCAGAAAGCTCCATATACTGACGACGGTGAGTTGCAACAAATCCTATCTTTTGGCTTATATTTTCTCCGGTTGCAAGAGGGAATCTGTTAAGGAAAGCTGCAACTTTCTTCATTTTAGCTTCCCTTTCTTCAATTATTGTAGACCTTTCTTTATCGTCGTTAAAATAAGCTATATATATCTTGTTATCTTCTTTTATTCTTTGAATAAGCTCTATCTCAGCGTTAGTCTCATACAAATCATCTAATCCATAGCACACTTGATAATGCATAAGTTCTGTATATAAAGCCACTTCAAGACTTGTTAATTCTTCTAGAGCATTTCCACCAACTTCAACAGCTTTTTCTTCATTTGCAAGAAGAGTGTCATACTTTTCAGCTTTAATCTCAATATCTGATACCATTTGCTGCAATGTATCATTAGCATTTACAAGATAATCCGACAAGAAATCCTTACATATCTTGTCTGACGTCTCATATTCACTCTTAGTCTGTTCATATTTGCTCTTTGCCTCATTATAGTTCTTCTCAAGCTCTTCTATCAAAGTCTTAGATACGCGGGCTTTCTTGCGATTAACTGTAACGCATACTCCGAATAACACCATTGAAATAGCAATACCTGCTATTCCCATAATCAGCCCCATCGTTGAGTCAACAAGGAGAAGTGAAGCTATTGAACCAACAAGAACAATGGCTCCAATAATAGACAACATAATAATCATAGGTTTATTATTGGAATCCTCATCTCTCATTCCTTCTTCATAAATGTGCTTTTGCTGTTCAAAGTACTCTCTGGTTTCTTCAATTCTACCCTGCAATCTGTTAACATTTTCTGCTTCATTTCGAATTATCTCTAACTCTTCCTTTGAAGGCTTTTTCTTCGCAAAGTAGTATTTTAGTTCAGCTAGTGTATCTTTATCTTCTTCAGATAGCTGGGCATGTTCCTTTTGAACTCTAAGCTCAGAAAGCCTGTTGGCTCTCTCCATCCAATCATCTATTACTTCATCACTAAGAGGCTCATCAAATAACCTTTTTAGCTCGTCAAGCTTCTCATCGTCTGGCATATTCTTCTGAATATTATCACAACTAGTCTGTAACACATCTATATCTTTCGACAAATCAAAATGCTCTACCAGTTCTTCTTCAGTTGGTATTCCATTTGCAAAGAAATCGTCCATCTTATCCAGACTTTTCTTCTCATCTTCATAATTCTTAAGAAGGGATTTATATTCTCCAATCAACTGGTCCTTTTCACTTTGTTTGCTGATTCTATCTTTATACTCTTCCTTTTCTTTGACCAGTTTCTTTCTTTCTTTTTCTTTGTTCTCAAGCATTCTATTATGCATCCTCTGCGATTCAACGTAACTGTCTAATCGATCTGCATCTTCTTTTAGAATACTAATCTCATCTTTAATTCTAAGATTAAGACCTCTTGTCTCATCCTTACCATTCCTTGTATAAGTCTTAATCTCCTCGTTTATCCTTTTAATAGCTTCGTCAAAGTTGTTGATATCATCCTGAACAGTTACAAGATCTCCCAGCTTTCCATTAATGGCATTTGTCATCTCAGGTTTTAGTGAATTCTGGGGAATATATATAGATTTTGCGAAAGAATCTCTGTCTATTCCAAATAATTCTTCGCCCACCTTATCGCTATAATCCATTGATGCAAGATTAGTCTCTGCATCATATAATGCAAATACATCTTCTTTCTCTTTTGAGCCAAAAATTCTCTCTATACGATACTTCTTATCATCAACTGTAAATGTGAGACTTCCTCCATAAGTGCCCTTATCCCACGGATTATACTGCTTTCTGTCATTAAGTCCACTTGCCCTGCTAGAAGGATTACCATAGAACATTGCTTTTATAAAAGAGCATAAGGTAGTCTTACCCCATCCATTGTCTTCTTTTAGAATATTGAGGCCATCATTAAAATCTATTTTTTTGTCTTTAAATTTGCCATATCCTGTGATGTGGCAGGATTCTATTCTCATATATCCAGATTCTCTCCTTTAAGAGCCTTAATACCAAGTTCAACTATTAAGGACTTATCTTCATCACTAATATCCTGTTTCTCAAGAAGTCTGATAAATTCACCTTTTAGACTTTTGTCATTAGAATAACTTGCATAATCAATCTCTACTGTTGTATTATCTTTTACCTTAAAGAAAAAGAATTTATCATCAAATTCTCTCTTGATTCTTCTAATATCAATGTCAACTAATTCATTCATATTAGTCTTGCCCACTAGCACAACTTCAACAAGATCATTGTAGATAATATCATCCACTGCAGCGTGTATATTATCTATAATATCAACCATAGAATCTGTAGGCGATACTTCTACTTCTAACCTGTGAATCTCTCTTAGTGCAAAAGGAACAAATGTATCTGATATTTTGTTATCTTCACCGATATCAAGAAGCACAAAACCTTTCTTACCCGTCTCATCAAATCCTCGACCTTCAAGACAGCCCGGGTACACATATATCCCTCTATCGTCTAATTGTTCTCTCTGATATTTATGAATATGTCCCAGGGCAAGATAATCTATGTTCTTATTCTTAAGGTCATTGAAATTAACCTCATATATCTCTTTCTCACCTTCATAATTAGCTGCTCCTGAATGTAATGTAACAATATTACATTTACCGGGATCAAGAACAAGACTAAGTGCAACATCTTTATAATTATCTTTCGAAAGTTCTACACCCTTAATAACCACGTCTCCATATTCGTATTTCTTCCAGTTGTTCTGGTCAAACAACTTGGCATTCTTCGGGATTTCATACTCATCATCAAACACACCGCCTGTGTCATGATTACCTTTAAGAAATACAAAATCAATATCCGGATTATTCTTTACTAATTCAATTATATGTTTAACCGCAGACTTTCTTTTAGTACCCCTGTCAAATATATCTCCAGCAACCAGTATAATATCTACTTCATTATCATTTGCATAGGCTACCAGTCTATCAAAGTTCTCTAGTAATTCATCTCTTCTCTCCTTTGCCTTCTCTGGTGACAAAATATTCTTAAGAGGCGATTCCAGATGAAGATCTGCGCAATGAATGATTCTCATTTAAGACTCCTTTTTCCTTCTACAAATCTCTATATATTGTACTCTACCACATTCATTAGGTCAAATTATACTGTTCCACTTCTTGTTTTTTATTATCTTAAATGTAATAATTATAATTAGTAGTTTATAAGGAGTAGTTAGATTATATGATTATATGCAAATATGTAGTAATATTCTTCTTCTATAGTATGCTTGGTTTTATATATGAGTCAATCTATTCTTCTGTTAACAAACATCATTGGCAGAATAGGGGTTTCTTCTATGGGCCAATAATTCCTATATATGGTGTTGGCGCATGTGTGGGCACCCTACTTTTCTATGACCTTCACATTCCCTTTCTGGAAAATGCCAATGTCATTGTGATATTTTTAGTAGGATATCTAGGAAGTATCATATTAGAATATACTACCAGTTATGTTCTTGAGAAAATCTTTCATGCCGTGTGGTGGGATTATAGCAACAAATTCCTTAACATTCATGGAAGAGTATGTCTTAGCGCATCGATAGGTTTTGGTGTGGCGGCAATTATCATTGTTAAATGGTTGATTCCCTGGGTAGAAAAAATAGTATCCTATTTTCCAGACGCATTAATGGTTAGCCTTTCTCTTATATTTATTTTCCTTTGGGGAATAGATTTCGCACTTACTATATCTGCACTGTCTAATTTCCAAAGAAACTTTAACAGGATAGAGAAGGAATATACAGAGAAAATGACTCAGCTTTATGACAATATAGAAAGTAGCGTTGTTGCTAAAAAGGATGGAATAACAAGCGCTGCCGGATCCTTTATAGAAAAACACGAAACTCTTCAAGAAGCTGTCAATACATTAACCAGCGCAAAACATGGTATAATAAATAACAAAGAGAAACTTCTAGAACAAGAGGTCAATTCTATTATGGAATCCACATCCGAAATCGAAAAAGAAGCCTTGTCTCGTATCAGTGAATTCAAGACAGAGGGAAAGAAAAAGAAAATTACAGATATAATAAAAGAAAAATTACGCCGGCATTAAGTGTATTACTAATCTTTCAGCAACTACTGAAGAAGTCGAAAACAGGGAATAGATGTGGATAATTATTAATAGAAAAACCGCCTGGGTCATTCATATAATATTGAATAACACAGGCGGTTTTAATTATGCCTTTTATAGCATATGAGCTCTAATATCTTCGTCTGATTTATTAATTAGATAAGCAGGTGCTATATCAAATACTGTCTTAGCTCCAACAACACCTTCTTTGGAAAGTCTGTCCACTGCTCTTGCAAAACTAATAATAATACTTGATGTAAATCCCGGATTAGAATCTAACTTAATTGAGTATTCAACAACATGTGTATCTTCCAAATCCCATCCTGTCTTACCACTTCTAATAACAAATCCGCCATGAGGAATTCCGCTATGATTCTTATTGAACTCTTCCTCATCAATAAAATGTACTGTTGTGTCGTAATCTGCAAAGTAGTTAGGCATTTCACAGATTTCCTTCTCTATAGCCTTAGCATCAGCTCCATCCTCTAATACTACGAAGCATTCACGAGTATGCATCTGTCTTGTAGTAAGCTCTGGGTTGCTTCCGCTTCTAACGGCTTCAAGAGCTTCTTCTACCGGAATAGTGTATTGTTTTGCATTCTTGACACCCTTAATCCTTCTAATGGCATCCGAGTGACCCTGACTTACACCTTTGCCCCAGAATGTATAATCTGCTCCGTCAGGAAGGAATGCATTACCATATAGTCTCATAAGAGAGAACATTCCAGGATCCCATCCACATGAGATAAGACCAACGTGATTATTTTCTTTACATGACTTATCTACATTTGCAAAATGTGTAGGAATGTTTGCATGAGTATCAAAAGAATCTACTACATTAAACATCTTTGCATACTCTGGTGTCTGCTTAGGAAGGTCAGTCGCAGATCCTCCACACAATACCATTACATCAATCTTGCCTTCATAAGAAGCAACATTGTCAACTGAGTCTACTTTAACACCCTGTGTCTTAATCTTAAGAGTTGATGGATCTCTTCTGGTAAATACAGCTACAAGTTCCATGTCATCGTTTTGCTTAATTGCTGATTCCACACCTCTTCCCAGGTTACCGTATCCGATTATTCCTATTCTTGTCATTTTCATCACACCTTTCGTTTTAATAATCTTTTTACATAATACTCTATGCTTAAATATGTCTACACATTTACTTCTGGCACATTCTTAAGACTTTCCTTGATATCTTCATCTGTAGGAATATAATCTGTCATTGTACCATTATTAAAGTCTTCATATGCGTACATATCAAAGTATCCTGTTCCTGTAAGACCAAAGACTATTGTCTTCTCTTCACCTGTCTCTTTGCACTTCATCGCCTCATCAATAGCTACCTTAATAGCATGTGAACTCTCTGGTGCCGGGAGTATTCCCTCTACTCTTGCGAACTGTTCTGCCGTCGCAAATACCTCTGTCTGAGCTACGCTGGTTGCCTCAATAATGTTATCTGCTTTAAGCTGAGATAGCACAGAAGACATACCATGATATCTGAGTCCACCTGCGTGAGATGGAGATGGCATAAAGTCATGTCCTAATGTATACATCTTAGCAAGTGGACATACCTTTCCAGTATCGCAGAAATCGTATGCATATATACCCCTTGTAAGTGATGGACACGAAGCCGGCTCTACAGCAACAATTCTATAATCATCCTTACCTTTAATCTTATCTCTTACAAATGGAGAAATTAATCCTCCAAGGTTAGAACCGCCTCCAGCACATCCAATAATAATGTCTGCTTTCTCACCATACTTCTCAAGGGCAGTCATTGTTTCGAGACCTATAACCGATTGATGAAGAAGTACCTGATTAAGAACAGATCCAAGAACATATCTATATCCTTCTTCTGATGTTGCCTTTTCAACCGCTTCAGAAATAGCACAACCAAGAGAACCATTACCATTAGGGAACTGCTTATTAATCGCCCTTCCAACTTCTGTTTCCATAGAAGGTGATGGTGTAACACTGGCGCCATATGTTCTCATAACTTCTTTTCTCTGTGGCTTCTGATTATAAGAACTCTTAACCATGAACACCTTACAATCGAGGTCAAAATAAGAACATGCCATAGAAAGTGCTGTTCCCCATTGACCTGCACCAGTCTCTGTTGTCACACCCTTAAGTCCCTGAGTCTTGGCATAATAAGCTTGTGCAATAGCAGAATTCAGCTTATGAGAGCCGGATGTATTATTACCCTCGAACTTATAATAAATCTTAGCCGGAGTTCCAATTTTATTCTCTAGGCAATATGCTCTTACCAGAGGAGAAGGACGAAACATCTTATAGAAATCTCTAATCTCCTGTGGAATATCAATATATGCATCCTTATCATTAAGTTCCTGCTTCGCAAGTTCTGTACAGAACACATGCTCTAATTCCTCTAATGTTGCAGGTTCATGTGTCTTTGGATTAAGAAGTGGTGCCGGTTTATTCTTCATATCAGCACGCAAATTATACCATGCCTTTGGCATCTCTTCCTCTGCAAGATAAATCTTATATGGTATCTTTTTTTCTGACATATTATCCCCTTTCCTGTCATAAACGTTTATGTAAATTTATTATTTATTCTGTAGTATTCTCTGCATTAAGTGGTGCAGGTAAATTAACTATAACTTCATTAGACTTTCTAAATACCGAGTTATTAGACCCCATCTGCTGAACACAGATCACATCACCATTCTTAACACTTTCAGTATCAATCGTTAAGCATTCACCACTCTTATAGCCAGTAGCAACTTTCTTGCCATTAACATACACCTTACTCCACTTGGTAAAGTTGTGTCCGTATATATGGACTTCATTGCCAAAACTATACATTCTATCAACGACCACATCTTTAACACCCATAACAAGATTAGATGCCGGGTACAAATCCTTGCCTTTATAAGCATAATGCTTTCCATATAGGATGTCGTATTGTAGTAGCTTTAACCCATCCTGGTATTCTTCTGATGTAGTAGATATATCCTTTTCTATCCGATCCTGGTTATAATTAGTCATTACGCCTTCATGAATACCTAATCTATCAAGATATTCTGGAACCAACTGATATGTAGTAAGATCCATATCTTCTTTCGACATTCCGAAATTATTCCATGTAAGATATTTCGTCTTATACATGTCATGTGTAGACAATTCGTCTTCTTCTATTCCTAATGTAGGCAGATGGTCACCAAAGAAAATTACGAGAGTATCTTCTCCTCTTTGATCTAATGCTTCACAATAATTCTTCATAAAGTTATCCATCTCATGGACTCTGTTAACATAATAGGTCCACTGATTAGTAACTTCTGGTGTCTTTCCGTTGCACTTTACTTTAACAGGCTCATAATCAGGATAAGATATCTTAGGATAATTACCATGTGTTCCTACGGTAATTGTGTACAACATATCCTTATTAGGTGTCATGTCCATAGCGTCAAGAGAAGCTCCAATTAGAATATCATCAGTAGGCCATGCACCCATAGGAGTATAGTCTACAATATCAAGCATCTCTTTACTCTGGAAAGTATCAAATCCCATTAGAGTGAAAGCATTTACTCTTGAATAGAAATTACCGCCATTATTATGTACTACATGAGAACTATAGCCAATATTTCTAAGATCTGATGCAACTGACTCACATTTGTCAACATCCTTAAGAATTGTCTTCTGTGGATATTCTCCCGGACCAAAATACCTGCATGACATACCTGTTAAGACTTCAAATTCTGAATTACAGGTTCCTGCACCAACTACTGGAACAGTAAGATGTCCATAAGAATAATTCTGTTCAAGACTATGTGCAAACGGAGTTACATCCTCAGATGTCTCCATAAAGCTAAGTTCTGATACATCAAAATACGATTCTAGAAGAACAACAATTATATTAGGTTTCTTATCTTCTTTTATAGTTGTCTCTCTTGTTGTCTCATCAACAATTGCTGTAACATTCTCTTCATTATAGTCTATTGGTTTGCTCATGCCTCTGTCAAAAGCACTTGTCGAGAAACCATATAAATATCCATAATCAAAGTATCCCTGCTGCAGATTACCAAAATACGCTGCGAGGATATCCTGCTTCTGAAGGAACTTTGTCACAAGAGGAAGAGATACAAAAAGTGCGACAACAATTATTATCCTAACCCATATAGGCGATTTATATGTTACTTTTTTGCCTTTTCTAAATAGATTAATAAGATAAATAATGTAAGCAACAAGTGCCGCAATTAGAATTACAGTTAACCCGAGACTCAAGTATCCTGTTCCCTGCATTGTAAGTAAATCTGTAATCATATTGAGGTCTGTAAAACCAAATGGCGTTACACGATTATAAAGCACAATACAGTTCGTAATTCCAAGCGCAACGAAAACAGCAGAAACTATCATTCTGCAAAAGGTCTGTCTCTTAAACAAAATACACAAACTATATACCACATATATAAGGAAGGAATTATAAAGATATGCTAATGTATGATCCGATACAAAATAACACGCATTAATAAACGAATGCCTAGACATCCATTCAAGTACGAAGCACATAACCAGAGACAAAGGTATATGAAATATTAGTGCGTGATTTGTCATAAAATCAGACACTTTCTTAATCTTCTCATTATTCTTTATCTTGATTATAAATTTGGGTGTAGGAATCTTCTTAAAGAATCCCCCTACTTTGCTACCTATATTCTTAAAAAACTTTCCGATTTTGGAAAAAAAGCTTTTCATGATTTCTCCTTCTTACAACATCTATATATCATGTTATAATACTTTTGCACATAAATTGCTGATAAATTATACCACTATAAATGGTTTTTCGCAAGAAATGTGATATAATACGTCATAAGGTGTCGCGAAGCGACGGATTCCTTATGACCATTTACGTCATAAGGTGTCGCGAAGCGACGGATTCCTTATGACCATTCACGTCATAGGTGTCGCGAAGCGACGGATTAGAGGAGTACACTATGCGTTCAAGAAGACGTCTACCAAGATTAGATAAAAAAACCAAAAAACAGATTTTAATAATGATTCTTATTTTTGTTGGCTCTATTATACTTTTTTCTGTTATTTTTAATTTCAAGAAAGTATATGCCACATCTGAAATGGATAACGCATCACTTCCAACAATTTCTTCAGAAGCATTCAATACCAATATAGGTGAACTTCACGGTTATAAAGATGAAATGGATGCATGTTATATGCGTGATTCTGTAATACCTCTAGGTTCAGACAGAAAGCTTCCTCTTACCATTAATACACATGGTAATTCTATCAGTTCCATATCATATGAGATTCGTTCCACAGATATGGAGCGCAAAATTGCAGAGACCGAGGTAAAGGATTACGATAAATCAAACTCCGATAATATTAACTTAAACCTTCAAATTGAGAATCTTACAGAAGAGGGTACTGAGTATTTATTCATTATCAAATTAAAATGTGACGGTGAAGATGTACGTTATTATACTCGAATCCTTATTCCATCAAATTGTCATGAGAAGGAGCTTTTCGACTTTGTAAAGAATTTCCATGACACATCGCTATATGGAAATTACAACGATCTTGCAATGTATCTTGAGACTTCAGACAGTGCCAATCACGACACCCTATCTGAAGTAACACTTGCATCAACAGCAGATCAGGTTGGTTTCAGTGGTTTTGAAGCAACAGAAGTTGCCAAACCAATAATTGAAATCAAAGATATTAACTCAGATTACTGCGTATTCGAAATGCGGTATCAATTACAGCTTAATGAAGACGGTAATGTATCTTTCTTTAATGTAAAAGAATACTACAAAGTCAGATACACTCAGGCAAGAATTTTCATATTGGATTATCGTCGTAATATGGAAGAAATAATTAACGGACAGAAAATTGTCCAGGATAAAAATGTTATTAATCTGGGAGTTACTTCGAAGGATATTAATTATTTGTCTAATGAAGTTGGTACAATTACTTGTTTTGTGCAAGGCGGCGAGTTGTTCGAATATAACCAGAATGAGGGAAAACTAATTAAATTGTTTAGTTTTCTAGATAATAATTACAACGACAGCCGTTGCTTCTATGATGAGCATTCAATTAAGATTCTTGCAATTAATGAAAACGGTGATGTTAATTTTGCAGTATATGGATATATGAACAGAGGCAAACATGAGGGCTACTGTGGAATAGACTTGTACAAATACGACGCAGCAACTGAAAAGACAATAGAAGAGGCTTTCGTTGCTACAACCTGTTCATACCAGATTCTTAAAGCAAGTTTCTCTGATCTTCTGTACAAAGCAAATGACAAATACTTCTATGTAATGATATCAGGTAACTTGGTTAAGATTAATCTAAATAATGATACAATGGAGACAATTCTTGAGGGATTAGATACTTCACAGTATGCAGCTTCAAGATCAGGACGATACATCGCCTATACAACCACACCTAACAAGGCGACCTCTCTAATCGTTGAAGATTTAAGTGATGAAAGCAAGTTTACAATAAATGCAGGAACTAACCAATACATCAGACCTCTCGCATTCATGGACGAAGATCTGGTATATGGACTTGTAAATGCTGACGATGTAGATAGAAATGTGGCCGGTTCCATAATATATCCTGTCTCAGATATCTATATCGTGCAAATAACTTTACCAACACGTCCAGTTCTAAAAGAGTACAAAAAAGATGGCTTCTATGTAACGAATGCAACCCTCAATTCATTTACTCTTTATCTGGACAGAGTCACAAAATCAGACGGCGGATATGTAGAAGCAGAAGGAGATACAATTAAAAATAGTGCCGGCGAACTTGGTCGTGCAGTTGATTTTCAATTCAAAAAAGATCAAGTCAGAGGTGAGGTAACGCTACTTAAGAGTGCAAAAATGGATGACAAGAATCCTATACCCGCTTTCAATTCAACTACTGCTGCCACTCACTTTACAGGCTCAGACAATACAATTACAGTTACGGCAAGTAACGCTAATGAAGAATACTTTGTATATGTTGGAAGCCAGGTACTTCTCGCTACTAACACCACATCAGATGCTATTCGATTTGCTGATGAGCAAATGGGAATTGTAGTAGATAATAATTCTTCCTACGTATGGAAGAAAGGAAAACAACCATATGTTAATGCATTTTCTAATCTAAGAGTTGGAGACCAGGATGCCAAGGCAGATACCATATCAAAGTGTATTAGTACAATGTTAGTTAAAGAAGGAATCAACGTTGAAGTAAACACCTATATTGAAAATGGGGATGGTGCATACGAAATACTAAAGAGCTTAATGAAAAATTATAATGTCCTAGACCTGACAGGATGTAACCTTAATGAAGTTCTCTACTATGTATCACAGGGAAGTCCGGTGCTCGCAATAACTGGTCCAGACAGCGCAGAACTAATCGTTGGATACGATGCAGGAAGTATTGTTACATATAATCCTAACAATAATGCATATACAAGAATTGGTTCTGTAGAAGCTTCTGCAAAATACGAGTCTGATAATAACGTATTCATATCGTATGTTAAGAAATAAGCAGAAATAGATAGCATTAAAGTATCATTGCTATAAGAGGTATGGTAAATACTGTTAATAGTGTAGTTATAAATGTAATCTGTGCCATAAATTTCTCATCGCCATCATACTCTACACAAAGCATTGTACCTGCTGTCGCAACTGGCATAGCAGCAATAATAACAGTTTCACCAAGAAGCAAATCATTGCCCTGACAAATTGGCATATAAATAAAATACATAAGAACAGGCGTAACTATTACCTGAATGAAGGCAAATAGATACGCCTTTACATTTGTAAACATTTCTTTAAATGGCATTTCTGCAAGCGCTGCGCCGATTACAAGTAGAGCGCCTGGTGTTGTAATTCCACCTAATATGTCAAATGTGTCAGCAAGAAAGTCAGGTCCCTGAAATCCTGTGACTCCCATAATAACACATAGTATTGCAGCAATCATTGCTGGAGTCAGAATTAATTTACCAATTTTTCTAACAAAAATTCTAAGGGTACTCTCTTCAGATTCCGCTACGTTCTTAACCTTTTCCCTGACATTGTAACCAGACAACATTGCTATACCAAGTGAATAACATAGAAGGTTAAACGGCATATTGAATATACTTGTGTAAAATGCTGATTCAGCGCCGAAAACTGCATATGTTACAGGAAAACCTATGAAGCCAACATTGGCAAACATTATGCCAAATTCCGCTGCTCCTTTTTGCTGGCCCTTAAGTCTAAGTATTAAAGAAGTTCCCTTTGCCAAGGCAAAAAGAACAACATATGTTGAAAATGCAATTAATAGAATAAAAAGAATCTCGCTTGTAGATGGAAGATTCTCTGAATTCATTACAGATGATAGAATTGTACAAGGCATAGATATATTGATAATAATCTTAGACAGTGCCGCCTTCACGTTTGATCCAAGTATCTTAGCCTTTGCAGCGATATATCCAATTATTATTATCAGAAATAATTCTGACATCTTAATGAAAACAGGTAAAAAATCCATTACTTCCTCTACTTGTACTTATTTGCCAATTCACTCGCTTCATTACAAAGCTTAGTGATTTCGTCAAACTTTCCTTCCTTTATCAAATCTTTTTTAACCATCCAGCTTCCGCCACATGCTATTATACACTTTTCTTTAAGATAATTCTCTACATTTTTTGGAGAAATTCCACCAGTAGGCATAAACCTTACATTTCCATAAGGAGCAGAAATAGCCTTGATATAGCCTATGCCACCTGCTTGCTCTGCCGGAAAAAACTTAACCACATTAAGACCATTCTCTAATGCAAGTTCTACGTTGGATGGATTAGCACAACCTGGTATTATTATTATATTATTTTTTACACAATACTCAATAACCTTAGGATTACTGCCTGGTGTTACTATGAACTTAGCACCGGCCTTAACTGCCTCATCCACCTGTCCAATTGTCAGGACAGTGCCAGCGCCCACTAACATATCAGGACATTTCTTACTGATTAATTCTATTGCTCCCTTAGCAGCAGATGTTCTAAATGTTATCTCGGCAATATTGATACCACCTTTCATCATCGCCTCTGCCAAAGGAAGGGCATCCTTCTCGTCATCTATTACAACAACAGGAACAATCTTGGCATTTTCAATCTCTTTTAATACTTCCATCTTCTATCCCTCTCTTATACATATCTACTTCTTCATATATTCTCTTATATTGTTAGAACATATATCTCTTATTATTTCGCTGAGTACTTCTTTATCAAATGGATACTCTCCGTTTTCCACAAGGTTTCCTATATAATTACAGAGAATTCTTCTGAAATACTCGTGTCTTGTGAAGCTAAGCATACTTCTTGAATCAGTTACCATTCCAACGAAATTGGCAAGTACACCCGATTCCGCGAATGACTCAAGCTGGCTCTCCATACCCCTCTTGTGGTCAAGTACCCACCACGCTGAACCCAATTGAATCTTGCTTCTTGCTTCACTGTTTTGGAAATTGCCTAGCATAGTGGCAATAGTTGTATTGTCCTTAGAATTGAGGTTGTAGATAACTGTCTTAGGAAGACCATCTCCATACTCCATAGCATCCAGCAAGCCAGAAAGCTGAGACGCATAACTGAAATCATCTGCACTGTCGAATCCACTATCAACTCCAATCTTCTCAAAGCTCTTCGTAGAGTTATTACGAAGTGCTCCTATATGAAGCTGCATAATCCATCCACGCTTGTAATAATTAGAAGCAAGATATGTTAGCAGATAACTTCTATATACTTTTGCTTCATATTGAGAAACCTCTTCACCATTATGCTTCTTCTCAAAAATGCTATTAATTAATTCTTCTACAGATACACCTGACTTATTATCAATAAAATCTTCATATACATATCCTTCAAGGCTATGATCTGAAATTCTACATCCTACTTCTTCAAAATAATCCATTCTGTCGACTAATGCCTTGCATAGATTATCACAAGAATTAATAGAGTAACCTACTGTTTTTTCTAAATCTGCCAAATATTCATTATAATCTTCTCTTAATATATTAAGCGCTTTATCCGGGCGAAATGTAGGTCGAACTTTAAACCTCTTCTCTTCGGCCTGAAGCTTCTTGTGATACTCCAAATTATCCACAGGGTCATCTGTGGTACATAGTTCTATCACATTCATCTTAACTAATAATTCCCTCGGTCGAAAATCCTCTAGACTCAGCTTATTATTTGCAATGTCCCAGAACTCTTCTGCTGTCTTATATGTAAGTGGCTTATCATAATCAAAGTATCTCTTCATCTCAAGATGATTCCAATGATATAGTGGACTGCCAATAAGACGCGGTACAGTTTCCGCCCATTTTGCATACTTATCATAATCACTGGCATCACCTGTTACATATTTCTCATCTATACCATTGCTTCGCATTGCGCGCCACTTGTAATGGTCATGGCCAAGCCAGACTTCTGTAATATTATCATAGTTCCTGTTCTCATATATCTCTTTTGCACTCAAGTGATTATGAAAATCAATAATTGGCTCTTTCCTGGCTATGTTATACAACCACTTGGCTGTGTCTGATTGTAGTAGGAAATCATCGCTTAAAAACTCTTTCATACTATATCTCCTTATGTCTCCCAAAAACCAACATTTCACTTCGTGAAATGTCGCCGCGTCGTAAGGCATCCCCCATGCTTCGCATGGTACCCCTTACGACATATCAAACTCCTGAATAAGCAGCGAAGCCACCGTCAATTGGTACTACAACGCCTGTTACGAATCCAGACATCTTAGAATTAACTAAGTATAATAATGTTCCATTTATTTCTTCTGCTTCTCCAAAACGTCCCATTGGCGTTGCATTAAGAATCTTGTTACTACGCTCTGTTGGATTTCCATCCTTATCAAATAGTAAATCTCTATTCTGATTAGTTACAAAGAATCCCGGTGCTAATGCGTTAACCCTGATTCCAACCTTGGAGAAATGAACAGCCAGCCACTGTGTAAAGTTGGATATAGCCGACTTGGCGCCTGAATATGCCGGAATCTTCGTAAGAGGTGTAAATGCGTTCATGGAAGATACATTAATGACACAACAGTCTTTTCTTCCAATCATATCTTTGGCAAATACCTGTGTGGGAAGCAATGTTCCTATAAAGTTAAGATTGAATACGAACTCAACACCACCCTGGTCTAAGTCAAAGAAAGATACAATATCCTCTTTCTCATCATCACCGATTTCAAAGTACTCATTAGTAGTATTAGCTCTTGCATTATTACCGCCTGCTCCATTAAGAAGAATATCACATGAACCCAAGTCTTCTAATACTGCTGCATGTACTTCTTCAAGACTTCCTTTGTCAAGTACATTTGCCTTGTAGCCTTTTGCAATAAATCCTTCATCTTCAATCGCCTTAGCAGCTTTTTTTGCCGCTTCTTCATTAAGATCCAAAAGTGCCACCTTAGCTCCCTGCTCTGCCAAAGTCTTTGCAAACATTGAACATAGCACTCCGCCTGCTCCTGTTACAACTGCTACCTTACCATTAATATCAAGTCCAAAATCCTGCATCTTCTAATCCTCCTTACCTGCTTTTTCTACTGCTTCAAAAAGTCCGTTAATATAAGTTGCACCAAGTGCTCTGTCATACAGACCGTATCCTGCTCGTCCTGTCTCTCCCCAAATCATCCTTCCGTGATCGGGTCTTACATATCCGTCAAAACCGCCATCCACAAGAGCCTTGACAATCTCATACATATCAAGGCTTCCATCCTTGGATAGATGTCCCGACTCTTCAAATCCATTATCTAATATCTTCACATTTCTTAGATGTGCAAAATGTATTCTTCCCATCTTGGAATATTTATAAGCCATCTTAACAACATCATTCTTATTAGAACATCCAAGGGAACCTGTACAAAGAGTGATGCCATGATGCTTGTCATCCTCTAGTGCCAGAAATCTGTCAAGATTCTTCTCATCTGTAATTATTCTCGGTAGACCAAAGATACTCCAACAAGGGTCATCTTCGTGAATTGCCATATATACATCACACTCACTAGCCACGGGAATTATCCTATGTATAAAATATGCAAGGTTTTCCCACAACTGATCCTCTGTCATCTCATTATACTCAGATACCACTTGTGCTAACTCCTCGGGAGTATAGCTTGCGTCCCATCCCGGAAGAGTAAGATCTGAATCGGACTTAAGAGGATTAACCTTATCAACCTCTTCCTGATAATATACAAGGGATGTTGAGCCGTCTTTATTAACATGATCTAGGCTTGTTCTTGTCCAGTCAAATACAGGCATGAAATTATAACAGATGCATTTTACTCCTGCTTTAGCTACTCTTCTTATATTCTCACAATAATTATCAATCAGTTTATCACGACTGGGTTTGCCAAGCTTGATGTCCTCGTGAACAGGGATTGATTCTATTACTTCATATGATAATCCTTTTTCCTTAACCAGCTTAGCTTGTCTGTCAATAGCTTCCTGTGGCCAGACTTCGCCCACAGGGACGTCATATATTGCAGTTACAATAGAGTCCATTCCGGGAATCTGTGCAATGTTGTCCAAAGTTACCTGGTCGTCTTCTCCGTACCACCTAAATGAAAGTTTCATAATTGGCTTCCTTTCCTTAATATAGTCTACTTATGATGTATCAGCACAAGAACCTGTAACCATTATTCAGTGATGGTTGCTTTGCTTATGTCTTATACGACCATTATAGTACAATAATTGCAAAATGTAATTGCATAAATAGCACAAAACATTGCAAATTGTCTACAGCCATTGTATCATTCAGGGTAAGAAAGTATATTAGTTAATATAGAGGACAAAAGTATGGAAGCATTATTCAATTCATTTTCATCAAGACAGATTATGCACGGTGAGACTTTAGAATTCTTTCATTATAAAGACGTGACGTTAGACAAAATCCAACCTCACTTCCACAATCATTACGAATTCTATTTCTTCTTAGATGGTGACACTAATTACAACGTGGGAAATAAGAAGTTCCATTTAAAAAAGGGCGACTTTCTTATTATTAAGCCCGGTTTATTACACTTCCCGGAAGTAAAATTCACCGACGAGAATAAGACTTATGAACGATTCGTAATATGGGCAAGCGATACATACATTAACGAACTATCCATAAAAGATGATGGAATTCTTAAAGTATTTAGCAAGATTACGAAAAAAGGTCTATGTCACTTTCGTCCTGATACCAGGAATAAGACGATTATTCTTAACATATTAGAAGACATGACTTCTGAGATGGATGAGAAAAGTGTCGGATATAAATTTGCAATTGAATCCCTCTTCATGCAACTTATTATCCGACTATGTAGAGTGATTAGTACTCGTAACACATTTCGCCAAGAAACTGTTAGCCCTGATTTGTATTCATCTATTATCAGGTACATTCACTCGCATATTAAAGATACCCTTAGTATTGATGACTTAAGTTCACAATTCTATGTAAGTAGAAGTTACATATCCAAGGTAGTCAAAGAACATTTGAACACACCTGTGCACAAATACATTGTCAAGGTTAAGATTGAAAATGTTCTATCTCAAGTAAGACAAGGCTCCCCTCTTACTGCTACTGCAGAAGAATATGGATTCGATAACTATTCGACATTTTACAGAGAGTGTAAGAAGATATATGGAAAAAGCCCAAAAGATATCATAAGAGATAATATTATTAAGGAGGATAATGATGATGTTTGATTTAAAGAAAGATGCAAAATTCGATGCAGTATCCCTGGGAGAAATTATGCTTAGACTTGACCCCGGCGAAGGAAGAATCAGAACCACTAGAGAATTCAGAGTATGGGAAGGCGGTGGAGAATACAATGTGGTCCGCGGTCTAAGGAAATGCTTTGGAATGAATACAGCATGTATCACCAGCTTTGCAGATAACGAAGTAGGTAGATTATTAGAGGATTTGATTCTACAAGGTGGTGTAGACACTTCACTTATTAAATGGGTTCCTTATGACGGAATCGGAAGAAGCGTTCGTAACGGACTCAACTTCACCGAGCGCGGCTTCGGCGTAAGAGGCGCTGTAGGTTGTTCCGACAGAGCCAATACTGCCGTATCTAAGACAGGAGATTATGACTTTGAATATATCTTTGGTGAGCTTGGGGTTAAGTGGCTCCACACCGGCGGAATCTATGCCGCACTATCTGAGACTACTGCCAAGACAGTAATTAACGCTATTAAGACAGCCAAGAAATACGGAACTTATATAAGCTATGACCTTAATTATCGCCCTTCTATGTGGTCTGCTATCGGTGGTCTTGATAAGGCAAGAGAAGTTAATAAAGAAATTGCAAAATACGTTGACGTAATGATAGGTAATGAAGAAGACTTCACTGCTTGTCTTGGTCTTGAAGTAGAGGGCAACGATGGCGAGCTTAAGTCTCTTAATATCGATGGCTACAAGGCAATGCTTGAAAATGCTGTAAAGATATATCCTAACTGGAAGGTTGTTGCAACAACTCTTAGAACAGTTAAGACAGCAAGTATTAATGACTGGTCTGCAATCTGTTATAGTGATGGCAATATATATGAATCTAATAAATATGACAGCCTGGAGATTCTTGATAGAGTTGGTGGTGGAGATTCCTTTGCAAGCGGTCTAATCTATGGATTGATGACAACAGGTGATCCATTAAAGGCTGTGAACTACGGTGCTGCTCATGGAGCACTTGCTATGACAACTCCCGGAGATACTTCTATGGCAAATGTAAAAGAAGTTGAAGCGCTTATGTCAGGTGGAAGTGCTAGGGTTAAACGTTAGGTATTAAGCCGTCCGAGGAAATAAAAGTCTGTACGCTCATGGGGAAAATCGCTTTACAGACTTTTATTTCCTCCGGCAGGGCACATTACGCTTCACACCTATCATAAGGATGGAGAATATATATGAGAATTATAAAAGAGATAAAAAATGTAAATAGGGTAGATAACTACTACGAACTCAAGACTAATGATGCAGATATAAGGATATGGTTCGTGACAGATTCCATAATCAGAATAAGGGTTGGTTTTGATGGAGATTTTGCAGAAGAAAGCTATAGCCTTGTTACTACTGCATGGTTCGACAGACTTGATGGTGTAGTGGGACCTAAGAAGACACGTATTGACGTTGCTGCAACCGAGCTATGTGATGAAGGAGATGTGGCAACTATTACAAGCGACGTTCTTAGTCTTGTAATACATAAATCTCCTGCCGTATTAGGGGTGTACGATAATGGGGACACGTTAATTCATCGAGATATCCCACAGCTTGCCTACCGATGCGACTCTAATAACAGAAGAATACATACATCTGAGATTCAAGAGGGCGACTGCTTCTACGGCTTCGGCGAGAAGACCGGAAGTATCAATAAGTTCCATCAGCTACTTACAATGAGTCCGGGGGATACCGTAGGTTATGATCCCATTAATGCCGACAGCTTATACAAGCATATTCCCTTCTATATTAAGGCAAATAAGAACACTACAGCTTCCTGTGGCTACTTCTACCACAATATGAGTGAATGTACATTTGACATGGGAAGAAAACACAGTAATTACTGGAAGAGACACAGCACATATACAGTAGACAGTGGCGACATTGACCTGTTCCTTATATATGGTCCTACCATAAAAGATGTGGTTAGAGGATACACATTTCTTACAGGACGAAGTGCAATGCTTCCCAAATACGCACTTGGATATCTGGGTAGTTCTATGTATTATTCAGAGCTTAAAAAGGACTGTGATGACAAGATAATTAATTTCTTAGATACCGCCAAGGAAGAGGATATTCCTATCGACGGATTTCAGTTGTCAAGTGGCTATACTGCCCAGAATACTACTGCCGGCGGGAAAAGATGTGTCTTTACATGGAATAAAGACAGATTCAAAAATCCTTCTGATTTCTTCAAAGAGGCTAAAAAAAGAGGCGTCATTGTCTCTCCTAATGTTAAGCCCGGTATATTACTGGCACATCCTGATATTGATAAATTCACTTCCAAAAATATGCTTGTAAAAGACGCTGAAAATGACACATACGCTACCGGTGAATGGTGGGGTGGCGAAGGTGTATTTGCAGACTTTACCAATCCTGCGTGTCGCAAGGAGTGGAAGAAGATGCTTACAGAAAATGTTATAAGTAAAGGCACTCCTTCTGTCTGGAATGACAACTGTGAGTACGACAGCATTGTCGACAAGGATGCCAGAGTTGACTTCGACGGCAAAGGTTCCACAATTGGAAAGACAAGATGTATACAGGCTAACATTATGTGTCAGATAACGGCTGATGCTATAGCTAAAGAATTTCCCAACGAAAGGCCTTACATAGTTTGTCGCGGAGGCCATAGCGGAATACAGCGCCTCGCTCAAAGCTGGGCAGGTGATAACAGAACAAGCTGGGATACCCTTAAGTATAACCAGTCTACAATTCTTGGTATGTCAATGTCAGGCGTAAGTAATTACGGCGGTGACATAGGCGGATTTTACGGCGATGCTCCTTCTCCTGAATTGTTTGTGCGCTGGGTTCAGGCAGGAATATTTATGCCAAGATTCTCAATCCATTCTGTCAACGCCGATAATACGGTAACGGAGCCCTGGATGTATCCTCAGTATACACATTACGTTAGAGATGCCATCAAGTTCAGATACAGATTGTTCCCATATCTCTATTCTCTAATGGCTGCATGTCATGCAAACGGAGATATGATTATGAATCCCCTTATGGCTGTCTTTCCTGAGGATGAACGAACATACAATACAAGTGATTCATATGTATTGGGCGATTCTTTACTTGTTGCAAATGTACTTGACAAGGGCATTGATGAACATAATGTATTACTACCTTCCGGCAGTAATTACTATGAATTCTCATATCTGACAAGGCATGTAACGCCACATGTATATGAGGGTGGAGAAGATATTACCATTCCGGTAGAGTTAGACACGATACCCCTATTCTTACTAAGCGGTGCCATTGTTCCTCTTGCGGGAAATGAACTAACTAACTTATCATTAGATACGCTGACTTCACTTCATGTAATATGTGTGGCTGATAAAGATTCACATTTTACATATTATGAGGATGATGGGGTAAGTCTTGACTATGAAAATGGCGTGTACCATAAAATGGACATATCTATGACCTGTGGTGAGCTAACAGAGATTGAATTTATAAACAAAGGAAAATATAATACAACAATTGAGTCTGTTGAACTAGAAGTTGTATCAGGCAGGAATTGTCCTATCAATGTAACTAATGACGAAGAGGTACTGCCACATTTCCTCAAGCTGTCAGATTATGAGAACGCCGACTGCGGCTGGTATTACAATATAGAAAGCAAGGCAACATTTATTAAGTATCCATATAAACAAGTTGATAACAAAGTGGTTATTGATTACGGTGACTTTGATATGCTTGGGATGTAATATAAGAAGAGTCCTGTAGGTCATTAGCCTAGAGGGCTCTTTTTACCAAATCATTTCCCTCCTATTTTTTCACCATCTCAATATTCATATCCACTATCCCACTTATTCCAGGCACAGTTGACTTCTCACTATATTGCCAGAAGCTAAAGTCATAGGGTGTCTGTGGCTTTGGCTCGTAGTCGGCATACCATACAGGATATTCTTGCAGCCTCGTCATGTCTAGCTGGAATGCCTCCCAGAGCATGTTACTGTAAATCATAGGCTTATAACCTGCTGCTTTAACCTCTTCGTTAAATGCTATCGTATTCTTGGTAAACTGCTCAGGTGTCACATTATCTGTTCTCGCCTCATCATCCAGTATATTCTCAGGATCATATACGATAGGAAGCTCTAATGCACGTCCCCGCAAATGCTCCAGTACAAACCTTGCTTCTTCTCTCGCCTCATCTTCATTAATTGCCTGGGAGAAGAAATATACGCCTACTTCAACTCCTGCAGCCTTCGCCTTAGCAATGTTATCATCAAACCTTGCGTCTGCCTTGATAACCCCTGACTCGCCATAGCCTCTATATCCGATTCTTATAAATGCGAAATCGATTCCTGAATTCTTAACCTCCTGCCAGTTAATATCACCCTGGTGTTCTGATACATCAACTCCAAGCCTAGATGTGTAAGTTCCGTCATCATAACGCATTTTCCCTGATTCGGATACGAACTTATTCTTATCATATGGATTCTTAGGAATATTAGGATTGATTATGGTCTGGTACCAATTGCCATGAGCATCAACGAAGGAAAGCATCTCTTCATTACCAGAATCCTTATTATCAGAAATGCTATCTTCTCTATCAGATATAAATATTGTGTAACTAGCAGCCCCCAAGGATGCCACCAGCACAACAATAATTATTGTAATTATTATATTTCTGTTCTTCATACCAACCTCCAATTAGATATATTATAACACCATTTCCCAACATCTTGTAATTTTTCTTGCATTTTACAACTACATCGTGTATAATTGTTAGGAATTTGTTGTTGAACACCCTGTTACTATAATAAGGAGTTATTCATGAACATGGAATATGATTTCGTACCAGCACCGACTGATGCGAAAGAATTTGAGCAGTGGCGTAAAGAACAGGCAAAAATAATTCAGAAGTTGCATAGAGATCTTAATACTACTAAATCTCTTATAGACAGAGCGCAACAAGAATTAGAACTTCAAAGCGAAAAACTTGAACGTGAGAAGAAAACTGAACGAGATAGAATGGCCAGAGAAAAGGATTTATTCGATATGAAATGGAAGGTCCTTGAGTCTGAAACCCAAAAACTCGCTGATGACAGAAAGAAATTCGAAAGAGAGAAAGCATTCTACTCTAAAGTTCTTAAATTCAACGAAGAGAACCCAGACAGTAATAATGCAGAACAAATATCCAATGCACAGATATTCTTCATTGGAGTTGGTTCAGAAAAATCTCTTAAGAAACGATATAAAGACCTACTTAAGATTTATCATCCAGATAATTTGGACGGCGACACAGGTACAATTCAAGAAATTAACAGGGAATATGACGAGCTTTGCAAAAAAATGCAGGTAGCTAATTAGAATTATAATTTATCCCCCGAGCTAATTTGATTTTTTCTTCCTAATTAGCGCGGGGGATTTTTACGAGGAAATAGCTTATGAACACAGCATTATTAAAAAAAGGAATATCAGCCGGTCTCCCAATTGGTTTAGGTTATCTATCAGTTTCCTTTACCTTTGGTATTATGGCCACCTCTGCTGGCTTAAGTTGGTGGCAGGCATTACTTATTTCTATGCTTAACCTCACTTCAGCAGGACAACTTGCTGGCATTAACATTATGATTCATCCTATGCAATATATAGAAATGCTAATAGCTCAATTAACTATTAACATTAGATACTCATTTATGTCAGTATCCCTGTCACAGAAAACGGACGACTCTTTCAAAATGAACGATAGATGGATTCTTGGGGGGTTTGTAACAGATGAAATATTTGGTGTTGCCATAACAGAAGACAAAGTCAACAAATATTTCTTTGCGGGACTTACCATTTTACCATATATTGGATGGGCTAGCGGTACACTAATCGGCGCCCTTCTTGGAAATGTATTACCAGACATAGTCCTTAATTCACTTAACATTGCATTGTACGCTATGTTCATTGCAATCGTTATTCCAGAAGCAAAGAAATCCGTTGCAATAACTGTTGTATCGCTTATAGCTGTTGGGCTAAGCTGCATGTTCTACTTCGTACCAATGCTAAGCAACATATCCAGCGGAATCACCATTTGCATCTGTGCAATTGTTGCAACAGGCATAGGTGCAATCCTCTTCCCTATAAAAGAAGACGATCCCCTTGAAACTGTAGAAACCAAAGAATAAACAGGAGTCACAATATGGATAACATTCAATTCTTTATATACCTTGCAATTATGGCTATATCGACTTATTTAATTCGTGCCATTCCATTTGCACTTGCAAGTAGAAAAATTGAAAACACATTTATAAAATCATTCCTCTGCTACATACCTTATGCGGTACTCGCAGCAATGACCTTCCCGGCAGTTTTTTATGCAACCAAAAACCCTGTCTCAGCCACTGTAGGAGTCATTATCGCATTCATCCTCGCTCTATTTAAGAGAGGACTTATGACCGTTGCTGTAGCTGCATGTGCTGGAGTATTTATTACGGAAATTGTGCTTAGATATATATTATAGCGTAGAAAGAGGGCGCAGAAGTGTCCTATGACGTATTAATTCAAGCTTAGTATATATTAGTGATTATCTCATTACACAGAAAAGTCTCACCACGGATGGTGAGACTAGATGACCGCAGACACGATGTCTGATCGGTCATCGATTTCGTAATATTAATTAAAACTTATGTAATCACTTATATATACTTAGCGAAGAAGCATCAATGCATATGGGTACTTTTATTTTCTTATGGCCTTATGGCCTTAGTATTAATCTAAGTTCGCTAACACTTCATCATAATTACTATAGAAATACTGCTCAGGATTGTCACTCTTCATAACCTCTACAAGAAGTCTGGACTGCCTGTCAGCAATATCTCCCATCATATGACCATCCATATCTACGTAATCATTGTCAGTCCTGTATAGGTATTCCCATTTTCCATAATTAAAATCATAGAATTCAATTCCCATGGCGCCTAACATATTATCGAAATAATCATGAACGTCACCCATGTTCTGGGTCTTCAATCTAGACGGTATAAGTGCCGACTGAACACATATAAGTTTAATTCCATGCTCATCACAATATGCTTTAATCTGCTCCAGACTATCTATATTAGACTGCTCAACATCACCTTTGAACTCCCAGTCTTCCCATCCTAAGTCCGGAGCTCTGTTGACACCTCTTAAGAATCCTCTGCCTTCGTAAGTAAAAGCAGTGTCCGATTTAAGGTACATATTGACAGCGTTCATGGCATTGTCATTATTCTCGATGTATTCTTTGTCGAGTTTTGCTCGTACACAATTAGGAATCTTTTGAATATTCTCCCAGGTCAGCTGATAGTCACAGAATAACTTCACAAATCTGTCAGGCCATACCACGTTCTTAAAATATTCCCAACGTTTAGCTCCTGTGATATACGGCATAAGATTCATATCCTGCCCCGGATCTCTTGTCTGATCCAGTCTCCAGTAGTAAGGATCAATATCTAATATAACAGTCTTATACTTGTCATCAACATTTGCTTCCTGAAGAATATAATAGATATTGTTAATGGGCGTTATTCGTCTTGCAACACTAACTGTCTCATGACCTGTTCCTTCAGTAATAATGTACGGATTATACCCACACTCAGCGTGGGATTCACCCATTATCAGCGTATCATAATTCCCTTCCTTCGCCTGATGAAGAAGTACTCTTATTCCGGAAGGCGGAGTTAGAAGGAATGTGAAGATTCCTACTGATATCAGGAATATTATTACAAAGCCAAGGATTCGTCTAAAAGTTCGCATACATAAATCCTCCTGCAAATGATACCGATACAAAACAAGCTATTGCCTGAATAAGCACCACCCATACAAGTATCTGTAGCCAATAATTCTTGCCGTCTAGTTTCTCTCGAATTGAAATATTCTTCTCATGAAGTATATCAACTGCAAGTGCTAATCCGATTCCGATTGGAAGAATAAACCAGTCCCAATGTTGCAATTCAAACCAGTCAAAGCTTGTCAAGTCGAATCTTATACTGTTATAAAGCATTACAAATGCATCTTTCATAGATGTGGTACAATCAAATACCCATCCAACAGTAATTATAAATAGTGTTCTAATAAGCGAGAACACTCTATATCCTGTAGACTTGTCATTGATGTTAAGTCCCTTCTTCCATGATGCATAGACATCTACAAGAATTGCCGATATCGCCAATATGATACCGTTATAAAGTCCCCACGCAAGATAATTTGATCCCAGGCCATGCCATACACCTACCAGGATAAACACCACAATGTCCGCTATTGCCATTCCTATACGATTAGCCATCTTCCTTGAGACAACTTTCTTAAGACCTTTCTTGGTCTTGCCCATCCATTTCGAAATGGATATAGGATAGAATATATAATCCTTCATCCACTGACCTAGAGATATATGCCATCTACGCCAGAATTCTCCCAGCGACAATGAGAAGTAAGGCTGTCTAAAGTTATCCTTCATCATTATACCGAAGCACTGTGAAGCACCTCTTATAATATCTATTCCTCCACTAAAATCCAAGTAAAGCTGTATTCCGTATGCGATGAACCCAATCCATACAGATGCACCATAAGGCACGTCAGGATTATTCGTAAAAACCTGAGCCACATAAGTTCCTGCCCTATCGGCAACAACCAGTTTCTTAAATAGTCCCCATAGCATCAACTGGGCACCATGCTTGATATTAATCCACTCTAGTCTATGCTCCTTGAATAATTCCGGAGCCAACTCCGAGTATTTACTGATTGGTCCTTGTACCATCTGTGGAAAATATGATGTAAATAACAGTATCTTAAGATAATTCTTCTCAGCCTCAGTCTTACCCCAATATACATCCAGCATATATGACACTACCTGAAGTGTATAGTAAGACAGTCCGGCAGGCACAATAAAGTTACCCATAAAGATTTTATATGGATAAGTCTCACCAAAGAAATGTATGTCATGGTTGAATACCTCCATGCCAAGTACATACTTAAGAATTATAAGTACGGCAAATGCCAGTACCATTCCACCTATCAGAAATGCTTTCTTATGATTCTCACTTTTCTCCATTAGTCTTGCCGAGAAATATGTGACTGTAGAAGTGAAAATAACAAAAAGGGCTCCGAAGTAACTTATAGAGAATATATATACAAAGCTAAGTACAATAAGCCATCCCCATCTGTATTTGACAGGGATAATATAATAAGTAATCACTGATATTATGAAAAAAACCATAAAACCTGCAGCGGTAATACTCATTTCTAAATTCCTTTCCAACTTCTTTTTGACAAGAAGCACTACGAAAAATATCATAACATATTTTTTATATTGAATCATCATTCATTTTTTATTATTTATAACAAATAATTAATGAAAAAATGTTAAATTTATTGTATTATATTATGTGGCAAAGGAGGTAGCCATGAGAAGAAGAAGAAAAAGAATAATAATTACATCTATTTCGTGTATTTCTATTTTATTACTACTTACTATACTTTTACTACATTTTCTGTATTTCAGTTTCTCTTTTACAACAGAAGATGGAACCAGAATTAGTAATAACTCTGATATCGAAGTTACATATGGACAAAAAGAACTGCCCATAATCAAAGCGGTCTACAAAGACTTTAGAGATAATAAAAATGGCACTGAGGCTAATGTTACAAAAGAGGGCGAGGCTAATCTACAAAAAATTGGCGAATACCCCATAACTTATAAAGCAAGCTACAATGGAAAAGAAAAATCAATTACATTAAACATTAAAGTCGTTGATAAAACACCACCTGAAATAAATCTAAAGGGCGGAAATGAAATCAATTGGATTCTAGGCAAAGAATTTAAAGATCCAGGTTATACAGCTATTGACGATGTTGATGGTGATGTTACAGGAAATGTTGCTGTATCAGGAACTGTTGATGCCAACAAAGAAGGCGATTACACATTAACATATACTGTTAAGGATTCTGCCGGAAATGAAAATACTGTTACTAGAATTGTACATGTAATCGTAAAGAAAGAGGTTGATCCTGGAAATAAAGTTGTATATCTTACATTCGATGATGGTCCAGGACCTTATACTGAGAAACTACTTAATATATTAGACAAATATAATGTCAAAGTAACATTCTTTGTAACTAATGGTTTCCCTAATTATCAAAATATGATTGCCGAGGAAGCCAGAAGAGGACACACAGTTGCAGTACATTCTTATACACACAAATACGAACAAATATATACAAGCGTAGACGCTTTCTTTGATGACTTCAACAAGATGAATGATGTCATCAAAAAGCAAACCGGACACACATCTAACATCCTAAGATTCCCCGGTGGCGGTTCTAACACAATTAGCAAAAAGTACTGCCAGGGAATAATGACAGCTCTTACCAATGAAGTTACAAAGCGTGGTATATTGTATGCAGATTGGAACGTATCGAGTGGAGATGCAGGTGAGACAACCAGCACACAACAAGTTGCATCAAATGTAATATCCGGCATACAGAAGAATAATGTATCTACCGTATTACAACACGATATCAAGGATTTCTCTGTTAATGCGGTTGAGCAGATAATACAGTGGGGTCAATCAAATGGATACACATTCCTTCCACTGACAGAAACCAGTCCTATGCATCATCATGCAGTAAATAACTAAAAATCAAGGGATATCCCCAAGCCTAAAACCGGCTTGTCAGGATATCCCTTTTTATTGTTTTTAAATATAGCTTTTCTATGCTAAGAACCCTCTGCTATTATCGGTATCCACCGACTCATTAATGTCACTTTTACCGTAGGTTAATCCAGCTGCTATCTTCTGGGTATTCTCCATAAGCGGAGCAGAATCATCATTTTCTGCAACCTCTCTGAATGCTTCAGCCAAGGGATCTATTACCTGTCTTGCTTCATTAATACCCTCTTCTCGTCCACTATACATTGCTTTAGCAATAGAACGTTTACAATAATCATAAAGGCTATACAAGTCCTTGGAAATATCATATTTGAAGTCTAGTGCATTCTGCAAATGCTCAAGAACTTCGTTGGCATGACGAAGTGCTTCCATATATTCTTCCTGCTCATGATTCCTAAGACCGTCTAATGCGTCATCTAAATCCACTTGAATCATATCAAATAATACAGCTATAATTTGACTTTTATTACCATTAGTAATTCTTCTGGTAAATACTGATACAGCTTCCTGATCCATAAAACCCCTCCTAAACATGTCTTATATCAAATAAAAGCCCACAAAGGATTAAATCCTTCTACACAATACACAATGATTTTATCATATTTTTCCATAAAAAAATACCCCACATTGTATGTTAAATTATTCACTATACAATATAGGGTATATATATTATTAAAACAATCCGTTTCACGAATTGTCGCGTTCTTTAATTAATACTTCTCTACTGAAGTAATTGCAGGGCAAGTTGAGGCAACTCATTTGCCTGGCTTAGCGCACTTGTAGATGATTGAGACAGCACATTATACTTGGTATATTCTGTCATCTCCTTTGCCATATCTGCATCTGAAATACGTGACATTGCAGAGGTCATATTCTCACTTGTCTCATCAAGACTTGCTACAGAACTTTCCAGTCTGTTCTGATAAGCACCAAGATCTGCTCTTACACTGTTGATTCTATCAAGCGCGTCGCTAAGTTTATCAAGGGCTCTTTTTGCTCCATTAACAGTTGTAACATTTACATCATCTATGTATAGATGCTCAGTATCCACTGCAGGAATCCTTACCGTCATAGTCTGACCTTCATTGGCTCCAATCTGTAAGTCCATAGGTCCTACATCTGTAACATTCATTTTAACATCACCGGCATATCCTTCCTCTGCAAGAAATGATATCTCAAATCCTCCCTGATCTGTTATTACAACCTTGTTACCTTCTACACGATATGTCGCCTGATTAGAGAAATCAGAAGTATTATCTATTGTAATCTTAGCATTAGTTCCTGTACTAGATGTTGATGTCATCATACCAAACTTATTAGCTAACGCATCATTAGAAAACTCTACAACAAGTTCCGCATCTGAACCATAAGCTACTGAATTAAGGGCAAGTTCCTCACCATAATCTGATATTTCTGCTTCTCCTATCTCAGAAGCGTCACGAAGAGCCTGATAAATCTCCTGACCTCTCATGCCCTCTTTCATTTCAACAACAACTCCGTTTATGGAAACAGTTCCTGCCTCAGCGGCTGTTATCTCCCATGAATCAGCTATAGTAACAGTTGAAGATGATTTTGCCTGTTCTGCAGCGGTATCAATCTTCAAATTATATTGACCTGATGGTACTGTTTTAGAAGATTGTTGACGGCTTATATGTTCGCTATATATTCTTGTATTAATAGAACCATCAAGAAGATTCTTGGTATTAAATTCTGTTGATGTTGCCACTCTATCTATTTCCTGCTTTAAAGATTCTATCTCACTTTGGATAGCTTCCTTATCATCTTGTCCTGTAATTCCATTAGCCGCTTGGACAGCAAGCTCCCTCATACGCTGTATCATGCTTGTAACCTCATTTAGAGCACCATCAGCTGTCTGAATTACACTTATTCCGTCAGAAGCATTTCTAGATGAACGATCTAATCCATCAATCTGTGCTTTCATCTTTCCAGATATTGCCATTCCAGATGGATCGTCAGAAGCATGATTAATCTTAAGACCAGATGCAAGTCTTTCCATTGTCTTAGCTAGTGAATTCTCATTTCTAAGTAGTTGTCCGTTAGTAATCATAGCTGGAATGTTGTTATTGATTTTCATATGTTTTTCCTCTCTTTTCCAACAATTTGCTTCGCAAATTGTCGCCTGGCCACCAACAATTTGCTTCGCAAATTGTCGCCTGGTCGTAAGGCATCCACCATGCTTCGCATGGTCCCCCTTACGACGTACAACAAAAGTGCAAGTGGAAATATAATATCAATATATTATATTTGCGCATCCTTGCACTTATTAATTTTCCAATAGGTTTATCCTTAAACCCTTCCTTGGATATCTGCCGATGGAATCCTTTCCATGCGGTAGTATTTATTTTTGTTACTATGTATATCGGCTCATTTATCAATTAATTTAGTAGTATAGAGAAAAAACCCATCACTTTCTTAAGTGACAGGTTTATATGCTCCTTATCAAAAATATCCGAAACATCTGTGCAACTATAACAGGTCAGCAACCTCATAAAGCATCTTCTTAGTCTTTTCAATTCCAAGACATGGATCTGTGATTGACTTGCCGTATACTCCATCATCTACATTCTGTCTACCATCTTCTATGTAGCTTTCCACCATAAATCCTTTGACATGCTTATTTATTGTATCACTATGACGGCAACTGTGAAGTACCTCTTTTATAATACGCGGTTGTTCAAATGGGTTCTTGTTGGAATTAGAATGGTTCGTGTCAACAATTATTGCCGCATTCTCAAGACCACTCTCATCATATCTGTCACACAGATGTATTAATTCTTCATAGTGATAGTTCGGATTATTCTCGCCGTGCTTATTGGTATAACCACGAAGAATTGCATGAGCAAACGGATTTCCCTCTGTATGAACTTCCCATCCTCTATATATGAATGAATGTCCGTTCTGAGCAGCAACAATTGCATTAAGCATTACAGAGTTGTCACCACTTGTTGGATTCTTCATACCGCAGGGAATACCAAGACCAGATGCCACAAGACGATGTTGCTGATTTTCAACAGATCTTGCACCCACTGCAACATATGCAAGGAGATCATCTAAGTATTTGTGATTCTCAGGATATAGCATCTCATCTGCACAAGCAAACCCTGTCTCCTTTACAGCTCGCATATGAAGCTCTCTTGTTGCAATTATTCCCTTGAACAAGTCCGGTTTCTTAGTCGGATCAGGTTGATGCAATATTCCTTTGTAGCCTTCTCCTGTAGTTCTTGGTTTATTAGTATATATACGAGGAATTATAAGAATCTTATCCTTAATTTCTTCCTGAATAGGTCTTAATCTACTAATATAATCAATTACACTATCTTCATTATCAGCAGAACATGGTCCTATCACCATAACAATTTTGTCTGACTTTCCACTGAAAATTTTCTTCAATTCATTAATTGTATTGTCTACAATCTCTCCCATTGTTCCGGATAAAGGATACATCTCCTTAACCTCCATGGGAAGTGCCAGTTTTCTCTCAAAAAGTGTGTCCATCATAATTTAGGTCCTTCCTTTCATATCTCCTACAACCTTTAACTTATCACATGTAACTCCCAGTGCCTTAAGCATTCTTTTTTCATTTTCCACATTTCCGTCACCATCGGCTTCTACATAAAAATAATATGAAAAGCTAAGGGATTTAGTTGGTCGACTTCTTACTGCACTCATATTATAACCATATGCTCCTATTACATTCATTGCCTTTGCAAGGGCTCCCGCTTCATCCTTTACTGTAAACATCATAATTATGTGATTATGTTTTGAGCCGCCCAAATACCTTACCTGATTTCTTGAAAAAACAGCAAATCTTGTACTATTATCCTGGGACTCAGCAACAGAAGCATCTAATATCTTAAGCCCATATATATTAGCAGCCTCCCTACTTGCAATTGCCGCCACAGTCTTATCATTTTCGTCAGCAACCATCTTAGCCGCAAAAGAAGTGTTACCTGTCTCTTCTTTTTTTGCACCTATTTTCTTAATATATTTATCACATTGTGCTAATGCTTGTGGATGACTTATAACTTTCTTAATATCAGAAATATCTGCATCTTTCCTTCCAAGAAGGCATTGCTCTACATGAAATGTGTGAACATCATTAATATAGAGACTTCCCCTAAACATAATATCCATTACCGAGCCAACTTCCCCGGCATAGCTATTTTCAATCGGAAGAACTGCTACATCACACTCTCCATTCTCAACAGCTTCATATGCATCCTGAAAACTCCTATAAGAAATCGCATCTCCTTCAGGAAATATCTTATCCGCGGCAATCTGAGCAAATGCCCCTTCTTCACCACAGTAAGCTATCTTTGCACCTTTTATACATTTTCTCTGATATTGCTTAGAAATATCCAATATGCTTTGAAGGTACTCGACATAATATGACTTTATTTCTTCATCAAGTATCAAGTCAACATTATTATCAATAACTTCCCGCTCTCTTTCAGCATCATATATTGATACTCCGTTATGTTTCTTGTATTCAGCAATAATAGCAGATTGTTTCATTCTGTCCTCAAAGAGTGCCGCCATCTTCGAGTCGATTTCACTTATGTTCTTTCTTGCCTCTTGAAGTATATTTTCTTTCTCCATAATCTTTCCTCTTTTTCCTCTATAACAAGGAGTCACTTGCAACTCAAGTAACTGCATATAACAAAAGCCCTGTTCTATATCGAACAGAGCTCATGATTACTTCAAATATTACTGTGGAGTTCTCTTGTCTGTCATATAGAATATAGTAAATAACCCCGGTCCACAGTGTGCACCTATTACCACTCCAAGACCTGTAATTGTTATCGTTGCATCAGGATATGTCTTGAGAAGCACATCTCTTACATACTCAGCGTCATCTAAACAATCTGCATGGTTGATATTAAATTCGATTGCAGACCCCTCAGGAACATCCTTCTTAATCGCTTCAATAATAGAGTTAAGTGCGTTCTTTCTACCACGTATCTTTGCTACAACATCTAATGTTCCTGCATCTGGTACATATAACACTGGCTTTATTGAAAGAAGTGTTCCAACAAGTGCTGAAGCATTGCTTACTCTTCCACCACGTTTTAGCCAGTTAAGATCATCTACTGTAAATCGATGAGCTATTCTAAGCTTGTTATCTTCTATCCACTTTAATATCTCGTCAAAACTCTTGTCATGTTCATATAAATCTACTACATGCTTTACCAGCATACCCAAACCACCTGACACACAGCATGTATCAACATTTACAATTGTAGTATTAGGGTATTCTTCTTTTAACTCCTCTATTGCCTCATCACAAAATCGATAAGAAGAAGATAGTGGTCGACACATATCGAGAAAAATTATATTCTTTCCTTCTTTTACATATGGCTCAAAGAATTCGTGATACGAAAAAGTATTAATTGCTGATGTTGTAAGAATTGCACCTTGACGCATCTTCTCATAAGTTGCCTGTCTTGTCTCTTCCCTACAATCATCTTCATACAAATCGTCTCCGATAGTATAAGAGTAACTGATAAAAGGGACATCATGTTCATCAAGATATTCTCTTGTAAGATCTGCTGTAGAAGCAGTTGCGATAATAAAATCTTTCATCATATATCTCCTGTAGCTGTGGATATTATTTTTTATTGTGAAAACACCCACGAGTAATAATATAACACAACTACGGAAAATATACTAGATTAATATATAAGAAATGTATTATAAATTACCTAATTCTTCTATGAATGCCCGTGCTATTCCATATAATGATTTGGTAAGGACAGCTTGTGTCTCATCATTACTAGACATTGCTTCTTCCTTGCTTACGGTATCAAAGTCTATCTGTGACTCTGAGAGTATGAAATTATTGGCATCTACCTTCTTACTCCACTCAAAGGAAATGTTGGCATCAGCATCACTGTTAGCTGAGATAGCCCGGTTCAGAGCCTCCCTATTCCTCTCTAGTAGTTGCCTTGTATTCTCTCTGTCACAGTTAACTTCGCCTATGAAGCTTCCTGCTTCGTAGCGGAATGATGCAGTAACCTGCCCGGTCTTTTCCATGTCAAATGCTATATCAACAAGACCTTTCTTATCACTTCCACGAACAATCTTAAGATTGAGATTGCCGACTTCATCAGCAACCATAATTGGCACAATATAATTCTCACTTCTCTTGGATATCTCGCCCTGTGTATGAAGCTCAGTCTGAATAAGATGCATTCCTCTTACATCAATACTTCTGACATCTTCTTCTACTATCATATTCTTCATAACATTTTCAGCAAGCTCCTCAAGGCGCCTCTGGGCATCAGCCATATCTTCCGGCGTCTTAACGGACTCACCGTATTCATGAATAAGGTTGGCAATGATATCATCTATTTCCTCATCAAGAGTCTTAGGGGTGTCTTCTGCTTCCATACCGACTTCTGAGGCGTACGAGCCCTCTCTGTCAAGTCCCACCTGACGCTTTGCGGCGCGATTTAGAAGTGTTCTCATCATTGAATTGCCTTCTGCCATAAGCTGAGTAATTGCATTAATGTTGTTGGACGTAAAAGGCATATCCAGAGATTTAAGATAATCGAGCACCTGCCTGTCCGCTTTATAGGACTGCAGTAGTTCTTCACGACGCATATTATTATAGGCATTGCTGACTTCCTGCTCATGTGCTGCAAGCTGTGGATCAGCGTCCATATCATTAAGCCTTGTGGATAACTGTTCGGGAGTAAGAGACATGTACTCATTCTCACTATTAAATTGCATTAACTTAGCAGGTGTAATGGTATCTTCTACCTTGCGCATACTTACAGACTGAATCGACATCTCAATCTGATCCGTTATGCTAAGGCTGTCCTTATTAAAGCCCTCGATTCCACCGAAGTCATCATCAATAGTATATTCTCTGTTCTCATGCTTGGCAGTTCTTGTTGCTGTCAAGAGATTACGCATCGTAACCTGCGCACCCTGTTCTAACAACATTCCTATTGCTGCACCATCTGATTTATTCACCTGATGAATCAGTCGATATACTCCGATAAATCCTTCTCTCTCGTCTTCTGTTATGCCGTTTTCCTGCTCAAGCCTGTATAAGAACTCAGCGTATTTCTCTTCCTCGCTTGAGACTTCCATAGTCTGCATGATTTCTTCTGAATGTTGAAGCAATTCTTCCATTGTCATATCAAGCGGATTCATGCCGGACTTAATCATCTCGCATACAACGCCGGGTTTGAGATTTTCTAATGCGCGGGTTACGGTATAATCGGTAGCTTTAACTTCCTTAACAGACTCGGCTGTTATCTCCATCTGGTTATATCCCAATATACGGACAGCTCTTCTGTTCTCATCAGTAAGATCCATATTGAGTTCACCGAGAAGATTATCAACATTTCTAAATGCCTTACGGATACTGTCTCCTAAGTCTCGTCTTACTTCTGTCGCTGACGCTTCATAATAATCTGCTGCCTGATTGAATTTTGCTGAGAAGTTGGCCTGAATTGACTTCTCTGACGCTTCTTTTTGAACTGATGCGTCTATGGTATCATCTTGCGTTATAACTTCTTCACTATAGGAAATGCTTATACTTGCATAGCTTCTAAGCGTCATAGACTGAGCGTCAAGAGGCATAGCATAATCAGGAAGTGACTTGGACTTAGTCACTGCATCCATAGAATCACTTAAATTCTTGACTGCTTCCGGAGTTGCCTTGTCGGATAACATTGTATCAAGAAAGCTTCTCTCTAATTCTTCTATTGAATCTATATACTCCTGTAGGAGCATAGTGTCTATTGAGAATCCTCTTTTACTCAGGGCATAGTTTGCCTCTGTAGACATAATAAGCTGAATCTGCACAAGCTGCTTCTTATAGGTTATGTTGTTGTCTAATATACTCGGCGCATCTTTCGCATCTAATGTATTATTAACTGCGATGTTATTATCTACTACAGTCTCTTCTACGCCGTATGTGTTTAATTTCTCTATCTCCTTAAGGGCTGATTCGTATGCTTCTTTCTCAGCACTATTTGACGCATTAGCCTGTGCATTTTGTAGTGCGAACCTTGCAACATTTCCAACAGTAACAGGTTCATTACTGTCTGTTATATCATCGATTATATCTTCTGTTGCTTCAAGAACACCCTGTTCTAACGCTCTCGACCTGGCATAGTCGGAATATCCCGGCATAAGATATGCATCCCCAGGCTTCTTACCCTCAGCAACAGCATCTGTGATGTTAGTTATAATCTCATTAGTATCAGCAAGAGTAAACTCTCTTAACTCCTGCAATCTGAGTAACTGCTCCGGTGTTACGCTTACTCTGTTACTTACCATCCAGAAGCAATCCTTAATATTCTCTTCGCTTGCTTCCAATCCCGCTACCTGCAATATGTCCTTAAATTGGGACACCATGCTTGATGTATCTCCCTTAAGTTCTAACTCTCTTGCGGAAGTCGTATAATTACTGCTTACAGTAGCCTTGTATATATTATCTATTGTGGGCTCAAGCTCGTTACTAAGCATGTACTTAATTGTCTCGTCCGACAGCTTTGATGGCATCTCATCAACTTCTCGAAGTGCAAGTACGCTGTCATCAACTAGTTGCTTGTCACTCGGAAGCTGTGCTTCCTTAAGCGCGTGTTCAATAGCATTCGTATAGGAGCCACTCTGCTCAATCGCAGCCGAAGACACATCACCCATCATAGATATGTCTGCGCCACCCTTTGCCATGGCAATACGAATCTTATCTGCAATATCAACGAATTCCTTCTCATCCATATCCTTGGCATCAAAGCCTAATTCCTGCATTGCATCATAATTTCGCTGACTAAGATTAGATGCGCTGTTAACCTTGCCGTCGGCGCCTAAGTCCTTGTCAAGCTCATCCATTATTGTATTGTTATTGGGATGTTTATACGTAAGATCGGACATATTAACTACGCCAAGACCTTCTTTATCAATCTTAGCGTGATCCTGCTGTGCTATAGATTGGTTGGTGTGAATTTTATCCTTGAAGAAGGCCGCATCAATGCCTATTCCTCTTGATTTATCCTGCGCTCCAACTTCTAGATTATTAATATCGTTTATCTGCATAATGTGTACTTAGCTCCTTATTATTATTTCTTCCTATATTCCGTTATAAGGAGACTCGCACCATTTTAGTTTTCGCTTACGCGAAAAGGCGCTCGTCGTGCAGACACCTACTTCGTAGCTATCTGCCTACAGCATTCCCTTGCGTTAAGTCACGTCCGTGTGATTATTCTATTTATTATTTCGGCAGAACTTGTATTTTCCCTTACCCTTTCCTTCAATGTCCTGTTTTTGAGCCACAATATCCTGTATTCTATCTTTGCGTTTTTAGAGTTATAAGCGTATTATTACAATATGAGATATAACAATATTACCCAGGCAATCTTCTTAGACCGCCCTAATAGATTTATTGCAAATGTGGATATAGAAGGACAAATAGAAACTGTTCATGTAAAAAATACGGGAAGATGCAAAGAGCTATTAATACCCGGCTGTGAGGTATGGCTTAATGAACCGGGAACCCCCGGCAGAAAGACAAAGTATGATTTAGTGGCAGTAAGAAAAGATAGTGGAATACTATTTAACATTGACAGTCAGGCTCCAAATAAGGTGGTAAATGAGTGGCTGCAAGGCCAAAACTATGATACAGTTGTGCCTGAATATACATATGGTGATTCAAGAATTGATTTCTATATGACTCGAGGTAAAGCCCGCTTTCTTATGGAAGTTAAAGGGTGCACTCTTGAAGTAGATGGCATTGGATATTTCCCGGATGCTCCTACTGAAAGAGGTGTAAAACATCTTCGCGAACTGACTAAAGCCACAAAAGATGGATACAAAGCCATGCTGGCATTTGTGATTCAAATGGATGGTGTATCAGAGGTTCGACCTAACATTGAAACTCACCCTGAATTTGGAACTGCCCTGGCAGAAGCTAAAGCGGCTGGTGTTGAGGTTTTATTCTTAAAATGTCATGTGGAGCCGGATTTGTTGGAGATAATATAAAATCATTCCCCTACTTAAAATCCCAGAACCCGGTTCCTGTCTCAGGGTCATATTTTCTACCTATAATTCCATTTATCACCGGGCGAAGCTCAATTTCTGCTGTATATAATACTTCGATTGACTTAATGTGACCGCCACCTACACAGTGCTCACCACCTTCCTTATAGGTGAACATAGCATGGGTGTGATGGTAGTAATCTCCTGCCTCGTCTGTTACAACATTTCCACTAAGTGATGTGAGCTCCAGCATGCCGCTAAGTTCGCTTGTCTCAAATTCACCGGTAGAGGGAATGAATGTCTGAATCTCGGCCTTACTACAACCTCCGATTCCACTGAATGTTGCAGACCTTATATTTTCTTTTTTGCAAATGTCAAGAATAGAAGAAATAATCTCATCATTTCTATCTAATCGAATGTAATAAGTTTTGTTGTAATTTCTGTATTCCATGCTTTATCCTCTCGTCTCCTTATTTCTTCCCATATTCTAGCTTCTTTACAATGGGGCTTCTGACAGAATCTTCTTACACAGCTCCTTTGATTCTCTGAAGCCTTTACTCTCCAGAATCTCTGAAGCCTCCTTTATGCTCTTTTCAAATATATTAGCAATGCCATCATAGATATTCTCCACCATTCTACTTCCAATACCTATTTCGCTAGACGCATTAACAAAACTATTTCTGGAAATCCTTTCTATATCTATTTCGTCTCCAACATAAAAAGACATCTCAGGCGAAGTCTTATATACTCTTGTTGATACTATATCATATGCCGGTGATAATTCTATTGACTTCAAATCGTTACTGTATACAAGCGCATGATTCTTTATGTGGCAATCTGTATTGCCAACTAAGTAATTGAATACTATTCGTTCTAGAAAATGTTGCTGTTCTCTAATTGGATCTGTTGTATGTCGTCTAATAAGTTCAAACATCTTCGTCAAATATCCAGATTTTACCCTCTCATATTTATTCTCGGAAGCAATACCCATTGCCTGTGCGAAATCCTCCTGGTGTAGCCTAAGTGGAACCGGCAAACCATCTATCTTTTTTTTGACATTAATTTCTCTATCATATCTCCTGGTTGCATATAATACGTCTTCATCTTTTCCATTGCCAATATTAATAATAAAACTATCAGGAACTTCTATGCCACAATATCTTGCCGCAAGCATACACATCTGTTCATTTAACACAATCTGATTAAGTCTTACGTGACTTTGTTTTACAATATGTGTGCTAGGAGCATTTCCACTAGGAAGATACCAGCCTCCTTTGTCATCATAATACAAACCAACTTTTCCAGATGCCCCAGCTAGAGATAAATGAGTCTGCATCAACATCTGAGTAGATTTTGTTGCGCCCTCTGCAGCCAATTCTCTCACTTGAGCATCAGATAATTTCTCATAGTGAGACTCAATGTGCTCGTCAATTTCAATTATTCTTATGGCTCCAAGACATTCTTTTCCTAAGCTTGCAAGAATGGATAAATAATCACGTTCATCTGTTCTAATCCAGTTGGCTACAGCACGTCTAGAGAACCCTTCGGGTAATAGACTCTCAAAAAAACACATCGTCTGCTCACTGGAAAAAGGCTCTCTTTGAAATTGTAATGAAATAGAAATTGGCACACCTATTTCAGAATCCATATAGTCTGTATCGTATTGAAAAACGGCATCTTGATAGTTCTCTCCCAAGATGAATCCCACAAGATGTTGCTCCCCTTTTATTTCTATATAAACTTCTAATTTTCTCATGTTTAGCCTCTCTCCTTTATTTCTATATCTAATCCAAGAAGATTAGCCAGTTGCAGTGCTTTACCAAATTCTATTGTCTTTTTCCCATTTTCCAAATCAGATATAAACGTAATCGATAAACCGGTAAAATCAGAGATATACTTCTGTGTATAGCCAAGCCTTTTCCTTCTGTTTCTTACTTCTCTGCCAAAGTCATTTACATTCTCAATCTTCATATTGCGCCTCGCCACTTTCATTAATAGCTTTTGTTTAAAAATTTAGCCGTTCGGCAAACATATACTAATAACAGTATATATTATGCCGTACGGCTGAGTCAAGTGCCTCTCTTACACGATATCCCGAACGTTACAGCCAATGGCATCTGCAAGACTTATAACAGTGGCTACCGATGCGTGACTCAAATTTTTTCGTCCCTGCTCGTATTGTTCAATCATTCTTTGCGATACTCCGCTTTTAACAGAAAGTTGCTTCTGTGTCAGTCCGGCATAAGCACGAAGTCTTTTCAGTCGAGTCTCATTCTTTATAGTCTCTCTTCTCTTATCCAACGCGTCTACAAACTGCCTCACATCCATTTCGTGAAACGGCTCGTACATTTCAACAACTTCGTTTATCGGGATGATTTTCTGAATATCATCATAGGACATATTACGATACCATGAATAGTATGCAAGCGACCACCCGGCAAAATACTCCGGGGATTTGTTATAACAGCCACTTGGCTTAACTTCACACTCAGCTCCTGTTACTTCATAATACACCTCGTAAAAGAGTTCGACTCCGGACATTCCAACCAGAACTCTAGGTTCGCCCATATAGACCCTCCTCGCCACGCCTGAATTAATATACAAGTCAAAGTAACGCTCTATATTCCATTGCATATCATATCTTGCAAAATGCAACATGTCACCCATGGCAACCTGGGCTTTTCCAAGATATAGCTCATTGTATGCGTGGGTCATCAGCCTTCATCTCCTTGTCAATTATTGTCGTTATATAAACAGCATTCTTAACATATGAACTTCGATTCATCTCAAAATAGCTCTTCCTCGCCCTTTCATCTCTAGTCATCCGTTTACTTAACCAAAGGTTCTTGTCTACAAATTCAGCATCTGTAAACTCAAGTCTCTCGTATGCTCTCTTACTTTTTAAAACAATCTGGTTCCCAAGATCGCCTAAATGCATTGCCTTTTTTAACTGCTCTAAGGAAATCACATTGTTAATAAAGTCCTGCGCAAATGAAAAATAACTGTCATCAGCGCGATATCCTTCTATAACATCATACGACTCATAATTAACACCAAAAACTTCCGTTAAATACTTTTTACCTTCATTGGCAGAAGCGGTATCAACAGAAAATATTCTGTTCTGTAATAATATAGCAAGCCATGTTAAGATATGGTACTCATTAAGATTCAAAACTCTTAATCCATCAGTGTCGAAATCGTATACATTAAGATATCCATCATGTTCAGTTGTTACTGCCCATTCTCTCCCGATATCCGGATACTCCGTGCAATAAAAACCATAACCATAATCGTTATACTTTTTCCCACCCATATAGTATGGATGTTCCAATATCTTTTCTGAACCGTGATACACAATCATATGATTCTCTCCTTATACATCTATAGGTGTATATAATTATACACCTATAGATGTATGGATGCAACTATTCAAAAACAATTTTAGTGAATCAGCGTTTTCTTAACGGTAAAGAAATGATGTAAATCCTACTACTCGGTAGTTTTGGATATCTGTCTGTTTAATTAATGTGGCGATAACTCATAACGGCGCTCCTATTCCTATCTGCGATGTTCCTTCTCATAATTCTCTAGTATATAATTAAGCATATCAAATGCCACTTGCTTCTTCGCTTGCTTCTTTGATGATGAATCAATCGACGCAGAAAAATCAAATCCTTCTACTTTACATGTCACAAACCATATGGGATTACCATCATCATCATGTTCTTCGCGATATTCATACTCAGGCATAGCTATGTAATCACGTCTTGCAAGAATCTCAAGCTGATTAATTGCCATCTCAAGTGTTGGCTCATCTATCTCATCCTTAATAGTGAAAAGCTTATTATGCGATTCAAGATACTCGTATGCTAACTTGCACGCATTTCTTCGAGCTTCATTTTTAGAATATCCAAATCCTGCAAAAGCCGGAATATCATTTGCAATTTTAACAAAACAAGTACGTGTAGTGCCAGACAGATAACGATGTTCTTTACCTCCAAGAACATTGCAACTTTGATAAATAGTATTCTCTCGATGATAAAAACATGCACTTCCTCCGCCATGATCTTCATACTGAAACCAAGGTTCCATTCCATGGGATTCATCCCACTCATATATTAAGCTTACATAGTCAATCTCAGCATCAGTTGCAAGGATAGAATCCGGATTTAGCATAACCTCTACAACTTCCTGAATTTTTTCAAAATCCCAATTACTATCAATCGCTACTGCACCAATAATTGCTTCAAAGAGGTCTTCCTTAACGGATTTATCCCGCTCTCTGTTATTCAACACATCTCCCTTCCCCATAATGAGATAATCAGCAATGCGTAATTCATCAACACGTCTAGCCAGCGTATCCTTCTGAACCAATCTTTGCTTAAGAATAGTTAATTCTCCTTCGTCCTTGCTAGAAGCAAATTCGTAGTCGTACTGCTCGCCAGTCCTCCCCATCATATTAAGACCATCTTTTGTTGGAGACTTACCGTATTTACGAACCAGGTATCTTACTACAGCGATATCCAGCGCTTTGTCTCCAATGAACTCTAATACTTCATTGTTTTCTCCGCCATTCTCTTCAGTGTAAGAACGGCGTGTAAATGCCTGTTTAAGAAGTGCTTCATTACTAAATTTGTAGTTGCCAATCTGCTGTGGCACCAGCTTGTCAAATAAATCTTTCTTTTCCATAAAATAAAAAATCCTTTCTGCAATTCTCTGCTGAAAGGGACATAATAATCTAACACAAAATAGACTACTCGTGAAATAGTAATCGTCTGCATCAGACATGAATCTTAAATTTTCTTCTCTATTTTCATGTATTTACTCAAGCACACTTGCATATGCAGGAATAAATCTCGTACAAATAGAACCTAAAATTTAAAAAGCATCACGCCCCAATTTTCAGTTACAAGGCATATTATAATATATCAGTCCACTTTTAGCAATAAAAACATTTCTTTGCCAAACATAAAAGCAGGCAATGACTCATATTCCTCTGGCAATACCGACCGCATCTGCAATCTCTGTTGTAGACGGTGAGTGGCGATAATTCTTGTAGTATTCTTCTATAAATGCCTTAATAGTACCCATAAGCTCTGTAGATTTGTGTCTCATACGCCGCTCCTTTCTAAAGGAAGCAATCTGCTTTCTTTACTTCCTGATTAGAAGTACATCACCGTGAACGTACGTTTGCAATAATAATCTACAAAATATCGGAAAATCTGGCAGGTCGCAAAAAATCGTACAACAACACTCCCCCCTTTTTATGATTTCCATGATAGCAAAATACCTGTCCATTTATAGGGGCAGGTGTTTTGCATGACTTTGCATGACTATATTTCCACTTAACAAAAAGTATCCAAGTAAAATCTCTCAAGTTTATTCTGTAACTTTGCCACCCGATTTGTTTCATTTACAAGCCTATTATAGACCTTCTGTAATTTACTATTGCGTTCCCAATTATCATGGCAATAGACCCACTCCAAGTAGCATTGATGAGCCCAATAATTTCGTAGCTCTCTAATTGCATCTAACGTATCATAATCCTCTTCAGACAAATATGGATTTCCATCACTATTATCCATGTCTTCAAGTTCTCTTAATGTCTTTCCCATATTAGAAAACTCAAGCATATCCATATTATCATCAAAATCATCCGCAGACATTGCTGAATAAATGCGTTTTAAGTCATATTCAATACACTGGAAGTTCTCCATTATTTCGCTATACTTAAGTCTAAATTGTTGTTCTAATGTATACATTAATATCCAAACATCTTTCTATGATATTCTAAGTAACCTTTTTGCTTATCATTAACATCTATGCTCATATCGCTGTTAATATTACAAAAGATTTGATTAATCTGGTCCATTTCCTCTGAAATCAGGATTTTACCGTTATCGTCAAATGAAATATATCCCTTATCAAATAACTTGTCGTGAGTAGGGCAGAAAATAAAACCATTATTGATGTCTAATCGTTCCTCTGGTGTACTAACTACCCATGGTTTAATATGACTTGCCACAAGCAAGCCATTAAGATTCACATTGCATAAACAACATTTATGATATCTATGCAAGAGTTTATCTCTAAAGACACCTTGATTAACTCTAACCTTAACAACAGCTTCCTTGTCTTCTCCCGTTACATGTAAATCTTCTATTTCTTTTTCTAGTTTTATTGCTTTTTCAGCATCTTGCCGTGGAATTGCCTTTTTTAAAGTTACTTTTTTATTCTGTCTCCAAATCCAATCGCAAAAGCCCATAAACTGAGAATTAGACCACTCTGAAAAAGTTTCACTCTGATCCTTGTATTCTTTCAAAGCTCGATTTTTGAATACAAAAGGCATATTCTTTGGCGAAATAAAACCGACAGCTTCGCAATAAGCATCTAAGGTATTCTTTACACATACTGGTATAACCTTATCTGGATAATACACCATCAAGAGCTTGTTCTTAAAAAGACTGTTTAGTCTGCTTTTTTCTATTGCTTCAAAATCATCAGCAGCAGCAGCTTCAAGCACTGCAACAATATCTTCCTTTATTCTCTCGAAGGCACCATTGTAATCATCGTCAAATATATTGCCATAAGTCTTTGATAATTTAATCTGATAGCCTTTCTCATATATACCAAAAACATCTGGATAAGCGTTGCCCATCGTTCCTAAATGCTGTAAGTCCCAACGCAATCTACTACTGAATGTATAAGACGCTTGAGTTACCGGAGTATATTCATTAAGGCTCAGGCTTTTAATTTTTGGGATAGGATACGTTTCAATAAAATCCACTCTCATTTTTTCTAATTCTGAAAAAAGAGACACATTAAACTCGTATCTCTCCTTCAAGTATTTGTCAATTAATAGATCTAATTCATTATTCATATTTATACCCTTCTTTCTTCCACTTCTTTTATACCACCAACTGGTAAACCCTCTAGGTCTCTAGGCAATTAAATAGATAACAACACAACGCTTAAATCTATGCTTCTCTTTTTATTACATCATTCCCATAATTGAATAACTTGTTCTAAACAATACATCAAGTATTCTTTTTGCCGAGTACTCTTCTCCGACACTCTCAAACGAGCTCTTATCTATTTGCCAATATCCATAACTTGAAATTCGACCGCCTGTATAAATAATATGTCCTACAGCTAACTCCCCCTCTTCAAAAGCATTCTCTACACTCTCTTTAAGTCTTGGTTTAAAAGATTTCACCACTTGAAGTTGTTCGTACTTAGAAGCATAAAAAAACTTCTTTTCAAAATCAGGGAATAGATATTCATAAACACTTCGATAAGCCGTCAGCGAGGACATTATATTATCAACATACACATTTCCATCCTTAGCTACTGATAAAATACATCTTAACTTGACCGATCCTTCAGGATACATAACCATAAAATTGTTTAATCCTGCCTGCAGCATGGTATCCAACTCTCCATCTGCTGAATTCATGGTGACATTTCCAAACGCAATATTTAAGCAGTTTCCAACTCGATATACAGATGATATTCCTAATTCCATAAACTTGTTATAGATATCATTAGGATTGCATGAATAAAAATCCTTCTGTAGGTTAAAATCATCATTCGAGATAACTTCAAACCCAACATCAACAACTGCAACTATGTTATTTGGAAAATCATTTCTCCCTGTGTTAATTGGTTCCAGCGTTAGCTTTTTTTCTATCCTTTTTTGTTGTTCCTTATTCCTGCGATAAATTGTAGATAATCGTTCTTCACTAACAAGCTTTCTGCATCCCGAAGAAATTCTTTCAAGAATCTCCCCCTTATTGGTAAGATATGGCTGCCTTGAGCCTTCATCTATTTTAATAATTAATAGATTCTTATCATCAACTAAAAATCTTCTAGCATCATAGCTAGGCAAAGGAGAAACGCAATCACAAATCAAATTTTGAATACGCTCCTCAGACCAATTACCGCATCCACTAATCTCTTTCGTATCGGATACTCCAATAAAAATATAACCACCATAAGTATTTGCAAATGCACACACTTCATTAGTTATTTTCTGATTGTTTACGGCTGAATCCTTGAATTCAAAAAAGAAATTTTCATCGTTATTTGCTTCTCCCGCAAATGCGCTCAAAAAAACTTTGATATCATCATTAGTAATATCAAACCAAGCTTTTTTATTAATGTTTAACATCGCTGTCATCCTCATCTTTTGCTTGAATAATAGTGTAGCTCCCATAAATCATTCAAAAATGATATATTTATCCATCTCGTATCTAGTAAGACCATTCTGAGTGTTTCTGAATTCTTGAAGCTTGCTATTGGCAACCATATTTCCATAAACATCAAATGTAATATTATCAAATTGATTATTTTCATCTAACCGATTTAATAGTGATAATGAAATACCTAAATTCAGTAATTGAATTTTATTTTCATCTGTAGTCCCATATATTTCCAGATTGTATTTTTCATCATTGAGATAGCCATTATCATGTAAGAAATTAACTGCTCTATTGTACTGAAAACCCAAAAACTCTTGTTCTACCTTTGTCTTAACAATTATAAGATTTATTAATTGCGATCGCGTTTTTTTTCTAATATCTACATATACTTCTTGACCTTTTGCAATATCATCATACCAGCCTTTTTCATCGCCATATTCTCTACCAACATACATATATGGTTCATTATCTTTTAATGCTCTTGAAAGCTGATATTCTAATTGCGATGTTATTAATGCAGCAAAATCACCTTTGCGAAGTTCTGACATAAAAAACTTATAATAATTCACAGCAGATTGATTTTTTAGTCTTCTAAATTCTTGATTCGTAACCTCAACATTCTGTGTAAAAATAAAACTAACAATATCCATAACATCCATGTTATAGTTGCATTTTTCGATATTCTTCATTATCTGCTCAGTATTATCCCGCGAAACATTCACAAACTGATTCATTCCAGCAACAATAAGCTTTTTTCTAAATTGCTCAACGATATCCTGAGATGCCGAATGATATATATTTTCATGCTCTAATATTTGTTCATTGATTATACGATTTCTTTCCCTTGATTTTACTCTTAAATCTTCCAAAGAACATTTTTCAAGTAAAGGATTCCTAACCGCATCCTTGCTAGATTGATATATTTTCTTTATTTCGTTTTCAAGTTTACGATTTGATGCCGTATAACCAGGCGTATCCACAAAGTGAATCTCAGGTATAAGTTTAGATAGATCTCCCTTTTCATCATCAAAAACAATATTAAGTCTATTAACTCGTCCTATCAAATTTTGCAACGCAGAACTAGTCATATTCCAAATACTGCATACAAACAAGCAATCAATTGGAAGGTTTATCCCCTCCATTATTACAACATTAGCAACTAAATACTTAATCTTTTTATTAATCTTAAACTGATACTCAAGATATTCTTTTATATGATCTGGTATTTTTGCGTGAAGATAAATTATCCCATGAGATAAGTATCTTATAATATTAAAATCTGGATGAACATTTTCAGCTAAAATACTACAAAGTTCTTCTAGTTCAGCATCCATCTCTATTTCATCTGTATTCTCAAACAACTCCTCCGCAAACTTCTCTATTTTAGGCGGCGTGTTTAAAAAAATGAAATTTTTATTCTTCCGATTATTCCTTATATACTCAAACGCATTTTCACTTTTACCAACATCATAAAAGTCACCCAAAAACCTATCAAATACTTGAATTGCACCGTCCCGACATCTAACAAAAATATTAGGTTCTTTAATATTAAAAGAAATTCTTTGTTCATCAATTTCCTGAATATTACCAATTGATAGATTGGTTACGTCATTTATGAATGGAGATAAAAAAATTATCTGAGTGTTTTCATTTCGCTCTTTACATAATTTCAGAGCTCGAGCTAATAATACATTTCTACTATCATTAGAAAAAATATTATGAGCTTCATCTACATAAACACAATCCAACTGAAGCTCTTTATTATTTTCCAACAAGCGAAGCAATCTTTCTTGGGTCAATGCACCTACAAATTCTGTTTCGCCATTGTACATGCCTTCATGACTTATTATTTTCTTATTAGTTATTCCTTTTCGCAAATCCATATAAGATTGTGCAATCAACGATTTTGTCGGCACAAGAACAACCGCTTTTTTTATTACATCATTTTTTCTCAAATGCTGTATAATTAACGAGCTCTTTCCAGACGATGTGGGAGCAATAAATGCAATACTTGATTTGTCAGAAGAAATTATATTCAATCTAGTTTTATTCTGCTCATACGTTTCTACATACCCATCATTAGTGAACTTGTTTTTCACTTTATAATCTAAAATGGCATTTTGTATAAATGACTTTTCAAGTAGCTTCTTTTGATTTATAAATTTTACCGTAGGGTAGAATCCATAGTTGCAGGATACATCATATAAAGGCTGATAATCATTTGTACCAATTGAATATCGTAATACTATTGAATATGCTAATTCGAATAACTCTTTTTCATTTGTATTATCATACTCTTTAAGAAGTAACAGAACGCAGCCTAAAATATAACTTTTTTCTCCTTCATCCATAGCTTTGTTTTCATATAATTTTCGCATAATCCTCGCGAAATCAGATAAACTGTATAATCGCTCTGTTTTCTTCATGCCCTACTTCTCCAAATATTGTTCAAATTCAACTACAGCTCTTTGCGTTACACAAATAGAAAAAAGCTTATTAAAATCTTTTCCATTAAAGTAATCAAAAACGTCGTTAGATATGTCTTCTGCACTATAAACCGTACCTGTATTATCATACACAGTACCACAGGGTGAAATATTATACGCAGACATATCTATTGCTTTTCCTGCATCATATTCATCTGATAGTGCTCTAAACTTATTCAATAATGAATCCGTTGGATTTATTTCTCTTAAATGATGATATGCATTAAGCCATGGATCATTCTTAGTAGTGCTAGAAAATTTATCCTTTAAATCTCTAAATGCTTCCTGCACTTTCCCTTTATGGGTGCATGAAGTTACTGCGCCAGATTTACTCTCAACATACCAAACTTCTTTGTTGGCATCCTTATAAACACCATCAAATCCTTTTTTGGGCGAGTTTTCTTCCAAATTCTTAAAAAGAAAATCTTGCTCCATATCTATAGAATTTAAATATAAATGCAAAAAGAATTCTGCAACTGCGCCCTTCTTGCGATCTTCATCATCAGTGTCAATAAAGTCCATTATATACTTCTTCGCCTTTTTTATTTTAAAAGAACTATCCCTATAGCATATATCAACAATATATTTATCAATTAACCCCTCTAAATATCCATCAACTGAGTCTACGTCAATATATACAACTCTATTATTACCGTTAGTAAATTCTTTAACTGTCCATCCCATAATTATTGTCCTATTCTTTTCATTAGTCCTCTTAACTATTTGTTGAATACTACCTGTTTTATTGATAGTATTTACTATCTCAATAAATTGTTTATCGATGGTATTTTAAACTCTTACATTTCTAAAAGAGACTCCGTATTAATAAATCAAGCACGACCTCTATTTATTATCACAACTACATTCATTAAAATAATCAGGATAATCCTTCATATATCTTTCAGTAGGGGATAAACCACCTTCATCCGGCAGCAATCCATCTCCGCTACTAACAGGATGGGGCAAATACTTACACTTGAAATATACTGTTGGATATGCATAAACAATACTCATGTTTCCAAACAGTTCTTTCATCAGGTAAATTTCAATAATAAAAAGTGAAGCCAATGCTAGTGCTGCATTTTCAAGTGTTTCATTTTTTATAGATTCCTTCTCGTCATGTTTTATTGAATTATATGCAAACCACCAGTCCAAACCATCTACTTTTATATTTTTTCCATTATCAATACGTGTGGTTTCCCAATCATGTAACGGAGTATTAATCCAAAAAGGTGTACTTACTTCAAAATCAATAATTTTAGGAAATAATCCTAGTATTGTCCCGCTTATATCTCTTATCCTCTTGGTTTTTACTCCCTTAACACTACATAAGGCCTTACTCATTATTTCAAATTCAGAGGCTGCTAAAACAATTATTTGTTTAAAAATATCAGAGTATACTTTTCCATGTACAAGTTCTCTTATTCCATCATGTTCTTGCAACCCATGGTCTATATAATGCTTTGTATCATCAAATCGTTCAGCAAGCGAACAAAAATAATTCCAATGCTGTATAAGTTCAATTTGCTCCATAAGTTTTTATTTCCCTAATCATTATTTCTCACCACTATACTATTAACATTACGACCTTTTCCGTCACAATTGAAAAAATCTACCACACCAAATACCCCTGTCTCTTTGCACTGTCATAGACAGGTTGCATATTCTTCTCCAGAATATTGTAAAATTCAGTTTGTGTATTTCCTCTTCGATATAGTTCTTGATTTGCCCATATCGAATGAAGATTATCCTTATAGCATTTTTCAAAGCTATTTCGTATCTGTGGATGACTATCATCATTTATCATGCCGTAAAGAATAAACTGATTATTTGCAAACTTCCCGAAGAAACGGTTCCAATCTGGCAGCTTATTACTCTTCGATGAATTCAAAGAAGAATCCATCGGCATCAAATTCCATAGTTCATCATTCATTACAAATGACCATGGAATAAAATGATCGATATCATATTTTCCTTTTTCAATAGGCGTGTCCTTAAACACATCTATAATTGGCTGCTGTTCAAGAATCAGTTCCCATAAAGCTCTTACATGATTAAGCTTACGCATTTTTTCATCCATGGGTGCCAATTTATATACCAAGCTTGGGACCTCTGGATTATTACTCTGAAGCCATTTCACTTTTTCAAATTGAATCCATCCTAGTATGGAAACTGTATTATCTTTAATCAGGCTTATCCATTCCTCCCTGAAAGCCACTTCACGCTTTAATCCCATGCTCTCACCAATAACATATGGTAGCGGTGTAGATTGATTTAATAATTGAGCATACTTAATCAATGCTCCTGTTCTTCCCCAATCCACAATTTGATTCGCATTATCAAAGAACCCCGAAAGTGCTCTATATGGAACATTTCTCGTCAATCTATTTTTATATTCACGAAGCTTATTATCATATTTGACGATTTCGTTTCTTATGCTTTCTGAATCCGCATCGGCTCTTAATCCGCTCAACTCCTGAACTGTAATAACCGCAAGTTCAAGCGCATCGCGAGGCTCGCCAAGTAGGAATCCACTCAAATGAACATGGAACTCCAAAACGGTGTACCAGGCATTACAAATCATCTCATCAATAATGTCATTAAAAGATGTATTTACAACATCTCTAGAAATCATTTTGACGATTGCTTCGAGCCAATAAAACTTATAGCAATAAGATGGATCTTTCAACATCTGTGAAAAACCAGCCACATCCAAATTATTATAATATTTCCCATCAACATTAAGGTCGAGCTCACTATTCATCATTCGTTGCCCTCCCAGAATATCCGGTCTTTAAAACCGCCTCTTTTATCCTGTTTATCTTGCTTAACTTTCATAAGTTGCTCAATGGAATATCCTCTAGCCTCACAGATAGCAAATAACACTTCTAAAACATCCGCCATCTCTTCAATCGATTTGTCAGCTTGATATTCTGCAACTTCTTCATTAAGTTTTGTATCCAATTCCTGAAGGTATTCATCCTCCAGCAAAATCCTCGTTATCGGACTCTTGCCATCGGCTTTTATAATCTCAGGAATTCGATCTCTCACAAGCTTCCCCATATCTAACCTCTTACCCTTTTATAATTCACCTAACTCTTACTGGTTATTCTTCTTTGCCTTTCTTGGATTCTCAGGCTTAACAGCATCCGTCGGCAAAAACCATCTGTTACCAACTAATTCCGCTCCAGGAACCCGTCCTTCTTTACATAAAATAGCTACTCGTCTTTGACTTATGCCCCATTCCTCTGCCTTAACTGCTGACGGTACAAAATTCATATAGCACCTCCATAAAAATAGGCGTCAATTCACTACATTTAAAGTATATTCCTTTAGGCGAATATTTTCAACGAATAATCCCGTGCTTGTAATAAATGCGGATAATCCGTTACTTCACTTAAAAAGTAAGTAACAGGATACGCATAAAGGTGCATACCCCTTTACGCAAATTTTCCGTGCTCCTATGTCGCTCGCTTTAGGCGTATTCTAAAACCCCAAATTCCACTTGTGGTCCACTGGACTACAAGTCCTTCTGAAGGCAACTTTTGCTCCAGTGGAGCAAAAGTTAAAAATAACTCCGGCATAAAAATAACTTCTGGGCCAATGGGCCAGAAGTCAATAAAAGCTCTACCAATCATCCTCGTCATCATTTAATATTGACGAAGAACCACAGTCTGTAATATGCATTTCTCCAGATTCCAAGTCCATAGCCATACCTCCGCCCATTCTGTTCTGAACCCATTATTATCAGCCACTCGTTCCATACCTTGATGAAAACCACCAATGCCACAAAACAGATCTATATATCTAAACATACTCTACTAATTCTCCTCATCAATTTATCTATAGATTCTTTTTCACTCTCATGATATCCTCTTTTTGAGGTTACTAAATGCATAGTTTATTCATATCAACATTCAAACCTGCATCTTTCATATTTTTCCCAAGTTGCATCTTCCACGCACCATTTGAATCCATTGGTGTATAAACAACCCCGCTTATATCACCCGGGGTATCAACATCACCCTTTACAATAGCGCATACATTGTGTCTTCCAAGTTTTCCTATTAAATATCCATGCTCAAATACTACGTTTTGCCTTGCACGATATTTCTCAGAACCTATATCTGCTTCTTTTTCTCTGCCCAAATCACATTCAGTATATAAAACCACTGCAAAGGCTACATCTGTATACCTTTCGATTTTCTCAATAATCGTCAACCCGCTGTCTGCTTGTTCATGTAGAATAACAGCTTCAAATCCTGCCTTTTCAAGAGTTCTTGCCATTTCCTGTTTTGCTTCATTATCGTGTCCATGAACGATAAAAACTTTATTACTCATAACCTTTTTATCTTTATCGCTTAGCCCTCTATCGGCCTCACCTGCAACCTTAGCTATGTCTGGATAATTCAATGCCAAATAAGACACCATTTTGTTCTTTAAGTTTTTCAAGTTAAATGATAATGTATCCCCCGAAATCTCCGGGTCATAAAAATGTTGCTCTGCATAGTATTGATATAATCCATTCCCCAAATTAGGGATAATTGAATCATATTTACTTGTAATATCTTCGTATATATCAACTCCCACAGAGTCATTAAATGGATTCTCTAAAAAAGAATTGCATCTATCAATATCTCTTTTCAACATCTGCGCTACAGAATCATTTATCATTTGACTGGTTTCCTTTTCTGTATTACTTGACTGTCCAAAAAACTCTTCATCTACCGATAACGCCCGCAAATGTCCCATCATATCATCATATGATGACGGCTTATGTTTTCGATGAAAGTATGTAGTATATATACTGTCGTGTAGAGGATGGTTTTTCAAATGCCTTTCATTAAAAATGTTTATTTCCCCCATCCATTTATCATACATAGGCCCACTCACAGACGTAATATGATATGGACCTGCTGATGTATGAGATTCTTTATTTCCAATTTCAATGCCTCTATTAATAAACTCATCGACTTTACTTTTTAATGTATTACCACATTCCATAATCGCTATTTCACCTTCATATGTTGGTCTTAAAATATATCCCCAACCATCTAAAGCGCTAGCATCAATCTTACTAACCAATCCTTTAGCAACGAGTACATCGATTTGTGTCTGCTTATAATCAGGGGAAGACACCGATACCTCTCCTCCATTATTTTCAATATCGCTATAAATTTTCTTGAGAATACTCCTTAAATTACTATCAATAACTATGCCCATCTTTTGCCTCAAAAAACCTATTTCAATCTTCAAATGAAATTTCCGCTATATCATTTAACTGGCACTTAAACTCCTTACATATTCTCTCCAACACTTCCATTTGAACATTTTCACCGTTTTCAAGTTTTGCAATAGTTGCATAACTCAATCCAGTCTTCTGTATCAAATCTTTGCGCTTCATATCTTTATCAATCATTAGTTTAAATAGTTTCTTATAAGATACTGCCATAATACGTTCCTCTTAATAATTGAAACTGTTTACAAATAGCCAACTACGCCACTTAAACGTCTTTTTAATTATATCACGTTATCCCAGTGTTCGCTACAATAATTCTTGCGTTCTTATTAATTTCCATAAATAACACACCCTACTCAGGTCATGTCAAAGTACTGGATAATTTTCCATCTTTTGACATTCCCAGGAGGGTGTGTTTTATGTTAATCAAGGCCACTTAAGGATAAGTGTCCTGAATCCAATATTCAGTATTCATTTGTCGACCCAGGGGATTCTATAGCTACTAAAACTATAATTATAATCAACTTGTTACTTCATTATTTGGGCACCATTTTCATTCCTATTCCCCTATTTTCTAAATTATATTCCTTCTCAAAGAAAGCCGTCTTCAGCTGCAGATATTCCTCGTCAATGCATACTTCTCTACACTTAGGCTCAAATAATTTGGTAACCTGAAAACAATTCTTCATCTGACTTTTCGTATGGATGCGCCACATACCTTGGGCAGACTGCGCAATTATTTCCACAAGCAGCTAAAATCTTCTCCAATTTAATCCCCCTACAAATTTGAAGTTGTGCAATTATTTTCCAATATAAACGACTATCACTTTCCTGTAAGTTTTAAGAATTTCTTATCGTTCATTTGCTCGTTTGTAACATACTCCCCATCATGAAATAACGCATAATTCGTAATCGGAGTCGGTGCATTCTGTGCTTCTTCTTTGCATTCAAGATGTATAGCCTTGAATGCAATACCATTTTCTTTTGCCGTCTGCTCCAAAACCGGAACATATTTTGCATTGAACGGGCACTG